>JAGHZR010000005.1 GCA_017745295.1 Novosphingobium sp.
CCGTGCCGCCGAACGGGCGATCGTCACGCACATAATCCCATATTCGCGCTACGCTGGTCTTGAGCTTGGCGAGAAGCGGGACGGTGGTGTCGTCGGCATGCAGGCGGTCTGCGGCAAGCTGCGAAGCGAACTCCCGTTCGACCGCCTCGCACCACAGGATGAGGACATTGATGCCGGAATAGACACGCCCGGTAACCCCATTGCGCGGCATCATGCAGGGACACCGCGTGCTGTCCCACGGCCGCACCCAGGGAAGCCGCCCCTCTTCAAGCTCGGTGATGATGCGGGAAGTGACCTCTTCATACAGGCCAAGACGCTGAATCTGGCTCATTACCCTACTCCTTTCTTCAACCGCCATGGCCCGGCGCCGGGGTGGCGGGGGGCGGCAGGAGCGGACCAGGAGCCTCGCCAGGATGGCGGGGTGCACCCGAAGGGCCGGAACGAAGAGGAGGACCTGGGCAACGCCCAGGTTGCGCCGCGCCATGGCGGGGCTATCGGTCCGTGACGCCCCCGCCAGCCAGGAGCAGGGCAAGCGCCGCCATGCCGCAGGCAGGGCGTCCGCATTTGACCCGCCAGGGCCCCACCTGTCAGGGATCGTCACCCGAAGGGACGAGACGCCGTGAGGCGGCTCGGTTGAGCGCAGCGAAATAGAGCCCGGCCGCGCAGCGCGCGGGACAGCCGGACTTCAATCTGCATTATCCACTCAATACAAATTCAGGCCCCTGCCCACGAAGGACGACCATGTCGCGCTACTATCCTGCATGGAACGGCATCCAGCTTCTGCCCGAAGACCTCATCAAGTTTGCCTGGTCCGAACCCATGCGCGACCTTGCGACCAAGGTCGGCATCTCCGACGTGGGTCTCAGGAAACTGTTCGTCTCGATGGGCATCGTCCCCCCGCCCCAGGGCTATTGGAACAAGCTGCGCGCCGGAAAGCCGGTGCCCGAGATACCCAGGACGCCGCCGCGCCAACCGGGCACCACGGGCCGGCTTCTCGTTGATCGCAGGTTCGAACACTTCGTGCCCCAGGCACAGCCCTTTCATCAGCAGGACCATTCGCCAGCGCGCTGGTTCCCGAAGATCTGGAAGAGCTTCGCCGAATTGAACTCAAGGCTATCGGCAAGGCGACAACGCCGCGATCCCTGGAAGGCGCCCACCCTGGCCTCATCTATACGGAAAACCTGCTTCCGGAAGCGCCGACCTCCGACCAACCGGAACGACCGGATCAGCGCCCTGCCTCGGCCGCCCGCTCGCCCACCATGGCGGTCCCGCTGATCCGTCGCGCCGTGAAGCAACTCGAAGACGACGACGGCTGGGTTGCGCTGGGCGGCGTAGGCCAGCGCCTTGCCGCGCTCGCCTCCGACTTCGACCCCCGCACTTTCGGCCATGCCAAGCTCGGCGACCTGGTGGAAAAGACCGGTGCCTTCGAAGTCAGGCGCACGCCGGGGCGCGGCGTCCATATCCGATACAAGCAGCCCCCCAAACCGGGCAGCAACGGAAAGTCCAAACCATAGGTCACCGAGAGATCGCGCTAGGCACTATCGAACCGCCATCAAACGATCTGCGCAGATGGCGTACCATAGTAACTCGACACGCGATCGGCATACGCCTGATTGAACTCAGGCGCATTGTTCGCCCAGCTAGGGCCGCCTTCCAGCACGCGCCTATCGATAGTGACCACATAGTCATCCGCCGGTGCATCGTAAGCCAGCAAACTGAAAGGCACGGGATAGAAGCTTTTGTTGAAGCCCAGAAAACCACCAAGGCTCAATACGGCATAGGTCGATTGGCCAGAGCGCTTGTCGACCATGAACGATTTGATGTGACCGAGATTGTCGCCATCGCGAGACCGCACTTTCAGCCCGGAGGTATCCGCTTCAACGAGGGTCGGAGTTGCTGCGGCTGAATCCGCCATTGTTCATTCCTTTGCCGTTGCCGGTTGATCTTCACACCCTCCAACAGGAGGTTTGCTTCAATCAAACGTCCAGCGCTTGGCCGCGTTCCGCCTTGATGCCGTGCGAGAACGGGAAGTTCACATCGAGCACCGGATTTAGCCTGCCTGCGCAGCCAACAAGCCGGGCGCTCGTCCATTTTGATGTTCACTCCACGACAGTGCTTCTTCCGACTTCGCGTGGAAGTCAGGAACCACGAATATTCTTGGTCGCTATATCAGCGAGAGGAGAATTCCATGGCTTCGAATCCAGAGATGCCGCCGCCCGATACTATCAATCCGCAATCGCCGATTGAGATACCGCCGGATATGCCACCTGCCGAGACCCCATTCCAGGAACCTCCGGAAATCGTGCCCGAGGTGCCAAATATCGATGAACCTGACGAGGCGCCATCCGAAGCGCCAGCCCCGGATCAGCGTAGCCGGTAAACAGCACAGAGCCGCCAATCGGACGTTAGTGGGCATCGAAGAGGTGAAGGCCGAAGTGCCGCAGCCGGCAGCGCAAAATCACCGGCTGACAGGCGGCAAAGGGTCGTTTTCGATGATGAGGTTCGCCGGTAGCTTGACCAAAGTCACGAATCTGGCGGAAACGGCGGCCGCTGGTAAATCAGCCCAGGCACACGCGCGCCCGGCGTTCCCACTACCACGCGTGCGTAGATTGCACCTGCAATTGCGCTCCGGCCCAGTGTCTCAGTCGCCAATTGCAACAGCAAGAGCGAAACCAAGCCAAGCCACCATGCGGGATGCACGCGGCCGTAGCGCAGCCTGTCCCGAACGATGCCGGCAACGGGAAAAGCGATCATCCCGATGAAGACTGCAGTCAGCGTCGAGTACATGAGCAAGGGAGCGGGTAGCAGCCGCCCGAAGGATGGCCCCATGATCGCTGCCATGCCACATATTATCAGGCGTGGATGCCATTCGCGATCACGCCGCTTCGCCACGGCCCCAATCAAGAGCGCCGCGAACAGCATCACGCTTAACGGGTTCATCACTACAAATTGCGCGGGTAGGAAGAAGAACGGCACTGCAGCTTTCTGGGCGCTCCATATCGTCGTCGTGGTTCCGACGATGACCATCGCCAAAGCCCAGCCTACCGCAAGCCAGCCCAACTTGCGGTGAAGGGCGAGCGAACCGGCGGCTCCAAGCGACACCTGAGACACGAACAGCAAGACCCACCCCATGAACAATATCGCGTGGATATGTACCGCGACGGGCGCGTGGAACGACGATATGCCCATGGCTGCAAAGAACGAAAAAGCGCCAACGTTTATCAGCGCCATAACAATCGCCGTAATTGCAAAGAACCGCGCGTCAGGCGCAAATACCGCCCTTTGCATAGTGGTCAACGCCATCTCAAGTGTCCTGAGCTTCGCTTGGCTGATAGCTTTCGATACAGCAGTAATAGCGGCCTTCATAGCTCGCCAAAGGGATGAGCAACGCATCGATATCAACGATGATGCAAGAGCTGCGCAAACCTGCGTGCGAGATACTTCCATTGCCTCAATAATGGCCCGGCGTAAGGCCCAGATTGATTGTCCGGCAGTGGAATTTGCCTACAACGTGTGGGCATTACGGGAACGGGCGTTGAGGAGAGCGACCATGCCTGAGCATTCCCGCACTACGTTTGGCTCAGCCATCCGTCGATATGGTCAGACTCTCCCATTCCTCGATTTCATTCACCATTTGCATCTGACGTTGACGTACCAGTCGCAGGGCATCGCTACCCAGTAGCAACTGGGGCGGCGGAGCATCGGCATCGATCAGGGCGAGGACGGCCTGGGCGAGTCTGGCGGGATCGCCTGCCTGTTTGCCGCTCTTCTCCTTTCGCGCAGTCCGGATCGGATCGAACAGGGCGTCGTAGTCAGCGATCGCACGGGGGCTTCGGACCATCGATCGTCCTGCCCAATCGGTCCGGAAGGAGCCCGGGCACAGGGCCGTGACGTGAACGCCGAAAGGCGCCATTTCCGCGCGCATTACTTCGGAAATGCCCTGAAGCGCAAACTTGCTGCCGCAATAGTAGCCAATCCCCGGCATGGTAATCATCCCTCCCATCGAGGTCACGTTGACGATGAAGCCGCGGCGACGTTCGCGAAAGCGCGGCAGCAACGCCTTGGCGACCGCCACCGCTCCAAAGACATTGACGTCGAACTGACGGCGCATTTCCTCGAGCGACGATTCCTCAATGACACCTTCATGGCCATAGCCTGCGTTGTTGATGAGGGTATCGATCGGACCATGATCGCTGTCGGCTCGCTCGACAATTCCGGCAACCGTCTCGAACAGCGTAACATCGCACAAGACCGTTACGATCTCGGGCAGATGTTCAGCGAGACGATCTCGTGCCGTCTCGGATCGGACCGCGCCGATTACCCGATGGCCAGCCTCTAGTGCGGCGTTGGCGATTGCAAAGCCGAAGCCGGAATTTGCTCCGGTTATGAAGAAAGTGCGTCGCGACATGGCGTTGTTCCTGTTGGTTGCCTTCACGCTTTGCCAAATGGTACAATCACGCTGGTCAAAAAACGGCAATTTCTCTAAATTTCTTGCTCGATCCTATGAAACGATTCTTGGAAATGACTGATCTTGCCGAATTGGCGGCCGAGCTCGCGCCCCGGCATGGGTACAATTCGACCAGCCTCCCCGCTCTGCGTATCCTGCGTTCGGAAGCCATGCTCGAGGACGTGCCGGTGCTTTACCGGCCCGGAGCCGTATTTGTCTTGCAGGGATCGAAGCAGGGCTTTCTCGACGGCGACGAGTATCGCTACGATGCCAATCACTACCTCGCTATTTCGGTGCCCGTGCCATTTCGCATGGCGTCACAGGCGGATGCCGGTTGCCCCTTGCTCGCCATCTATCTCGATTTTGACCTTCATCTCGCGGCCGAGATCGCTGCGGTGATAGCCAAGCCGGACGCGCCGCACGCGCGCGAGCAGGCACGCAGCTTGGTCTCGAGCCCGATGGGGCCCTCCATTCGCGATGTGCTGCGCCGGTTGCTGGTGGCTCTGCAATCCCCGCAGGAGCGCACTATCCTGGGACCTAGCCTCATTCGCGAATTGCATTTTCGCGTGATGACGGGTCCGCAAGCCCGGCCGCTCCTGGCCGCCCTTCAACACGAGGGGACGGCGGGCAGGGTCGTGAAAAGCCTGTCAGAGATTCGCAAACGCTATCATGAGAAACTCACCGTTCCCGCCCTGGCCCAGGCTGCGGGGATGAGCGTTGCTTCGTATCACGCCGGATTCAAGGCTCTCACCGGAAGTTCGCCCACTCAGTACATCAAGGCCATGCGGTTGCACGAAGCGCGCCTGATGATCGCGCGGCGCGAAGCTACCATAGCAACCGTCGCGATGCAGGTCGGCTACGCCAGCCCCGCGCAGTTCAGCCGCGACTTCAAGCGTCATTTCCATCGTAATCCGAGCGATGAGGTCCTCTGGCTGCGCGAGCACATCGGCGAGGCCTAGTAAGTATGGGAAGCTGGGCCCTTTTGAAGCCGTTCAGCACCAATTTTACGCTCCCAGGTGCGGACAGGCAGTTTCCTCATTCTTGGTATCCCGGAGTAGGCTGTGTCAAAAATGTCGGCTGACTAGCTGACCACCCCAGACAGATGCCTGTTTTCTTAGATAGATCGAGCACGAGAGAGGGAAGTTTTCCGCCACGGTGAAAACGCCCGAGATCAGGCCGTTCCGAATGTCGGCAGCGCGTCCCGATTGCAGAATTTTAATTTATTTGGCACGCAAATTAAGTGTTCTTGCACAGAGTCGGACAGTTCACCGCACTTAAATCAGTTAATTGCATTTGGTCCTAATGAAAATGATGTCGAGCGATTATACAATTTTTTAAACATCGCTATTTAAAAAAAAATCGCAACTTCGCGCTGAAATTATACTGCGTATGAATTGGGAATTGACACCATGGGCGAGAAACTCGACATTAAAGTATACAATCATTCGGATAAAAATATCGTTTTTAAATTAATCAATAGCCGATGCATGTACATCCCAACAACTTCTGAAATAAAGGCGGGCCCTAAAGAATGGGTTGTTTTCGAGAATGTCGAGACAAGCCATGCATTTACCTCAATGTGCTTTTATCTGGACAACATTGTCCAGATAGTTGCAGAGCATAACGGAAGCGTATTGAGTTCATCAAAATTCAACATTTACACGCAAAATTCGAAGTACTATTGGTATGCAACAGGCAATCCGTTTTTTGGCAAAATACCAGGCATTGCGGGATAGCGGACAAGGCTTCACTTAATTTTACGACGCAAAATGTATCTGCCCTCTTAGTTGAAAAAGTGGCGTCTTATGGTGACCTGTTTTTTTCAGGGCGGGACCTTTTTCTGGATAACTCAACGGACGTTAATGTCTGGACCGTGGCCGAGACTCTTTCCGAAGGCGACAAGCAGTTTCCGTCGATGCTTATGAACAATGTAGCGACAATTGATATCAATCGGAATGATCATGGATTTCTTGAAGTTGTCCAAGGGCTGGCCGAGGGCGCCGCGACGGCGTTGAAGTTTTTTAGCGACGTAAAGCCTGCATCCGTTTCAAAACCACTTGACGGAACTTTCAATAAAGGTTGGGCGCAGGCCCTTCCATTGCTTGCGAAGCGGGCGTCAGACTATTATTCCGCTTATGCAGCAATGATGCAGTCATCAAAAGAACTCTCCATCCTTGTTCATAGTATTGGCGCAACGCCATCCTTCCATGTTGTTTTTACAGAATCTTTAGTAAACGCTCCGGCCATTATCTCAGGCAACTTCGACCTGCCTGAGCCACCTGATAATCATGACACATTCTATTCCAGCACCAGGCCGAAACAGCTTGTCGAAGAGGACAAGGATCCAACCATGAGTCATACGTGACTGCGCCGGGCGGGAGCATCGTTCACCTGGGCCGCGCTTAATCCAAAACATTACGGGCGGCCCCTGTCCATCGACCATCCCGTAGTTCAATCGGCCGCTGTCTACAGGGGTGCGGCTGACGACGGCTACCACCGCTCGTCTCCTCAAACCTGGCGGTCTCGAAACAACCCGCTGCTGGCTGATCTGGTCGCCCCGGAAAACTGAACGGTCGGCTCTGTCGCGTCGCCACGAGCATGGAACGACCGACCAGAGCGGGTGGCTTTCTCTTTCGGCCTCGACCCTTCACGGACTCTCAGGACCTAATCTCCCTTCACCAAGGGCATATCGTTCGCTTGTGCGAAACTGGAAACCTGCACGCAGGGCTAGAGGTGGTTAGGATGTATGCTGCGCTGGCAAATAGGGCCTGAAGGTTCCGGCATTTGTTGTAGTCATGGCACCACTCTGCCGAATGAATTAGGATCGGCCTGAGCCCACCATCGCGCCGTTCGGGGATCGCGAGCACCATCCAGCAATTCGCCAGGTTCGATGAAAGCGTAAATTTCATCCATCGATCGCATCTCTACCGCGCTGATACGCTGCCGCAGGCCATCCGGTGTGAACTGATCCGGAGTGTCCAGCCCGCAGGCGACCACAATGTCGTGCAACGCGTCTAGAGTACTGCGCTGGAAGCGGGCGACGCGCTCGGCTTTCTCGGGAATGACGAGCGCACGCTGGCGCGCGGGCGACTGGGTGGCAACTCCGGTCGGGCAGGTGTCCGTGTGGCACCGCATCGACTGGACGCAGCCGAGCGAGAACATGAAGGATCGCGCAGCGTTGCACCAGTCCGCGCCAAGCGCCGCATTCATAGCGATACCGGCGCCCGAATTTACCTTGCCGGATGCTGCAAGCTTGACCCTGCCCTTGAGGTTGGTTCCGACCAGCGCGTTGCGCGCCAAGATCAACCCCTCCCGCAGCGGCATACCGACACGGTCAGAAAGTTCCGTCGGTGCTGCTCCGGTCCCACCTTCGGCGCCGTCGATGACGATGAAGTCCAGCACGATGCCTGTTTCCAGCATCGCCTTCACTACCGCGAAGAGTTCGTGCGGATAGCCCACGCACAGCTTGATCCCCACCGGCTTGCCCCCGGAGAGATCCCGCATCCTGCCAGCGAACTCCACCAGTTCGATCGGGGTCGAGAACGCGCTGTGCCATGGTGGCGAGAGGCAGTCTTCGCCTTCAGGCACATCGCGGGTCTGCGCGATCTCGCGCGTCACCTTGGGACCAGGAAGAAGGCCCCCGTGACCGGGCTTGGCGCCCTGGCTCAGCTTAATCTCGGTCATCTTCACCGCTTCATGCGCGGCCCGTTCCGCAAAGCGCGCGCCGTCGAAGAGACCATTGCCATCCCGACAGCCGAAATACCCTGAGCCGACCTCCCAGACGATGTCGCCGCCGTGCCGGAGGTGATAGGGCGACAGGCCACCCTCCCCGGTATCGTGATAAAAACCGCCGATCTTCGCGCCCAGGTTCAGTGCCTCGATCGCATTGGCGCCCAGCGCTCCGAAGCTCATCGCCGAAATGTTCAGGCGCGAGGCTTCATAAGGCCTCGAACATTGCTCCGAGCCGACATGCACACGAGTATCCTTGGGTGCATGGCGCGATGGCGCGATGCTGTGGGCGAGCCATTCGTACTCGTCGGAATAGACGTCGAGTTCGGTGCCGAACGGATGGGCCGAAACATCGCCCTTGGCCCGCGCATAGATTAGCGCTCGCTCATCGTGGCTGAAAGGTCGTCCATCCAGGTCGCTTTCGACGATGTAGGCCCGCAGGAAAGGGCGCAGCCATTCGAACAGCCAGCGGAACCGCGCCGAGGCGGGGTAATTGCGCCGGAGTGAATGCTTCGTCTGGAACAGGTCGACGAGTGAAAGCACCAGGATCGGCAAGCTGATCAGCAGAAACCACAATCCGCCGGGATGACGGATGCCGATGGCGACTGATGACACGGTCCCCGCAAACGAGGCGATCAGGAGAAGGTTGCGGGACAAAGCATGGTCGCGGGTCAGCCCCGCGACGAGTCCCACCGCTCCGCTCGCACCGCCGTTCATGGCAGCAGGTTACGGATCATGCCCGCAACGTCCTTGCCGCGCCCGCCCAGCACCGCCTTGGCGGAATAGAGCGCCATCCCGGCTACTTGTCCTGCCTTGATCTTCGGCGGCATGACCAGTTCAAACCTGTCGGTGATGACGTCGAGCAATGCCGGCCCCGGGGCATCGAGCCACGCCTGCACCGCACCCTCCAGATCCTGCGCCTTTTCGACCCGGCGTCCCCACAAGCCCATGGCTTCCGCGACGCGGCCGAAATCGGGATTGAGCAAATTGGTATAGGTATCGAGCAGCCCCTCGACCTTCTGCTCGATCTCCACGAAATCCAGCGCGCTGTTGTTGAACACCGCGACCTTGATCGGCAGTTCCTCCTGCACGGCGGTGAGCAGGTCGCCCAGCATCATGGCCAGGCCGCCATCGCCCGAGAGCGAGATCACCGTGCGGTCGGGGAATGCCGCCTTGGCGCCCAGCGCCTGCGGCATTGCATTGGCCATCGTCCCGTGACTGAGGCTGATCACCGTACGGTTGCTCCCGGTCGCTGCGACGTGGCGCAGGCACCAGACCATCGGCGACCCTCCATCGGCCGTATAGATCGCATCGGCAGGCGCCGCGCGGGATATGACTTCGGCAAGGTACTGCGGATGGATCGCGCCGCCCTTGCCGACCGTCGCGTGCCTGCCCTGCCTTTCCGCCACCTTCTCGCGCTTCGACAGGCAATCGTCGAGGAAGGCTCGATCGGACCGCGCGTCCACCCGCCCGCGCAATGCCTTGAGAGTCTCTGCGACATCGCCCACCACACCGAAATCGACCGGATGGCGTCGCCCAAGATGCGTCCCGTCGAGATCGATCTGGATGATCGTTGCCTTCTGCGGATAGAACTGGCGCCACGCGAAATCGCAGCCTAGCAGAAGCAGTGTGTCGCATGACATAAGTGCGTGATACCCGGCCTCTCCACCGAAGATCCCCGTCATCCCGACATCGAATGGATTGCCGTACTCCAGAAAGTCCTTTGCACGCGAGGTGTGCGCCACGGGTGCTTGCAATTTGCGCGCGAGTGCAACCACCTCGTCATGCGCGTTCTCGCACCCCGATCCGCCATAAATCGCGATTTTCTTGCCCTGCTCCAGCAAGGACGCGATACGTTCCAATTCATGATCCGCGGGCACGACGACCGGACTTGCGCGATGGACGGCAAATCCAGGCTCGTCCGGTGCCTTGGCGCTGGAGATGTCCGCCGGCACGATCATCACCGCAACGCCGCGCTTGGCCAGGGCCGCCTGAGCCGCCATCGCGGTCTTGCGCCGCGCCTGCTCCGGCGTGCGGATTTCCTCGCAGAAGACGCTGCAGCTCTCGTAAATGGCGCGAAAGTCGACTTCCTGCGGAAAATCGAAGCCAAGTTCGTCCCGCACGATCTGGCTGGCGATCAGGACGACCGGCGCACGATTGCGGTGGGATTCGAACAGTCCGTTGATGAAGTGAAGACTGCCCGGGCCGCACGACCCGGCACAAAGTGCAAGTTCGCCCGTCAGAAGAGATTCAGCGCCGGCCGCAAAGCCGCCCGCCTCCTCATGCCGGACATGAACCCATCGAATGTCGCTTATCCGGATCGCGTCGGTCACATGATTGAGCGTGTCACCCGGCACACCGTAGCAGCGGCGCGCACCTGCGGCCTGGAGCGTCTCCACGATCACCTGCGCCACTGTCGTCATGTTTGTTTCCCATTTGTATATGTTTGGCAGGAGCAAAAATCCGCGAAGACATGGCCTGTTCCTATGGCTCGATGCCATTTTCACAACCTCGGCTGCATCTGGAACACTTTCATAGTGTTGCTCGTTCGTGTCGGCATGAAATTCGTCGTCCCGGCAGATCGCCTTGCAACCCTTCATGCTCGCCGAGACCTCAAAATGGCGCGTTCCGCCCACGCCTACGTTCGAGGCAACACCGAACTCTTCTATCGCTGGCTTGCCGAAGAAGGAGGCGAACGCATCGTACCCGAAGGACCGGAGGTCTGGATCTGCGGCGACTGCCATCTCGGCAATCTCGGCCCCATCGCGAACGGCGACGGCCAGGTCGAGATACAGATTCGCGATCTCGATCAGGCAGTGATCGGCAACCCTGCGCACGATCTTATCCGCTTGGGCCTTTCGCTTGCCACGGCGGCACGCGGATCGGACCTCCCGGGCGTCGTCACCGCGCGGATGATGGAAGAGATGGTCGAAGGCTACGAAGACGCCTTTGCCGACCCGGATGAGACAAAGAAGACTGCAGGCTGGGAGCCGGAGATCGTGCGCGTGGTGCGCCGCCGCGCGCTCGGCAGGAAGTGGAGGCATTTGGCCAAGGAACGGCTAGAGGACGTGGAGCCGAAAATTCCTCTTGGCCGCCGCTTCTGGCCCCTCACCGAAACTGAGACCACAGGCCTTCGCGACATCGTCACGCACCGGCCGGTTAGCAGCATGATCCTGTCGCTGGACAGGAAGGACGAGGAACGAGCCCCGAAAATGGTCGATGCCGCTTACTGGATGAAGGGCTGTAGTTCGCTTGGCCTCATGCGCTATGCAGCAATCGTCGCGCTCGAGGGCCGGCGCGGCAGGGACCATGCGCTTGTCGACATAAAGGAGGCCGTCGCTCCTGTCGCACCCATCGCACCTGGCGCCGTCATGCCGACCGATCCGGCCGAACGGGTTCTGGCTGCAGCGCGTGCCTTGTCGCCGCATCTCGGCGAACGCATGGGGACGGCGCGGCTGCATGAACACTCGGTATTCGTGCGCGAACTCATGCCCCAGGATCTCAAGATCGAGGTCGAGCAATTCTCGCGGGGCGAAGCGCTCAAGGCAGCGCGCTATCTCGCCTTCGTGGTGGGCAAAGCGCATGGCCGGCAGATGGCGCCGGAGATCCGTCGCAGTTGGGCGCAAACCTTGCAAAGGGGACGCTCCAGAAACCTGGATGCCCCGTCATGGCTCTGGCGTTCAGTCGTAGACCTCACAGGGCGGCATGAAAAAGGCTATCTCGATCACTGCCGGGTACATGCGATGAATGACTGAGATTTGGAGATAGCACACGAAATGCATGACTGCATTTCGGGCCTTTGTCGCCGCTCAGCGCCTGAATTTCGCGATCGAGGTGCGGACTTTCCGCCTTTTTGGCGACTCACGACCAGATCGTGTCACTCTCCTATCGACTTTGGACGGCGATTTCCGACAGAACTAGTCATTGGCCCGACGCGAAGCCGCTAGCAACAAAGCACCGCAATTTCGGCCTTTCGGCGCAATAGACATTCTTCCGGTTATTCGATCACCATCTCTAACTGGCAAAGGAGCCGGTTAGGATCAAACGGCTTGGGTAGGAAGGTGGCGTGCGCGGGCAGTTCGTCCTCGCGCAGCGGAACATGACCCGAGGCGATGTAGAGGATAGTCGGCGGGAAGCGGTCGCGGATGTAGTGCGCCAGCTTCAACCCATCCAGCGAGCCGGGCATTTGCACGTCGGTCAGGACCACCCGGATCTCCTTGCGCTCCTCGAGGATTATGATCGCTTGGTCGGCATCTTCTGCATCGAACACGCGCCAGCCGGCGGCTTCGAAAAAGTCAACGAGATCGAAGCGAAGCAGTGCCTCGTCATCGACGATGAGGATCGTTTTGGTGCCGATCGGATGGCTCTCGCCCACGCTTTAGTTCCCGGTGTTGATCGCGGCATCCTTCAACCGCGCATGGAGTTGGAAAATCAAACCTTCCGGTCGGTAGTCGGTTTCGCTCCTGCCGCGAAAATAGGATCGCAGCGACCGTTCGATCAACTTCGATCCGAAGCCCTTGTGCTCGGGCGGCGTGACGGGCGGTCCGCCTCTCTCCTCCCAGACGAGATCGAAGCCCACATCCTCTACTCCGCGGTTGATCGTCCAGCACAGCGTGACCGTGCCACCCGGCACCGACAGCGCGCCATATTTGACCGCGTTGGTGGCGAGTTCGTGCAGCGCAAGCGCGAACGCTACCGCGATTTCCGGCTTCAGAGTCATCGACGGGCCGCCGATCCGGATAGTGTCGCCGATCCGGCCATGCGGCGCGAGCGCCTGCTCAGCGAGCGTGCGCAGGTCCGCCGAGCGCCATGAAGCCTGCGTCAGCACATCAGTTGCCGCCGCCAGCGCCACCAGTCGGGCGGACAGATCGTGGCTGGCGATCTCGATGTCGGTTGCGTTGCGCAGGGTCTGCTGGGCGACAGACTGGACCACAGCGAGGACATTCTTGAGCCGATGCGCGAGCTCTCCGTTCATCAGGCGCATGTCGTCTTCCGCGCGCTTGCGGTCGCGGAAATCGCGGGTCACGGTGCCATAGCCGATCAGCCCACCTGCTGCGTCGCGGATCGGGAACACCGAATACAGCACCGGGACTGCCTCACCGGTAGCGAAATGCCGGAAGTTGAGCTCTCCGCTCCACGATCCGTCTCCGGCGACCGCCGGCAGCACGGTCTCTTCGACGAACTGCGCCTGGTCCGGCGCGAAAAAGTCGCCGATCGTGAGCGAGGCCGCATCGGTGCGCTCCAGACCGACCATGCGCCGCGCTGCAGCGTTCAGATAAAAAATCTGCCTGTCGGTGCCCGCCATGCCGATGAAGTCGGTGCTGTTCTCGGCCAGACGTAAGAAATTGTCGCGCTCCTCTTCGCTTGCGCGCAGCTCGCTGATGTCGCGTGAAACCGAGAGGATGCGGTCGGGCTCGCGGTCGGCTCCGAAAATTGGACTTACCGCGACGTGCCACCATTTGGGCGTGCCCGCCATGGTGTCGGCCTTGCCGACAAAGCTGCGCGCTTCGCCTCGTTTCGCCGCCTCGATCGCGGCGCGCGCCTCAACGTATCCCTGTTCTTGCCAGAAGTCGGGCCAGGGGCAGCCGGCGATGGCGTTGAAGTCACTCACCTCCATTACGCGCTGGCCGCCTTCGCTCATGAAGGTCAGCTGTCCGTCGAGATCGAGCACCTTGATGCAGTCGGTCGAACTTGCGAGGACGCCGGCAAGAAAGGCTTCGCGCTCTACCGACGCCACGAAATCCTCCTCGCGCTGACGCCGCAGGACCTCGGTCTGGAGCAGTGCGGTACGCAACGCGACCACCAGACCCACCAGCGCCAACGTCGTCGCGATGAAGAAGATCGAAGCACCCCAGTGGACGGGCGTGAGGAACAAGGGCAGGTCGGGTCGCGAGGCTGCATAGCCGGCGCCGAGCGCGGACAGGATCGTCGCCCAGACCCCGGCCCCGCCACCGAGCAGCAATGCGATGACGACGACGGCTGGCGTGTAGAGGAACCAGGGCGCCGAGGAGCCGAACAGCGAGAGCTGCGTGAAGGCCACCGCGGCGATGAACAACGTCGCCACGGCATAGCCTGGCAATCCGGAACGCCGGTCGGCGTTCACCAGAGTCTTCAGCTGGTCCAGCAATGTCGTCGAAGCGCTCATCGTCCCCCGGATCGGGGGAGAGCCCCATCGCGTGGCGCCAACAAATGTTAGCGTTCAGACAATGCATCGATCGCAACTATGTTCCCCGTGAAAGCTAGGCCGGGAGAAGTGCCGACGGACCGGTTTGCATCGTTGTGTCTGGCACCCGCCGATTCCTCCCGGACGATCAGCGTCCGAGCCAGGACTTGAACGCGTCGATATGCTGCGAGGCCTCGGCCTGGATCACGGCGGGCGTGACCGCCTCGGGCGCGGAAAGCGACCTGCGCGATCGCTGGTAACACTTGGCGAGCAGTGTTCGATCGCGCTCACCATCAGGCCGGCTGGAAGAGCAGCTCACTTGAGCGAGTGGCAGGTCCGAAGGCGAGCGGCTCGCCGCAGATTGGGAACGCCTCCTGCCGACCGTGGTTATGGTAGAGACGCTAGGGCCTACGCTCCTGCGCACAGGAGGGTAAGTGGACCAGCGCGACAATTGGCACCTGACTGACGATGTGACCCATGAGAGCGGACCCGGCGATCCCTTTGCCGCCGCCGTGCGCGCCACGCGCATGCCGATGGTCATCACTGACCCCGCCAAGCCCGACAATCCGATCATCTTCTGCAACGAGGCGTTCCAGAAGCTCACCGGCTACGACCGTGACGAGATCGTTGGGCGCAACTGCCGGTTCCTCCAGGGGCCCGACACCGATCGCGACGCGGTGCGGCGCATCCATGAGGCCATCGTGGCTGGTAAGCCGATCGATGTTGATCTTCTGAACTATCGCAAGGACGGCAGCACTTTCTGGAACGCGCTTTATCTGAGCCCGGTCCGCAACGCCGCCGGCGACATCCAGTTCTATTTCGCCTCGCAGCTCGATGTGACCGACCGCATCGAGGCGCAGCGCGCGATCGCCGAGCAGAAGGCGATCGTCGAGCGCGAGGTCGAAAAGCGCACAGCCGATCTGACGGCCGCGCTCGAGGAGAAGACCTTACTGCTGCACGAGGTCGATCATCGCGTGAAAAACAATCTCACCATGATCGGCTCGCTGCTGCGTTTGCAGGCGCGCACCATCGCCGACCCCGCCGTGACCGCAAAACTCGAGGCGATGCTCGAGCGCGTCGACGCACTCGCGACCGTCCATCGTCGGCTCTACCAGAGCGAGGATGTCCAGCAGTTCGACATCGGCGCCTTCTGCCAGAATCTTGTTGCCGACGTCGTCGGCTCGAGTGGGCGCAGCGACATCGAGACCGATGTCTCGGCCGAGCGGATCGAAGTTCCGGCTGCCATGGCATCGGCGTTGGGACTCGTGCTCAACGAAGTGCTGACCAATGCGGTCAAGCACGCCTTTTCTGATGGGCGCGGCGGCACGCTGAGGGTCGCGGCCCACCGCGACGGCACGGCCGCCCGGCTGACCATCGCAGATGACGGGCCGGGCTTCGCCGGTGACAAGCCGCCCGGGGGCGGTCTCGGCACCACGCTCATCAACCGCCTCTCCAAACAGGCAGGCGCGACCGTATCCTGGACCAGCAGCGGCCGGGGCACCCGGGTCGACATCCTGTTCGATCCGGAGGGCGCATGACCAGTCCCTCCGCGCCGCTCTCCATCCTGATCGTCGAGGACGAAGCGCTGCTCGCTATGGACCTCGAGACCATGATCGAGGATGCCGGGCATCGCGTCGTCGCTGAGGCCGCCTCGCTACACGATGTCGCCGATCTGCCCGACGATTGCCGGTTCGATCTCGCCTTCGTCGATATCCAGCTCGCGCGCGGCACCAGCGGCCTCGATGTGTCGAGACTCATCCAGCAGCGCTGGCACGGCACCTTCATCGTCTTCGTGACTGCCAACCCTTCGAAAATTCCTGAGGATTTCGCCGGCGCGCACGGGGTCATCCCCAAGCCTTTCTCGCGCAACGGGCTGATGGCCGCGATGCGCTACATCGAGGAAGGCGTGTGCGACCCCCCGCCTATTTCGCCGCAACCGGCGAGTTTCCTCGCTTCGCCAGCCTTCTCGGCGACCTGGAGTTGACGGCTGCGGTTTACTTGGCATTCCAGCCTGAACGTCTTTTGGCAACGCCGAATGTCGGCTCCTGTCGGGACCGGTCAGTCGCTATGTCTAAACGAAACTACCGCTAAGCCCCAGGAGCCAGCGGTTGGTTCAAGCGAAACCGGCCCCTTTCTGCCGTCCAGCCGGCAAATCCACGCTCCCAGGTGTAATCCGTCAGCTTTCCAGGATGCCGATAGACAACAATCTTCTCGAACGCGACACCAAGGTCTTTGCAACACGAATAAAAACCTGGCTTTTCTGCAAGACCATAGACGGTGGACGGGCCAGCGCCGTCATCTACAGCCTAATACTGACTTGCCGCGCCTGCAGCGTCGATCCTCTCGCGTGGCTACGCCATGTCCTCACCGAACTGCCCCAACGACCTGACGACTACGATATCGACGACCTGCTGCCATTCAACTTCGAGAGACACGCCTGACACGTCGACGTCGCTGCGGTGGGCTGTCCCATCCAGCGTCAATTATGATGGACGCACTGCCTTCGGAAACGGCGTGCTACGAAATGCGCGCTTACTGAGGACCTGATGGAAAACTAATCGCTGTCCGACTGGCTCACCGCTCTCGGTGCCACCGCTCTTGCCGCAGAGGGTGGCCTGCTCCCGGTCTCCGCGCACTGGAGCAGCGGAACACGATCCTGCTTCAGGACAGGCTCGCCCTCATCGAACAGCAGATCATCGCCGCCGCCGCGCAACTGAAAGATATTGAGGTAAGCAATGCCGAGGTCAAAAAGTATCTGCCTCGCCCGATCCCGGCTGATTTGCGCAGGCTGCTCGAAAAGAAGTGATGGCGCGACGCACCGTCAAGGACGTGCCGTTGACAACGGCCGACATCCTCACGAGCTGGGGCATCTGCATGGAAAGATTCGAGAAGTGCGCCGCCAAGGTGGACGCGATCCGGGATCACGACACTAAGGCCCCCGCCGGCTCGCAGGCGCCGCTCAGCGCGTCGCAGTGATGCCGGGTATCGGTGCGACACGTTCCCTGCTAACAGCCGCGCCTCCTGCCCCGACAACGGCCAGGCATTACCAAACCTCGGCCCCGCTCCGGCGGGGCCATTTTACGACATTCGCGAAAACGACCTAGGCCCTTGCTAATCGGCGCAGGGATTAACGAATTGCAATTCGCTCCGTCGTTGAATTTACGTCACAATGTGGATCTGCGGCTCATCGGGTAGACCCTCCCATCCGATGCGGCCCTTTGCGCGCCTCGGCGCGTTGCGACGCAACCTTAGCCCCGGAGCCCCGAAAACATGCTCCGGGGCCTTTCTCCGAAGGTGTCTGCATCGAGCAGAGTGCTAGCCTGGTCACAGAATAGGGCGCCACACTTCAATTCTTTGTCACGAACCCGTGGTATTCGAAGATCATTGGTCTGCCACAAGCGTGGCAATTCTTGGTGGCAGGCCATGATGCGCTTCGGGGTGACGCGACGCAAACTTAGCCCCGGTCCGCGTCCTCAAGCGCGAACCGGGGCTTTTCTCGTTATGGTTTTCGGACTTGGCTCGGTGTCATCTATGGAATTGACGCAGCTCAGGCTTGCCGTGTTGCCTCAACGACGCCGCCATGGTCGCAATCTGGAACGTTTATCCCACTTATGCATTTTCCATGCGGATCCTGCTTTCAGGGTCAAGTTCGGCTGGATCACCCATTGCACCGAACCTGCTGAGCGAAAAAAGGGCTGCCGAATCCACATTCCGGCAGCCCTTTTCGCGAGTGACTTAAGCGGAATACGTGCTCGACACCGGCTACCGAGTGTTCTTCAGCTCTATGAAAGCGTGTTGTCGGAGATCGACTAGGACGATATTCAAACGCGTTGCACCCCCGGATCAAAGCAGCCATTGATCTTATCATGAACCCGGCATCAGATGCTCAGACCCCAATCATCCGGCCTTACATTGCGTCCGACCGACAAGACTGTCTTTCGTTGTTCGACGGTAACGTTCCCCGGTTCTTTTCTGCTGCGGAGCGAGCAGATTATGTGAACTTTCTGGATAAGGAGGCTGGGGCTTGGTCGTATCAGGTTATTGAGGGGAGCAATCGTATCATAGCTTGCGGCGGCCACTCGGTGGATGCGCAAAGTCAGACAGCTTACCTTTGCTGGGGAATGGTTGCGAGAGAGCTTCAAGGCACTGGGTTGGGCAAAATGCTCACTGCTGCTCGCTTGTGCGCGGCCCAAACGGCCCCCGGGGTGGCGCAGGTCCGTATCGATACTAGCCAGCATGCCCAAGGGTTCTATCGTCGGTTCGGCTTCACTGTCGAGAAGATCATACTGGACGGGTATGAAGCTGGCTTAGACCGATGGGACATGCTTCTGCGATTTTGACTGATAGGACCACGACAGCCTGCCGCTGCACAACCTTTCGAGGCCAATCACCACCGGTATGGTCCACAGCCTAGATAGTAAGCCAGCTGCTACGCGATCCGAGCGCGCGGTACGCAGGTGGGGTCAAGGACGCCCCGAGATCATCGGACCTGCTCCGCGCGGGCTAGAGTATTCTCGAATTCTTCAATCGCCTGCTGGATTGTGCCAAGCTTCCGTCTGAAGCCTATTTCGCCTGCTCCCTCAAGGGTTGCAGTGAGGCTTCCCGATTCCTCTTCGGAAAAGCTGACTACTACGTCCCCCAGCTTGGCGGACCGATTTGCGAGATCGACGTTCCATCGCAGCATAATGTTATCGTAGGTCATAACGCCCGCCATAACACACGGAAATTAAAAAGGATCCCGCCCATTGGCACTTTGATGCAGCAAAACGCCTAGCACTTGGGGGGCGCCGCCTCCTCGGCATCGGCCGGGCAAAGGCTATCACGGATCAAGTGTGGAACCATGCTCCTTTGCAACATGTTGTCTGGCTAGCGTCCGACAGGGATGCAGTG
Organism: Novosphingobium sp.; assembly: GCA_017745295.1. Taxonomy (GTDB): domain Bacteria; phylum Pseudomonadota; class Alphaproteobacteria; order Sphingomonadales; family Sphingomonadaceae; genus Novosphingobium. Next base: position 19,230 of record JAGHZR010000005.1, read on the forward strand.
AACAACCTCTCTCCCAGGTTCACCGAACGGAGGCCGCCTTCCGAGGAGGGGCGGCCTCTTCGTTCCAGAAGACCAGAACCCCCGCCGAGATCACGCAGCAACCGAGCGCGGCCATTACTCGTCGGGTATGCGACGGAAGGGATCCGTCTGCAAGGATGGCTAAGCCTGCCAACGATACGCCCGAAATGACGGCGAAAAGCGCTAGATAGAGATAATCAATCGAAATGGGGCTTCACCTTACCGATTCTCATGCAGCGACACATTATCACGCTCATCCGAACGTCCAAAAAAGAGGTAAGGTGCTGGAACCTTTCCAGATTTGCCGCATTTCGTCGACGGCCCTCAGCCCGTAACTCTGTTACCAGTCAAGGCCACCCATTTGCGCGAGAGCGCAAGGCAACCCCAACTTGAAAGCCCGAGGCACCAACGTGCCTCGGGCCTTTTCGAATAAAGCGCCGTTACCAGGACGGCCTGAGGATACCGACGCGGCTGTTCGAGGCCGCCGCCTGGCATTACCCGATCAAGGTGACGTGTGTATGCGGCCGATCAGCCGTGTTCGATCCCCATGCCCTATGGTACCGGTTTGAACGGGCAGGATGGGACCCGATCTTCGCGAAGGCTCGAGAGCGCTTCTACTGCCGCGAGTGTTGGCGCACGAAGTACCGCAAGCTGCGGCCTGCAAAGTTCGAGACCTGCCGGGAAGAACCGACGATCCACCTGCCGATGCCGGACGAGCGAAAGTGGAAACAGGCGATTAATCGTTTTCGCGGATAGCGGGCGGCAGCTTTTCAGCGAAGCCAATTTCTAGCTGTACGAAATTTGACTGTATGCATATATTGGAAGCGGTGTTTGGAGATCTTCATAACGGCATGTGATAAATTGGGTTGATGCATCTGACAGGTGGCTTGGTTTGGAGGATTGCATTTCTCGTCATTCTGGGTGCGGGTGAGGTCGCTGAACGGCGGTTACTGCCAATACCTGACATGTGGCATGGATCATGGAAATGGCGAGAAGACTAAGGTTTTCTGTTCATCGTCCCTCGCGGTCTGGTGAACGATGGGCCGCTTTCAGGAGTTGGCAATAAGGCACTGTATGTCAGCTCTGTTGGCGGGTCCGGTCAGGCAACTTTCGGATTAAAATCATGCAATCTTGCCATTCCGGTTTCGGGAGTGCGACTGCGAACCGCCTATGACGGAAATGGGCGCGTAGCTGCCAAAGTCCCCTGCCCTGCCCCCATCAAAACGCCGACAAAGCCGCCATTCGCGGCATCAAATCGGGTCTTCTACACCTGCCATTTGTTAATCAATTTTCACGTGCACCTAAACGCACGCCATCATTCCATATTCATTATTGACACAGATCCTGTAGCAACAAACTCGCTGCAAATCTCTTTTATCAGATTTATATCACTTGTGGTTGCGCTCAGCGGGTACAATTCCCCCATGAATTCAATAAATCCGTTGGGTGAATGCGGGTTTGATATAGATCCAAAAATAAAACCGTCTTCAGAGTCGACTTCAAGTAATGGCATATATTCACGTGAATTTATATAGATTGTCAAATTCGCCGTAACACCGCCACCCCTTATGCTCCGAATTGAAATCACCCCTCCACTTTTTATGGAATCTATTAAATTAATCAAAACACTCGCGTCCGGATCGTCAATTACAGGTAATTGAACGCGAAGTCCATGCTCAATGTAATATCCTCCCGCCTTTATCATTCAGCAACTTTCTTAATAGATTTCATTCCAGGACTCCAAGTGTAGAACTTGGGAAGTCCGGTTATATTGTCAATAGCGTTGACTGTGAGAGAATTAAGGCCTGCCTTTGAGGCAGCCGCCGCAATATCTCCTCGACAGAATCCACACACGTCTTTCCCCACGAAATCTAGAACCATTGATTGGCCTTGGGTGTTCCCCGAGTCAAATGCCTGTTGAATAGCGCCGATTTCAGCATGGGCGTCCGCCATATTACCGTTCGGGAGAGTTTTCCCAGTTTGCGCGGTTTTTTGCGCAATCCGCTCTGAGATGAGCGTCGGTTGGCTTGAAATAGCCAACTCCCCGGACCTCGCTGTCTGATTGACGTCGACGAAGACACTGCCATCCACATTTGCGTATGCAGTAACTTGTGCGGTCAACGCGGCTTCACTGGAAACGGTCAACGGACGCGAGATAAGCGAAGAGCTTAAACCCAATCCAATGCCGAGATTTATCCCTCCGTAAACAAACTCAGAGCTCGATACCGATAAGCCCGTCGCATTAGAAATCGGGCTTTCCAGTCTTCTGCTGGATAACAGTCGAGCGGTTGCGGATGCTGCCTCGGCTGACAATATCCCCGATCTTGATTTTCACGAGATCGCAGCCGCGTAGCTTGCTGTCGATGGCAAGGTCAAATAGGGCTCGGTCGCGCAGTCGCCTGTTCTCATCGAGGTAAAACCGGATGGCCCAGATGTCGCGTAGTTTCAGGGGACGTTTTGGCCCCACATTCTGGCCTGCGTTCCAAGGGCGCCGCTCATGAACGGCAGGATCTAAGTCTGAATGTCCCATGGCGCTTCTCCATTGGCATCAACTGCCAGCCGAAGTATACTCCACTGAAGCATCGCTCGCGGGCCAAAAGCACCGCTTCCGCCGACAAAGGCGACATCCATGCACCCCTATCTTCTCGTTTGAAGCTGTCATTGGTTCAGGTGATTGCTGGAGGCGGTGAGCGATGCATAGGGAAGAATCTTGAGCGCAGGCAAATCACGAAGACAAAGCTCCCCATAATTACTCTCGACTAAGCTGCATGCCCAACCCGCCGGCGACCAGTGTCCCAGGCTATAGAGGCTCTTGGCCCCGCTCCGACTTTATGCGTTGATCCAGAGCCTTGCGTGAGCGCTCGACATAGGCGCGGCACGCACCCGGTTGGTTGTTGTATCGGCCTTTGCCCGCATTGTCGGGGTGGGCGGAAATCAGGACGTCGCAAGGCGTCGCGCTCATCGTGGCATAGCTGCTGTGGAACCCGGCGACGATCGGGCGGGCGCCCGGCGCTGTGTAGCGATAATCTTCGGTCGAAACCGGGTTCAGGCTGGAAGCGAACACAATCGTCCGACACGCCCGCCCTTCGCAAGATTGCCAGCGCCAGCTCATGCTGCCCATCGTATGCCCCGGCGTCGCCAGCGCTGTGACTGTTGTGTTGCCCAGCCGCAAGGTCTGGCCGCCACGGATCGTTTGCACCTTTTTGACCGCGGGCCAGGAAGAGTTATAGCCACGCTGCGGATCGTCGGCCGCCATGCGACCGGCCATCAGCCCTTGCGCGCCGCGCGGACTGGCAAGTACGGTGGCGCCGGTTTCGCGCGCCAGCGCAGCGATGCCGCCTGCATGGTCGAAATGAGGTTCTGTGCTCAGGATATATTTGATGTCGCGCGAGCCAAAGCCAAGCCGCCTGACATTGTTGAGAATGGCGGGTGCAGCCTGCGGCAAGGCCCCGTCAATCAGGATCAGGCCCGCGCCGGTGTCGATCAGGGTAACGCTCAGGCCACCGAAGCCAACAAGATAACTATTGCCAAAGATCCTCTCCGGCGGCGCCGGGGCCAGCCATTCGGCGGTATGGGAGCCGATGATCGGCTTTGTCAGCGGATCCTGGGCACCTTGCGCTGATACGCTAACAGGGGCCAACAAAGCTGCCAGTGCGCCCGCTATCCATGGTGTTCTCCACATTCGCACGTCTCCTTCGCGGCAAAAACTGCGGCAGAGGAGGCGCCGAAACAAAGCATCATTTCTCGACAGAGCCATGAACTTTCTTCATGGCTCTGTCGATGCACCGTGCCCAACTTCCCCTCAACGCCCTGCGCGCTTTCGAGGCGGCGGCGCGCCATCTCAACTTCACTCGCGCCGCGATCGAACTATGCGTCAGCCAGGGGGCCGTCAGCCATCAGGTCGCGCAATTGGAGCGGCGGCTTGGCACGCGTCTGTTCCATCGCCTGCCGCGCGGCCTGGCGCTGACCGATGATGGGCAGGCGCTGGTGCCGGTGCTGGCCGACATGTTCGACCGGGTGGGCGCGGTTCTCGACCAATATGCCGACGGGCGTTTTCGCGCCGCGCTCAACATTGGGGTTGTGGGCACTTTCGCAACCGGTTGGCTGCTTCACAGGCTGGACGGGTTCGCGCGTGCCTGTCCTCACATTGACCTAAGGGTTTCAACCAACAACAATCGCGTCGACATCGCGGCCGAAGCACTCGATTTCGCGATCCGGTTCGGAGACGGCGCCTGGCATGGCACCTTTGCCGAACCCCTGTTCGAGGCCAGCCTGACCCCGCTGTGTGCGCCGGCAATCGCCACCCGGATTAAGAGCCCGCGCGACCTGATGCAGGAGTCCCTGCTGCGTTCGTATCGGCCCGATGAATGGCGCCGCTGGTTTGAGGCGGCAGGCAGCCCCCAGCCCGTGTTGCGCGGCCCGGTGTTCGATAGTTCCGCCTTGATGGTCGCGGCGGCGGTCAATGGATTGGGTGTAGCACTGGCGCCCGCCGCCATGTTTACCCGCGAACTGATTGCCGAACGTCTGGTTCAGCCCTTCGACATTGCGGTCGACGCCGGTCGCTATTGGCTGACGCGGCTCTTATCCCGCAAAGAAAGCGAAGCCATGCGGTCCTTCCGTCACTGGCTGCTCCGCGAGGCTACCGCAGAAATGCCATTGTGCTCCGAATGAGGAACGTTGGCAAAGGATTTGCCGGGCGAATGGGTTCTTGTTCACTCACTTGGGCCGACAGAGCGGACACTCGATGCCACGTCCGAGCATCCTGAGAGCCGCCCTGCGTTAACCGAAGTGTGAGCGAACGTGAACGACCTGCATTGGTGATCTCAACGGAGGTTTTCAATGACAGGAAAGGACGCGGAGACGGTCACGAAAGATTGGGGGCTCGAACCTGGGCACGTCGTCGGAGCGCGAGACAACTGCCATGATTGAACCCTTGGGGCAGCGTGCTACCTTGCAGGGGTGAAAGATGCAGATGTCGAGCGTCAGAAACTTGTCGCCGCCTTGGCGCGGGTCGCCTCGCGCGATCGCTCTGCGCTCCGGGATGTCTATGAGATGACCTCGGCGAAGCTTTTTGGCATCTGCCTGCGTATCTCCGCCGATCGGGACGCGGCGGAGGACATTTTGCAGGAGGTGTATATCAAGGTGTGGAACCGGGCCGGCAGGTTCGATTCCGGGAGAGCTAGCCCGATCACTTGGCTATGCGCGATTGCCCGCAATGCCGCGATCGATTGGCGCCGTGCTTCGCTCCGCCCCGGCACAGTGCCGGAAGAGGCCGCCAGCACCGTGGCGGACAGCGCCCTACCGGCCGACCGCGTAATAGAGCGGGACCAGATGTGCGCCCGCCTGCTCGATTGCATCGATCAACTGCAACGCGGCCATGGCGATGCCATCCGCGCGGCCTTTCTTGACGGCCTTACTTATGCAGAGCTTGCCGATCGCATGGCCGTGCCGCTGGGCACGATGAAAAGCTGGATCCGGCGCGGGATGCAGCGGCTGAAGGAGTGCATCGGCGATGGCTGAAGTGCCGCTTTCGGCCGAAGAACGCGACGGTCTGGTCGCCGAACTGGCGCTTGGCGTGTTGGACGGAGAGGAGCGCGCTGCCGCCCTGCGCGCGCTGATGGCCGATCCGGCGTTCACGCCGGGCCTGATCGAGGACTGGCAGCGCCGGTTGGCGCCGCTCTATGACGAATATACGCTGGTTGCGCCTGCGGACACGCTCTGGGCCGGGATCGCCGCGCGGATCGACGATGCCGATGCGCCACGGGAAGGAGCCTTGCGGCAGCTTCGCATCTGGCGCGCGGGCGCCATGATTGCGGGCGTCGCGGCCGCCTCGCTGGCGCTGGTTCTGCTGTTCCGTCCCGTGCCTTCCTCCGCCCCGCTGCCGGAGCCCGCCGCGCCGGTGGCGATTGCGCAGATGACCGGTGCGGCGGACGGGCCGGTCGTGCTTGCGCGCTTCGATCCGGCGAGCGGCCGCCTTTCCCTGCGTGCCTCCGCCGTGAAGCCGGGGGCGCTTGCGCCGGAGCTATGGGTCATCCCCCCTGACGGAAAGCCGCGATCGCTGGGCCTGATCGCCGCCAACACCGATAGCCAGCTTCCGGTCGAAGCCCGCCTTCGCGCCTTCATGACCGAAGGCGCCACGCTGGCGGTAACGATGGAGCCTGTCGACGGTGCGCCGCATGCTGCGCCAAGTTCCGCTCCCGTCGCTTCCGGAAAAATATCGCTGATCTGACGCATCCGCAGGCCGCCCGCTTCCGTAGCTGTGATGCACGCCCGGCTCCGGGACGCGCGACATAGGAAGGAAGCCTGATGACAAGCCCTCTGACGAAGCTCTCCCTTTCCCTCGCAGGCGCGGCGCTGATTGCCGCGGGCGCGCCGATCGTGGCGGCAAGCATGGGAGCGAACCCGATGGTCGGCGGCGCCGCGATGTATCCGTCCAAGGACATCATCGACAATGCCGTCAACTCCAAGGACCACACCACGCTGGTCGCCGCCGTCAAAGCCGCAGGCCTGGTCGATACCCTGAAGGGAGCGGGACCGTTCACCGTCTTCGCCCCCACTAACGAAGCCTTTGCCAAACTGCCGGCGGGCACGGTCGACACGCTGCTGATGCCGGAAAACAAGGCAACGCTTACCAAAGTGCTGACCTATCACGTCGTCCCCGGTCGGCTGACCGCCAAGGACATTGCGGCTAAGGCCAAGATGCACGGCGGCAAGGCCATGCTGACCACGGTCGAAGGCGAAAACCTGACGGCCTGGGAAAAGAACGGCGCCTGGTACCTCACCGATGCCAAGGGCGGCACATCGAAGATCACGATTCCCAACGTCATGCAGTCCAACGGCGTCATCCACGTCGTCGATACAGTGCTGATGCCATAAGCACGCTCTACCCGCGGAGGGTCGCGGAATCCGCCGGTCGCTCGCGATCGGCGGGTTTTGCTCGGCGGGGCCAGAGGGCCTTCGAGAATTGCTCGTAACAAGGCTTATCGTAACGCGGCCTGCAACCTTGAGTGAGCAATGTCCGCTTACGGGTTCACCTTGCCAGCTGGCGAACAACCGGGTTTAGGCGCGAGGCTGCCAAAGCCCCTGCCCTACCTTCCTTTCTGAAGCCGCCGACATTGCGGCCAATCGGCAATCCACCCTTCAGTCGTCAATCGTTATGCCACACTTCATGCTCGTTCGTGAATGACCTCCCCAGCGAGGTGATCGAGCGTGATCAACAGCCCATCCATGCACCTCAACTGCGTGAAGTTTGGCGCTGCACGAAAGTTGGTCGGGGGCTAACTCACCCATTATGACCTTTGGCCCGCCGTCACGGAGCAAGGTAAAGGTACATGTTTGGCGAGTAGACCCGCCTTCGCAGGCAAGGTCACGAAGATGTAAGTCGGGGCTTTCTGGATTTTCGTTTCCAGCGTTCCACCAGAGCGATGCAATCCAGTTTCCGTTGCCGATCATCCCATTCAGTTGAAGATCGGACCAGATTGCACCGCGTATTTGCGAAGCAAGTGGCTCTCCACGCCCGCCCTCCCGCAAAACGATGCCTGACAGACATGGAATCCGATCGATCGCGATAGGCAAGCATCAGGACAAGGCGCCATTGCAGCCCCATCGAAAGCTATCGCCGCAGTTCCCGCAACCCCGCGGTCGACGTGAGATGACGGTCAACCTGCCTGACGACGGTTTTTCCGCGACCTGCTAACTCAACTTTGCCGGAACGCTCGCTTTCCACGACGGACCGGCCGATGTCAGAAGCCATCCTTAGGCTAGTCGCCGATTGCGATAGCTGGAAGGTGTTTCTCCGGCAAATCTCAGGAAAGCGCGATTGAAGCTGCTCTGACTGCTAAATCCGAGCATTTCGGCAATTGCGTTCATTGGCGTGGCAGATTGCGAGAGAAGTTGCTCGGCTCGCTCGAGCCGCACCTTGAGAACGAATTGGTGCGGCGTCATGTTCGTCGCCTTACGAAACACCCGGCAAAAGTGAGAGGGGGTGATCCCGGCTTTCGCAGCCATGCTTTCCAGATTATGCTCGGCTTCGGGCTTCTGTCTCACCGAATCCATGATGTGATGGATGCGATAGGAAGAGAAAGCCGAGGTCGGAAAGTCCGTGGCGAGCGTTTTTCGCGGACCGCGCATCATATGGTGCTTTAGCGCGTCGATCAGAGACGCCACGTAGATATCGCGCGCGCCCGATTCCGGCTCATAGAGTTCGGACAGGATCTGCCTTGACAGCGCCGAGCCGAGCGGATCGTTGAAGGCAAAGCGCATGTGGGAGAATTGGTCGAGCACCGCCGCAGAGCGCAGTTCGTCCGCATCTATGCTGAGCGTCACGACATCGAGTTCGCCATCGACCAGCCAGCGCGTCGCCATCGTGGCAGGCACGATGGTCGCCGCGCCGGGATAGGACGCATCCTCGCTCCACCCGTCCCGGTCCCAGGTCCGCACGCTGGTCTTGCCGGCAAGCTGGACGACGAACAGCGGGTCCGGCAGCCCCGGCAAAGCGTAACTGCCGACGAACTGACGCCAGCGGCTGAAACGCCAGCGGCCATCGGTCGATGCCAGGCTGACTTCCGGGCCGCGCTTCAAGGTGTCGGCAATAATGGCCTCGCCGTGCCAGACATGGGGCGTTTCCACGCCGGTTCGCGCCATCATCGCAGCCTCCACATGGGCCGCGCATGCCCGTCAGGAACGCTCATGCGTATCCATTCCTCTTCCCGTTTCGGCAGTCAGGCTGCTCTTTCGATCCGAGATGGATACCTCAATTCACGCCGGAATGCCTTGTCAAAAATTTGCATCGATTTTTACATTTCTTGATCTCATTCCTGCCAGTCCCGCTCGTCGAGCCCCATGCCGCGGGCGATGATCTCCAGCATGATCTCGTTCGATCCGGCAAAGATGCGACTGATCCGTGCATCGGTATACATCCGGCTGATCCGGAATTCGTCCATGTACCCGGCGCCGCCATGCAGTTGCACGCCAAGGTCGGCCATTTCGCCCTCCAGCTCGCTGGCAATGAGCTTGGCGGCAGCGGCGTCTTCCCCCGAAAGCTGCCCGGCGTTGGCCAGCAGCACAAGTCGATCCACGAAAACCTGCGCGGCGTCGATCCGGGCCTTCAGCGCCGCCAGACGAAAGCGGTTATGCTGGAACAGGCCGACCGGGCGACCGAACGCGAGCCGGGTCTGCACGAAGTCCATGGTCAGCGCCAAGGCCGTCTGCGCAGCTGCCATGCTGGCGATGGCCGCGATCAGGCGCTCCGTCGCCAGGAATTCGATCAGCACGGCAAGGCCGAGCCCGGGATCGCCGAGCAGGTTTTCGGCGGGCACCTGCACATCGCTCAGGAATATCTCGGCGGTGTCCTGCGCGGCGAGCCCCATCTTGCCGAGCCTGCGTCCACGCTCGAAACCCGCCATCCCGCGCTCGACCACGAAGAGGCCGATCTCCCCGCCGCGCGCCTCCCCGGTTCGTGCCGCGACGACCACGGCATCTGCAAGAATGCCGTTGGAGATATAGGTCTTGGCGCCATTGAGCCGCCAGCCCTCCTCGTCGCGCACCGCTCTGGTCCGGATTGCGCGCAAATCGCTTCCCCCGCCCGCTTCGGTCATGGCGATGGCAAGGATCGTCTGCCCTGCAACGATCTTCGGCATCAGCCGGTCGCGCAGAGCAGCCACGCCAAGCTTCGCGATGTATGGCGCCACGAGATTGCTGTGGAGATGGAGATAAAACCCTGTCTCCCCGCCCCTCACGTTCTCCTCGATAACGATCTGATCGAAACGCAGGTCCTCGATGCCCGCGCCGCCATGGGCGGTATCCGCCCAAAGGCAGAGCAGCCCCGCTGCCCCGGCTTTCAGATAGGCCTCGCGGTCGACGATCCCCTCGTTCCTCCAGCGTGCGGCATGCGGGGCGATTTCGGCGGCCATGAAGCGGGCGACCGAGGCGCGGAACATGTCGTGCTCGGCTTCGAAAATGAGACGTTCCATGCCTCAGCCCTGCAATCCGCGGCTCATACGGTGCGGAATTCGTCGATGAGCCTGCGTTTCATGAGCTTGCCGGTTGGCTCACGCGGCAGTTCATCCCGGAATTCGAATGTCTTGGGCGTCTTGACCCCGCCAAGCGCGCAGCGGGTGAAGCGTGCCAGTTCGTCCGCCATTTCAGGCCCCGCGACCGCATCCGGCGCGAGTTGCACTACCGCCATGACCATTTCGCCCATATCCTCGTCCGGCACGCCGATCACCGCGACATCGGCAACCTTGGGGTGGGTGACGAGGCAGTTCTCGATCTCCTGCGGGTAGATGTTCACCCCGCCCGAGATGATCATGAAACTGCGACGGTCGGTCAGATAGAGATAGCCGTCCCGATCGACATGCCCAACGTCGCCAAGAGTCGCCCAGCCCCGTGCATTGATGGCCGCAGCGGTCTTTTCCGGATCGTTGTGGTAGACGAACGCGGGACCGTCGGCGAAATAGACATCGCCGGTCTCGCCGTTGGGCAGTTCCTCGCCGTCCGGGCCGAGAATCCGGACATTGCCCAGCACGGCCTTGCCGACCGAGCCCGGTCTTGCCAGCCACTCGTCCGAGGCCAGCGCGGTGATGCCGCAGCATTCCGTGCCCGAATAATACTCGTGAATGATCGGTCCCCACCAGTCGATCATCGCCTGCTTGACCGCGACCGGACAGGGCGCGGCGGCGTGGATCACCGCGCGCAGGGAGGAATGGTCGTGGCGGGTGCGGACTTCGGGCGGCAGTTTGAGCAGTCTCACGAAGTGCGTCGGCACCCAGGTGGCATGGGTGACCTTGTGCGCTTCGATCATGGCCAGAGCCGCTTCCGCATCGAATTGCGACATGACGACGACCGTGCCGCCAAGCCGGTTGATGGTCATCGCCCAGCGCAGCGGCGCGGCATGATAGAGCGGCGAGGTCGACAGATAGATCGTGTCCTCGCTCATGCCGTACAGACGGGTCCCCATCGTCTCCAGCGCAGTCGTTTCATCCAGCGCTCCTTGCGGAAGCGGCGGCTTTACGCCCTTGGGGCGCCCGGTCGTGCCGGAGGAGTAGAGCATGTCCGTGCCCGCGCTTTCATCCGGCACCGGCGTTTCGGAGCAATGCGACGCTTCATCCCGCCAGCTGGCCAGCCCCTCGGCGGGACCATTCACGGCATAACCCGCGACACCCGGAACCTCGCGCAGGGCTTCCGCCGCAAGGGGGGCAAGCCGGTCCGAGGTGACCAACACGCGCGCATTGGCGTCCTTCAGAATATACGCGATATCGACCATGCTCAGCTTCGTGGAAATGCTGGTCAGGTAGAGGCCGATGCGCTGCGCCGCCCAGCTGACTTCGAAGATCGCGCTTTCATTGTCCATGAGCACCGCGATAACGTCGTCCCGCTTGCACCCGATACGGCGCAGGAGATGGGCGCCGCGGTTGGCGGCCGATTCCAGCTCGCCATAGGTCACGGTCTCGCCCGTCTCGGGAATGACGAGCGCCGGGCGGCTGGCATGGCTGATAGCGAAATGCCTGGGATGCATGGGTGAAATCTCTCCGCGGTCGATACCGGTGGGCCTCTTTTGCAGGGCCGTCCCGGACTGGCTGCGGGCTCTGCGGCCCGGCTCGATCGCGACACTGAGACCCTGAGCCGCTCCAGCTCAAGACAAGCGCAAGAAATGCCAAAATCGGCATCACGCGCGGGTAAAGCCAATCGGACGAGCGTTCGTTACCAATGGGGCAACCCGACAAGCCCCCTCGAAGAAAAACGGGGCACGGGAGGAGAGGTACACATGAAAATCACCGCCGGGAGAATTGCATCCGCCGTCCTGTGCTGCGGCGTTTCCAACATCGCAGTCGCACAGGAAGCCGCTCCGGCACCGCAAGAGACGGCACAAATGCCGCAGCAGACGGGGGCAGGCGATATCATCGTGACGGCGCAGCGCCGTTCGCAATCGCTGCTCGATGTCCCTCTCGCCATTTCCGCGCTGGGCGGAGACACCCTTGAAACCAAGGGGATTTCCAATTCCGCCTCACTGGCCACGGCAGTGCCCAACCTCCAGGTCAGCAGCTCCTTCGGTCGCACCCAACCCAACTTCTCGCTGCGCGGCATCAGCGTAGCCAACGAGTTCAACGCCAACCAGGCCTCTCCCGTCGGCGTCTATATCGACGACGTCTATATCGCCGCCCGCACCAGCCACGGAATGGGCCTGTTCGATCTGGACCGCGTGGAAGTGCTGCGCGGCCCGCAGGGAACCCTGTTCGGCCGCAATACCACCGGCGGCGCGATCAACTTCATCACTCGCCAGCCCAAGCTGAAAGGCACCGAGGGCTACGTTGAGGCGGGCTACGGCAACTTCAACACGTTCAAGGCGCAGGGCGCGATCGAGACCACCATGGTCGAGGACCAGCTCGGCGTGCGCGCGGCGGTCAATTACGAGAAGGGCGACGGCCAGATCAGGAACGTCTACCCCGGCGGTCCCGATGCCAACAGCGTGAACACGCTGCAGGGCCGCGTGGCCCTGCGCGCCAAGCCCGGCGACGGCGCGCTCGACATCAAGATCCGCGCCTATGCCGGACGCGACCGCGGCACGCAGGCAACCCCGCTCGGCATCCCCAGCGAGCGCGCCGCCTCGGGACTGGGCTTCTTCGAAGTGAACGAGAACCGCGTCGGCCTCAGCCGCACCAATGCCTGGGGCGCGGCGGCCAACGTCTCGCTCGGACTGAGCCCCACGGTCACGCTGACCTCGATCACGTCCTACGACGGCGGCAAGCTGGACCTCGCCCAGGCCGCCGACGGATCGCCGCAGGACGTGCTGGACATCCACTGGAAGTCAAAGTTCCGTCAGTTCAGCGAGGAAACCCGGATCAACTACGAAGGCGACTCGCTCAAGCTGGTCGGCGGCCTGTTCTATGGCTGGGACCGCACCGTCACCGACAACCGCTTCAACATCGGCAGCGCACTTGGCGCGGGCGTCGACGGCGGGTTCTTCCAGCACTACCGCCAAGACCGCCGATCCTATGCGGTATTCCTTCAGGGCGACTACGACCTGACCGACAAGCTCGTGCTGACCCTTGGCGCGCGCTACACCTGGGATCGCGCCAAGTACCGCGACGGTTACGCCTTCCTGTTTGCGGGCGGCGTGGACGATGCGATGACGCCGATCGCCACCACGGTGCCATGCGACACCGCGCCCGGCACTTGCGCCTACGATCCCAATGCCCGCTTCAACCTCGACGGCAAGAACAACGCCCTGACCGGCCGCGCCGCGCTCAGCTATACGTTCGACAACGGCATACTGGTCTATGCCAGCTACAGCCGGGGCTATCGTTCGGGCGCGTTCAACGGCGGCAGCTACACTTCTTCGGCGGGCGTCAACTACGTCGAGCCGGAGCGCGTCAATGCCTACGAGGCGGGCGTGAAGGGGCGCCTGCTGGGCAATGCGCTGACGCTTTCCGCCGCCGGGTTCTACTACGACTACACCAACCAGCAGGTGCAGGACTTGCGCGCCGGCCCGGTCAACATCCTCGTCAATGCCCCCAAGGCGCAAGTCTACGGCGGCGAAGTGGAAGCGACGCTGCGCGCGGCACCGGGCTTCGTCATCAATGCCTCGGCGGGCTATCTCCACGCAACCTACAAGGACCTGACCCTGCAGGGCGTCGACCTTTCCGGCAATGCCCTGCCGTTCGCGCCCCGGTGGACCGCGCAGTTCGGCTTCGACTGGAAGGTGATCGATGCCGGTTCGGATACCGTCACGTTCTCGCCCTCGGTCAATTACTTCAGCCGCCAGTACTTCTCGCCGTTCAACACGACGGACGTGGCGGGGACCGGCCAGGTCAACTCCGAATTGCAGCAAGGCGGTTATGCAAAGGTCGATGCCGCGCTCGTCTGGAACCATGACAACATTCAGATCCGTACCTGGATCAACAACGCCTTCAACCGCAAGGTCCTCGCCTACGGTCTCGATCTGCGCGGTGCGGGCTTCAACTACAACCTGCTCGTCCCCGCTGCGCCGCGCACGTACGGCGTGACCGCGCGCCTCAGCTTCTGAGGGAACCTCCGGCCATGAATGCAGCCCCCGCTCCGTCGCTTTCCGCTCCCGACCTCAAGGATCCCGATCTCTATCTGGACCGTGCGCCGCACGACGTGTTCGAGCACTTGCGCCGCGAACAGCCGGTCTACTGGAACCCGGAAAGCGACGGCGCGGGCTTCTGGTCGCTGACCCGCTACGCCGATATCGTCGAGGTCTCGCGCAATCCCGCGCTGTTCTCCTCGGCCCATGAGAACGGCGGGCACCGCATCTTCAATGAGAACGACGTGGGCCTGACCGGGGCGGGGGAATCCGCTATCGGCATTCCCTTCATCTCGATCGATCCACCCACGCATACCCAGTATCGCAAGTTCATCATGCCTGCCGTAGCCCCGGGTCGCCTTGCCGGGATTGAGGAACGTATCCGCGAGCGCTGCCTGGCGCTGGTGGCGAAGATTCCGCTGGGGGAGACCGTCAATCTGGTTCCCCTGCTCTCGGCGCCGTTGCCGCTGCTGACCCTGTGCGAACTGTTCGATCTTCCCGCCGACATGTGGGTCAAGCTCTACGACTGGACCAATGCCTTTGTCGGCGAGGATGATCCGGACTTCCGCCAGTCTCCCGAAGCGATGGCGGGGATTCTCGGCGAATTCATGGCCTTCTGCGGGCAATTGTTCGAGGAGCGCCGGGCCAGTCCGGGGCAGGATCTCGCCACCCTGCTGGCGACGATGGAAGTGAACGGGGCGCCAGTCACGCTGCGCGAGTTCATCGGCAACATGATCCTCGCGCTGGTCGGCGCCAACGAGACGACGCGCAATTCGCTCAGCCACAGCGTGGTCGCCTTCGCCGAGAATCCCGACCAGTGGGACCGCATTCGCGCTGATCCGGACCTGCTCAAGAACGCCGTGCGCGAGATGGTGCGCCACGCCAGCCCGGTCATGCACATGCGCCGCACTGCCATGGCGGACACCGTGATCGGCGGTCAGGCTATCGCGAAAGGCGACAAGGTGGTCATGTGGTACATCGCCGCCAACCGCGACGAGAGCGTGTTTCCCGATCCGCACCGCTTCGACATCGGGCGCGGCAATATCCAGCACCTGGGCTTCGGCACCGGCCAGCATGTCTGCGTCGGCTCGCGCCTCGCGGAAATGCAGCTGCGGGTGGCCTTCGGCATCCTTGCCGAGCGTGTCTCCGGCTTCGCGGTGCAATCGCCGCCGCGCCGGTTCCGGTCCAACTTCATAAACGGACTGAAGAACCTCGACGTCGTTCTGAGCCCCGCCTGAGGAGATCGCGGTGACCATTCTTCACGATTCTCCGGGCATTCACGGTTTCCAGGGCCTCGTCCTCCCCGACCTTTCGCTGCGCGCCGGGGGAGAGCGCCTGTTCGCCGCCGCAACGCTTCCGGATATCGATCCCTGCCGGGGCGAGACATTCGCGGCGATCCCGCTCGCGTCTCCGGCCGATGTCGATCAGGTCGTCGAAGCCGCGTGTCGGGCATTTCGCGCGCCAGGTTGGCGCGGGCTGGCACCGCTGGCGCGCGAACGCCTGCTGCACCGACTGGCCGATGCGATGGAGGCCGACCTGCCGCGTCTCGCCGCGCTGGAGGCGCTCGACACCGGCAAGCCCGTCGCCATCGTCGAGACGGTCGATATTCCGGCGGCGATCGCCTGGCTGCGCGTCTATGCGGGCTGGCCGTCCAAGCTGGCGGGCCGGGCCGGGACGCTTTCGGCGACGCCGGGCGAATACCACGTCTATTCCCGCCGCGAGCCGGTCGGCGTGGTGGCGGCGATCACGCCGTGGAACTTCCCGCTGGTGCTGGCCATGTGGAAGATCGCCCCGGCTCTCGCGGCAGGCTGCACGGTCGTTCTCAAGCCCGCGCCCGAGACGCCGCTGAGCGCGCTGCGGCTGGTGGAACTGGCCCGGCAGGCGGGCTTGCCGGAGGGCGTGCTCGGCGTCGTCACCGGCGACGGCGCGACCGGCGCGGCGCTTGCCGCGCACCCCCGCGTGGCCAAAGTGGCCTTCACCGGCTCGACCGCGACCGGACAGGCGATCCTGGCCGCCTCGGTCCCGGACCTGAAGCGCGTGACGCTGGAACTGGGCGGTAAGTCCCCCTCGATCATCTGCGCCGATGCCGACCTTGCCGCCGCGATCCCGCAAGCGGCGATGGGCTGCTTCTTCAACTCGGGACAGGTCTGCTACGCGGGCACGCGGCTCTATGTGCACCGTTCGGTCTACGACGAAGTTCTGGAAGGTATCGCCGCTGTCGGCAGCGCCCAGAAACTGGGACCGAGCGCCGACCGCGCCAGCCAGTTGGGACCGCTGATCAGCGCGCGCCAGCATGCCCGCGTTTCCGGCTTCGTTGAACGCGCCAGGGCAGCGGGGATCGAGGCCATGCCCTCCTCCGCCGCACTGCCGCAGCAGGGCTATTACCATGCTCCCACCGTGCTGCGGGATGTTCCCGCCGATGCCGAAGTGATGCGCGAGGAAGTCTTCGGTCCGGTGCTCGCCACCGCGCCTTTCGACGATATCGAGGAAGCGATCGCAGCAGCCAACGACAGCACATTCGGGCTCGCCGCCCATGTCTTCACCCGCGACCTCAGCCTCGCCCACAAGGCCGCCGCCGCGATCGAGGCCGGGACGGTCTTCGTCAACTGCGTGATGCTGGCCGACCCCGCCTTCCCCTTCGGCGGCATGAAGATGTCGGGCATTGGCCGCGAAAACGGCAGCGAAGTGCTGGACGCCTATCTGGAACCCAAGTCGGTGGTGATGGCCCTATGACCGGAACGACGCACACGGGATCGTGCCTTTGCGGCAAGGTCCGCTATGCCTTCGCGGGCGATCCGCTGCTGGTCGCGGTGTGCCACTGCCGCCATTGCCAGCGCCAGTCGGGCAGTGCCTTCTCACTGGTGCTCGCCGTCGGCGACGCGGCCTACAGCCAGCAGGGCGAGACCCGCGTCTTCGCCGACAAGGGCGAGAGCGGTCAGGCGGTCCTGCGCCATTTCTGCGAGAATTGCGGATCGCCGATCGTCTCGATTGCCGAGGCCATCCCGGGCCTGACCCTCATCAAGGGCGGCACCCTCGACGATCCCGGCCGCTGGACACCCAGCCTCGAAGCCTATTGCAACAGCAGCCTGCCCTGGATTCCTGCCGTGGCGAGCGAACGCCTCGCCCGTTCGAACATCGGAGAATGACCATGCCGACACCGCCCCTCGACCTGACCGGCAAGATTGCCTGGGTGACCGGCGCGGCCTCCGGGATCGGCCGCGAAACCGCGCTGACGCTGGCCCGCCACGGCGCGACGGTGATTGCCGGCGATCTCGACATCAACGGCGCGCGCGCGACCGCGGAAACCTGCGGCGGCGATGCCGTGGCGCTGGCGCAGGACGTCAGCCAGGAAGCCGCCTGGGCCGCCTGCGCGCAAGTGGTGGGCGAGCGGTTCGGTCGGCTCGACGTGCTGGTGAACAATGCGGGCATCATGATGTCGCGGCCGTTTTCCGAAGCGCCGGTGGAGATGCTGCGCCGCCAGAGCCGCATCAATGTGGAGAGCGTCTATATCGGCATGCAGACGGCCGAGCCGCTGATGAAGGCGGCTATCGCCAAAGGCGCGAGCAGCGCATCGATCGTCAATGTCGCCTCGATCTACGGCAAGGTCGCGGGTGCTCAGTTCGCCGCCTATAGTGCCACCAAGGGCGCGGTGCGGGCGCTCAGCAAGGCGGTGGCCTACGAATGGGCGGCAAGCGGCATTCGCGTGAACTGCGTATTACCGGGGCCGGTCCAGACCAACCTCGGCTCAGACTGGGATCCGCCGCGCGATGCCGAGGGCAATGCGATCGCGCCAGAAGTGGCGCTGGCGGCCTGGGCATCGCTGATTCCGATGAAGCGCCTTGGCATTGCAGGTGATATTGCACCGATGATCGCGTTCCTCGCCAGCGATGCCGCCGCTTTCGTGACCGGCGCCGAATTCGTTGCCGATGGCGGTTACACGGCAACCTGAGGAGTCCGTCATCATGGAAACGCGCGCAGCCATCGCCCGTGAGGCGCACGGCGACTTCACCCTTGAAACGATCGAACTGGCGGAACCCTGCGCGGGCGAAGTGCGCGTACGGATCGCCGGTGTCGGCCTGTGCCATACCGACCTGATCGCCCGCGACCAGTTCATCCCGATCCCGCTTCCCGCCGTGCTGGGCCACGAAGGCGCGGGCGTGGTCGAGGCGATCGGCGCGGGCGTAACCAAAGTTTCCGTGGGAGACCGGGTGGTTCTGGGCTTCTCCAGCTGCGGCCATTGCCCCCGCTGCGAGGAGCACCTGCCTTCCTACTGCCGCGAATTTCCGGTGCTGAACTATGCCGGTGCGCGCGGGGACGGCAGCACGCCCGTCAGCATCGGCGGCGCGCCGGTCTCGGCGAATTTCTTCGGCCAGTCGTCCTTCGCCGCCCATGCCCTGACGCACGAGCGCAATCTCGTGCGGATCGCGGCGGAAGACGTGCCGCTGGAACTGCTCGGGCCGCTGGGCTGCGGCTTCCAGACCGGCGCGGGCGGCGTCATGCGCTCGCTGGCCTGTCCCGCCGGTTCGACGATCGCGATCTTCGGCGGCGGCCCGGTAGGCCTTGCCGCCGTGATGGGCGCGGTGGTGCAGGGCTGTGCGACGATCATTCTGGTCGAACCTTTCGCCGCACGCCGCGACATGGCGCTGTCTCTGGGCGCTACCCATGTCATCGATCCCCAAGCGGGCGAGGTCGGCGCAGCGATCCGCGCGATCCTGCCGGACGGGGTAGAATTCGCTTTCGAAACCAGCGGCCGGGAAGCGGTCGTGGAGACCGCCCTCGCTGCCCTTTCCAGCCATGGCCTGCTCGGACTGGTCGGGGTTCCGCCTCACCCCGAGAGCAGCCTGTCGATCAACCTCGCCGCGCTCATCACTTACGGCCACCGCATCCACGGCATCGTCGAGGGGGACAGCGATCTCGACACGTTCATCCCGCAACTGGTCGAGCTTTACCGGGCGGGCCGCTTCCCGTTCGACAAGCTGATCCGGACGTTCCCGCTGGACCACATCAACGAGGCCGTCGCGGCCCAATTACGGGGCGAATGCATCAAGGCCGTGCTGATCCCCTGAGCGCTGCGGGCCTGCCTATCGTTCCGACGGGATATGCATGACCACTCGGCCGAGGCGTCCGCGTTCTTCGGCGCGCGTGTGGGCTGCAGCCACATCCGAGAAAGAAAACCCGGCATCGATGGGCGTGTAGAGCTGGCCCTGTTCGGCCAGCTTCAGCAGGTCCGCGATGAGGCGATAATTCGCAGGCTCGCTAATGACGGCGCCCAGCAGGCAACCGATAACCGAAAGGCGCCGCCTGAGGACGAAGCCCGCATCAAGAGGTTCGTGCCAGCCGCCGAACACGCCGATCAGAACCGCCTTGCCGCCGTCGCGCAGGGTCTTCAGCCCGTCCGACAGGGCCGGTCCTCCGACATTGTCGATCAGAAGATCGACCTTGCGCCCGCCGAGCAGGTTCAGAACCTGTTCGCTCGCAGGTTCCCCGGTCGTGACGATGCCATCGCTGAGGCCATGTTGGCGCAGTGTGTCCAGCACGCTCCGATTGGTGCCGGTGCCGATCACGCGGGCACCGGCGCGCGCTGCGAGTTGGACGGCCGCCAGCCCCACCCCGCCGCCCGCTCCGGTAATCAGAACGGTCTTGCCCGCGCCATCCTCCAACCCGGCGAGCTTCAGGGCATGCGCGGCGGTACCGGGGCCGCAGGGAATGGTCGCGGCCACGTCTGCGTCCAGCCCCGGCGGAATCGCCCAGCATTGACCGGCCGGAACGGCGCGCAGTTCCGCGTGCGAGCCTGTGAAGCCGAACGTGGCGACCCGGTCTCCGACAGCGAAGCCGCTGACGGCAGGGCCGAGCGCTACCACCGTACCGGCGGCGGCATAGCCGATGACATGGTCCCGCTCGAACGGGCCTGCGGTGCGCCGCGAAACCAGATCTCCGCCTTCGATGCTGATGGCCTCGATGCGCACGAGCACTTCGCCGGGTCCGGCAACGGGATCCGGAATTTCCGCGATTTCGAACTGTTCCGGTCCGCCGGAACCACGCAGCAGTGCGGCCTTCATCCTTGCCTCCTATCCTCGCAATTCGCGCCGCAGGATCTTGCCGGTCGGCGTCTTGGGCAGGTCGTCCAGCATGGCGATGATGCGCGGCACCTTGTAGGCGGCCAGATGAGACCGGCAGAAGGCGATGAGGTCCTGCTCGTCCAGCGTGGCGCCCTTGCGCAGGCTGATGACCGCTTTCACCGTCTCGCCGCGATAGGCGTCCGGTGCCCCGACCACGGCGGCTTCGCGGATCGCAGGGTGGGCGTAGAGGACATCCTCCACCTCGCGCGGCCAGACCTTGAAGCCGGACGCCACGATCATGTCCTTTTTGCGGTCGATCAGGTAGATCCAGCCCTGGTCGTCCATCACGCCGATGTCCCCGGAGCGGAAGCCGTCGCCGCACATGGCCTCGCCCGTCGCCTCGGGCGCCTGCCAGTATTCGTGGACGACGCTGGGACCGGCTACTGCGATCTCTCCCGCTTCGCCCGGTGCACAGCGCTGGCCCCGTTCGTCGAGGATGAGCACCGTGGTGCCCGGCACGGCCTTGCCGGTGGACAGAGCGCCACTGGCGGGGTCGACCGGCGCCTCCGGCGCTTCCGGGCAGGCGATGACCGGCGCCACCGTCTCGGTAAGGCCATAGACATTGCGCAGGGTTACGCCTGTCGCTTCCCGGAACCGGTCCCGCAGGGCCGGTGCCACGGGCGCGCCGCCGGAAAAGACCGTCCGCAGGCTCGCCACCCGCTCCGGCGCGAAAGCAGGCGTCTCGATCAGCGCGACAAGCGCCGTCACTGCCGCGACCGTGAAGGTCGGCCGGTGCCGTTCGATCGCCTCCAGCACCGCTTCGGCCTGAAAGCGATAAGTCAGGATCAGCGGTGCCCGGGCCGCTAGTGCCGCACCGATATGGCCGCTAAGGCCGGTCACATGAAACAGCGGCGCAGCGGCAAGGATCGGCTCTCCGGGCTGGAGATCGGCGGCGGTCCGGTAGAACTCCGCGCCTGCCAGCAGATTGGCGTGGCTGATTACTGCTCCCTTGGGCTTGCCGGTGGTGCCGGAAGTATAGACCAGCATCAGCGGGTCGCGCGGGCGCGCGGCGAACGGAGCGACTTGCGCCGATTGCGGGAAAGTCCCCCCCTCTCCAACCGTGAAGCGCACTAGGCCAGACAACGCATCGCCGAGCACATCCTGCGCATGGCTTGGTTCGCAGACCACGGCGCGAGGCGTGCAGTCGGCAACCACCCGCTCCACTTCCGCCGTCCGGTACATCGGGTTGATCGGCACGGTGACCACCCCGGCCTTGGCCGCCCCCAGCAAGGCGACGAGGAATTCGGGCACGTTCTGGAGGCAGAGCAGCATGCGCTCGCCCGGAGCAATCCCGGCCTCGGCCAGAGCGGCGGCGAAACCGTCGCTCTGGCCGTCAAGCCAGCGAAAGCTGCGGCTTTCCCCGCGATAGAAGATCGCGGGGGCGTCCGCGTCCAGCGCGAGCGCCGCCGCCAGCAGGTCGATCAGCGAAGGCATCATCCGCCCGTCAGCCCTGTGCCGCCGCGCCCATCACGGCCTTTACCTCCAGGAAGTCTCCGAAGGCATGGGCGCCCCATTCGCGGCCGTTGCCCGATTGCTTATAGCCGCCGAACGGTGCGGTCAGATCGAGTTCCGGGTAATTGAGATAGACCTGCCCGGCGCGCAGGCGACCCGCGACGGCCTCGGCTTCGGGGCCTGTCCCCTGCACATAAGCGGCAAGCCCGTAAGGCGTATCGTTGGCGATGGCGATCGCCTGCTCCTCGTCCTCGTAACCGAGGATGGTGAGCACCGGGCCGAAGATTTCCTCGCGCGCGATCGTCATGTTGTTGGTGACATCGGCAAACACGGTGGGCTTCACGTAGTAGCCCTCGTCGAGCTGATCGGGCTTGCCGGGGCCACCGCCGACAAGCGACGCGCCTTCGGCGATGCCCGCCTCGATCAGACGCTGGATCTTGTTCCATTGCACTTCGCTGACCACCGGGCCCAGCTTGGCATTGCTTTCCGGCCGCCCGACCGTCTGCTCGGCCAGCGTCTCGGCAGCGATGGCCTTGGCTTCGGCCATGCGCGCGTGCTGGACCAGCATGCGCGAGGGCGCGTTGCAGGACTGGCCGGAATTGACCATCATCGCCGCGACCCCGCCGGAAACGGCAGCCTTCAGATCGGCGGAAGGCAGCACGATGTTCGCGGACTTGCCGCCGAGTTCCTGATGAACGCGCTTCACCGTAGCGGCAGCGGCGCGGGCGACTTCAACACCGGCGCGGGTCGATCCGGTGAAGGACATCATGTCGACATCGGGATGGGCCGAAAGCGCCGCCCCCACGCCCAGCCCATCGCCGTGGACGAGATTGAAGACACCGGCCGGAACGCCTGCCTCCGCCATGATCTCGGCGAAGATCTGGCCGGTGAAGGGCGCGACCTCGGAGGGCTTGAGGACCATCGTGCAGCCCACCGCAATGGCCGGGGCGACCTTGCAGGCGATCTGGTTGAGCGGCCAGTTCCACGGCGTGATGAAGCCGCAGACGCCGACCGGCTCCTTGACGAGGCGCGTGGAGCCGGTCTGCTCGCTGAACCTGTAGCTGTCGAGCAATTGCCGGGCGATCTGGAGATGGCCGATGCCGATGGGCACTTGCGCGGCGCTGGCAAGCCAGGCGGGCGCGCCCATCTCGGCCGTGACGGCAGCCGCGAGGTCGTCGGCGCGCTTCTGGTAGACGGCGATGATCGCGTCCAGCAGTTCGCCGCGTTCCTGCACGCTACTGCGGGAATAGCTGTCGAAGGCGCGCCGCGCGGCGGCGACGGCGGCATCGACGTCAGCCTGTCCGCCCAGCGCGACTTTCCCGGCGATACCGGCGTCGGCGGGGTTGGTGACGTCGATCACCCGGGAGGTCGAAGGGGCGACCCAGCGGCCGTCGATATAGAATGTCAGTGCCTCGCGCATGGCTCTCTCCTGTTATGCCTTTACCATCATCTTGACCTGTTCCCCGCCCGCTGTCAGCGCGGCGAAAGCCCGGTCGACTTGTGTGAGCGTCGTTTCGCCGGTCAGCATCGGAGCCAGCGCTTCGGGCCGGGCGCAGATCATCGCGAAAGCCTCCGCGAATTCCTGCGGGGAATAGGCGAAGACGAAGCGCAGCTGGATCGACTTCTGGATCAGCAATGCCGGTTCGATCGCATCGGTTTCCATGCAGACCCCGGCCACGATGACCGTCGCCGCGACCGGCGCGGCTTCGGCGATGGCGGTGAGCATGCCGGGCTTGCCGACGCATTCGAACAGCACGGCGCGTCTGGTGGTTCCGGACGCCGCCGCCATCGTATCGGACAGGCCGATGTGAAGGTCATGGCCGCGCCACCATTCGGTGCTGGCCGCGCCGTCGGGAGCGATCACCGCGTCCGCGCCAAGTCTTTCCGCCATGGCCCGGCGCGCCGGGACGGGATCTATGGCCAGCACCGGCCCGAGCCCCAGAGCCTTGAGCCGGGCGATGATGAACAGCCCCACCGGCCCGCAGCCATAGACCGCAAAGGCACAATCCTTGTCCGCGCCGGACTGGTTTACCGCATGGACCGCGACGGCAAGCGGCTCGGTCATGGCGGCGACTTCGGTCGGCACCTGATCGGGCACCGCGATCAGCGCGTCCCGTTGCAGCAGCATCCGCTCCGCGAAAGCGCCGTTGTAGCGGTTCGAATAGCCGATCAGCGCGAGGCCGTCGGCATCGACGAGAAAGGGTTGGGCGACGACCCGCTGGCCGACCGGAAGACCGGCGACCGGCTCCAGCAGCGCGGCGCAGAACTCGTGGCCCATCACCACCGGCCGGTCCGGGTCCATGAAGCCGCAGAACCCGGCACGGTGGAGGAGATTGCAGAGGTGATCGCCGTGGTCGCGGGCGTGAAGATCGCTGCCGCAGACCCCGCACGCGAGCGGCGCGACCAGAACCTGTCCCGCAGCGGCGACGGGTTCCGGCACGTCCTCGACGGTCATCCTGCCCTTGTGGAGGACCGCTGCCTTCACAGCTGGATGTTCTCGTAATAGGGGACCATGACTTCGTTGTCGGCCGGTTCGCCCAGCATTGCGGCGGTCATGGGCAGGACAACGTCGGCGTCTACCGTCACGTCGATGCAGCCCGGCAGGCCCGAGGCAAAGGCGCGGGCGATGGCAGGGCCGACCTCTTCGAGACTGTCCACGCGTTCGCCGTAGCAGCCGAAGCCCTTGGCGATCTCGTGGTACTTGATGTCGCCCAGCACGGAGATGCAGCTGTAGTTTTCGCCGTAGAGAATCTGCTGGCCATGCAGCGACTGGCCCCAGCAGCTGTTGTTGAGCACGACGGTGACGATCGGCAGCTTCTGCCGCACCATCGTCTCGAACTCCTGCAAGTGGAAGCCGATGGCGCCGTCTCCCGAAATCTGGACCACGGGCTTGCCGGGCCGCGCATAAGCCGCCCCGACCGCGAACCCGAACCCGACGCCGAGCGTACCAAGCTGGCCGAACGTCAGAACCCCGCCGGGATGGGCCACGCGGGCATGATACCCTGCCCAAAGCCCCGCCTCACCGCCTTCGAGGACGAAAGTGGTGCCCTCCGGCGCGCCCGAAACGGCGGCCTTGGCGGCAAAGTAGGGGTTGATCTTGCCCGAGCGGGTATCCGGCGAGAACTCCGAGCCGACGACCGAGGCCGCCTGCCGCATCGTGTCGCGCCATGCGGCGAAGCGTTCCGGTGCCTCGTCCCAGGCCTGCGCCAGCGCGTCCATGGTCGCGCCGACGCTCGCCGTGGTGGCAAGCGCGGGCTGATGGATCCGGCCGAACTCGGCAGCGTCGGCATGGACCTGCACGATCTTCGCGTCTTCGGGGAAGAAGACACGGGTGCGTCCGCCAAGGAACAGGCCGAAGCGCGAGCCGAGCATGAGGATCAGGTCGGGCGCTTCCTCCTGCGCGATGGCGACGGCTATCGCGCTCGGGTCATGGGCGTAGCCGGGATGAGCGGGATCGAGCAGGCCGAGCGAGCGGCTGCTGAAGACAGCGGGGATCCCCAACCTGTCGAGGAAGCCCTGCACTTGCGCGGGGGTGGACTGATAGCGGGCAAGGCTGCCGAAGATCGCGACGGGGCGCCGAGCCTGCTTCAACAACGCGACCATTTCCTCGACATGGGCTGGAAGCGGGGCGGTCGGGATCGGCTGGACCGGGCGCGGCAGGGGATCGGGCATGCGAGCCGGACGGGCCATCACGTCGATCGGCAATTCCACGAAGACCGGCCCCGGCCGGCCGCTCACGGCAATCGTGATGGCATTGGCGAGCAGGTCGGGAATGCGGTCGGGATCGGTGATGCGGATCGCGTGCTTCACCACCGGGGTCGCCATGGCCACCTGATCGACGCCGCCTTGCAGGACGTTGAGCGCTTCCTCGCGCAGCGGCGGAGCCCCTGCCATGAACAGGACCGGGGTGCCGTCCAGCCGGGCATTGGCCATGCAGGTCAGCGCATTGGTGAAACCGGGACCGGCAGTAATCATGCACACGCCAAGTTCGCCGGTGATGCGCGCCCAGCCTTCGGCGGCGTGGCCGGAGCAGGCCTCGTGGCGCGAATCGACGAGTTCGATCCCTTCGTCGAGGAAACCCTTGAAGGCGGCGTCGAGATGGCCGCCGTGCAGTGCGAATATCGTGGTAACACCGGCTTCCCGCAGCGTGCGTGCGACCAGCGCGCCACCGTCCGTGATGATCTTCTGCCCTTCGGCCATTCCTGCATCCCTTTGCCGTTTATCGCGTTGAAGGGCAGGTTAGCGACGGTGGGCGCAGGAGGGGATTGACGGAAACCCGTTATTGGGACGCGCCGCCACAGACCCTAGATGGGAAGGGCTACCCATGCCGCGCGCGCGGCGGTAGGGTAGACGATAATATCCGGGCCCGGACTACGGGCCGGACGGGAGAGTGATATGGAGATGAACGTCAGGCTTACAGGCGGTATCTGCGATTTCACGCGGCATATCGTGGAAACGTGCGACCTGGACAGTGCCTCGATCTTCCTTTGCGACCGGGTTTCGGACAAGCCGCAGCTTTCCTACCTCTTCCACACCGGCATTTCGGAGGAAGTGAAGGAAATCTATCACAGCAAGGCGGTGTTCGAGCACGATCCCTTCACCGATCCGCGCCTGCAGGAGCAGCCGGACCGGGTCGACGACGACGGCGTGCTGGTGGGATCGGATCGCCGGGTAGAAACGATCGCCAAGCCGACCAGCCAGTACTGGCAGTTCATGTACCACTACGGCATCGACGTGATCGGCGCATCGACGCGGCGGCTGATGCCGGGGATCTATTCGACGATCGGTTTCCATCGCAAGCGCGCGGTCAAGCAGGTGGAGCCGGTGTCGATGCCGCTGCTGAACCAGCTGGCGCCGCGATTGCAGGACATGGTGGCAGGGCACATGCTGCGCGATCTGCTGGACAAGGCCAATGGCCTCAGCACATTTCGCACGAGCTATTTCAAGCGGACCGAAGCGGCCTCAGCGACACCGCTCTCGCCGCGCGAAACGGAAATCGCCGGGCTAGTGTGCAAGGGCAAGCTCAACAAGGAGATTGCCTATAGCACCGGCCTCTCCGAGCATACGGTCGAGAACCATCTGCGGCGCATCTACGCGAAGCTGTCGATCCACAACCGTTCCTCGCTGGTCGCCTACATGACGCGTTGAAGTGGGGAGCACTGCCGCCGAGGGGGAACGGCTATCGCATTCCCCCTCGGAAGACTTCAGAAATTCACCGAGAAAGTGCCGCCGAACCAGCGCGGCATCTGGTAGACCACCTCGCCGCTGTTCGCGACCGAGGAAATGTCGAACAGGTTGATCGCCCGGCGGGTATTGAACACGTTGTCGACGTAGAAGCTGAGCGACCAGTTGTCAGTGGTGTAACCGGCCTGCGCGTCGGCCACGAACAGGCCGGGGATCTTGGTCGAGGGGTTGTTGAGCGAGTCCCGGTACATCCAGGTCCGCCCGCGTGCCGCGCCCTGCACGAAAAGCTTGCCGTCGAACTGGTCCCACTCGTAGCGGATCCGGGCATTGCCGGTAAGGCGGGGCGCCAACGGCAAGCGGTTGTCGGACAGGATCGCGACCGCGCCGGTCGGGTTGAAGATGTCCTGGACGCGGGTGTGGACGTAGCCGCCCGAGACCGACAGCGAGAGGCCGCGCGTCGGCGTAGCGGTCACTTCCACTTCGCCGCCCCAGATCTTCGCATCGTTGTTGGTGATGACGTTGGTGATGCCGATCAGGCTGGTGTTCTGCATGTTCTGGTAGTCGTAGTAGAACACCGCGCCGTTCACGCGCAGGGTCTTGCCCAGCAGGTCCGATTTCACGCCCAGTTCGAAGGCATTGTTGGTTTCCTCTTTGAAGGGGCGCAGTTCCGGCGCGGTGCCGGTGACGTTGCCGGTGATGAAGCCGCCGCTCTTCTGCCCGCGCTTGTAGCTGAGATAGACGAGCAGATCGTCGGTCGGCTTGTAGTTGAGCTGGAGGTTGGCATTGACGAGGCCCTTGCGGAACCGCGCGAGATTGCCGTTGTCGGCCACGGTGAGCCGGGTGAAGACGGCATCGGGCGAAGCGAAGATCTGTTCGCGCAGAGCTTCGTAGGCGCCGATCGACATCGGCAGCGGCGTATCGATCGGCAGCGAGGTGGTCGCCGCGTTCACGCTGTCGAGCCGCTTGTTGTCATGGGTGTAGCGAATGCCCGCGATGGCCGTCAGTTGCGGGGTCAGGTCGTACTCGGCCTGTCCGAAGAAGGCGTAGCTGCTCAGCTTCTGCCCGTCGCGGAAGGCCTGCCCGTAAAGCGTGTTGCCGAAGGGCGTCACCGTCGGCCCGAAGAACAGCGGCGAGGCGGACGTGGTGAAGATCGACTGGTGCAGGTAGTTGGCACCCGCCGTCAGCCGCAGGGCGCCGGTGTCCCAGTTGACGCGGCCTTCCGTGGTCCAGTGGCGCGAGCGCGCCTTGTTGGAGAAGTTGCAGAGCGGCAGCGGCGTGTGGTCGCAGTCCTCGATGCTGTACTTCTTCGATTGCAGCCAGCCGCCCAGCACGGTGACGTTGACCCCGCCGCCCGCATCGTAGTTCAACGTGGCGAGATAGTGCTGCATCTTGCTTTGCAGTTCGTTGCTGCCGTCGGCATTGGTCACGTCCCTGGCGCCGGCGCCGATATTGGCCTGGTTCTGGCCGAAGGCGTCGGTCGGGATCGCGTAAGTCCCGGGCAGTCCCGCGATCTGGCCGACCGGATAGGCCTTTTCGTTGCCGCCCGCGACCGGACCCATCTTGCCGATTTCGGCCTTGAGCAGCAGCGAGAGGTTGTCGGTGGGCTGGAACAGCGCCTGGAGGCGGCCCGCATAGAACTTGCCCGCCGCGCCCTTGCGCCAATTGCTGGTCGGGTTGATGTTACGCAGATAGCCGTCGCTGTGGTCGGTCGAGAAGGCGCCCCGCAGCGCCAGGGTGTCGCTGACCGGAAGGTTAAGGAAGCCCTCGGTGCGGATCGTGCCGCGCTCCGCCACGGTCACGGACATGCGGCCGCTGGTGCCGTCGAAGGTCGGGCGGTTGGTGTAGTAGTTGATGCTGCCCGCCGTCGCGTTGCGGCCCTGCACCGTGCCCTGCGGCCCGCGCGCCACTTCGGTGCGGGCGATGTCGAAGCTCAGGAAGTCCGCCTGTCCCGCGCCGATCATGTAGAATTCGTCGACATAGGCGGTGGCGGTCGCCTCGGTGGTGTCCTGGAAGTCGGGCTGGCCGACGCCGCGAATGGTGATCTGCGTATTGAAGCCGGGCGAGGCGTAAGAGCGAACGATCTCGATGTTCGGCGTGAAGTTGGCGACGTCGAGCGCGGTCGTTACGCCCAGTTCGCGCATCTGGTCTCCGGACATGGCGCTGATCGAAGCGCCGACGTTCTGCAACTTCTCCTCGCGGCGGTTGGCGGTGACGACGATGTCCTGAATGCCGACTTGTTCGTTCTGTGGCGGCGCGGGCGGTTGGGCCTCCGATTGGGCTAGCGCCGCAACCGGGCTGGTGAGCGCGAGCGCGGCCACTGCGGTACGATAGATCGCTTTCATGATCCTCCTCCTCGATGATGCTTTTTATGTCGTGTCGGGATAGCGCTCCGCGGCGGGCGGGGTCGATTGACGGAAACCCGTCGGCCTGTTCAGCGCCGGACAGCGCTCTCCGCACCCGCGAGATGGCTCTCCCCACCGAGCAGTCTGGTGAAGTTGGGCTGGCCGGTATGGGCGGTCATGCCGCCGTCGACGACGAGATTGTGGCCGTTCACGTAAGAGGCGTCGTCCGAAGCGAGGAAGGCGATGGCACCCGCGATTTCAGAGGGTTCGGCGGGCCGCTTCATGGCGAGCACCGGCTCGTAGGCGGCCATGATGACCGGGTTGCCGGTAAGCCCGGTGGCGAGCGGCGTGGCGGTGAGGCCCGGGCTCACGGCATTGACGCGGATCTCGGGGGCATGGTCGATGGCCATCGCGCGGGTGAGGTTGATGACGGCAGCCTTGGCGGCGTTGTAGGCGGCAAAACCGTAGTCTGCCGCGATCCCCGAAGCCGAGGCGATATTGACGATGGAGCCGCCGACTCGGGACAAATGCGGAATCGCCTGGCGGCTCGCCCAGAACACCGCTTCCACGTCGATGGCCATCACCTGCCGCCAGTGGTCGAGATCGATCTCCGTCACTCGCCCGAACGAGCCCATGCCCGCATTGTTGACCAGCGTGTCGATCCGTCCGAAGCGGTCCAGCGCGGCGTCGACCATCCTGTCGATCACGGCGGGGTCGAGCATGTCGACCTCGACCGCGAGATGCTGCTCGCCGCCGATGTCGCCGACGATCCGTTCCAGTGCATCGGGACGGATATCGGCGACGACCACCGAGGCGCCCTCGCCGGCGAAACGGCGCACGGCGGCCTCGCCTATGCCCGATGCGCCGCCCGTGACGATGACCACCTTGTTCGCAAATCGCATGCCTCTACGCTCCTGCCAGTCTCTGTCCGCGCAAGATGGAGCAGAGCGGGCGCGGTACGCGACTGACGGAAACCCGTCAGGAGCAGGACGGAAACCGCCCCCTCAGGCGCGGGGATCGAAACCCCTCGCAAGGATGTCCACGAGCATCTGCGCGATCGCCGCGGCGGGCAGTTCGCCCTCGGGATCGTGCCAGCGGGCAGGCCAGTTGAGCGCGCCTGCCATGGCGAAAGCCGCCATCTTCACATCGACGGGCGCGATCGAGCCGTCAGCCATGGCCTGTTCGATCATGGCGCGCAGGGCACTGTCGATCTGGCGCTTGAGTTCGCGGTAGCGCGGCATGCTCTCAGGCGAGAGCGCCTCGGCACCGGTGCGGATCACGCAGCGCCCAAAATCGTCCATGTTCACTTCGGCATAGCGGCGCAGGAAGCGGGTCAGCCGATGGCGGCCGTTCCCCGGCTCGCTGCGCGCCTGATCCGCCGCTTCCAGCAATTGCTGGAGGCCGATGGTGACGCATTCCAGCAGCACCTGATCCTTGTTGGCCAAGTAGTGATAGATCGTCCGCTTCGAGATGCCGAGGCTGGCGGCGACGTCGTCCAGCGAGGTCGCGTGAAACCCCCGTTCGTTGAACATGCGCACCGCTGCCCGCAGCACTGCATCCCGCTTGGCGGCGCGCTCCGCTTCCTTCTGGGCGGGCGTTCGAAAGGGTGACGGCGACGGCATGGGTATCCTCTTTTCTTCGCCCGGAGCGTTGACAGGAAACTCGGGAAGACGCAATACACTCGTGAGTGCGTAAGCGCACCTCTAAGTTTTTGCATGTAAGTTTTTGGAGAGTCTTGCATGGATATCAGCGGAGTCGCTGCGATCGTGACCGGCGGGGCATCGGGACTCGGTGCGGGCACCGCCCGCCGGCTCGCCGCCAAAGGCGCGAAAGTGACCATTTTCGATCTCAATCCGGAACTGGGCGAAGCCACCGCACGCGCAATCGGCGGGCACTTCGCGGCGGTCAACGTCACCAACGAGGCTGCCGTCGAAGCCGCACTCGAAGAGGCCGAAGGCCTGCACGGCAAGGCCCGCATCCTGGTCAACTGCGCCGGGATCGGCCCGCCCGCCAAAGTGATCGACCGCGAGGGTAACGCCCTTCCGCTGGCCGACTTTTC
This sequence comes from Novosphingobium sp., assembly GCA_017745295.1. Classification (GTDB taxonomy): domain Bacteria; phylum Pseudomonadota; class Alphaproteobacteria; order Sphingomonadales; family Sphingomonadaceae; genus Novosphingobium. The sequence continues at coordinate 50,448 of JAGHZR010000005.1, forward strand.
CAGGATCGTCTCGATCAACCTGATCGGCAGCTTCAACGTCCTCTCCAAGTTCGCGGCCCGGCTGCACGATGCCGAGCCGGTGGGCGAGGAGCGCGGAGTGATCGTCAACACTGCCTCGGTCGCCGCCTATGACGGCCAGATCGGGCAAGCGGCCTACTCCGCGTCGAAGGGCGGGATCGTCGGCATGACGCTTCCCGTGGCGCGGGAGTTCGCCCGCTACGGCATCCGCGTGATGACGATCGCCCCCGGCATCTTCTGGACCCCGCTGCTGGCGACCCTGCCGCAAGAGGCGCAGGATTCGCTGGGCAAGCAGGTGCCCTTCCCAAGCCGCCTCGGACAGCCCGACGAATATGCGCAGCTGGTGGAGAGCATCGTCACCAACCCGATGCTCAACGGCGAGACCATCCGTCTCGACGGCGCGATCCGGATGGCACCAAAGTGAGGAGCGCCCAAATGGAACATTCGGAAGGTGCCGGTCCCGAACTGACCGCCGAGATCGCCGCGAAAGTCGAGGCCTTCGTGCGCGAGGTCGTCGTTCCTTACGAGGAGGACCCGCGCCGCGATCACCACGATTGCCCGAGCGAGGAACTTGTCGCCGAACTCAAGGACAAGGCCCGCGCAGCGGGCGTGCTGACGCCGCATATCCTGGCGGACGGACGCCATCTGACGCAGCGCGAGACCGCGGTGGTGCTGCGTGCCTCGGGCCTGTCGCCGCTCGGGCCGCTGGCGGTCAATACCGCCGCGCCGGACGAGGGCAACATGTACCTGCTCGGTAAAGTCGGCAGCCCGGCCATCAAGGAGCGCTTCCTGAAGCCGCTGGTGGAAGGACACGGACGTTCGGCTTTCTTCATGACCGAACCGGCGGCTGAAAACGGTGCCGGTTCCGATCCCTCGATGATGCTGACCACTTGCCGTCTCGACGGCAATCACTGGGTCGTGAACGGAAAGAAGGCGTTCATCACCGGCGCCGACGGCGCGAAAGTGGGCATTGTCATGGCGAAGTCCGATGATGGCGCCTGCATGTTCCTGGTCGACCTGCCCGACCCGGCGATCCGGATAGAGCATGTGCCCAACACCATCGATTCCTCGATGCCCGGTGGCCATGCCGTCGTCACCATCGACAACCTGCGGGTGCCTGCCGACCAGATGCTGGGCCAGTCGGGCGAGGGATTCCGCTATGCGCAAGTGCGGCTCGCCCCGGCGCGGCTTTCGCACTGCATGCGCTGGCTGGGGGCCTGTATCCGCGCCAACGAGATCGCCACCGACTACGCCAACCGCCGCATGGCCTTCGGCACGACCCTGATCGACCACGAAGGCGTCGGCTTCATGCTGGCCGACAACCTGATCGACCTCAAGCAGAGCGAACTCATCATCGACTGGTGCGCAGGCGTGCTGGATGCCGGCGAAGCGGGCGGCGCGGAAAGCTCGATAGCCAAGGTCGCGGTGTCCGAGGCACTGATGCGGGTGGCGGATCGCTGCGTGCAGGTGATGGGCGGCTCGGGCGTGACCGACGATACGATCGTCGAGCAGGTCTTCCGCGAAATCCGCGCCTTCCGCATCTACGACGGCCCTACCGAAGTCCATAAGTGGAGTCTCGCCAAGAAGATCAAGCGCGACTGGAGGGCGGCTCATGAGCAGCGCTGACGCTGCCGCCAATGCCGGTACCGGCGCCGTGCGCGAGGGCTACGCCTTCGACGAGGCCCGGCTGGCGGCGTGGATGGAAGCCCATGTCGAGGGCTTTGCCGGGCCGCTCACGGTCGAGCAGTTCAAGGGCGGGCAGTCCAACCCGACCTACAAGCTGGTGACGCCGGGCCTGTCTTATGTCCTGCGGCGCAAGCCGCCGGGGCAGGTGCTGAAAGGCGCCCATGCGGTGGAGCGCGAAGCCCGCGTGCTCTTGGCGCTGGGCAGCACCGGCTTCCCGGTGGCGCATGTCCACGGCCTGTGCCTGGACGAAGGCGTGATCGGCAGCTGGTTCTACGTGATGGCGATGGTCGAAGGCCGCATCTTCTGGGACGCGACTTTCCCCGACGTTCCGCATGATGAGCGCGCAGCCTACTTCGCCGCGATGAACGAAACGATCGCGGCGCTGCACCGGATCGAGCCGGAAGCCATCGGTCTTGGCGACTATGGGCGCCCCGGCAATTACTTCGAGCGCCAGATCGCCCGCTGGTCGAAGCAATACCTCGAAGACACCGAGGCGGGCCGCGACCCCGGCATGGACCGGCTGATCGAATGGCTTCCCACCGCAATCCCCGCGGGCGACGAGATGCGCATCGTCCACGGCGATTTCCGCTGCGACAACATGATCTTCCATCCCACCGAACCCCGCATTCTGGCGGTGCTGGACTGGGAACTCTCGACGCTGGGCCATCCGCTGGCGGACTTCGCCTATCACGCGATGATGTTCCGCATGCCGCCCGATATCGTCGCGGGTCTGGGCGGCGCGGATATTGCCGCGCTCGGTATCCCGACGGAGGCCGAATATCGCGATGCCTATTGTCGTAATGTCGGGCGACCGCCCATCTCGGAGCCGGACTATGCGTTCTGCATCGCCTTCAACTTCTTCCGACTGGCGGCGATCTTCCACGGCATCAAGGGGCGCGTGATCCGGGGCACCGCCGCCTCCGAACACGCCCGCGAACGCGCCGCCAGCCTGCCGCGCATCATTGCGCTGGCGGTAGAAAGCATGGAGGCCTGCCGGTGAGCACAGCACCCGTCCTTTTCGATGTGACCGAAGGCATTGCCCGCGTCACGCTCAACCGGCCCGAGGCGGGCAATGCCATCAACCTCGCCATGGCCCGCGCGCTGGCCGAGATCGCCATCCGCTGCGAGACGGACGCCGGTATCCGCTGCGTGGTCCTGACCGGCGTCGGACGGCTGTTCTGTGCAGGCGGGGATGTTTCCCTGTTCAAGTCCTCGGGCGATCATGTCGATGCGCTGCTGAGCGAGCTTGCGGGCACGCTGCACATGGCGCTCACCCGTTTTGCGCGCATGGCCAAGCCGCTGCTGGTGCTGGTCAACGGCCCGGCGGCGGGCGCAGGTCTCAGCCTCGCGATCGGCGGCGACGTGGTGCTCTGCGCGCGTTCGGCTCATTTTACCGCCGCGTATGGGACACTCGGCCTGACGCCCGACGGCGGCATGAGCTGGTGGCTGCCGCGCCTCGTGGGGCTGCGCAAGGCGCAGGAAATCATCCTCACCAATCGCCGCATCAAAGCGGACGAAGCAGAAGCCATCGGCATGGTCACCCGCACCGTCGATGACGAAGCGCTGGCAAGTGAAGGCAGCGCGCTCGCCGTCCGCCTCGCCGAGGCGGCCGTCGGTGCCCTTGGCGCAGCGCGGGCGCTGCTGCGCCAGAGCCTCGAAACCAGCCTCGAAGCACAACTGGAGCGAGAAGTCGCCGCGATCACCCGTTCGGGCGCCGCCCCCGAATGCCGCGAGGGCCTTGCCGCCTACTTCGAAAAGCGGCCCGCGAATTTCAAGGGAGTCTGAGTAATGGCCGAAGCCTATATCGTCGAAGCCGTCCGCACTGCGGGTGGACGCCGGAACGGCAAGCTCGCGGGATGGCACCCTGCCGATATGGCAGGCGAAGTGCTGAACGCGCTGGTGGACCGCTCCGGCATCGACCCGGCGGTGGTCGAAGATGTCATCCTTGGCTGCGTGACCCAGGCGGGCGAGCAGGCCTTCGCCTTCGCGCGCAATGCGGTGCTGGCCTCCAAGTTGCCGGTCAGCGTGCCCGCCGTCACGATCGACCGGCAGTGCGGTTCCTCGCAGCAATCGGTGCAGTTCGCCGCGCAGGCGGTGATGTCCGGCATGCAGGATGTGGTGATCGCGGCGGGCGCGGAGAGCATGACGCGCGTACCGATGTTCTCCAACATCGCCTACCACGCGAAAGAAGGCGTGGGCGTCGGACCGTTCAGCCCGCGCATCCAGCAGCGCTTCGGGGTGGAGAGCTTCAGCCAGTTCGGCGGCGCCGAGATGATCGCGGCCAAGTACGGCTTCGACCGCGAGACGCTTGACCGCTTCGCGCTGGAAAGCCACCGCCGCGCCGCTGCCGCTACGAAAGCCGGTGCATTCAAGGACGAGATCGTGCCGCTGAATGTGGACGGCGTGCCCCATGTCACCGACGAGGGCATCCGCCATGACGCAACGCTGGAAAGCATCGGCTCGGTCAAGCTGTTGCAGGAAGGCGGGGTGATCTCTGCAGCCAATGCCAGCCAGATCTGCGACGGCGCCTCGGGCGCGCTGGTGGTGTCGGAGCGGGCACTCAAGGACTATGGCCTCACCCCCATCGCGCGGATCGTCGACATGGTGGTGACGGCAGGCGACCCCGTCATCATGCTGGAAGAGCCGATCCCGGCCACCGCCAAGGCCCTGAAGCGCGCCGGGTTGCGGATCGAGGATATCGACCTCTACGAAGTGAACGAGGCCTTTGCCCCGGTGCCGCTGGCCTGGCTGCAGGCGCTCGGCGGCGATCCCGCCAGGCTCAATGTCAACGGCGGCGCCATCGCACTCGGTCATCCGCTGGGCGCGAGCGGGACCAAGCTGATGGCGACGCTGATCCACGCCCTGAAGGCGCGCGGCAAACGTTACGGCTTACAGACCATGTGCGAGGGCGGCGGTATCGCCAACGTCACCATTCTGGAGGCGCTGTGATGGGCCTGCGCACGCGCTTCACCGAGCTTGTCGGCATCGAGCATCCCGTGGTGCAGGGCGGCATGATGTGGGTCGGCCGGGCCGAACTCGCGGCGGCGGTTTCCAACGCGGGCGGTCTGGGCATCCTGACCGCCCTCACCCAGCCCACGCCGGACGAACTGCGCCGCGAGATCGACCGCTGCCGGACAATGACCGACAAGCCCTTCGGCGTGAACCTGACGATCCTGCCCTCGGTCTCGCCGCCGCCTTACGCGGAATACCGCAGGGCCATCATCGACAGCGGCGTCACGATCGTCGAGACGGCAGGCCACCGTCCGCAGGAGCATGTCGAGGACTTCAAGGCCCACGGCGTGACCGTGATCCACAAGTGCACGGCCGTGCGCCATGCCATCTCCGCCGAACGGATGGGCGTGGACGCGATCTCGATCGACGGCTTCGAATGCGCCGGCCATCCGGGCGAGGACGATATTCCCGGCCTGATCCTGATCCCGGCAGCAGCGGACAAGCTGACGATTCCGATGATTGCCAGCGGCGGCTTCGGCGACGGACGCGGCCTTGCCGCCGCGCTGGCGCTGGGGGCGGAAGGGATCAACATGGGCACCCGCTTCTGCGCCACGGTGGAAGCGCCGATCCATCAGCGGGTGAAGCAGTTCATCGTCGAGAACGACGAGCGCGGCACCAACCTGATCTTGCGCAAATTCCACAATACCGGGCGTGTCGCGAAGAACAGCGTCTCCGATCGGGTGGTCGAGATATCGACGCGCGACGGCGCGGTGTTCGAGGACATCCGCCCGCTGGTCTCGGGCGCAAAGGGCCGGACGGCCCTGGAAACGGGGGACCTCGATGCCGGGCTCGTCTGGGCCGGGCAGGTCCAGGGCCTAATCCACGACATTCCGACATGTGCCGATCTCGTAAACCGGATCGTGCGCGAGGCGCAGGACATCATCGCCACGCGGCTCGCGGGCATGATGGCAGACGAGGTGGCTGCATGAGCGAATACGTAACGGTGGTCCGCGAAGGACCGTTGACGATCCTCACCATCAATCGCCCGGAGGCTAGCAATGCCCTGAACGAAGGCGCCCAATTCGCGATGGAGGCGGCCTTCGACGCTTTTGCGGCGGACGACGATCAGTGGGTCGCCATCGTCACGGGTGCGGGCTCAAAGGCGTTTTGCGCCGGGCACGATCTCAAGCAGCAGGCTGCAGGCGGCGGGCTGGTCACGCCGCCGTCCGGCTTCGGCGGCCTGACTGCGCGCAAGGACTTGAACAAGCCCGTCATCGCCGCCGTCAATGGCGTGGCGATGGGCGGTGGTTTCGAACTGGCACTAGCCTGCGACATCGTGGTCGCCTCCACCCATGCGGCCTTCGCGCTGCCGGAAGTGCGCGTGGGCATCGCGGCACTGGCGGGCGGCATCCAGACGCTACCGCAAGTCATCGGCCAAAAGCATGCAATGGGCATGCTGCTGACTGGACGCCGCGTGTCGGCAGCCGAAGGCCATTCCCTCGGCTTCGTCAACGAAGTGACCGAAGGTGACGTGCTTGAAGCTGCGCGCCGATGGGCGGCCGAAATTCTTGCAGCCAGCCCGATGTCGGTGCGGGCGACCAAGGAGGCGGTCGCGCGTGGTCTGTTTACCCCGCTCGATCAGGCCATGATCGAACAGTGGGACTATCCCGCCATGAAAGCCATGCTGGCCTCAGAGGATTACGTCGAGGGGCCGGTGGCCTTTGCAGAGAAGCGTCTGCCGCAGTGGAAAGGCCGATAGGCCGCCTGCATTTCATCCCAATTCACTGGAGATCGTGCCATTCTTTCCGATACCCAGATCGCGGTCCGCGACATGGTCCGCAAGTTCGCGCAAGAACGCATTCGTCCCTTGAGCCACCGCTTCGAGCAGGAGGGTGGCTACGAGCCGTGGGTCTTCGAGAGCATCGCCGAACTCGGCCTGCTGGGCATGGTGGCACCGGAAGAGCTCGGCGGTGCGGAGAGCGACTACGTTTCCTATGCCCTAGCCCTGATCGAGATCGCGGCGGCCGATGGTGCCCTCTCGACCATCGTATCGATCCAGAACTCGATCATGGTCGCAGGCCTGCTGAAGGACGGAACCGAAGCGCAGAAAGCCATGTTCCTGCCCAACCTGATCGCCGGCCGCTGTATCGGCGCCTTCGCGCTCACCGAAACCGACGCTGGCTCCGATGCCTCCGCGATCCGCACGCGGGCGACCAGGGTGGGCGGAGGCTGGAGGCTGGACGGCGCGAAACAGTTCATCACCTCCGGCAGGATCGCCGGTCTTGCCATGGTCATCGCCGTAACCGATCCAGATGCCGGAAAGAAGGGCATGACGGCGTTTCTGGTCCCCACCGACCGGGATGGCTATATCGTCGAGAAGGTAGAGCACAAACTCGGCCAGGGCGCCTCGGATACGTGTGCGCTACGCTTCGAGAACCTTTTCATCGAGGATGACCTGGTGCTGGGCGAGGTCGGTCAGGGCTACCGTATTGCCCTTGCCAATCTGGAAACCGGCCGGATCGGCATCGCCGCGCAATGTATCGGCATGGCGCAAACCGCACTCGAAATCGCCGTTGCCTATGCGAAGGATCGGATTTCGATGGGCCGCCCGATTATCGAGCATCAGGCTGTCGGGTTCAGGCTCGCGGATCTTGCGACGAGGCTGGAAGCTGCACGCCAGCTGGTGCTCTCTGCAGCAGCGCTGCGCGACGGCGGCGGTGCCGCCCTTACCCAAGCCTCGATGGCCAAACTCTTCGCTTCCGAAACCGCAGAAGTTGTAGTTTCCGGAGCAATCCAAACCCTTGGCGGATATGGATACCTTGAAGAATTCGGCGTGGCGAAGATCTACCGCGACGTGCGTGTCTGCCAGATTTACGAAGGTACGTCTGATATACAACGCATGGTCATTTCACGCACGCTTTGAAGGCAGCCGCCCACAAAGACTTCAAGTCGGCAATGTTGGCAGATCCGGGAAGGCCACTTCTGGGTTAAAATAGTGAAGGCGCCATCTGGTTTTGTCGTGAGCTGCCGTTCCGGCAGCCTGAGGGGAACGGCGTAAGTTGGTCGCCATCTGCCTGTAGCACCCTCCCCTGCTCACGCCGACAAAGCCGACACTCGACGCCTCATCCGGCCATCCTGAAAGCCGTCCTCCGTTAACCGAGGTGTGAGCGAGCGTGAACGAGCTGTATTTGGCCGTGTCCCGAGCCGCTTCGCGGAATTTGGCCGTGTCCCGAGCCGCTTCGCGGAGGGCGTAATCGGCGAGGTTCCTGCACGGATCGTGGATTGCCCGGGGATTGAGCGTAGCCTTTGTGCTTTTTGACACTTCTTATGCGGATCTGACCGTTAGGCTGATCCGCCACGGTGTCTCGTTCGTCGGGCCTATCACCTCTGGTCTTTATCTTTAGGCTGGGGGAACTGCGAAGAGGAGCCGCGGCGGTTCGGCATCTGTATTTCTTCTGGGCCATCTGCGTCGCTTCGGTGATGCGGCAAAAACCGTTCCACGGCGGTCACAGCGGTGAGTAGCGTAAGCGCCAGTATAGTGCCAGCTAGAACCAGAACGTATTGGCCAGCACCGGCGGTTATTCCAATGGCGGCTGCCATCCAGAGACTGGCTGCTGTCGTCATGTTACGCACGTCTCCCCCGCGCACGAAAATGAGGCCGCCAGCGATAAATCCGATGGCTTGGGCGAGTCCTTGAATAACCCGTACGGGATCACCCTCGCCATGCACTTCCACCAGTTCCAGAGCGGAGAGGGTAAGCATGCCTGAGCTAAGCGCTACCAAACCGTGCGTACGAAGCCCTGCGTCATGACCCCGCCGCTCCCGCTCAAAGCCGAGAGCAAGGCCCAAGAGGGTCCCCAAGCCGAGCCGCGTAAGTGTGGTGACCAGATCATCTTCAAGCATTTTGGCACCTATCCCTGTCTTGACCATCTTTTATTGCGTTTGCGAAGGGAACACCTTTCCACGTTCGGGATAAAGCTATGATATATGTAACTGCAGCGGAAACGTGGAGGTAGTCTATTAGTCCGCTCGTTCCTTCGCCCGGCCATTTGTTCGCGTCAGAGGCCAAAGCCTAGGGCATTCCGCGATGATCCTCGGGACCGAGCGGCATCAACGCCCGTTCTTCGTCGATCGTTAAGCGCCTCGAAAAGAATCCCCTGCTTCGGGCGGGGCGAAGTAGAGGAGTCGCAAGAACGCAGTCTGGTCTCTACCGTTCACCCCAGTTTCGTGGTGCGCATTGCGGCACGGACGACAGGGCGGCGAACATGCGAGACTGGTCCAGGATCTGCCTCGGGCGGCGCGCCTTGGCTAAACGGACGACAATGGAGGGCGCGCCCGTCACGATGGACGTCGGCTTTCGCGCACCCGTTCCTCCACCCAGTTGATCAACAGCGTGTTGTAGGTTTTGCGCTGCTTCTCGTCCTGGAGGGCATGATCGGCCCCTTTCAATATGCGATAATTTAGCGAGCGGCTGCGACGGAATGAAGCCATGTACGAACTGATCGCGGCGTGCGGGACATAGTCGTCGTATTCGGACTCCACGATCAGGACATCACCGGCAAACCCTTCGCACGCGGCAAGCGCCCGGTCCTGATGGCCGCTGCGGAAGTGCTTGCGATACCGATTGATCTCGGTGCGATCGAGATGGGCCTTGGGCACGTCCCATTCTGCATCCGGGTAGAGTGCCGGGACGCGCAAGGCGAGCCACGCCACAGGGCGTTCGGCGGTCAGCAAAGCCGCCAAGTATCCCCCGTAACTGGTTCCGACCACGGCAATGGCGGAGAGATCGACACTTGGTTGCGAGACAAGAAAATCGTAGGCTGCGGTCACATCTGCCAGACCATCCGAACGGGTGACACGATTGCGGTCTCCATCATGGCGGGCGTGACCGCGCAAATCGAAGGTGAAGCACACGCATCCCAGCTGCGCGATTTCTTCCGCGCGCGCCAGATCCTGCTCCTGGCAACCACCCCAGCCGTGAATGAACAGCACGCCGGGGGTAAGTTTCGCCGGTGTAAGTACCGTTCCGTCCAGTGTCTGTCCGCAGATGTTGAGGGTGACCGGGTGCTTCGTCTTCATTCCATCACCATCACATACTTCGTCATTGGGCCGGCGACCGGATCGACGCCCGAATAATAGACTATCGCACCCGCCGGCGCGGCTTCGTAGTCTCCGTGGACTTCGACGGTGGCGCAGATCACGTGATCGCACCGGGGATCCGCGGCGAAGCGCTCCAGAGCGGTGATCTCTGCCGGTGTCGCCCCGCCGATCCGCCAGCTCTGTTCCAGTACGCCAATGCGGTGACGGCCCAGATAATCCCGACCGCTTGCCACATCATAGTTGCGGCGTGATGCAAACATCCCTGAAAAGCTTTTGAAAATCGTCTGGTCGTAATGACGGGCCTTCTCGATCGCCTCGGCTAGTTCGGGTGGAAAATCGTGTGCCGCAAGCTCAGCCATCCCGCCGCGCAAGGCATGAAGGCGTGTGCCGCCGTAAACGGTCTCCCCGCGTCGATCGACGGTCGTCGTTTGGGTCCCCCAATAAGCGATGCTGCTGCCGAAGATCCTGCTCGATCCGATGCTGAAGGTCTTCACATCGACAAGGTTCTGTTCCAGCACAAGCCCCTCGCGCCGAACCTGCTCGGGTACCAACCGGCTTAGTGCGGTGGTCAGTTCCTCCGCGGTACTGACCACCACTTGCCCGCGGCCTGCGGTGGCTTCCACCGGCTTGATACGAACGGGGCCGGCTTCAAGCAGATTGTTCCCTCCCATCATTGCATCGGCCAATTCGAACGTGGAAAAGCCCGGAAGGACCGTTTCGCCAAGAGCCTTTCCCAGGCCCTCGTTCCAACCTTCCGGCACTTTTCGCGCATTTCGAACCAGCGGATGGCCAACTGCTTTCGTGGCCACAAAACGGAAAGGAACGACGCCTCCATAGAGATCGTTCTCGCCGCCGATGCCCAATTCGCTGGCTTGAGATGTCAGAAGCGTATCGCGAGGGATAAAATAGGGTCTGGGTTGGCCCTCTCCATCAAAGCAGGTGATGCGGTCATGCTCTTGGCAGGAGACGCCTTGGCACAAGCTCGCCATTCGCCGCAACACTTCATGCCGGGAGGCCTGGTCATGTTCATTGTCGTGCTGGTGTGGTGCCGGGGTCGCATCAGAGAAGTTCGCGCCCATCGATATCCGCCATATGTTGCTTCTTCGCCACTAGGGGTAACGCGCGAGACAAGGCGGGGATGCTTGCCGGTCGATCCTTCGATCGTCGGTGAGAGGCGGCGCGCCGACAACTTGGCCCACTAGCCCGGCGAAAGATGAGCAAAGACCAAAGATACCATCACCTGAAACATAGGTAGCCCCAAGATTTAGGACGTCGGAGAGACGGTCAATCGCGTTGGGATCGTTCTGGAACATTAGCGCTTAGGTAAGGATAGCTGGCGATAGGCTTGGCATCTGGTCAGGTGTTGGAGACGAAGCGAGAATGACTGCTTCCGGCGCCAAGTTTCAGCATCTTGAATGGTGTGTTTTGACGCGCCAATACCCCTGTTGAATGGCTTGGATGGGCGCAATTCAGAAATTCTATGCTGCGCTACGGTGTGGTTACGGCCTCCTAATCAGGAGGCGGTGGTAGCTCTGATGGTACTCGACCTGGCTCGTCGACTGAGTAGCCCCTAGACCGTATGTTCGTGCAGTGAAGTTGGCCCGCCCTCGGAGTAAGCAGGAAACGGGGGTTACGCCGGAAGGGCCGGCGCCTATCCCCATGCTTAGGCGAGGGCGAACCATGCACGAGTATAGCGAACTCTTCATCGGACTCGATACATCGAAAGCGAAGATTTCGGTTGCGGTCGCGGAAAAGGAGCGGAACGGCGAAGTCCGTTTCTTTGGCGATATCTCAGCCGAACCGACATCGGTCGCGTCGATGGTGGCCAAGTTGGCAAAGCGCGGAGCCGCTCTTCACTTCCTAAGAAACAGCTGTCTCAGGCTCCGGCGGCAGTTCTTGAAGCGCGAAGCCGAAGGCCTTGGCGCGGCGCTGGAGATTGCCGATTACCCGGCTGCGATACCGCTCCTCATATTGAGCCGCACCGGGGTCATTGTACGCCATTCCGTGCCGCAAAGTGTTGTAGAACAGCACGGCGAGCTTGCGTGCGGTGGCCGTCACGGCCTTAGCTTTTCCGGCCCTTGCAGACAGCCGGCGGTAAAATGCGCCCAGCGCGGTATCCGTCCGGCCTATCGTGGTTGCCGCAAGGCGCAGCAGCGCCGCCGCCCGGCTTGATGATCGGCGCGTTCTCGATGATAGCAGCTTGCCGCCTGATATCTTGTTGCCCGGCGCCAGGCACAGCCATGATGTAAAGTGCTTTGAGCTTGGCCACGCCGCAAGGTCAGTGCCGCACTCTCCGACCAGCTTGAGGGCCAGCGATGGTCCAATACCGTGGATCTGGGTCAGGTCTACTCCCAGCACGCGATAGAGCGCAGAACGAACTTCAAAGTCCGGCGCGTTCACTTGTTTGGTCCTGGTCCGAACCTTGGGCAAACGGGCAATGTCGTACCCGTCGCCGCCTTCTAGGTCCCGGAGCGCAATCTCCAGCTTTCGGTCGCACTCCACGATCTTGAGCTGGTAAAAGTCGAACAGCGCGAGCGATTGGCACAGCGCGAAGACGTGTTCATCGCGCCAGTTGCCGGTCAAGGCGGAGGAGATTCTCTCGATGCTGGCATGGCACCGAACGTCACGCATCTGGGCGAGAATGACGGGGTCCCGCTCGCCGTCCGCGATGGCCCGGATAATGCGCAGGCCCGTGACGCCGGTGATATCGGAGACGACGTGGTGGAGTTGCACATTCATCTCCATCAGCGCCTTCTGCATGTGCTGGATATGCGATGCCGAGTACTCGATCAGTCGTTCACGCTGCCGCATATAGGCGCGCAACGTGGCGACCCCGGCTTTGGGGCGAAAACTGCCCCGCAAGAGGCCGTAGCTGTGCAGCCGCTGAAGCCATGACGCATCATTCACATCGGTTTTGCGGCCGGGGACATTCTTTGCATACCGCGCATTGACGAGGATGACGTGGAACCCGTGCTCCTCCAGCACTTCGAAAGCTGGGATCCAGTAGACGCCGGTAGATTCCATCGCCACGCTTGTGACGCCGCACGCTTTAAACCAGCGGGCCATATCATGTAGGTCGCCGGTGAATGTGTTGAATGCGCGCACGGGCCGATCATCGGCGTCGGGATTGACCGCTGCCATGTGCATGGTCGATCCGATGTCGATCGCCGCCGCGCCCGGAACAATCATCGGCATATCACCGACCTTCGCCGCTTTTGATCTACTCATTCCACATCTCCTCCAGAACGGGAGGGCATGGGCGATGCAAACCGTCATTTTCCTAACCGGGGTCACCGCTGTGCGGCGCCACCACTCTCAAGTGCGCAATTGCCCACGGGCCACGTTTTTTAACGGGGTATCTTGCCACCAATAAGCGAACGGCCGCGACCCTCCTGGCGAGCAGCATAGCACGACCCGTTTCTACCGCGCACAGGCGGGCTAAACCCGCGACCGTTTTTTAGTATATCGCGCTCCTCGGTCACCCGGGCCAGCTCGCGCTTCAACTGGCGGATCTCAGCATCCTTGCTGGCATCGCCAGACACCACCTTCGCCAGTTGCCGCTTCCATGCGTACAGCGAATGCTGACTGACGCCGAGCCGCTCGGAAACCTCCGCTACCGGATACCCGCGCTCGGTGATCTGGGCCACCGCATCACGCTTGAACTCATCGCTGAAATTGGGCTTCCCCATCGACGTCTCCTGTCCTCAAATTTAGGATAGAAGGCGTCCAGAAATCTAGGGGCTACTCAGGTTAAGCGATGCCGCTATCAACCGCTGCATAGGGGCAAGCGTCATCACGTGACATCTGCCGACAAGATCGCAAAGACGAAGCCTTTCAATGAAGGCGTCAGTGGCAGCCGTGTCCCCTGACTGCCTACACTCTATAACTCAGATCCTTCCCAGTCGGATAGGCAATGACGCAATATTTTGAAGCCACGTGGATGGGCCTCGCGGTCACGCCCGCAGTTCGGTTTTCAGTACCTTCCCCGCGGCATTGCGCGGCAGGTCCGGCACCAGCACGAAGCTGCGCGGCACCTTGTAGTTCGCCATGTTCGCCTTGGCCCATGAAGCAAGGTCGGCGGCGGTCAGTGCCGCTCCGCTGCGGGCGATCACGTAGGCACAGCCCACTTCTCCCATACGCTCGTCCGCCACGCCAACGACGGCCGCCTGCGCGACTGCCGGATGGGCGTTGAGCAGCTTCTCCACTTCGGCTGGATAGACGTTGAACCCGCCCGAGATGAACATGTCCTTTTTGCGATCGGTGATCGCCAGATAACCGCGCGCATCGATAGTGCCGATGTCGCCAGTGTGCAGCCAGCCCTCCGCATCGATGGCCTCTGCCGTGGCGGCGGGATCGTCCAGATAACCGCGCATGACCGCATGACCGCGCACCAGGATCTCACCCGCCTCACCCGCCGGCAAATCGCGGCAGGCTCCGTCCACACAGCGCACTTCGATCCCCGGCAGCGGATAGCCGCAAGTGTGGGCGATCGTATCGGCATCGTCACCCTGCCGCGTCATCGCGATGGCACCGCACTCGGTCATGCCATAGCCGTTGACCACGGTGGACATGCCCAGTTCGCCGCGCATCCGCTCCACAAGGACCGGCGGCACCGGCGCGGCACCGGTCACCGCAACGCGCAGCGAGGAAAAGTCGCGGGGCCTGTCCCCTGCCAATTCCTGAAGGAGCGACTGGTAGATCGTCGGCGGGCCGGGAATGAAACTGATCTTCGCCGTCTCGATCAGGCGAACCATCTCACCCACGTCGAACATGGCCATCGGCACGATGGTCGCGCCGCGCAGCAGGCAAGGCACCCAGCCCGCCTTGTAGCCGAAGGTATGGAAGAACGGATTGACGATCAGATAGCGGTCACCCTCCCGCAGATCGACGCGGACTGACCAGTCGCCGAAGACCTGGATCACCTGCCGATGCGCAGTCAGCGCGCCCTTGGGCCGCCCGGTCGTGCCGGAGGTGAAGATTACATCGCTAAGATCGTCCCCGGTCAGGCGCGCCATGGCGGCATCGACGGCGGGATCGTCCGATCCCTTGCCGCGCGCCACGAAAGCATCCCAGCCGCTGTCGATCCGGATCGTTTCGGCCAGATCGGGGAGGTCTTCTCCGGCGATCAGGTCGGCAAAGTCCTGCCCCAGGAAATCGCCCGGCGCGAACAGCATCCGCACTTTCGCGCGGCGCAAGATATCGCCCGCCTCCGCGCCCTTGAAACGGGTGTTGAGCGGCACTACGGTCGCCCCGGCCACATGCGTCGCCAACGCGGCAAGGATCCATTCGCGGGTGTTGGGCGCCCAGATCGCCACCCGGTCGCCGTGGCCCACGCCGCTGGCAATGATCGCCGAAGCCGCCGCCCGCGCATCGGCCCAGAGTTGGGCGAAAGTCCACTCCCTTTCGCCCACGATCAGGCCCACCCGATCCGGCCAGCGTTCGGCCGCCGCCGCCGCTGCGCCGGGGATCGTCGCGGGCCAGGTACCCATCGCTTCCGTCATGTCGCTCATGCCTTTCAGGCGACTTCGAACAGGCCGGCCGCGCCCATGCCGCCCGCCACGCACATGGAGACGACGACGTACTTCACGCCGCGCCGCTTGCCCTCGATCAGCGCGTGGCCGACCAGCCGCGAACCGGTCATCGCAAAGGGATGGCCGATGGCGATGCCGCCGCCGTTGACGTTCAGCCTGTCAGGATCGATGCCCAGTTCACGCTGGCAATAGATCGCCTGGCTGGCGAAGGCCTCGTTGATTTCCCAGAGGCCGATGTCGTCGATCTTCAGCCCGGTGCGCTCCAGCAGCTTGGGGATCGCGAAGACCGGGCCGATGCCCATCTCGTCCGCGCCGCAGCCCGCGACCTGAAAGCCGCGATAGACGCCCAGAACCGGCCGTCCTTCCTTCTGCGCAGTGGCAAGGTCCATGATGACTTGCGCCGATGCGCCGTCCGAAAGCTGGCTGGCATTGCCGGCCGTAACGTGGCGGCCTTCCTTGACGACCTGCCCGTTCTTGAACACCGGTTTCAGCTCGCTCAATTTCTCGAACGTCGTGCCCGCGCGGATGCCTTCGTCCTTGGCAAGCGTGAGTTCTTCCTTCCCGGTCTCGTTCCCGTCCTTGTCGAACAGCGCCTTGGTCAGCGCGATCGGCACGATCTCGTCATCGAAGCGGCCCGCTTCCTGCGCGGCGGCGGCGCGCTGCTGGCTGAGCGCGGCAAAACGGTCCTGATCCTCGCGGCTGACGCCGTAGCGCTCGGCCACGATCTCCGCCGTCTCGATCATCGCCATATAGGCATAGGGATCGTGCTGCTTTACCCATTCCGAACGGTTGCGGAAGTTGGGATAGTGCTTGTCGATCGTCAGCGAGACGTTCTCGGTCCCGCCCGAAAGCGCGACATCGATTTCATTGGCGATGATGCCCCGCGCCGCGAAGGCCAGTGCATTGAGGCCGGAGGAGCACTTGCGGTCCATCGCGAAGCCGGCAGTGGTATCGGGCAGGACCGAACCGTGCACGGCAAGGCGGCCGATGTTGTAGCTTTGCGTGTTCCACTGGTTCGCGCAGCCCATGTAGACGTCGTCGATGCGGGCGGGGTCGATCCCCGCGCGGGCGATGACGGCGTCCACGACATGGGCGGCCATGCGCGGCGCCTCGGTATCGTTGAACGCGCCCCTATAGGCCTTGCCGACGCCGGTGCGGGCAGTGGAGATGATGGCGGCTTCGCGCATTTCAGGCAGTTCCTCTCAGGTAAATCCGTGCATGTTCTCAGGGCCCCAGAAGGCCCGCATCTCGACGACCTTTCCGGCCTCGTCGAAACGGAAGCTGTCGATCACGTCGATCCGCTTCGCCCCGCCCTCCCATTCGAGGTGGACGGAAAAGGCGAAGACTGCATAGTCGCCCACCACGCGCACCGGCCCTTCCAGCGTCAGTTTCGCGCCGGTCGCCATCGATCCTTCGTAGAAGGCGCGGATCGCAGCCAGCCCTTCGTGGCGCGGCGATCCGACCGGATCCTCGACGGTCGCGTTATCGGCAAAGAGGGCGGCAACGCGGTCCGCGCTGCCGGCGGAGAAGGCCGCCACGTATTCGTGCACGGCGGCTTCCATAACCTTCAGATCAGACATCCTTCTCTCCTTACGGGTAGTATCGGCTGATGGTGTCGATAACGAGCGCAGGCTTGTCGCTGCCTTCGACCTCTACGGTGACGCGCACGGTCGACTGGATCGCGCCCTTGATTTCCTCGGCCGCAACGATCTCGCCACGCGCACGCAGGCGCGATCCGACGAGCACCGGGGCAAGGAAGCGCGTGCGGTCCATCCCCACGTTCACCCCGGCCGAAAACCCGCGCACCTCGATCATCTGCGGCAGGAACATGTTGACCAGGCTGAGCGTCAGGTAACCATGGACGATGGTGCCGCCGAACGGCCCTGCCTTCGCCCGTTCGACATCGACGTGGATCCACTGGTCGTCACCGGTCACTTCGGCAAAGCGATCGACCCGGTCCTGATCGACGGCGAACCAGTCCGTCGGCCCCAGTTGCGTCCCTTCCGCGCCCATGAGCGCGGCGGGCGTTGCGAAGACGAGCGGCCCGCTCATGCGTGCTGGCTCGATACCGGCACGATTTCTCCGGTCATGTAGGAAGACAAGTCGCTGGCCAGGAACAGCATGACGTTGGCCACTTCCCACACTTCCGCCGGGCGGCCGTAGGCTTCGCGCTTCACCAGTTCGGCCAGCGTTTCCTCGGTCGTCACTTTGGCAAGGAAGGGGTGCATCGCCAGGCTGGGCGCCACGGCATTGATGCGCACGCCGTTGTCCGCAGCTTCCATCGCCGTGCAGCGAGTGAAGGCCATGACGCCGGCCTTGGCGGCGGCATAGTGCGCCTGCCCCTTCTGCGCGCGCCAGCCGAGCACGGAGGCGTTGTTGACCATCACACCCCGCTTCGCCGCGTACATCACGGGCAGGAAGGCGCGAGTCATGCGAAACAGCGAAGTGAGCGTGACGTCCAGCACGCGGCTCCAGTGATCGTCGGTCATGTCGACGACATCGACCTCTCCCCCCAGACCCGCGTTGTTGATCAGCACATCGACACCGCCGAGGCGGGCCAGTGCCGCATCGCGCAGCGCCTGCACCTGATCCTCGAACGTCACGTCGCAAACGAAGGTTTCCGGCCGCGCACAGCCCACTTCGGTGGCGATGCGATCGGCCGCTTCGCCGAGGCGGCGCTCATGAAAATCGCTGATCAGCAGGCGTGCGCCTTCCTCGGCCGCACGTTTGGCGACGGCGAAGCCGATGCCGGTGCCGGCAGCGGCAGTAACCACCACGCTGCGGTCCTTCAGAAGCCCGAGTGGGGTGGGATAGGCGGGTACGGGAACGGTCACAGGTCACCTCTAGGTTCTTTGGGCAAGCCGAGGCCACGCTCGGCAATCAGGTTGCGCTGGATCTGGTTGGTGCCGCCGTAGATCGTGTCGGAACGGCTGAAGAGAAACAGGTTGGGCAACATCGGCCATTCGTACTCGGCGCCCGGCGCGATCTCGCCGTCCTGCCCCAGCACGTCCATGGCCAGTTCGCCCAGATTGCGGCGCCATGTCGCCCACTGGATCTTATACGTGAGCGCGGCACCGTCGATGGCGGAATGATCGGCCTTGGACAGCATCCGCAGCGCGCCGTAGCGCATCAGACGCAGGCCGATCTCCGCCTCCGCCACGCGCTGGCGGATCACCGGATCGCGGTCCTTCCCATTGGCGCGAGCGGCAGCGATGATGCCGTCCAGCTCGTTGCGGAAACCCATCTGCTGGGCCAGCGTCGAAACCCCACGTTCAAAAGCGAGCAGCCCCATGGCCACGCGCCAACCGTCGCCGGGGGTGCCGATCAGGCTGTCCACCGGGCAGCGGGCATCTGTCAGGAACGTCTCGTTGAACTCAGCCTCTCCGTTCATCTGGCGGATCGGACGGACTTCGATGCCGGGCTGGTCCATCTCCATCATCAGGAAAGTCAGCCCCTTTGGGCCTTTGGAGCCTTCCTGACTGCGGGCGATGACGAAGATCCAGTCGGAAAAATGGGCAAGGCTGGTCCAGACCTTCTGGCCGTTGACCACCCATTCGTCCCCTTCCAGCCGCGCCTTGCTGCGCACATTGGCTAGGTCGGACCCGGCATTGGGTTCCGAATAGCCCTGGCACCAGATCGCGGTTCCCGCCGCGATGCCGGGAAGGAAGCGCGCTTTCTGCTCCTCGGTCCCGAAGGCAAGGATGGTCGGCCCGGCGAGTTCGACGCCGATGTGGTTGATCCGGCCGGGAGCCCCGGCGCGGGCATATTCCTCGGCAAAGATCACCTGCTGTGCCAGCGTCGCGCCGCGTCCGCCCCATTGTTCGGGCCAGCCGATGCACGACCACTTGTGCGCGGCCAGTTCCTGTTCCCATTCCCGTCGGCGCTCGATCTCCGAGACCAGATTGGGGATGCCGCGAATATCGGCGAAAGGCCCGGCCATCTGCGCCTGCAGCCATGCAGCGCATTCACTGCGAAAGGCCTCGTCCGCCTTCGAAAAGCCCAGTTTCATGCCGGGTCTCCCATGACGAGGTGTGCCACTTGCTCACGGTGCCACTGGCTGTCGCCATAGAGCGTCGCGATCGAGCGGGCGCGTTTGAAGAAGATGTGCGCGTCGTGCTCCCAGGTGAAGCCGATCCCGCCGTGAAGCTGGACCATGTTGCCCGCGCACATGCGATAGGTTTCAGCGCAGAACGCCTTGGCGGCGTGAAGCGCCAGCGCGGCCTCCCCCGCCTCTTCGTCCACCGCGCAGGCAGCCCAGTAGACGGCGGATCGGGCCTGCTCGATCTCCACCATCATGTCGGCCAGCCGGTGCTTGTAGGCCTGGAACGATCCGATCGGGCGGCCGAACTGCACGCGCTCTTTGGCGTACTCGACCGTACGGCCGAGGCTGGCCTGCGCGCCGCCCAGCGCTTCGGCGGCAAGGCAGATCCAGCCTGCGGCCTGCAGGCCATCGATGGCCGCCGCGCCGTTTTCCAGCATTTCGGCCGGCGCGGCATCCAGCGTGACGGTCGCCAGCGGACGGGTCTGGTCCATGGTGACATGGGCCGTGCGGCGCACACCCTCCCCCGCCAGATCGACCAGCCAGACCTGCCCGGCGGCATGAAGCAGCAGAACCTCGGCAATCGCACCGTGCGGCAGATGGGCGATCGTGCCGCTGACCGCGCCGTCGTTCACCTCGAAAGCCGCGTTCCAGCTGACGGTCGCGATCACCTCGCCAGCGGCAAGGCGGGGCAACCATTGCTCCTTCTGCGCCTGCGCGCCGCCGCGCACCAGCGCTTGCGCCAGCATCGCATGGCCGAGCAGCGGCAAGGCGGCAACTTGCGCGCCAGCCGCCTCTGCAACCACCGCCAGTTCCACCATGCCAAGGCCGGCACCGCCGAAACCCTCCGGGATGCCGATGCCAGCAAGGCCCAGTTCTCCGGCAAAGGCGGCCCAGAGATCGCGGTCGATCCCCACACCTTCCATCGCCGCGCGGGTGCGCTCGCTGGTGGCGTTCTCGGCGAAGAAGGCGCGGACGGTGTCCGCGATCATCACCTGTTCGTCGGTCAGGGCGAATTCCATCGCGCCGTCTCCCTCAGGCCGTGCCCCAGACCTTGCGCGGCGGCGCGCGCTCGGCCAGCAGCCGCTCGACTTGCGCGCCAACGTCAGCGGGCTGCCAGCGGGCCGCCTGATCGACGAACGGCCCTTCGCGCCAGCCCTGCTCCAGCATGATCTTGCCGCCTTCCAGTTCGAAGATGCAGCCGGTGACATGGGCGCTTTCAGCCGATCCCAGCCAGACCACGGTGGAGGCGACGTTGGCCGGGTCCATCACGTCGAACGCGGATTCCTGCGTCGCCATCTTGTCGGCAAAGGCCTGCTCCGTCATGCGCGTGCGGGCCGAAGGGGCCAGCGCATTGGCGGTAATGCCATAGCGGCCGAGTTCGGCGGCCTGCACCAAGGTCAGCGCGGCAATCCCGCCTTTCGCGGTCGAGTAGGCGGCCTGCGCGATGGAGCCCTGAAGCCCCGCGCCGGAGGAGGTGTTGATGATCCGCGCGTCCACCGGCTTGCCCGCCTTCTGCTGCCCGCGCCAGTAGTCCACCGCGTGGCGAGAGAGGCAGAAATGGCCGCGCAAGTGGACGTGCATGGTCGCATCCCACTCTTCCAGAGTGGCCGAAACGAACATGCGATCGCGCACGATGCCGGCATTGTTGACCACGACATGAAGGTCACCGAAAGCGTCCAGAGCGGCACCTACGATGCGCTGAGCGGCGTCCCAGTCGGTAATGTCCTCGTAATTGGCCACGGCCTTGCCGCCGGCGGCGCGAATTTCCTCCACCACACCGTCGGCCGCGCTGGTATCGCGCCCGTCACCGCCCAGCGACGTGCCGATATCGTTGACGACGACACTGGCCCCTTCGGCCGCGAAGGCGAGTGCGTAAGCCCGGCCCAACCCGCGCGCGGCGCCGGTGATGATGACGGTACGGTTGTCGCAGATTCCCACGAAAGTCACTCCTGTTCGATGGTTTGGGCCGCGCGGGCTTCGCGCGCGGCGGCGGTGCGGCCGGACAGGCGCACGGCAATGGCTTCCGACGCCAGTCTGCGGCGGTCGGGTTCGGGGGCGGGCAACGGCGTTACTTCGACGATGTCGGTCAGCGCTTCCCGCGCAAGGCGCTGGTATTCGCCTTGCCCGTCGTTGCGCCATGTCACCTGATGCGGTTCGAAGCTGCGCACGACTTTGGCGGGGTTTCCGGCGACAAGGCTGCGCGGCGGGGTTTGCGTTTCGGACTTCACCAGCGCCAGCGCGGCGACAAGGTTTTCCGGGCCGATCACGGCATCGTCCAGCACTACCGCGTTCATGCCGATCAGGCTGTTCTCGCCGATCTCGCAGCCGTGGATGATCGCCCCGTGCGCGATGGTCGCGCCCCGGCGGATCACCGTATCCCGGTTGGAATTGGCGTGGACGGTGACGCTGTCCTGGATCGAGCTGTCACCCTCCACCACGATGCGCCCGAAATCGCCGCGCAGCGAGGCGCCCGGCGCGATGAAGCAGCCGGGGCCGACGATCACGTCCCCGATCAGCGAGGCCAGCGGATGGACGTAGCTGGTCGGATCGACGACCGGCACGATCCCCTGATAAGCGTAGCAGGGCATCGTCAGAGCCGCTCGATAATGGTGACGTTGGCCTGCCCGCCGCCCTCGCACATGGTCTGCAGGCCATAACGTCCGCCCGTGCGTTCCAGCGCGCCCAGCAGCGTCGTCATCAGCCGCACGCCGGTCGCGCCGATGGGGTGGCCCAGCGCGATCGCCCCGCCCTGCACGTTCACCTTTTCGTGCGGGATGTTCAGTTCCTTCATCCAGGCGAGCGGGATCGAGGCGAAGGCCTCGTTGCATTCGAACAGGTCGATGTCCTCCACCCGCATGCCCGCCTTGGCGAGCGCGTGCTGCGTCGCCGGGATCGGGCCGGTCAGCATCCACACCGGGTTCGCCGCGCGGACCGAGATGTGGTGGATCCGCGCGCGGGGCTTCAAGCCATGCTCCTTCACCGCGCGTTTGCCGGCGATCAGCATGGCGGCGGCGGCATCGCAGTTCTGGCTGGCAACGCCTGCCGTGATCGCCCCGCCCTCCCGCACCGGATTGAGCGCGGCGAGCCCTTCCAGCGTGGTGCCGGCGCGGATCGTCTCGTCCCTCGCCAATCCCTCGAACGGAGAAACTTCGGCATCGAACCAGCCCGCATCCCAGGCCGCCTGCGCGCGCTGGTGGCTGGCGAGGCTGAATTCCTCCATCGCCGCGCGCGAGATGCCCCACTTTTCGGCGATCATCTCGGCCGAGCGGATCTGGTTCACCTCCTCATCGCCATAGCGCGCGTCCCAGCCCTTCGAGCCCTGAAACGGGCTGTCGAAGCCATAGGCGACGCCCGCGAACATCGCGGCCGAGATCGGGATGGCGTTCATCGCCTGACTGCCGCCCGCGACGACAAGGTCCTGCGTGCCCGACATCACACCCTGCGCGGCGAAATGAACCGCCTGCTGGGAGGATCCGCACTGGCGGTCGATCGTCACGCCCGGGACATGTTCGGGCATTCCCGCCGCCAGCCAGGCGGTGCGGGCGATATCACCGGCTTGCGGGCCGATGGTGTCGCAGCACCCCCAGACGACATCGTCGACCAGCCCCGCATCGATGCCGGTCCGCTCGACCAGCGCTCTGATCGGATGCGCGCCCAGATCGGCGGGATGGACATGGGCAAGGCTGCCCTTCTTGCGGCCCACGGGGGAGCGGACGGCGTCGACGATATAGGCTTCAGGCATGGATGATCTCTCTGGTGGCCGCAGCGGCATGGGTTTCGCGGGCGAAAGTCTGGTCGGGGCCGGCTGGCTGGGTGAACAGGCGGGCGGCGATGCGCGCGCGGTGGAAGGCGGGCGTGCCCCAGCTTTGGGTCAGCGCCAGCGTGCGCTTGAGGAACAGGTGCGCGTCGACTTCCCAGGAATAGCCCATGGCGCCGTGCACCTGGATCGAAGCGCGGGTCGCCTTGTCCGCCGCTTCCAGCGCGGCGATCTTGGCGTGGCTGACGCGCGATCGCGCCTGCACGTCGCGATGGCCGATCTCGGCCGCGGCTGCCCGCACCACCGGCCGCGCGAATTCGATGGCGACTTGTGCGGAAGCGAGGTGGTGCTTCACCGCCTGATAAGAGCCGATCGGCTTGCCGAACTGCTGGCGCTCCTTGGCGTATTCCACCGCCATGTCGACCGCGCGCTGCGCAAGGCCAAGGCCCTGCGCGGCGGCGAACAGCGCTGCCCGGTCCAGCGCGAGATCCCAGTCGGCAAGACCAAGGTCTTCCGCATTGTCCGCATCCCATTCCACACGGAACAGGCGGCGCAGCGGGTCGATGGTTTCGACCGGCGTCAGGCGCACCTGATCGGCGCGGGCGAGGAAGGCATGGCCGTCACGCTCCAGCAGGATTGCGGCAGCGCGGTCGGCATCGACCACCACCGGATTGAGCGGATGAGCGACGGCAATGGTCGCCTCCGGATCGGCCAGCAGCGGATGCTCGGGCGCCAGCGCCGCCAGCATCGGCGCGGCCACACCCGCGCTTTCGATCAGCGGTTCGGGCAGCGCGACGTATCCCGCTTCCTCGGCAATCAAGGCGAAGTCCAGTTCGCCAAGGCCCATGCCGCCCGCCTCTTCGGGCAGCAAGACCAGCGTGAAGCCGTTCTCGACAATTTCCGCCCAGCGTTCGGGGTCGGTGTTGTCGTCGCGCTCCATCATCTTGCGCCAGTGGTCGGGCGTGCAGGTATCGCCCAGCAGGGTGCGCGCGGTTACGGCGAACATCTGCTGTTCGTCGCTCAGGGTGAAGTCCATGGCCGTGCCCTCCCTCAGCGCGGCAGGCCGAGCATGCGCTCGGCGATGATGTTGCGCTGGATCTCGTTCGATCCGGCGTAGATCGGCCCGGCCAGGGCGAAGATGTAATCGTCCAGCCAGTCATGCTCGCCCGGCTGGACGACCAGTTCGGCCTTGGGGCCGAGGATCGACAGCGCGGTCTGGTGCAGGTGGATGTCCAGTTCCGACCAGAAGATCTTGTTCGTCGATGCCTCCGGACCGATCTTCGCGCCCGCCATAAGCCGCGATGCGGTCTGGTAGATCGACAGCGCATAGGCATCGGCATTCATGAAGGCGCGCACGACATCGGCTTCCAGAACCGGATCGGCATCCTGCTTGTGGTCCTGCCACAGCCCGGCCAGCGCGGCGGCGGCGACCTGATAGCGTGCCGGGCTGCGCAGCATCAGCCCGCGTTCGAACCCGGCGGTCGCCATGCAGATATGCCAGCCCTGCCCTTCGTCCCCCAGCCGGTTGAAGGCGGGGACGCGCACGTCCTCCAGGAAGATTTCGGCAAAGCCGACATGGCCGTTGATCTTGCGGATGGCGTTGACGGTGACGCCCGGTGCATCGAGGGGGAAGAAGATCAGGCTCATCCCCTTATGCCGTTCGGTGCCCGGTTCACGGAACAGGCCGAAGGCCCAATCGGCAAAGACCGCGCGGCTGGACCAGATCTTGTGGCCGTTCAGCACATAGTCGTCGCCGTCCCGCACGGCCGTCGCCCGCACGCCGGCAAGGTCGGACCCCGCCTGCGGCTCGGACCAGGCCTGCGCCCAGATCTCCTCTCCCGATGCCATCGGCGGCAGGAAGCGTTGCTTCTGTTCGGGCGTGCCGAACTCGATCAAGGTGGGGCCCAGCAGGAAGATGCCGTTCTGGTTGACCCGGCCGGGCGCACCGGCGCGGTAGTATTCCTCCTCGAAGATCAGCCATTCGATCAGGTCCAGCCCGCGCCCGCCGTACTCCTTGGGCCAGGTGACCATGCCCCAATCGCCGGATTTCAGCGTGCCTTCCCATTCGCGGTGCGCCTCGAACCCTTCGCGCGTGGCGTCGAAGTGCTCCAGCGGCTCGGCCGGTACGTGCGCTTCAAGCCATGCGCGCACTTCGGCGCGGAAGGCCTGCTGTTCGGGAGTGTAGGACAGGTCCATCAGAACGAGGCCGCCTTGCCGGTTTCGACGAAGGCATCGCGCGATTTCTGGCTGTCCTCATGCATGTACATTTCGAGCGTGAAGCCCTGTTCCCAGCGGTAGCCGCGATCGACATCGCGCGCTTCCAGCCCGTTCAGCGCTTCCTTGGCGATCACCAGTGCCTTGCGGGACTTGCCAGCGATGCGCGCAGCGAAAGCGCGGGCCTCGATCTCCAGCTGATCGCGGGGGACCACCATCTCCACCGCGCCAAGGCGATAGGCTTCCTGCGCCGGGATATTGCCGCCGGTGAAGAAAGCCGCGCGCACTTTGTGCAGCGGCAGCATGCGCGACATGTGACTGGCGCCGCCCATGGCGCCGCGATCGATCTCCGGCAGAGAGAAATAGGCATCGTCCGCCGCGATGATCGTGTCCGATGAGCCGCAGATGCCGATACCGCCGCCGATCACGAACTTGTGCACGGCAACCACCACAGGCACTTCCGCCTCGTGAATGGCCTTGAAGGTCAGGTAGTTGCCGCGATTGAGCAGCGGGATGCGTTCGGGGTGCGCCTGCATCTCCTTGATGTCCACGCCGCCGCAGAAACCGCGCCCTTCCGCGCGGATCAGCACGCAGTGGACTTCGGGATTGCGCGCCGCTTCGTTGATGATCGCGGGCAGGCTGTTCCAGGTTTCGCTGTCGAAAGCGTTGACCGGCGCCACGTCGAAGACGATTTCGGCGATCCGGTCCTGAATGGTGCAAGTAATCGGCATGGGTTATCCTCTTCCGTTCAGGCCGTAACGGGTGCGGCCGCGGATACGCCGAGCGCGGCAAGCCTTTCGCGCGCCTCGGCCATGATGCTGTCGACAAGCTGCTGGCAGCTCGGCACTTCGCGGATGCGCCCGCCGACGACGCCGGTGGCCATCACGCCGTTCTCGATATCGCCTTCCACCATCGCCTTCTGGATCAGCATGGGCATGGTGGCGGCCATCATCGCCTGTTTCAGCGGCATCGCGCCGTGCGCGGTCATGCCGCGTGCGCTGCCGATGAAATCGCCCCACGATGCACCGGTCTGGCGCTTCATCGCGCGGCCCGCCTCCAGCGCGCGTAGCCACATGGCCAGCGGGCCGGACTTCTCGATCCGGTCCATCAGCCGCGTGCGCACCATGCGCTGGGGAATGCCGTCCAGCTTGGTGGTGACGACGATGCCGTCGGTGGAGGCCGCAAGATAAGCGGCCTTGGCGCTGTCCGGCACCGGGCTTTCCTGCGTCAGCAAGAAGCGCGTGCCCATGGCGATGCCCACCGCGCCATAAGCCAGTGCCGCCACCAGTCCGCGCCCGTCGGCAAAGCCGCCGCTGGCGATCACCGGCACCTGGACGGCATCCAGCACTTGCGGCAGCAGCACCGTGGTCGGTACCGATCCGGTGTGTCCACCGCCCTCACCGCCCTGCACGTTGACCATGTCCACGCCCAATTCGACCATCTTCTGCGCATGCTTCAGCGCGCCGACAGTGGGGATGCAGAGGATGCCGGCGTCCCTGAACGCGCCGATCATTTTCGCGTTCGGACCGCGCCCGAAGGAGACGGCGCGCACCTGTTCGCGGTTTTCAAGGATCAGCTCCACGATCTTGTCGGCACCGGGCTGGAAGCTGTGGAAGTTGACGCCGAAAGGCCGGTCCGTACCGCGGCGGACTTCCAGCAGCTTCGCCCGCGCCTCGTCCGGCGTCATCACCGCCGCGCCCAGAAAGCCGAAGGCCCCGGCGTTCGAACTGGCGATCACCAGAGAGGGTTCGGCCACCCAGCCCATCGCGGTCTGGATCACCGGCACCTTGCAGCCCAGCCGCTCGACAAGGATGGTGCGGAGAGGGTCGCTCATCACGCCTCTCCCGCTTGTTTTTTATTCGCCGCGGCCATGGCGCGGCCGTCGAGGCCGGCGATGGAATTGCCCTGCACCAGATCGTTCTGGGCATGGGCGAAGTGGTGCATGTGGAACACCGCATCCATCGCTGTGCGCTTGCCGCGCAGTTCCTCGACATGATTGACCGCCTGCTTGGTCAGCCAATTGCCAAGGCGCGGCTGCGCGGCCAGTTTCGCGGCCATTGCCGCCGCTTCCTCGCGCAGTTTCTCAGGCGGGACGATCTTGTTGACCATGCCGAACTGCTCGGCACGCTGCGCGCTCATCCGCTCGCCCAGCAGCAGGAATTCCTTGGCGACGCGCGGCGGCAGCTCGAAAGCGTGGGCGAAGTATTCGACGCCGGGAATGCCCATGCGGTTGACCGGATCCTGGAAGAACGCGTCTTCCGAAGCGACGATCAGGTCGCAGACCCAAGCCAGCATCAGCCCGCCGGCGATGCAGGCGCCCTGCACCATGGCGACGGTGGGCTTGGAAATGTCGCGCCAGCGGCGGCACATGCCCAGGTACTGCTCCTGCTCGCGGGTATAGAGCAGCTCCGCCGCCGGCTTGTTGACATGGCCCGGCACCATCAGCCGGTTGTCGAACGCCTTGTGGAGATCGCGCCCCGGCGTGCCGATGTCGTGCCCGGCGGAGAAGTGCTTGCCATTGCCCGCCAGCACGATGACCTTCACCGCATCGTCCTGCACGGCGCGGTTGAAGGCATCGTCCAGCGCATAGGTCATCTGGCCATTTTGCGCGTTGTTGAAGTCCGGCCGGTTGAGCGTCACCCAGGCAACCGCTCCGTCCACTGCATAGAGCACGGGACTCTCGGTCTCGTACGTGATCTCGACCTTTTTCGGTTCGACCAGATCGTCGCTCATGGTGCCTCTCCCAATCCCGCTCAGGCCCTGACGGCCGGCGGGTTGTCCTTGATGACGGTGGCGCGGATGTCGTGCGGATCGAGCGCGGCGATCACTGCCAGCGCCTCTGCATCGGGCAGCGGCGTCACGGTGATTTCCGGCGCATTTTCGAGCGGGAAGCCGGTCGCTTCCTGCACTTCCTCGAACGTGACGCCGGGGTGCAGCGAGACGACGCGGATCGCGTTATCCGTGCCCGCGAAGTCCATCACGCAAAGGTTCGTGACGATGCTCTTGAGGTCGACGCCGGAGTAATTGCCGCCCGCCACGCGCTTGGCCGGATTGTAGCCGACGCCGGAGATCATATCGACTTCGCCCGGCACGAAGACGCGGGGGCCATGTGCGGGGAAGAAGAACGAATTGGCGTGGTAGATCGTGTTGCCCGGAAAGCCACGCACGCCCAGCATCTGCGTCTTGGGCTGGCGATAGGTGCCGCCCATGTACGAGAGGTTGATCTGGCCGAACCGATCGAGCTGCGTCGGCGTCACCATCGCGTGGCGGCGGCCGGTCCACACCGCGCTGTCGAAGAAGCGCGAGAACGGCAGGTAGCCCGCCGGCTTGCGATCGTCATAGGCGCGCGGGCCGATCGGCACCGGCTGTTCCACCAGATAGGCCTCGCCATCGGTCATCATCAGTTCGGGGCTGTGCGTCAGCTTGGCGAGCCCGGCGGCAAGGCGCGGCACCGGGCCGACGCCTGTGGCGATCACTTCGCCATTGCCCCGGAAAGCCTTCGAGGCGGCGAAAATGCAGAGTTCTGCCAGTGTGATCGTGCTGATCGTTGTTACCTGGGTCATCAGAATATCGGGAGCGGGAGAGCCGCTACCGCCTCCTTTCCGCCAATGCTGTTGAGATAGTCGGCCTCGTTCGCGCCGACGAAACGGTCCTGCACCGCGCTCCAGTCGCCCGGTTCCTTGGCGGCGGCGGCATAGTTCTTGAACGCCTTCATGTCCCAGCCGTAGTGCGGGGGCATCGAACTGGGATGCGCGCCGCCCGGCATTTCGATCACGCCGCTGACGAAGCAGCGTTCGAACAGGTTGTCCCGCGCCTGCTCGGGGTAGTGGTCCTCCATCCGGTCGACCAGTTCCTCGCAGGAAACGAAGGTCTTCGCGGCGGCCTTGGCGAACCACTCGTCATAGTAGGAATCCGGCCCGAAGACCTGCACATTGCCGCGCCAGTCGCTGCGGTTCACGTGCAGCAGCGCGACATCGAGCCCCAGCGCGGGCATCGCGATCAGCGTCTCGCCATCGTCATACGGGCTCTGCACCGTCTTCAGCCCGCCCAGCGCGGCCAGATCAGTGCCGAGGCCCACGCGGGTGGGCAGAAACGGCAGCCCGAACGCGGCGGCCTTCAGGCCCCACTGGAACATGCCCTCATCCAGTTCGAGCACTTCGAGTGCGCCGCTTTCACGGCTCTTGCGGAACCACGGTTCCAGCGGGATCGCGTCGAGTGAGACGAAGGCGAAGACCAGCTTCCTGACCTTTCCCGCCGCGCAGAGCATGCCGACATCGGCGCCGCCATAGGCGACCACTGTGAGGTCCTTGACGTCGGAGCGCAGCAGTTCGCGCACCAGCGCCATCGGCTTGCGACGCGGCCCCCAGCCGCCGATCCCGACGGTCATCCCGTCCTTTATCTGCGCGGCGATATCCGCCGCGCTCATGCGCTTGTCGAGCATCACGCCCCCTTTCCCTGTTCCTCAAGAGCCTTCTGCCAGGCCCAGACATGCCCCCATTCGCTGGGCACGAGATGGGCGGTCGGCTCCCAGCTGGCAGGGTCGATCACCAGCGGATCGGCACCGATCTCGAAATCGAAGCCGCCGGGGCACTGCATGTAGAAGCCGAAGGTCTGATCGTTGACGTGGCGGCCGATCGAGGCGCTTTCGGGCACTTTGGCCAGCCGCATCCGGTCGTGACACTTGCCCACGTCCGCCTGCGCCTTCATTTCGAGCATGAGGTGGACGCAGCCCGACGGCGGCATCGGCATCTCGCCCAGCGCGACCGAGTGGTGGCGGCCGTTGTCCGCGTGCATAAAGGCAAAGCCCATGCCCGGATCGTCGGCCGCGTCGCTGAAGTGGAAGCGCGGAATGTCGGTGTCGTGGAACCCGATGCCGCGATAGAATTCGTGGCATTCGGTGAAGTTCGGCGCGGCGAAGACCGTGTGGCCCATGCCCATGTCGCCGGTGACGAAACCGCTGACGCCCGCAGGCGAAACGAAGGCGACATCGTCACGCACGTCCCCGTGGAAGAATTCCAGACCGTTGCCCGCCGGATCGCTGGTGCGGAAGAAGGCGGCAACGCCGCGCTCCCGCGCTTCGTCGGCACTGCCCTCCGCGATGGGACGGCCCGCTGCCGCCACCTTTTCGCGGACTTCGGCCAGTTCCTGCGCATCGCCCACTTCGTAGGCGGCGGCGCGGAAGTGTTCCCGCTTTCCGGTTTCGATGCGGAAGCGGAACGGGCGATCGTCGATCCGGTAGAGCGCAACGCCGTCGCTATTCCCGGCCCTCATCGTTCCCACGATGTCGGCCAGGAAGGCATCCCATTCGGCGGGCTTGGCCGTTTCGATCACTACGTAACCGAGCGCCTTGATACCCATGGCTGTCAGTTTCCTTTCACGAGGTCGAGGAAGTACGGCCGCTCGCCGCCCCCATCGACGTTGATGCGGGCGCCGCTCACCCAGCTCGCCAGATCGGAGCAGAGCCAGAGAACCGCGCCGGCGATATCCTCGCCGCGCCCCATCCGGCGCAGCGGCAGCGAATTGCCGACCGCCGCCTGCGCTTCGGCACCGCCGTAAGTCGCGTCGGTTGTTTCGGTCTGCATCAGGCCGACGATCACCGCGTTCACGCGGATGCCGTCCGGGCCCCATTCCTGGGCAAGGCTCTGCGTCAGGTTGAGCAGGCCCGCCTTGGCCGCGCCGTAAGCGGCCGTCTGCGGTGACGGGCGAATGCCCGAAACGCTGGCGATATTGACCACGCTGCCGCCGCCCACCGCGCGCATCGGCGCGTGCGCGGCCTGCGCCATGTACATGGCGGCGTGCAGGTTCAGCCGTACGATGGCGTCGAAGAAGCGCGGGCTGGCGGTAGCGGCATCGGCCTGCGGCGATCCGCCGGCGTTGTTCACCAGAATATCGAGTCGCCCATGATCGGCGACCACGCCTTCCACCAGTGCGCGCGCATGATCGGCCTCGCGAATGTCGGCGGCGCGGAACTCCACCCCGGCAGGCAGCGCGTCGGGCTGGTTGCGACCGCAGACCACCACATGCGCGCCGCTGTCCGCCAGCATCCGCGCCATCGCCAGCCCAAGGCCGCGCGTACCGCCAGTGACGATCGCCACGCGCCCGGAAAGATCGATCTCTTGCCTGCCCTTCACGGGGCCTCTCTCCCTTCGTTGTCCGATTGCAGGATTCGTTCCTGCATCAGATTCGAATTTGGCAATATCGAAAGCGGAATGGGTTTTCAATTGACGATTTGCGTATCGAGTGCCATTTCAAATTACGAATGTAGCGCCAAAGGGCGTAAATTGATTCGAATGAAGGGAGAGATCGCAAAGATGGCCAGCGCAGCCTCCGCGCCGTCCGACGCCGCCGTGCCCAGTCCCGAGGATCTGGTTGCCCGTGCACGCGCCATGGTGCCCACGTTAAAGGAACGCGCCCGCCGCTGCGTCGCAGAGCGCGACGTTCCGGCAGAAACGATTGCCGAGCTTCACGAAGCCGGGTTCTTCCGCATCCTGCAGCCGCGCCGTTGGGACGGCTATGAAATGCATCCCAATGTCTTCTTCGATGTGCAGAAGACTTTGGCCGAAGGCTGCATGTCCACCGGCTGGATGTACGGCGTGGTGGGGTGCCACCCCTACGAGATCGCGCTGTTCCACGAAGAGGCTCAGGGCGAGATCTGGGGTGAGGACAACGCGGCCCTCGCCTCTTCCAGCTATCAGCCGGTGGGCAAGGTCACGCCGGTGGACGGCGGTTTCCGTCTGTCGGGCCGCTGGGGCTTCTCCACCGGATCGGTCCACTGCCAATGGGTGATCCTGGGCGCGCTGGTGCCGCCCAGCGAGCCGGGCGGCGCGCCGGACATGCGCGCGTTCCTGCTGCCGCGCAGCGACTACACTATCGATACCGACGCCTGGCACGTCTTCGGCCTTCAGGGCACCGGCAGCCATGACGTGATCGTCGAGGATGTCTTCGTGCCCGAATACCGCACGCACCGCGCGATGGACGGGTTCCTTTGCGCCAACCCGGGTCAGGAAACCAATCCCGGGCCGCTCTACACACTGCCCTGGGCGCAGGTCTTCACCCGTTCGGTCTCCACCGCGGCCTTCGGCGGCGCGCGCGCGGCGATCAACGCGGCGATGGATATCGCGCAGAGCCGCATCTCCACCAACACCGGCAAGGCATCCAAGCACGATCCCTTCCTGCTCGCCGCGATCTCACGCGCAGAAGCGGAAGTGACCGAGATGGAGCAGACCCTGCGCCTGACGTTCGAGGACCTGATGGGCCATGCGCAGCGCGGCGAGGCGATCCCGATGGAGAAGCGCACCCGCTACGCCTACAACTCCTCCTCGGTCGTGCGGCGCATGGCCGAACTGGTGGACGACATGGTGAAGCTGCTGGGTGGCCGCGCGGTCTATATGTCCAGCGAGATCATCCAGCCCTGGCTCGATCTCCACGCCGGTCGCGCCCACGTTGCCAATGATCCGAACAACCGCACGACCGATTTCGTCGGCGGGATGCTGGGTCAGGCGCCCACTTTCACGTTCCTTTGAGGGGAGGCGGCACGATGGCGACGTTGAAAACGGCCCGTCACCGCGTAAGCGGCGGCCACGAAATCCAGATCCAGGAGACAAGCGAAGGCCCTGCCGTGGTGTTCATCCACGGCAGCGGGCCGGGCGCATCGGGCGCATCCAATTTCCGCGGCAATATCGACGCCTTCGTGGCGGCGGGCTTCCGCGTGATCCTGCCCGACCTGATCGGCTATGGCGCCTCGTCCAAACCGGAGGGGATCGACTACACGCTGCAGCTGTTCACCGACACGCTGCATGAGGCGCTGGTGGCGCATGGCATCGAGCGCGCAGTGCTGGTGGGCAACTCATTGGGCGGCGGCATCGCCCTGCAGATGACGCTGGACCATCCCGCCTTCGCCGAGAAGCTGGTGCTGATGGCCCCCGGCTGCGTTGCCGAGCGGGAAGCCTATTTCGTGATGCCCGGCATCGCCAAGATGGTCTCCAACTTCGGCGGGCCGGACTTCAATCTCGACGAACAACGCCGCCTGATCGGCAACCTGCTCCACGCCGAAGCGCACCACCTCATAACCGAGGAACTGGTGGCCGAACGCTTCGAAGTGGCCCGCACCCAGCCCAAGGACGTGATCGTGCGGATGCGCACGCCCGACCTCAGCCCGCACCTTGCCAGGATTGCGCAGCCGGTCTTCGTGCTCTGGGGCCTGAACGACGAGTTCTGCCCGGAAAGCCACGCCCGCCTCTTCCTCGAACGCTGCCCGAACGTGCGCGCGATCACGTTCGCCCACACCGGGCACTGGGTGCAGGTGGAACGCGCGGCGGAGTTCAACCGCTATGTCGTGGAGTTCCTGCGATGACGGCCGCGACACGCCACGGACAGGAACTTTATGAAGCCCTGCGCGAACGCCGCACCCTCGCCCCGCTGATCGCCCGCGCTCCGGAGCTGACGGTGGACGATGCCTATGCCATCAGCCTCGATTTCCTGAGGCGGCGGCTGGCCGATGGCGAAAAGGTGGTCGGCAAGAAGATCGGCGTCACCAGCAAGGCGGTCCAGGACATGCTGGGCGTGCACCAGCCGGACTTCGGCTTCCTGACCGACTGGATGCATGTCGAAGGCGATATCGACGTGGACGCCAAGGCGCTGATCGCCCCGCGCGCGGAGGCGGAGATCGCCTTCATCCTGAAGGAGGGGCTCTCCGGCCCCGGCGTCACCGCCGAACAGGTGCTGGCCGCGACCGAGAGCGTGGTCCCCTGTTTCGAGATCGTCGACAGCCGCATTACCGACTGGAAGATCGGCATCGTCGATACCGTGTCCGACAATGCCTCCTGCGGCGTCTACGTGCTGGGTAAGGAGCGGCTCGATCCCCGCGCGTTCGATCTGCCGGGCTTGCACGTGGCCGTCACCAAGAACGGGGAGCCGCTTTCGGAAGGCTATGGCCATGCCGTGCAGGGCGATCCCGCGCAGGCGGTGGCCTGGCTGGCCAATACGCTGGGCGCTTACGGCGTCACGCTGGATTCGGGCGACGTGATCCTGTCCGGATCGCTCGTCCCCCTCGCCCCCGCAGTGAAGGGCGACAGCTTCGAAATGATCCTCTCCGACAGGAACCCCGCGGCGGGCGGCCAGGCCATCGGCCGCTGCCAGGCTCGATTTGTTTGAGAATTACCCGCTTTGTGTAAGGATACCGGAACCATGGCACGCGTGAAGGCCGCCATCATCGGCTCGGGCAATATCGGCACCGACCTGATGATGAAGATGATCAAGTACCCCCAGAACATGGAACTCGCCGCCGTGGTCGGCATCGATGCCGCATCGGAAGGCCTTGCCATGGCCCGCCAGCACGGCATCGCCACCACGCATGAGGGGATAGAGGGGCTGAAGAAGCTGCCCTGCTATCCCGAAATCGGCATCGCCTTCGACGCCACCAGCGCCTACGCCCACAAAGTGCATGACGAGGCACTGCGCGCCGACGGCATCCAGGTGGTGGACCTTACCCCCGCCGCCATCGGGCCGTTCATCGTGCCCCCGGTCAACATGCGGGCCAATCTGGACGCGCCCAACGTCAACATGGTGACCTGCGGCGGGCAGGCGACGATCCCGATGGTCGCCGCCGTCAGCCGCGTGGGCAAAGTGCACTATGCGGAGATCGTCGCATCGGTCTCCTCCCGCTCCGCCGGGCCGGGCACGCGCGCCAACATCGATGAGTTCACCCGCACCACCTCCCGCGCGATCGAAGCCGTGGGCGGCGCCACCAAGGGCAAGGCGATCATCATCCTGAACCCGGCCGAACCGCCGATGATCATGCGCGACACCGTCTTCACCCTGTCCGAAGGCGGGGACGAGGACGCCATCCGCCAGTCGGTGCAGGACATGGTAGCCGAAGTGCAGAAATACGTGCCCGGCTACCGGCTGAAGCAGGAAGTGCAGTTCGAACGCTTTGGCGACAACAATCCGCTGAAGATCCCCGGCATGGGCGTGTTCACCGGAATCAAGACGATGATCCTGCTCGAAGTGGAAGGCGCGGGCGATTACCTGCCCAGCTATTCCGGCAATCTCGACATCATGACCGCCGCCGCCAAGGCCACCGGCGAACTTCTCGCCGAACGCCGCATGGCCGCCGCGACCCCGGCCTGATCCGCAGGAGTTTACGACAATGGGCAAGTTCAACGTCGATGCGGGCGAAAAGCTCTACATCCAGGACGTGACGCTGCGTGACGGAATGCACGCCATCCGCCACATGTACGGCATCGACCACGTGCGCGCGATCGCCTCCGCGCTCGACAAGGCGGGCGTGGACGCGATCGAGGTGGCGCATGGCGACGGCCTCAGCGGCACCAGCTTCAACTACGGCTTCGGCGCGCATACGGACTGGGAATGGCTGGAAGCCGTGGCCGACGTGCTGGAAAACAGCGTGCTCACCACGCTGATCCTGCCCGGCCTCGGCACCGTGGAGGAACTGCGCCGCGCCTATGGCATCGGCGTGCGCTCCGTCCGTGTCGCCACCCACTGCACCGAGGCGGACGTTTCGAAGCAGCACATCGGCATCGCCCGCGATCTGGGCATGGATGTGTCCGGCTTCCTGATGATGAGCCACATGATCGAGCCCGAGGCGCTGGCCGCACAGGCCGTGCTGATGGAAAGCTACGGCGCGCAGTGCGTCTATGTTACCGACAGCGGCGGCGCGCTGGACATGGACGGCGTGGCCGCGCGCCTTGCCGCCTATGACCGGGTGCTGAAGCCGGAAACCCAGCGCGGGATGCACGCGCACCACAACCTCTCGCTGGGCGTCGCCAACTCGATCGTCGCCGCGCAGGAAGGCGCGGTGCGCATCGACGCCTCGCTGGCGGGCATGGGCGCCGGCGCGGGCAATGCCCCGCTGGAAGTCTTCGTGGCCGCCGCCGATCGCAAGGGCTGGAACCACGGCTGCGACGTCATGGCGCTGATGGATGCGGCCGAGGATCTCGTGCGTCCCCTGCAGGACCGCCCGGTCCGCGTCGACCGAGAGACGCTCGCGCTCGGCTATGCCGGGGTCTACTCCTCGTTCCTGCGCCATGCGGAGAAGGCGGCGGAGACTTACGGCCTCGATACCCGCGCGATCCTGGTCGAACTGGGCCGCCGCAAGATGGTGGGCGGTCAGGAAGACATGATCGTCGATGTCGCGCTGGACATGCTGAAAGCCCGGACGGCCTAAGTCCAAGAGGTGCAGCCCCCGCGCAAAGACGGGGGCGCACTGCCGAGAGAGGATGCCCGGGGGAGAACCATGGCGGAAATATCGTTGCACAAGCCCTTCCCGGCCGCGGACGTGCCGCGCTGGGATCATGAGACGGACGTTGCCGTCGTCGGCTTCGGCGCGGCCGGCGCCTGCGCCGCTATCGAGGCGCGCAGCGCCGGGGCCGAGGTCCTGCTGTTCGAACGCAATTCGGGGAGCGGCGGCGCTTCGGCGCTGTCTGGCGGGGAGATCTACATCGGCGGCAGCGGCGGCACCGATGCCCAGCGCAGCGCCGGGTTCGAGGACACGACCGAGGATTTTGCCCGCTACCTGAAGATGGCCGGCGGCCCCTGCGCGGACGAAGCCAAGTGCGACCTCTACGCCCGCGAGTCCCTGTCCCACTACGAATGGCTGAAGGCGCAGGGTGTGCCCTATCGCAGCAACTTCCTGCCCGGAAAGCACATCGAGCCGGTGGACGATTCCACTCTGATCTGGTCGGGCAGCGAGGCGGCAGCGCCATTTCGCGATCACGCCAAACCGGCCCCGCGCGGCCATGTGATCCAGCATATGGGCTGGGGCGGTGGACGGCCGTTGGTGGACATTCTCGAAGCCCGCGCGCGCGATGCCGGTGTGCACGTGATGACCGACGCCCGCGTCGTCGCGCTGATAGAAGACGGCGGACGCATCGTCGGCCTGATCTCCCGGATCGACAATGCCAACCGCTTCGTCCGCGCCCGTCAGGGTGTGGTCCTGGCAACCGGCGGCTTCGCGATGAACCCCGACATGCTGCGCCGCTATGCCCCGCTGACCGGCAAGATCCACGATCCCATCGGCGAGAAGGACGACGGCACAGGCATCCTGCTCGGCATGGGCGCGGGTGGGGACGCGATCCACATGGACCAGTTCTTCACCACCTGCCCCTGGACGATGCCGGAAAGCCACGCCTACGGCGTCTTCGTCAACGAGCAGGGCCAGCGCTTCATCAACGAGGATTGCTACCACGGCCGGGTCAGCCGCACGATGCTCGACCAGCCGGGGAGCAAGGTCTTCCTCCTGCTGGACATGGCGCATTTCGTGCAGCCACTGGAAATCGCGCGGATTGCCATCGCCGCGACGGGCGAGACCTGGGAAGAAGTCGAAGCCGAACTGGAGATGCCCGCAGGCACGCTGGCGGCCACGATGGCCTTCTACAACCGCCATGCGCACGAAGGGCGCGATCCGCTGTTCGACAAGCAGGCGCCGATCCTGACGCCGCTCGATCAAGGGCCGTTCGTGGCGCTCGAACTGAACTTCGACAGTTCGTATTTCTCGTTCTTCACGCTCGGCGGGCTGCACACCGATCTGGACGGACGCGTGCTGGGCCGGGACGAACGGCCGGTTCCTGGGCTTTTCGCTGCCGGACGCTGCACATCGGGCCTGCCGGCATGGGGACATGGCTATAGCTCGGGCCTCAGCCTGGCCGACTGCACTTTCTTCGGACGGCAGGCGGGCCGCGCAGTGGCCGGTGAAACATTCGCACTGAAAGCTGTAACGGGGGGAGAACTGGCATGATCCTCAAGGACAAAGTCGTCATCGTCACCGGCGCAGGCCCCGGCATGGGGCAGGCGCTCTGCCGCGCCGCTGCGCGCGATGGTGCGCGCATGGTCGTCTCGGCCCGCTCTCGCGACGCGATCGAGGCGCTGGCCGCCGACATCCGCGCAGACGGCGGACAAGCCATCGCCGTGCCCTGCGACGTCGCCGACATGGCGCAGTGCCGCGCGCTGGCGGAGGCCGCTCTGGCGAAATGGGGCCGTATCGACGGGCTGGCCAACTCGGCCTACTACCACCCGGACTGGCAGCCGCTGGAAAGCCATGACCTGGACCAGCTACGCACCGCGCTGGACGTGATCGCGATCGGGGGCCTGCGCATGGCTCAAGCGGTGATCCCGACGATGAAGGCGCAAGGGGCGGGATCGATCGTCAACGTCTCCACCCTCGCTACGCGCAAGCCCATGCCCGGTGAAGGCGGCTATGCCATGGGTAAGGCCGCGCTGAACCAGATGACGCGCCAGTTGGCCGTCGAACTTTCGGGAACGGGCATCCGCGTCAATACCGCGCTGATGGGCTGGATGATGGGCGCGCCGCTGGAGACCTGGCTGGAAACGCTGGGCGACGGCGCCGAAGCCTTCCGCAAGGAACGCATCGCGCAGATCCCGGTAGGCCGCATCCCGCCCGACGCCGATTGCGCCAAGGCCGTGCTGTTCCTGCTGTCCGACTATGCCAGCGAGATCACCGGCGCCGCGCTGGACGTCAACGGCGGCGACTGGGTCGCACCCTGAGGGAGATGCCTATGTTGCCCGAATGGATCGACCTCGACTGGATGAAGACCGCGCGCTCGCTGGCCGAAGACCCGCTGGAGGGGTTGGATCCGGATGCGGTGACCGTCAGCGACACGGTGGAGATCGCCGCGCCTGCCCGCGTGGTCTGGCAGGTACTGACCGATCTGGACGCCTACGCCGACTGGAACCCCTTCTGCGTGCGCGCCCGCTCCACGCTGGAAATGGGCGCGCCGGTGGAAATGGCGCTGGTGAACTATGCGGTGCCCGGCACCCTGGTGCCCAACTGCGAATACATCTGCGGTTTCGAGCCGGAGCGTCTGCTCTCATGGTCGCTGCCATGGTCGCGCGAATGGCCCTACCCCGCCCGGCGCGATCAGGTGATCGCGGCGAGTGGGCCGGAATCCTGCCGCTACGCCTCTACCGACGCCTTTCTCGGCATGAACGGCATTCACGTCCACCGCTTTGCCGGCCCCTGGGTCAAGCGCGCCTTCGATGACAGCGCCCGCGCCCTGAAGGCCCGCGCCGAGGCGCTTTGGGCCAACGAAACTCAAGGAAACTGACACCATGGCCATGACGCTTCAGCAACTGACCGATCTCGAAGAGATCCGCATGCTCAAATACCGCTATTTCCGCGGCATCGACACGGCCGACATGGCGCTGCTGGAAGGCCTGTTCACCGACGATATCGCCGTAGACTATCGCGGCGGCACTTACCGCGTGGCCTTTGCCGGCAAGGCGGAAATGATGACGTTCCTCGCCAACTCGTTCCATTCGGGCGCGCTGGCCATGCACCATGGGCACAGCCCGGAAATCACCCTGACCGGCGACAATTCGGCCGAGGGCGTGTGGTATCTGGAAGACGTGTTCATCGATATCGAGCGCGGCGATCACACTTTCGGCACCGCCATCTACCGCGACCGCTATCGCCGCGAAGGCGGGCAGTGGAAGGTGGCCAGCACCGAATACGACCGGGTGATCGAAGTGGTGCAGCCGATCGCCGCCGGCATGCAGTTCACGGCCCACCGGCTGGCTCAGACGGGCCTGAAACCCGCCGAACGCACCGACATCGCGCACCTTATCCAGTGGGACATGGTCGCCTGACCGAGAGCGGAGACTTCCTATGCTTTCACGCGTAACTCTGGGCGGCACCGATCTTTCGGTCAGCCCGCTGTGCTATGGCACCAACATGCTGGGCTGGATGATCGACCAGGATCGTTCGAACGCGATTCTGGACAGGTTCGCGGCGCTTGGCGGCAATTTCATCGACACGGCCCGATCCTACGGCGACTGGATGCCGGACGCCCCCATCGGCGCCAGCGAACGCGCGTTGGGCGCCTGGCTGAAGACGCGCAACCGGGCCGATTTCGTGATCGCCACCAAGGGCGGCTTCTTCGACTTGCGCAAGGGCGACTATCGCAACCGCTGCACGCCCGAGGACGTGGCGCAGGACCTTGCCCAAAGCCTCGACCACCTCGGCGTGGACACGATCGATCTCTATTTCCTGCACATGGATAACGAGGATGCGCCGGTTGAGGTCATCGTCGATGCGCTGATCGGCCATCAGGAAGCGGGGCGCATCCGCCATTTCGCCGCTTCCAACTGGTCGGCGGAGCGGATCAAGGCGGCCAATACTTATGCTGCCTCCATCGGGAAGCCCGGCTTCGTCGCTTCGGAAACGTTCTGGGGGCTGGCAGTGCCCGATGTCGCTGCCGCTACGCAGCAGGGCTATGTCCATTATTACGAGGGCGAGTACGAAGGCGTTCACGCTGCCGGGCTGCCGATCCTCGCCTATGCCGCACAGAGCGGCGGCTATTTCACCAAGCGGGCCAAAGGCGCCGACCTCGGCGAGCAGCTGACCGCGCGTTACGCCAATCCGGTGAACGACGCCCGCCTCACCGCTGCAGAGGCGCTGGCGGAACGGCACGGCGTTTCGATCAACGAAGTCGTGCTCGCCTATCTCACCAATCAGCCGGACCAGACCGTACCGATCTTCGGCGGCTCCAGCCCGGAGCAAGTGGCCGAGAGCGTCAAGGCGGCGGCGCTTACCCTTTCCGCAGCGGAGCTGGCCCAGCTCCACGCGGCCTGACCCGCCCGGACCGCCGGGTCAGGTAACGGCGGGGAGCGGGGAGGCTCCCCGCCGTTTTATTGTTCCGGAAGGGCTCTGCGCACGCTTTCGACGGCGCGCATGGCCCGTGCATCGCGCGGTTCGGCGATGGCGTGATTGCGCGGAATTTCGACGCTGAGCGGCGTGCCTTTGGGCAGCGCGCGGACGAAGGCGGGAAGGTCGAAATCGCCGTCGCCCGCCAGGCGCCGCTGCGATGAGGCTTCCGCATCGAGAGCGTCCGGCGCCTGCACGGGGCCGTCGCAAAGCTGGCCGTAGAGGATGTACTCGGCCGGCGCCGCCACCAGCTCGTCCAGCGTTCCGCCGGAGCGCATGAGGTGCAGAAGGTCGACATTGATCCCCACCTGCCCCGGCCGCCCGACCGCGCGCACAAGGTCGAGCGCCTCCGCCAGCGAGCGCACTTGCGAGGGCGGATAGAACTCGACCGCAACGCGCAGCCCGTGGACAGAGGCCCGCTCGCAGAAGCGGCCGAAGACGTCGATCCGCCTTGCCGGGTCTCGGTCGTAGGCCAGCACGTTGATGAGGCCTGCCTCAAGCACCGCCGCGCATTCCAGCGCCCGTTCGAATCCGCCGGGGTTGGTTCGGCCCGCCAGGGTGAAGGGATAGACGAGGTCCAGCGAAATGCCGCAATCGCTCAGGACACGCTTGAAGTCTGCCCGCGCGCGGGTGTCGCCGATGATGTCGAACTGCGGCATCAGCGGCAGTACCGCCATCGGTTCCATGAACAGGCAGATCCCGCTGCACCCTGCCGTCCGTGCAGCCCAGGCAAGTTGGACCGGCGTGGCGTCCACCGTCGTGATGTGGTCGAGTGCGAGTCGTATCGTCATGTCTTTCGATAGCGAAACGGTACTAATTAAAATACGCAAATACGCATCATAACGAGATTTATTGCATCATTATGATTTCATAAGTCATAATATTATACGCAAACATTGATTTCACTGGCCATGTCCTTCATTGTCCCGCATTCAGTCAAAACGCTTGAGGACGCTGCCATGGCCTTGGTGCCCGCGAAAGATACGACGAATGCCCTGCCCAGCCCCGAGGGTCGCGCCATGGGTCATCTGGCGCTGCATTATGGCCCAGCCGGGGACGGACCGGCGGCCGCGCGATTGCTGACGCTGCTGGGGCTGGTCGAAACCCAGATGCTGCCCCTGCCCCAGGGCAACTTCTACCGCTTCGTGGTCAATTCCGGCCATTTCGCGCGGGGGGACGGGATCGTCTACCTTTCCGCCCTGCCCGAACCGCAAGTGCGGCTGATCGCAGCCATGCACGCGGCGCTGGGTATCGGCACCGCGCAGCAGGACCCGGCCGTGGGCGCCTACCGTGCGATGTTGGCATCCGATCCGGAGGCCAGCTTCCACTTCGGCTTTCTGGTCCCATCCTTGGAGGATCTGGAGGATCTGGTGCTGACCTTGCACGACCTGGCCGAAAACGATCCCGAATTTCGCGGCCGCATCACGATCACCGCCAACCGCGCGCGGCGCGGCGATGCCGCCGTTGACGCACGGCTCGATGCATCCCCGGTGTTCGGCGATTGCACCCGCTTCGCCTATGGCCGCAATGGCGTGCAGGTCTTCATCGAGACCGATCTGGTCAAGGCCGGGCAGCTTGGCGAGTGCATGCATTTCGAACTGGACTATGTGTTTCCGGGCGCCGGCGACCACATTCTCTCGGTGGTCGAATTGTGAGCCCGGCGATCACACTTCCGCCAGCTTGACGACGCGGCAGCGCGGCACCGGATAGTCCTTCGCCCCGATCCAGCGCCACAGCCCCGTGCCCGAACGATGCCCGGCCAGATCGATCCAGTTGCCGAAGCCGGGATCGGCATTGGCGCAGACCACCACCACGCTGCCGTCTGCCTCGTACCGCGCCTGAGAACCATTGACCCAGACCTTCTGATGCACGTGATCCAGCGATTCCATCCACCAGTTGTCGATCTGGAAATTCCACATGCGGCATTCGGGCACTTGCGCCTCGATCACCAGCGCCTCCCCCGGCGCAAGGTCGAAATGGAGGTGGCCGTACCAGATGTTCGGATCGCCGCCGGCCTTCCAGAACACTTGCTGATCGCCGTCATAGATCGCGTTGGACTGGCCCTTGAACCATTCGGA
Organism: Novosphingobium sp.; assembly: GCA_017745295.1. Classification (GTDB taxonomy): domain Bacteria; phylum Pseudomonadota; class Alphaproteobacteria; order Sphingomonadales; family Sphingomonadaceae; genus Novosphingobium. The sequence continues at coordinate 93,505 of JAGHZR010000005.1, forward strand.
CCAGTCCGCAAACGTATTGGCCGTGCCGCGTACCCATTGCGCCGCGCCCATCAGCTGCCCCTCGATCGCAGCGGGCGTGAGCACGGCGGGAACCGCAGGCCCGGCGCCGATCCGCTCTACATGAACGGCCGCCGCGACTTGCGTGCGTTTGTCGTCGAACGTCTGGCGCACGATCAGCAGCGAAGTGTCCTGCGCCATCGGCAGCCAGTTGCCCGGATGCGGCGCCGCGCTGACGATCACTTCAAAGCTGCCGTCCGGCCCGAATTCCATGTCCGCGAACTCAAGCTCTCCGGTGGAGACCATCGTGCCGTCGGTAGCGTAACGGTTCGCCTTGCTGCCGATGGAGAAGTAGGGAACCGTGTTGCGCATGCCGGTGATGCGATAGGTCCGGTCCGGGCTGACGACGCATTGCTGGTAGATGTTGTCCGGATTGTCCGCGCCGATCTTGATCCTGTCGTCACACAGCATGAACAGGCGCGGGAAATCGGGATCGGCGGAATCCACCAGCATGTTGAGCGCTGTGCGTGTCAGCCGGCTGAGATAGCGCAGTCCTTCCGCCTGATCGATCGGCGTGGTGGGCGCGGCCGGCCGCGCAAGCACTTCGCCCGCCTCCGCCAGCGCGGCGCAGAACTCGCGCCAGACACTATCGAGATGACCTTGTTCCGCCATGGCTGCAAACCCCTTTCCGATGGGAGAAACGATGTCCGAATTGGTTGAGACGCTGGCCGCACGGTTGCGCCTGCTGGAAGACCGCGAAGCGATCCGCGATCTGATCGCCAGCTACGGCCCGCTGGCCGATGCCGGAGAGGCACAGGCGCTGGCCGCGCTCTGGGCCAAGGATGGCATCTACGAAGTGGTCGGCTTCGCCCAGGCGCAAGGCCATGCCGCGATCGCCGCGCTGATAGAGGGGGATACGCACCGCGCGCTGATGGCCGATGGCTGCGCGCATCTGCTGGGCCCGGTGGCGGTGGAGATCGATGGCGATAGAGCCACCGCTCGGGGCCACAGCGTCGTATTCCGCCATGGCCCCGAAGGGTTCGCGCCCTATCGCGTGGCCGCCAACCGCTGGACGCTGCGGCGCAGCGCCGATGGCTGGCAGGTGGTTCACCGCCGCAATGCCTTGCTGGATGGGAGCGAGGCGGCGCGCATCCTGCTGGCTCCCAATCAACCCGCGAGCTGACCGCCGTCCACCGTGAACACCGCGCCGGTGACCTTGCTGGCCTGATCGCTGGCAAGGAAGGCGAACATGTTCGCCACGTCATCCGGCGAGCAGGACCCGTCCCGCAGCTTGGGCGCATTGCGCATCACCAGCGACCAGTCGATATCGCCCTCCGGCGGCGGCGTGTCGCGCGTCATCGGGGTTTCGACATGGCCGGGGCAGATCGCGTTCACGCGCACGCCCTTGGCCCCGTATTCGATGGCCAGCCCCTTGGTGATCGCCGCCACGCCGTGCTTCGATGCCGAATAGGCGATCGTATAGGCAATACCCTGAAGCGCGGCAGTGCTGGCGGTGTTGACGATGTTGCCGCCGCTCTTCACCAGATGCGGCAGCGCCGCCTGGCAGAGCGCGAAAACGCTGGTGGTGTTGATCTTCAGCAGCAGTTCGAAATCGTCGAGCGAGAACGTCTCCGACGATCCCCACTTCAGCATTCCGGCGATGTTGCACAGCACGTCCAGCCCATCGCGGGCCGCCACCTCCACCAGCGCGCGGCACGATGCCAGATCGGTGGCATCGTAGGTCTGGATCATCGGCATGCTTGCCATCAGCGCGGCGGTCTCTTCCAGACCCGCCGCATTGCGATCGCCGATGGTGACCGCCCCGCCTTCCGCCGCGAAGCGGATGGCGGTGGCGCGGCCGATGCCCGATGCCGCGCCGGTAATCAGTACCTTCTTGCCTGCAAAGAGCATGGCCGTCTCCCGTTCTCGTTCTTGTTTCCGGCGCTGTGTCAGAACTTCACGCCGGCCGTCACCCCGAAAGTGCGCGGTTCGGGGAAATAGCCCACGACCATGCCGCCGAAGCTGGGGCCGAAGTCGATGAAGTTACCCGGATTGGCTTCCTTCGTCAGGTTACGCACGAAAAACGAAAGTTCCGCATCGGTGCCCAGCAGCGGCAGCTTGGTCAGGCTGGCGCGCAAGTTGACGATGGTGCGACCCTTGGACTGGGTGGTGTGCGCGTTCTGGTCCGATGGATTGTCAGTCACCAACGCATAGGGGAAGGTGTAGTACTTCGCGACGTAGCTGACATCGGCGTAGAAGTTCAGCTGGCCCCAGTCGCCTTCGGCAACCCGCAGGTCCGCGCCGCCCGATGCCGTTACCTTCGGCGCATGGGGGAAGGCGCGGTTGTCGGCCACATTGGTCTCCACGCCGTTCACCAGATCCATGAAGCGCTTGTACTTGGGATCGAGCAGCGCCAGCGATCCGTTCAGCGTCAGCGCGTCGAAGGGATGGAACACCGTTTCGAACTCAAGCCCCTGGATGCGCGCCGCACCGGCATTGCGCACGATGGAAGCGGCGCCAAGGCCGGCGGTGAACACCGCCAGCTGCATGTCCTTATGCTCGTCCCTGAAGGCGGAAATGTTGAAGATCAGGCGATTGCCGAAGGTCTTGGTCTTGATGCCCAGTTCGTAGCTGTCGACCGTTTCGGGCTTGTAGGGATTGCAGAGTTCCAGCGCGCCCGAGGGGCATTCCGGCGTCGGCGCGACGAAGACGTTGGTCTCGCCATTGAAGCCGCCCGACTTGAAGCCCTTGGCATAGCGAGCATAGACGTTGACCTGATCGGTCACCTCATAGCCCAGCGTCACGGCGGGGGTGAAGCTGTTGTACTTGGCATCGGGCACGCCGCCGTAAGGAATGTCGGCGATGACGACGGGCGAAGTGATGCCGTTCGCGGCGTCGTAATTGACGCGGAAGAAGCGGCGGATGTCCTTCTTCTCATGCGTGTAGCGCCCGCCCACGGTCAGCTTCAGCCCGCGCAGAATTTCGTAATCGAGCTGGGTGTAGAACGCGAAGGCCTTGGTGTGCGATCCGTAGTCGGAATCGAGATCGGTGCCGCCGCCGAAATAGCTCTGCGGATTGTCGGTTGCCGCCTTCTCGGTGAAGTAGAAGGCACCCGCCGCATAGGAAAGCTTGTCGGACAGGGCCTTGCCCGTCACCTGCAGTTCCTGGCTGAAGGCGTGATAGTCGGTCAGGCGCTGGGTATAGGCCACCGGCAGCGGCGAACCGTCGAGATCGAGCCCGTCATCATACTTCAGATTCCGATAGGCGGTGGTGGACTTCACCGTGGCCGCGCCGAATTCGCCGGTCAGCGTCAGCGCATGGCCATAGCTGCGCGTCTTTTCATAGACATTGGCATCGATCGATGCCGTCGAGACGCGCTTGGGATCGGTGTAGAGATTGAGCGGAAAATTCGCGCCGACGAAGGGATAGCTGGGCGAATTGGGATCGAAGATGTCGCGCGGGTCGCCGTTCTGGTTCACTTGCAGCAGCTGCGATAGCTGCGGCGTCTGCTTGCTGCGGCTGTAGTCGTAGGTGTAGTCCGCCGTGACGTTGTCCGCCAGTTCGGCGCGGACCTGCACCATGAAGCTGCCGCTGTTGATCGAGTCCGTCTTGTTCACGCGCGGCGGCAGCGCGGCGGGCACGTTCGGGATCGGGTTTGGCACGATATCGATCAACCCGCCCCGGCTGCGATACTGGCCGGAGAGCTTGACCGAGAAGATGCCCATCTTGGGCAGATCCAGCACGCCGCGGAACTTCATTTCATCGAAGCTGGCGTAAGTCATTTCCATCGTGCCGCCCAGTTCGCCGCTGGGCTTGCGCGTGATCAGGTTTACCGCGCCGGCCAACGCGTTGCGGCCGTAGAGCGTGCCCTGCGGGCCGCGCAGCACTTCCACGCGTTCCAGATCGGCGATGTCGAAGATCGAACCCTGCGCCTTGGCGATGTAGACGCCGTCGAGATAGAGGCCAACCGCCGGCTCCCAAGTGATCGCGGGATTGATCGTCACCGAACCGCGAATGGAGATCTGCGAGACGGTCTTGGAACCGGGCGCACGCTCGATCTTCATGTTCGGTGCGATGGTTCCCAGCTTGTCGATGGAATCGACGCCGCGGCTGTCGAGGTAGGCGCTGCTGACCGCCGAGATGGCGATAGGCACGTTCTGGACGTTTTCCGAACGCTTCTGCGCGGTAACGACGATGTCGCCGATGCCGATCTCCACTTCCTGCTTCGCCGGCTGAGGAGCAGTTGCGGCGGGCTGGGCGCTGTCCTGCGCGGCATCCTGGGCAAGTGCCGGGACGGCGACGATGGACATGCTGGTGGCGAGGGCCGAAGCGGCCAGGAACCTATTCACGATCTTTCTCTCCCGAAACCCTGTGCGCGTTTGCGCATCTGAACCACGTCTCGCTTTCGCGCATCCGATTCACCGCTTATGAATATGATTCGTCAAATCATATGGCAATATGTTTCTTGTTCGCGCTTATTTTTGATGCCATATTTACGCAAATGACGGTTCGACACGCGAAGCAAATCTGCCTCGTGCGTTCGATAAAAGACGTTGGGAGAGAGCATGGCCGATGGAATCGCCCGAACCGGCGATGCACCGCAATTCGACTTCGTGATTGCCGGCGCGGGCGTTGCCGGCTGCATCCTGGCGAACCGCCTCTCGGCCGATCCCAAATGCCACGTCCTGCTGCTGGAAGCGGGCGGAAGCGATCGTAGCCCGCTGATCGCCGCGCCGGGTGGGTTGCTGCCGATCATGATGCGCGGCAGCCATGCCTGGCGCTACATGTCCGCGCCGCAGCGGCACCTGGACGACCGGCAGCTCTATCTGCCGCGCGGCAAGGTTCTGGGCGGCGGATCATCCATCAACGGCATGACGTACGACCGGGGATTCCGTTCGGATTATGACCGCTGGGCGGCGGAGGGATGCACGGGCTGGTCCTTTGCCGAAGTGCTGCCCTACTTCCGCCGGCTGGAAAGCTATGCCCCGTCGCAAGACCAATGGCATGGAGCAGAGGGGCCGATCGCCGTCACTCGCGCCGGACAGGATCACCCTTTCGCACGGGCCTTCGTCGCGGCGGCGCAGCAGGCGGGCTATCCGTTCTGCGCCGACCTCAATGGCGCGGCGCGCGACGGGGTGGGGCCTGTAGACCTCACCATCGGGCGCGGACGGCGCTCAACCGCGTCCTCGGCCTATCTCCGCCCGGTGCGCCATCGGCGCAACCTGACCGTCATGACCGGCACGCAAGCCTTGCGGGTGCTGTTCGATGGCAAGCGGGCTTGCGGCGTGGTCTATCTCCGGCAGGGAGAGCACCACACCGCCCTTGCCCGGCGCGAAGTGATCGTCAGCGGCGGGGCGATCAACACGCCGCAACTGCTGATGCTGTCCGGACTTGGGGATGCGGAGCACTTGCGCGGCCACGGCATCAACGTGGTCGCGCATGTCCCGGAAATGGGCCGCAACCTGCAGGATCACCTTGCCGCGCATGTGAAGTATCGTTCGACCAAGCCCTGGTCGATGCTGCGCTATCTGAGCCCGCTGCACGGCATCACGGCGATGGGTCAATATCTCGCCGCGCGCAGCGGGCCGCTAGCCGACCCCGGCATGTCGGTCGCCGCCTTCGTGCGATCCGACCCGGCGCTGGCGGAGCCTGATATCAAGATGCTGCTGGTCATGGCCCTGTTCGCCAACAACGGCCGCAAAATGGAGCCGAGCCATGGCTTCTATGCACACGTCAACGTCGCCCGCCCCGAAGCGCGCGGCACCGTCACGCTGGCCAGCGCCGATCCCGCTGCGCCGCCGGTGATCGACCAGAACTACAACGGCACCGAGCACGACCGCCGCGTCATGCGCGAAGGGATCCGCGCCGCCCGCCGCATTTTCGCCCAATCCGCTTTCGATACGTGCCGGGGCGAGGAACTGGCGCCCGGCGCCTCCATCCAGAGCGACGAAGCGCTGGACGCCCATGTCCGCGCCCATGCGGAGGCCGATTACCACTCGGTCGGTACCGCGCGGATGGGCACGGGCGCGGGGGCCGTGCTGGACCCGCAATTGCGCCTTCGCGGCGTGGACGGGCTGCGCGTGGTCGATGCCTCCGTCATGCCGCATCTGGTGGGCGGGAACACGGCAATCCCCGTGGCCATGATCGCGGAGAAGGCGGCCGATATGATCCTTGGCCGCACGCCCCCACCAGCGGCCCAGCTTTCCGGAGAACATGCATGAGAGTTCAAGCAATGGTCTGCCACGCGCTGGGCGCGCCGCTGGTGCGGGAGGAGCTGGACCTTGCCCCGCCGGGAGAGGGCGAAGTCCTGATCGAGATCATGGCCAGCGGACTGTGTCACACCGATCTTAGCCAGCTCAGCGGCAAGGCGGCGCCCTATCCCTTCCCCGTCATCGTCGGGCATGAGGGCGCGGGGATCGTGCGCGCGGTGGGCGCGAACGTCACATCGGTGGCGGTGGGAGACCACGTGATCGCACTGGCCATCGGCGAATGCGGCGCCTGCGCCAACTGCCTGTCCGGCAAGACCAACCTCTGCGAAGTGTTCCTTGACGAAATCGCCACGCAGCCGACGCGCTTTTCGCTGAACGGCAAACCCGTTTCCGCCTATTCGGGCGTCGGATCGCTGGCCCAGTTTGTGGTCATGCACCAACGCAATGTCGCCCCAATCCGCGCCGACGTGCCGCTGCATCTGGCCTGCACCGCCGGCTGCAGCGTGGCGACGGGCGTGGGCGCCGCGCTGCACACGGCGCATGTGCACGAAGACGCGAGCGTTGCCGTGTTCGGCCTTGGCGGGATCGGTCTCAACGTCGTGCAAGGCGCGCGGCTGGCGGGGGCCCGGACGATCATCGGCGTAGACGTGAACCCGGCCCGCGAAGCACAGGGCAAGCGCTTCGGCCTCACCCATTTCATCGATCCTACAACGGCCGATCCGGTCGCCGCCATTCGCGAGATCACCGGCGGCGGCGCGGACTTCGCGTTCGAATGCGTGGGCAAGGCGGCGCTGATGCGGCAGGCTTTCGAAAGCACCCGCATCGGCTGGGGCTGCTGCGTCGTGCTGGGCGTGCCGGCGGATGGCGAGACGATGCAGATCGTGCCGTTCGACCTGCAACTGGGCCGCACGGTCAAAGGATCGTTCATGGGCAATGTGCGCGGGCGCAGCCAGCTTCCGGCGCTGCTCGATCACTATGCGCAAGGCGCGCTCAATCTGGACGATCTGGTGACTCACCGCCTGCCAATGGCCCGCGTGAACGAGGGCTTTGCGCTGATGAAATCGGGCGATGCGCTGCGCGTGGTCGTAAGCTTCGAATAAGGCTGGGCCCCCGACGCGATGCCGGGGGCCTCTATACCGTCACTGGCGGGGCGAATGGATATTGCCGCCGTCCACCACGATTTCGGACGAGGTGATATAGCTGGCCTCGTCCGAGAGCAGGAAGCGGATCACCCGCCCCACTTCCTCCGGCGCGCCGAAACGGCCAAGGAAGATGCGCCGTTCGAACACGCCGGGAAGCGCCGCCTTGGCGGCGGCGATGATCGGGGTATCGATCTGGCCGGGGCTGACCGAATTGATGCGGATGCCATCGGCCGAAAGCTCGTCCGCCATCGAACGCACCAGCGAGATCACCGCACCTTTCGCCGCGCTGTAGATCGGGATCAGCCCGCTGCCCAAAGTCGCGTTGATGGAGGACAGCGCCACCACGCTGCTGCCGGGAAGGCTGCGCATATCGGCGCGAAACGCCTGCACCAGGCTGACGATCGCGCGGACATGAAGGGCGATGCCCTTGTCCCACAATTCGGGCGTCACCCCGTCGATCCCGGTCACTTCGGCAGTACCGGCCGAATGGACGATCCCGCCCACCAGACCCAACGCTTCGCGCGTTTTCGTCGCAGCCTCGGCGATCGCCAGTGGATCGCGCAAGTCGACCGCCAGCCCAATGGCGGCAACGCCCCAGGCATCGGCGATTTCCGCCGCCGCAGCCGTCGCGCCGGCTTCATTGATATCCCATAGCGCCACGGGGCGGCCGACCGCCGCCAATGCGCGGGCGCTGGCAAGGCCAATGCCGGAGGCTCCGCCCGTCACCACGACCGGGCTGGACGGCGCGCCCAGCGCGGGTTCGAAGTTCTGCTTTTCCATCTCTCTTCCCTTTTGCCCGATCAGTCCATTCGCCCCATCAGCCCATTCCCGGGGCGCCGGGCATACCCTGATAATAGGCGCCGACGATCATGCCGCCATCCACGACGATTTCCGCGCCGGCCAGATAGGATGCCTCGTCACTGGCCAGGAACACGGTCGCCGCCGCCACTTCCTCCGGCGCGCCGACACGCTGGAGCGGGATATTGCCGAAGCGTTCGTCCACCTTGTCGCGCGGCGAACCGTCATGATTGGTCATGACCGTATCGACGCCGCCGGGGTGAACGGAGTTCACGCGCACGCCCTTGTGGCCTAGTTCCATGGCGGCCACGCGGGTCAGCCCGCGCACCCCCCACTTGCTGGAGGCATAAGCGGAAAGGCCGTTCGCGCCTTTCATCCCGTCTACCGAAGAGACATTGACGATGGCGCCCTTGCCGCGCGCCACCATGCCCGGGGCCACCGCCTTGATGCCGAGAAACTCGCCGACCAGATTGACGTCCAGCACGCGCCGATAATCGGCCAGAGTGGTATCGAGCAAGCCCGCGAAATGCAGGATGCCGGCATTGTTGACCAGCACGTCGACCGGCCCGAAACGGCCCTCCACGCCGCGAACCACGGCCGCCCAATCGGCCTCGCTCGTCACGTCCAGATGCCAGAACCCGGCAGCCTCTCCCAGTTCGGCCGCCAGAGCCGCGCCGGCTTCGTCCAACACATCGGCAATGGCCACCTTGGCCCCTTCGGCCACGAAGCGGCGGCAAGTTGCCGCCCCCATGCCGCGTGCGCCCCCGGTGACGATCGCCACTTTGCCTTCAAGCCTTCCCATCATGCATGTCCTTCGTTTTCGAAATTGTCTTTTGCGGCGGTCATATCCGTCTCGCAGCGGTGCGTCCGCAGCAGCCTTGCCGCAAGCCCGGCCGGGGCGGGACCGGGATCGTCATGCCCGGCCAGCCACAGCACGGCATCGGCGGGGAACGCACTGCCGCGCTCTGCAAATCCCCGCTCCATGACGATGTCCAGAGCCACGCCCGCCCGATGCCGCGCCAGATCGCGCGCCCAGTCCAGCGCCCGGTCCATTCCTGCTCCCTCCAGCAGGACCGCAAGACGCCGCCCGACCGCATCGGCGTGATCGCCGAGGGAGAGCACATGCTCCTCCACGCGCGCCGGGGCGAGCCGCGCATGGTCGAGAAAGCGCTCCTCATCCGCGCGCAGCGTGGCGGCATGCGGCCCTTCGATGACGCGCAGCGGAGCCAGTGGATCGTCTACCCAGAACTCCGAAATCGTGTCCCAGCCGAAGCTTTCCGCCGCGTCCACATGATTGCGCGCATAGCCCCGAAAGGGGAACAGACGGGCCGCGAAGGGCGCGTGGTGTTCCTCGTAATAGCGCTGGAAGAAGGTCCGGTCCCGATCCGGCCGGTGCACCAGCGCGCAGATGCTTTTCATGCCTTGCCTCCGCCAAGATGCAAAGCCGACGCAGCCGGGGGGACGGACCGCGTCGACCCGCGTGGGTCGTGAAAGACCCTTGCAATCATTCGCCGCCGAAGTGGTACTTCAACCGCACACCGTACATGCGCGGCTCGCCATAGAGCGTGGCGCGATAGAGCAGCCCGGTGTCCTGATAGACGTCGGAATTGCTGATCCGGTAGAGGTTGTCGGTAAGGTTGGTGCCGAACAGGCCAAGGTCGAAATTGGTACCTGCCACGCCCTTCCAGTCCAGCGAGGCGCTCAGCAGACCGAACGCCTCCAGATAGGCGCCCGGCTGGTTCTGCGGCAGTTGCACCGCCTCGGTATACTGGCGCGAGGTGTGCGAATAGTTTACGAAAAGCGAGAGCATGCCCAGATCGCTGCCAAGGTCGTGATCGGCGGATACGTGGATGCTCCAGATGTACGGCGCGGTATACTGGAAATCCAGGCACGAACTATCGGCTATACCGGTGCCGCCATAGGCCTTGGGCAGTACATAGCCGTTGCATGCCATGATCGGCGTGTTCGTTTCGAACTGATACTTGGTGTACTTCGCGTCGGTGTAGCTGAAGTTGCCGCCGATCTCCAGGCCGGGGAACGGACGCATCGATGCTTCCACTTCCACGCCGTTGATCCGCGCATCGGCATTGTTGGTGCGCGCGCCCCCAGCGTTGGTGGCGGGGTTGTAGTCCCCGGTCGCGCGCTGGATGTCCTTGTAATCCACATGGTAGACCGAGGTGTTCAGGCGGAACGGCACTTCGCCCAGGAAGAAGTCGGACTTCACGCCCGCTTCGTAGCTGGTGACCTTCTCCGGCTTGAACGTGCGCGTGTTCTCGAAGACCGCGTACTGGTTGAAGCCGCCCGCCTTGTAGCTGTGGCTGACTTTGCCGAAAATCAGGATGCTGGGCGTTATCTTGTAGTCCAGCCCCGCCGTCCACGACGGCGCCTTGGTCCGTAGCGAGGCTTCCAGACGGCAGGTTGCCGCCGCCGTCGCGAAATCGACCAGCGAACTGTCCGATCCGCAGACCGCCTTGGTCGGATCGGTGGTGGAACGCTGATACTGGGACGCGAAGCCATCGATATGGTCCCAGGTATAACGGAAGCCGCCGGTGAAGCGCAGGTTGTCCAGCGCCGGCGTCAGCGCGCCAAGGTCCAGCGTCGCCTGCGCATAGAGCGCCTTGGACTTCGTGCTGGTGCCGTAGGTGTTGTAGCCTGCCTCGCAGAAGCCGGTGTAGAGTGCCGGGCAATAGACGATGGCACGCGATCCCTGCGGGCCGTCGGGCTTCTGGTCGTAGTAGAAACCACCCACGGTCCAGTCCAGCCGGCCGCCCAGCGTCTTGCCCTGAAGCTGCAGTTCCTCGGTGATCTGGCGCATGTTGTCGCGCGGTTCTTCGGTGTCCAGCGTGGCGTTGGTGTAAGTCACCGGATAGCCCAGCACCGGCATCGTCACCACGCCCGGCGCGGGCACCACGCCGGGATCGGCATCGTGCTGCTGCAGGATCGAGGCGTCGCCGTCATAGCGATAGCCCAGCTTCAGTTTCTGGTAGCTGAAGATATTGCGCAGCGTGACCGTATCCGACAGGTCGATGGCGGTGGTGTTGGCCACGCCCCAGGTCACCGTGCGCTGGAACACATCGGTGGAGAACGCGGTCTTGCGCGGGCCCAGCGCCTCCGCATTTGCGGTCACTGCGCGGTAGACGTCGCAGGGCACGCCGATGGGGCCGGGCACATTCGGGGCATCGGCGCAGAAGCCCCGGCTCTTCAGCGCATCGATGTTGAAACCGCGATTGACCAGTCCTGCACCGTTGTTGCTGGACTTCGAGTAGTAGGCCATCGTGTAGTTCTCGACGCCGTCCACCGGGCGCAGGGTCAGGCCCATGCGGCCGGAGTACCAGTGCTCGTCATCGCGATCCTTGTTGAAGGTGATGTCGCGGGTGAAGCCGTCGCGGTCGTGATAGGCGCCGGCTACGCGCAACAGCACTTTTTCCTCGACGATCGGCAGGTTCACCGCACCTTCCAGATAAGTGCGGTCGTAATTGCCGAATTCGCCCTTGATCCAGCCGCCCAGCAGTTCGCTGGGCTTCCTGGGCACCAGCAGCACCGCGCCGCCGGTGGTGTTGCGGCCGAACAGCGTGCCCTGCGGCCCCGCCAGCACCTGCATGCTCTCAAGATCCAGGAAATTGCCTGGCCCGCCCTGCTGGCTGAGCGTCAGCGCGCCCGGCAGCGGTACTTCGTTCATGTAGACGACCACGCCGGGCGATGCCTGGAAGGTCGCGCCCTGACCGCGCAGGGTGAAGGACATGGAATCGCGCGAGCCCTGCCCGTTGGGCCCCACCACCAGCGAAGGGACGCTGGCCTGAAGGTCCTGCTCCTTGCCGATGCTCTGCTTTTCCAGCCGGTCGGGCGAGATAGCCGTGATCGCGATCGGCACGTCCTGCCCACGCTCCGCACGGCGATTGGCGGTGACGATGATCTCGGTAATGCCCGCCGTGGCGGCATGGGCCTGCGGTGCAGCAGCCGGCGCAGGCGCGGTTTGTCCGCCGTCCTGCGCCTGTGCCATTATCGGCAGCAGCGCCGCCAGCGCCGCGCCCGACAGCCAGCAATACTTCGCCCGCATCCGCGTGGCGGATGCCAGTTCCTTCTTCTTGGTCACGATTGTCTCCCTCTCCACTCGACATCGTTCTTGTGTTCTTGTGCGGCGGGGGCCGCAGGTCCGGGGAAAGGGCACGAAAGCGGTCGCCTGCCGAAACGTCATGTCGCGGCGAGTGTGATACTTCGTGCTATGGCCGAGTGGATCCACTGCCGGAAATCGGCAGGAAGCCCGTGCGGCACCTTTCCCTTTTCTTTATGATCTTGTTCTTTCTTTAGACCTATCACTTACGCAAAACACCATCAAGATCATATTTTATGTGATGATTGCGCATGAATATCGCAATTCAATCCGCAAATGACAAAAGGCAAAAGCACCGCCGAAGCCGCGAAAATCCGCGCCGTCTCGGTCCTGCGGAGTGCGCATACGAAAAGGGCCGGAGGCGTACCATTCCGCACGCCCCCGGCCCTGACAATCGAAACCTGATGCTCAGGACGAGATCACACTCCGAATCCCCCTGAGACCGAGATCGACTGGCCGGTGGTATATCCACCCTCGTTGCTCGCGAAATAGACGCAAGCGTGGCCGATCTCTTCCGCCGTGCCCCAACGCTTCAGGCAGAGCAGCTTGTGCGTCTCTTCCACCCAGGCCTGATCGAATTGCCCCTGCTGGGTCAGTTCGTGGAGCTGCCCGGCGTCGATCACGCCCACCAGCACCGAATTGGCGCGGATGCCGAAGCGCCCTTCTTCCTTGGCGATCCCCTTGACCAGTTGCTCGTTTGCAGCCTTGACCGCCACCGACATGCCATCGCGCGCCGGCCACCAGTCGTGCCCGGCAGACCCCAGCGTCACGAAGCTGCCACCGCCCTGCTCGCGCATATGCGGGATCACCGCCTGCGCCGCCGCGAAGAAGCCGTGCACTTCGACTTCGAAGGCATGGCGCCACTCCGCCATCGGCGTTTCCGCCAGATAGCGCTGGTTGACCAATGGCCCGGCGCCCCAGATGACCGTGTGAATACGGCCATGTTCGGCAATGACACTGGCGATGGCATCCTGCACTTGCGCCGCGTCGGTCACGTCGGCCGCATAGACGCTCGCCTTGCGGCCCTGCGCCTCGACATAAGCGGCGACCGCTTTCGCCGTATCGGGCTTGCTGCGATAGACCACTGCCACGTCGCTGCCCGCATTGGCGAAGCAACGTGCCACGCCCTGCCCAATTCCGCCGCTGCCGCCGAACAGCAGCGCACACCCCGCTGGAAATGTCGCCACGGGTTCTCTCCCTTTGATGTTTTTCAATGCATGAGCAGCCTGCCGAAACAGGCCGCCCCGATCATGCCGCGACGCTTCCGGGTCGCTTGTCCAGCGTGACCACCAGACCGTTCACGCGGCCCTGGATTTCGGGGGCCTTTGCGCGGGGATTGAAGAACTGGCGATACCAGCTGCGCACTTTGCCGTAGGGTCCATCCGCAGGCACGGCCATGGGGTTGAGGCAGGCGCGCTTGTTCGCCCAGATCTCCACGTCCTGCGCGAAGGCAAGGCGGCTACCTTCCTGATACATCGCGGCATTGGCGCGATCCTCATCAGTGATCTCGCGCGAACCGTCGTGCACTTTCACCATCAGCCCGTGCCATGCACGTGAGCGGCCATCTTCGATCGGCGTGTTGGCGATCATGATGAAGCTGTCGAACGCACCGGCCATTTCGGACTGGAGGAAGCCCGGCCCTTCGTACCAGGTATCCAGCACCAGTTGATCCTCGGCCGAAGCGGTCAAGGTGCGGTGCCCGGCGCTGTAGTACTGGTGGACGATGTGGTTCTGGAACTCGTTGGCGAAGTACTGGAAGTCCTTGGCGCCGTGGATCGGCACGAAGTGGCCGTAATCCGCCATATTGTCGACGATCTCGACACCGTGGACGTTCAGATCGCCCATGAAGTCGATCTTCCATTCCACCCAGCCCGGCTCGCCGTAATGGCCGCCGAATTGGGGCAGGTCGTAGTCCGGCTCCAACCCTTCCTCGTCATGCCACATCCACAGGATGCCGGCGCGCTCGACCACCTTGTAAGTGCCCAGCTTCGCCGCCTTGGGCACGAAATCCGAATAGGGGATGTGATTGCACGCGCCGTCCGGGCCGTAGCGCCAGCCGTGGAACGGGCAGCGGATCGATTCGCCTTCGACATGTTCGGCGTCGCGCACGATGTAGGACGTGCTGTTCTTCGCCAGATGCGCGCCCATGTGCGGGCAATAGGCATCGACGACATAGGCCGTGCCCGATTCCCCGCGATAGAGCACCAAATCCTTGCCGAAATAGCGGATCGCGGCGGGCGTGCGCGTCGCCTCCGCTGCCGCTCCGATCATGAACCAGCCACGCGGAAATGCGTGAGGCCCAAGGCCATAGTCGCTGGTAGTGGCCATTTGCATCGACTCCTTATGCTGCGCCTGCTCACGGCGGCGCATTCTTCGTCTATCTAGCCTTTCGATTGGCGATTTGCGAAGAGGATTGACCTGCACATAGGTTGTGCAAATATGCACGCCTTATGGAATGGAGCGATTTTCAGGTCTTTCTGGCTGCCGTGCGCGCCGGTTCGTACACCGCCGCAGGGCGCCAACTAGGCATCAACCGCACGACGGTCGGCCGCCGGGTCGATGCATTGGAAGCGGCGCTGGGCGTCGCGCTGTTCGAGGAGGGGCCGCTGGGCCCCGCGCCCAACCGCGCTGGCAAGCGGCTGCTCGCCGCCGCCGAAGTGATGGAGCGCGAAGTCGCCCGGATGCGCAGCGATCTGGCGCTGCCCAATCTGGCACAAGGCCCGGTGCGCGTGGCGGGCAGCGGGGGCATCGTCAGTGAGTTCCTGCCCGAATTCGCCGAATTCCGCCGCCGCCATCCGGAAGTGTCCATCGAACTGCTGGGCGAACTCGATCCCATCGACGCGGTGACCTACCGCCGCGCCGATCTGGCCATCGCGCTTGTGCGCAAGCCGCCGCTGCGGCTCTGGGGCGTGGAACTGGCAACGCTGCCGCAGGCCGCTTACGCCCGGCGGGACGGGACCACGCAGCCTGCGCAACTGGGTTGGGGTTTCGAACTCGATGCCGCCCTGCCCGGCAGCCAGTGGACGGCCAGCAATCCGGCCGGCGAGGCTGCGGAAAAGTCCGGGCTGACCACCTTCAACGCCTGGCCGCAAATGAAGCAGGCGGTGCTGGCCGGGCTTGGCAGCGCCACGCTCTGGTGCTTCGCGGCCGATGGCGAGCCCGATCTGGAACGCTTGGCTCCGCCCGATCCGCGCCACGACTGCCCGTTATGGCTGCTCCATCGCGCCAAGGCGCCGCCCAGCCCGGGACTCAGCGCCCTGATCGCTTTTCTTACCGAGGCGCTCAGGTCGCGCGTGACAGGCCCGCCAGCAGGCTGAACGCCCACGAAGGGTCGTCCCCGTCGGCGCGGCCATGACTGGCCTCCGCGCCCAGCCGCGCCATCGCGTCTTCGTCCACAGCGCGCACTTCTCCGTGATCGAAGACAAGTTGGCGGTGGAGGAATTTCCATGCGCCATCCCGCCGCTCGTAGCGGTCGAGATAACGGCCGTGGACGATATATTCGGTCCTCTCCGGCGGATACGTGCGGTGCCATGCCCGGACGAGATGTTCGCCCTCCGCCCGGTCGCCGTCGATTACCACCACGCTGGTGGCGATCGCATGGATGGTCAGTTCCCATGGCGCCATCGCTTGCGGCAACCATGCGACGAAGGCATCGGCGCCGCCACGAAACATCGCTCCGTGATCGTCCACCGCATCGTCATGATAGAGCGAGCGGACCAGCGCGAAATCGCGCCGGTCGCACCCTCGGCAATAGCGGGCGACCAGATCGATGATCGCTATGCGATCGCATTGCTCCTGCCAATCGGGCATCGTCTCCTGATCCTTTCACCGCTACGGCATATTGTTTTCGATTTTCAGATTTTATCACCTCATGTATTACGCAAATCCATGATCGAATCAAATTCGACAGAGGGATTGCCGAATCAACCGGCCATGAAGGCGGCGCTCGATGCCTATGTCGATCGCATCAACGCGGGCGACGTTGAGGGCATTCTCGCTCTGTTTGCGCCGGACGCGGTGATCGAGGACCCGGTCGGCACCGAAACGAAAACCGGCGCGGCGATCCGGGCTTGGTTTGCCGATACCGTCGCGTTCGAAACGCGCATCCATCCGCTCGGCCCCGTGCGCGGATGGCCCGGCCGGGAGGCGGCGCTGGCCTTCGATGTGGAATTCACCCCGCCGGGCAGCCCGCGCCTGCGCATTCGCTCGATCGATGTCTGCAGCTTCGACGGACAAAACCGAATCACCCACCTGCGCGGCTATTGGGGGCCGGACGATATCGGCCCTGCCCCTGGTCGGGAGTGAAGCAGAAATAACGCCAAGGCCGAAGACGGCACGGCATGAAGGAGAGGATTGACCCTATGGCCACGACCGCCCCCACGGACGAAGCGGCGTCGTTCACGTGCGACGCTTTGCTGGACGCTGCCCGGCAGCGCGCCGGGCTGAACGATTTCGGAGATACCTGGTTCCTGGAACCGATGGAACGCTATGTAGAGGCGGTCCACCGCGAAGCCCGGCTGACGCCCGCCGGCTATGCCGCCCAGCGTGAAGTCGTGGTGAAGGGGCTGACCAGCCGGCTGCGGATGATCGAAGACATCCGCCGCGCGCCGGAAATCCTGGACGAGCATGTTGAAGTCGCCGGCGTGATCCTGGGCCTACCGCGCACCGGCAGCACGATCTTCCACCGCCTGCTGGCCGCCGCGCCGGGCATGACCGCGATCCGCTGGTACGAAGCGCAGAACTTTGCGCCTTTCCCGGATGAGACCCCCGGCGATCCCCGCGAACGGCGCGCCTATGCGCAGGCCATGATCGACGGCTGGCTGCAGCTATCGCCCGAACTCGTATCGATCCACCCCCTCGATCCCGAAGCGCCGGACGAGGAGATCCTGATCCTTGGCCAGATGTTCGTTTCGACGATGATCGAGGGCATGAGCTTCGTCCCCTCCTTCGCACGCTGGCTGGACGGATACGACCAGTCGCGCGGGCATGAGGATCTGAAGACCATCCTCAAGTACCTGCAATGGCAGGATCCGGCCCGGCGCGAGGCGAAATGGATCCTGAAGAGCCCGTCCAATCTACCTTATGCCGAACTGGCCGCGCGCGCCTTTCCGGAGGCGCTGCTGATCATGACGCACCGCGATCCGGCCGAAGTCGTGCCCTCCTACGTCAGCATGGAAGCCGCGCTCTACAAGCTGGCGGCGACGGTGGAGGACCGGGAGGTCGGCCAGTTCTGGTCCGCCCGGCTGGCCGAATGGATGGCTCTGTTCGAACAGGCCCGCGCCCGCATCGGCGAGCATCGGTTTGTCGATATCGATTACCGCGCCGTGGCGCGCGATCCCGTCGGGCAGGCGGAGCGTGTGCTCGCGCGCATGGGCGTGGCGCCGAACGAAGCCGCGCTGGCCGAATTCATGGCCGGGAACAGCCGCGAACAGCGCCCGACGCACGATTACGCGCCGGAGCGCTTCGGGATCGACATGACCGTGGTACGCGATGCCTTTGCCGGATACCGCGCCCGCTACCTGTCTTAAGGTAGCGGGAAGGATCGGCGCGATCAGCTGTTCGCGCCGGTCAGGTCCCGCGCGGCGATGTAGCCAAAGGTCATGGCCGGGCCGATGGTGACGCCGGCGCCCGGATAGCTCTCCCCCATGGCCGATGCAGCATTGTTGCCCACGGCATAGAGGCCGGGGATGGCGGCGCCGTGATCGTCCACCACTTGCGCGCGCGCATTGGTGCGCAGGCCGCCGTTGGTGCCGATGTCGCCCGGATAGATCGGCAGGGCATAGAACGGTCCCTCGGTCAGCGGACGCAGGCAGGGGTTCGGGCCATGGCGGTAATCGCCGTACATCTTGTCATAGGCCGCGTCCCCGCGATGGAAGGCGGGATCGCGGCCTTCCGCCGCATGGAGGTTGAACTCCGCCACGGTGCCGGCCAGCGCGGCCGGATCCATGCCGATCTTTGCTGCCAGTTCCTCCACGCTCTGCCCCTTGCGCAGGATCTGGCGCACGCCGCGCGATTGCAGCCAGTCGGGCACCAGTGGCAGCAGCGGGCCCATCGGGAACTGATGGCGATAGCGGTTGTCGAAGATCATCCAGCTGGGGCTGGCATCGCCATGGTCGCGCTGGCGGCGCGCCATCTCCTGCCCGGTGACGTGGTAGGATGCCGCCTCGTTCAGATAGCGCTCTCCCTTCTGGTTGACCATGATGCAGCCCGGCAGTGCCCGCTCGATAGTACAGAGCCTGCCGCGATCCTCACCCGGAACGTAGAACACCGGCGCGGCCCAGGCCGATTGCAGGTTCATCGTGCCCGCCCCGATCGCCGCGCCCGCCCGGATGGAATCGCCGGTATTGCTGGTGACGCCGCCAGAAAGTTTCGCCTGCGGATAGAGCGGCGCATTGGCATCGCGCATCTGCTGGTTCTTGTCGAACCCGCCCGCCGCCAGCACCACGCCCTTGCGCACGCCGATCCGCAGGGGCTTGCCGCCGCGCTCCACCACGATGCCCGTGACGCGGCCGTCCCCGTGCTCATCCTCGCGCACGATCTCCCGCATCGGGCTCGCCAGCCAGACCGGCACGCCCGCCTCGTCCAGCGCCAGCCGCAAGGCGCCGGTCAGCGCCGTACCCAGAGTCAGGCGGCGATCCTTGCGCGAGGTAAAGCGGAACGGCAGGTCCAGCCAGTACTTGCCCATGTTGGCGACAAGGTGCGTGAACCAGCCCTTGGTGCGGTAAAGCAGCTCGTAGGTCTCGGCGAAGGTCCACTGGAGATAGCCGAACAGGCTGGCCGCCGGGGAAGGAAATCGCTGCGTGCGTATCGCCGCGCCCAGCAGCTTGCCGTCGAACTCCAACGGCAGATGGGTGCGGAATCCGGTAGGCGAACCGCCCGGATTTTCCGCATGATAGTCGGGATAGGGCTGCGCCTGATAGCGCACGCGCGTGTTTGCGGTGACCCAGCGCAGCATAGGCGCGGCATTGTCCACATAGGCGCGGATGTTCTCATCGGGCACATTGGCGGCCGAGAGCCCGCGCACATAGCGGAAGGCATCGTCCAGATCGTCCACAAACCCGGCTTCACGCGCCTGGTCGCTGCCCGGAATCCAGATGCCGCCGCCCGACGTGGCGGAAGTGCCGCCCCACAGCGGGTCCTTTTCGACGATCAGCACATCCGCCCGGCCCTTCGCCGCCACCAGCGCAGACAGCATTCCGCCTGCCCCCGATCCGACGACGACGACATCGACGACCTTGTCCCACTGTGCGTCCCATTGCGCGCTCGAATTCCCGGTCATGCCTCTCACCCGGCCGGTAGCCCGGCCTCTTTATAGGATCTTGTGACGCATGTTGCGATTGATATTGCACTCCTGTCAACTCCATGCGTAAAATGATGCGTCATTTTTTACGAGTCATTCGGGTAAAAGAGCATAATGGTGGAGATGGAAGGCAAAGTGGCGCTGATTACCGGCGCGGGAC
Organism: Novosphingobium sp.; assembly: GCA_017745295.1. Classification (GTDB taxonomy): domain Bacteria; phylum Pseudomonadota; class Alphaproteobacteria; order Sphingomonadales; family Sphingomonadaceae; genus Novosphingobium. The sequence goes on from JAGHZR010000005.1 coordinate 113,222, forward strand.
AAGGGATCGGCCATGGCGTGGCGCGGGCGATGGCGCAGGCCGGGGCACAAGTCATGCTGGCAGGCCGCACTTATGACAAGGTGGCGCAGGCGGCTCAGACGATCGTCGCGGAAGGCGGCGAAGCACAGGCGCTGGCCTGCGACGTCTGCAATGCGGAGCAGATCGACGCGGCGGTAGAGGCCACTTGCGCCGCGTTCGGCGGGATCGACGTGCTGGTCAACAATGCGCAGCAAGTGCCGCTGGGCAAGCTGGACGACGTGACGGACGAGGCTTTTATTGCCGGCTTCGAATCCGGTCCGCTGGCCACGTTCCGCCTGATGAAGCGCGTGCAGCCAGTGATGGCGGCGCGCGGCGGCGGCACGATCTTCAACTTCGCCTCCTCGGCCGGGATCCGCTGGGACATGACCGGATACGGCGCCTATGCCGCCGTGAAGCAGGCCACCCGCGCGCTGACCCGCGCCGCCGCCGCCGAGTGGGGCCGCGCCGGCGTGCGCGTGCTGACCATCGCGCCGCACGGGGAATCGCCCGGCCTCAAGGGCTGGATCGAACACAATCCGGCAGAGGCGGAAGCCTTCTTCCGCACGATTCCGCTCGGCCGGATCGGTCGGCTGGAGGAAGACATTGGCCGCGCGCTGGTGGCCCTGTCCGGCACCGACCTTGGCTATCTGACCGGCACCACCATCCCGCTCGACGGCGGGCAGGCCAATTTCGACTGAAGGACGGCGGGACTCGTGGAAAAGATCGTCGCTGCCCTTTGGGCGCCTCAGGACGGAAATCGTGCCGCCTACGCGGACCGGCTGCTGGCCGGATTGCCCGCCGCTCTGCAGGCGGCCGGAGCTCGGCGCGTGCGCCTGAATTTGCGCGATGCGGCGGTCTCGCCGGCGGACCAGATGGTGCAGCGCTGGCAGGCCCCGCAGCAGGATGCGATCGTGCAGTTCTGGATGGACTCGGCCAATTGCCGGTTTCGCGGCGCGGTGGACGCCGTGCTGGCAGAGTACTCGGACCGTTTCGCCGCATGGCTGGTCTGCGAATCGACCATCATTGCCAACGATACGCACCCGCCCCGGCCCGATGCGCGGACCTGGGGCTGGAGCCAGTCGACATTCCTGGCCTTCCGCCGCGACATGAGCCGCGACGCCGCGCTCGCGCACTGGCTGGGCGAACACACCCGCGTCGCCATCGAGACGCAAGCGAACTTCGAATACGTGCAGAACATCGTGGTGCGCCCGCTCACCGCAGACGCGCCGGCCTACGATGCCTTCGTGGAGGAATGCTTCCCGGCCGAGGCGATGTCCGCGCCGGAAGTGTTCTTCGACGCGGCCGGCGATCCGGCCAAGTTCGAAGAGAACGCCCGCATCATGATGGACAGCTGCACGCGCTTCATCGACTTTTCGCGGATCGATGTGATCCCGACCAGCCAATTCCAGTTCGCGGACTGACGCACGCGCTGACTTTAGACAAATAGAACCAACGGGAGAGAAAAAATGGCACAAGGAAACGGAAAGGTCGCGCTTGTCACCGGCGCAAGCCGGGGCGCCGGCGCGGGCATTGCGCGCGGCTTCGGCGAAATGGGCTACACCGTCTATGTCACAGGCCGCACGACGGTGCCGGGCGATGCCAAGGGGTGGGACGGATCGGTGCTGCCCGGCACGGTGGCGGAAACCGCCGTCCGCGTGAACGAACTGGGCGGCACCGGCATCCCGGTGGTCTGCGACCATGCCGACGATGCGCAAGTCGCCGCGTTGTTCGACCGTATCCGGCAGGAATCCGGTCGGCTGGACGTGCTCGTCAACAATGCCGCCTATATGCATCACCAGCTGATCGCCAAGATGCCGTTCTGGGAGAAGGAGCTGGACGCGCAGAAGATCCTCGATGTCGGTCTGCGCTCCGCTTATGTCGCCAGCTGGCATGCGGCGCGGATGATGGTGCCGCAGGGATCGGGCTGCATCGCCATGACCTCCTCGTTCGGCGCCTCCTGCTACATGCACGGCCCGGCTTATGGCGCGCAGAAGGCCGGCCTGGACAAGCTGGCGCACGACATGGAGCACGACTTGCGGGGCACCGGCGTGATCGCCGTCTCGCTCTGGCTGGGCCCCCAAGTCACCGAACGGGCCGAGATCGCCCGCCGCACCAATCCCGAACAGTATGAGGCTTTCGCGGAAATGGCGGAGAACCCGGAATTTTCCGCGCATGTGCTGGAAGCGATCCAGAACGCGCCGGATCGCGAGGAGCTTTCCGGCCAGACGCTGATTACCGCCGAAGTGGCCCGCACACTGGGCGTTAGCGATCGCGGACGGGAGCGTCCCTCGCACCGCGAGATGCTAGGCAGCCCGCGCCCCAAGAACCCGGCGGCCGTCTATTGACGAAGACCGCCCGCAGACCAGACTGACGATAAGCACCGGCGAGGCGAACGCGCGCCGGTCAAGGAGAGGAACGCACCGAGGATGCTCGATCCCCATATCAAGGCGCTGCTAGAGATGTTCTCCGTCGCCCCCAAAGTCGATTACGCCACGATCACGCCCGAAACGCTGCGGGCAACCAGCGACCAGCCGATGGCCTTCGCGCCGCCGCCCGAAGTGGCGCGGGTGGAAGAGCTGGTCCTCCCCCTGCCCGGCCGCGACATTCCGGCGCGGCTCTACCTGCCCGAAAGTGCGGGCGAAGCCAGAGATGAAACCCCGCCGCTGGTGGTCTTCTACCATGGCGGCGGCTGGGTGATCGGCACGCTGGATACGCATGACGCCACCTGCCGCCAACTGGCGCGCGAAAGCAGCGCGGCAGTGCTGTCGGTGGGCTATCGCCTCGCACCCGAGCATCCGTTCCCCACACCGCTTGACGATTGCTACGACGCGCTCGTCTGGGCAGCGGCCCACGGCGAAACGTTGGGTGTCGATGCCACGCGACTGGCCGTGGCGGGCGACAGCGCGGGCGGCAACCTTGCAGCCGCCGTGGCAATCCGCGCGCGTGATGAGGGCGGGCCTGCACTGCGCCATCAGGCGCTGGCCTATCCGGTCACCTGCAACAGCTTCGGCCATGCCTCCTACGAAGAGAATGGCGACGGCAGCTATTTCCTCTCGACAGATGCCATGCGCTGGTTCTGGCAGCACTATCTGGGTAGCGACACGGCCGATCACGTCCCGCTCGCCAGCGTGCTGGGCACGCCCGATCTTGCCGGGCTGCCTTCGGCCACGGTGATCACGGCCGAGCACGATCCGCTGCGCGATGAAGGCATGGCCTATGCCGCGCGACTGGGCGAAGCAGGCGTGAAGGTCGACAGCACCGTCGCGCCGGGGATGATCCACGGCTTCCTGTCGATGTTCCAGGCGGTGCCCGGCGCGCTGCCATGGATGGAGCGCGTCGGGAGGGGACTTCGCGAAGCGCTCGCCTGACTGTCCAGGCGAACGTCCTGTCGATCAGATGGCGGTCGCGCCGCCATCGATCACCATGGGATGGCCGGTGACGAAGGCCGACGCGTCGCTGCAGAGCCAGACGACCGCCTCGGCAATCTCCTCCGCCTTGCCCATGCGGCCCATCGGGGTCATCCCCTCGATCACTTGCTTCATTTGCGGATCGGCGACCAGCGGTGCCGTCATCGGCGTTTCGATCACGCCGGGGCACACCGCATTGACGCGGATGCCGGCCTTGGCCCAGCGCAGCGCGCCGTGGCGGGTCAGGCCGATGACGCCGTGCTTGGTGGCGGTGTAGCCGGGCTGGCTGGGATTGCCGACCAGGCCGTTGATCGAGGCGGTATTGACGATGGCGCCGCCGCCTTGTGCCAGCATCACTTCCGCTTCCTCCCGCATGCATAGCATCACGCCGGTCAGGTTGATGCCCACGCTGCGCGCCCAGACCTCATCCTCATATTCGTTGGCGGCGATGGAGTTGATCCCGGCATTATTGAACGCATAGTCGAGCCGTCCGAATGCGGAGACTGCGGCGGCGACCATCGCCTTCACCTCATCCCCCTTGCTCACGTCGCAGCGTTGCCAGACGGCCTTGCCGCCGGCCTGCTCGATCAGCGAGACGGTTTCACGGCCGCCTTCCTCGTTGACGTCGCTGACCAGCACGCTGGCGCCGGAACGGGCGAAGGCCAGCGCGGCAGCCCGGCCGATGCCGCCGCTTGCGCCGGTGACCAGCGCGACCTTGCCGGCCAATCCGTAATCGATCATTCCCATATCCTCTCTCAGATCTCTTTCAGGCAGCTACTCAAGCAGCCACTGGCACTTCGCCGCAGGCGATGACGCGCAGCGCACCGTCCTCGGCGATTTCCTCGGTAATCATCGACGTCACCCGGCTTACCGTTTCGGCGATTAACCAGCGGCCCTGATGCCGGCGGTAGACGTCCTCATATTCCACCGCGAGGCGGGTGACGCGCTGGGCGCTCATCAGGATGGTGCGGAAATTGAGCGACCAGAGCCCGCGCGCCTCCTCCGGCCCGACAAGGTCGATCTCCCAGTTGGTGGCGTGGTGAATGTCATGCACGCCGGGCTGGCAGGCCATCTGGCTGAACACCTCTACGAAGGCATCGCGGTCCGTAAATTCGGGGAATCCTTCGTAAGCGATGCGCGCGCCGGTCGGCAGGAAGCAGTCGCGCACGACATCCGGCTCTTTGAGATCGCAGGCGCGCAGGTAACGGGCCTTGAGCGCACGGATCGCCTCCTTATCCTCCAGCACGGCAAGGCGCGCGGCCAGATCCGCCAACTCGATCATCATCGTAAATCTCCCATCCATTGCTCCGCTGCACACTCGGCAGCGGCATTATCGAAGCCTCTGACAGCCTTCGCGAAAATCAGCCTTCATGGATTTCATGCGCAATGTCAGGCATCAAAGGCGGTGTCTCGTTATGGAAGAAGGCCATGCGCCCTTCCAGCACTTGCCGGCTCATCTCGGGCTGGCTGTGGACCCAGAACTTGTTCTCCGCGATCTGTTCTAGGAACAGGCGGCAGCCCTCGTCCAGATCCATGCCGTAAGCGTTCATCATCTCGGCCATCTTGCGGCGGTGGCTGGCCGCCGCCTCCGGCTCGCCCGCGCCGGCTTCGGCATTGAAGATGTTGGTCTTGAGCATTCCCGGAATGATCGAGGAGACATGGATCGGTGCCTCCTTCAGCTGCATTTCGAGATAGAGGCACTCGCTGAAGGCCTGCACCGCGTGCTTGGTGACGATATAGGCGGTCTGCGCCGGCATGACCGAGAAGCCGCCGATCGAGGACAAGTTGGCGATCCATGCCTCCTTGCCGCTTTCCAACATGCGCGGCACGAAGGCGCGCACACCATGGATCACGCCGTGGATGTTGATGTCCAGCGTCGCCTCCCAGCGGGCGACCGGGATTTCCCAGGTGAAGCCCACTGTTTCGATCCCGGCGTTGTTCACCAGCAGGCGCACGTCGCCATGCGTGGCGAAGACATGGTCGGCCAGTTGATCGAGTTCCTCGGGCCTAGAAACGTCTACCCGCACCGCCTCGGCCGCGCCGCCGGCGGACTGGATGGCATCGACCGTCGCCTGCGCGGCGGTCTGATTGATGTCGGCGACCACCACGGTCATGCCCAGCGCACCCGCGCGCCGGGCAAGGCCCGCGCCGATGCCCGATCCGGCCCCCGTGATGACGGCCACGCCGCCTGCGAAAACTTCGGCGTCACGCGCCATGCAAACTCTCCCTCAGCCCCGTTGTCGTGTAGGAAAAAACGTCGCCCTCGACAGGCTGGCCCTCACCGCCCCATTGCCCGGGCGACGGCGCCCCTTCTTCCCCGCCGAATCAAGCCGGGGTTTCTTCCTCCAGCTGCCCGGACCGGGCGGCATCGGCCTGAACCGACGATCCATCGGAAAGCCCGTAATCCGCGAAGATCGGCGTACGCATGGCGTCGGCGAAGGCGTCGTAGCTCCACGGCCAGCTGGCCGGAACGCCTTCTGCATCCAGATACCAGCTGGTGCAGCCCGAACCGAAGATCGTCTTCTTCGCCGCATCGATCCGGCGTTCTTCATAGTCCGCATGCGCAGCCGCAGTCGGCGCAATCTGCCGCACTTCGCCGGTGCGCAACCGGTCCAGCAATTGCTCCACGTAGTCCCACTGCCGTTCGGCAATGTCGATCAGGGAGAAGTTGCCGACCGGCCCCGTCGGCCCGTTGAGCAGGAACAGGTTGGGGAAATGCGGCACGCTGAGCGCGTAGTAGGCAGTCGGCCGCTTGGCCCATGCCTCATCCAGCGAACGGCCGCCCTCACCCGTCACCGTTGCCGGGCGGATGAAGCGATCGGCGTGGAAGCCGGTGGCAAGGATCAGCGTGTCGAGCGGGTGGAACGTGCCGTCCTGCATGCGCACGCCTTCCGGCTCAACCCGCGCGATACGCCCGGTTTCGACGTAGACGGAGGGGCTCTGCACTTCCTCATAGAAGCACCACGAATAGATCAGCCGCTTGCAGGCCGCGCGGTAATCGGGGCGCAGCTTCTCGCGCAGCTGCGGATCGCGGATCGAGTTCTCCAGATTGACGCGGCATATCTCCTCGATCTCCGCCATTTCCGGGCCGTCGATATCGGTAATGCCATCGGTGAAGCGCCGGATCGCGCCGATATAGTCCTCGTGATAGCGGATCGCGTCCATCAGCGCGGGATCGGCGCGGAAGGCGGCGCGGTCTTCGTCGCTATAAGGGAACTGCGGCACCGGCATGATCCACTGCGGAGAGCGCTGGAAATGCACCAGCTTCTCCACCCGCTTGTTGATCGCGGTCAGGATCTGCACGCCGGTCGATCCGCAGCCGATCAGGCCGACGCGGGCGCCGTCGATCGGGGCGTCGTCATCCCAGCGGGCAGTGTGGAAGGCATGGCCGGCGAAGCTTTCCAGCCCCTCGATGGGGGGCGTCTTGGGGTGGTGCAGCACGCCGGAGGCGGCGATAACCACGTCGAAGCGATGGCTCTCGCCATTTGCCAGCGTCACCGTCCATTCGGCGGCGGCCTCATCCCACACCAGCCCGGCGACTTCGCAGCTGAAGCGGATCGAGCGGCGCACGTCGTACTTGTCCGCCACCATTTCGAAATAGGCCTGAATCTCGGGCCCGGCGGCGTAATAGGCCTTCCACTCGGGATAAGGCTCGAACGCGTAAGTATAGGCATGGGCCGGCACGTCGCAGGTGAGGCCCGGATAGCGGTTTTCACGCCAGGTGCCGCCCAGCTTGTCGGCCTTTTCGAAGAGCGTGAACTCCTCTCCGTTCTGCCGCAGCTTTACCCCGGCAAGCAGCCCCGCCATGCCTGCGCCGACGATCGCGTACCGCAACTTGCGCGTCGTCTGCTTGTCCTGTGCCATAGTCTTCCTCTCTCCATTCGGTGGCCTATCCCGCCAGTGGTCAGCGTGCGGGGCCCGGCCAATTCTCTGTTCTACGATTTCAATTCAGCAGCGCGCCGCCATTCACATGGACGACTTGCCCGTTGATCCAGCGCCCGTCTTCGGACAGCAGCATGGCCGCCACCCCGGCAATATCCTCCGCCTTGCCCAGCCGCGTCGATCGGGTCTGCGCCAGGCAAAGGTCGGCCCATTCGGGGGGCACCTGCCCGCCCGCGATCATCTCCGGCGTCATCACGAAGCCGGGGGCGATGCAGTTGGCCGTAACCCCCTCCTTCCCCCAACGCGACGCGACATGCCGCATCAGTGCATTGAGGCCGCTTTTCGACGCGGCGTAGCTGGGCCGTTCCGGCTCTCCGCTGTCACCCGCGCCGGAACTGGTATAGACGATTGCCCCGCCGCCCACCGCAAGCAGGTGCGGCAGCACCGCCCGCGTGCACAGCAGATGGCCGCGCAAGTTCACCGCGATCGTCCGGTCGAACACGGCCAGATCCAGCGCTAGCGCATCGCTGTCCGCAAAGATCGTCCGCAAGTCAGCGGCGTTGACATGGGCACCGTCCAGCCCACCCAGCCGCTCCGCCGCTGCGGCTATCGCGCCATTGACCGATGCCTCGTCCACAATGTCCACCGCCAGCGCGAAAGCATCGTGCCCCGCACTGGCAAGCCGCGTCGCGACCGCCTGAGCCGCAGGAAGATTGATATCCAGAACAGCGACACGCGCGCCCTCGGCGCAGAGACGCTCCACGGTCGCGGCGCCGATCCCGGTTCCCGCGCCGATCACCACAAGCCTCTTGCCTGCGAGCCGATCCGCCATCATCTCTCCGCCTGGTTCATCGCCCCCGGTTCCATCGCTGCGACGCATATCGCCAAGCCATGAACCAAGTTTGCCTTGATTATCGTAAAATCATCGCCAATAATTTGCGCAATGACAAGCCAAAAGGCGAAGGGAGAGGCAAAATGCGATATTGCACGGGGTTACGGCCCTGCCGATCGCCGGTCTGCCGCTTTCCCACCGCCCAACAGCGCCCCGGGGAATGAGAGAGCCAGCCACATGACATCCAATACCTATCCGCATCTGCTTTCCCCACTTCGGATCGGTGCGATGGAGATTCGCAACCGCATCGCCGTCACCGCCATGGGCGTGAGCCTGTCCGAAGACGACGGCACCGTGGGCGAACGGCTGATCGCCTATCATGAGGAACAGGCGCGCGGCGGCGCCGGCCTCATCATCTCGGGCGTGGCAGGCGTGGCCTGGCCGGTCGGCGCGGTGTCGATGGGCCAGACGGCGATCTCGGAAGACCGCTTCATTCCCGGCCTGCGCCAGTTGACCGACCGGGTCCATGCGCACGGCGCGAAGATCGCCGCGCAGCTGCACCACGGCGGCCTCGTCGCCAATTACAGCCACGCGCGCTGGGGCCATCCGCTCTGGACGCCGGCCTATCCCAAGCCGCCGAAGGGCAATTTCACCGAATACTTCCTGATGGAGGAACTGGCGCCGCTGGCCGGGATGACCCCGCCCGCGATCAAGCCGCTGGAGCAGGCGGACATCGATCTTGCCGTCTTCCAGTTCGCCGCCGGCGCCCGCCGCGCGAAAGAGGCCGGCTTCGACGGTGTGGAGATCCACGCCGGGCACGGCTATCTGCTGTCCTCCTTCATCTCGCCCTATACCAACACCCGCACGGACGCTTACGGCGGCCCGCTGGAGAACCGCGCGCGACTGGCGCTGGACGTGCTGAAGGCCGTTCGCGCCGAAGTGGGGCCGGACTTCCCGGTGTGGATCAAGATCGATTCGCGCGATGTCGGCAAGCAGGGCGGCATCACCATCGATCTTGCACGCGATCTGGCCAAGCTGGTGGAGGCCGCCGGGGCGGACGCGATCACTGTCACCGCCTATCACGATACCGATGAGGGCAAGCTCCATTCGGAATCGCACACGCCGCAAACGCCCGGCTGGAACCTGGAATCCGTGGCCGCCATTCGCGAGGTAGTATCGGTTCCGGTGCTCGGTTCGGGCCGGGTCGGGCCCGATGTGGCGGACCGGGCGATCGGGCGCGGCGAGCTGGACGTCGTCGCCATGGGCCGCAAGCTGCTGGCCGACCCGCACCTGCCGCGCAAGCTGACCGAAGGCGCGCCGGACACCGTGCGCCCATGCATCTATTGCTACACCTGCATCAGCGCGATCTACATGGGCGAACCGGTGCGCTGCGCGGTCAATCCCGCGCTGGGCCGCGAGTATCAGGGCGAGCCGGAGGCCGGGTCGCCGCGCCCCATCGTGGTGGTCGGCGGCGGCCCCGGCGGCATGGAATCGGCGCGCCGGCTGGCGGCGCTGGGCCACAAGGTGACGCTGATCGAAAAGTCGGACCGGCTGGGCGGCACGCTGCGCTTCGCCAGCCTGGCCTATGAGCCCAACGAACGCATTCTCGACTGGCTGCGCCGGGAAGTGCGCGAGGCTGGTGTGGATGTGCGGCTCTCGACCGTGGCCACGCCCGAACTGCTCCGCGAACTCGGCGTGGAGGACGTGATCGTCGCCACCGGCGCGGTGCGCGGGATGCCGCCGATCCGCGGCGGCGATCTGCCGCACGTGTTCTCAGGCGACGACATGCGCCGGATGATGCTGGGCGAGAGTTCGGACGAATTGAAGCGCAAGACCGGGCTGTTCACCCGCCTCGCGACCAAAGTGGGCGCGGCAACCGGCGCCACCGCCAACCTGTCGCTGGTGCGCAAGGCCACGCATACCTGGATGCCGCTGGGCGACCGCGTTGTCATCGTTGGCGGCGAACTGGTCGGGCTGGAACTGGCCGAATTCCTCAGCGAACGCGGTCGCACGGTTCATGTGATCGAGGAAGGCCCACGGCTCGGCCGCGGATTGATGCTGGTGCGGCGGATGCGCATCCTGGCCGAACTGGCCGAGCACGGCGTGGGCCTGCACGGCGGCGCCAGCGACATCGCCATCGGCGCGGACGCGGTGACTTTCACCGACACCGAGGGCCAGGTGCAGAGCGTGGCGGCAGACAACGTGATCGTCGCACGCGGGGCGGAAGGCGACCTGTCACTGGCGCATGCTATCGAGGCGGCGGGCTTCACAGTCCATGTCGTGGGCGATGCCAACGGCGTCGGCTACATCGAGGGGGCGATGGGTGGCGCGGCCGAAGCGGTGCGGCAAATCGCTACGCCCCGCCTTCCGCAACCAGCTTGAGGCCGGGCACACGCGATCAACAGAAAAGGGGGCGAACGATGGAAACGGCCGATTTACGCCGCGTAGATACTCGATTTGAATTCTACGCATACGCGCCATCGTCGCCACAGGTAAGCGGCTTTGGCGCTTCCGTTTTCGGCTCTGCCGCGCGTTTCCAGCGGTCACTATGAGGTTGACGAGCAAGCGCTCCATGCGCAAACCGGCCGCTCGTTCCACGCTCCGTTCGGGAAGCAGGTTGCCGGAAAACATGACGCAGACGTTCCAGTTCGATGCGACCGACGCCAAGATCGTCGAGTTGCTGCGCCTCAACGGTCGCGCCAACAACCAGCAGATTGCCGAGACGCTGGGGCTGACCGCCACCACCGTTTCCACCCGCATCAAGCGGCTGGAAGACGCCAACCAACTGCGCGTCGTCGCCGTGTCGGACTTCTCCGCCCACGGCTACAACGTCCTGCTCAAGATCGCGGTGGAAGTGGACGGCCGCCCGGTGAACGACGTGGCGCACGATCTTGCCGCCCTGCCCGAAGTCTTCGCCGTGCATCTCGTCACCGGCCGGTACGACATCGACATGCTGGTGGCGCTGCAGGGGTTCGAGGATCTGTCCGGCTTCCTGCTCGACGATCTTTCCACCGTACGCGGCATCCGCTCGCTGACGCCCGCCGTGGTCGTCGATATCATCAAGTACCAGTTCGACGTCGCGCCGATCGAAGCAAGGGATCGCTGAACAATGTCCTCCCCCGTGCTCGACGCACTCGACCATCAGTTGATCGACCTGCTTGCGCGTGACGCGCGCGTTTCCAACCGTAAGATCGCGGCGGAACTGGGCGTTACCGAAGGCACCGTGCGCGGCCGCATCAAGCGGCTGCAGCAGGACGGCCTGATCGCCTTCACTGCGATCACCGGCTTCGAAATGGGCAAGAAATCGCGCCTGGCCTTCATCAACGTGCAAGCCGAAGTGCACCGCGTGCGCGAAGTGGCGGAAGCCATCGGCGCGCTGCCCGAAGTCAATGCCGTGCTGGTGACGATGGGCCAGTTCAACATCGCCGCGCTCTGCCTGTTCGATGAACTGGAGACGCTGCAGCACATCGCATCCGAACTTGTGCTGATGATCGACGGCGTGCACCATGTCGAAACCTCGATCGCGGTCAGCACCGTGAAGTACGAGGCGCGCATGGCCAAGATCACCCCGCCGGACAACATTGCCGACGAGGATTGAGTGCCGAATTTCGCGAATTGGCCGAATGCAGCCCATTCCGGTTTGCATTTGCGTAATTCAATAGATATACGATGACGCAAATCTAAAGCGTCATCGGTGAGTCGCCCTTGCTTGCGCAACTCCCGACGGCCAACGGGAGCAGGCACATGAGCGAGACCCGGGCAGCACCGGACCGCACCCTCACGCATTCCGGGGAGCAACCCCAGCAACAACCCGCGCTGGACGCGCGGCTGAAGCACGTGCTGCGACATCTTCCAGCGCCCGTGGGCGTGGTCACCAGCTTCGATCCGGAAACGGGCGATCCGGTGGGCCTTGCGATGTCGGCGATCATGCCCGTCTCGCTGGAGCCATGCTCGATGGCGATCGCGGTCAACCGCTCCGGTTCCAGCCACGACGCATTGGTGCGTAGCGGCGAATTCTGCATCAACCTGCTGGACAGCGCGCGGCACGGCCACATGGAGCCTTTCGCCCGGCCGGAAGCGCGCGCGCTGCGCTTCACCCAGCCCGAATGGCATCGCCGGGGCCGCGTCTGGTTCATTGAGGGCGCGCCCGCCAACATCTTCTGCCACATCCGCGAGCGCGTTTCCTACGGCACGCATGACCTGCTGATCGGCGATGTCGACGAACTCGTCGCCACCGGGGGCGAGGACATCCTGGGCTGGGCCAATGGCCGCCTTGGCCGTCTGGCCCCGCTCGCCGCCTGAACGCCCTCCTTTTGCAAGAGATCGCAATGCCCGAAAACGACGCCCTTCTGGCGCGGATAGACCGCCTTGAATCGCTGGACGCCATCCGCCAGCTCCCCGCCAAGTACGCGCTCGCGCTGGACATGCGCGACAGCGATGCCTGGGTGAACCTGTTCCCCGCAGACGTGAAAGTCGGCGGCGGCCAATCTGGTCGCAAAGCCCTGCGTGACTGGTTCGACGAGACGCATTCGCGCCAGTTCACCGGCACCTCGCACCACATCGGCGGCCACGTGATCGATTTCGACGATGCCGACAATGCACAAGGCGTGGTCTACTCCAAGAACGAGCATGAGGCCGGCGGCGACTGGGTGGTCATGCAGATGATGTATTTCGACCGGTACGAGCGGATCGACGGCCGCTGGTTCTTCCGTCGCCGCCTACCGCTCTACTGGTATGCCAGCGACCTGAACCGCCCGCCCATCGGTGAGCGCAAGATGCGCTGGCCCGGCGAGCCGCCCTACGAAGGCAGCTTCCACGACCTGTTCCCCAGCTGGAAAACCTACTGGCACCGCCACGGCATGGCGCACGACGGCCCGGTAGACGCGCCCGCGCCGCTGGAAAAATTCATCGAAACGATGCGGCGCGGCGCCCCGCTGCCCCGTCCGCGTGTGCGTAGCTGAGACGTCCGATGGATCCGCTTTTCACACCCGTCCGCCTTGGCGCCATCGAGCTGGCCAACCGCGTGGTTATGGCGCCGATGACACGCGACCGCGCCGGGCCGCAGGACGAGCCGACCGACCTGATGGTGGAATACTACCGCCAGCGCGCATCGGCCGGGCTGATCGTCACCGAAGGCACCCAGCCCTCTCCCACCGGCAAAGGCTACTGGCGCACGCCGGGCATTCATTCGCCCTCGCAGGTCGAGGGTTGGCGCAAGGTGGCGGACGCGGTTCACGGCGAAGGCGGGCGCATCGTCGTGCAACTGATGCATGTCGGCCGCGCATCGGTGCGCGCCAACAAGGCCGCCGATGCCGAAACCGTCGCCCCTTCCGCGCTGCCCTGCCCGGACCTGATTCCAGGTCCGGACGGCGTGCCGGTGCCCACCGAAATGCCGCGCGCGCTGGAAACCGGCGAGATCGACGGCGTCATCGCCGAATACGTGGCCGCCGCGCGCAATGCCCGCGCGGCAGGGATCGACGGCGTCGAACTCCACTGCGCCAGCGGCTACCTGCCGATGCAGTTCCTCTCTTCCAACAGCAACCAGCGTACCGACCGTTACGGCGGCTCGGCGCAGAACCGCGTCCGCTTCGTGGTGGAAGTGCTGGAATCGCTGGCGAAAGCCATCGGCGCGGACCGCGTCGGCCTGCGCATCTGCCCCGGCGTCACCTTCAACGGCATGGCCGATGCCGACCCGGCCGAGACCTACGCCACGCTGCTGGACGCCATTGACCCGCTGGGGCTGGCCTATTGCCACTTGATCCATATCCCCAACACCGGGTTCGACGCGCTGGAACTGGTGCGCGCGCACTGGTCCGGCCCGGTGATCGAAAACTGCGCGCTCACGCCCGAAAAGGCGCGCGCCGTGCTGGCAGAGGGCAAAGCCGATGCCGTCTCTTTCGGGTTCGCCTTCATTGCCAACCCCGATCTTGCGCAGCGGCTGCGCGTTGGCGCCCCACTCGCCAAGGCGGACCGCGCGACGTTTTACACCGGCATGGGCGACGACCGGCGCGGCTATACCGACTACCCCGCGCTCGCCGACTGACGTACGACAGGAATGCAACGATGAGTGAAATCCAGACCTTGCTCGACGAGCGGCAGATCGTGCGGCGACTTTCCCGCTTCGCCCGCGTGCTTGACCGGAAGAAGTGGAGCGAGCTTTCGGATGTTTTCGCCCACAACCTGACCTTCAACTACGGCTTGGGCGAAGAAATCGGCATCGATGCCCTGGAACGCAACATGCGCCGCTATCTCGACCGGTGCGGCCCCACGCAACATCTGATCGGCAGCATGATCGTCGATATCGACGGCGATCACGCCACAAGCCGCGCCTATGTGCAGGCGCGGCATCAGCGGCAGGACGATCCGGTCGGCGCGATATTCGATTCCACCGGCGAATATGTCGATCGCTGGCTAAGGCAGGCCGAAGGCTGGCGCATCGTGCGACGCGATGCGCTCTGGTTCCTCCACGCCGGCGATCCCGACGTGATTTCCGCCGACAGCGCAGGGCTGGGATAAGGCCGATGAAGGACGACACGATGACCGCGATGGCACAGGGAACCCGGCTGCTGGCAGGACGCGCGGCGCTGATCACCGGCGGCGGACAGGGCGTGGGCCAAGGCATCGCGCGTGCTTTGGCGGAGGCGGGGGCCGATGTGGTCATCGCCCAGCGTCGCCTTGAAGAAGCCGAGATCGAGGCCGAATGGCTGCGCGAAACCCACGGCGTGCGCGCCTTCGCGCTGCAGATCGACGTGACCCGGCCCGAACAGATCGAGCGCATGGTTGCGGAAACCGTCGAACATCTCGGCCGACTGGACGTGCTGGTCAACAATGCCGGGGCTAGCTTTCCCAAGCGGCTGGAAGACCACAGCGACGCAGACATGGCGGCGAGTTTCGACCTCAATTACTGGGCGGTGTTCCACGCCATGCGCGCGGCCTTTCCCGTGATGAAGGCGAAGGGTTATGGCCGCGTGATCAACCTCGGCTCGCTGAACGGCGTCAATGCGCACATGTTCACCGCCGCCTACAATGCCAGCAAGGAAGCCGTGCGCGCGTTAACCCGCACGGCCGCCGTCGAATGGGGCCCGCACGGGATCACTTGCAACGTGATCTGCCCCTCCGCCACCAGCCCGCAGGCGCGTGACTATTTTGAAGCCAACCCCGCCATGGCGGAGGAAATCCTGTCGCAAGTGCCGGTGGGCCGCTTGGGCGATGCCACAAAGGACGTCGGCCCCGTCGCCGTGTTCCTTGCCAGCGAAGGCGGCGGCTACATGACCGGCAACACGCTGTTCGTGGACGGCGGCGGGCATATCAACGGCGTGTCCTGGCGGCCGGAAGTGGAGGCCTGAGCATGCCCCCCGCATCCACCCCCTCCGCCTTGGGCCTCACCGGCCGCGCCGCGCTGATCGCCTTCGCGACGATGAGCGGCGTCGCCAACAGCACGCTCTCCCCCATGCTGCCGCAGATCGAGCGCGAGTTCGGCACGGCAAGCGGCCATGTCACCGTGACCATGGTGCTGACCGTATTGGGGCTGGGCGTCCTGATCGGATCACCATTGGGCGGTTGGCTGGGGGACCGGCTGGGCCACCGCCGCGTGATGTTCGTTTCCGGCCTGCTCTACGGCCTTGCCGGCTGCGGCATCCTGTTCGCGGCGACGCTGGAACAGGCGGTTCTCGGCCGCCTGATCGTCGGCATCGCACTGGGATCGATGGGCGCGGCAGCATTCTCCGTGATCGGCGACTATTGGGACGAGGCGGGGCGCAATTTCTGGTCTGGCGTGATCCCCTCGGTCGGTGCGCTGGCGGGCATGGCGCTGTCGATCGTCGCTGGCTCACTGGCGGATACGGCGTGGCGCACCTCGTTCCTGATCTATGCCGTGGGCTTCGTTGCGGCGGCGCTGGCGCTGGCGGGCATTCCCGAAAAATCGGTCGCCACCGCGCGCGGGCAGGCGCCTGCGGCATCGGGCATTCCGGCAAGGCTGCTGCCCTCGATCCTCGGCTTCGGGCTGATCGTCGGCAGCATCGCTACCGGCACTTCGGCCTATCTGCCGCACCGGCTGGTCGATGTAGGCGTGGCCAGCAGTTCGGGCCGGGCAGTAGTCGCGCTTTCGGGGGCGGCGACGGTGGTGCTCACCGGTTTCGCCTATGGCCGGATCCGGCGGTTGATCTCGCTGAATCTGGCGTTTGTTTTCGGCGCGGCGTGCAGCGGCTTCGGCCTGCTCATCATGGCCTATGCCCCCACCGCGCCGATGGTCGCACTGGGCATGGCGATAGAGGGCGTGGGCATCGGCGTGCTGATGCCCAGCCTGATGGTCTATGCCATCGGCCTGTCGGACGAAAGCAATCGCGGGCGCGTGATCGGCCTGATGAAAGGGGCGATTTTCGGCGGCCCGTTCCTGGTGCAGTTCGCGCTCGATCCGGTCCGCCTCCACGCCGGAGCCTCCGCTGCGCTGGCGATCCTGTCGGCATCGGGCGGCGTGCTGGCGTTGTGGTTCGCGGTCCGCTGGCTGGGGCGCCGGCCGAAACTGGCCTGATCGCCGTCAGCTCAGGCCAGCGGCGGCATCGGCAATGCCGCTGGTATCGAACGGCCGAAGCGCGCAAAGCAAGGTGATCCATCGGCCCGGTCGCAGGCTCGTTTCACGATCGCGGTCGCCCAGTGCCTGCACGTCGCGGCGCAATCGCTCGATCAGTTCCGCCAATTGCCCCGCCCCCGCTTCCGAGAGCTTGATCAGTTCGGAGGTGTAGACCGCATCGGGTGCGCCGAAATCCATCGCCATGAACTGCTGTTTCAGGTGCGTTTCGAACAGCTTGCGCAGCGGCAGCTTGCGGAAGATCAATGCCCGATCGACGCGCGGGCGCACGCGGTCTCCGCGCAGGCGGTCGATCAGCGCCAGCCGCTCCAGCTTCAGCAGGGCGGCATCCAGCGTGGCGCGCGGAAGGCCGAAATCCTCCCCGATCTCGCGCGGGCTCGCCCCTGCCAAAAGCGCCATGAACAGGGTGGAGAGAAACACGTCGGCAGAGAGCGCCCGCTCCTGCGCCAAAGTCAGTTCGCGGGCGAGGCCGGTGCGCGCCTGCTCCGCCTCCCGCGCGAGTTCGGAAATGGTGGTTCCGCATAGTTCGGCCATGCGTTCCAGCCGGTCCAGCGTGAGTCCCTTGCCGACGATCCAGCGCTTCGCCGTCGCCTCCGAAACGGCCAGCGTTTCGGCCAGACGGGGCGCCGTCCACCCTTCCTGCCGCAAGTGGCGGCGCAGCACGCCCAGCATGGCATCGCTTGTGGAATCGTATCGCATTTCGATACGCATGGGTGCAGATCGTGACACGATTTTCAAGCCGTTTCTTCGGCCCTACGCCCCCTCATTCTATCATCTCCTGGCGACAGCGATCGCCCGGCGGCCTCTTAGCGGGCCGGGAAAAAAGTGTGGGAGATGCCCGAAAATGGAAGATATCCTGATCAGGAACGGCACCGTGGTCGACGGCACCGGCGCCCCGGCCTACGCGGCCGATGTGCGCGTGACCGGCGGCACCATCGCCGAAGTCGGCCCCGGCCTTGAACCGCGCGGCGAGCGTGTGGTCGATGCCACAGGCTGCTACGTCACCCCCGGCTTCATCGAAAGCCACACGCATTACGACGGTACCATGTGGTGGCAGCCCGATCTGGACCCCCTGCCCGGCTATGGCGCGACGACGATGATCCTGGGCAACTGCGGCTTTTCCACCGCGCCGCTCCATCGCTACATGCCCGCGCAGAAGGAGATGATCGGCATCTTCTCGTTCTTCGAGGATATTCCCGAAGGCCCGTTCCTCCAGCACTTGCCGTGGGACTGGAATACATGGTCCGAATACCGCGCATCGGTGGAGCGGAACGTGACGGTGCCGCTGAACTATGCCGCCTATGTCGGCCATATCGCCATCCGCCTTGCCGCGATGGGCGTGGAAGCGTGGGACCGCGAGGCGACGCCCGAGGAAATCTCACGCATGTGCGAATTGCTGGACGATGCGCTGGCGGCGGGGGCGCTGGGCATGTCGGACAATCTGCACGATCATGACGGGCAGGACCGCCCGGTCCCCACGCTGAAAGCCAACGATGCGGAGTTCGCCGCGCTGTTCGACGTGATGGAGCGCTATCCCAACTGCTGCTATCAGGTGATCGTCGATACCTTCATGCGCATGACCGGCCCGGCCGACCTTGAGCGGCTGGCGAAGCTGCTGGGCGGGCGCAAGATCCGCGTGCAGATCGCAGGCGCAGTGCCGACGCTGGACTTCCAGAAGGCGATCCTGCCCGCGATGCAGGAAAGCCTGCGCACGATGCGCGAGGCGGACGTCGATATCTGGCCCGGCTTCGCGCACGTTTCGCCCACCAATGTGCTTTCCATCGTCAAGTCGCTGATCTTCGCGCAGTCCAACGACTATGTCTGGCACGAGGTCGTCATGGCCGAGGATCATGGCGAAAAGGCGCGGCTGCTGGCCGATCCGGACTGGCGGGCACGCGCGCGCAAGAGCTGGGACGAGAACGCGTGGGACCATTCACCGCTGAAGAACCCGCAAGCGCTGAACCTGATCGACAGCGAGAATGGCACCGGCCCGGTCAACTTGACGCTCAAGGCCTATGCCGATGAGCGCGGGCTGCACCGATCCGACGCGATGGCGGAGTGGATTCTGGCCAACGGCACCCGCTCCACCGTGCACATGGCGCCTTTCCCTAAGGACGAGGCGCTGACGAT
The DNA here is from genome assembly GCA_017745295.1 of Novosphingobium sp. GTDB lineage: Bacteria > Pseudomonadota > Alphaproteobacteria > Sphingomonadales > Sphingomonadaceae > Novosphingobium. The sequence continues at coordinate 132,078 of JAGHZR010000005.1, forward strand.
CGAACTGATGCGCGATCCCAAGACGGTGGGCAACATCTCCGACGCCGGCGCACACTTGCAGATGCTGTGCGGGGGCGGCGAGAACGCGCTACTGCTGACCCAGTACGTGCGTGAGGAAGGCTCGCTCTCCATCGAGGAGGCGGTCCACGTCATGACCGGCAAGCTGGCCGGCCACTTCAACCTCAACGACCGCGGCGTGATCGCACAGGGCAAGCGCGCGGACATTGCCGTGTTCGATCTGGCCGAGGTGGAACGGCGCGAGATGGAGAAGGCGCATGACGTGCCGGACGGGCGCGGCGGCCATTCCTGGCGCTTCACCCGCAAGGCGATGCCCACCCGCCTGACGTTGGTGAACGGCGTGCCCACGTTCGAGAACGGGGCCTATACCGGCGCCAAGCCCGGCCAGTTCCTCTCCCCCGCGATCCAGCCGCTGGGCAATTTCGCGGAAGCTGCCGAATGACCTGACAAGACCAACCGGGGCAGCGCTTCCGCAGAAGAGAAGCGCGCCCCAAAAGGAAAGGATGTCCCGATGAACGAAGCCACGATCGGCGATGCCGACCGCGCCTATTTCAACGGCGCGATCAAGGCGATCACCACGCAAAGCTCTGTGCTGGTCAGTTCCTCCCGCTACCTCAACCACGCGCCGCTACGCGCGCTGATCGCGCAGGAAATGCTGCGCCGGAACGGGCCGGACCTGCCCAACACCGCCTATATCCCCGAAGTCGCGCAGATCTTCCACGAGCTGGAGGACATGGGCCGCATCATCCAGCTGTTCGAGATGGAGAAGGCCCGCCTGCCCGAATTCCGCCGTTGGCTGGAGGAAAAGCGGCTGGCGGACTTCACCATCGCCGAACTGGAATACTGCGCCCCGGGCACGCTGGGCGCGGCGATCCGCGATTTCATGGTGAACTCGGGCTATCAGCTGGACCTGTTCTTCCAGGAAGTGCAGGTGGAGAACGACTTCACCTACTACTTGCGCCAGACCGCGCTGACGCACGATATCGAGCATATGGTGACCGGCTTCGGCCCCAACCACGGCGGCGAGATCGCGCTGCTGACCGCGAATATGCATGCCAAGGCGCGCTATTTCCATCCGGAGCTTTCCGCCTTCTTCTCGCGCATCGCCTTCTACCTGAAGGCCAAGACGATCCTGAAGGACGGGCTGCACTATCCGGAGGCGATGGTCGTCAATCTGGAAGCCGAATTTCGCGGTGCCGAGCAGGGGCGGAACTGGACCATGCCGCTGATGCTGGTGGACTGGCGCGCGCGGGTGGACCAGCAGATCGTCGATATCCGCCGCGAGCTGGGCATCACGCCGGCAGAGGAAGGCCTCTGGCTCGATACCAATCGCCTCTGCAACGAGGATGATCCCGACTACCAGCCCGGATACCAACAGGCTCTCCAGGCCGCCGAGTAAGGCGGCCTCCTCCCAGGCCGGTCCCGCGTCCTTCGGGGCCGGCCGACCCGGTGGCGCGCAGCATCGCGCGGGCCGGAGCGGCTGCTTGACCGCCTAATGCGTGAGCAAATGCAGCCGCGGCGAAATCCCAACAACAGGCGATAGACCGACCGGAACGACAGAACAGAACCACAAAAAATGGGGAGGCACTTGCATGAAGAACCTGAACCTCGCGCGTTTCGCGGGCTGCTCGACGTTCGCCTTGGGGCTTGTCTTAGCGGCCACGCCGGCAACGGCGCAAACCGCACCCGACGCCGCCGCACAGCCGGTGACCACCATTCAGGAAATCATCGTCACCGCCCAGAAGCGTTCGGAAAACCTGCAAAGCGTGCCGGTCGCCGTCACTGCGATCACCGCCGACCAGATCGCCAATTCGCGGATCGAGAACATCGCCGACTTGCGTTCGGTCGCGCCCAATCTCTACGTCGTCACCCAGCCGGGCGGCAACGCGATCCCCTCCACCATGATGCGCGGGCAGGTTTCGGGCGCGGCGGCCAACCCCACGGTGGACAACGGCATCTCCTACTACATCGACGGGGTCTATCTGGGCTCGTTCAGCGGCATCATCTTCGACGTTGCCGATATCGAGCGGATCGAGGTGATCCGCGGTCCTGCCGGCACCTTGTTCGGGACCAATTCCACCGGCGGCGCGATCAACTACATCACGTCCGGCCCGCGCGGCGTCTTCGCGGCCAAGCAGGATTTCAGCTATGCCCGCTTCGGATCTTTCCGCAGCAAGACGCGGATCGACCTGCCCGAATGGCACGGGATCAGTGCGGCGGTCAGCTATCTCCACAATGAAAAGCGCAACAACGTGCGCAACTACGACCAGATCACGCTCGACTATTCGAACGAGACTTCGGGCGAAGTGGGCAAGCTCACATCGGTCAAGCGGCTGGGCGAAAGCACCACCGATGCCGTCCACGCCGCCGTGCGCTGGAAACCGCTGGACGACCTGACGATCGACTACAAGTTCGACTGGTCACGGCAGGAATTCTCTCCCCCGCCGGTCTACCTGCTGGGCTTTCCCGATACGCCGGGCGGGATCGCCGCCTATCAACTGACCGCCTCGCAAGTATATTTCGGCGGGCCCACGCTGGATGACTATATACAGACCAAGCGCGGCAACGTGGTGTTCAACGACACGACGACCAAGAGCGTGACGAAGACGACCTCTCACCTGATCGTCGGCACCTATCGCGCGAACGAGCATCTGACGATCAAGAACACCACCAGCTGGCGTTCGCTGGATCGCAATGCCTTTACCTCGAACCTGGACGGAACCGGCACGCTGACAGTGCCGATCGCCTATGGGCCGGACGGGTCACCCGTCGCCTTCGCGCCGCTATCCCCGCTGTCGGTGCGCTGCTGCAACCAGTTGCGCCAGTTCAGCAACGAATTGCAGTTCAACGTGGACACCACGCCCGTGGCGGCGACGGCGGGCCTGTTCTACTACAACCGCCGCACACCGCCGGGAGAGAACCCCTTTGGCCTGCCGGTCGTCGATACTTTCCAGGTCTTCCCCGGCAATGCCCATCCCGGCACGCCGATCACCGATTTCGACCGCAGCTTCTATTTCAAGGTCCGGCAAGTCGCGGGATATGGACAGGCGACCTGGCACACCACCGACCAGATCGATGTGACGGGCGGCATCCGCTACACGCAGGACGACAAGACCTTCTTCGATACGTCGGCGGGCGAGCCGGGATCGACCTACACCTATTCGAAGGGCAATTTCAGCTACCTCGCGAACGTCACCTACAAGCCTTCGCGCGACCTGCTGCTCTATGCCAAATACGTCACCAGCTTTATCGCCGGTGGCACGGCCGCGGGCCCGCTGGCGGTGGACAGCGTGACCGGCAAAGTGTTCCAGGGCCCGGCGATCCCCTACAAGGAGGAGCGCGCCTATTCGTGGGAAGGCGGGCTGAAGGCGGACTGGCTGGGCCACCGCCTGCGCACCAACCTGGCCTTGTTCCATGTGCGGTATTCCAACCTGCAGACGCCGATCTTCGCCTCTTCCGGCTGCGCGACTTCGCCCAGCGGCATTTGCGAGCCGATCGTCTCCTCTCAATACACCGCCAACTTCGGCAAGGCCCGCGCCTTCGGGTTGGAGTTCGAAGTGACCGCGATACCCATCGAAAACCTGACGTTGAGCGCCAGCGGCAGCGCGACCGATTTCAAGTATCTGGAAATTTCGCCCGAAGTTCTGGCCAGCGGCGGCGTCAGCAAAGTTTCGGACTATCCCGAAACGATGCGCCCCACTTTCATGTCGAACCTTTCGGCCGAATACGTGCAGCCGCTGGATGACGGGATGCGCCTGGCCCTGCGCGTGGACGGGGCGCTGCGCTCCAAGATCGTGGTCGGCACCAGCGTGTTCAGCAGCGCCGGTTTCGCGGCGGCAGGCCTGCCCTACACCAACGACTACATGAATGCGGAGAATACCCAGAAGGAGCTGCTGACGCTGAACGCGCGGCTTTCGTTGATGGACCTGCCGCTGGGGCCGACGACGGCGACCATCTCGCTCTGGGGCCGCAATCTCACCAACAAGCAGCAGATCAACATCATCTCCAACACCGGCGTGACTGCCGCCGCGCTGTTCGACGATCCGGTGACTTACGGCATCGATCTTTCGATCAAGCTCTAAGGATATGCATCCGTCCGGTAGCGATGGGGCTTTCCCGATCGCTCTGCCAGCAAGTCGCGTCCACATTCACCACCCGCTTGCCCAGGCGCACGATGCGCGCCTGGGCATAGCTTTCGACCATCAACCCGCCGCGCAGGAAATCGATGGTGATGTTGATCGGGCGGGGGCGCTCTGCCGCCACTTCGCCCTCCCCCGCCAGCGCGGCGAGGCAGGCGAGTTCGAGCACACTGCCGATCACGCCGCCGTAGAGGAAGCCCAATCGCCCCTCCAGCGCGACGGACGCGGGCATGACGAGGCCCGTACTGCCGTCCGCGTCGATCCATTCGCGTACACCCAACAATTGTGCATAGGGGGCCCGATCGATCATGGCTCGCTCGTGAAAAAGAAGCTGGCGGCCGCGAAGGCGACCGGATTGGCGGGATCGCCGTCGTGCACTTCGCAACGTGTGAAGGCCACGCGGCGCGTCACCCGGTGGCAGGTGGCGCGGGCGTGGAGCGTGCATTCGGGACGCGCCGCACGCAGGTAATCGACCCTCAGGTCCAGCGTCGCCATCGGCTCCCACCGCCGCGTGCGCGCGATGATCGCCGCCCCCGCCGCCGCATCGATCAGCGAGATGACCGGACCTGAAGAAACGAGACCGGAGCCCGCATCCATCAGGAAGCCCGCCGAGAACGGACAGGCCAGCTCCGCCCAATCCGCCCCGGCCGCGACGTGATAGATGCCCAGCAGGGCATGATGCCCGCGCGGGGGCATGGACTTCAGCCGCTCGAACGGGTCCTCCGGCTCCATCGCTGCGTCAGGCCGTCCAGCGCGGTTCGCGCGGCAGGCCAAGGCCGCGCTCGGCGATCAGGTTGCGCTGGATCTGGTTCGTGCCGCCGTAGATCGTGTCCGCCCGGCTGAAGAGGAACAGGTTGGGCAACGTATCCCATTCGTACTCGTCATGGGCGCTGACTTCGCCCGCCTGCCCCAGCACGTCCATCGCCAGTTCGCCAAGACTGCGCCGCCATGTCGCCCACTGGATCTTGTAGGTCAGCGCCGCGCCGTCCATGCGCGAATTGTCGGTCTGGGAGAGCATCCGCAGCGCGCCATAACGCATCAGACGCAGGCCGATCTCTGCCTTGGCCAAGCGCTGGCGGATCAGCGGATCGCCCGCCGCGCCGTTGGCTTTGGCGGCAGCGATGATCTCATCCAATTCGTTGCGGAAGCCCATCTGCTGGCCCAGCGTGGACACCCCGCGCTCGAACGCCAGCAGGCCCATCGCGATCTTCCAACCTTCGCCCACCGTGCCGATGTAGCTGTCCGCCGGGCAGCGGGCGTCGGTGAAGAACGTCTCGTTGAATTCGGCATCGCCGTTGATCTGGCGGATGCCGCGGATCTCGATGCCGGGCTGGTCGATCGGCATCATCAGGAAGGTCAGCCCGCGCGGGCCCTGGCTGCCCTCTTCCGTGCGCGTGACCACGAAGATCCAGTCCGAGATATGGGCAAGGCTGGTCCAGATCTTCTGGCCGTTGACCACCCATTCCCCGTCTTCCAGCCGCCCCTTGGTGCGCACGCCGGCAAGGTCGGACCCGGCATTGGGCTCCGAAAAGCCCTGACAAAAGATCGTCTCACCCGCCGCGATTCCGGGCAGGAAACGCTGCTTCTGCTCTTCGGTGCCGAACGTCAGGATCGTCGGCCCGGCCAGTTCGATGCCGATGTGATTGACGCGGCCCGGCACCCCGGCGCGGGCATATTCCTCAGCAAAGATCACCTGCTGGGCCAGCGTGGCATTGCGCCCGCCCCATTGCTCCGGCCAGCCAATGCACGACCAGCGATGCGCGGCCAGTTGCTTTTCCCATTCCTTGCGGCGTTCGGGGCTTCCGGTCAGCTTGGTGATGCCCTTGATGTCGCGGAATTCGCCCGCCATCTGACCGTTGAGCCAATCGGCGCATTCCTGGCGGAAATGCTCGTCCGCCTGCGAAAATCCCAGCTTCATGCCGCTTCTCCCAAAATCATCGCGGCCACCTGTTCGCGGTGCCAATCCCCCTTGCCCAGCAAGGTCTGGATCGAACGCGCACGCTTGAAGAACAAGTGCGCGTCATGCTCCCACGTGAAACCGATGCCGCCGTGGAGCTGGATCATGTCCGCCGCGCAGCGAAAAGCGGTATCGGCGGCGAAGGACTTGGCGGCGTGGAGCGCCAGCGGGGCTTCCTCGCTCCCCTCATCCACCGCGCAGGCCGCCCAATAGACCGCCGAGCGGGCCTGCTCGATCTCCACCATCATGTCGGCAAGGCGGTGCTTGTAGGCCTGAAACGAGCCGATCGGCCGGCCGAACTGCACACGCTCCCGCGCATAGTCCACCGTGCGGTCGAGACTGGCCTGCGCGCCGCCTAATGCCTCGGCTGCAAGGCCGACCAGCGCGGCGCGGTTGGCCGCGGCGAGTCCTTCCGCCGGGTCGGTCAGGGCCTCCGCCGAAGCGCCGTCAAACCGCACTTCTGCCAGCGGGCGCGTCTGATCCATCGTCGTCTGCGCAGAGACGGAAACCCCCGCCGCATCGCGCCGCACCAGCCATGCGCCGCTGCCATCGGTGACCACGCAAAGCTCGGCCAGCGCACCATGCGCGACGAAGCCGGAACCGCCGGTCAGCTTCCCATCGCGCGCTTCCAGCCCGGCATCTTCGACGAAAGCGGCAATCGCCTCCCCCGACAGCAGGCCCGGCAGCCACGCCTCGCGCTGCGCCTCACTGCCGCCTGCGGCAATCGCCTGCGCGGCCAGCATCAGGCTGCCCAGCATCGGCAGCGCAGCCACGTGTGCGCCTGCCGCCTCGGCAAGGATGGCCAGTTCGACCAGGCCAAGGCCCGCCCCGCCCGCATCTTCCGCGATGGAGATACCGGAAAAGCCCAATTCCTGGCAGAAATCACGCCACAGCGCCCGGTCGATGCCTTCACCTTCCATTGCCGCGCGCGTGCGCGCACTGGTCGCATTTTCGGAGAAGAAGGCACGCGCCGTCTCCGCAATCATCCGCTGTTCGTCGGTAAACGTGAATTCCATTTCAACCCGCTTTCACGATCTCAAGCACCCGACGTTCGACCCGCGCAGAGAGCGGCCGTGTTCGTATCACGCCACCCTTGCGTAGCCGCCGCCACCACAGCACCTGCATCCTCCCGCCGCGCCCTCACCCATGCGGTGAATTTCGCGCTTTCAATCACGCTATATTACGCAAATCACCTTTTTCAAGATGCATTTTGCGTATTTTTTATCTCAAAAATATCCGCACTGAATTCTGCAAGGACGCCCCTTGCCACTGAACGATCCGCACTGTCCCCCTGGATGATAGCTGAATCGAGAGGTGGATCATCTCGCAACCAAAAATCGATTTAACGCACTATCAAAGGATCATAATCGAATTATAGTCAATTTTTGCGTATTGAAATAATGTTTTTACGACGCATATTGCGATTTGAAAAACATAACGAGAGGATTGCAAACGATGGGCCAGACAGGCGCCCCATTCCATCCGCGTCAGGCGCTCGATTTCACCGGAAAGACAGTTCTCGTCACGGGCGGTGGTGTCGGTATCGGGAGAGCCGTGGCGGAAAGCTTCAACGACGCCGGCGCCCAGGTGATCATTGCCGAGATCGATGCCGAACGCGCGAAGGCCGTGGAAGCCGATCTGCCCGGCGCACGTGTCATTCAATGCGATGTGCTCAAGCGTGAAACCCCGAAGGTTCTTGCAGAGCGGATCGCGTCGGAATTCGGCAAACTGGACGTGCTCGTCAACAACGTCGGCCATTTCGTGCACGCCCGCCCCTTCGAAATGCTGGGCGAAGACGAGATCGACGAAATTCTCGATACCAATCTCGGCCATATCCTGCGGATGGACCGCGCGATGATTCCCCTGCTGCGCGCGGCCGGGCGCGGCGCGTCGATCATCAACATCACATCGATCGAGGCCTATCGCGGCATCCCCTATTGCGCGGTCTACGCGGCCGGCAAGGCGGGGCTGATGGGCTTCACCAAGAGCCTTGCACTCGAACTTGCCCCCGAAGGGATCCGCGTCAACGACATCGCCCCGGAAACCACCGATACCCCACAAGTCGCGCTGGACTTCATGATCCCGCCCGAAAACCGCGGCCATATGGACAAGTGGATTCCGCTCGGCCGCTTCGGCCATCCATCCGATTCCGCCGGGGCCGCACTCTATCTGGCCAGCCCGCTTGCCTCCTGGGTGACCGGAACAGCCATCCATGTAGACGGCGGCGCACTCGCGGCCTCGGGCTGGATGCAGACCCCGCAAGGCGAATGGACGGTTGTCCCGATGATCAGCGCCAACGGCCTCAAAGTCCCGTCATGACGCCACAGGACGAGGATCGCGCCGCCCTGCGCCGCACCGCCGCACTCTATGCCCGGGGCGCGGATCGTCGCTCGAAGGAGGACTGGCGCGCGGTTCTTGCAGAGGAGGTGGAAATCGCCGGCCCCGGCTTCGTGGCGAGCGGTATCGAGGCCTGCCTGCAGTCCATCGATTTTCTGGCGCACGCGTTCAAGGCCACCCGCCACATCGTCCACGACCAGATCGTGGAAATAGCGGGCGATCACGCCAGTGGAGAGACCCTGTGCACGGCGGAACATCGCATTGCGAATGCAGAGGGTCCAGACACCCTGATGTGCTGGGCGATTTGTTACCAGGACGAATGGCGGCGGGACGGTGCCGACTGGCGCTTCACCCGCAGGCACCTGATCGTCGACTGGGAAGAGAACCGGCCGGTCGGCGATCCGGGCCCGCCGCCCCCGCCGAATGAAAACCGATAGAACCACAATTGTACGGAGAGATTGTCCATGAAAGTTCTCGTCGTCGGGGGCACCGGCGCCCTTGGGGGCCATGCCGCCCTTCATCTTGCGGCAAAAGGCCATCAGGTCACCATCACCGGGCGCGGCACAGGCGCCAATGCCGCCACGCCCATGGCCAAGCTCGCCTATCTACAAGGCGACTATGTGACCGGCGATTTCACCCCGGATCGACTGGCGGGGTTCGACTGGGTCGTCTTTGCCGCCGGCAACGATCCGCGCCATGTGCCCGCGGGAGCGGACTTCGGGGCGTGGCTGCGCCAGGCCAATGACGTGGCCATTCCCGCATTCTTCGCCGCCGCGCGCGAGGCGGGCGTATCCCGTGCGGTGCAGCTCGGCAGCTTTTACCCCCAGGCCGCTCCGCACCTGCTGGACGGCAATGTCTACATTCAATCGCGCCTTGCCGCCTGCGAAGGAGCGCGTGCCGAGGGTCGCGCTGGCTTCGACGTCTGCAGCGTGAATGCCCCCTTCATGGTCGGCACTGTCCCCGGCCTGCCCAGCGCCATCTTCGAACCTTACGCCCAGTGGGCCAAGGGACACCTGCCGATCCCGCCTTACGCACCGACCGGCGGCACCAATTTCATGTCATTCACTTCGCTTTCCGAAGCGATCGAGGGCGCGCTGGAACGGGGCGCGCCGGGCAAAGCCTATCTCGTCGGTGACGAAAATCTGTCGTTCCGGGATTACTTCCAGATGTTCTTCGACGCGGCGGGTCGGTCCGATGTGCAACTGGAGGAACGGGATGCGGAAATGCCCCTGCTGCCCGACGTGGCGATCCCGCAAGGGCGCGGCAACTTCATCGATTACCAACCCGATCCCGCTGAAACCGCTCTGCTCGGTTATCGTCGGCAGGATGTCCGCGCGGCGGTGAACGAAATCGCCGCCCAGTTCGGATAGGACGGATAGACACTATCGGCCGGCGTAACAGCCGGCCGATGGCATCACCCTTTGGCGACGGCGCTGACGCCGACCACGCCATTGGTGAACTTCACCGTCTTCACCGCAATCGACGTTTCCACGTGCTGCACCCCTTCGACTGCCAAGATCTGGCGCACCGTGACCTCATGCAGGTCCTCTATCTCTCTATAGAAGCAGGTGGTCATGATGTTGAATGGACCCAGCATCGTCATGATAGAATGGATCGTCGGGATCTGCCGCAATTCACGGGCGATCTGCTTGAACCGCGTCATGTCCGCCTGGATCGAGACGAAAGCGGTTTTGGTACTGCGGTCCAGTTTAGGGCTGATCAGCGCGGTAAAGGCGATCAGACCATCCTGCTGCAAGCGCTTCAGCCGCAGGCGGATGGTGCCTTCATTGACCCCCAGATCGGCGGCAATACTGCGGTTGGACACGCGCGCATCGTTCGAAAGGATCGCGATGATGCGGTGATCGAGATCGTCGAGATCGGGCCAGCTCATTCCGCGTCCTCCACCGAATCCAGACCGAACTTGATGATGTCCAGCCCGATCGACTGCGTGATCGAGCGGATGCCCGCCACTTTCGAGAACTTCCTGGTCACGAACTGCGAAAGATCGTCCACGTTGGGCAGTGCCAGCAGCACGCTCACTTCGTAGCGGCCCGTCACCAGATAGGCGGCGAAGACTTCCTCGAACTGCGCCAGTTCCTCTGCCACGTCGCCCGGCGCGCGTCCGCTGACCTCGATCCCGATGTAGATCAGCACGTGATAGCCATGCACCGCGAAGTCCGAAACGGCGACCACGCGCAAGGTGCCGGACTCTTCCATGCGCCGCATCCGGGCGGAAACGGTGGTGGGCGCGATGTCGAGCGCCTTGGCGATCTGCTGGTGCGTGGCGCGGCCATTGCGCCGCAACTGCTCCACGATCTTCAGGTCCGTTTCATCGAAGTCCGCCAGATCGTCCATGCCTTCGCCCGTTTCTTTCCCATCGTTGCCGATAAGCGAAGGGTCTTGCCAGTATCGAAACGGCACGTCGAATCGAAAGCGCTTCTCCGCATTGGGAAATCCCCGGGCTTGATCGATGCTCAATCGCGTAGCAGCGAGCCGCCGTTGACGTGCCAGAGCTGGCCGTTGACCCATTCGCCGTCGTCCGAAGCGAGGAAGGCCACCGCGCCGGCAATATCGTCCGGCTGGCCGAGGCGGCGATGCGGGATCCCATCCAGCATTCCGGCCACATAGTCGTCGGTCAGGTGCTGGGCCACCGCCTCGGTCATCACCACGCCGGGGCAGATGCCGTTGGCGCGCACGCCCTGCTTGCCGAACTTGCGCGCGACGTGGCGGACCAGCGCATGAAGCGCGTTCTTGGTCATCGGATAGGCGACCTGCAGCGGATTGCCAGAGATCGCCGCGCCGGACGAGGTATAGATCATCGCCCCGCCGCCGCGCTCCAGCAGCACCGGCAGCGCCGCCTGGGTGGCGAGGAAATGGCTCTTGGCATTGATCGCGAAAGAGCGGTCCAGCACCTCCTCCGTGCAGTTGAGCACGTCGATATCGCCCTCCGTCCCGCCCGCGAGGTTGGAGTGGTAGAAGTCCAGCCCGCCGAATTCCGCCAGCGTCGCCGCCACGATTCCGGCCTGCGACGCGGCACTGGTGCCGTCCAGACGCATGCCGATCACCTTGCCGCTCGCCGCGCGCAGGGTCTGCGCGGTATCCAGCGCCCATTCTTCGACGATATCGCCGATCACCACTGCCGCACCCTCGGCCGCGAGACGGCGCGCCGTTGCCGCACCGATGCCTCGCCCGCCGCCGGCAACGATGCCGACCTTGCCGCTCAATCCGCGCATTACCCGTACTCCTGAATTGTCATTGGCCGGCCGAGGCCGATCACACTTGCGGGCGTCGATCCTTCCACGGCGCGGCCTGTTCCAGTTGCCCCGCAAGCCGCAGCAATCCCGCCTCGTCGCCGTAACGGCCGACGAACATGACGCCGATCGGCAGGCCCGCCTTCGACATGCCGAGCGGCACCGACATGGCGGGCTGGCCCGTCATGTTTTCCACTTGCGTGAAGGGAGAGAACGCCGCCGCGCGTGCACCCCATGCGGCAAAGTCGACGCCCGGCGTCAGATTGATCTTGCCCAGTTGCAGCGGCGGCGCGGCCAGCGTCGGGGAAAGTATCATGTCGTAACCGGCCATGAACTGCGCCATCGCCAGCGCCGCCGCCTGCAGCGCATTGTTGGCCCGCACATAGTCCATGCCGGTGACGTGCTGGCCCATCTCTACGAAAGCCAGCGTGATCGGTTCCAGCACATCGGGGACCAGCGGAATGCCGGTAGCCTTGGCCCGGTCCAGCATGTCCGCCGCCACGGAAGAGGCGATCAGCGCAAAACCAGCCGCGCCGAGAGCGGCCACGTCCAGCTTCGGCGCGGCATCGACGACCGTGTGGCCAAGGCTTTCGCAAAGGCGTGCGGCAGCCAGCGCCGCGTCGCGGCACTCGGGATCGATCGGCGCGCGGGAGGGCGCATCCAGCATCAGCGCGATGCGCAACTTGCCCGGCGCCTTGGTCACTTGCGCCAGGAACGTCTCGTACGGGGTGGGTGCGGAATAGCGGCTGCCGGGCTCTACGCCGTGCGTGACGTCCAAGATCGCGGCGGAATCGCGCACGCTGCGCGTTACCGCGTGGTGCACCGAAAGGCCGCCCCACCCCTCGGTACGCGGCGGCCCCATCGGCACGCGGCCCCGGCTGGGCTTGAGGCCGAATAGGCCGCAGCACGATGCCGGAATGCGGATCGATCCGCCGCCATCGGTCGCATGCGCGGCGGGGATCACGCCCGATGCCACTGCCACCGCCGCCCCCCCCGATGAACCACCGGCGATATGCGCGGGGTTCCACGGATTGCGGGTGGCGCCGGTCACCTGGTTTTCGGTCGTGCCGGTCAGGCCCAGTTCGGGCACGGCGGTCTTGCCGAAGACGACGAAGCCCGCCTTCTCGATCCGGCGCACCAGTTCGGAGGTTACATTGGGGCGGTAATCCTTGAAGAATCGGCTGCCGTTCCCGGTCGGCAATCCAGCGATATAGGTGTTCAGGTCCTTGAGTAGCCAGGGCACGCCGCGGAACGGCCCTTGGGGAAGCCCGTTGGCAATCGCCGCGCGGCCATAGTCGTAATGCCGCTGCGCCATGAAATGCAGGCGCGGGTCTAGCGCCTCAGCCCGGCCGATCGCCGCGTCCAGCAGTTCGAGCGGCGATACCTGACGCGTACGGACAAGCTCGGCCAGCCCCAGCGCATCGTGCGTATCAAGCGGATCGCCAGCCCCGGTCGCGGCTTTCGTGGCCGCAAGGGCAGGTGCGGCGGCAAGCCCCCCGGCCGCCGCCGCACCTGCGATCATCGTGCGACGGGTCATCGACGTTCCTTCGCCCGGCATGTCCCCCATGTTCAATCCTGCTGTGCGTAGAAGCGGGAATAAAACTTGCGGAACTGCGGGATCGGACCGTCACCGTCGCAGATGATCGGAGAGGGTTCGAATTTCTGGCGGTCCCACACCACCTTGTCCTGATCGAACTGCTTGCAGATGTCGCGGATCAGGCCCTTGGCCAGCCGCCCCATCGGCCCTTCGGCCTGCGCCTTGGGCTGGGTGAAGCAGAAGCGCGCATGGACGTGATCCTCGCTCACCGGCGTAAGGCAGGCGATCATCAGCGTTTCGGAAATACCGGTAAAGCGCGTCCAGCTCTGGCCCGGGCCCATCGTGTCATAGCTGATAAGGCCGTCCACTTCGCCCATCGGCGTGCCCATCTTCGCCTTCACGTCCGCACCGCGGCCCCATTCGCCCCAGCGCAGATCGCCCTGCGGCACATCGGCGGTGCCGTGGATGTACTTGAAGTGCGCGAAGTCCACGCCGTTTTCGGCCATGTTCTGCAGCGAACCCCAGACGTTCCATTCGTGAACCTCGTAATCGGTCCAGTCGGGATCGGTCGCCTCCGGCAGCACCGCCACTTCCCACAGGGGATCGGCGTCCTCAGGGTGATACCAGACCCAGATCCAGCGGTTCACCTCCACCACGTGCCAGGTGCGCACGCACTTGCGCTTCACCTGCGGCGGGATCACGCGGGCATAGGGAATCTCCTTCACCACGCCCTCATCCCCGTCATAGCGCCAGGCGTGGAACGGGCATTCCAGCAGATTGCCGTTGACCTTGCCGCCGTGGCCCATGTGGGCACCAAGGTGACGGCAATAGGCATCGACCACGCGCACCTGCCCATCCTCGCCCCGCCACATCGCCAGATCCTTGGCGAAATAATGCAGCGGCTTCACCTCGCCCACGGCAAGGTCGGCGGACAAGTCGATCGGATACCAGCCGAACGGGATGCCGTTGTTCAGGTTGCGCGCCTCTACGGAGGCGCGGCCTTTCACTTCCGCAAGGCGCCAGTCGGTCAGATCCTGGCCGCGCAGGTTTTCGAGGACCTGCCACACGGCAACGGGCGGGGTGCGCGCATCGCTGGTGGCGCGCGGATCGGCTTCGGACATGGGTACCTCTCCGGTCATGACTTGAGATCGAAAACCCTGATCGCGTTTTCGCGCAGGAACTTGGGCCAGACGTGGTCCTTGAACGGCACGTTCTCCATGTCGGAAAAGATGCGTTCCAGGCTGAGGCCCATCGGGAAATAGCCGGCGTAGAGGATCTTCTCCGCGCCGCGCGTATTGGCGTAATCGACGATCGCCTTGGGGTAGTGCTTGGGCGCGAAGGCGCTGGTGGAATAATAGAGGTTCGGCCACTTCAGCATCAGCTTCACGGCCAGCGCCTCCCACGGCTCGGCGCCGTGGCGCATGACGATCTTCAGGTCCGGGAAGAACCAGCAGACCTCGTCCAGATGCTCAACCTTCTGCGTTTCCATCGGGATACGCGGGCCGGGAATGCCGACGTTGAGCAGCACCGGCAGGCCCAGTTCTTCCGCACAGGCGTAGATGGGGAACATGTATTTGTGGTTAATCGCCACTTGCGGCAGCGTTCCCGCCGGAAAGCAGCTGATCGCCGACAGGCCGACTTCGGCATGGATCCGCCGGATGCGCCGCACTTCCTCCATGCCGCGATTGGGATCGACCGGCAGATCGAAGAAGAAGCGGTTCCCGAACATTTCCTTCGCCCGGTAGGACGTGGCATTGTCGTTCCAGCCGACCATGGCCTTATCAACGTTGTGACGGTCCATCTGGGCGACGGTCCAAGCCACGAAATCGTCCACGTCGCCGGTCTGCGGAATGTCCTTGAACATGTACTGCGCCGGCATCGCGAACTGCTGGATCGTCTGCTGGTCCTTGATCAGCGGACGAAACGGCGCGAACCATTCGGAACGGTCCTCCGCCTCCGGAATGCCGAGCATGCAGTCGATAATGCCGATGTCACGGGGCATACCCATGCGGTGTTCTCCTGTCCTTTGTTGCGCTGTCAGTTGCCCGGTCAGCCTTGCGCGGCCAGTTGCGGCCACAGCGCACGTAGCGCGATCTTGTCGATTTTCTGGGAATGGTTGCGCGGCAGCGGCCCAGCCGAGAAGGCGACGTGAGCCGGCACCTTGTAACGGGCCAACCGCCCGGCCACCCATTCGCACACCGTTTCCGCGTCCAGCCCGTCGGCATCGATCACCGCCACCAGCAGTTCGCCAAGCCGGTCGTCCGCTACCCCGAAAGTCGCGCATTCGCGCACTTGCGGCAGTTCGCTCAGCACCCGCTCCACTTCGGCGCAGTAGATGTTCTCACCGCCGGAGATGACCATGTCCTTCGACCGGTCAACGATGGTGATGTAGCCACGCTCATCCTGAAAACCGATGTCGCCGGTGCGCAGCCAACCATCGGGCGTGAGCGCGGCGGCGGTCTCTTCCGGCCGGTTCCAGTAGCCTGACATGACCATGGCGCTCCGCACCGTGATCTCACCGCTTTCACCCGCCGCGCAAAGGCCGCCGTCGGGCCGCACGATGCGCATGTCCACCAGCGGCAGCACGCGGCCGGCAGAGGCGCGCGCCTGCAGGAAATCGTCACCGACCGCCTGCGCGATCGCGCCGGAGGTTTCCGTCATGCCATAGCCGGTGCCCAGCAGCGCGTGCGGGCAGAGACGGTGCACTTCTTCCAGCAGGTTCAGCGGCAGCGCCTGCCCGCCGGAGCCGATGTTGCGTAGCGATCCCAGATCGGCATCGGCCAGCCGCGCCTTGTGTACCATGTCCCACAGCATCGTCGGCACGGTGGAGAGCTGGGTGACCTGCTCCTTGACGATCAGCCGCACCGCTTCCGCCGCATCCCAGCGCCGCATCGTCACGATCTTCCCGCCCGAAAGCATCGGCGCCAAGAAGCCCGATCCGAGCCCGGAAATGTGGAACAGCGGATAGACCAGCAGGATCGCCTGCGGCGGCGCCTGCTGCATCATGGTCTCGACCGAAATGCCGTACTGGCGCGCCATGTTGTGCAGCACCATCGATCCGGTCAGCTGCGTGCCCAGCAGTCCCGTAATCAGGCCGCGATGCGAAAGCACCGCACCCTTGCAGCGGCCGGTGGTGCCGGAGGTGAAGAGGATCGCGCAGGCATCGTCGGGCGCGGCGGGCGCGACCGGTTCGGACTCCGCCCCCTCCCCGTCCAGCGGCGCGGTCAGATTCAGAATGCGGCCGCAATAGCCGCCATCGCGGATCGCCGTGGCACGCTCGCCATCGGCAAGGACCAGCGCAGGATCGATGTAATCGATGGTATCCGCGATCTCGGCCGCCGATCCGCGGCTGTTGAGCACCGCCGCCACGCCGCCGGCCTTGATGACGGCAAGGAAGGCCACCATCCATTCCGCCCGGTTGCGCATGGCGATCGCCACCCGGTCTCCCCGGCGGATGCCAAGATGGCGGACCAGCCGGTCGCGCCATGCGCAAACCTCGGCATAGCTCAGCCGGCGCTCGCCTTCGGGACCTTCGAAATCGACGATCATCGTCTGATCGCCGAACCGGCGCGCCGTTTCCAGCAACTGGCCAAGGTCCGACGGCGCGTTGACGAAGATGCGCAGGCCGTCCCGCTCACCGATTTCGAACGGGGCACCGGCTGCGGTGACTTCCGCAAAGACGGGGTCGACCGTGGCCACACCCGCACCGTCACACTGATTGAGCACTGCCTTCCCCTACCCGGTAGCCGTGGGCGCACAAGGGTCCGGCCAAGCCCGCAAGGCCCGCTTACGCAGCCCCGGCTTCGCGCCAGACATCCCGTTCCCGTCGACTCGCATCGTTTGTGTTCTGCGGCCAGAATATTCCCTTATTCGCGTATTTCAAGACAATTATTTTTACGCGCCATATCGACACACGCAACGCTGCGCGATTTTCCGAAGAGCCCGCCATTCACTTCGCAAAAATGTACGTTTTTCGCATATTCTGGCGGTGTTTTTGCGCCGATTCGCACGCTCATCGCGATCGCTCAATTTCGTTCTTCTGACGTAGATTCGTATTTTTCATGTTTACATTCTACGCATTTTGAAGAATCCATTTGCGTAACGCAGCCGCTCGCGAGTTGCGCACCACGGGACAAGAGGAAGCTGGGAAAGCGATGATTCGGGATTTCGAAGGGCACGTGGCCGTGGTCACTGGCGGCAGCGACGGCATCGGGTTAGCCACCGCCGCGCTGCTCGCCCGGCGCGGGGCGCTGGTGACGATCTGCGGGCGCCGGCAGGAAAAGCTGGACCACGCCCTGGCCGCGATAGAGGCCGAAGGCGGCCGTATCACCGCCGTCGGGCTGGACGTGGCGGATTTCCCCGCCCTCACCGCGATGATCGAGGATGTCGCCCGCCGTCATGGCCGGCTGGACATGCTGGTGAACAACGCGATGTCCACGCACTACGCGCCGATCGCGCGGCTGACGATAGAGCACTGGCGCAAGGATTTCGCGGTCAACGCCGATGCCGCCTTCGTCGCCACGCAGGCGGCGATGAAGGCCATGACCGATGGCGGCAACGGCGGCGCCATCGTCAATGTCGCGTCCACATGCGGGATTCGCGCGGCGGTCAACATGGCCAGCTATTCCGCCTCCAAGGCAGCACTGGTCCATTTCACGGCGGTGGCCGCGATGGAGGGCGCACCGCTGGGCATTCGCGTGAATGCCGTGGTCCCCGGCCAGGTGCAGACCGTGGGCACGGCGGAATTCGCCGCCCGCGCGCCACAAGTCGCCGCGCGCACAACGGAGGCCATTCCGATGGGTCGGGGCGGCCATCCGGACGAACTGGCCCGCGCCATCGCCTTCCTGCTTTCCGACGATGCCAGCTACGTCACCGGCACCGCGCTGCCGGTGGACGGGGGCAAGGCCGCGCAACTCTACATGCCGTCCTGACGGCCAATCTCACCGGCGCGCCTCCGTCCGGAGGGTGTGCACCACACCGGTTCCGATCCGGGCACCAGCGACGGCGGGCCGGATAGGGCCGGACCTGCCGCGAACAAAAAGACAATCACGGGAGACAATCGATGCCGAAATGCCATCAGAGTTTCAGGAGCCCCACCCTCATCGTGCGCTTGCTGGCGGGCGCCAGCGGGCTTGCGCTTGCCCTGCCCGCCATGGCGCAGGAAAAGCCGGCAGAACCAGCCCAGTCCGGTCTGAACGAGATCGTGGTGACCGCGCAGAAGCGTTCGGAAAACCTGCAGGACGTGCCCATCGCGATCAGCGCCATCGGCAGCGAGAAGATCGAGCAACTTGGCATCCAGGATTCGCGCGATCTCAGCGGCTTGGCGCCGAACGTCACGATCCTGCCGGGCACGGTCAGCAACAGCGCGGCGGTCTTCTCGATGCGCGGCATCTCCAACGGCGGCAGCGAAAGCTTCGGCGTCGATGCCGCGAACGGCCTCTATGTCGACGGCGTCTACATCGCCCGTTCGGGCGCGATGGGGCTGGACGTGATGGACATCCAGCGCGTGGAAGTGCTGCGCGGGCCGCAGGGCACGCTGTTCGGCCGTAACACTACCGGCGGCGCCATGGCCTTCATCTCCCGCGAACCGTCGAAGACCTTCCGCCTGAAGGCAGAGGCCGGATACGGCAACTTCGATGCGTGGAGCGGCAAGATCATCCTCGATCCCGGTGAGATCGCCGGCATTGCCACCAGCCTGTCCTACAGCCATTCGCAGCGAAACGGCGTGGTGGACAACATCCACCAGCCGAAGGATTCGAAAGACCCCGGTGCGCGCAACAGCGATGCCTTCCGCATCGCCGCCCGCGCCGAACTGGGCGGCACCGGCAGCATCCAGTACATCTTCGACTGGAACCGGATCGACGGCAACCCGCCCGCCTTCCAGCTGACCAACGTGGCGGATGGCACCTATCGTCCGCCAATCGTGGTGGACGGCCAATCGGTGGCGGTCACCCAGCAGGCCCCGGTGGCGCAGTATCTGGCCGGCGTGACTTTCGCAGATCCCGAATGCGCGGCACTGGCAGAGCCCCGGCGCAAGTACCGCAGCAAAGTCTGCAACGACATTCTGAGCAAGGCGGTGGACAAGAGCTGGGGCCACAACCTGCAGGTCCAGAACGATTTCGGCGCCTTCAAAGTGAAGTCCACCACCGGCTATCGCTTCTGGAACAGCGATTCCATCGCCGATCTGGACGGCATCGGCGCGTTCACCGGGCCGGCCTTCTCCAACGCCACGCTGTTCAACGGGATGCCTGTCTCGCTGCTGCAGTACATCCCCTCCATCCCGGCCGCCGCGCGCCCGTTCATCGCCGCCGCGCCGGTGCCGACGACGTCGCAGAACCTTTACGACATCAACAACCACCGCCGCCATAAGCAGCTGAGCCAGGAGATCGAAGTTTCCGGCGATACCGACACGTTGGACTGGGTCGTGGGCGGCTTCTACTTCTGGGAAAAGGGATCGGAAGACGGCTATCAGAACAGCGGCTACGTCCTCGATACCAACGCCATCTTCCTGGCCAATTTTGGCGCGCTTGGCCCGTCCTTCGCCGCCGCCAATCCGGCGCGCTACCGCCTTGTGCAGACGCTGGCCCGACTGACCTACACTGCCTCCAGCGAGAGCAAGGCGCTATACGGCCAGTTCACCTTCTACCCCGGCGGGCGGGACAGCGGCATCCGCCTGACGGCGGGCGGGCGCTACACCTGGGACGACAAGAGCATGATCCGCCAGCAGAACGGCGCCGCGCCGCTACCGGTAGCCGAAACCGGGCATGCCAGCTTCAGCAAGTTCACCTGGAACCTGATGGCCGGTTACGACATCGCGCACGACATCAACCTCTATGCCCGCGCCGCCACCGGCTATCGATCGGGCGGCTTCAACTCTCAGGACCCCGCGATCACCGGCACAACCACGCTGCCGCACTACAACCCGGAAAGCGTGACCTCCTACGAAATCGGCGTGAAGAGCGAACTGTTCAACCGCCACTTGCGCCTGAACCTTGCCGCCTATCACAACATCTACAAGGATCTGGCAGTCAACGTGCCGCTGACCGACGCGCCAGTCGGCACTTTCGCCACGCGCATCGGCAATGCCGGCAAGGTGACCTACACTGGTTTCGAAGTGGAAGCGCAGGCGGTGCTGAACGAGTACCTCTCGCTGGACGGCAACCTTGGCTATGTCGACATCAAGTACAAGGAGTTCCTGGCTGGCCAATCGACCACGCCGGGGGCGCCGCCGGTCAACATCGCCTCCATCGTGACGCCGGGTTATACCTCGCCGCTCACCGCCAACGCCGCGATCAATGCGCAGTTCCCGCTGGGCTGGAACGACGCCACGCTGAAGGCGCGCGTGGGCTATACGCATGAGGACGGCAAATACAGCTTTACCAGCATCACCACCTCCCCATTCAACGACGTGCTGAAGGGTGACGACCGCGATGTGATCGACGCGCAGATCGGCGTGGAGAACATGGCGCTGGCCGGCGGCCAGGGCTTCGTCCGCTTCTGGGTGAAGAACCTGACCAACGCCAAGGACTTCGTGCGCGCCATCGATTTCGGGCAGCTGGGTTATGCCGGCGGCTACTATGCCGATCCGCGCACGTATGGCGTGACGGTGGGCGTCACGTTTTAACCCCGCTCCGCGCAGGTTCCATCCTGCGCCGCGGGCCGACACTGTCAGCGTGTCGGCCGCCACTTTTCAAGCTTGGCCGAGCCAATTGCGCAGCAGGAAGTTGGTCGGCTCGAGACGCTGACGCGACGCCAAAATGATCTGCACCTTCTGAGTGGCCCAAAATCTGTTTTAGATTTGGCCACGAAGGAGGAATGGAATGGCGAGGAAGCACAAGCCGGAAGAGATCATCGGCAAGCTGCGTGAAGCGGAGATCGTGCTGGCGCAGGGCGGAGCGATGGCGGCTGCGTGTCGCCGGATCGGCGTCACCGAGCAGAGCTACTACCGCTGGCGCAAGGAGTATGGCGGTCTGAAGATGGACCAGGCTCGGCGCATGAAAGAGCTTGAGAAGGAAAACGCCCAGTTGCGGCGGGCGGTGTCAGATCTGACGCTGGACAAGTTGATCCTGCAGGAGGCCTCGCGGGGAACTTCTGAGCCCCGCGCGCCGCAGGCGCTGTATCGATCATATCGGGGGCATGATGCCGGTGTCCGAGCGGCGGGTCTGCCGCGTGCTCGGGCAACATCGATCGACGCAGCGCAAAACGCCGCGTGAGGCGGATGACGAAGCAGCCCTGACCGAGGACATCATCGCGCTTGCCCGGCAGTATGGCCGCTATGGCTATCGCCGAGTGACGGCCTTGCTGCGCGATGCCGGTTGGCATGTGAACCGCAAAAGGGTGGAGCGCGTCGGCGAAAAATTCTTTCGAATCCATCAAAGCGCCTGTGTACGCCTTGGAACGCAGGTGGACGATTCTAAGAAAAGGCCTTCCTTTGGAGCCTCTTGAAGTTCAATCACGCGCCCCCATTACTGACAGATCGTCCCTTCGACAGTAGGTTTCACATGTCCGTTCTCCGACGAAGTTTGGACACTTTCGCTGTTTTCGCAGAGGTACTCGGCGCCTTCCGAGCCTTTGGGTCGACTGCGCCTCCAGACGCTGAAGTCGGCCGCTATTTGAGGAGCTGGCCCTCCAAAGCGTGCACGACCCAGAAGCCTTTTGCCGGACTGCGAACATACAGGTGCGCGCGTTGATCCGCCCGGAGACTGACGCGGGCATTGACGGTGCCCCCGAACCTGCTGACGAGCAGCAAAACCGAACTCGTGATGCCCTGGTTTGCCTTGCTCGCCTGCTCGGACGCCAAATCGCCCGCGAGTTAAACGCGACGCAACCTCCGCCTCACGACCAAGAGAAACCCGCGATCAATAAACCGTAGGGGAAAAGGGCGCCGAAGGCGTCATGCGTGCATGACGGCCTTCCGCTGTCGGGAGTTATTTCATGATCCGTACTGCGCTCTATGCCCGTTACTCCAGCGACCGGCAAAGCCCATCATCGATTGAAGACCAACTGCGCATTTGCCATGAACACGCCGCCAGAGAAGGCTGGCGCGTGATCGCAAGCTACATGGACGCCGACATTTCCGGATCGAGCGTGACGCTGCGCCCGGGCATTCAGCAATTGCTCGAAGATTCCAGGACGGGAAAGTTCGATCTTCTACTGGCGGAAGCACTTGATCGTATCTCTCGTGACCAGGCCGACATCGCGACACTTTTCAAGCATCTGCAGTTTGCCGGCATAACCATCGTCACTCTCGCCGAAGGCGAAATCTCCGAACTCCATGTGGGTCTCAAGGGCACGATGAACGCGCTGTTCTTGAAGGATTTGGCGAAGAAGACACATCGCGGCTTGCGTGGGCGCGTCGAGAAGGGAAAGGCTGGAGGCGGCCTGTCCTACGGCTACGATCTGGTGAGGCGCCTTGGTGCCGATGGCGAACCGATCCGCGGTGAGCGCACAATAAACGGAGTGGAAGCCGAGGTCATCCGCCGCGTATTTCGTGACTATGCGAACGGCATTAGCCCGTTCGCGATAGCCAAGCGCCTCAACGCAGAGAGAGTTCCCGGCCCATTTGGTAAGCTCTGGGCGGCCACTACACTACGCGGACACGCTAAGCGCGGAACTGGCCTCCTTAACAACGAACTCTATATCGGCCGGATCGTCTGGAACCGGCAACGTTATCTGAAGAATCCTCAGACCGGTAAGCGCGTCTCCCGTCTCAATCCTCAGTCCGAGTGGATTACAGCAGAAGTCGCCGAACTCAGAATTATCGATGACGACTTGTGGCAGGCTGTGAAGGCGCGCCAAACCTCGCAGCGAATTGAGTTCAACAGTTCCATCGAAGGCGAGAACGCAGGGGCAAAACTGCATATGCAGCGGCGTCCAAAGTCGTTGCTATCCGGTCTGCTCGTCTGCGGAGCGTGTAATGGCCCGGTATCTCTGCGCGGACAGGATCGCTTCGCATGTTCGGCCCATGCTAGCCGGCGCTCGTGCTCAAACGCTCGTTCCATAAAACGCGAAGTGCTTGAGGCGCGTGTACTCGAAGGTCTGCGCCACCGGTTGATGGCTCCCGAGATCGTTGCTGAAGCGATTCATGCCTATGTCGAGGAGACCAACCGGCTCAATCAACACCAGCGCGCCGCAGGGATTGCCGACAAGGCGGAACTGAAAAAGGTCGTGAAGGCCATAGAGCGTCTGGTGAACATGGCAGCCGATGGTAAGTCGACACGAGGTCTGATCGATAAGCTGTTGGCGCTGGAAGCACAGGAAGATGCCATACGGGCGCGCATGAGCGAGGCGCCTCATGTTGCCCCGGACATCCACCCGAACATTGCGGAATTCTACCGGAAGAAAGTCGAACGCCTAGCGGAGGCGCTGCAGCATCCGTCTGAACGAGATGAAGCCGCATGTGCCATTCGCGGCCTGATCGAGCGCGTCATACTGTTTCCCGGAGCTAAACGTGGCGAGATGACTGCTACGCTTCACGGCGAGTTCGGAACTATTATGGAATGGGCATCACAACACGAAACGGCCGGAATGGCCTTCGGATCTGGGTCTGTTGCTTCGCCATTGTCGGTATTGTTGGTTGCGGGGGCTCGCAACCATAGCAAATTGATCAAAAAGCCCAACTCCACGCCCATTACAATTCAATCACTTGACCATGCCCTTGATTGGCCGTCAGCGACCCACTTACTCCGCGTACGCGCCTAGAAATCGATGGCATCCATTAACTCTTCCCTTGTCGTATGCTGGTCGGAAGCAGTCGCTGGCGTGCGCGCCCGGGGGCAGCTGGCTCTTAGTCAGCGGATCGTTGTTCGTACCAGCACGGTCACCCTTGTTTTGTGCCATTTCCAGCGGCGCACCGAACCTCTTTCTCTGAGTGGTCGCGCAGCAATCACCGTGTCAAATTCAGTCTCCTGCTGAGACTTAGCCCCGTTGCTCCCGTCCCGAAGCTGGCATTCGGGAAATGGCGGTGCGCAGCTTTGGCTTCGATCGGCGATCACCCCGCACGATCTCCGAACCCGAGCGGTCCTGCGTCACGAGCGTGGCGGGCTGGATGTTTCGATAGCACCGGCTAGCATCCCAGTGCCAATCGAAGCTGACGCTATCACCCTTGAACACCCACTTCTTCGCGCCTCGAGCAAGGAAAGAGTACGCGACTCCGGCGATCGTCAGCCGATGGGAGTGCATCGCCGACGTGTTCCCGCCTCTGCTGGGTGGCCGCGAAGGCTCCACGAGCAAAGTCGTATACCCATCCACCATCGCGCCATCAACGCGACCGCTCTGCTCGTCACTCATTGATCACGTCTCCATTCCTTCTATCACGCCGACTATCTCCTCGTGAGTAACACCGAACATATCACTTCCAAGTTGCTCTGTTCACGCTGTTTTTGTTTGGCTCACGAGATGACGGAAGGCGAGCAGGAACAGAGCAGCGATACTAGGGAGACGAGATCGTCGCGCGCCCCGCAGAGTCGTTGAATGTTGAGCTAAAAACTTGGCTTGACCTGCAGGACGACGCTCACGTCGCCAAGCTAGTCAAGGGGTTGTTCGCGCCGGTCTGGATCGAGCTGCACAAGTAATCTCGCCAACGCTCCTGAAACGAAGGGACGCCGCCCATTGAAGTGACCGGGTGCTCTTAAAATTCAAGTCGGCGGCGGAGCGACTGTCATCGGTTGAAGCAAAGTCGCGTTGAACGAGAGCGCGTCATCGGGTGCTGCTTTCAGGGCACTTCCCGATTGGCAAGTGCGGCATCGAGCATAGCAGCCCATACGGTTCGGCAGCTCGCAGTCTCCAGGACCAGATCGCCGGCGGCCTCCATATGGTCGTCCGGCTCCCGGAGCGTGGTCAAGACGGTCATGACCCCGTTCTTGAGATTTTCCTGCGCAGCTAAGGAAAGGTCTTCCCAGCGTTGCTGAGCAAATGAGACTTCGGCCAAGGCCTTTGCTGCGCGGTCGATAGGGCCCATTGATCCAGCTCCTTGTTTGCTCGTTGGCCTCGTGGGCCCGCTGAACTCGGGCACGGCGACCCAAACGGTGGGCGGGATTTAAACACGTGACGAGCAACCGCGTTGCAGGGAACAATTAAGCCAAGCGTGCCCACGCAGGATTGGCCACATGAAAACGCTGCGCTTCCTGCTTCGCGGATCCCCCGGAGAGGTGTTCTATCGGAATATCAGCTCTGCTGGTTTCGACCGTCCTCGGCGCCACCTCGGATGGTCTTCCTAGGCGTTGCAGGCCTTATTGTAATCGGTTTGGGGCTGCTCAATGCCGCATCGATCATCGCTTGCCCCGCGCCATGAGCATCTTCGGAGTCGGTAGGTCCGCACGCATGCCCGAACAATTCGTGACCTGCCATGCACATGCGCAGGGTCGGCTCACGCATGGCTCTGATGACGGCACGCACATTTTCTTTCAGTTCCTCCCGGAGTTCCGGGTCGAGCTGACGCCAAGCGTCATGACCGCTCTCTGATTCTGCCAACGCGCGTGCGGCTCGTTCGATCAACGGCATGAATACCCCTCCCTGCTCGATGTCGCATTCCGCCGCTCGCCTCGGATAGAACCGAGTTCGGCGCCAATCCGGACAAAAATAATCCAATTACAGGAATGTCATTGGTTAAATTTCTGCAACGAGTTGCTGTCTGAGCGCACCAGACGTTCCGATATAGCGGCTCCCGCCCTGACTCGGCGGCAACATTGTCGTTCCGGGAAAAGCATGACCAAGCAATTCGCACTATTGTGACGAGCAGAAGCTCCGAGGTGCCATTTCGGGCACCGAGCCCGCCGCACATCGCGCGTTGATCTCAAGCGATGGAAAGGCGCAGAGACCTCGCGGGCACATAAGGCGCCATCCGCACAATGTCACTGGACATGGAAGGTCTCCAGGGTGCTATTGAAGGCAAACCAATAAGGCTCGCCCTGACCTTGCACATATGCCGCTGATCGCCGAACCCATGTCGCTCAAACGCGAAGATTTTCTGCCAGATATCGACTGGTCGGGAACGCCGCTGGGCGCCTCCTTAAGCTGGTCGGCCGAGCTACAAACGGCTGCCAATATCGTGCTGAGCTCGCATTTCCCGTGGGCACTCGTTTGGGGGCCCGAATACACGACACTCCACAACCGTGCGTTTCTGCCAATCCTGGGTGACAAACCGTCGGCTCAGGGCCGCTCGTTTGCCGACGTGTGGCACGAAGCGTGGGAAGAAATTGGCCCGATTGCCCGGCGCGCTTATGCCGGCGAGGCAACTTTCGTCGAGGACTTCCCGCTCGAGATCGAGCGCCACGGCAGCGCCGAGCAGGCCTATTTCACCTTCTGCTACAGCCCGGTCTTTGGGCCCGACGGGACAGTCCTTGGCATAATTGACACTGTCATGGAAACGACTGCACGGGTCACAACGGAAAGGCGCAATGCAGCGCTTGTCGGCCTTGGTGATCGGCTGCGTGATGCGACCACCTTTGACGAGGTCGTGACCGCGGCGGCCGAGTTTGCCGGACCGGCTCTCGGCGCATCGCGCGCCGGTTACTCGCGGATCGACGAAGCACGTGGGTCCTTCACCGTCAGGAGCGACTGGACCAGGGCCGGCGTGCCAAGCATCGCCGGAGAACATGACCTCGCATCGTTTGGCACCACCATCGACCGCCTTCGGAATGGGCAGCTTCTGGCGGTGGACGATATCGCGAGCGATCCGCGGCTTTCAGCAGAATCGACCAGCTACGAAGCCTTCGGTGCAGTGGCGCAAATCAGAGTGCCCTTGCTCGAACGCGGTAGATTGATTGGCTCGTTCTTCGTTCATGACGATCGCCCGCGCCGCTGGACGGCGGAAGAGATCCATTTCGTCGGCGCGCTGGCCGATCGCACTTACGCAGCGGTTGCCAAACTTCAGGCCGAGGCGGAGCAAGACGTTCTCAATCATGAGCTTGAGCATCGGCTCAAGAACATGATGGCGATGGTCCAGGCGATAGCCTCGCAGACGCTGAAGGGCGTAACGGAGCGCGATGCCGTGGAGGCCTTCGAAAGACGCATCATCGCGATGGCCGAGGCGCATGACCTCCTCGTGCGGCAGAATGGCTCGACTACGACGATGCGCGCCGTGGTCAATGCGATGCTGTCGCTTCACGGCGGCGATGAGCGTTTCGTCGTTTCGGGCCGAGACCTGCCGATCGGGCCAAAGTCAGCAATGTCGCTGGCGCTCGTGCTTCACGAGCTGGCAACCAATGCCGCCAAATACGGCGCACTCTCCGTCGCGGAAGGGTCTGTTCATCTTCGCTGGGAATGTCCCACGGTCGATGACGAACTGGAACTTGTCCTGACCTGGAACGAGGTCGATGGGCCACTTGTACACGAACCCCAACGCAAAGGGTTCGGCTCTCGCCTGATCCAAATGGGAATTGCCAATCCATGCCACGTCGAGAAGCGTTACGAACCCGCCGGCATCCACGTCTTATTCCGCGCGCGTCTGGCGAGCGTTCAAGCTAGCTAGGATATCGAGTGGCCGCCTGAGCGCAGGCAGAGAGATTTTCCGATCCTGTGCGCACTTGGCAGATGCTCCGCTTATGGCAGATGGCATTGGTCGATGAATCGCTACGCGAGATTGCGCTCAATCCCTGATCACATTGATCGCAGAGACCTTCCCGTTGCGTGCCACCAGCACATCGTAGGTGACGCGCTGGCCTGCTCTCAGCGCCGCTGTTCCAGACGATGCGAGGGTGGAGAGATGCACGAAGCAATCCGGTCCGCCATCGTCGGGGCAGATGAAACCGTAGCCGTTGATTGCATTGAAACTCACAACCCTGCCGCTTGGCATATTTCCCCCATCACACCCTCGCGCAAACGATTGCTCCGGGTGCGGGGTCGGTCAATTGGCGGGACAGTGCGGATCAGCTTGTCGTCATGATCCGATACACTTCAAATTTGGCCTGAAGACATCGGGAACCAAATCAGATGGTGCTACGAGCACATGAGAAACGTCCAATCCATCTTGTGAACGGCCATTTTCGGAAGGAGCCCCACAGCGGGCACAGGCTGGCGGTAGACCGCATCTTATAGCCTCACTCCTGCGCCGACCATCTGAACTGGTCTCTCCAACTCACCTCCGAACCATGACGCAGACGGGATTGGGCATGCGATGAATGGCGCGCGCTGCGGTAGCCACGCTGCCAACTCATTCGTTTCCCATTCAAAGGAGACGAGAAATGACCCAAACCATCGATATGATTCACGAGGATGGACTGCCCGGACATGAGAGCAGGCTCGATCCCCAACCAGAATGGCAACCCCGCTACGCCGGCTCAGGCCGGTTGAAGGACAATGTTGCCATCGTGACTGGCGCGGACAGCGGCATTGGTCGCGCTGTAGCAGCGCTGTTTGCCCGTGAGGGAGCCGACATCGCCATAGTCTACTTACTTGAGGACGACGATGCCGCCGAAACTCAACGCATCGTCGAAAGCGAGGGCCGGCGCGCGATCACGATCAGGGCTGACGTTGGCTCGCGCGACATGTGTAGCCGGATCGTCGATGAGACGATTTCTGCTTTTGGCCGGATCGATGTGCTGGTGAACAATGCCGGCGAGCAACATCCAGACGAAGAGATTACCGATATAAGTGAGGATCAGCTTCGAAGGACATTTCAGACCAACATCTTTGGCATGTTCTTCCTGGTGCAGGCGGCAAGGCCACACCTCAAGCGAGGCGCCGCCATCGTCAACTGCACCAGCGTGACGATGTACAAGGGCAGCAAGGAACTTCTCGATTACAGTTCGACAAAGGGCGCGATCACCGCTTTCACCCGTTCGCTGTCAGAAAACCTGATCGAGCATGGCATTCGCGTGAATGCAGTTGCACCAGGGCCGATCTGGACGCCGCTCAATCCCTGCGGCGGGGCCAGCGAGGAAAAGCTTGAGCACTTTGGCGAAAGTACGCCGATGGGTCGGCCAGGGCAGCCGAATGAAGTCGCGCCCTCGTTTCTGTTCCTCGCGTGCGAGGATGCCAGTTACATGAGTGGCCAAGTGCTTCATCCCAACGGCGGCGTTATTGTGAACGGTTGATCACAAGCAAAACGCAAAGGAGAAAAGCGAGCTTGTAACCACCTGCGTGCGACGTTCGCATGCGAGAACTGCTTCTGATTGGAAGTCACGGGCCTGTTTCAGTCGGCGCGTCGCCGCCGAAGCGCAACGCCTCAATCGGTCGTTGCGCTTCGAGTTGCTCCCGGATGCGGATCACGACATGGCTTTTGTTGATCAGCGGGTAAACAACGCCGTATCTGCCTTCGCCGCCCGTACCGCCGTGATCGGAAGCCGCAGTCACCGTTCGATAGCTGCAGCTGAGGCAACGGCCGACTGCCCGCTCCATGGAGATTGATGTCCGGTTTTGTCGGGAGGTGACCTTCAGGCAGCTGGGTCGGAATGGCGACAATGGGGCGCGAGCTGCCGGGATAGCTGCCGGTCCGCACTTGGGGAGCGAGATTGTGGCGCTGAGTGACCGGGAAGGGTCGGGCTGTGTCGAGCGCCCGGACGCGCACTACGTTAAACGACTGAAATAAGGCAGTGAGCTTCGTACGCCGTGAACGACGACTGCCCGAGGCAGGAGCTCACGCACCTAGGCCGCGCGAAATTCCTTAAGCCTAAATTCGAGTTCGGCGACGAACAGGCGAACCTTTGCCGGAATCATGTGAGAGCTTGGATAGACCGCCCAGATATCGAGGGGTTGGGGCTCGGCGTCCTCCAGAAGGACTCTCACGACCTCGCCCCGATCAACAGCGGCCTCGACATACCAACCTGAAAGGTTGGCAATGCCGAGTCCGCCTCGGCAGGCCTCATAGACCGCCTCGATCGAACTCGCCGAGAAGCGTCCCGATACTTTCTGCCTCACCACCCTCCCGTCACGAACGAAGGACCAGTGCGAACCGCCGGTGGCGAGCAAGCATTCATGCGCGGCAAGATCCTGCAGTTTCTGCGGGCAGCCAAAGGCTACCAGATAGGCCGATGCGGCGCACAGAAACCTGGGATTGTCAGCGAGCCGCTTCGCCACCAGGCGGTTGTCCCGGAGCGGAGCTATGCGAATGGCTACGTCGATGCCCTGTGCTACGATGTCCACCTGTTCGTCCGTCGTCAGCAGGTCGACTTGCAGTCCTGGATGCTTCGACATGAAAGTTGGCAGCATCGGCGCGACGATCTTGCGCCCGAAAGCAGCCGAAGCCGTAATCCGAAGGTGCCCCGTAAGGCCCCTTCCATGTGGGCGCAGGTCCGTTAAGGCATTCGCGCGACCTTCGAGCAAGGCTTGCGCATGCGGTAGAAAAATCTCGCCATCGCCGGTCGGCGACAGGGAACGCGTCGTCCGGTGTATCAGCCTTGCACCGAGTTCGGTCTCGAGATTGCTGAGACTTCGGGACGCCGCCATGGGGCTCATCCCCAGCCGCCGCGCTGCTCCAGCTAGACTCCCGACACGGACTGCCTCGACGAAAACCTCAAGATCATCGAAATTCATTATCACGCTTTCCGTTAGGCCGACGTAACCGATCGGATATCTACACCCCGACTTGATACACCCTCATACTTGCCTTGCAATCACGCCCCCATCCGGATCGCATTTCGGACCCGGCACTGGGGCATTGTCGCAAAGGCAAGATCATGGGCAAGGCATCCGCACTGGCGTCCGAGGCGCCCGCTTCGACACAAATCGGTTCAGGACTGACATTTGCAATGGCGGTTTCGTCCGGACTGGCCGTGGCGAACATCTATTACAACCAGCCGATGCTCGGCGTGATCGAGCGCGATTTGCCCGGCAACCTGACCGGACTTGTGCCCACGGCAACCCAGTTCGGATACGCCATCGGCCTGTTCGCACTGGTGCCACTGGGCGATCTGGTCGAGCGACGCCGCCTGATCGTCGCGCAATTCGCGGTGCTGGCGGTGGCCCTCGTCGGTGCCGCGCTGGCACCATCGGCAGTCACGTTGCTGATGGCCTCGTTGATACTCGGGATAGCCTCGACGGTCGCGCAGCAGATCGTGCCGTTTGCCGCGCACCTTGCCGCGCCCGAGCGACGGGGGGCCGTGGTAGGCACCGTCATGTCGGGCGTGCTCTGCGGTATCCTGCTCAGCCGCACCCTGTCCGGTTTCGTGGCCGCGCATGAAGGCTGGCGGGCGATGTTCTGGCTCGGCGTGCCGCTGGCTCTGGGTGCAGGCGGGCTGATGGCCCTGGCCCTGCCGCGCAGCCTTCCCGAAGGACGCAGCACATATCCCGGCCTGCTGGTCTCGCTCGTCCACCTCTGGCGTGAATTCCGTGAGCTGCGCATCGCCGCCTATACGCAGGCCCTGCTGTTCGGTGCCTTCACCGCTTTCTGGACGATCCTGGCCCTGCGCCTGCAGGAGCCGCGCTTCGGACTCGGTTCGGAAGTCGCCGGCCTGTTCGGTGTGGTCGGCGCTGTCGGCATCCTCGCCGCCCCGATCGCAGGCCGGATCGCCGACCGACGCGGCCCGCACATGGCGATCCTCGGCGGCACCGTGCTGACGGTCGCCTCCTGGGCGATCTTTGGACTCTGGGGCTCGATCGCCGGGCTGGTGATCGGCTGTATCCTGCTCGACTTCGCGGTCCAGAGCGTGCTCGTTTCCAACCAGCACATCGTCTACGCGCTGCGGCCAGAGGCCCGCGCCCGGCTCAACACGATCTTCATGGGATCGATGTTCCTCGGCGGTGCCGCCGGAGCCGCCGCGGCAACCGTCGCCTGGAACTCCAGTGGCTGGAGCGCGGTCGCGGTCCTCGGCATCTCGCTCGCCGCAGTCGCCTCGCTCGTTCAGCTGCGCGCCGTCCTGCACAGGCGCTGAACGCCCGAAGCTTCCTTACTCACAGCCCGAACAAGGAATTCGATGATGATCCCGATCGTCAACTATACCCTGCGCGCGAACGGCATCCGCCAGAACTACATCGATGCCGGACAAGGCGCGCCCGTCGTGCTGCTCCACGGCTTTCCCGAAACCAACTACGCCTGGCGCCACCAGATCCCCGTGCTCGGCGAACGCTACCGCCTGATCGCCCCCGACCTGCGCGGCTACGGCGAGACCGACAAGCCCGCAAGCGGCTATGACAAGCGCACCATGGCCAAGGACCTCGCCGCCCTGCTCGACGAACTGGGCATCGGCAGGATTGCGCTGGTCGGCCACGATCGCGGCGCGCGTGTCGCAACGCGCTTCGCCAAGGACTACCCCGAGCGGGTTGATCGGCTGGTGGTGATGGACAACGTTCCCACCCGCATCGTCGCGCGCGAGATCAACGCCGAGATCGCCAAGGTCTACTGGTTCTTCCTGTTCCACCTCGTGCCCGACCTTCCCGAGACGCTGATCGCGGGCAAGGAAGAGCAATGGCTGCGCTGGTTCTTCTCGGACTGGGCCTATGATCCCGCTACAATCTCCGGCGAGGCTTTCGACACCTACGTTCGCGCCTACCGCGCTCCCGGCGCCGTGCGCGGCGCGATGGCCGACTACCGCGCCAATGCCGAGGATGTCGCGCAGGACCGCGAAGACGCCCATATCAAGATCGCCTGCCCTACGCTGGCGCTGTGGGGAGCGGACTTCGGCGCGGTCGGCAAGCTGTTCGACATGCCCAAGGTGTGGGCGGAAATGGCCGACGATCTGCGCGCCGTTGCCATCGAGCACTGCGGGCACCTGCCGCATGAAGAGCGGCCCGAGGCCGTCAACGCCCTGCTGCTGGACTTCCTCGAAGGCTGGAAAGGCTGATCATGAGCGCGCTTCTCTCCGAACTCGGCATCATCGTCGGCAAACGCGGCCTGCTGGTCGGGGAAGGCCGGACGCGGCGCTATCGCACGGGCTTCCGCTTCGGTTCGGGCAAGGCGTTCGCGGTGGTTCGCCCCGGCAGTCTGCTCGAACTCTGGCGGGTAGTGAATGCCTGCGCGCGGGCGGGCGTCATCGTCATCATGCAGGCGGCCAACACCGGCCTGACCGGCGGTTCCACGCCCGATGGTGACGACTATGACCGCGATGTGGTGATCGTCAGCACCACCCGGCTCGACGGCATCCACCTCGTGCGCGGCGGCAAGCAGGTGATCTGCCTGCCTGGATCACGCCTGTTCGAGCTGGAGGACAAAGTCGCCGAAGTGGGCCGCGAGCCGCATTCGCGGATCGGCTCCTCCTGCATCGGCGCCTCGATCGTCGGCGGTATCTGCAACAATTCGGGCGGCGCCCTGATTCACCGCGGACCGGCCTATACGCAGATGGCGCTCTATGCCCGGATCGAAAGCGACGGCACCGTCCGGCTCGTCAATCACCTTGGCGTCACGCTGGGTGGCGATCCCGAAACCATGCTTTCCCGCCTCGATGCCGGAGCTTTTTCGGAAAGCGACGTGATCGACGATCCTGCCGCGCTTGGCTCCGATCCGCACTATCAGGATCATGTTCGCGAGATCGACGCCGATACGCCTGCACGCTTCAACAACGACCCCCGGCATCATTTCGAGGCTTCGGGAAGCGGCGGCCATGTCGTGGTCTTTGCCGTCCGGGTCGATACGTTCGAGCATGAGGACCGTATCGCCGACTTCTACGTAGGCACCAACGATCCGGCCGAACTGACCGCGATCCGCAGGCATATCCTGAGCCGCTTCCAGTCGTTGCCGATCCAGGGCGAGTATATCCACCGCTCCGCTTTCCGCCTGACCGCGCGCTACGGGAAGGACACGTTCCTAGCCGTGCGCCATCTCGGGGCGAAACACCTGCCGAAGCTGTTCGCGTTGAAGGGGCGTTTCGACAGCATGGTCTCGCGTCTGCCATGGGCACCCCGCGATGTGTCCGACCGGGTCATGCAGTTCGCCGCCACCCTGTTCCCGCAGCATCTCCCCGCCCGGATGCGGGACTACGATACGCGCTTTGAGCATCACCTCATCCTGAAGATGGGCGGCACGGGCATCGACGAGGCGCGGGCGTTCCTGTCAGGCTTCTTCCCCACCGCACACGGCGATTTCTTCGAATGCACAGCAGACGAAGGCGAGCGCGCCTTCCTGCACCGCTTCGCCGTCGCCGGAGCCTCGATCCGCTACCGCGCCCTGCGCCGCGACACGATCGAGGATTTCGTGGCACTCGACGTGGCGCACCGCCGCAACGACGCGGACTGGGATGAAAAGCTGCCCGCCGACCTTGCCGAGCAGATCGTCGGCGTCAGCTATTGCGGGCATTTCTTCTGCCATGTCTTCCACCGCGACTACCTGCTGAAGAAGGGCCGCGATCCGTTGGCGTTCGAACATGCCATGCTGACGCTGCTGGATGCGCGCGGTGCCGAATATCCGGCCGAGCACAACGTCGGCCACCTCTACCCGGCCAAGCCCGCGCTGGAGCGGCATTACCGGGACCTCGATCCCACCAACAGCCTCAACCCCGGCATCGGGCATACCTCGAAAAAGGCCAACTGGGCCTGATTGACAACCGCTTCATCACCGAAGGGAACCCCTGTGAAACTCGCTCGCATCGGCCAACCCGGCCAGGAACGCCCCGCCATCCTCGACAGCGAAGGCAGGCTTCGCGACCTCTCCGCCCATGTCTCCGACATCGGCCCCGCCACCTTGTCGGATGGCGAAATCGAACGCATGAAGGCGCTCGACATCGACGATCTTCCGCTTGTCGAAGCCCCCGTCCGCTACGGCCCGCCCGTCGCGCAGACCGGCAAGATCATCTGCATCGGCCTCAACTACACCGATCATGCCGCCGAAGTCGGCCTGCCGGTTCCCACCGAGCCGACCGTCTTCATCAAGGCCTGCCGCACCAGCGGTCCAAGCGACCCGATCCGCCTGCCCAAAGGCGCCGAAAAGGGCGACTGGGAAGTCGAACTGGCCATCGTCATCGGGAAAGGCGGGCTCTACATCGAGGAAGACGATGCCCTCGACCACGTCGCCGGCTACGCCCTGTTCCACGACGTTTCTGAGCGTTCGTATCAGATGGAACGCGGCGGCCAGTGGACCAAGGGCAAGAGCTTTCCCGGCTTCGCCCCGCTCGGCCCCTGGCTGGTGACGACGGACGAACTCGGCGACGCGGGCGATCTCGGCATCTGGCTAGAAGTCAACGGCGTGCGCCATCAGGATGGCACCACGCGCAACCTCGTGTTCGGCGTGCGGCAAGTCGTCAGCTATCTCTCGCGCTTCTTCGAACTGGAACCGGGTGACGTGATCGCAACCGGCACTCCGGCTGGCGTCGGCCTCGGCCTCAGGCCGCCGCAGTTCCTCAAGGCAGGAGATGTCGTGAAGCTCGGCATCGATGGCCTTGGCGTGCAGGAGCAGCGGATCGTGGGCTGGGAAACACCGGTTTCGGGAGGCGAGCAATGACCCTCAAATCCGCACTCATGGCGGCGCTGCTGCCTTCGATGGCCGTGATGCTGGTTCCGGCGACTTCCCAAGCCGCGGCGCCGATGGCATCGCAGCGGCAGGCGCCCGGCTTTTACCGGATGCACGTGGGCCGTTTCGAAGTGACCGCATTGCTCGACGGGACACATCCCTTCCCGGTCGACCAACTGGCATTCGGAGCGAAACCGCGCGAAACCGACAAGCTGCTGGCGCAGCGTTATCTTGCCTCTCCCGTAGAGGGCATGATCAACGCGTTCCTCGTCAACACCGGCGATCGCCTGATCCTGATCGATACCGGCGCGGGTGACCTCTACGGCAAGGAAGCCGGTGGGCTGTCTGCAGCACTGCGTGCATCCGGATATTCGCCGGAACAGATCGACGATATCTTCATCACCCATCTGCATGAGGATCACGTCGGCGGACTGGTCAAGGA
Organism: Novosphingobium sp.; assembly: GCA_017745295.1. Classification (GTDB taxonomy): domain Bacteria; phylum Pseudomonadota; class Alphaproteobacteria; order Sphingomonadales; family Sphingomonadaceae; genus Novosphingobium. The sequence continues at coordinate 168,074 of JAGHZR010000005.1, forward strand.
TGGCCGGATGGTCTTCCCCAATGCCACCGTCCACATATCGAAGCGCGATTATGACTTCTGGACCGACGATAGCCATCAGGCCGAAGTCGGCGCCCTGCTGAAACCCTTCTTCCCTGCGGTACAGGGCGTGCTGCGCCCTTACATCGCCGCCGGGCGCGTGGTGCCTTTTAGCGAGGGCGAAGGGGACCTGATCCCCGGTCTACGCCCTATCGCCGCCCCCGGACATACTCCGGGCCACACGACGTACCTGCTCCATGACGGCAAGGACGCGATGCTGTTCTGGGGCGACACCGTTCACGTCGCCGGGGTGCAGTTCGACGATCCGCATATCGCCATCAAGTACGACTGGAAGGTTCCCGGCGCCATCGCCAGCCGCGACAGGCTCCTCGCCGAAGCGGTGAAGAACGGCTGGTGGGTGGCGGGTGCGCACATCTCGTTCCCGGGCATCGGCCACATCGCCGCCAAGGGCCGCAACGCCTACGCCTGGGTACCGGCGAACTACACGCTCAACCGCTGACTCCACCCGAAACCCTGAAATCCGCAACGAGGGGCGCCGCCTCTCGGCCGCACAGACGCATCTTGAAAGGAGACCTCACATGACCAATTTCGTCGCCGCCAAGGATGGCACCCAAATCTACTACCGCGACTTCGGCAAGGGCCGCCCCATCGTCTTCTCGCATGGCTGGCCGCTCAATGCCGATGCCTGGGACGGGCAGATGCAATTTCTGGCAAACGCGGGCTTCCGCGTCATCGCCCATGACCGGCGCGGTCACGGCCGCTCGGATCAGCCCGCGACCGGCTACGACATGGACACCTTCGCCGACGACCTGGCCGCGGTCATCGACGCCCTCGAACTGGAAGATGCGATCCTCGTCGGCCATTCCATGGGCGGCGGCGAGGTCGTGCGCTACATCACCCGCCACGGCACCGGGCGCGTGTCCAAGCTCGTCCTGCTCGGCGCCATCACCCCGCTGATGGGCGCTACCGCTGGCAATGTCGACGGCGTGCCGATCGAAGTGGCCGACGGTGTGCGCAAGGCGGTTCTGGACAACCGCTCGCAATTGTTCCTCGACTTCCCCGACGTCTTCTTCGGCATGAATCAGGAAGGCGCGGACAAGAACGAAGGCTGGCGCATGGCCTTCTGGCAGCAGGGGATGTCGGGCGCGCTCCATGCCCAATATGCCTCTATCGAGCAGTTCTGGGCTACCGATTTCCGTGAGGAAATGAAGGCGATCTCGCTACCCGTCCTGATCGTCCATGGCAGCGGCGACTACATCGTGCCGATGGAAACGACCGCTAAACGCGCAGCCGAGATTCTGCCGAACGCCACTCTCAAAGTGTACGAAGGCGCTGCCCACGGCTTCCCTGTAACCCACCGCGACCGGCTCAACGCTGATTTGGTGGAATTTTCGAGCCACTGATTACTCAGAAGGCCTCCTTTGAGGCATTGTAGGAAATTGTCGAACTCGGAAAAGTTTAAAACACGAAAATTGAGATGGCCCGGCTCCGGCAAGCCGGGCCGTTTCGGCGATCCGGAATGCCTGAGTTCAGCCGCTTTAGCGATTGTCCACTTTGACCAGCCCTGATCGTCAGCTTTAAGCGAGACCGGACGTTGATTTGCCCGAATGGGAACGACTGGGATGGGGCGGTAGCGGTCGTACGAATGCCCAAATTACCCTTTCTATTTCCGCGTCAGAAAATCACGCCGAACGCAAGCTCGAGGGCGTCTTCCATCGTGTAAGTTTTGAACTCCTCGCCTCGCCGATAGGTGAATCCGAAGTCGATCGCGGACGCATCAGCGACCCACCAGCGATATTTGAACGCGGCCTCGATGCGCCGTACGTCCGGGGCCGTGCCCGATACCGTCGGCAGGAAGCGATAGCGGAAGGAGCTGACCACCCCGGATTTCTCGAACAGCGGCGGGACGAGGTCGATACCGACCACGATACCGGTCGACAGGAAATTACCATGCTCCTTGAAATCGGCCCGCCCGGCCCGGAAGACATGACTATAGTCGATCTCACCGGCGACCATGCACTGAGTCCGGAAGGCGATGCTACTGATCGCGATCGGCTTGAGCTTGCCAAGTCCGCAGATGCCGAGGTCCGTTGGCATCCATCCCGGCGTAAGGAAAATAGATCCCACACCGCGCCGTGCCCCCTTCACATAGTCCGACACGAAGCTAGCCTGTCCACTCAGACTCGCGCGAAATGGCAACGCGACATCGTCGATCGACAGGCCGATGGCGAGACCATTGGTATCCTTGTCATCACGTCGTTCATCGGGTCCGAGCGCCGACGCAGGTTTCGTGCGGTCACGCGACAAGGTGTAGTTGGTATATAGAAAGATCGGATAGGCGGCCTGGTCGCCGGTCAAGCGCAAGCCCAATGTGCCGTCGAAGCTCAGGGTCGTGGTAGTCTTGGTGCTGCCGTCATCTTCCTCAGTTCGGATTCTCTTGATCCCGATCGTCGCGGATTCGGCCTTCTTGCGATCGTCACCGGTGAGTGCGAGCGAAGTGACGGTCCGCACGAGACCCAGGCGCGGGATCTCGGTCGGTTCGTTCAAGCTGTCGATCACCGGAGTTTCGATGGGCGTACCATCTTGCGCGACGACCACTGGCCGCTCGGCTCTCGGCTTGGCCGGCATGCAGGCGATCCTGACCGTGGCCGCGTCTTCGAACAACCAGAGCGGACGGCCGACCGTGTCGGCCGGATATGGCGACGTCAGCCTGAGCCCGCGCGCCTTGGGCGTAATCGACGAGCCTGGAGCAAGCTCCTGACCGAGCTGGCGGACATAGTGCAACAGGGCCTGGCGGCTTGCCCGGTCCATCGTGGCGGGCGGCGAGACGACACGATCAACGAGTAGCTGGAGATAGGCTTCAGGCGCGACAGCTGTGGTGCCGAGCAGACGCGATGGCGGATAGCCGATCTGGAAGAAGATGCCTTCTGCGATTCGTCCAAGAGGAACACTTCGCTCCTGGCCGGGATCAGCGACTCCGGCGCAGGCGGTCTTGACCACCGCGCTGAGATCGACCTCGTCAGCCGCCCAGACCGGCGTGGCGACACCAAGACCGAGGACCGTGGCAAAGATGGAGGCCCGCATCATCGTGCGGTGAACGTCGTAATCGACGCCTTTACGGTCAGAAGCCGCGCTTTGGCCTGAGCGATCGCCGCCTTGGCTGTGGCGAGTGTCGCTTTTTCAACGAGATAATCGCCGAAGGTTGCGAGGGTGCGGGTTCGCAATTTGTCGATCTCGTTTCGGTTGCGCCCGATCTTGACGCCTGCACACAATTCAAAATCATCCATCATGCTGTCGGCCTGAACACGCCAATCCGGCTTCGTCGCACCCCAGCCATTGGTATTATCGCCAGGGATGAGTGCCGACCAATTGGGATAATAAGGTGGCCCCAGCTTCTTCACGAACTTGTCTATGGCGATGTCGGCGCAAGCTTGAGCACGTTCCACGATAAGCCCCCTTTTCAGAGGCGGCCGGCATGATCAGCCGGGGACTCGCCCGGCGCACGCTCGACTATTTGCCCCCGCATTGGGATACTATGTCATTTTGGTCTGCTTAGGGAGCGAATACTTGTCCGTTTTAGTGCCCAGTTACTTTTGGAGATGAAAATGAACATTCCTCCAGAACATGGTCATTCAGCCCGCTCAAATGTAACTATGAATGCGCGCCCAGCACGGCCATCGGACGGTGCGATCTGGCGCACCGCGCGCGATGTCAGCGCGTCGTTCCGTTCACCGATCCAGCGGACGCCAGTGATCGTCATGTCGGTGTATGGGGCTTCCCCGACCCAAATCGAACCTTCCCCATCAATGATGTCATGGAGGCCTTTCAGTGCGCCCCCGACGGGGGGATCGAAGGAGAACAGTTCATCCATCACGATGATTGGGGCGCCCGGGTTGCCGGAGACGCGGAAGCGCGGCCCCTGCGGATTGACGCCTCCCGAATTGCCCGAGAGAAGGAACGCTCGCCCGCCCGTTGTCGGTTTGAACGCCACAGTCATGATCATGCCGTGAGGCTGCGCTGGCCAGGGCAGCGATCGCGAGACAATGAATGGCGCGCCCCCGACCTGCGTTTCGGCAATGGACTGACACACGGCTTGATAGGCGGGGCTGGTACATGGCACCGCCCAGGAAACCATGACGCGGGAGGTGCCAAGGGGCGAGAGGATGCGGCGGATATCACTCGTCGTCTGATTGCTCTCGCTCATCATCTTGCGCGTATTGGCGAGCGTGCCGCTTGTCGTTTGCACGATCGCAAGGATGCGCTGGTTGTCGTCTGCGGCCTTCTTCTGGTTGGACATGACTTCCGCAAACTGCGCCCACACACCGCCGATCGTAGACACGATGATCCCGGCCAACGACACATAGCCCCATCTGGTGATCTTCTTTGAGCCTTTGTGCCGAAATTCCGTCGCCAGCCCGAGGATGCCGAAGGCGCCGGTTAGGACGATCGCCAATGCCTTCCAGACTTCGAACAATTCCATCGCGATATACTCTCCAAGGCGCAGACGCGCGACGCTCTGGCATCATCTAGACTTCGAGTATGAGCGGAGCGTCATCGAGCAATCTGACCGTCAGGTGACCGTTGCTGGCACGCGACGCTTCGTCGAGCATTGCCTCGACCTTTGCGAGGTGAGCGCGCGCCTTGCGCAGTTCTTTGGGATCCTTACGCTCGGCAATCTTGGCGGCGATTTCGTCGCCCATGAACGCTGTGCTGCAGTTCAGCCAGATGGTGAACGGCCGACCGGCCTCGGCATTGGCTGACATATCGCTGCCATTTCCGAGGCGGGAGTCGAGCAGAACCTCCAGAATGCGCAGGTCAGGATTGTCGTGCTCGCCATTGGCGCAGAAAACATAATGGTCTGCGGTGATCCGCTTGGCGAAGGTACGGTCCATATTATGTTCGGACCCATGATGCGGCATCTTCAGGATATCGACATGCAGCCCACCGCCATCGGCCAGGAGACCGTGGTGCTTCAAGCCCGCCAGCACATCCTCGTGATGGCCGTCGCCGGTCAGGACAAGGCGCTTGACCCGTCCGTGATAGGTTTCCTCCAGCAATAGCATAAGCGAGGCGAGGTTGGGCTCGGTAACATTGTTGCGATGCCCGATCTCGTCATCGATCGACAGGCTGACAGCTGCGGTTCCGATCGGGCCAGCATTATCACCCAGCCACTTCTTGAGGCTGGCGACCGACTTGCTGTTCTCGGCATCCTTGAGCCAAGCGTTCCAATATTCACGCAGGATCGCGAGATCCTTCTCGAAGGGACCAAGCAACTTGATCGCCATCCGGCTGTTCCGTTTGAGGGTGATAGTGTCGGGGCCGCGCACCATCGCGAGCTTGCCGCCAAATTCCTCGTTGAGTGGAATATTGAGCTGATCGGCCGCGATGCGCCGCGACACCTTAATCGCCTCGGGAATCGAGGCCGCGATGTTGCGATAGGCTGCGGCGAGCTTGAGTGCGGATGGGTTGGCCATGCTCGACAGCGCGTTGGCGCGTGAGGCCAGCATGGTCGCGATCGGCCCGCTATTTTCGGGGACGAGTGCCTTGAAGCTGTTGTGCCAGATGCGCTTGATCGCGGGCGGCTCGGGATAGTCGGGCGCCCGCGAAGCGCGGCCGTTGGCCACTTTGAAATTGTGGACGCGCCACGCGACCAAGTCTTCCATCAATCGCAACACACCGCCGATATGATCCTGATCGACGTGCGAAACATAGACTAGGTCGAGTGGCTTTCCGGCGGCAGCCCATGCACCGAGAAAGGGCCGCACAGATTTCTGATAGGAGGCCGGCATGCCGCCATCGGCGAGGATCGCGACCCCGCCGCCTTCGATCAGGATGCAGTCGCCCTTTTCCGAAGGGAGGATCGTCAATTTCATGAAAATCGCCCCTTTGCATCATGGTCGATCATAAGCTGACGCGCGGCGCGAACACATTGTTCGGGCTGGATGATGCCGAACCCGCAGTCGTTGACCCACTCAAACGTGCCGCCGGGCAGCGGCTGTGCCGTGGCCTTGAGGATGCCGACGATCTGCGCGGCGGTGAGGCGGGGTTCGGCCGCGAGCATGAGCCCCACTACGCCCGCCGCAAAAGGGCTCGCCATGCTGGTGCCAGTCATCGGAATCCACGGCTCGTCCGGCTCGCCGAAGCCATTGGCAGCGATGATGTCCGTGCCGGGCGCCGCTACGTCGGGTTTGGGACGGCCATCTCGGGTCGGGCCTTGGCTAGACGTGATGTGTGCCTTGCGCCCGATTTCGTCGAGGTTGGCTACGGAGACGATTCGATGGCCGCAGGCGAGCGCGCTGACCGAGGAAGCGTCGATGTTCGATCGCTCGGAAAAGAACGATGGCCAATAGTGTGTCCCGTCGCCGAGATCGGCAGGATCGTCCCGCTCGATCCAGGCATGAAACCGGCCGTCGCGAACGATCTGGCCGTGGAGGCGCACCAGCCACGTTCCGGCCGCGATCCCCACGACCGGGTCACCCATGAAGGGCGTCAGATACACCGAAATGTAGTTCGACCCGTTCGCCGCGTGGTGCAATTGGTTATAGATGCTGAGCACGGTGCGATCGCGCATCTGGAAGTTCTCAAGATACTCGCCCGGCCCGATCGGGCCGATCCACTCGCCATTTGGCGGCCGGATGCTGATCGCAAATCGGTCCTGTGGCTCGTACCAGAGTTCGAGTTCGTTTTCGGACGCATCGATGATGCGGTCGCCGATGACTTCCCATTCGATGTCATGTTCCAGCCCTTGGGCAGCGATACGTCCCGCGGCATGAATGCGGCCGAGCATGTAGCCAAGGTCGTCGGGGGCTTCCGGGCGCTCCTGCCCCGCATTGCCAGCCGCGATGCAGATTGCACGACCAGGTTCGGTCAACAGCGCATCGATCCAGCGGTCGAGCGGACTCGACCCATCGTGAGCATGTCCGTTGGTGCCGAGGCTGATATTGATGGAAACCGGCCGGCCGGCGGCGACATTGATAAGATGGTAGATGGCATCAAGCAGGCGAGTCGAATCATAGAATGACGTGCGCCGTTCGAGGTCACTGTCGGGCAACGAGACGAGAACAGCAGCAATTTCAGCTTTGCTGCAAACCCCGGTCCGGCCAGCGGCAATACTCGCGACATGGGTGCCGTGCGAACCGACGATCATCTGCGATTGCGGTTCTAGGTCGTGCGGCGAGACCTTCACGGTCTTTGCATCGGCGAGCGCCTGGACCATATCGGCTCTGCTTATGAGGCGGCCATAATCTGAACCTTCGGGGAATGGTCCGTCACGGGCACCCTGATCCCAGATGCTCGTGAACCGTGGAGCGCCTTTGTCATCGACTAGGTCGGGATGCGTCCAATCGAAACCTTCTACGTCAATGATGCCAATGAGGACGCCGGCACCATCACCATGTTTCGCACGATCGGCGCTGATCGCCCGCTTGAGCGGTGCTGTGCTTGTCGCGCTCCCTTTGATCGGGCGTGGCACCTTGAGGGTTTCGGCGTGCTCGACGAACACCGTATCGATATCACCAGCGAAATTCTCGGCCTCTTCGACCGAGACGCGACGCACGGCCAACGCCCCAAGGGTTCGTCCGTTGCCCGGTGGCAGCGGCCGTGCTGACTGGATGAATATGTTGAGTTCAGCGTTGCCCCAGCGGCCGGCGGGGTCGAGATCGTTGACCTTGGTGGCCCTGATCGACGCATCGGCCGGCGAGATCGCGCTCGCGAGAGGCGCCACAGCCTCCGCGATTTCCGGCTGGACGCTCAAGCAACCTTGAACTTCGGCCTTGGCTGCGAGAACCGTTATGTCGCTGTTCGCGAGAGAGCGAAGTTTGGGATGCATGCGCCGTTGGGCACGGGCCTCATAGTCTTCGGACATATTAGATCCCCCGAGTCGAGTATGCCATCAGAAGCGTCGTCCATCTACTCTTAGCGGAGAGATTCCACGTAATGGACTCTATGGCAACAATAGAGCTTTTTTGGCCTAAAGGTTTCTTTCAGCATTCCCTCGATTGAAAGGGATTTTTCGTCCTTCTCTTGGGCGCGAGCCAGCAAGAAATATGGGCTGTTCTGCAATAGGTGGCTGAACGCTTCTGAGAAAGTCGGCCGTTCGCCGCCAATTCGGGGAACGGCTTGCTTTGGTCGCAGGTTGCCGGGAGAACGACAAACTGCACCTAGGCATCGCAATTTACCGGTCGAAGGGCAAAAACCGGTCACAAGTTGCATGACCGTTCCATCATCACTTTTCGCCGTCCGTTTGCGCCCGTTCGATCGGGCCAAGTCAACGCAGGCGCTACGCTGGCCGCCTCGCTATCTCGCCAGTTGCCGCCATTGGGTTACTATGGCTAGACCGCAATAACCGCCCATCAATGTGATAACGGGAAGGTGCCAGCGGTCTCTCCCAGTCGTCGGCACGCCAGTTCGCTGATTGCCGAATGCAACATCTCCACATGCCGATCTATCCAGGAAAGCTCATCATCATTTACCCGAAATCGCTGATCATACCGCGATTTCACGTAAGCATTGTGGAGCAGCACAAAGCAGCGCCGCTCGAACCTCGTCTCATCCGGCCAGACTGATGCCAGCGCGGGAGCAAAATCCTCGCAGCGATCCCGAAGCCAGGTGAGGTTATGCGATCTCGGGCTGTCCCCAGTCATTACATATAGCCCCGCATGATAGAGGGCTTCAGTCGCCTGATGAAACTGGAACACCCCGCGATTGGTCCAGCCGCGTGCGCAGGCGATCCGTGCAAGCTCCAGAAACTCCGTGGCGTTTGTGAACCAGTATTCGAAGTGCGCGAGGCGCTCCTCCCGGATCGCGACGGAATCGCGTGGTTTGGGAGGAGCCAAAGAATGCCCCGGTAACTCGTAGAGCATCAGACCTTGCTGCACGGCGTCGCATAGGAACGACTTTCCAGCCAACAGATCCTTATGAACCGACTGTATTCCGCGAACGGAAAGGCTCACGGGCGTTGTCAGGCGCCCCGCGATGGCGTGTTCACGCATAAGCCGATCGTCGGCATGCTTGCCAAAGTTCGATTGATCGACGATGCGATCGTCGTTCACGATCACAAGAATCGAGTACTTCGGCAAACGCCCACCCGGCAAAGGCTGGAACCCCACTCCCACCGCGTGCGCACCGAACAGGATGATTTTCAAGATGCGACCTTGTCGCTTCCATTTCTGCGTCGCCAGTGCAAGGGCATCCTCCATCTCCGCGAAGAGAATTGTAATGATCTGCGTGAGGTCATCTTGAGCTGTGCTCGGCAAATGATCTGTGAGTGTCAGCATCTTCCACCATCTATTGCACGCGCCCGCGTGCACATAAAAACATAGCCAGACCCAACATGAAAGCGTTCTAATTCCAGTCAATTTGACTGAAATCGCGCCGCGACTTTGCGCGAAACCGCCAGAGCATAATCACGTTGTCTCCACGGCGTCGGACTGTGATAGGCACCAATCGCCTTCCAGTAGTTTCGATTGGCTCGCAGCTCGGTGAGAAAGATCCAGCGCGCCGCCTGAACATTGAAGCACGCATCGCGAATGAGCCAGACCCTGACGATCGCCGGAGGGCGGCCGGTAAGCGCGGACAGACGGGGTATCCACCAGCTGTTTATCTGCATGGGGCCGAGGTCATGAGTACCGTTAGTATTGGGGACCTCGGCACCGATCCATCCGGCTTCCTGATCCCTGAGCCCCCAAAGGGTCCGTTCCAACCACGCCCGACCGACAGCGGCGTGACGGATGCATTGCCCGATGGTCACTTCATGCTGCGGGCTCAAAGCGGGACGCGCTTCAACCTCGGTCGAGAACATGGCGGCGATCGTCAAGGCGAGCCCCGTTGCAGTTCTCGGACGGCTACCGATCATGGCTTTCTCCCTTGCCGTGTACTGGATCTCCGCGACCCCGTGCGGGTGCGGGTGCGGGCTCGGAGGCGGTTTCGCTGCGGTCAGACCGATGGGACGTGAAAAGCGACTGCAACCAGGCATCGAAAAATACTGCGGCCGATCGCCCCCGGTCAGCGAGTTCTGCCGCGAGCCCATTAGGCTGACCACGCCGACCAGTATCGCGTAGCGCGGCCAACCGCTCCTTGCGCTGAACCCGCTCCTCGCTCTGCTCCTCGCGCAGACGCTCCCATCGCTTGGAATGCCGAGGCGCCCTTCCCTTCACGTTGTCCTTTTCGACGCGGTTGAGCCCCTCCAGTGCAGAGGTTTTTTCGCCCGATCGACGCGAAAGAAGGTCTGCGAGCTTATCCTTGTCCTGGGTCCAAAGCTTCGCGCCGAACCGGGCGCGGGTGATGGCCGTGTAATAGTTCTGCCCGTTCACCAAGGGCGAGCCGAGCGGCGCCAGGACGTAGACACGGTCGTAGGTCTTGGACTGGGCCGCGTAGATGGTCTCGGCATATCCGTGATCCCAGGTCTTATGGTGGGCCAGATCGATAGACTGGCGCCGTCCATCGGTATCCCAGCGGACCATTACTCGGGTGCCCTCGAGCGATTCCACCGTACCGCGCTCGGCATTCTTGATGTCGAGGTCATGGCTCACCAGCCGCCACTGGATCCGATCTCCGCGTGCCAATTGGCGATCTTCCTCGTTGAAGACATTTAGCCGCTGCGGCTTTCCCAACCGAGGATTCCAGCGGACGATGCGCCCTTGCTCGTCGGCAAGTTCAAGCACCTGCCGATCCGCATCGTCGACTACCATCCGCACGACCCGATACTCACCGTCCTTGGCGATTCCCAAGCGCGCAATACCGCGTGAAAAGGTCAGAACCTGGCCCCGGCTGTAAAACCGAGCGTAGCGTTTCTCGGCATCCGATAACCCCGCGGGTGCCAGGACCGTCATTCGCACATCGTCTGCCCCGATGGCGCCTTCGGCCCTAAGCGCCTCGCGCACCTTCGAGTTCACGATCAGGCGGGTCGCGTTATCGAGCACGAGAATATTCGTCGTCGCGCGCGTATCCGGCTTTAGGCGGGTCCACTCCCGTACCAGCCCCCCGGCGAGCTCTTCCGGCTTTTCCGAGACCAGGACCTTGTCGAGATTGTCGAGCGAGCCCGCATAATCCCCCGCCCGGGCAAGCGCGACGGCTGCCTTCATCGCCCTGGTCTCCTGGCGGACAGACTGCATCAGATCCACGCGAGAGAGTCCGAGTTGTTGCATCAGCCAGAACGGCTTGCCCTGTTCTATGGCTCCTGTCTGACGGTTGTCGCCAAGCAGGATGAGGCGAGCCCCTGACAGCCGGCTGATTTCGAGCAGACGGAGGGCCTGATGGTTGCCGAGCTGGCCAGCCTCATCGAGGATCAGCACGGAGTTCTCGTCGAGCTGGCGAGCTCCCCGCGCTAGAAGACTGGCGACGGTACGGCTTTCGATTCCGGCCCGCTTACCGAGCTCGGCAGCAGCGGACGATGTCGGCGCGAGAGCAATCATCGCAAAGCGCTCGCCGGTGGCTTCGCGCAGCGCGCCGACCAAAGTCGATTTCCCTGCACCGGCAACGCCGTGGACCCCGACGAGCCGGTCCGGGCTGGTTCCCAGATGCAGAAGCCCTTTTGCCTGCTCCGGGGTCAAACCGTGCGCTTCACTCACCTCACGCAGCCGCGACTCGATGGCCAATGGTACTGCGTCGTTCAGGGCCAAGGCCAGATGATCGGATAGCGCGATTTCAAGGCGAGCCGTGCGCCGCGTTGTGCGGCCCCGCGTGAGAACCAGGTCTCCGGTCGGTCGCCGCACTTCCAGGAGTTTGCGCCTTGCCTCGTGGTCCTCGGCAAAAGGCCTGATATCCGAGAGCCGCACCTCGCCAACATGGGAGGCGAGGCCCACCCGCAGGAGCTGACCCAGGTTATTCACCGCCTCGCGACCTTCCGAATGGCGCAGACCGAAAAGCATTGCGCGTGCCGCAATGGCCGGGGTCGGCACGAGCGTGCGGTCGCCGTTCTGCGATGCGGCTTGCTTCGTCTCGCCGAGCACACCGCGATGCGGCCCCAGCCGAACACCCCAGCTTGTTCGCAGTTCCTCAAGCGTGGCGCGCTTCTTGGCCCCTCGCGTCTCGTAGTATGACTTGCGCCGGGCTGCCTGCCCTTCCAGCCCATGCTCCCGCGCGTGCGCTTCTATCTGCTCGGCGCGCTGCGACATTTCTCGAAGGAGATCCTGGGGAACGCCGCGGATCTCGAACAGCCCGCGACGGGGCTCGAAATCGACCTCGTAGCCAAACTCCCGGATACGGTGCGCGAGGTGGTTTCGATAGACCTGCCCCGCCACCATCTGCTCGCTGTACATGGCCCGGGTTTCAAGGCTCGCCATCAGACTGCTCGGGGCACGGTTGGTCATATTCATGATGACGACGTGGGTATGGAGGTGGGGGTCGAGTTCGCGCGACGCATGCTCTGTGAAACGCGCATAAACGAGCCTGCCTGTCGTCTCGTGAACTATCTCGCCCTCTGAGCGACGGCGAAGTGTCGCGTGCTCCTCAAGGTAACCCAGTGCCTCGGTGACTGCAGCCTCGTGGGCAGCGACGATGCGCTCATCGCCCATTACAAGAGCCATGATCGAGACGGACTTGGGTGCGTTGACCGCAAAGTCCCAGCCGGGATGATGCTCGACCGATCCGTCGCTTCGCCTGCGCCCCAGTTGCACCTCGCCGATCTTTCCTTCGAGCAATTCCCGAAAGGTATCTGGATCGACTTTTCCGGTGAGGCCAAGCTCCTCCGCGATGAGTCCACCCCACTCAGAGTGCTCGCCCTCGCCTTTCGTGTAGTAGTCGCCGACGGTGTAATACCGTGCGAGGTTCTTGGGTGTGCCCTTGAGACGGCGAGGATGGATCATGCCGGCCTCGCGGTATCGCGCTCACCGGTATTGCGACCGTGTTGGCGCAAGCGAAAGTCTGCTGGCTTGCCGAGGAGTGCCAGCGGTTCAGCCTCGCGTGGCCCTAGTTCTGCCGAGCCCTTTCCTTCCTCCGGCATGGCTGTGGCTGGCGCTGGACATGCTTCCAAAGGAAGCATCGGCGAAGTTTCTCTATCCGCCGCCGGCTGTGCGCGGCGTTTGCCAGATCCCCTTTTCCGATCGGGCTCCGGCCGCTGGGGTTGCGATCTTTGTGGTTCCGGTTCGGGCGGCGATTCCTCCTCCCGAACGGAAAGGCGAACCGGGACGTCCAGCTTTTCCTCGAAGGCAACCGCAATGGACGGCACCCGATGGAAGCTGTCTTCGAAGCGCACGACGGGAAGATCCCGGCCGAAGCGCAAGTACCCAACGAGGTTCGGCAGGTTCGTCACCTCGGTGTGCATCACCAGCGGACGGGTCACCTGCATGCGCGAGAGATTCACGCCGTCGCGCATGTCGTTAACACCGTACGACATGCCCTCGTTGGCCTCGACCTGCTCGACCTGCCCGAGGTTCTCGCTGACGTGCTTCGCGGTGGGGGTGTCATTGGCCCGGAGCGCTACCCAGGTCGAACAGTAGCCGGTGATCGCCGCCGCATCCTGAATGCCGTAGGTAGCCTCCAGCTGCGGGTAGCTCTGGAAACCGAGAACACCGCAGCCTCCGTACTTCCTGGCGCGCGCGAGAAAGTCCGAAAGCGAGGGGAGCTTATGGAGCGAGGGCAACTCGTCGACCACGCAATAAAGGCGTCGATTGCGGTCCGGCGACAGGCTCATAATCGCGCTGATCGCGATATCCAGCCAGACCGTGATCAGCGGGCGAAGCGAGGGCAACTGGTCGGCCTTCACGGTGATGAAAAGCCAGCTATCGTCCCTTTCGTTTGCCACCCAATCGCGGATCGAAAGCCCATCAGCGGTATCGTCGAGGTAGGAAAAGCTGCGCAGTACCGAGGCGAGTTCGGCCTGGATGCCAGCCGATGTCCGCTCACCTTCCGTTGAGATGAAGGCGGCCGCATCGGTACCGGCGGCGAAGGCAGCCAAGTCCTTCAGCTTGGAGCGCAGCAGTGTGTCGAGGAGGATCGATACGAGCGTGCGTTCCTGTCGCGCAAGCTTGCGCATGACGGCCACCAGGGTGCCACGCGCGGCCTTGGCCCAGAAGGGATCGCCGGACTTGTCGGGTATCGTGGACTCGGCGATCTGGTCATAATGGTAGTCGCGCGGGACATCGACCCAGGGCGACCAGCGGTCGGATCGGACGTCGAGCGGATTGAGCAGGACGTCGATCCCGGGACGATAGAACTTCTCCACGAACGTGCCGGCAGTGTCGTAGACGATTGCACGGCGCCCCGCCGTCCGGATACCTGCGAGCATATTCACGATGATGTTTGTCTTGCCGGTTCCGGGAGCCCCGCAGATGAGGATGTGCTCCGGCTCGAAGGCATCGGGCACCCGGACACCGCCGATCTCGAAGCTGCCCCGCGCCTGCGCCCATAGCGCCCGGCGGACCTGCCTGACGGTGCCGAAACGGGCCCCGCGCAGGAACTGGTTGGAGCCGAGCCCCCTCCCCGTCCGGGTGAAATAGAACCAGGCCCACAGCAGCATGGCGAGCGCGAAGACGCCTGAAATCGCCGCCCCGTGTAGAAGGTAGCCCTCAAAGGCGCCGAGTGTCTCACGCGCGACGTCCGCATCCATGAGTGCGGCGGGCGTCGTCCAATACTCCACCCCATGCTCAGACCTGAACAGCATGGGCGTCTGGTTTCCGGGAACCGTATCCCCCATGAGGAGAGCCTGACCTATCCTGGTCATGACGTATCGCTCGTACTCGCTGGAGCGTTCGAGCGCGTACCAGATGACGCCGCCGATCCAGACAACGAGGCCCGCCAGGCAAGTCTGGTAAAAGACCTGTGTCGTCATGCGCACGTTATGGACGATGGCCTGCCCGCCCCGGGTCCAGGAACCGAGGGTGTCGTGCCGGAAGATACTCACGGGCGGTCCTGCTCGGGATCGAGCAGCCCCCTTTCGCGCAGGAGCCGCCGCGCTTCGCCAAGCCCCTCTTCCAGGATAGCAGGCGCGCGGACACCGACCGACTTGGCGAGGATCGCCAGGGTCTGGATCGCGGTCGCGTGGAGTTCGTCGAAACGGGCATGATAGCCCGTGGGATCGTTGCCCTCGAAGCGCTCGAGAACGTCGCGAATATAACCCGACGGAGTGGTGCCGAGCGTAGTTGCCTGATCGAGCACGCGCTCGAACAGGTCGTCGGCGAGACGGATTGTAATCCTTGCCATGCGCAGTTCCATGCTGCGCCGGCACGTGGTGAAGCCAAACTTGGATAGCAGGAAGCCACGGAATTCTCAAGGATTTGGGGTGTCCGACGCCGGTGACGTTCGGTGCCAAGGCCAAACAAGGACTTGCGCCGATCAAGCCGCGGCCCTGTCCGACAGATCCGACGTTCTGTGACCTCGCGGCGGACGGATAGAGACGGCCGAAGCCCGCAGAAACGCTGGCGATTCGCGCAGCAGCACCCGTGCGTACGGTGCATTACAAACGCCCTCGCGGCGTGCGTCGCTGCTACGCAGCGGCTTGCCCGCTGCGCTGCCTCGTGCCGGAAGGCGCGGGGCTCCCCGGGAGGGGATCCCTTGTTCTTCGCGGGCCGCAGGCTCGCAGCAAATCCTGCCTTGCGCGCCAGGCGCATTTTCGGGAAGATCGCACCCGGCGGGCAGGCCTCCTCGAACGAGGAGACTATCAATGCCCAAGATGTCCGAACGCGAGCGCCTCGCCAAGATCGAGAGCGACCAGAAAAAGCTAGCCGACGAAGCCGAGACGGTGCGGCGTACCCTGCGATCCAGCTACGGCGCGATCTGCGGCGACCTTGCCGTCGAACGCCTGTCGGAACGTGAGTTCCGCGAGATCGTCGGTCACGCCATTAGGCTTGGCGGCGGCACAACGCTTGCTGCGCTAAAGGCGCTTTCGTCCGCCGCTCCTAAAACCCCTACTGCGCCGGAACGGCGTCCCAGCGACGAGCACGGCGGAGCCGCGCGCAGGAGGCCGGCGCCCGACCAGGGCGCCGCATCGCCGGGCGACGGACCCGGCCTCTAGCCGGGTCCCTGAGCCCGGCGATCTCCCACCTCTCGCAAAAAATGAAGCCGACGAAGGCCCCGCCCTCGCCGGCTTCCAACCATCCGTCCCTCACCCGTGATGCCGCGTCCTTGTCGCATCCGCTGCGATGAAATGCGCCGGGACCCCGCCGCTGCGCACTAGCCTTGCAAGGTGCGACTGGAGCCCCGAGCCCTCGCAAACCACCGCTTCTACGGGATGAAGCCGCATCATCGCCTCGTTGCGCGCAAAGCCCGCGCGCTTGCCGAGGCGCCGATCGAGCGTAAATGCCACCAGTCTGACCCCCGAGCGCGCCGCCCATGCCGCCGCTATCGCATCGCAGCCTTTGTCCTGTGCGGTCGTGGCGAGGATCATCGCCGGAATGCGGGTACGGATCGCGTCGAGTTCGCCCCAGATCCGGGCGTGGTCTTCCCAGACCTGCCCCCCGGAGAAGAGCACGATCGGTCCGCTCGGTGCCTGCGCCTCGATGCGCCGCTGCCGCCTTGCCGCAAGGAAGTCTGCTGCCGCAATGACCGATGCGGTGCGCTTGCCCGAGGTGAGCGTGGCGCGCGGCGCGGACCACGGATGGCCTGTCTCGGCATGGAACATCTGCGCTGCGTGGTCACGCATGCACGCTACCGCTTCCACCGCCTCGTCGAGACCGCGGCAAAGCGTCTGCGCCTCCTCGATCGTGGCATTCGCAATCTCGCTGCCGTCGTTCTCGCGCACGAGTTCCCCGAGCTTGCGCGCTGCGTGGTCCGCTTCGCCTTCGAGACCGCTTGCGACCTTGTGGAAGCTGTGCACCACGCCCCACGCAATACGTTCGCCGAGGGGCTCGAGGCGGGTATCGCGCAGCACGTCGAAGAGCGTCGTCACCATCATCTCGATCGCCAGTTGCACCTCGCGCGGATCGGGCATCTCGGCGGTCACGCATTCATCGCTCGCGGCAAGCCGAACCTCGCATGCGCCTTCGGCGAAAGCGGCGGCAAAGCAGCCTGCCGGTTCGCCTGTGCCCTCTGCGAGCAGGTCGGCAATCTCGGTGAAGCTGCGGGAAATCCTTGAAGCCTTGGTCATCGTAACCTCCTTGTCTTGAAGAGGTCCTTTCATCGGCACGGGCTCTGAGCGGCGGGGTCAAGGATCGCGGGGCTTCAGCCCCGTGACCGCGCCAGCGGCGATGGGGGCAACGATTTTGCGAAGCAAAATGGTGGGGCCCCGTCGTCCTTGAGGCCGACGCGGCCCCGTGCCACCCTGTCCAGATCCTGAGAGAGATGGGAGAGCTGGCCCGAAGGGGGTTCAATGCCCCCTGAGGGCCATTTCGGCAGGGCGCGAGCGACCGGCAAGCGCTACAGGGAGCAGCGCACCCGCTTCCCCTTGGAAGCGGGTGCACCAGGTTTTTCAGTGCGAGCCCATGTTCTTCGTCGCGGGCTCTATCTGCCCCACGCGTTCAGGAGGCCGGCGGTACGTAGGCCTCGAACGGGTTACCGTCATGGAGGTGGCCGAACGGCGTGAACACGAAGCCCTTGTCCTCGCGCCCCACCGCGCAGATGACATAGCGGCGCTCACCGGTAACGGCGCAGGTACATTCAAGAAGCGCGAGTTGACCATCGCGCGCGGCGCGCTTCAACGTGTCGAAGTTGCGCTGGAAACTGCGGGGAATAGCCATGGTGTTTCCTCCTCAAGCGGCGACGCGCAGGCGCGGCTGGCGGGTACCGGGCGAGACCGGATCGGCGCTCTGCTCGCTCCTGCGAAAGGCATGGATCGGTATTCCGGCCTGCCTCAGGAGCTGGTAGAGGTTGGCCTGGAGGCCCGATCCCTCGCATAGCACGGCCTCGACCGGCTTCAGATCGACCAGCTTGCGGTTGCGTGTGAAGGCGACTTTGCGCCCCGATCCATAGAGGCCGTAAACGACCAGCGGCACACCGATCTCGGGCCGCGCGGCCCATGCTGCAGCGATCGCGTCGGCGCCCTTGCGCTGTCCGGTCGTCACCAGCGTCATGGCAGGAACGCGGGCCCGGATCTGGTCGAGCCGCTGCCAGATCGGCTCCCAGTCATGCCACT
Organism: Novosphingobium sp.; assembly: GCA_017745295.1. GTDB lineage: Bacteria > Pseudomonadota > Alphaproteobacteria > Sphingomonadales > Sphingomonadaceae > Novosphingobium. The sequence goes on from JAGHZR010000005.1 coordinate 186,096, forward strand.
GCGCGGGTCCGGAAAACACCACGATCGGACCTTGCGGCAGGTGACGTTCGCGAGCGATCAGCGCGCGCTGACGCAGGAAATCCTGCGCCGCGATCTGGCTCGCCGAGGAAGCGGGCGATACCTTGCTACCGCGCGCTGGCGACCAAGGCCATCCCGACAGCGCCCGGTACATCTCGGCAGCGTAGTCTCGCATGCATTCGAGTGCCTCACGCTGTTCGGCAGTCGAGCGACAAAGGAGCTGCTTCTCTTCCAATTGGCCGGTGAAGACTTCGCTCATATCGGGGGACCGCGCCATCTCGCCGATCTCGTCGGCGAGCGCGTCCTCGCGCCGCTCAAGTTTCCCGGCGACAAAGTGGAAGGAATTGACGAAACCCCACGCGAGGTCCGCTGCGAGCGGTTCGAGACGGGTTCCGGTGAAGAGATCGAAGATCGTCGCGATGATCCCCGCACAGTCCGCCTGAGCCGCCAGAGGCTCGGGCATTTCATGCTCGGCCGGGACTTCTCCCGGCTCGGCAATCGAAAGCGGCAATGGATCGCCGAACGCCGCGCGAAACTCAGGCGTGGTTGTCATTTCGGCATAGAGGGTCTTCAGGTCCGCAAAGCGATCGATGGACGAAGAACGGGACATGATGTGTCTCCCGCGTTTGGAAGAAGGGGAAAACCGGGGGACGCAACGCGCGCCCCCCGGCTGCGATGCGCTGCTTCAGAAGGCGATCTCGTCGTCGAGTTCTTCGCCGAGCCCGCCGGACAGCGAACCATCGCCGTCCGCCGTGCTGTCACCGAAGCCGCCTCCGGCACTGCCCTCGCTTCCGCCCTCGTAATCGCGCCGACCGGTCCGCGTCGCGGACCCGAAGTCGTCGCGGCGCTGCGGCCGGCGCCATGCGACACGAAGGCCCTCCTGCTCGGTACCGAAGAGCGCGATCGGCAGCGGTTCGGCAAGGCTGGGGTCGTCGATCGAACCCTGAAGGAAGGCTTCGCCGGTGGTGTTGCGGGCGACCGCTTCCCATAGCGCCCCGACCTGAACCCAGCGATTGCCGACATTGAGCGCGACGATCTCGTAGACCGGCGCGCGGTCGTTCTCGCTTTCGACGGGGCGCAGACCGAGGTGTGGCAGATCGATGGTCCGGGTCGCGATCGAACCCATGAGACGACCATTGCGAAGCTGGAATTCACCAATATTCATCTGACTTCTCCTTTGACACTGCCGCTTTCGGACAATCCCGAAGCGACACCTTCAAAGGTCCCCCTCTTCTCCCAGCCGCGACCTCGCCGTTCTCTTCGCCGCCCGCGTGCGAGGCCAAGTCCCGCATCCCGTTTCTTCCGCGCCAGCAGTGCGGCGCATCCTCATAGGACCACCTCCTTGCGGAAGCGATCGTCACCCGAAGGGCCAAGATTTGGCGCAGCCAAAGCTTGGTCGAAGCGATGCGGCACGCATCGCGAAGATAGAGCGCGGTGCCCGCACCAGCGGGCATCCGCCCGGTGTCGGCCTCGGCCAAGCGGCGCGGGCGCAGGTGCGGCAGACATCGCAGGCTGCAAGGTCACCGAACGCTTCATACTCATGCCGGACCGGAAAGACGGCCGTTTGAAGCGATACAAGAACTGCCACCGGTTCTATGGCCGCGAGGACAAGATCAATCTCAGGCTGTTGGCCTCGTACGCGGGTTTCAGGCTCTCCAAGTAACGACACTCGCGGCCATTCGGGACTGGTTCGGCAATCAGGCTATGCAGGATGTGCGTGAGGGCAGCGCGACCAAGCCCTGAAGGAGCGCCAGAGCTGTACGGACAATCCCAAAGACTGCCCTCAGACCGCCGCTCGTCTGCCCCGGGGCCAATCCAAGGCGTAGCAATTCGGTCTCGGCGTTTTGCGTGCCGCGTTCTCAATTGGGAACTGCTGTCGATATCGCGCTTTACTCGGCAGTCGTTTGGAGAGACAAGCGCCATCTCACCTGCCCAAAAAGGGATAATCCCATGTCCGAGCACGAACAGCCTGAACTGGCACGTCTCACCGTAGAACTGCTGAGCGCCTACGTGGCGAACAACATTGTGGCGAGCGAAGACCTTGCCGCCCTGATCGCGACCACTCGCTCGGCGCTGGCCGGTGAAACCTCCGCGAAGGTAGAACAGTCAGCAGAGCACAAGCCAGCGGTGTCGGTCGAAGAGAGCCTTGCCTCACCCGAGCACATCCTCAGCCTGATCGACGGCAAGCCCTACAAGGCGCTGAAGCGGCATCTCTCCAACAACGGCCTCAGCCCGGAGGAATACCGCGCGCGCTACAAGCTGCCTGCGGATTACCCGCTGGTTGCGCCCAGCTATTCCGACAAGCGCCGCGCGTTCGCCAAGGCGAGCGGCCTCGGCGGTCGTACTGCCGCGCCGGAGACGGCACCCGCAACGAAGGCTCCGGCACCCAAGTCCACCGCAAATAAAGCCGCCGCCAAGGCCGACACCTCTGCACCTTCCGACGCCGGGAAGGCAGCAAAGCCTGCCGCGCCGGCGAAGGCGCTGACAAAGGCCGCTAAGCCGACAGCAAAGACGGCAAAGGTACCCAAGACCAAGGTGGCACCGGCAAAGGCGGCAGCAAAGACGCCCCCCGTTCCGGCTGCCACGACGGAGCCGACTGTCGAGGCGGCCCCTGCCAAGACGGCTGGCCCCAAAGCGCCGGCTGCTGCACCGGCTGCGGAAAAGCCGAAGGCCGCCGCCAAGACGCCCGCGCGGCGCATGGCCCGTCCCAAGACCACCGAAACCGTGCAGGCGAGCGCGGCAGTCGCCCCGGCCGCCACGTCCAAGGCCCGCAAGACGCTTGGCATCGCAGTGCCTTCGGCGGAGAGCAGCGCCGCTACCGTTCAACCCGCAAAGGCTGCAGCGCCTGGCAAGAAGGCCCCGGCGAAACCGGCCGCTGCGAAAGCGGCTCCCAAGTCCAAAGCAAACTCGGCGAAGGACGCTGCCAAAGCCGCCCCCAAGGGAAAAACGGAAACGAAGGCAGCGCCCGAACCCGACACTCCCTCTGCAGCGGCGAACGAGGCAACGCCTGCAACCAGCGGCTGATCCTGCCCAACCTTCGGTCTGGATATATTCGTAACAGCTCTAGGCGAAGGGCCGCTGCGAATGTGTCCGGCCGGGGGCAGCACCCTACGCCGCCCAGCAAGGCGACCAACGCCGAGAACCGACTGTCGCCCGCTGCCCCTACCCCGGACCAATCTGTGCGGCATGGCCCGCTCACTGGGTAGAAGTCATATTCAGGAAGACAAGATTGGCTGGCCCAGGCCTTTCGACTGTGGCAGCGGGCATACATGAAAAAAGAGCAGTCGATCACCATCCTGCAGCGTCAGCGGGCTGCAATTACCGATCTTCAGCGTGTTAGCGCATCGAGCGCCGACTTCACTAAGTGGAAGCGTGATACGGAGATCGCGATCGAACGCATCTTTGGTGCCCAGAGCCGGAATCTCGACGATTTCAAAAGCGTCAGGTACTCGCTGACCATGTTCATGTCCGACACGCCTGACTGGGAGTTCGCGAAAGCCTATCGCAGTGGTCTGGAGCATGTCGCCGCGGTGTTGGATTCCATGATTTGCGAGATCGAGGAGTATTCCCTCGATGAGGATGCCGCCGAAAGCGCCTCCGATCAATTGAACCTGATCGAAAAGCTCTGCCTCCGCTTCCACGCCGCCGCGCGCCAGATGCAGAACCGGCATGGCGATCGCGACACGCTCACTATCAATGACGAGTATGACGTACAGGATCTCCTGCACGCGATCCTCCGCCTACACTTCGACGATGTCCGGGCCGAGGAATACTCGCCAAGCCACGCCGGTGGGGCCTCTCGGGTCGACTTCTTGCTGAAGGACGAGCAGATTGTCATCGAGGTCAAGAAGACACGGGCCTCGATGAAAGCGAAGGATCTCGGTGAGGAACCGATCATCGATCGCGCGCGCTACGAGCGCCATCCCGATTGCAAGACCCTTGTCTGTTTCGTCTACGACCCGGAAGGGAGAATAGGCAATCCCGCGGGCATCGAGCGCGATCTCGAAAGTCAGGGCGGCAACCTAAAGATGCGCGTGATCATCGCTCCCAAGAATTGACGGGCATAGGAGGCCAGACAGGGATCGTCAGGTAACGCCCCTGCAGCCTCACCTATCGGAAAATCGGAAGCGGGGGATCATGTGCAAGCCCTCCATACCTCCGGGAAAGAGCGCGCGAAGCTACCACCGGATGCGAGCACGGCGGGGATCACGTGCACGTGATCCCCGCCAGTCCCCAAACCGATGCGTTGAACCGGTGAACGAGACGGTTGTGGGTTCACACCCGGGTTGCCATGCAGGTCTCAGGTCGTCTGAAATCTGCTAGATCGGCGCGCCTCGTCAACGCCGTTCGAAGCACGGCGGATCGTACACAGTTTGCGGGCACCCTGCCAAAGTTCGGCGGCCCGTCCGCCGCGGAGGCTACTTGCCTTCCGGTGGGCGCTCACCAGGGCCTCTGCTGCGTCTTCTGCATCGAAGTCGAGACGCAGCGCGCCCGCGTTCCCGTCGTCCGGGAATTTCAGCGTGTAGATGCTCATTCAGGATCCTCCAGTCACTCCGGTCGGTTTGCCGACCTGGCCGCGACGGGGCCCCATAGCATTGTGCTGCGTCAAATTCGCGACAATTCCAGCGACCTATCCAAAATGGCCGCGTCAGCTTCACTGGATATGCCCGGAGGAACGTGAAAATCCGCGGACCAGAGGGCAACCCCAGTTCAACCGAGCGATCACCGACGCCACATCTCAGGGGAGCAAAAGGCGTATGGGAGGTCCCTGAAATTGCAGGCCGTGAGACTGCGCGTCTCGATCAGAAGGCGAAGCAAAGTTGGTCGGGATGGGGCACGCGCCGGCGCGATCCTCGTTCGCGCACATTGTCCTGGTCGACCGTGCCGAAGATAACCTTGATCATGTTGAGCGCGCGCGAATTAACCGCGACCGATGCCTCGAGCCGGCGCACCGCCCGAGCCGGATCCCGATATCCGATCGCCTTGCCAAGCTCGGTTTCGGTCAACCCCCGGTTTTTGCGGGCTGCAGCCAGTTCGGCCCCGGTCATTACGATCTCCGTGTACAAGCGCGACAGGGTCAAAGCCGGAAACGAAGGTGAAACCGGTCTCGAGCGAGCGCGGGCTCCTAATGGGGGCGAAGTCCCGGTGCCAACCACGACGAGAAAGTTATCCACCGGTTATCCCGGCCCTATCGACAACACCGTTCGGTTCATGCCGGAGAGGCCTGCACAGCAATCGAAGCGTCCCTGATACACCGGCGCGTAACACCACCTCTGCAAAGATTTACCCATTTTCGGCGCCGATCCAACGCGGGGTATGGACAAACCTTTAAGTTTCGCTGCCCGAATTGGACGTGACGGGTAACGTGCTGACGGGAATGACAGCCGATATCTGCGTGTTGTCACTGCAGCCGATACACACATGCGCCAATACCGCCTCTGGATCCCAGCGACTGAATTGCCGGTGAAGGCGATCGTAGCACCGCATGGGCTACCGCGTTTATGAACGAAGCCATGCAGGCCGAGACATGTCTCTCTACAGCGATCGACATTGCATCGTTCGGCCGATCAGGACCCTCTAGCCAATAATCGCCAGACCTTGATCCGGCCCCTCCCTCTGGATGGCCAAAGCCAATCGCAGTCATGATTGAACAATCGATATGATGTAAGTTAGTTTAACAAAATTCCGCGCAACTTCGGTTCGTATCGCGTGTTCCCCGGAAGCAATCATTCGCAGGTCCTAATAACTGTCACTGTCGCAGCGCAGTTTTTCCATTTTGACCGATATTTTACATTGTGGTTCCCAAGGATCACGAACCAAAACCGACTGCGAGGAGCGATTTCGCGTTCTTCCGGCACAGCGAACTGGAGGTCGACCTGAATGCACGGGCCGCAGACTGACCTGACGGCAGCGATCCCGCCCTGTGGCATGGCAAGCGAGAAGTCCGCTCTCGTTCCGCAGGGCCGCACGCTGAGGATCGGCATCATCGCGCATCTTCGTCATCCGATCGCGGAGCCTTTCGCTGGAGGGCTGGAAATGCACACCCATCTGCTGGCCCGCGCCTTGCGTGCGCGTGGCCACGCGGTCACGGTCTTCGCCTCGTCCCGGTCGGAAGCTCGGCTGGGGCTGGAAGCGATCTGCACGGAGACAGCGCTTTCCGGCATCGGCACGGCCGAGGCCCCCGACGTTGCTCTCTTCAAGGAGCACCACGCCTATCTCAGTCTGATGAACGATCTGAGGCATCGCGACTTTGACGTCATTCATAACAATTCGCTTCATTATCTCCCTGTAATGCTGGCGGATACGCTGCCGATGCCAATGGTGACGACGCTTCATACGCCGCCTTTCTGTTGGCTCGAAAGCGGCGTGCGCCTGTGTTCTGCGCGCAACCATGCCTTGGTCGGCGTGTCTAGATCGGTAGCGGCCTTGTGGGGGCACGTTGTCAAGGTCGACGAGATCATCCTCAACGGCATAGACCTTGATGACTTCGCATTCCGTCTAGTACCTGACACGCCGGACTATCTCGTGTGGTACGGACGCATCGTGCCGGAGAAAGGCCTGCACTTCGCGATCGAAGCGGCTCGCCGGATGGGCATGCCGCTGCGGATTGCCGGACCGATCCTAGACCAGGCCTACTTCCGCGAGCAGATCGCGCCGCGATTAAGTGCTGATACCGTTCATGTCGGCCACTTTTCCCATAGCGACCTGGCCCGCCTGATAGGCGGTGCGCGGGCTTTCCTCTGCACCCCGATGTGGGATGAGCCGTACGGACTCGTCGTTGCCGAAGCTCTGGCCTGCGGTGTTCCGGTCGCGGCTTTCGCGCGCGGTGCGATACCGGAGATTCTCGACGAAAGATGCGGTGTGCTGGCCGAGCCCGAGGATGTTGCCTCGCTCGCTGCCGCCGGGCTTGCCGCCACCATGCTCGACCGCCGCGATTGTCGGCTACGAGCGGAACGCATATGCGATGCGCACCGAATGGTGGGCAGCTACGAAACGCTCTATCGACGTCGGATCGACATCGGTCGCACCCAGAACGCCCCCTCGCTTCCGGCGCCCCAACCGCGGATTACACTCCCTCGTGCGGTCGACGCCCATGCCTGACCTAGACCTTTGCGTGTGCGTACCTGCGCGCAACGAGGCGGATCGGTTGCCGGTTCTACTCGATGCGCTGGCCGGGCAAAGCTGGAAGCCAGCCATATCCGTTTCCATCGCGATCAACAATTCCACTGACAACAGTCTCGCGGTCATCGAGAAAGCCCGCCGGCGTCATGCCGGGCGGCTGGATATGCACTTCGAATGCGTGGAATTTCCGCCTCATTTGGCTCACGCGGGATCGGCACGCAGGTTGGCAATGGAAAACGGTCTCGCCCGCCTTCCTCGGGCCGGACGCGGCGTGCTGGTGAGCACCGACGCCGATGCAAGCCCGCCGGCCGACTGGCTCGTCGGCATCGTCCGCGCCATCGGTCGCGGCGCGGACATCGTCGGCGGCCGTATCGAGATCGATCCCGGCGAGCCGCTTCCGCCCGCCGTAAATCGTCTGCGCGAAACCTGGGACCGTTACTGGCAGAGGGTTCGCGCCATCGAGGATGATATCGACCCGCGGCCGTGGGACCAGCCCCCTCGTCACGGCGACCATACCGGCGCATCGCTGGCGATCACTGCAGACCTTTACGCGCGCTGCGGCGGGGTACCGCTGCTGGCGTCGGGCGAGGACCTTGGTCTGGTGACGGCGGCCCTCGCACATGGCGGGCGGCTTGCCCATCCCGCCGACGTCTTCACATTTGTTTCGCCCCGCCTAGAGGGCCGGGCAATCGCCGGTATGGCTGCGGCTATCCAGGAGTTGTTCGACCTCGCCTCGCGGGACGAAGCCGCGCGCGCTCCGGCGTTCTCGCATTGGCAGAAAAGAGCGATTTGGCGCCGGCGGCTGCGGACAAGACCCGACGGCGGGGCGATGATTGCCATGGCGGAGCCTCGGCTCCCGCCCATGCCGCACGACATGGTGCTGGAGATCGTTTCGTGACGCCTCGTCCGATCGGGTACTATGTCCATCACCACGGCTTCGGGCATCGCACCCGCGCCGAAGCAATCGCGTCAGCCAGTTCCCGCCGTGTCGTCCTGCTGGGAACCGACCTTGGTGAGACGGGTATCGATCTGCCTGACGACCGGCTGATGCCCTGTCGCTTCGATGGCAGGGACGATGCGCCCAGTCGGCCTGCCGCGCTTCATTACGCGCCGCTCGATCATGCCGGAATCCGCGCCCGCGTTGCACGTATCGCCAGTTGGATCGCCCAGGAACGACCGTCGCTGATGGTCGTCGACGTTTCGGTGGAAGTGGCGATGCTCGCTCGGCTTGCCTCGGTACCGACGATCGTCGTTCGTCTCAACGGCCAGCGAGACGACGCCGCGCACCTAGAAGCATTTCGCGGCGCCGCAGCTTTGCTGGCGCCTTTCCACGCTTCACTGGAGACCGCCGGGACACCTGTATGGGTCCGCGAGAAGACGCACTATCTGCCGGGGATAACCAAAAAGCCTGGCTCCGAGCCTTCCCAAGCGGAGCGCATTTTAGTGATGTTCGGGCGCGGCGGTGATCCCGGTGATCCCGAGCGGTTAGCGGAAGCAGCCCACGCCTGCCCGCAATGGCAATGGCGGGTAATCGGTCCTTTCCCTGCCCCCGAAAGCTTGCCGCCCAATCTCACGCTGGCCGGTTGGAGCAGCGAACCCGAACGCGAAATCGCTCGCGCCGGGATCGTCGTTGGCGCGGCAGGAGACGGCCTCGTCGGAGCCGTCCTGGCGGCAGGTCGTCCGTTTATCTGCATTCCGGAACATCGGCCTTTTGGTGAGCAGAGAGCGACTGCCGCAGGCCTGGCGGCAACGAAGGCCGCGCTCACGCTGCCGGAATGGCCCGAAGCCGCATCCTGGCCCTGCCTCATCGAACAGGCTTTGCGCCTGCCGTCTAGCGCCCGGCGTGCGCTCCATGACCCGGATGGCGCGATCAGGGCCGCGGATTGGCTTGAGCAATTGAGCGACAGCCTGACTAGCGAACTGCAAACCGAATGACGCAGCCACGCCGGGAGGCCTCGACATCGCAGGAACCGGCTGCGAAAGCCGCATCGATCGTAGTGCGATTGGCCGAACTTGGCGCTAGATACGATGCCGCGCCCCTTTTTCCCGCCGAGAGCATACGTTGTCTCGCCTCGGCCGGACTGCACCGCGATTTTGCCCCCGCTGCCGGCGGCGGGACCGGGTTCATCGACACGTCCGCCCGCTACTTCGCATTGATGGACGTCCTTCGCATCGTTGGCCGCGCGGACCTGAGCCTGGGACGTCTTTATGAAGGTCATGTCAATGCCCTCGCCCTCTTCGAATGGTACGCATCTCCTGCACAGATGGCCCGGCTCAAGCGCGAACTCGAAAACGGAGCTTTCTACGGTGTCTGGGTAACGGAGCCGTCGCCTGGCGTGACGATCTCGATCGATGGAAAGGGCAGACACGTGCTCGACGGCGGCAAGTCATTCGCCAGCGGCGCTGGCGGGCTTGCCTGTGCGCTCGTCACAGCCCAGCCCCCAGCCGGAGAACGTCGACTGGTCATCGTGCCTGCCAACGACGAGTCGCGTGTGGACATGTCTCCATGGCGCGTTCGCGGCATGCGCGCCACCAACAGCGGCCACTACGACCTGACCGGTCTTCGTGTCGAGGAAAACGACTTGCTAGGGCTTCCCGGCGACTACGATCGCGACCCCCGTTTCACGGCCGGCGCCTGGCGGTTCATCGCCGTTCAACTGGGCGGGATCGAAGCTCTGCTGGCAGAAACCCGATCCGCGATGTCCACAGCCGCGCGCGGCGATCCGATGCAACGCGCAAGGTTCGCAGATTGCATTGCCGCTGCGCGCACGGCCTATCTCTGGGTTCGCGAGAGCGCACGGCGCGCAGCGCGCTGCGACACAAGCGGGGGCGAGGACCACGACATGGACGCTGCGGCATTCGTCCGCATGGCGCGCGGGATCGTGGAGCGCGCGGCGCTTGACGTCCTAGAACTTTCCGCGCGGATCGTCGGCACCCGCAGCGCCATGGATGGCGAGCGTATCGACAAGATCAGCCGCGACCTTTCCCTTTACTTGCGGCAGGCAGGTCCGGACTATGCGCGTGACGAAGCGGCACGTGCCTGGCTTGATCGCGACGTCTGGGGCGACGGGGACGCGCTGTGGTGAATTTCTCGCTTGCGCAGAAGCCGTGGCGGGACAAGCGATGGCTGGTCCTGGCGCCCCATCCCGACGACGAAACCCTGGGCACAGGCGCGCTCATTCGCCAGACCGCCCGAACCGGCCATTTCGCAGGGCTCGTCTATCTGACCGATGGATCAAGTTCACACCAGGTCTCCACGGGACTTGCCGCGCAGCGCCGCCGTGAAGCCGCAACAGCCCTGTTCCGCCTTACCGGCAGCCGCGATAGGGCGCCTGTTCACCTCGACTGGAAGGACGCAGCTCCAGCCTCGCCGAAAACAATGCCTTTCATCCGAACTGCACTCAAGCTCGGCGCCCTGTGTCGGCGGCTTCGGGTCGATATCATCGCCGTAACCGCTCTGCACGAGCCTCATTGCGACCATAATGCCGCCGCCCGGATCGCCTATGCCGCGCGCAGGGTAGCGAGGCGCCGTTTGCAGGTCGCCGAATATCAGGTCTGGGCACAGGCGCGGTTTGGACGCGGCTATCGCTCCGTGGAAACGTTGCCGATGCCGGTGGGGCAACGGCGGCGGGCATTGCAGGCCCATCGCAGTCAACTTACGGCCGCCCGAGGGCCGGGCTTCCGTTTGCCCGCCGACCGTCAACGCATGCCAGCCACCGACATCCTGTATTTTGGGGAACCACGATGACGCGCCCGTCCGCAAGCCTACCGCCGGAATACTTTGAGGGAATGTTCCAGTCCGCCGACGATCCGTGGGATCTGGAAGCGAGCGCTTATGAGCAAGCAAAGTACGCCCACAGCATCCGCGCTCTGGACAATCGCCGGTACGACAGCGGCTTCGAAGTCGGATGTGCGAAAGGCGTCCTCACCGCGCTGCTCGCACCGAGCTGCCGCAGCCTGCTGGCAATAGACGTCAGCGGAACCGCGCTACGGGCCGCGCGCGCGCGCTGCGAAGCAAGCGGTCATGTTTCTTTCGCCAACATGGTCTTCCCCGGCCTGGCGCCCGCAAATTCATTTGATCTCGTGGTGCTTTCAGAAGTCGCCTACTACTGGTCCGACCGGGACCTCACCGCGGCCGCTGATTGGCTGGGCGCACATTGTGTCTCCGGAGGCGATCTCTTGCTGGTGCACTGGACCGGGGAAACCGATTATCCCCAGAGCGGCGATGAAGCCGTGCTCAAGCTGAGAGCATTGCTGGGAAGTCGCATCGAGGTGATGAGGTCGGAGCGCGAAGCGCAATATCGCCTCGATCTGTGGCGGCGGCAACCATGAATATCAGCGTCCTCACTCTGGTCAAAAATCGCGCGGAACATCTCGCTCAGAGCATCGAGGGCCTTCGCCGCAGCGAGGTTGCGCCGATGGAACTCATAATCGTCGACATGGCGAGCGAACCTCCCATACCGCCGATGAATACGCCGTTCCCTACGCGGATCGTGCGGCTCGAAACGTCAGGCCTGCCCCTGGCCGCCGCTCGGAACGCAGCCGCAAAAGCTGCCCAAGGAGACATCCTGCTTTTTCTGGATGTCGATTGCATTCCCATGCGCGGCCTGATCGACGCGGTCGGCAAGGCATGCGACGGCCGCGATGCCCTTATCTGTGCCCCGGCGCGTTATCTTGGGCCTGACGATGCCCGGGGATATTGGACGGAGGCCGATCTGCTGTCCCGTTCGGTCAGCCATCCGGCCCGCGATTTTCCTGCTAAGGGGCTGCGCGTCGAAAACGATCCGGGACTGTTCTGGTCGCTGGTATTCGCCATTCGTCGCGGAACCTTCCTTGAGCTCGGCGGCTTTGACGAGGCATTTACCGGCTACGGGGGAGAGGACACCGACTTCGGTCTCCGCGCAAGGAAGGCGCAAGTGCCGTTGCTGTTCATGGGCGGCGCAGGAGTGTTCCACCAGTTCCATGATACGTTCGATCCGCCGTTTCAGCATTTCCGCGATATCCTGCGCAATGCCGGCGTTTTTCGCGACAAATGGGGACAATGGCCAATGCCTGGCTGGCTGGCGGCTTTCGAACAAGCCGGACTTATAGCCGCGAGTGAAAACCGGATCACCGTCCTGAGCGAACCCAGCGCTGCGCAGCTAGCCGGGGCCCGCGTGTCGCACGTTCCTTATGCCGCGCCCGCCGAGCCGGATCGCCGATCCGTGCCGCTTTCTTCGTCGGGCGATGATCAGACAGCGCGCTGATTTCGAGACGTTGCGCGAAGACGTCTGACACTCCTAGCCTAAACAAAGCAAATGTCCTTACCCAGCGCACCTCATGTAACAGTTTCCTGCCTGCGTGCTTTGGGAACATCGCAGCCCTTTGCCGTTCGACGGACGGACAACAGGTGAAGGGGGCAAAAAAAGACAGGCTAATCTCATCGCAATCCTTCTGTCTGCTTGCCAGGGTTTGGCCGCGGCCCCTGCGAGCAGGCTCCCACGAATTGAAAATTCCTCACTTTCAAAGTCTGCAAAATCTCTCTGCGCAGGATCATTCTAGAACCCGGGGACTGAGGAATGCGATCTACCACCCAACCAACGCGCGCTTGGCGCCACTGGAGACAGCGACCCTGTGAGCAGGGAAGTTGAAGCGAAGGAACTCGAAGCCTTCTTCTCGCGCGCGAAAAGGAGAACTGACGTCTCGGCTACCGCCTGGTAGTGCGCAATTGCGAGAGAAAACTGGAACAATAGGCGATCAGGCGCGCATCAACCAGCTGACGGCAGGACGGCGCCAAGCCTCTCACCGCTTCATCAATTCGGAAATGCGCTGCCCCATGGCATCCATTGAGAACGGTTTCGTAAGTACGTGCATTCCAGGTTCGAGATGGCCGTGGCTAAGAACAGCGTTCTCCGCGTACCCCGTAATAAACAGGATCTTCAGGTCCGGACGCTTTTGGCGCGCTGCGTCAGCTACCTGGCGCCCGTTCAAGCCGCCAGGCAGGCCCACATCGGTGATGAGCAGATCAACCCGGGCTTTGGACTCCAGAATCTTCAGGCCCGATGCGCCGTCGCCCGCTTCAAGAGCGGTATAACCCAATCCCTCGAGAATATCCGTCAGCAGCATTCGCACGGTTGGCTCATCGTCGATGACCAGAACCGTTTCTCCCTCCCGGGCTTGAGGTTTGAAGCTTTGCTCCAAAGCGACCATTTCCGGCGTGTCGGCCTCACCCATATAGCGAGGCAGATAGAGGCACACCATCGCCCCCTCTCCGACTTCCGAGTAAATACGCGTCTGCCCGCCAGACTGACGCGCAAACCCGTAAATCATCGATAATCCAAGTCCGGTACCCATTCCGATGGGTTTGGTCGTAAAAAAGGGATCGAACGCCTTGGCAATCGTTTCGCCCGACATACCCGTTCCCGTGTCGGACACGCATAACGAGAGATATTGGCCGGGCTCCATATCACGCTCAGATGCGGCTCGATTGTCCAGCCAGCGATTGCCCGTCTCGATTGTAAGCTTGCCACCGTCAGGCATCGCGTCACGGGCGTTGATGCAGAGATTGAGCAACGCGTTCTCAAGTTGACTGGAATCGACCAAAACGGGCCAGAGCCCCGCGGCATGGACCGTCTCGATCTCGATTGCTGGACCGACTGTTCGCTCGATCAATTCCGCCATACCGTCGACCAAAGCCTTCACATCCGTTGCTTTGGGGGCCAGCGTTTGTCGCCGCGAGAAGGCGAGCAGGCGGTGAGTCAGTGATGCCGCGCGCCGCGCAGCGCCTTGCGCAGCGTTTACGTAACGGTCGACCTCGTTAGTTCTACCCTGTGCCAGGCGTATCTGCAGCATCTCCAGACTGCCGGCGATGCCGGTCAGGAGATTGTTGAAATCATGCGCCAGCCCGCCGGTGAGCTGTCCGACCGCTTCCATTTTCTGCGACTGTCGCAGCGCATCTTCCGCCGCAAGGAGATCGGCAGTGCGTTGTTGCACTTGCTCCTCGAGCGAAGCGGCAAGTGCCGCAAGCTCGATCTCTGCACGACGACGTTCACTTGCTGCGCGGGTCCGCTCAGCAACTTCGCGAATGAATGCAAGCTCGTCGTCCGGCCAGTCGCGGGCCGTTGCATGATTGAGATAGAGTAGAGCGACCAACCCTCCATGTTCGGTCAGTGGCATGTTGATCACCGCCTGGGCGCTGATCGCCTTCAAGGCCTCTGCGCCCGATTGGGTGCGCGGATCCAGGCGCGCGTCCGGAATTATGACGTCCTCGCCGCGCTTCAGATTTTCGATATAGGAGCCATAGTCGCGAAACTGGAGGACACCCGCGAGTGACGTGATGCCTGGCGCATTCCAGTCGCGCTCGATCGTGATCGTTTCGGCTTCCGGGTCGATGATTCCGTAACCGGCCCGGCTGACATCAAGCGTCTTCCCAATTATTCGGGCCGCAGCGAATGTAATCTCGGCAGGATCCTCGACATCCTTGAAAACGTCGCTCAACTCCACGAGCGCCATGCGCATGGCGTCGGCACGGTGCTGTTCGGTCACGTCAGACGAGACACCAGCCAGACGCAGCGGCGTGCCGTCTGTCGTAAAGAAAGGTTGTCCGTAGGATGCCAGCCAGCGGGTCTCGCCGGATGGCAGTATGATCCGGTACGTCTGTTCATATGCTGAGGCGTCATCTCGGCTTGCGCCAATCGCCGCGATATAGGCGTCGCGATCATCCGGGTGGATTGCGGCAACCCGATCCTCGAAACTGAAAGCCTGGCCGGCCGGAACACCGAAGAGCGTCTTGCAAGCTTCCGAGCATGTCAGCTCTCCGGACTGCAGATTTACGCTCCAGGTACCGAAACGGCCCGCGCGCAGCGCGAAATCCAACTCTCGTTCTTGCTCACGTTGTTGGCCCAAACGGCTTGCAATTTCGGCGATCAAAGCAGCGTTCGAACTTTCTAGGCCCTCGAGCCGCTCGCGTTCGATCGTTACATCGACTTGGCTGGCGAAAAAATAAGCCAGTTTCCCTTCGTCATCGAAGACCGGAGCCATCAACAGGCGGTTCCAGAACGGCTCGCCATTCTTGCGATGATTACGAATATCGATTTCGAGAGAGCGCGTTTCCGCTACCGCGTCGTGTATCTTTTTAACCGCTTCCGGATCAGATTCCGGCCCTTGGAGAAATCTGCAATTCCGGCCCAAAATCTCGTCGCGCGGATAACCGGACAATCGGCAGAATGAGTCGTTCGCAAATACGACGGGGTTGTCTGGCAACCGCGGGTTGGTGATGATCATCGGCATGCGTGTTGCGCGCACCGCCGCGACGAATGGATCGGTGCCGCTATCGAGGCCCAAGACCTCTGCTTCAATCCTTTGAGAATCCGCGCTTCCGTTCGCTGTCGTCGATTTATCTGTCATCACGCTCAATAAGTCCCAGTCTCCGAAGTGCGTCTCTTTGGCGATAAACCAGATTAGCGTGGGACGGTTCCGATAGCGCCTTGAATAGACCGATGAGTGAATGGTACCGCAGCTCATCTGCGAATGGCAGGAGGCCTAAAACGGCCGCCGGATGGTTGGGGCGTGATTACTGAAATTCTAGTATCCCGGCAGCAGACGACCAAGGCCAGCCGTCCGCACGGCTCCGGCAAGTGCCTAGCTGAAGGGCGCTTCGTGATTATGGTCTAAAAGGCAGACGTTGAGCAACGCAGCAGAACCGGTCGAACCAAAGCGATGACCGACAAGATGGCCAAAGCGCTCCGCAACTAAATACGGGACAAAAAGGGCCCCTTACGGCGCTAATGCCCAGCGCCACGGACACGGGATTTTTCGCGCGCGTCGACGCGTGCGGCACGGATGATTGCCGGCATACGCTCATGGCCGGCACATCGTTCGGGGTTGGTCGAACAGCTGGACGCCGGCTGCGGGCGCATATCACCGTCAATCCTGGTCGAAGAGAAACCCGAAATGCCGGAGGCAGTGTCGACGGATTGAAAGCAATTTGGCGAGGCGCGCTAACGGGCCGCAGCCGATCGCCTGCCTTTGCGGAGCAGTTCGGCCCGCGCTGTCACCGGAGAAGCGGAGCAATGGCCGCGAGATCGTTGCGGATCGTCGTTGCCGCTACGCCGGCCTGGCCCATCGCATGGCTGATCTGATCAAGGCCCCTGGTGACGTCGCCCGCAGCGTAGAGGCCGGCGACGCTGGCGCGCTGATGCCCGTCGACGACGAGACAACCCTCTTCTGTCACCTCCGCGCCAAGGCCCGTCGCGAGATCGGACCTTATTACAGACCCGAGGGCTGGGTAGACGGTGTCGAACCTCGGCGCGCCGTCCGGGACGGATATGCGAATATGCTTGCCATCGATGCTCAGAGGTTCGCAGGGTCCGTCCTGAAGCACGATGCCGGCCGCCTCCAGCCTTTGTCGCTCGTCACCGCTTAGGGCATGGCCCCCATCCGGAGAAACGAGTGTGACGTCTGCCGAATACATCCGCAGGAACAGAGCTTCATTATGGCCGTGTGTCCGCGTGCCGATTACGGCGATACGCTTGTCCGTGACGTCATAGCCATCGCAGATCGGGCAATAGCGCAGCAGGCCCCGCTGTACGGCTACGTCATGAACGGCAGGGTCAATAGGCGGGCGATTGTTGACGACGCCGGTTGCCAGCAAAATCGAGCGCGCGCGCCACTGCCTGGCACCGCTTTGCGCGACGAACCCATCTTCACCCCGTGCCAAGGTCTCGATAGACCCGGAGATCACTTCGATTCCGAACTCCCCGGCTTGCGCCCGCATCCGCGCCAGCAGCTCCGGTCCCGAAATACCGCCGGGAAATCCGGCATGATTGTGGGTTCGCGCTATGAGCGACGCCCGGCTTTGCCCTGCATCAACGATGCGGATCGACAGCCGAAATCGTGCAAGATAAATGGCTGCGGTCAGTCCGGCAGGCCCCGCTCCGATAATCAGACAGTCGAGTTGCGGCATTTCTTCCCATGTCTCCAGAGATGCGACCGTCATGAGGAGACCTCGCCCAAGGCCTCGAGGAGCTCTATAACGCGCGCAGGCCGCTCGGCGTCCTCGGTTCCTTCCCTCAGCAGCCATCGCCCCTCTTTGTAAATCAGTCCAAGCCCGCCAGGCGGCCTCTTTCGCCTGCCGTGGGGCGTAAAGGCGATGGCGGCAGGACCAGCATCAACCCGGGCCACCCCCGCCGTCCGCGCCAGCAAGGCAATCCGGGCGATCGCCATCAGCTGCTGCGCGTCCGGCGGAAGAGGTCCGAACCGATCGAGAAGCTCCTGTTCAAGAGCCTCAATCTCGCCTTCCTCGTCTGCCCGAGCTATCCGCACATAAAGGCCAAGCCGGATATCCTCGTCCGGGATCCACTCTGCCGGCAGGGCTCCAGCGCTCGGGACAGCAATATCGGGTAGCCACTCGAGGTCCTCCTCGCCCCGCGCCCGCTTCAGAGCCGTCTCGAATAGATGCTGATAAAGATCGACGCCGACCAGCTTCATGTGTCCGGTCTGGGTTTCACTGAGCGGATCACCCGCGCCCCGCAGGTCGAGGTCGGCGGCGGCAATGTCGAAGCCGGCACCAAGCCGATCGTAGGTCGACAGGGTCCGTAGCCGCTTCATCGTGCGCGCGGCGATGCCGGGGCCTTCGGTCACGAGAAGCACCTGGCCGCGCCGATGACCACGCCCGACCCGTCCGCGAAGTTGGTGAAGTTGGCCCAGCCCGAAGCGATCGGCCCGCCAGATAACCATGGTATTGGCCAGCGGCACGTCGAGCCCGGCCTCGATGATATTCGTTGCCAGCAATATGTCGCCGTCACCGCCAGCGAAACGGATCATTGCCGCATCGATCTCCTTTGGCGGTAATTTGCCGTGGGCTTCGATACGAACGAGGTCGGGGACGATGCGCTGGAGCCGTTCAGAAAAAGGCGCAATGTCGTCGATACGCGGGACGACAACGAAGCTCTGACCACCCCGCGCGCGTTCGCGCAGCAAGGCGGTGCGCAGACGCGCATCATCAAGTTCAATCAAGCTGGTGCGAATGGGTTGCCGGCGCGCTGGTGGTGTGGCGATGATGGACATCTGCTGGAGACCGATCATCGCACGGTGCAGGGTTCGCGGGATCGGCGTCGCGCTCGTCGCGAGAAGATGGACATCCGGGCGGCCTCGCAATCTGGTTTTGTCAGCGGCGCCGAACCGCTGTTCCTCATCGATAATGACGAGGCCAAGTTTGGCGAAGCGTACGTCCTTGCCCATCACCGCGCCTGTGCCCACCACGATATCGATCGTCCCGTCGGCCAGTCCGTCCTTGATCGACTTTCTCTCAGCTGCTGTCGAGAGGCGGGACAGCCCTGCGACCTTAATCCCGAGAGCATCGAAACGCTGCTCGAAGGTCTGCACATGCTGCCGCACCAGCACGGTTGTCGGTGCCGCGAGCGCAACCTGGTGGCCGGCGAGTGCGGCCAGGGCGGCTGCGCGCAAGGCGATCTCAGTCTTGCCGAACCCCACATCTCCAATCACCAGGCGGTCCATAGGGCTGCCACTGGCCAGATCATCCCGCACAACTTGCGCAGCGCGCGCCTGATCGGCGGTTTCATTGAACGGAAAACCGTTGACGAAGCGTTCGTAGAGCGCCGCATCCGGATCGAGAACCGGCGCGGTGAGACGCGCACGCTCCTGTGCCAGGGCGAGTAGTTCCTTGGCACTGGCCGACACAGCAGCCGCGATGCCGCTGCGCCGCTTCTGCCAGCTCGATCCATCGAGCTTGTCGAGGGCAACCGCATCGGCGTCTGCACCATAGCGCCAGATCCGCGCCGCCTCGCGCACCGGCACGAGGCGGCGTGAGCCGCGGGCATATTCGAGTGCGATCACCTCGCTGCGGGGATGGCTGGGATCGACCTCCAAGCCTGCTACCAAACCAACACCATGATCTTCGTGAACGACGATATCTCCCCGTCTGATGTCGCCGCCACCGCTGCGTGCGAGCCTCGCCGTGGGAGGTTCCGTCGCTGCGCCGATTAGGGCACGGCTTCCCAGGAGATCGCCGGCGGCAACAAGCATGACAGCGTCGGTCATGGCACCGCGATCGATTGGCGCGAGCAGCACAGCCCCGCTGCCTGCAGGCAGCGCCGTGGCAGCTCCAAGATCCGCGACGAGAGGCAGGGAAATCTTCAGTCGTTTTGAGATGCGAGACCGCAAGAAGCGGAGATCCCGCTCGCTGCCGACCAGCACAAGCCGGCGATCGTTGATGAGCGGCTTGAGGAAATGCGTCAGCGCGCGGAGCGGTGAACGGTCTTCGGCAAAGCGGGGGATCGCCTCGACGCCGTCCGCGCTGAGCGGACGCACCTCCCATTCCGTCAGGGCAGCCCCCCAACTCGGTTCGTCAATGGCGTCGACAGTCGTGGCCTTGCCTCGCGCGACGTCCTCGGCGAGCCGAATGGCCCTCTGACGACGCGCGTCCGCCTTTGGCGAGAGGAACAGCCGGCCAGGCGCGAGGTGCGCAAGGACGCTTACACCCGCGCCGACATCGGGTTCGAGCGCGCGTCCAATGGCCAATGAATTGCAGGCTTCTGTGGTGAGCTGGGAGGCGGGATCGAAACGGCGGATAGCGCTGATCGCGCCATCGGTAATCTCGATGCGCGCGGGCGAACCCGCGTCGGCGGGAAATAGGTCGATGACCTCGCCGCGAACTGCCACTTCGCCAGGCTCGTCGACGCGATCGTCCTCGATATAGCCGAGCGCCTCCATTTGTTTTGCGAAAACGGACTGATCGATCGTGTCGCCGACATCGAGGGACGGCGGGGCCGCATCAAACGACGAGGGATCGGCGTGTCGGCGCGCCGCCGCTTCTCCGCTCATGATTGTCGCGAGACCGGGTCTCTCAGGATCCTGCATGATCCGCCGAAGTTCGCTCAGCGCTGCCACGCGGCGGCCTACATTCGCCGGTGACGCCGGAGCGGTGTCGCCCGGCAGCGCGTCGCTGGAGGGTACGAAGATCACACGATACTCGGGAGCGAGTGCCCTGAGCGCGGCGGCAGTGGCCTCTGCCTCTTGCTCGTCATCCGCGAGATACAGAAGATCGCCTTCCCTCAGCGCCTGCCACAGGATGAAGGCCGTTTCGCCAAGGCCGCGCGCATGCGTCATAGCGAGGTGCTCCCCCGAGCCCTGGCAGGCGCGGCAGGCCAGTCACTGTCGTTCAGTGGTGGAAGCGCTTCAAAACGATCAAGATCGCAAACCAACTGCATGTGCTCGCAAGCGAAACGGATATCCTCGTGCGCGACAGCGCGCAGCCTCTCCGCGATGCCCCCAATGCCGGCCGAGGCCACGACGACGTAGCTGACATTCCCCGTCTCGCATGCCACCAGCGCCTCGACGGCTTTTCCCACGGTCCGGCCGTCCGCGGTCTTGACGGGCATGCCGCTAATGCCGGTGGCCGTGAAAAGGTTCGGGTGGCGCGACCGGCGACTGGCCGCCTCGGCCGACTTGCCCCCATCCTCGTAGGCGCGCTGCCGGCCAAGCCACCTCCAGACGCCGACGAGGTTGATGAACGTCAGGAAGACGTTGGTCGCGAGCAGATTGGTCTGCCCGGTTGAGACCCCGAGAAGTGACCAGGCAAGGGATCCGACCGTGAAGATCGCAAAACCCCAACCTGTGACCCGCGCACCGAGATTCGCAGCCGTCATCATGGCAGCGATCATGGTGGCGACGGGGGCGACCCAGGCGGCAAGCGTGTGCAGGGAAAATTCCTTTTTTATAGAAGATCAAGCGGGCGCAAACGAGTAAGGGTCAGCCATAACGGCCGCGAGCAGTAGGGACGGGGCACACCATTCGCTCAATCTCCGGTCTGCTTGTGGGGGGCAGCAACGGCTTTGGACTCGGGCGATTCCCGTTGGCGCAAGAAAATCGACAGAACGACCAGCACCGCAGTGGAAAGGAATTCGCTCTGCCAATTCTGAAAGGATTCAAACCAGAGCTGCGCATCACCGAGATAGGCCCAGACCGTTGACACAGCTTCACCATGGTCCTGCGCGTTCTGGGCAGCGACCCGAGCGCTCTGGGTCCAGTGGATGACGAAGGACAGCAGGAACAGTCCCGTCAAAGCTATGCCCAAGGACCGCGCATAGAGCGACCGCCAGATCGCTCCCCAGCGCAGAATTGCCGGCGCGCCGGGCTTTGCGGCCTGAACTTCGAGGTCGGCATCGCGCTTTGGAGCGTCCGGATCTTTGGATTCTGCCGAGCCGCGCTGGATAAGGGAGGCGGTAAGGACGACATAGGTCGCCATCTGCAGAAACTCGCTTTCCCAGTTCTCGAAGACGCTGGAAAGAAACTCCGGACTCGCCGAATAGGCGAGGAGGCCCAAGATGGGCAGCCCGTGCCGCCGCGCATCCTCTATTGCGACGTGCCAGCCCGCCATCCACTGCCCGAATATCGACGCTGCAAACAACCCGAGGAGAATGAGGGTGAGCCCGTTATCCTTCAAGAACCGCATACCAGCCTCTTTGTTTTCCATCGCGGCCACGCCCGGCCAACGAGGAATAGGGGATCACACGTCCGCGCCCTCGTGGCGGGTCTGGCTGCGCGCCGTTTCGGCCGCCGAGAGGAGACTTTGACCGGTTCCGATGGCAGCATCCGGCGTCATCGTGACAGCGACACCGTCTGGGCCTTCCAGGATCACCACTCCAGCCTCCGCCGTCGCGACGCCGGGCCGCGTCTCGGGCTGAGGTACAGTTTCGGAATTTTTCATTGTTGCGCCTCTGATGGTTCGCCCGGCGCGAGCGCGGGAGCGATATAAAGATAGGCCGGGTCGAACTGACCGCGACGCGCCAGCCGTTCGGGATCGGGGATCTCGACGAGCGAGGATCGAAATGTGCAGAGCCGCTCTTCGCGCAGTTGCCGCATGATCCTGTTCACATGGACACTGGTGAGCCCGCAGATCTCGGCGAGATCATATTGGGTGAGGCCCAGGGCGAAGCGCCGGCCATCACTGAGCCCGGCAGATACAAGCCGCGCATTCGTCTCCGAAAGAAAATGCGCTACCCTGCCCAGCGCATCGAGCCGGCCCAATCGAAACAGCCAGGCCCGGTGAATAGCGGCGTCGATCAGGGTGGCGAACCACAGCTTGACGATCAGTGCGGGTGTCTCGGTCTTGATCCGGTCGAGCGCGGTGTGGGGGACGATGGCCACCGTGGCGGCCGTCATCGTCGCGACATCGTGGTCTAACGTCTTCAGCGGATAGGCATGCAGATCGACAAAGTCGCCGGGAACATGGACCGCCACCAGCTGACGTAAACCGCGACGATCGTCGATATAGCGCGACATGAACCCTTCGATCAGGAGTGTGCTTAGCTCAAGCCGCTCGCCGGCCTGCACGATCGTCTCGCGTGGACCCACGGTTCGAACCTCGATTATCGCTGCTTCGAGTATGGCGCGCTCGGCAGGATCCAAATCAATGCCCCGCCTGTCTCTGAGAAAGCGTTCTGTGAACATAATCCCCTCGTTCGTTTCTCCCATCGGCGCTGAGCGCGCCGCCTGTGGCGCCCACCAGAAAGACGGTGGCACCCAAGGGGTTCCCGGCGAAGCGCGGTCTTGAGGGTTACTGTCCGGCCTCGGCAAGCAAAGCGTCCTTTTGCTCGGTAAGCCAGGCGCCGAGAAGCTTGAGCTCAAGGTTGCTATCCCGGGCCTCGGAGTACGGCTGGCGTTCCTCCTCCTCCTCGACATGATGCGACATGTTCGGCGAGCCCGGTGACCCTGGCATAGCAGAGCGGCTCGTCCGGCATCATGGTGCGAATTTGAGCGGCCAGGTGCTTGACGCTGGCATAGTCGCCCCTTGCTTCGGCAAGCAGGGCATCGTCGTCGGTCGCGCCGCGCACGGCGCGACCGAAAATCTCCTTTTCGATCTGCGTGTGAACTGTCGGCGCCACAGTTTCAGCCATGGGATGCTCCTCATACTTCGCCCCCGTGGGGATCGATGTCATTGGAACAACGGGCCAGCGGCCTGATCGTAACAGCTTCCGCGCCAGAACTAATCTCCATCAGGACGATTTGGCGAGTTTGTAACGCTGAAGGAAATCGCGGGGGACGTTCGCCACAATCGACCTGATGGAGATTAGTATTGCGGCGCCGGGAGCAACCGCAGGCGGCCTCCACGATTGCTTCTCCGACCGGAAAGCAAAATCGACGTGAAATTTGCAGGTCTCGGCGCGTGCCCAGAAACGCATCTGCTTGAACCGCAATCTTACGAGGCCAGCTTCCCACGCCTGACCTGACCAGATCGAGCTGACCGAACCTGAACCGACCCAAAAACGACAAGGATCCTGCGACCATGGCAAAGACCCCCAGCAAGCTCAAAGCCGAAGGCGATACCGCCAGGAAGGCGCCAAAGTTCCCGCCGGCGGCCGAATTCGAGACAAGCTTTGCCGAGGCACAGGGCGAAGGCGGCGAGACCCACCAGACTACCGAGGGCGGCGCCCCCACCCTGACCACCGCGCAAGGCGCACCCGTCGCCGACGATCAGAACAGTTTGAAGCAGGGCGCGCGCGGGCCGACGCTCCTTGAAGATTTCCATTTTCGCGAGAAAATCTTCCATTTCGATCATGAGCGCATTCCCGAGCGCGTCGTTCACGCCCGCGGCTATGGTGCGCATGGCTTCTTCGAACTGACCGACAGCCTCGCCGACATAACCCGCGCCGACATCTTCCAGCGCGTGGGCGAGCGCACCCCCGCCTTCGTGCGCTTCTCCACGGTTGCAGGGTCCAAAGGCTCGGCCGACCTCGCGCGGGACGTGCGCGGCTTTGCGGTCAAGCTCTACACCCAGGAGGGCAATTGGGATATCGTTGGCAACAATATTCCGGTCTTCTTCATCCAGGATGCTATCAAGTTTCCCGATCTGATCCACGCGGCGAAGCCCGAGCCCGACCGCGCCTTCCCGCAGGCGCAGACGGCGCATGACAACTTCTGGGACTTCATCGGCCTGACGCCGGAGTCGATGCACATGGTCATGTGGATCATGTCCGATCGGACCATCCCGCGCTCTTTCCGCACGATGGAAGGCTTTGGCGTCCACACCTTCCGACTGCTAGACGCCGAGGGGCGCTCGACTTTCGTCAAGTTCCACTGGAAGCCTAAAGCTGGCCTGCAATCAGTGGTCTGGAACGAGGCCGTCAAGATAAACGGTGCGGATCCCGACTTTCACCGCCGCGATCTCTGGGA
Source organism: Novosphingobium sp. (assembly GCA_017745295.1). Taxonomy (GTDB): domain Bacteria; phylum Pseudomonadota; class Alphaproteobacteria; order Sphingomonadales; family Sphingomonadaceae; genus Novosphingobium. The sequence goes on from JAGHZR010000005.1 coordinate 210,408, forward strand.
CGCGATCAATACGGGCAATTTCCCGGAGTGGGAGCTCGGCGTCCAGCTGTTCGACGAAGAGTTCGCCGATAGCTTCGATTTCGATGTTCTCGACGCCACAAAAATCATCCCGGAAGAAATTCTGCCGGTCCGCATCGTCGGCCGGCTCGTCCTCGACCGCGTCGTCGACAATTTCTTTGCGGAAACCGAACAGGTCGCCTTCTGCACGCAGAACGTTCCGCCCGGCATCGATTTCTCGAACGATCCGCTGCTTGCCGGGCGCAATTTCTCCTATCTCGATACCCAGCTGAAGCGCCTTGGATCGCCCAACTTCACCCATATTCCGATCAACGCGCCCAAATGCCCGGTCGCGAACTTCCAGCAGGACGGGCACATGGCGATGCGCAACCCTGTCGGCCGCGCCAATTACGAACCCAACAGTTGGGGTGCCGAGATAGGCGGCCCGCGCGAGGATCCGGTGCGGGGCTTCAAGAGCTTCGCCGCCGAACCGGACGGACCAAAGCTGCGCATTCGCGCCGAGAGCTTCGCCGACCACTACAGCCAGGCCCGCCAGTTCTTCCTCAGCCAGACGCCCATCGAGCAGAAGCATATTGGCGATGCCCTGGTGTTCGAACTGTCCAAGGTCGAGCGCGTCGATATCCGCGCGCGGATGGTCTCGCATCTCCTCAATATCGATGCGGTGCTCGCCCAGACGGTGGCGGATGGTCTGGCACTCGATCTGCCGGAGCCCGCAGTCGCCGCCCGTCCGGCGATCCAGGATCTGCCGACTTCCGATGCGCTCAGCATTGTCAAGAACGGTCCACCAAGTCTCGAAGGGCGCAAACTTGGCATCCTGCTGACCGACGGCAGCGATGCCGGGCTGTTCGCGGCGCTCACCGCGGCGCTCGACGCGCAGAATGCGGTATTTGAGGTGGTGGCGCCCAAGGTCGGCGGTGTGACGCTTTCGGACGGCACGGCGCTTGCCGCCAAGCACAAGATCGATGGCGGTCCCTCGGTGTTCTTTGACGCGGTCGCAGTCTTGCCCTCGGCGGAGGGAGCGGCGCTGCTCGCGATCGATAAACCCGCCAAGGACTTTGTCTCCGACGCCTTTGCCCACTGCAAGTTCATCGGCATCGGCGCAGCCTCGGCGCCCTTGTTCGACAAGGCCGGGCTGACCGAGGACCTGGACGAGGGCTGCCTACCGCTCGGCTCGGAGAAGGACATCGATGCTTTCCTCGCGGCCTGCGCGCAGGTGCGCCATTGGCCGCGCGAGCTCGCCGTCGATTTGGATGCCACGCCCGATGCCTGAGCACGACGGGCCCGTAGCGGGGCGGGCCCAGCGCCCGCTCCCTCCGCCGGAAAGGTTGCAGGAGCTGCTGTTTGACGCAGCGCGAATTGGCCGCGCGGACATGATCCCGGCGCTGGTGAGCGCCGGGGTCGATCTCGAGATGCATGACCCTAAAGGATACACCGCCCTCATTCTGGCAAGTTACCATGGCTCGCTGGAGACCACGCAGGCGCTGCTGGACGCGGGCGCGCAGATCGACGCGCCCGATCGCGGGCGAGAGAACACGGCGCTGATGGGCGTTGCATTCAAGGGCTTTGGCACCGTCGCCCGCCTGCTCCTCGCCGCCGGCGCGGACCCGAACCGACGCAACCATGCGGGCCAGACCGCCCTGATGATGGCGGCGATGTTCAGCCATTCGGCGATTGTCGAGGATCTTATCGCGGCCGGCGCTGACATCAGCGCGACGGACGCAGGGGGAAATAGCGCCAGGTCGCTTGCCCGCGCGCAAAACAACGCCGCCATGACGATGTTGCTCGACCTGGCGGCCCCGCCAGCCAAGGTGCTAGATGGGTAAGCATGCAAATCTCATCGAGGCTCCGACCGGCGTAAGCCCCCCGGTGCTCGTGCTCCGCGATGAGCTCATCCAGGGCGCGATGCGGCAGATCGCGAGGTTTGCGCTCGCCGACCGGTCGGTCGAGGTCCTGGAGGGCCGTGACGCCCTTTGGGCGGTCGTACGGCGGGCGGGCAAGGGAGGGCTTGCTATCCGCGCGGCGCATCTTCCGGGCGGCGCAACGAAAGTCCGCAAGATCCGCGCCGAGACGACCGAAACCTGCCGGATCGAGGTTGAAGGGCCGACGGGCGCGCAAACCGTCTTGTTCGATGTGGCGGATAAAGAACTTGCCACGCTGCACATCACGACCACGCTCACCCCCGCCGCGCCGCTTCTCATTCCGGTTCTTCCGCGCGATCTCTACCCTTTGGGAGAAAATGACGATCCGTTCCGTGCCGTCGGCCGGGTTGAAGCGGCGCAGCGCGGCCTCAATACCGGACTCAGCTATTTCCATCTGGACGAGCCGGCCTTCGGCAGCGTTCTTTACGTCCAGAATTTCACAGCACTCGCCGCATATTTTGAAGCGACCGATACAACGCCGGATGGCGCCGTCGGGGGCGAATGGCCTGAACTCGGCTATCTGCCACCCACGCCTCAGAGCGGCACGCCGCCGACTTGCCCGCTATCTGAAGGCACGGAAACGACAATCTCGGACGCTCTCATCGTCTTCCATGACGATGTCGCTGCTGACGGTCAGGACCTGGGCCGCCGCTTCATCCAGATGCTGGGCGCCGCTTATCGCCGGCTCGAGCTGCCTGACACGGAGTTTCGCGACTGGGTCGCCCGCGCCGACCGCACGCTGCGCGATCTCGAGCGGGCGGACGAAGCATCGATCCGCCATTATGGCAATCGTTACGCCCGTCCTTATACGGATGCCGAATATCCAGATATCATGGTGCAGATGTCGCTGATCGCGGCGCTGCGCGACTTCGCTGTCTGGCGCAAGGAGCCAATTCCGCTTGAGGAGGAATTCATGGCGGGCATGGGCAAGTTTCGCGACGCCAAGCTTAAAACCCTGCGTCGCTACCTCCCCAATGTCGGCTCAGACAAGGACAAGAACGCGGTCGATAGTTGGTATCTTTATCACCCAATGCTCAATCTGGGCCGCCTTGCACTGCGCGGCGAAGCCCGCGCAAAGCGGATGTTCCTCGGCGGCTTGGGCTATGCGATCAAGGCCGCGCATCGTTTCAAATATGCCTGGCCGATCCAGTTCAAGATCGACGACTTTTCGGTGATTGTCGAGGCCCGCAACAATGACGGTCTCGGCCAAACCGATGTCGGTGGCCTCTACGCCTATGTCATGTTGCAGGCCTATGAACTCACCAAGAAACAGCAATATCTGCAAGAGGCACGCGCCGCGATCGATGCCGCCAAGGCCATGCGCTTCGAGCTCAACTATCAGGCGAACCTGACTGCCTGGGGCGCGGCTGCCTGCATGCGGCTATGGCGGATCACCGCCGAGGAATATTATCTGCGCCACAGCTACGTTTATCTGGCGAGCTTCTTTCACAACTCGGCGATCTGGGAATCGCAGATCAAAGCTGCACGGCACTACAGCAATTTCCTGGGTGTTACCTGTCTTCACGATGGTCCCTATATGGCCATCTACGAATGCTTCGATAGTTTCGCTGCTTTCGAGCGCTATCTCAAGGACAGCGGTCCTGATCTCGATCCAGCCGCGCGTATGCTCATCAGCGAATATTGCCGCTACGCACTCCATCGCGCCTGGTTCTATTATCCCGATGCGCTGCCGTCGGACTGTCTCGCGACCGAGATCCGGAACGGGCATATCGACAAATCGCTCTCGTTCCCGCTCGAGGATCTTTACCACGACGGCCAGCCGCCTGGACAGGTTGGTCAGGAAATCTATGGCGCCGGCGCCGCCTTCGTCTTCGCCACCCGGGCGTTTCACGCGGTCGAGGGCGAGACGTTCGAGATCTACTGCGATCATTTCCTGATGTCGAGCGAACGCAATCACCCGCAGTCTGTAAGTGTGCGGCTAGAGGGCGGCGAAGGTTGCCAGGCCCGGCTTTCGCTCGTTCGGCGAGGCCGCTCCCCGCTTCCGGATTTCATCGTCGAGGTCACCGGCGGCGACCGTATCCGCGCGTCGCAAAAAAGCGGTGGCCGCATCGATTTCATCGTTCCTGCCAGCAGCTACATCACGATCCGCTGGGTCCACGCAAAGGATAAGGCATGACAGACATTTCAGACGCCCACACGGCAGTGCCGAGCCTTGAGGGCCGACAGGCGATCATCTCGGGCGGCACGACCGGCATCGGCCGGGCGATCGCCGTCCTGCTCGCCAGCAAGGGCGCCCGGGTCTTCATTTGCGGACGCACTCCAGAGCATCTCGGCGATGCGCTTGAGCGCATCCGCGAAGTGGGGGAAGGCGATGGTATCGCCCTCGATCTTGCCCAGCCTGACGGCGTCGATCGCTTCTTCGCCGCGGCGCAGGATTACCTCCCGGCCGCGGATATCATCGTGATCAATGCGGCCGTCCCCGCAAAAGGTCTGTCCGAGATGTCGGATAAGGAACTGCGCTACGCGCTCGCCACCGATTTCACTGCTTATGTGACGACCGCCCATGCAGGTACGGAGCTCCTGAAGGACAAAGGTGACCTCGTTCTGATTGGCTCGATGTCAGCACACGTCCTCGGCCCCGGGTCGACCGTATACGCCGGGATGAAGGCCGGCATTGCCGGCTTTTCGGAAGCCTTGCGCAAGGAACTCGGCCCACAGGGGATCAAGGTGGCGCTGGTCGAACCCGGCAAGACCGGCGCCGACTTCCAATATCCCGATATTCCGGCGGAGGAGCAGCGCAAGCTGATCGAGGAAGAGTCGATGCTTCGCGCCGAGGATATTGCCGTCGGCGTCCACTATCTCCTGACCCAGCCGCGGCGGGCCGTTGTCCAACAGCTCACCATCGCCCCGCGCATGCAGGACAAGGAATGAGCTGCCATCGATCGCCTCCGGCGATCTGGAACGAGGTCGGTCGCGCACGATAACCTCTTGCCGAGTGTCTCGACGCCGAGACCGGTTTGCTCAGTACCTTCGATCGGGCACGATGCGGCCGCGGACCTGCGCATGCTATTCGACAAAAGAGACTTGGTGTTCGGCGCCTCCCTCGTGCGCCCACCGGCCCTCCCCGGGCGGATGCCGTGGTGCCAGAGATCTTTCCGCGAAGGTCTACGCGATCCGCGTGCATGACACCGAAACCCGCGCCGGCTCTCGACCAGATTAACGAATTGCAATTCGCACCGGTGTCATATTGAGCGCACAGTATGGGTCATCACCCCATTGGGAGATACCCTCCCCTCCCGATGGACGGATACGCGCTTGTGCGCGTTGCGACCCAAACTGCGCCCCGGAGCTTGGGAAACCCGCTCCGGGGACTTTTCATGCAAGCATATCTGGCGGCCCGGTCAACGTCCCCCAGCGCGAACCCGGGCCGTTTCCGCAATTCGCCTATGGCTGAAAGCTGTGGGCCGGTCTCGACACCAACTGCCCCGTAGCCTTCATTCCACCTGCCCTGTTTGCTGCCGCATTCGTCAAACAGTGAGTGCGACCACCCGTACAGGCGCGGCAAAGCAGATTGTGAGTTCCGCCGGGAACCATCGCCCTTTCAGAATGTTAACTCCGCGCTGTCTCAGGGACAGTGTTCTGTGCCGGAGCACCCGAGCCGCACCGGACAAGAGGCCGCCCGTGTCGCAAGG
>JAGHZR010000006.1 GCA_017745295.1 Novosphingobium sp.
AGCCAGTCGCTCACCTTGAAGCCCAATACATCGGTGAAGAATCGCACCATCGCCTGATGGTCGGGCGAGTGCAGGACGATGTGGCTGATCTTGACCGGCATGCCTTCCCAGCGCGCCATGGCGCGGCTGGTTGAACGCGCCACTTCAGCCGAAATCTCGAACGGCAGGCCATCGGGCGAGAAGAAGCGAAAGCCATAACCACCGCCCGGCGCATCGAGATCGCCGGGGGCGAAGATCACCTTGCAGCCCGCCGCCACGACCTTGTCGTGCAGCGCCTCGACATCTTCGCGCGTGTCGGCGGCCAGGGCGATCACCTCGACGTGGTTCGCGTCCGACTTGTGCAGCCGCACGACGTGATGCTCATCATGGCCATGGGTCTTGAACCAGGCGAAATCGTCCTGTGCGGCGACCTCGACCAGTCCCCAATCCTCGGCGTAGAACTTGCGCTCGGCGTCGAAGTCCTCAACGCCATATCCGACATAGCGGATCTCGGTCACTCGGGTCATGGGTTCTGCTCCGAAGTTTCGGTAGTGAAAGTGAGTTCGAATGCCGGATCGGCGGCGTTGCGGCCGAGGAAAAGGCGCGGCGCCTCGATGTCGCACCAGCCATCCTGCCAGATCTGGAGGCGGCGTCTCGGCACGGAAATCGCAACCTCGCGCCGTTCTCCGGCGGCGAGATGGACCTTCGCGAAGGCGACGAGGGCCAGTTCTGGCTCGCGGCGGTAGATTTGCACGACTTCGCTGCCGGCACGTCCGGAAGCGTTCGCTATCGTGACCGAAACGGTCAGGCCGCCTTCGGCCAAGGCGGTAACGCTCGGTTCGGATAGACCGATATCGGCGTAACCGAAGCCGGCGCCAAGCGTATGGCGGGGATCGGCGATGCCGCGATAGCCAAGGCGAGTGCCTTCTGCATAGGCCAGATCGCCGGCGGCGTTCGGCGCCAGCGCGAAGGCGGGATAATCGGCTTCCTCCCGGGCGATCGAGACGGGCATGCGGCCGCCCGGCTCGCGGTCGCCGGCCAGAACCTCGGCAAGGGCGTGGCCGAAGCCTTCGCCGGGATACCAGGCGACGAGCAGGGCCGCGCCGCGATCCTCCCAGGCGGTGTCGAAGGCGTGCCCGACATTGGCGACGATGACGGTACGCGGGTTTGCCGAAGTGACCGCTTCGATGAGCCGGATCTGCTCCTGGGGAAGATGCGTGTCCGCACGATCCTTGCTTTCCACGCTGGCGTCGGAGGTTTCCCCGACGACCAGAACCACGACATCGGCGCGGGCGGCGAGATCGACGGCGCGCTGCAGCATGGCTTCGGGGGTATCGGGGCGGCGAATGCCGTACCACAGGCCGTGAACGCGCGCCGGCTCGTAGGTAAAATCAGCTTCGACCAGCACTTCCTGTCCGGCTGCCAGATCGACTACGGCGCTATCCGCATCGCCGCTTTTCAGCTTGCCCATCACGTCGGAGGAGGGAATCGCCGCATTGCGAACGACCACTTCGCGTCCGTCCACGCGCAGCCGCACCGGCCCCGTCGCGCCGAGGTAGAAGCGATGAGGTCCCGCCTGTTCGGCCCGGAAGCGACCGCACGCAACGATGCGGGCCGGTTTGCCGAGCACGGCGGTATCGTCGTGCACACCGGCGAACCAGACCAGCGAGTTCGTGTCCCGCGTCTCGCTGGCGACGAGCACGGCGTCCTCGCCCTGGCCGTCGTAATAATCGACGGTCATTCCGAGCAAGGCGCCGTCGCCGATATCCCGCGCCGGAATGGCGGGCATTGCCGGCAGCCGGGGCTGGGGATCGACGCCCGGCTCATAGTCGAGCCGGGCGTGCCCCTGATAGCGGGCCAGGATCGCTTCAAGCGGGCGCACGGCGTCCGGCGCGACGGCGATCTTGGCGAACGTGCCGCCCTGGTAGCAGGGGGCGGCGGCGTTCGGGCCTATCATCGCGACATGTGCGTCGCGGCCCGGCGTCAGGGGAAGGATGTCGCTTTCGTTGCGCAGGAGCACAAATCCGGCAGCTGCGGCTTCCACCAGCAGAGCGTCGGCGTCGGGGCCGACGATCGGGCGTGACTTTTCCGCCTTGAAGCGGCGGGCTGCGCGGATCAGGCGATCCGAAGCGTCGATGATGCGTTCCGGGGCGACCTGACCGGAGGCACAGGCCTCCTGCGCCTTGATGCCCATGAACCGCGCCGGACCCGGCATTTCAAGATCGAGGCCCGCGTTCAGCGAACCCGCGCCGGAATGCGTACCGAACCAGTCGCTCATGATCGGGCCGTCGAAGCGCCATTCGCCTTTCACGATCGTCGTGATGACGTGGTGCTGTTCGGCGCACCAATCGCCGTTGACGCGATTGTAGGCGGCCAGCATGCCGCCGGCACCTGCTTCGGCGCAGAGTTCGAACGGGAGCAGGTAGACTTCGCGAAGCGTTCGCGCGTCCACGACGACGTTCATCCGGTCTCGCTCGCTCTCGCTGTCGTTGCAGACGAGATGCTTGACCACGGAGGCGGTGCCGGTGGACTGCAGGCCGGTGGCCCAGGCCGCTCCCAGCACGCCTGCCAGCAGAGGCTCTTCGGAGAAGTATTCGAAAGCGCGGCCTGCGAGCGGGCTGCGGGCCAGGTTGACGTTCGGCGCGAGCACCATGTCCACGCCGGTACGGACGGCCTCGCCGCCGATCAGGGCGCCGACGCGCTGGCAAAGGTCCACGTCCCAGCTGGCGCCGAGGGCGGTGGGGCAGGGGCTGAGCAGGGCGACGTCGCGCTCGTCCACCCGGCCGCTGGCGATTCCCATCGGCCCGTCCGCCATTGTCAGCGATGCTATGCCTGCCTCGGGGTAGCTGACGGTCTGCCACATGGCGGCGCCCGCCGTCATCGCCAGCCGCTGGTCGAGAGAGAGTTCACCGCTCATGCCGCGAACTGCATGATCTGTGCGGCCTGGGCCTCGACCGCAGCGGCGATGCGGGGATCGGCGAGGGCGCCGGTCTCGTCGAAGGGACGCTGTTCCACCGAATTGACGGTCACGCCCACCGGGGTAGGCCATCCGCGCATCGCATGGACGACATCGCGCAAGGCCGAGAGCGTCGTGCCGCAACCTTGCCAGCCTGCCGCGGTGACGACGATGCCGACCGGGCGACCGTCGAAATAGGCCCGTGTGTCGGCGCGGAGGTCTTCAAGGAGGTCCACGGCGTTCTTCACCAGCCCGGAATAGCCGCCGTGATAACCGGGGCTGCCGATGACGATGGCGTCGGCGTGACGGATGGCTTCCACCAGGGCCTGCTGCTCGGGCGTACGGGCAGGATCCTCGGGATTGTAGTGCGGCAGGCGGGCGAGGGCCGGTCCGTCGAACATCACGCTCTCGGCGCCCAGCCGTTCGCAGGCCGCCAGGACCGCCCGGACGATACGCTCGCTGGAGGAGGCCTGGCGGAATGTTCCGCCCAGCCCGACCACAGTCTTACGGCCCGTTGCCGCCATATTCCTTCTCCCGTTTTTGTTGTCGTAAGCGCCGGTCAGGTTTCGGTTCAGTTCTTGAGCGCAGGCATGACCTTGCTGGAAAGCAGGTTCAGGGTCTGATTGCCCAGGCGGAGGCGCTCGTCCGTCAGCGGGCCGGTGGTCGTGCCGCAAAGGATGTTGCCGATGCCCAGGTCCTGGTAGGGCTTCAGGTGCTCGATCACGGTGTCCGGACTGCCGTAGAGGCACCAGGTGCCGATCCAGTCGTCCGTCAGTGCGTTCGGCGTGCGGTCGGTCTTGGTATTCGCCGAGTCGGATTCGGCGCGGCGGTTGAACTCGTTCTCGCGTTCGACGGCAGCCTGATAGGCGCGCAGGATGACTTCCAGCTCTTCGCGGGCCTGTTCGTCGGTCTCGGCGACGTGGACGACCTGGTAGGTGTGGGTCGTCCAGGACAGGGCGCGGGCGACGACCTCTTCGCTATGTCCGGCTTCGAGCAGGTAGTTCTTGTAGATGCCGAAGAACTTCGCGACGTGGCGGTACGGCTCGGTGCCGCCGATCTGCGGCGGGGTGAAGGCCGGGATGAACGCGGGCCAGCCGTTTTCCGCCGCGCGGCGGGCGCTGGCTTCCTTCATGGCCACTGGCATCAGCGGCGCGTGGCCTGCGGTATAGGGCGCCGGAGCGATGCGCTGCAGGACGCGGCCCTTGTGCGGCCCATTGTCGATTTCGATCGCGGGATCTTCCATTACCTTTGCCCAAAGCGCCTCGGCAATGGCGAGATTGCGATCCGAGATGTCCTTGGAATCCTGATAGTTGACCCCGAAACCGATCATCTCTTCGGGAGTCGTGCCCGAGCCGACGCCGACCAGCAGTTTGCCGCCCGTCAACTGGTCGAGGATGTTGATGCGCTCCACGAAGCGGACGGGATGATGGAGCGGTACGGAAACGACCGAAAAGCCGAAATGCATCTCGGGCAGCTTGGCGGCCAGATAGGACGCGAACATGAAGCTGTCGCTGGCGACCGGCATGTAGCCGTTGAAATGGTGGTCGGGCATGAAGATGGCGTCGAAGCCAAGCTCGCCTGCTTTGAGCGCGTGCGCTTCAAGGTCCTGCATGAGCTTGCGGTCCTCGGCGGCGCCCATCGAACGAGCGTTCAGAAACACGGAAAAACGCATCTACCCCTCCAGTTGGGCGACTTACGGCCCTTGGTTTACAACTCTGGCAAGACCGGTCAGAATGGTTCAATAATTAGAACCTCTATTCTTAAATCTTTAGGAGCGTCATGGCGGCAGTGTCAACCGAGAAGTCGAAGCGAGATTCTATTTCCCGTTCGGCTTCCTCCGCAAAACCGGAAGCGCCTGAAAACGTCGAGGCGAGCCGGGTTCCTCAGCAGGGGCGCAGCCGCGCCTCCTATGAGCGGATGCTCGTGGCGGCAGAAAAGCTGATGATCAAGCGCGGGGACGACGAGTTCACGCTGACCGAAGTGGCGAAAACCGGCAAAGTGTCGATCGGTTCGATCTACCTGCGGTTTGACAGCAAGGACGATCTCATTCGCGCGGTACACGGCCGGGTCCTGGGCCGTATCAACGAGGATCAGCAGCGAATGCTGGTCTCGGTCAGCGGGCGATCGGGCAGTCTGGACGACTATGCCCGGTACTTCGTCGAGGCTTATGCCGAATTGCTAAAGGAATATAGCCCGGTACTGCGGCCCATCATGTTTCGCGCGATTCACGACGAGTCGATGTCGGCACTGGGGCGCGGCTCCGCGGAGGAACTGAGCAACGAGGTTCATCGTGAACTGCTCGCCTATGCTTCCGAGTTCGGCCGGCCGGATCACCAGCGTCTGGTGGAGAACGCATTCCGGATGATCTACTGCACGCTGGCCCGATATCTCGGACTGGGATCTTCGCCGGAAGCCGCCAACCAGGGCAACTGGGACGAGCTGAAGGAAGATCTCGCAATCATGTGCCCGGCGTTCCTGCGTGCCGGAGCCGGATGAGCGACAGATACGGCTTGCCTCAACGGCGACTGACGATTGACAGACGCCTGTTCACCCGATACCTCCCAATATCGATATAAGAATAACTATTCTAACGAGTGCGAAATCCGGACTCGTGGACGATATTGGGTATCGGGATGACAGGAACGGTAATTGCAGGAAGCGGGAACGACCGTGGCTTGAATGCGCGCTTGATGGGGATCGGCCAATGAGCGCCGCCGGACAGGGCTGGAACCGGCGCGAATTCGTCGGCGCGGCCTCGCTTCTGGCGCTTGCGCTGGGCGTACCCGCCGCCGCGATCAGGCTGACCGACCTCGACGCGCAGGATGCGCCGACCGAACGTCAGCGAAGCTTGATGACCCGCGTCGCCGATCTCGTCATTCCCCGTACCGATACGCCGGGGGCAGCCGATGTGGGGGCTGGCGATTTCGTCATTCTCGCACTGGCGCATGGACTGAGCGAGACCAGAGCGCCGATGGCGGCCGCGAATGTGACGGCGGCATTGGCGCCGTTCCGCAGGCGCAATGGGTCGCTGCGCTACCTTGCCTGGCTGGAGAATGCCCTCGATCGCTCGGCGAGCGGCGATTTCCTGCGGCATCCGCGTGAACGGCAGGCGGAAATACTGGCGGCGCTGGATGAAGCGGCCTTTGCGAAGGAAGCGCCTTTCTCGCCCTGGAACGCGATCAAGGGACTGATCCTGACCGGCTACTACACCAGCGAGGCAGGCGGCTCGCAAGAGCTGCGCTACGAACTGGTACCCGGGAAATGGGAATGGAACATTCCGCTCACGCCCGAAATGCGGGCTTTCTCAAGCGACTGGACGGCGGTGGATTTCGGCTGATGACGGACAACGAAGGACAATTCGACGCGATCGTCGTCGGCTCGGGTATTACCGGCGGCTTCGCCGCCAAGGAATTGACCGAAGCCGGCCTGAAAGTGCTGATGATCGAGCGCGGTCGCAAGATCGAGCACCAGATCGACTACGAGACCGAAACCAAGGCTCCTTGGGAAATGGAATTTCGCGGTGAAGGGGATACCGCGCTGTACGAACGCGATTACGCCGTGCAGATGCTGAACCGGCATTTCACCGAGTTCACCCAGAACCACTTCGTCAACGATGCCGAGCAGCCATATCAGAAAGCGCCCGGCAAGGATTTCGACTGGTTCCGGTCTTACCAGCTGGGCGGCAGATCCCTGACCTGGGGGCGCCAGTGCTATCGCTGGTCGGATTACGACTTCGGCGCCAACAAGCGCGATGGCGTCGGCACCGACTGGCCGATCCGCTATGCGGAGCTGGCGCCGTGGTACGACAGGGTGGAGGAGTTCGTAGGCGTCTCCGGCGCGCGGGAAGGGCTGGCCCAGCTTCCGGATGGGCATTTCCTGCCGCCCATGGAACTGAATGTCGTCGAGCAGGCGGTGCGCGAGCGGATTCGCGCCAAGTATCCCGAGCGTGTGCTTACCATCGGTCGCACGGCGAATTTGACCGAGGCCCGGCCGGAGCAGGGGCGGGCGCATTGCCAGTATCGCAGCATCTGTGCGCGCGGGTGTTCCTACGGTGCGTACTTCTCCACCCAATCGGCCTCGCTGCCGGCCGCGCAGAAGACCGGCAGGTTGACGGTGGTGACCGATGCCCAGGTGCACCGGCTGAGCTATGATCCGGCGACCCGGCGGGTCACGGCGGTTCACTGGATCGACACCAGGACCGGCGAGCACAAGCGCGCGCATTCGCGCATCGTGTTCCTGAACGCCGGGTCTTTCAACTCGGTCCACGTCCTGCTGAATTCGCGCAGCGAAGCGATGCCGAACGGCCTTGCCAATTCCAGCGGCGTGCTCGGCACCCACATCATGGATCATGCCAGCACGCTGGCCGCCAAGGCGATCATGCCCGGCTTCGAGGACCGCACGACGTTCGGGAACCGTCCGACCGGCGTGGTCATCCCGCGCTTCAAGAACATGGAGACGCTGGACGGCGACGGCTTTACGCGCGGCTATTCCTATCAGGGCGGGGCGATGCAGAGCACCTGGACCCAGGGCAAGCGCATGGGCGGCATCGGGGCTGAATACAAGGACAAGCTGCATCAGGTCGGCCCCTGGTCGATGGTGCTGGTCGCCTTCGCCGATTCCATGCCGCGGGCCGCCAATCGCCTGACCTTGAGCAAGAAGCTCGATCCGCGCGGCGTGCCGCAGCTCGAAATCGCCTTCGAGCACGGCGCGGAAGAACATGCCGCGCTGGCCGACGCCAAGAAGGAGGCGGCGGCGATGCTCACTCACGCTGGCGGGAAGGTCATCATGGGCTTCGATCGCCCGAACCATGGCGGCACGGCGATCCACGAAATGGGCGGTGCGCGCATGGGCTGGGACCCCCAGACGTCGGTGCTCAATCGCTGGAACCAGGCGCACGACGCGGCCAATCTCTTCGTCACGGATGGGGCGCAGATGAGTTCTTCGGCCTGTCAGAACCCTTCGCTTACCTATCTGGCGTTGACGGCCCGCGCTTGCGACGCGGCGGTGTCGATGCTCAAGGAAGGGCGGATCTGACGTTGCGTCGAACGGGAAGGACAAAGGAAGAAGGGGCTGCGCGGTCAACCACGCAGCCCCTTTTTTTGATCGCCAATCCCGTGGGGACGGTCAGCGTACCGACAGGGTCTTGCTGTCCGAATTGAAGGACGGGAAGGGCAGATACGAGATGCGCAGCTTCTCGCGCAGGTCCAGCGTATGCTCGCCTTGCGCGAGGCCGCCGGGGCGCACGACGCTGATCGTCGCCTTGGCGCCGAATTCCCAGCGGCGATCGTAAGCGATTTCCATGTCGTCCATGGTCAGCGCATCGTCGCCGTCATGGAACCGGACGGCAGCCCGATCGATGTCCTCGCCGTCGACGGTCACGGCCAGTTCCTCGACCATGGAAAGGCCAAGTCCGCGATAATAGCCAAGCCGCGCCTCGAATGCGAAGCCGCTGCCGTCGGGCAGGTTGCGCAGCGAATCGTCCACGATCAGATACTTGTCGAACATCAGTTGGCTCCCTCGGCCTGCGCGAGCAGGCGTTCGAACATCAGGTGCTGGCGGCGGACCTGCTCGCGGCTATCGACCGCCTGCACGTCCTGAATCCAGCGGTTTCCTTCATATTCGCTGGACAGGTAGCCGTTCCAGCCGCCCTCGATCAGCGCCGGAATGACTTCGCCATAGGCGATCGAGGGATCGACAAGATTTTCGTCGACCTCGTAGAACTTGGCCTGGATATGGCGGAAATAGGGAATGTAATCCTTGATCCGCTTCGGATTGGAGTAGGGCGTATGGCGCAGCATCTCGGCCATGCCGATCTCTGCCTTGTTGCCCTGCATCTTCACGGCGACTTCGTAGATGGTGTATTCCGCCATGATCTTTTCCTCGTGCTGCTGCACGATGAAGTCGGCCACTTCGGGCCGGGCACCCTGGCGGATGAAACGGTCGCGCCAGACGGGCGGGTAGTGCTTGTTGAAGATGCCCATGTCGGGCAGCAGTCCCAAGTGCCCGGTGCCGAGCCGGTCGGCGACTTCGACGGTGCGCAGGATCCAGGCATGTTCCATGTGCCAGGGCGCATGGACTTCGACGCCCATGTGAACGTCGAGTTCCTCGGCGTATGGCACGCACTTTTCCAGGATGTCGGGACGAACGAAGACCAGGATCCGCATGTTGCGGATACCCAGGCGGTTGCAGAGCCTGAGATCGCGCAGGATGGATTCGACCTGCTCCTCGTCCGTCATCGGGCGGTCCTTGCGGACTTTGGTGTCCAGGAACATGTCGTAGCAAGTCAACTCGACACCGTGCTTCGCGGCAGTGTCCTTCCACCAGGCGACATCGGCGTCGGAAATGTGCGGGAAGCCCGGCATGTTCTGCTCGGGCAGGACCTCGACACCGGTGGCGCCGATCGATGCGGCGAAGGCGAAACAGTCCTCGATGGTCATCTGGCCCAGGAAAAGTTCTTCCTGAAAGCTGTAGAGGCTGACGCCTCTCTTGATCTGATGGGGCAACGTAGGCTCCTTGAGATGTGACGAGATCAGGCCGCGACTGCTGTCGGGGCAACGCGGCTGCGCAAGAAATGAACCAGCGCGACGACGGCGGCGATCAGACCGACGACGCCTGCGCAGACGAAGGCGCCGCGCACCGAGCCGGTGGCATTGCGCGCGAAATTGACGAAGAACGGACTGACGAACTGGCCGAGGAAGAACGCGGAGGCCCACATGCCCATGCCGCGGCCGCGATGCTCGAACGGCAGCTTGCTCTGGGCCATCGAGATCAGCGTCGGCACGGCCATGCCGGCGGCGGCCTGCTGCAGCACCAGCGCAGTGATCATGCCGGTCTTGCCGGGCGCTGCGCCGATGCCGGCAAGGCCGGCGCCCAGCATGGCGAACAGGATGGTCAGCTGCGCCGCCATCGAGATGCGGCCGGACAGGTAGCCGAACAGCAGCGCGCCGACCGGTACGGAAAGGCTGGCCATGCCGAAGATGCGGCCAAGCTCGGCGGGAGGCACGGCGCCCAGCTCGTTGAAGGCGAGGCCGCCCTGGATGATCCAGACATAGTAAAGGCAGGAGGAGAACAGGGTCAGGGCACCGATCGACAGGACCGTGGCCCAGGGAAACGCGCCGACCGGCTCGGTCTTCGTTGCTTCATGGCCGCTGCGGCCGGGCTCGTAGATGAACAGATACATCGCGATGAACAGCGGCAGCGCGATCAGGTAAACCAGAAACACCCCATTCCAGCGGAATTCCGTCAGGTAGCCCGAAGCGGTGATGACGCTCGTGGCCAGTACCGGTCCGGCAATGCCTTGTATCATCAGCCACTTGCGCCGCCCCTTGTCGTCCCAATAGTCGGCGATGAGGGTGTTCACGATTGTCAGGATCGCGGCTTCGGCAATGCCCAGAACAAGGCGCGAGCCGATGACCGCGTTGATGTCCTCCAGAAAGAACGGCGCGGCCCCGGCGAAGCCGTAGAGCAAGGTCGCCCCGACCATGAGCGGGCGCCTGCCGAACCGGTCAACCAGAACACCGGCGAAAAGCGCCAGCAGTCCGATCGTCAATCCCGGTGCGGAAACCAGCAGCGGAACCTTCAATCCGACATTTGGCACATCCTTGAAATGCTGTACGATGGACGGCACCGCGGTCGTCAGCGTCACGATTGCGAGAATCGGCAGGAATCCTGCCAAAACCAGCGTGATCCCTTGAGGGGTCCCGGCTTTCCGGGCTATTTCTACGGGTCCACGTTCCACGCTTCGCCTCTCCCAACATTGAAACTAGAACTATAATTGTGATAATGGCTACTCTGTCGATCAGATCGGGTCAATGGGGCAAGCAAACAGGATGTCTTCAAAATACAGCGAAGCCGCGCGGATTTCGGACTCCGCGCGCCATCGGGCCTTTCTTACGGTGCTGGTCGCATTCGTGCTCGATGTCATGGATTCGACGATCGTCACGGTCGCGATTCCGGATATCCAGACGGACATGCACCTCGGCAGCGGGGCAATGCAGTGGTCGGTCGCGGGATATTTCCTGAGCTTTGCGGTTCTGCTGGTCACGGGTGGCAGATTGGGTGACATTCACGGGCATCGTCGCATGTTCCTGATCGGGGTGGCCTGCTTTACGCTGGCTTCGGCCGGATGCGGGCTGGCGGTGAATGCCGAGGAGCTTGTCGCGGCCCGTGTCCTGCAAGGCTGCGCGGCAGCCCTGATGGCACCGCAGGTCATGGCGCTGGTGCAGATCCTCTATTCCCCTACCGAACGCATCGGCAGGCTGGCGTTCTTCGGCGTTTTGGGCGGGTTGGCGGCGATTGCCGGGCCGATCGCGGGCGGCATCCTCATCAAGGCCGACCTGTTCGGGCTGGGCTGGCGGACGATCTTCCTGGTAAACCTTCCGCTCGGCGCAATCGGACTGGTTGCGGGATGGCGCTATCTGCCGCGCGAGCGGCCTGCCAAAGGGCCCAGACTGGATTTGGCGGGGATAAGTCTGCTGGCGGTTGCCCTGCTGCTCTTGCTTGTCCCGATCATCGATGGACGAGAACGGGGCTGGCCGTTCTGGAGCTTCGCGGCGATGGCGCTGGCTTTCCCCGCAGGCGGCCTTTTCCTGCTGCAACAGAAGTTGCGCCAGAAGCGGACGGGCGATGCCCTGATGGCGCCGGAACTGTTCCGCAATCGGGGTTATAGCATCGGGCTTCTGGCGGCGCTGTCCTTCGCGACCGCCACGGGCGGCTTCTTCATGCCGCTGATGCTGACGCTTCAGAAGGGGCTTGGCTTCTCCGCGTTTCAGGCGGCCTTGCTGCATATTCCTTTCGCTGGGGGCGTCATGGTGGGCATCGCCGCACTGGGTCGGCGGTTTCTGCCGCGTTTCGGGAAGTATGTGGTGATCGTCGGCGCGCTGGTGATGGCAGGGGCAGTGCTAGTGCTGGCGCTTTCGCTGGGGACCGGACCACGCCATGTTGCGGCAATGCTTGCTTGTCTCCTGTTTGCGGGGCTCGGGATGGGGATGGTGTCGGGGCCGCTAACGCCGTTGGCGCTGGCCAGAGTGGACCGCGCCTTTGCGGGCATGGCGAGCGGAGCCTTCAAGTCGACCCAGCAGATCGGCGGAGCCGTCGGCGCGGCGCTGATCGGCGCATTGTACTTCGCTCACGAGGAAAGCGCCGACTCTTCCGTGTCCGCCATGGGTTGGGCCGCGCTTGGTGTTGCCGGAGGACTGCTGTGCGTGGCGCTTCTCGCACTTGCAATGCCGCGTTCGCCGTTCCGGGTTGACGAAAACCAAACCGGAGATAAATAGAACTAATATTCTTAGTTGGATTGTAGGCCGCCGTTGGGGAGGGAGAACTTTTGTGATGAAATCCGTGATCCGCGGTCTTATGGCTGGAACCGCCATGACGGTCGTAGCTGCTCCGGCATTTGCCCAGGAGCAGTCGTCCCAAGCAGGCAGCACCGGGATCGGCGAAATCGTCGTCACTGCTCAACTTGGCGGCGGATCGTCAGGATGCGTTCACCCAGACTGACGTCAACCTGGAATGGCAGGCGACCCGGCGGTCGATACACCATTCAGGCCTATGTCCGGAACATCGAGAACGAGCGCCCCGTCAATTATGCATCGTTCACGGGCAATGGCGTGAATGTGTATAACTTCATTTTCTGCGCTCCCCGGACTTACGGTTTACAGGGACCGGTGAAGTTCTGATCCTCGTCGAAGGGGAATTTCAGCGCATCTACTCAAGGATGCACCCTTACCGTTATCCCTTGAACTGTGTGGGATTGCCGCGGCGGGTAGCATGACATCGGGAGAGAGTAATGACCAGGCGATATCGCACAGCCGGAATTGCGTTCACCTTGGCAATGATCTTGGCATCGCCGCTTCCGGGGCATTGTGCTGAAGGAGCAAGCCCTGCTGAAATGGTGGCTATTCAACAGAAAGCCATGGCGCGTCTCAACGAGCTTGAAGGGCATTGGGAAGGCACCGGTTCGTTGCAGGAAGGCGGCTTGGAAGTGCCGCTCACTGTCGAACTGCTTTCAGGAAAGATGCTGGATGGAGCCATGCAACTGATCGAGATTCGCACGCGCGACAGTAAAGGGAAAGTCCAACTGCATGGCGTGAACAGCATCGTGTACAACACGTTCCAGCATGAGTATGCGATACAGGCTCACGCTGGCGGTTTGTACGGTGACTTTTCGTTCCGGGTGACTCGGGACGGCTACGTTTGGCAACTGGGGAATGACGATCAGGGGCTGCGCTACACCGGGGTGGTTCATGGTGGGACGTGGACTGAAGTCACCGAAAAGCTGGGGCCAGGTGGCGTGGTCGAACGAATTTCCGAATTTACCTTGAAGCGGATTAGCCGTTCTGAATGGCCCGGTTCGTGTGTTGCCCATTAAGCTAGGCAGTAAGGATTGATGCAGTTCACCGGGAAGCGGTGGCTTTTGGGCGAAGCGGCCGTTGCTGCGGAGGCTCCAAGCACAGAGCGGAATTGGAACCAGAGACTTTCGCGCAGGCTGTCAGAAGAAGCCCGACCCGGAAGGCGACCGCAACGATGGCCTTTCCCTTCAAAAGATGAAGATGGCGGCTGCGGAACTCCCCGGCATCGATGACCTATCGGCCTGCTGGTCCTGACGTCTGCGCCAGTTCCCGGCGACCCGCTGCGGAACGGGTGAGGAAAACGACATACCCGCGGAACTGTGGCTGGTTTGCCAGCATGGGCGGAGCCTGCCAGGTGCCGCCTTCCACCAAGGCGACCCGGAAGGGGATGGGGAAGTTCGTCATGCGCCGAAAATAGGCTTCGTAGCCCGGAATCGTGCTGCGGCCCTGATAGGTCTGTACAACGACTTCATCGATCACGGATCCGAGTCTGACGAGGTCCTCGGGGTTGCCGTGAGCGCTCCAGTCCATGAGGCCGGTCACCGAAAGTTGCCAGCGCCGGGGCAGGCGCTGGCGAAGATCAGTCAGGAATTCGGCATAGCGGGCGATCCCGCTCGTGGCGGCGTCAAAATCGACTTGCAGGCCCATGACCCGGTTTCCCGCCTGATGCCAGCGTTCGAGATCGCCAAGGAGCGCCGCATAGGTCGCCGCGTCCCAGTCCAGCCGCTCGGTACGCACCACCAGCCAGACCGCTGCTCCGGGCAGGCGCGGCACACCCATGCGCAGTCGGTCGAAGCGGGGTGCCCCGGCTTTGCGCACTTCTCCATCAAGAAGATAGAGCGTTCGCGGGTGCAGATTTGCAGCCGGCCGCACGCCGGGCCAGAGATAGAAGGCGTCGTGAGCGGCGGGATCGACGCGCGCTTCCTGACGGGGAGCATCGGGTTTGCAGCCGACCAGGACGATCGGGATCAGCAGGGCCGAAACGAGCGTGCGGGCGTACCGGGGCCTGAACATCACCAGTAGTAGCGCAGGTCCTTGGCCCACTGACTGTCGGGATAACGCTGCTTCAGTTCGGTGAACCAGCCCTTGCGGCGGGATTGCGGCGCGGCAGCGGCATCCTTTTCCGGATCGTTCCGCGCGGCGCCCAGGCAATCGCTGTAGCCCGAAGGCGCGTAACACATGACGGCGCGGTAGAGCGCATAGGCGCGCAGGTCTGCGCCTGCGCTGCGGTCGGCGATGACTTCGTTGTAAAGGTCCTCGCGGGATATGGCCCGGCCGGGAACGCCGTCCGGGCCATATCCCAGATAGTCCGCCGTTGGGCCGGGCCGGAACAGGCGGAACCCGTCGAACCCGTTGAGGCGGTAGAAGTCGCCCAGGCAGAGCTGGGCCTTGCGGTCGCGCGGATTGCGGGCGAGCGCTGCCGCCGTCCGGTCCAGCGACGGGCAGACGAACTCGTCCCCCCAGGTGCCCTTGCTGAAGAGGCCGACCGGTATCGTCGCCTGATCCGCGAAGGACCAAAGGCCGGTGCGGTGGTCGGCATCGGCGGGAACGAGCGCCAGGTCCTTGGTGAAATCGCCGTAGGCGCCATGGTTGAGCTGCTTGAACAGCAGGCTGAACAGCGCGATGTCCCGCTCGCGCGCGGGGCGGCTGGGGTCCTTCGCGGCGGCGCGCAGGATCGCCGGGGTCGCCCGCGTCTGGAGCAGCAATTCGCGCGTGGTCGTGTCCGTCACGGGTGAGCCGGGGGCGAAGATATCCGCGAGCTTCGCTCCGCGCTGCCAGCGGGTCGCGAGGCCAAGCTCCACGAGCGGACGCTGGAATGCCGATGCGGAGCCGCCCAGCAATTCGCGCCAGAAGCCTGCCTCGTTGGGATCCGATGCCCGGTTCAGCGTCATGCCGCGCAGCACCTGCCGGCTGAAGGCAAGCGGCGTGTAACGGCTCTCGCGCGCGGCATCGGGCAGGAGGCGCAGGATCGTGGCGGGCTGTTCCTGCGCCTGGAAGGCCCGCGTCGCCAGCAGGAACCCGTAGAGATCGCCATAGGCGGAGAACTGGTTCTTCTGTAACGCGAGTTCGTCCGCCGGAAGGGGCATGGCTTCGTTGGGGCTGCTGCGCATCCGTTTGAGATTGCTGATCGTCAGCAGCAGCGGCGTGTTGCCCAGGTTCGCGATGAAGGCATCGGCGCCGTCCTGCTCCAGCAGTTTGCCGTCGATCTCGTTGGCCAGGGCGGCTGCCGCAGCAGTGTCTCCCGGCCGCGTCGCAAGTTCGTTTTCGAGAAGGCGGGCGAAAGCGGCCTGATCGTTCTCCAGCCAGGCGACGCGGCGGATCAGACCTTTCGCGGAAGCGGCATAGCGCCCTTTGGGATAGGCCTTGAGGTAATCGGCGATAGCCTCGCGGGCGGAAGTCACGGCTTCGCCGTTTGCCTTGTCCGGTCCGGCGAAATCGCCGTATTGGTCCACCGCTTCCGCCACTGCGGCGCGCAGGCCGATCCGGATCGGCATGTAACGCGCGGTTTCCGCAACCCATCGGCTGCGAGCACCGGTCAGCGCCGAGAACCCGGCGCGGGCGCCCGCCCAGTCCCCTCCATAGAATGCGTCGGCGGCTTTGAGATAGGCGAGATATTCCCGTCCCGGAGCGCTGCCAGCAGTAAAACCGCCCCATTCAACGGCGCGGCATCCGACTTGCCCCCGCAGGCGATCGAGACCGCTGCGATCCGCTGCGGAAAGGCCCTTCTCGGCGGCGAGGGCATCGCGGAAGGCCAGGATACCCTCGGCGCCGATCTGGCAGTTCCCCAGTTCAAACTCGACCTTGCGCTCCGGTCGCCGTTGGAGCGAGGCCGACAGGCTGTCCCACGAGAAGAAGGTTCGGCCCAGCGCGGTGTCGTACGTGTCGCGGGCGTTGCCTTCCGAGGCGGGCCGGAGGCTACGCATCAACAGCAGCATGTTGATGCGGGTGTCGTTTCCGGGGCTGAGCATGGCCCGGCCCGCGCAGTCATAGGACGGTGCGGCCAGTCGCCAGTCGGGTGCGCAGTAACCGGAATCGCCGGAGGCCCAGACGGCAGTCGCAAGGCCGAGTGCCGAAAGCATGGCGCCTGCCAGCAGAATCGTTTTCGCCGGTTTGCGAAGAAGCGATGCTTTGGCGCTCATGTAAACCTTATCCCCTGTTGTCATTGGGTTGCGATGATCGTGACCTTCCAGAAGGGATACATCCGGTCCATTCCTTTGTCGACCAAGAGGATGGGACATCGAAGCAAGCGTGGGTGTCATTTTAGCGGCTTGCACACATGCCGTGGGGTTCGGGCTGTTTTATACCAAAATCCAAATTCTGGATGATAATTGATTTAAAATATTGATTTGCCAAATACGGATGGGTTGCTCAAATCCGAGCAAAAGCAAGTCCATAATCCGATGAGAGGGGAGAGCTGCGGCCACATTTGCCGACTTTCATCGCAGGCGCCTGCTACGAGCCGCGCTGCAAAGCGCCCTTACATAAAAATTGCAAGGAACCCACTCTTGGCTGCCTTCCGCTTTCTTTTAGCTACAACTCTGGCCACCTTCGCCGCCACGTCGGCCCACGCTGAGCCGAATCCGGAGCGCACGGCGAATGCAGCGCAGGCTTCAACCGACCTGTTGCTCGACGGTTTCCGGTCTCCTCCGCAATCGGCGAGACCTTTCGTCTGGTGGCACTGGATGAACGGCAACGTGACTTCTGAAGGTGCGCGCCTCGACCTCGAATGGATGAAGCGCATCGGCATCGGTGGGGTTCAGGTCTTTGAAGGAAACCTGTTCACCCCGCAGCTGGTGGATCAACGCCTTCCATGGATGTCGCCCGGTTGGAAAGCTGCGATGCGCGAGAGCGTCGACACTGCTGCACGTCTCGGACTGGATTTCGGTATCGCCACGTCGCCCGGCTGGAGCATCAGCGGCGCGCCTTTCGTTCTTCCGCAGAACGCCATGAAGAAACTGGTGTGGAGCGAGACCCTGCTTGAAGGCGGCAAGGGATTTGAGGGGCAGCTGGTTTCGCCGCCCGCCGTTTCGGGTCCGTTTCAGGACGTTGCCGGCACCGAGGAAGTCGCCCCGTTCTATCGTGACGTGCTGGTCCTTGCCGTGCCGGATGGTGGAGGCGCGCTGACACCCGACAGGATCGTTTCGAGTGCGGGTCCGTCGAATGCGCACCTGCTGCAGGATGGCGCTTTTGGTCCTGTCGAGCAGCTGCCTTACAGCAAGGAGGCGCCCGAAGCCTGGCTTCGGCAGGATTTCGGCAAACCCGTCACGATCCGCTCGGTCACGCTCGGGCTTCCGGGGGGTCGGGGGTTCGGCGCCCCGCCGGTACCGGAGGCGGTCCTCGAGGTCAGCGACGACGGCGTCGCGTTTCGGGCAGTCGTCAAGCTGCCGGCAACCCGCGCCCAGGTACGCGTTGCGTCATTTGCGCCGGTGACGGGACGGTACTTCCGGGTCCGGCTTCAACTTTCTCCGTCCGACGCGGCGTTGATCGGTTCTGCCGAAAACACTCCGGGGCTGGTTCCCTTGCCGTCGGCAGCCCCCGCCGCGGCGACCTTCGATGTATCCGAGTTCACTCTGGCGCACGAGGGGAAGGTGGATCACGCCGCTGAAAAGGCGGGGTTCGCCGCAGCGGACGACTACTACGCCGTCGCCACCGCCAAAGACAGCGTGGCGGATCCGGTCGCGCGTGACAAAGTTCTCGATATCACCCGCTACATGGATTCACGGGGGTACCTGAAATGGCGCGTTCCCAAGGGGCGGTGGAAGGTCCTTCGCTTCGGATACAGCCTCACCGGGCATCAGAACGGGCCGGCGCCGGCCGAGGCCACGGGGCTGGAAGTGGACAAGCTCGATCCGTCCGCCGTGCGGACTTATGCGGAGACCTATCTCGGGCTTTACCGGGATGCCCTCGGCCCTGACCTCGCAGCCAAGGGCCTCAATGCGCTACTGAGCGATAGTATCGAGGCGGGCGCACAGAACTGGACTCCCGCATTGATCGACGAGTTCCGGCGGCGGCGTGGCTATGATCCGGTGCCTTGGTTCCCCGCCTTGACCGGCACGGTCGTGGAGAGTGCCGAAAGGACCGACCGCTTCCTGTGGGATTACCGGCGGACCATATCCGAGCTCTTGACGCAGAGCCACTATACCGTGCTTGCCGCGGTGGCACGCGAACATGGCCTCAAGTACTATTCGGAGGCGCTGGAGGACCATCGGCCGCAGCTCGGGGATGACCTGGCCATGCGCGCTGCTGCGGATGTGCCGATGGGCGCGATCTGGACTACGCCTCACGGACAAAAGCCACGCCAGACTTTCGTGGCAGACCTGCAAGGCGCCGCATCCGTGGCGCATGTTCATGGCAAGCCACTGGTGGCGGCCGAGACCTTCACGGCATTTGGGTCCCCTTGGGGCTTTGCTCCGAGCGATCTCAAGGCCACTGCCGACATTGCGTTCGCGCTTGGCGTCAACCGCATCATGATCCACACGTCGCCGCATCAGCCTCTCACGAATCTCAAGCCGGGCATGTCACTGGCTCCGCTTCTCGGCCAGTATTTCAGCCGGAACGAGACCTGGAGGGACATGGCGGCAGGTTGGACCGATTATCTGGCGCGCAGCTCGTTCCTGTTGCAACAGGGCAGGCCGGTTGCCGATATCGCCTACTTCGCCGGAGAAGAGGCCCCGATCACGGGCCTGTACGGTGAGACGCCCGTGGACCTTCCCTCGGGCAGGGGATTCGACTTCATCGATCTCGGCACCTTGCTGGAAGGCACATCAGTAGACGCGGACGGCGTTATGGTCACCAAAGGGGGCGCGCGGTATCCATTGCTCGTTCTGGGCGGCAGCTCCCGCTTCATGACTCTTGCCACCTTGCGCCGGATACGGGACCTGGTGGATCAAGGAGCCGCAGTGGTGGGATCGCAGCCAGTCGGTTCGCCGAGCCTGGGCGACGAAAAGGAAGCGTTCGAAGCGCTCGCGGACAGTCTGTGGCAGCGACCGCAGGGCGCGGGGCGGCATGTCTATCCGACCATCGATGCCGCAACCGCTGCGCGGGACATCTCACCCGACTGGCAGTCCAGCGGAATGGATGCCGCAAGGTTGGGGGTCCTTCACCGCCAGCTGGATGATGGCCACGTCTGGTTCGTATCGAACCAGTCCGGGCAGCGGGCGCACGGAGAACTGTCGCTGCGGGTTACCGGGCTGGAACCGGAATTCTGGTTTGCCGAGACCGGAGAGGTACGCCCTGCCGGATATCGTGTCGAAGGCGGGCGCACGATCGTCCCGTTGACGATGAATGCGGATGAAGCCGTCTTCATCGTGATGAAACGGCCGGCTCGCGTATCGTCAAGGATAGTGCCCCAGCCGACGGAGCGGGAGATCGCGAAGCTCGATGCCGGCTGGCAGCTTTCGCTTGCGCAAGTCTGGCAAGGGCCGACCCGGCTGGAGTCATGGACGGAGGCATCCAAGGCCGACGTCAAGTACTTTTCAGG
The DNA here is from genome assembly GCA_017745295.1 of Novosphingobium sp. Taxonomy (GTDB): domain Bacteria; phylum Pseudomonadota; class Alphaproteobacteria; order Sphingomonadales; family Sphingomonadaceae; genus Novosphingobium. Next base: position 19,766 of record JAGHZR010000006.1, read on the forward strand.
AACCGGTACCTATCGCCGCAGTGTCGCGGTTCCCGCGGCATGGTTGGCCGGTAGCAAACGACTGTTTCTCGATTTGGGCGAAGTTCGCGACATCGCCGCGGTTCGGATCAATGGCAAGGACGTCGGCACGGCCTGGAAGAAACCGTATCGGGTGGATGTCACGCAGGCATTGCGCAAGGGTACGAATACAGTCGAGGTCGACGTCGCCAACTTGTGGGTCAACCGCCTGATCGGCGACGCTCAGCCCGGCGCGATCAAACACACGGTGACGGGCGGTCCCACATATACGGCCGACGCAAAACTGCGACCTTCCGGCCTTCTCGGCCCGGTAGAGTTGATCGCTGTCGAAAATTGAATGCGGTTTTTCGAAGGAGACGCGTGATGGAGATGGCACGTCGCGATCTGATGGCTTCCTCCGTCGCCGCGCTGGTAACGGCGGCCGCCCCGGCGATCGCCCGCGCGGCATCGACCGGGGGTTTCCCCAAGGGGTTCCTGTGGGGGGCGGCGACCGCCGGGCATCAGGTCGAAGGCAACAAAATCAACGCAGACCAATGGTTACTGGAAACCGTAAAGCCTGCCCTGCCTCAGTCTCCCTCGGGCGATGCCTGCAACAGCTTCGAATTGTGGCGCACCGATCTCGATATCGCGCGTGACCTGAACTTCAATGCGTACCGCTTTTCGGTCGAATGGCCCCGCATCGAGCCGGAGGAAGGCATGTTCTCCGTCGCGATGCTCGATCACTACCGGGCCATCGCGAGGGGCTGCCGGGAGCGCGGGCTGGCGCCTGTCATCACGCTCTGCCACTTCACCACCCCGCGCTGGTTTGCCGCGCGGGGAGGATGGACCAGCGATGCGGCGCCGCCGCTCTTTGCGCGCTACTGCGAGAAGGTGATCCGTCACCTGGGCGAAGACGTGGCCTATGTCGCCACTCTGAACGAGCCCAACAACGCATTGCTGCTGCAATCCGTGCTGCCCGAGCAGTTCTGGTTGGCGCTGAGAGCCAGTCTCGCCGCTTGCACCAAAGCCACGGGAGGCTCGCACTTCACGGTGGGTAATACCGTCCTGCCGGAGGACGTGGAAGCGGTCACTCGCAACATGCTGGACGGGCATCGTTTGGCGAAGGCGGCAATCAAGGCGGTGCGACCTGACCTGCCGGTCGGAGTGACGCTGGCGGTCCTCGACGACCAGGCGTCCGGCAAGGATAGTCTACGCGAAGCCATGCGGGAAAGATTCTACGGTGCATGGTTGCGGGCGGCGCGCGATGATGACTTCGTGGGCGTTCAGAATTACGAGAGAGCGGTGTGGGGCGCGAAAGGCAAGTTGCCTGCTCCGGAGAGCGCGCCGAAGAACTATTCCGGCGCTGAGATCTATCCCGCATCGCTCGCCAACGCCGTCAGGTATGTTCACGAGGTCACGGGCAAACCGATCCTGGTCACCGAGCACGGGGTCGGTACGCCCGATGACAGAAAACGTGCCGCGCTGATTCCAGCTGCCCTCCAGCACCTCGACGCCGTCATGGCAGCGGGCGTGCCCGTCCTGGGCTATATTCACTGGTCCCTCCTGGACAATTACGAGTGGGGCGGGAGCCGCGATGCAGAGTTCGGTCTCGTCGCGGTCGATCGCCAAACGTTCGCCAGGAGCCTGAAGCCGAGCGCCACCGTTCTTGCCGCGATCGCGCGCAAGAACTCGGTTTGAGAATCATCAGCAGGCAAGATCAATTATCAGAATGAATTGATCTTTATAGATACAATCTATTTTCAAAATTAGTCTGCGAGTGGCATTGCCCTTCGCAACAGGCGCGAACAGCGTGGTGACGATGCGCAAAATGGGACGAGGATGCGGTGCGCCACCATGTGTTGCGCGCTTTTGGGAAAGGTGGTGATATCCAATGTCTGGACAGATCAAGCGCGGTGTGAGCCTCTACAGTTTCCAGGAGGAAATGTTCCTCGGCCGGATGAACGTGGAGGATGTCGTCGGATTTTCGACGTCGATCGGTGCGGCGGGAATTGAAATCCTGCCTGAGCAGAACATGCCGACGTTTCCCCATATTACCGATGCCCAGATTGGCGAATGGCAGGACATGTTGTCGCGTCATGGCGCGCATTTCACCTGCTACGACATGTTCCTCGACACCAAGTTGCGCAAGGGCGAACTGCTGTCGGATGAGGAACAGGTGGAGAGCATCAAGCGCGATCTGACGCTGTGCAACCGCCTGGGCATCCGCAATATGCGCGTGCTGATTTTCGTGCGCCCGGATATCCTCGAGAAGTGCGTGCCTTATGCCGAGCAGATGGACGTTCATATGGGCGTCGAGGTTCATGCCCCCTGGCACCTGGAACATGCATGGATCCTGCGGACGGTGGACGTTGCCGACCGTCTCGGAACCCGGCATCTGGGCATCCTGCCCGACATGGGTATCTTCATGAAGAACTACCCGCCCGAATTCCGCGCCCGTTTCGAAAGACAGGGCGCACGGCCGGAAGTGGCACAGTTCATCGTCGGCCAGCACCAACAGAAGATCATGTGCGAGTACACGATTTACGAAGTTGCAGTCAAAATGGGCGGCAACAAGGCAGAGGTCGCCATGGCCGAGACCCTGCGGCACGCACCTTACGCAAACCCGAAGCGGATCAAGGACTATGCTCCCTATTTCCGCCACATCCAGGCCAAGTTCTACGGCATGACCGAGGACTGCATCGACCCTGCGATCGCTTACGACGAGGTCATTCCCGAACTGGTGAAGTGTGGTTGGGAGGGGACGCTCTCCAGCGAATATGAAGGCAATCGCTGGATTCAAGACGTGGAAGAGGTGGACAGCCGCGAGCAGGTGCGCCGTCAGCACGTCATGTTCGAAAACCTCATTGCCAAGGCCCAAAGCGAACTGGAGATCGTCTGATGTTCGACCGGTATCTCATTGATGCAGACAGCCTGCGCAACACTGGGCCCGCCGACGCGCCCACCGGCTTCGCCTTCGACGCGAAGCTGGGCTACTACCGCGGTCTTGGCCTGTCGATGGTCGAGAAACTGGACATTGCCATCGACGGTGAGCCGCTCCCGCGCGAGGCCGTACGCTTCGACGAAGGCCTCGGCCCATTGACGCTTGACGAAATGGAAACCGCTTACGACCGACGCTGGCCGTTCGGGACGGCGGCCACGATTCTCGTCGATCGGCCCGGCGGCTTCCCTGCGGGCGAGCACGAACTGTCGCTCCTGCAACAGCTTCGCGTTTCCTACCTGCCCTTTCCCGCCGTCAATACAGACAAGAAATCGGTTTCGTTAGCCGCATGATCGATCGGCGCGATGCCTTGCGTTTCGGCGCCCTTGCCGGTTTCCTGGCCGGAAGTGCATCGATGGCCGAACCGTCGGCATCTGCATCGGCGCTTGCTCCTTCCGGACCGGAAGGTCAGCGCCGCGCCGACCGCGGCAATGCCACCTACCTCAATCCCGTTCTCGCCGGAGACTTCCCGGATCCCTCGATCCTCAAGGACGGTGACGATTATTATCTGACCCATTCCTCGTTCGAGGCGGTGCCGGGTCTGATGATCTGGCATTCGCGCGATCTGGTGAACTGGTCGCCCGTCGGGCCTGCCTTGGACAAGCAGCTCGGCACCGTGTTTGCGGTGGACCTCGTGAAGCACGACGGGCGCTATTACATTTACATTCCCTTCATGGCGGCGCCCTGGTCCAAGGGCCTCAAGAGCTTTGCGAATATCTACGTTATCCATGCCGAGGACATTCGCGGTCCGTGGAGCGAGCCGGTCGACCTTGGCATTGGCGGCCTGATCGACCCCGGCCATGTGGTGGGCGAGGACGGCAAGCGCTACCTGTTCCTCAGCGGGGTCAATCGCGTCCGTCTGACCGACGACGGGCTCGCCACCGATGGTCCCGTGGAGAAGGTCTACGACGGGTGGAAATATCCGGACGACTGGATCACGGAAGCTTATGCACTCGAAGGCCCCAAGCTCATGCGCCGGGGCGAGTGGTTCTATCTCATTACCGCGGTAGGCGGTACTGCCGGCCCGCCGACCGGGCATATGGTTACCGTAGCACGATCGCGATCGATCGACGGGCCATGGCAGAATTGTCCGCACAACCCGATCATCCGGACCTGGAATCCCGCCGACAAGTGGCTTTCGCGTGGCCATGCCACATTCGTCGAAGGTCCGGGGGGAGACTGGTGGGCGGTCTATCACGGCTACGAGAACGGCTACTACACGCTGGGGCGGCAGACCTTGCTCGAACCGATCCGCTGGGACGAGGAGGGCTGGCCCGGCGCTATCGGCGGCGATCTTGCGAAGCCATTGCCCTCCCCGCGCGGCGGCAGCGGCGGACCGCACGGCATGGCCTGGTCGGATGATTTCACCGTGCCGGCGCTCGGCTCACGCTGGCGGTTCTACAATCAAATGCCGACCGAGGGAGCGCGGGCGAGGATCGAAAAGGGGGAGCTGAAGCTTTCGGCGAAGGGCGTCGGGCCCCAGGATGCTTCGCCGTTGACGCATCTGGTCGGCGACCACGCCTACGAATGCACGGTGTCGCTGGAACTCGAGGGCGGCGCACAGGCGGGCCTGCTGCTGTTCTTCAACGACCGCCTGTTTCTCGGCATGGGTTACGACGGTGAGCGGATGACTAGCTACCGGGGCGGCAAGGCAAGCTACTGGCAGGAACCGGTCGGCAAGAGTTCGAGGATAGACCTGCGCATCGTCAACGACCGCAACATCGTAACGATGTATCACCGCTTGCCGGGCGATGACTGGATACGTCATGCGGTGCGCAGCGAAGTATCTGGATACCACGCCAATACCATGGATGACCTTGCTAGCCTGCGGCCCGCACTGTTTGTATGCGGCAGTGGATTCGCACGCTTCCGGGACTACCGGTACCGGGGGCTGACGGCGACATAATGCAAAGGGAAGGGCGAGGGTTGAAGACAATCATGAAACGGAATGCCGGAGTGGCTGTGGTGGCACTTGCGCTTGCGGGGCCTCTCGGCGCGGGTGCCACCACGCCTGCACCCGGCTTCCGCGACCTCAATCATAATGGCCGCATGGACCCTTATGAGAATTCGCAGCTTTCGGACGAGGCACGCACCGAAGATCTGATCGCGCAGATGACGCTGGAGGAAAAGGCGGCCACGTTATTGCACGGAACGCTCCCGGCGGTCGGCAGTCCGATCGGCGCGGGCAATTCCGGCTACGATATGCCCGCCGTCGAAACTCTGGTGAAAGATCGCGGCATCACCAGCATGATAAGCCGCCTCGCGGTGCCACCTGCCATGTTCGCGGCGCAGAACAACGCCGTGCAGTCGATCGCGGCATCCTCGCGCCTTGGAATTCCGGTTACCATCAGCACCGATCCGCGTAATCACTTCTCGGTCGTGGGCGGCGCCAGTGTGGCCGCGACCGGCTTCACGCAGTGGCCGGAGCCGCTGGGACTGGCAGCCCTCGACGATGATGCGCTCGTGCGACAGTTCGGCGCCATCGCCGCAACCGAATATCGCGCCGTCGGCTTGCACATGGCGCTTTCGCCGCAGGCGGACCTTGCGACCGAACCGCGCTGGTCTCGCGCGCTTGCGACCTTCGGGGCGGATCCGGCCAAAGTCTCCCGGCTGGCGGCAGCCTATGTGGAGGGATTCCAGGGCGGCGCGAGCGGACTGGCGCGCAGCGGGGTCGCGACCATCGTCAAGCACTTCGTGGGGTACGGGGCGGAACCCGAAGGGTTTGACGGGCACAATGCGTACGGCGCCAAGCTGCAACTGACCAATGCCTCGTTCGCCAGGCACCTGGCGGCGTTCGCAGGGCCGCTGAAGGCCGGTAGCGCAGGCATCATGCCGACTTACGGCATCGTCACGGGCGTCACCATCGATGGCAAGCCGATGGAACAGGTCGGTGCGGGATTCAACGCGACATTGCTGCAGGATCTGCTGCGCAAGAAGATGGGCTATCGCGGGCTGGTCGTATCCGACTGGGGTATTGTCAACGATTGTTCGGCGACCTGCTCCCGCCCGACGGCGGACAATCCGCAGACGCCGAGCGCCATCGCCATGCCCTGGGGGGTCGAGAAGCTGACGGTCGAGCAGCGTGTCGCCAAGGGCGTCAATGCCGGTATCGACCAGTTCGGCGGCTTCGCTGATCCTGCGCCGCTTCTTGCCGCAGTGCGGTCGGGCGCTATCTCGCAGGCCCGGCTGGACGATGCGGTCCGTCAGGTCATGCTCGTTAAATTCAGGCTGGGCTTGTTCGACAATCCCTTCGTCGATGAGACGGCGGCCGCCCGGATCGTGGGCGCCCCTCAAGCTGCGGCGCTCGCCGCAAAAGTACAGAGCGAAGCGCAAGTCCTGCTGCAAAATCGCAAGGGCACGATTCCCTTGGCGCCCACGCTTCGCAAGATCTGGCTCCACGGCGTTTCCCTCGAAGCGGCAAGACTTGCGGGCTTTCAGGTGGTCGCGGATCCGGCGCAGGCTGATGTCGCCCTGATCCGCATGGCCTCGCCTGCCGAAAAGCTGCATCCCTATCACTTCTTCGGAAACATGCAGGATGAAGGCCGCCTCGATTTCCGGGACGGCGACGCGGGGTACGATGCACTGCGCTCGGTGGCAGGGCGGCTTCCAGTGATCGTCGCGGTGGACATGAACCGCCCCGCGATCCTGACGAACGTGCAAGGCAAGGCTGACGCGATGCTCGCCCTTTACGGCGCCAGCGACGCTGCGCTCCTTGACGTGGTGTCGGGCAAGATCATGGCGCGCGGGCACCTGCCGGTCGAGCTGCCCCGGTCCATGGCGGCGGTCGAGGCTCAGCGGCCCGATCTCCCCAATGACAGCAGGAACCCGCTCTACGCGGTCGGATTCGGTCTTGAGGAGAAAGCGCGATGATCCGCTCCAAACGGCGCTTGCGCATGGGTCTTGTCGGTGGCGGTCCGGGTTCGTTCATCGGCCCCGTTCACCGCATCGCCGCCGAACTCGACCGGGAGATTGAGCTGGTCGCCGGGGCGTTTAGCAGCGACCCGGACCGCTCGCGGGATGCCGGTGTTCTTTACGGCATCGATCCCGAACGCGCCTATCCAAGTCTGGAGGCGATGCTGCGGGAGGAAACGGCGCGTCCCGAGGGGATCGACTTCGTTGCGGTCGCGACGCCCAATTTCCATCACTTGCCTGCTGTCCGCGCGGCATTGACAGCGGGTGTGCCGGTAATCTGCGACAAGCCTGCCACGGCTACGCTGGCGGAAGCGGAGGAAATGGCCGCGTTGGTGAGGCAGGCCGGACTGCCCTTCGCATTGACCTATACCTATTCCGGCTATCCGCTGGTGCGTGAGGCGCGCGCGCGGATCGCCGCGGGTGCCATCGGCAAGGTGCGCAAGATCCTGGTCGAGTATCCGCAAGGCTGGCTGGCCGGAGAGGCTGCCGGCAAGCAGGCGGAATGGCGGGTCGATCCGGCGCGCGCGGGGGCAGGGGGCTGCATTGCCGACATCGGAGTCCATGCCTTCCATCTCGCCGAATTCGTTAGCGGCCTACGCGTGGAACGGCTCATGGCGGACCTCGGCACAGTGGTGCCGGGGCGCTTGCTCGACGACGATTGCCAATTGCTGCTGCGCTTCAACAATGGCGCGCGAGGGGCCTTGCTGGCCAGCCAGATCAGCATAGGAGAGCGCAACGGCCTGCGCCTTCGTGTCTATGGCGAGACCGGTGGTTTCGACTGGAAGCAGGAAACCCCCAACACCCTGATCCAGCACCATCTGGATGGCCGCACCGAGCTGGTGCAGGCGGGCGATCCTGCGCTGGGGCCGGATGCGGTCTGGGCCAGTCGGACGCCCGGTGGCCATCCCGAAGGCTATCTTGAGGCCTTCGCCAACATCTATCGCGACTTTGCCCGTCAATTGCGTGGCGAGCCGGGGTCGCTGGCGCCGGGGATCGAGGATGGCCTTCGGGGTATGCGCCTCATCGAGACGGCGGTCGACACCAGCGCCAGGAACCTCGGGTGGGTCGATTTCTCTGGCGGACAGGACAACTGACATGAAAACAATCAAAGGTCCCGGCATTTTCCTTGCTCAGTTCGCGGGGGACGAGGCGCCGTTCAATTCGCTGGAGTCCATTGCCGACTGGGTTGCCGGGCTGGGCTACAAAGGCGTGCAGCTTCCCAGCAACGATGCCCGGCTGTTCGACCTGGAGACCGCCGCCGACAGTCAGGGTTACTGCGACGAGGTGGCCGGGATGTTGGCCGAGAAAGGTCTGGCGATTACCGAGCTGTCGACCCATCTCCAAGGCCAGCTGGTGGCGGTGCATCCCGCGTACGACTTGCAGTTCGATGGTTTCGCGGCCCCGCATGTCAGGGGGAATCCCGAGGCGCGGCGGCAATGGGCGGTCGAGCAGATGACGCTCGCGGCCAAGGCCAGCCGTCGCCTCGGCATCACGACGCACGCCAGCTTCTCGGGCGCGCTGGCTTGGCCTTACTTCTATCCCTGGCCCCAGCGGCCGGCAGGGCTGGTGGAAGATGCCTTTGACGAGCTGGCGCGCCGCTGGAAGCCGATCCTCGACGTCTTCGACGAAAACGGCGTCGACATCGGCTTCGAACTGCACCCTGGCGAAGATCTCCATGACGGCGTGACGTTCGAGATGTTCCTCGATCGCGTGGGTCATCACCCGCGCGCCAACATTCTCTATGATCCCAGCCACTTCGTGCTGCAACAGCTGGACTATCTGCAGTTTATCGACATCTACCACGAGCGCATCAAGTGCTTCCATGTCAAGGACGCGGAATTCCGCCCCAACGGTCGAATGGGCGTGTATGGCGGTTATCAGGGCTGGGTCGATCGGCCTGGTCGCTTTCGTTCGCTGGGCGACGGTCAGGTGGACTTCAGCCAGATTTTCGCCAAGATGGCGCAGTACGACTTTGCAGGCTGGGCCGTGCTCGAATGGGAATGCGCGCTCAAGCACCTCGAACAGGGGGCTGCGGAAGGCGCGCCGTTCATCGAGAAACACATCATCCGGGTGACGGAGCGCAGCTTCGACGATTTCGCCAGTTCAGGAAGCGATCGTGCACTGAACGCGCGGCTGATGGGAATCGACCGCGAACGATAAAACGAATCCAGGCGTCCGCAATCAGGACGCCTTGAGAAGGCGTGCGCGGCGGTCCTGGCGCTTACGAATGCGCCGCCCATCCTTGAGCCTGCCGAACGATGAAGAAAATCAAAGGGGCAATCGGCGTTTTGTCACCGTTGACGGCGTCAAACGCCGATTGCCCCTTCGACCGGATTTGTCATGTCGGCTGACGGGCCTTCGATGGGAGGGCAAATCGTGGAGAATTTACTCTTTTCCGCCGCCGAGGGATTTGTACAAGGCAATGGCGTTGGATAGCTCGTCCTTTTTTACGGTGAGCAGAGTCTGCTGGGCACTGTAAAGACTGCGCTGTGCATCCAGCAGGTCGAGGCGGCTATCGACACCGGCGTGAAAGCGCAGTTTGGAGAGTTCAAGTCTACGATCCGCAGTTGCAACGAAGGCTGCCTGTTCACTCGCCTGTGTCACGTAGCTCTCGCGGCCAGCCAGCCCGTCGGCCACTTCGCGAAACGCGGTTTGAATCGCCTTTTCGTAGTTGGTGACGGCGATCGATTTTCGGATCTTCGCCAGATCAAGACTGGCGCCGAGCTGCCCACCTTGCAGGATCGGAACGCTGACCGCTGGCGAGAAGGACCAGGAACGGTTGTTGCCTTTGAACAGGTCGCCAAGCGCAAGGCTGGCGAAGCCAAACGCCGCCGTCAGCGAAAGCCTCGGGAAAAAGGCTGCGCGTGCCGCGCCGACATTGGCGTTGGCCGAGCGCAATTCGTGCTCGGCCTGAAGAATGTCCGGCCGATTGAGCAACAGGTCGGAAGGCAGTCCGGCGGCGAGCCGGGTGCGGACCGGCTGTTCGAGAAGCGGGATCGGGGCCGGGAGATCGGCAGGAAGCGGAGAGCCCACTGCCAGAACCAGTGCATTGGTTGCCTGGGCGAGTTCGCGGCGCCGCTGTGCCTGGTCTGCCTGTCCCTGGCGAACCAGTCCTTCGGCCTGAACCACGTCGAGATCGCCGGTCTGCCCCGCTTCGCGCAGTTTCCGGTTCAGATCGAGCGAGGCCTGCCACCCCGTCAGCGTTGCTTGCGTCAGGCGAAGCTGTTCCTCTGCCAGGCGTTCGGCAAGATAGGCTTCCGCGACGGTGCTGATGATGGTGAGCCGGGCCGTTCGCGTACCTTCGCGCGAAGCGAGATAGGTCTCGAAGGCAGCCTGGCTCTGGGACCGCAATCGTCCGAAGAGATCGATTTCGAAGCTGGAAAGCGCGGCCTGGGCAACGAATTGTCCAAATTCGAAGCCGGAGGCCTGGTTCGAATTGCCGCCGAGCCCGCCCCCCGCGCCGGCGACGTTGGTCGGCTGGCGCTGCCGGGTATAGTTCCCTTGCGCCTCGACGGCGGGGAACTGTGAAGCGCGCTGGATCTTCAACTGGCTGCGTGCGGCATCGGCGTTGAGGAGGGCGACACGCAGGTCCCGGTTCTCGCTCAGCGCCGTTTCGATCAGCCGTTGGAGGCGAGGATCGCCGAACATTTCCTTCCAGGCGAGGGCGGCATCGCCGGCGCCGTCGGTCGAAGCGGCGCCAGTGAATGTCGGCGCGACAGGCGCCGCCGGGATGTCCAGCCTTGGGTTCATCGAGCACCCGGGGAGGACCAGCAGGGCGGTAAACAGGAGACGGCGCATGGCTTAGGCTTCCAGAATTTCGGTTTGCGGGGTTCGGGGCTGGCGGCCTTTGCCCAGTTTCTCGACAAGCCCGAGCACGACGACGAAGAACACGGGCACGAAGAAGATGGCGAGCAGTGTTCCGGTAATCATGCCGCCGAACACACCGGTGCCGATGGCGTGCTGCGTTTCTGCGCTGGCGCCGCCTGCGATCATCAGCGGAACCACGCCTAGCGTGAAGGCCAGACTGGTCATCAGGATCGGACGCAGGCGGGCCTTTGCCGCGGCAATGGCGGCCGGAACGAGACCCATGCCCTCGTCACGATACTGCTTGGCGAACTCGACGATCAGGATGGCGTTCTTGGCGGAAAGCCCGATGATGGTGATGAGGCCCACCTTGAAGAACACATCGTTCGGCATGCCCCGGATCATGACGGCGGCAATCGCGCCGATCAGCCCGAGCGGCACCACCAGCATGACCGAGAGGGGAATCGCCCAGCTCTCGTAGAGCGCGGCCAGCACGAGGAAGACGACCAGCATCGACAGCGCCAGCAGGATCGGCGTCTGCGTGCCGGCCTGCTGCTCTTGCAGCGACTGTCCGGTCCACTCGACGGCAAAGCCCGGGGGGAGCTGGGCCGCGAGACGCTCCATTTCCTTCATGGCATCGCCGCTGGACACGCCGGGCGCGGCGCTCCCGGAAATGTTCATCGAGGGATAACCGTTGTAGCGCACGAGTTGCAGAGGGCTTTGGTTCCAGACCGGCGTGACGACTTCAGCAAGTGGAACCATTCCGCCCTGCGTGTTGCGCACGTTGAGCTTGAGCACGTCGTCCAGTTGCATGCGATAGGGGGCATCGGCCTGCACGATCACTTGCTGGAGACGGCCCTGGTTCGGGAAATCATTCACGTAGCTGGAGCCCATCGCCGCCGAGATCGTGTCGCTGATCGCCGAGAAGGACACGCCAAGCGTGCGGGCATTCCGCCGATCGATATCGAGGCGGACATTCGTTCCGGCGGGCAGGCCGTCAGGGTAGACGCCCTTCAGCTTGCTGCTTTGGGCAGCGAGTGCGACGAGCTTGAACTGAGCGGCGAGGAGCGCCTCGTAACCTTGGTTCGCGCGGTCCTGCAAGCGAAGCGCGAAGCCGGACGAATTGCCGAGTTCGTCGATCGCCGGCGGCATCAGGCTCATGATGGTCCCTTCCTTCACGGCGCCCATGGCCTTGGTCGCACTGGCGATCTCGTCTCGGACATTGGCGCCGTCGCGGTCCTTCCAGTCCTTCAGGATTGTAAAGGCCATGGCGGCGTTGGAACCCGATCCCGAGAAGCCGAAGCCAAGGATGGATTCGGTGGTTTTCACAGCGGCACGCGTGGCGTTGTGTTTTTCCAAGGTCTTGACCGCTTCCAGCGTGCGCTGCGTGGTCGCATCGGCGGGCAGCTGGAATGCCGTGAGGAAGTAGCCCTGGTCTTCCTCGGGAAGGAGGGCCGAAGGAAGATTGACGAACGCGACGCCGAGCAGGCCCAGCAGAAGCGCGAACAGTAGCATCATCCGCCCGGTCCGTCGCAACAGGCGTGCGACCCAGGCTTCGTAACGCCCGGTCAGCCTTTCGAAGCTGCGGTCGAACCAAGCGAAGAAGCGGTTTTGCTGACCGTGGCCGTCGATCGGCTTCAGCAGGGTGGCACACAGCGCCGGAGTCATGGTGAGGGCCAGGAAGGCGGAGAACAGGATCGATACCGCCATCGCCAGGGCAAACTGCTGATAGATCACGCCCACCGAACCGCTGGCGAAGGCCATCGGAATGAACACGGCTGAGAGCACCAGCGTGATGCCGATGACGGCACCGGTGATCTCCTTCATGGCCTTGCGGGTAGCTTCCTTGGGGGGCAACCCTTCCTCGGCCATGATCCGCTCGACATTCTCGACCACGACGATGGCATCATCAACGATGATGCCGATCGCCAGCACCATGCCGAACATCGTCAACACATTGATCGAAAACCCGGTGAGCAGCATGACCGCGATCGTGCCGAGCAGCGCAATGGGTGCAACGATCGCCGGGATCAACGTGTAGCGCAGCTTCTGCAGGAAGAGATACATCACCAGGGAGACCAGCACCATCGCCTCGGCAAGGGTCTGGAGGACCTTTTCTATCGAGATCTTCACGAATGGCGCGGTGTTGAACGGCACCGACCACTCGACGCCGGCCGGTATCTTTCGCGCCAGTTCCCGCATGCGCGCCTCGACCGCGCTGGCGGTCGCCACGGCATTGGCCCCCGGTGCAAGCTGCACCGCTGCGGAGGCGGCGACCTTGCCGTTCTCGCGGGTAGAATTGGCAAAGCTCTGCGCGCCGAGTTCGACCCGCGCGACATCGCCTAACGTCACGGTCGAGCCGCTGGCTGCGGCCTTGAGCATGACGTCGCGGAAATCCTCCGGCGTCTTGAGTTGACCTTCCGCGGTCAGCGGGACGGTCACGCGCTGGCCGGAAACGGCAGGCGCGGCGCCGAGTGCGCCCGGAGCAATCTGGATGTTCTGCTCGGCGATGGCGGCGGTCACGTCCGCAATGCTCAGGCCGTAGCCGATCAACTTGGCAGGATCGATCCAGATGCGCATGGCGCGTTCGGCAGCGAAGCTCTGAACACGGCCGACGCCGGGAATCCGCTTCAATTCGGGCACGACGGAACGCGCCATGTAGTCGCCCAGTGCCGTCTCGTCATAGCGGCCGTCCGCCGACATCAGGCTGACGATCATCAGGAACCCGGAAGACGCGGATTCCACCGAAACGCCAGTCTGGCGCACGACCTGCGGAAGACGAGGCTCCACGGTCTTGAGGCGGTTCTGCACATCGATCTGCGCGAGTTCCGGGTTCGTGCCGGGCTTGAACGTGGCGGTGATCGTCGCCGTGCCCGAGGTATCGGTCGAACTCTCGAAGTAGAGGAGATTCTTGACGCTCGAGAGTTCGCGCTCGATCAGCGCGACGACGCTGTCGTTCATCGTTTGCGGCGTGGCGCCGGGATAGCTCGCGTAGATACTGACGGAGGGCGGCGCGACGCTGGGGAAACGCGCGATCGGCATTTGCGGGATGGCGATCAGGCCGACAAGGACGATGGCGATCGCCACGACCCAGGCAAAGACCGGGCGATTGATGAAGAACTGGGGCATTGACGTTCCTTCGCCTCAGCGTGCCGAAGCGGCGGTGCCGCGCCAGGGAAGCGGCTTGACGGGCGTGTTCGGCAGAACGCGGTCCTGACCTACCACGACGACGGTCTCGCCTGCCCGTATACCGGACAGCACGATGTATCGGCCGTCCACGACATCGCCGACCGTAACGGTGCGGGTACGAACCCGTCCCTGGCTGTCGACGACGCCGAGTTGTGCCTGACCGTTACCGTCGCGGGTCACGGCCTGCTGAGGGACCGTCAGGGCGGAAGGCATCGTCGCGCGCGGCATTCGCGCGCGGACGAACATTCCGGGCAAGAGCAGCTTGTCGGGGTTTTCGACCAGCACGCGAATGACGGCATTGCCTGTGCCCGGGTCGACGGTGACGTCCGAGAAGAGGATTCGCCCCTTGGCTGGATGGACGCGGCTCGAAGCCGAGACGATCTCCACCTGTGTGGACGTCATGGCTCCATCGCCTGCCTTCATGATGATCTCGCGCAGCTGTTCGAAACGCTGGGCAGGTTGCTGCACATCGACATAGACCTTGTCGATCTGCTGCACCGTCGCGAGCGCATTGGCATCGCCTACTGCGACGAGTGCACCTTCCGTGACATTTGCAGCACCGATCTGCCCGGCGATCGGCGAAGTGACCCGCGCAAAGTCCAGATCGAGGCGCCGCCGGTCCAGTGTCGCGCGGGCCTGGGCTACGTCGGCAGCGGCCTGATCGCGCGTCACTACCGCATCGTCGTAGCTTTGCCGGCTGATTGCATCGACGCCGATAAGCGGCTTCAGCCGCTCGACCTGGGTTTTCGCCCGAGTGAGCGTGGCCTGTGCGCGCTGCAAGGAAGCATCCGCGCTCGCGGCATCGGCACGGAAGGGCGCTGGGGCAATCTGGAACAACGGTTGTCCAGCGCGCACCGCGGCGCCCTGTTCGAAGAAACGCTGCTGGATAATTCCGCCGACCTGCGGCCGAATTTCCGCCACGCGGTAGGCTACGACACGTCCCGGAAGCTCATCGGTCAAGGCAACCGCCTGCGGTTCCACTTTGGCCACCAACACTTCCGCAGGCGAGACGTGCTGCTCAGCCTTTTCCTGCTGACATCCTGCAACGACTAGCGTCATTGCGCTCGCGGCGAGTGCCGCAGGTGCCTTCCAGAATCGGCCGCGCATGTATCGAAACTCCAGTTCAGTAAATCGGAGGATGCTCTTGCGCAGTGAGGTTGGGCTTGCGTTGAGGTTTCGTGGAGATTTCGTGGAGAGAGCTGGAACCAATCGCCTAGGGAGCCGCTATTCTGCGGCCTATGCCAAGTCCTGCGGAAGATGTTCGACGAACTTCCTATCCCGGCGTCACGCTGAACACGTCCGGTAAGATCAAGGGTTCAAGCTCTTTGGCCACCATGGCGAGCAGGACCGCCCGCTGTCGCCGCCCGCAAACTGAACCGGGTTGCAGGAAAGGGAACGGGGGCCGTCAGCGTGCCGCCGCGCGCAGGAGGATCGAAAGCGCGCGGGTGAGACCGGGACCAGAGTTCGATCGGTCCAGGCGGCGAGAGGATCCAGTCCGCCGCCTGGAATTACCGGCTCGAAAGGCAGGTTTACACCAGCCCGCCTACCGCCGTGCGAAGGGCGCTGCGCAGCTGCGAGGCCGAACTGGGTTTCGGGCAGATTTGCGCGTCGGGATAGCGTGCCCGCAAGGCCGCTTCGTTCGCGTGTCCGGAATGGAAGATCAGCGGTACATTCATCTCGCGCATCCTGTCGGCCGCGGGAAAAATCTCGCCGTCCGGCAGCCGGACATCGAGGATCGCGCAGAGTGGACGCTGGCGGTCGATCGCTTTCATCGTCGCGGCAACGGTGCCGCAATGCGCGGATACTCCAAGTCCCTCTTCGGCCGCGAGATCTTCCAGGTCTAGGACCACGAACAATTCATCTTCGACAATCAGAACCATGTCACTCATCGCGGGCTTAGGCTGCCGGGCAGCAGCACTCGAAGGCAAAAGTGCCCTCCATGCGCAGTTCGGGATATTGAGGCCCCGAGCTGGCGAACCGAAGTCGAGGCAAACCGCGTTCCAAACCCGGCCCCTTCGGCCAACTCAAGCATATCGGCACCAACTTCTTCCCACACCAGTTCGATTCCCTCGGCGCCTAAAGTCCATCAGACGCAAAGAGTTCCAGAACGGAGACCCCGGAAGCCATATTTGCCAGCATTGGTCGCCCATTCGTGCACGATAAGCGCCAGAGATTACAGGGAGCTTCGGTCGACGCCGACTTCCGGGCCCTCGACGCGGATTTCCCAGCGTGCGGCCCAGCGCCGCAAGATATCTCCGGTCCCGAACCATCGGGCGGGCCGGAGCCGGCTGGCCTGCACACGGGGCGTCGCCGGTTTTTGGTTGCCGATGCAGGGCGGCTGCGTTCCGGGGAGCGATGCCCCTGCCGGATCAACTGCCGTCCGATTGCGGTATTGCGGAGCCGGGCGCAGGATCGGCAGACTGACATAGGACCGAGATCGGCAGGCCGGGCAGCGTAGCCAGTTGCCGGGCAAGCGCCGGACCCGCGAGAATCTGATAGGAGAATGCCTTGTGGTGCGTGGGAACCACGATCTGGACGCGGGCAAGAGGGGCCGACAGGTCCCGGATTTCAGCTTTCATCGATGAATGGTCCGCTTGAAGGGGATGGTATGCGCGGCGGCGCTGCGAATTGAGCAGAGAATACGCACGAGGCGCCAGGATGATCCCGAAAAACACCCAAAAAGCGGTTGCACACCGTATTCAAGGCAACGCTTTCGCCCGGCGGAGCGTTCGTCCATCTTGGATTTCTCGCCAGGGCAGGGCTATATGAAACCTACAAGCATGCAGACGGTAGCCGAATGAATCCTTCCGACACTGCTGAACCGCGTGTTGAGGGCCTCTCCGATACCGACCGGGTCCGGCTCGCGCTTGCCGCAGGGGCGATCGTGGGGACGTGGTTCTGGGACGTGACCGCGGACAAGTTCACGGTAGACGAGCAGTTTGCCGAAGCCTTCGGCATCGATCCGGCGCTTGGCCGCTCCGGCCTCAGTCTCGAACAGATCGTCGCCACGGTCCATCCCGACGACAAGGAAGGCCTCTCCGCCGCAATCGCGGAGGTCATCGCGCGCGGCGGCGCCTATGCGCATCATTACCGGGTGCAGCGGCGCGACGGAACCTGGCACTGGATCGAGGCCAACGGCCGGGTCGACAAGGATACGGAGAGCGGGGCCATGACCTTCCCCGGCGTGCTCATCGACATCAATGAACGCCACAGTCTCATGGAAGAGCGGGACCGCGCGATGCGTCTGCTCGAGGCTTTCATCGAGGCTGTGCCCGGGGTCGTCTATGCCAAGGATCGGCAGGGCCGCATGATGGTCGCCAACCGCGGCGCGGCCCAACTGGTCGGCAGGCCGATTGCGGATATCATCGGCAAGACCGACCTCGAAACCCTTGACAACTCGGCCGAAGCGGCCGGAGTCATGGAACGCGACGCGGCGATCATGACCGGCGGCGAGGTCACGCAGATCGAGGAGCAGGTCTCCTATCCCGGCGGCCGGGTGGCGATCTGGCTTTCGACCAAGGCACCGTTCTGCGACGAGAGTGGGCAGGTCGTCGGTCTCATCGGCTCATCGGTGGACATCACCGATCGCCGGGCGACGGAAGCCGAACTGCGCGAGACCGAGGAGCGCTATCGGCTGGCGGCGCGGGCGACCAACGATGCCGTCTGGGACTGGCGCATCGCCGACGGCCATGTGGTCTGGAACGAGGCGCTGGAACGACGGTATGGCCATGCCCATACCGCCACCACCGCGCAGTGGTGGCTCGATCATATCCATCCCGACGACCGCGACCGTGTCGATCAGGAGATTCACGCGGCTATCGACGGCGAAGGGACCGCCTGGACATCCGAGTACCGGTTCAAATGCGGCGACGGGGCCTATGCGGATGTTCTCGACCGGGGTTTTCTGCTGCGGGCGGAGGACGGCACACCGCTTCGCATGATCGGTGCCATGCAGGATCTTACCGAGCGGCGGGCGCGCGAAGCCGCAATTCGGCAAAGCGAGGAACGCGCGAGACTGGCCGCAGAAGCCGCGGCGGTCGGGACCTGGGATCTCGATCTTCGCTCCGGAGAGCTGCGCTGGGATGCGCGCACGAAGGCGCTGTTCGGCCTGTCCGCGAAAGCGGCGGTAACCTACGAGGGCAGCTTTCTTCGCGGTCTTCATCCCGACGATCGGGCGGCGACCGAAGCGGCGGTTGCAGCCGCGATTGCGCGCGACGGCACTCGTCAGTACCATATCGAGTATCGCACGATCGGTATCGAAGACGGTGTAGAGCGCTGGGTCGCGGCAAGAGGCCGTTCCATCTTCACCGATGAGGGCGAACCCATTCATTTCATCGGCACGGTCGTCGACATCACCGAGCTGAAGCGGACCGAGGCGCGCCTGCGCGAACTCAACGAGACTCTGGAGGCCCGTGTCGCAGCGGAAGTCGCCGAGCGGACAGCGGCCGAGGAGGCGCTGAGGCAGGCGCGCAAGATGGAGGCGGTGGGGCAGCTCACCGGAGGGATCGCTCACGACTTCAACAATATGCTCGCGGTGGTGATCGGATCGCTGGACCTGCTCAGTCGCCGCGTCGATACCGGCGATCCCAAAGTCAGGCGTTACATCGACGCGGCCGCGGAAGGCGCGCAGCGCGCCGCGACGCTGACGCAGCGTCTCCTGGCCTTTTCCCGGCAGCAGCCGTTGAATCCGGAAGTCGTCGATGCGAACAAGCTCGTCCCCGGCATGTCGGAGCTGCTTCGTCATTCGCTCGGTGCCGACATACGCCTGGAAACGGTGCTGGCCGCCGGTCTCTGGCGCACCCATGCCGATCGCAACCAGTTGGAAAATGCAATTCTCAACCTTGCGGTGAATGCCCGTGACGCGATGCCCGAAGGGGGCGGTCTTACCATCGAGACGCGGAACCTGGATTTTGCCAAACAGGAAGGCGCTGCAGAGTCCGGGATTCCGGCAGGGCAATATGTCTTGATCACCGTTTCGGATACGGGACTGGGCATGTCGGAGGACGTGGCGGCCAAGGCCTTCGATCCCTTTTTCACGACGAAGCAGGTCGGCAAGGGCACAGGTCTGGGACTCAGCCAGGTCTACGGGTTCGTCAGGCAGTCCGGAGGGCATGTGACGCTCCGTTCCGCACCCGGAAAGGGTACGGCGATCCAGCTTTATCTACCCCGCTTCATGGGCAATGACGGCGATGCGGCTGCTCAACCCTCGCAGGGCCTTCGCCTTGGCGGGCGGCAGGAAGTGATCCTTGTCGTCGATGACGAGGTGGCGGTTCGGCAAATCAGTGTCGAAGCGCTGACCAGTCTGGGTTACCGGGTCGTGGAGGCGGATGGCGCTCTTGCGGCATTGCGGCTGCTCGATGCGCATCCCGAGATCGCACTGCTGTTCACCGACATCGTCATGCCCGATATCAACGGACGCAAGCTTGCAGAGGAAGCGCTTCGGCGACGGCCCGATCTGAAGGTCCTCTACACCAGCGGCTACACGCGGGATGCGGTCGTTCACAATGGAGTGGTGGATTCGGGCGTCGAACTGATCGCCAAGCCTTTCACCATCGATCAGCTTGCCGCGAGGCTGCGCGCGATCCTGGACGGTGCAGGGTAGGCGAAATCGGCCGGGCGCAAGCGGCATGAACGCGGCCGTCGGCATCCCTATCGGTGACAGGTCGAAGCTGACGGACGCGGTTTTGCTGAACCTATTGCTGGGTCTTGCGGACCAGTGACCAATCGTAGCCCAGCGCTTCTACCCGCGCTTTCAGCTTTTCAAGCAGGTCGGCACTGGGCCGGGCTTCGCGAGTCAGGACCCATAGATAGCGTCCAGAGGGCTCGCCGACTATCGACCATTCGTATTCCTCGCCATGATCGAGGATCCAGTAATTGCCGTAGAACGGTCCGAAGAAGGAAACCTTGAGCTTGGCCTTGCTGTCTGCATCGACGATCCTGGCCTTGCCGATCGATTGCTTCCATTTGCCGTTCCGAAGGCCGCGATTGACGACCCTGACCGTACCGTCGTCGCTGAGCGAATACTCGGCCATGACGCCGTCCATATCCTTCTGGAAAGACGCCTCGTAACGGAACTGCTCGTACCATCGGCCCATGTATCTTGCGACGTCGATCGGCTTTGCGGGTTGCGGAACCGCCTTGTTTCCGACCGGGCCAGGGCGCGGCACAAGTCCGCAGGCACCCAGCACCAGCGTGGTGCCGACCAGGCCAAGGGCGATCGTCGATTTGCGCATAACGGCTCCTGTGATTGCAGCCTTGATAAGCGATGGGAACCGATCCGGTTTCAGCCCGGCCGACAGGCAAACGTCTGGCGGAATGGATTGGGCGGTGACCTGCGACGAGGTGGATGCCTCAAGTTAGAAGCCATCGCCGTGCTTCGCGTGGCATCCGGCGGCGATCCGGCAGCGCCGGGGTCGGACGCGGCGGCCTGGAGCCTTGATGGAGGGCGCGTTTTCAACGTTCCGATGCCCCGCAGACCACCGCAAAATGGGCACTTTTGCACTTAGGAGCCATATTCGATTTCGTGCCTTTATGATCTGCCACACGTCATCGTGGCGATCTTCCAGAGGAGAGATCGATGAGTATCAAGGGCGAGATGAAGGAAGCTGCGGGCTTCATCAAGGAAGAGCTGAACGAGCACGGCAAGTCGCCGGAAGCGCAGCGCAAGGCACAGGAAGGCCGCGATCTGCGAAATGAAGGCCGGATCGAAGACGGCAAGGCGCCGAAGACTTCCGAACCGGGAACCGGCAAGCCTGAGTAAGCCGAACAGGAGCCGGTGCACGACAGTGCACCGGCCCTCTCATCGCCATGCAGAGGTGCAGAATGTTCACGCAGCTCAATCCCACTATCCCCCTTCACGTGGTAGGAAAGGGCGATGGCTACGCGATCGGAATGATCGACTACGGCCAGGAGCACAATCTCATCTGGGTGACCGCGCTCGACGGTTCGGGCGAAATCTGGTGCGCTCCGAATGCCACTGTTCGACTGGGGAAGAACTGGACCATGGGGCGCCAGGAAAACCCGCTGATCACGCAGGACAAGAAGGCCGAGCGCAGCCAGCAAGCGGCTTGCTGAGACCACTCCAGTGTCGGCCTGTCGGACGCCGGGCAGCCGGCGCGCGCGATTTGGGGCCGACGATCTCATATCATGCCGATGAGGTGGCACGTAGACACTGCGCTACGTGGGCATGATCCGGACAGCATGGACGGCAATAGCGGTAAAGGCGAATAGACCGGGCAAGTCGGCGCGCAGCGTGATGAGGGAATCCATAAAGATCGATAGCGCGTCCCGCCCTTTGTCGTTCTCTTGGAGGCGATTTACCGGGTCCCCATTGCGATTGCCACCTGAATAAGCGGCAAAAGCAGCGTCTTGGCCGCTCCCCTCCTGTCTCGTTTCGACCCCGCGCAGTTCGGCCGTGCCGCAGTCATTGTATATGCGATGACATCGCGGCTTGGCAGCTCGCACCGCCTGAAGCCCGAAGATGCGCATCGGCGCAGCGCGACGCTGTTGCGCCGTCAGGCATTTCGATAAAGCGGCGATTGGCAGGCGACAGCGGACTGGCCCGGCGGTCGCTGAGAAGCCGGGCGACGTAGAGCTGCAACGCGCAAACCGCAGCTTTTCCGCTGAGAAGCGACCATATCGTATTGGGCCGGAGAGGCGAGGTGGAATATTTACTGCATTGTTGGCAGAACAAATAAAGTAATTACAAATATAAGTCATTTATATATTGATTTAACGACAATATATACGTAAGCTAAATTCTCCGTATATTTGCGGCGCGATGGGGTTGGTGGCGCCGTCTAGCATCGGATCGCGGAACAGCGGCTCGGGCACCATGCTAAAGGGGCCCTCCAGGGAGAGTGCAATATGTCGAATGATCGCCGGCGGTTTCTGGGTTCGCTGACTGCCTTGGCCGCCGCGCCGCTGTTGCCAGGGCGAGTGATGGCCGCGGCGCAGGGCCGCATCGCGGTGGGCGAGCGTTTTCCGATCTGGCCGGGTTCCCCGCCGGGCCTGCCCAAGGGCGGCGTGAAGCAGGAGAGCGTGTTGCGCTCCGGCCCCGCCCATCCGGACGACATCGCCTGGCCGCATGTCGAGACGCCGATGCTGACGGTCTGTCCGGCGGCGCAGCCGACCGGCGCGGCGGTGCTCATCATTCCGGGCGGCGGTTATGCCCGCGTTGCCATGGGCACGACGCCATCCGCCATTGCGCGCTGGTTCGCCGGGCACGGCGTGACCGCGTTCGAACTGCTCTATCGTCTGCCGCATGACGGCTGGACGGGCGGTCCGGACACACCTCTGCAGGACGCACAGCGCGCGATGCGGGTGATCCGCGCCCATGCCGCGACGTGGGGTGTCGATCCCGCCAACATCGCCGTCATCGGTTTTTCGGCGGGCGGTCACTTGTGCGGGAGTCTCGCGACGCGCTTTGCGGCCAAGGTCTACGATCCGGTCGACGCTGCCGATGGGCAGGACGCACGGCCGATCGTGGCAGGCATGTTCTTCCCGGTCGTCAGCATGGTGCCGCCGCTCGCCCATGGCCAGTCGTGCCGGGAACTGCTGGGGGCGAATCCGAGCGACGACCTGTCGCGCCGCTACTCGGTGAACCTCGATATTCCGGTGACAACGCCGCCGATTTTGCTGGGGCATGCCGCTGACGATGCGGTGGTCGACTGCGGCAACAGTCTTGCGATGTTCGAGGGATGCCGGGCGGCGAATATCCCGTCCGAGCTCCATGTGATAGAGAAGGGCGGTCACGGCGCACCGCTGTTCGAGCCGGATGGCCGGGCCGGGCTGTGGCTGACACGCTTTGCCCGCTTCGCGGCGCGGCATGGCCTGCGGATTCCGTCCGATGGGGCATGAGCAGACCGCCAAACTCGCCGTCGTCCCCGCCTTCGCGGGTAGGCGACGAGGGGGTAGAGGGGAGGGAGTACAGGAGGAGCCATCTTGCGGCCCCTCAGTGCCCGGTCCCGAGTGGAACGATCCGGAAATTACGGATGCGCAAGTGGCTCTTGGTCGTGCGCAAGGCGAACCAGCCCCGGCGGTAGGGCGCGGCATCCGTCATCGTGAAAAGCCGCTTGCCACCGAAGTCCACCGTAACCGTCGCGCCGTCGGCGGCAAGCCGCATCGGCACCCAGCGATTGGCCACGAGCAACGCTGCCGGATCCGTCCGGTCATGCTCGGGCAGGAGTGGGCGATTGCCCGGTTCGCCCAGATAGCGGCGCATCCGCGTGGTGGTGTTGCGATTGCCGCCGATGCCGACGTAGTAGGTCTTGAGCGCGTCGTAAGCCGCGAAAGCGCCGCTGCGGGGCCGGGCCAAGGGCGATCCGCCCGGCGCGGCGGAGTCGGTGGCCATCCAGAAGGCGTTGACGTCGCTCACCGCATCGTTCGGCCCGCCGGCTGACACCGCCATGACCTCATACTCGATGGCGACGGGGCCGCTCAGTTCCTCACCCCACCAGACCGAGAGACCTTCCGGCGTATCGATGTCCAACACGCCGCTCTCTACGGTGACGCGCGCGGGCGCTTCCGCCTCGACGCGCCAGTGCGAGAGGCCGTGGCGGAAGTCGTCCGTTTGCGGGGGCGCCGCTGCCGACAGCGACATGAGCATCAGAGCGGTAGCGAGGCGCTTCACTCCAGCACATCCCCGATCAAGGTCAGGTTCACGGTCGCGGCGATGCCCCACTGCGCGGCATCGTTGGTGGAGACTTCCTTGATCTCGTCCACCGGCTTCAGCACGGCAGCGCCGGTGATCCTCTGCGCCCCGCGCGCCTGGTCGCGCCCTTCACGGTCGCCCGCGCCGAAGAACTCGCCCCAGGCGCGCTTGACGAGGTCCGGCTTGCCGAGCTGCACGCCTGCATAGGCGGTGTAGCGCGAATGGGCCTGCGTCAGCGCGCGGCCCTTGCCCGAGGCACCGGTACGGGCGCGGAACTCCGCCTCGGGCGCGTTGTAGAGTTCGCAGTATTCCAGCCAGACTTTGCGGAAGGCTGGCTCGTCGAGCAATTCGAGCAGTTCGGCAGTGATCTCGAATACCCCGAACACACCGTTAAGGTGGCTCATGTTGACTGTGTCGCCGGGGCTGACGAAGCGCCCGCTGGCAAGGTCGAAGACACCGCCGCCCGCCAGCCAGCCCTTGGGCATGGCCGCGATCGAGCGCATGCCCGCGACGATGCGGTCGCGCCAGCGGGTGTCGCGCGTGCGCTCCCACTCGGTCAGCCAGGCCCCCAGCATCGAGCCCCAGACGGTGCCGAACTGCATGAACACCTGACCCTCGCGCAGCGGCTGGTCGGCCACCACCGCGCCGGTTCCGGCCGGCGGCTTGCTGGCATCGGCGCGGTGCAGCACCTTGCGACCGATATCGACGGTCTTCAGGGCCTGGTCGCTGTCCACCAGGGCGCGCATCAGGTCGCCACAGCGCTCGTCGGTGGTGAGGTAGTAGTAGAAGCGGCGATAGGCGGCGTTGGACACGCGCTGCTGCTTCGAACTGTCGGCCCAGTGCTGCACGCCGTGGCGGGTGCCGAGGCCCTTGAACCGGCCCGAGTGGTAGACGTCCACCTCGCCGGTATGCCGCGTCATCGCTTCCGCCAGCCGGAACACGTCAGCGCGAGCGGTGCGCAGGAAGCCGTACCAGAGCCACATGTCGGTCGAGAGTTCGCTGTTGTCCCAGGCGAAGCCGCCGATGTCGTAGCGCCAGACGTGCCGGTCGTTGTCATAGCTGTGCATGACATCGCCGTAGTTCCAGAACCCGTACCAGCGGCGCTGGTCCACTTGCCCGATGTAGAAATCGAGTTCCTGCTTCGCCCGCGCCTCGATCTTGCCGCGCAAAGGTCCGCCGGCGGTGATCGGACTCCACGGACCGAACAGCCCTGCGGAATGGACCCGCGCGACATTGGCGACCAGACGCGGCGGCGTGGCAAGGCCCTTGCCCATCCCGGCCAGACGTTCGCGTGGCGGCGTGGCGGGCAGGGCCCAGATGCGGAATTCGGTGGTGCGCGCGATCCCGGAGGCATTGCCCCAGCCCGGTTCGTAGTCCTCGTAAGTCACGTCGAGGCCGAGGTTCTGCGCCTCGAAACTCTCCATGCCCATGACGTCGTGATAGAAGCGCAGGTCCATCGCCGGGGCATCGGGAGCGTGATACCAGACGGTGAAACGCGCGGTGTCGGTGGCGGCGTCGGCGATGTCGAGGCCGACCGGGCAGCGCTGCCAGAAGTCGTGCATCCCGAAGGCGACGCCGCCGCTCGGGCCGCCGACATAGCCAAGCCCCGGTGCGCGCCCTGCGGTATCGACATCGATCCAGCCGCAGCCCGGCTTGGTGCGCTTGACGATGGAAAAGCCGTCCGAATTGGGTTGGCGCAGGCGGAAATCGCCCCACGCGGGAATGTAGTCGATGTTCTGGCGCACTGCTGCGCCCATCTGGTCGAGCGGGGGCGTGGCCTGTCCCGCCACTTGCGCATCGCGGAAAGCCTTGCCCGGATCGCGGCGCAGGCCGGTGAGCGGGCGCACGGCCTCACCCCACAAGCCGCCGTTCTCGCCTGCGAAGCGGACATGGCGATCATGCAGTCTGTCGCGCATCGGCACCGTGCCTTCGAGGCCCAGCCCGCGGATGAAGCGCCTCGCGGGATTGCCATCGAAGATCATCGAATGGACCAGTCGCACGCTGTCCGACCCAGCGTGGAAATAGAGCCGGACGGAGAAGGGCATCCAGTCGCCTTCGGTTCCGCGATGGCGACCGTCGAGCTTGATGACCGCGCGGATCGGGCCGCTCTGTTCGAGCGTGGCGCTTTCGATGGCACTGGTCCAGCGCGCCAGCGCGGGTGCGCCGTCCTCGTCGTCGGGTCGGTCCTGCGCGCTGGCGAGCAGGCGCACCGATTGCAACACTTCGGCCGAGCCGACTTTGGCGGAGCGGATCAGCGCCTCGCCGGAACGGCCCAGAGTCCAGGCGGTCTGGCCCACGGTGACAGTGATCGCATCGCCCGCCTCACGCACGAAGAGCGTCTGCGCAAGTTTGGCAGTGCCGGGAACGACGCGCAGAGAGCTGGTTTGGGCGCCGTTGGCAATGGTGGCGTGTCCGGTCCACTTGATCGAACCGTCCGGCCACCAGGCCATCGGCCAGGTCTGCACCGCTTCCCGCGCGCCGCCTGCGCCTTCGAGAACGTAGCCGCGCTTGTCGAGCCGGGTGCCGCGCGGCCAGGGCTGGCCCCACGACTGGCCTTCGTGTGCGGAGGGGGCACTACCGTCGAGCCAGACCACGTCTTCGCCCAGCGCAATGCTGGAATTCAGCGGTTCCTTCGCGGCGACGGGGGCTGCCTCAGCCCGCGAGGCCGTGAGCGCCATGGAACCGGCGATTGCCGATGTTGCCAGAGTTTGGGCCAGCATCTCGCGGCGGCTCCAGACGAGCTTGCTCATTGTCTCTCCCTCGGGTGCGGCGTGTCGAAAATCGCCTTATGTGGGATTATAGTTCATCATGTGGATGCAATCGTCAACCGACCTGCACGCTTAAATTCCTGCCTCGCTCGCTCTTTCGTCATTGCGAGGAGGCGAAGCCGACGCGGCGATCCAGAGTGATGCTGAACCGCTCTGGATCGCTTCGCTCCACTAGCAATGACGAAAGGGGCTGGGAGATGCGATACCGGAGTCACCGCTCCCCGTTCGGCCCGGCGCCCAAGTAGAAGCTCGTATGCGGCGGCTGGTTGTAGGCCGTGTTCTGCCAGGCGACGCCGAGCCGATAGACCGGGTCCTGCATCAAGGTGACGAAACGGTGCGTCGTGGTATAAGGCGTCGTGTAAATCCGCAGTTCGCGGTTGTCGGCGCGGCGCCAGATCACTTCCTCGCGCCAGTCGCCGATGAGGTCGGCCTGGAGCGCCGGATTGGCCTTGGTGCCGTTGTTCGAGGCAAGTCCTTCCGGTGAGAGCAGCGGGATCGAAGTGCCGCGCTCCCAGTCCCACTTCGAGATCGTCGTGCCGTCCAGCAGTTCGCGCAGGAGGTCGCCGTCCCACCAGATCGCGAAGTTCATCTGGCGAGGGCGCGGGCCGATCTCCCGGCCCTTGGTGTCGTAGAGCCGGTCGGAGTTGGAGGCCCAGAACTCGGCACCGTAGTGGCGTGGATCGATGTCGGCGGCGACCCCGCGCCCGGTGTCCTGCTCGGCGGGCGTGGTCCAGAGCACTTCGCCGGTGCGCGCATCGAGCAGAGCGGAACCCAGCCCGCCATTGCTGCGGATATCCTCGAAGACGCCGAACTTTTCAAGACCGGGACGCGCCGGATCGAGATCGCTGACGTGCATGGTGTCGCCGTGGAACAGCGGCCTGGTCCAGAGACCCTTGCCGTCGTCATCTACGGCCATTGAGCCGTAGATCACCTCGTCGCGCCCGTCGCCGTCGACGTCGGCCACCGAAAGCTGGTGGTTGCCGCGCCCCGCATAGTCCGCGTTGCCGGGGGCGGAACTGTCGAACAGCCAGCGCTGTGTGAGTTTGCCGCCGCGCCAGTCCCAGGCGGCCAGTGCCGTGCGGGCATAGTAGCCGCGCCCAAAGACCATGCTGGGCAAGTGCCCGTCGAGATAGGCAACGCCTGCGAGGTAACGGTCGGAGCGGTTGGCATAGCCGTCGCCCCAGGCCGCGGCGAGTTGTTCGGGCGTCGGGTTGCCGCCGGGATAGCGCGGCGGATCGTAAGGGGCAGTGGCCAGCGCCTTGCCGGTCAGCCCCTCGAACACGGTGAGATATTCGGGCCCCTTGACGATGCGCCCCTGCATCGGCGCAACCTTGGTGCCGTCCGCCAGCACCTTGGCGCCGGTCTTGTCCTGCTGCGGCACTTCGCCGCCGCTGCTGCGCCAGTCGGCGGAGGCATCGCCGATCACCTTGCCGGTGCCGTCTACCGTGCCGTCGCCGGTCTTCATCGCCACTTCGGCGCGGCCGTCGCCGTCGAAGTCGAAGACCAGGAACTGCGTATAGTGCGCTCCTGCGCGGACGTTGCGGCCAAGATCGATGCGCCAGAGCCGCGTACCGTCGAGGCGATAGGCATCGAGGAAGACGTTGCCGGTATAGCCGGTATGGGCATTGTCGTGACTATTGGTCGGATCCCACTTGAGCACGATCTCGTACTGCCCGTCCCCGTCGAGATCGCCCGCGCTGGCGTCGTTGGCGGTGTAGGAATAGACCTCCCCGGCGGGCGTCATGCCATCCGCAGGCGGTTCGAGCGGGATCGACAGGTATCCCTTGTCCCAGACCATGGCACTCTTTGGACCGGTGCGATCGCCGATGCGTTCGACGGCGTAGCGGCTTGTCGCGGTTCCGGATGTGTCGACGAAAGTCGTCGCCTCGCCCGTTCTGGTGACGTGCAGTGGCTTGCCGTCACGCAGTACGCGGAAGCGGGCGTTCTTCGGATCGCTGGCCAGCAAACGCCAGCTTATCAGGATGCCGCCGTCCTTCGCGGGCACGGCCACGGCGCCCCGATCGAGCGTCTCGGCGGCTATGCGCTCGGCTGTGATCGAGGCTGGAGTCGCGGCCTGTGCGGGCAGGGCGGAAACGAGCAGGGGCAGCGGCGCCGCTAGCAGCGCGAGAGCGCGGATTTTGGCTGTCATGAGCATCGTCCTCCCAAGGTGAAACCGGTTTTTCCAAATTATAACATTGCATCCCACATATAGGATCAATAAGTCTGCGTCTAGAAACTGATTCGATCGGTGTCCGCAAAAACCGGGCAGACAGTATCGGCAGGTCTAAAAGAGGGGACCGGATATGCGCAAGCATGCCATTGGAAATACGAGAAATTCATTGATTTCAAAGTACTCGCGCCGCGCATTCTCCGGGGTGTCGGCATTGGCTTTGGCGGGATCTCTCGCGGTTTCCTTCCCCGCAGTTGCTCAGACTAATTCCGAAGCGGAAGGCTTGTCAGGCGAAGAACAGGCGCCTTCCCGCATTGACGACAAGACCGCCGAAAAGATCATCACGACCGCCAACGACATCGTCGTCGTCGGCACCCGCGCCTCGTTGCAATCAGCGACCAATCGCAAGCGCGAGGCGAACACGATCGTGGATTCGATCGTCGCCGACGATATCGCCAGCTTCCCTGACAAGAACATCGGCGATTCGCTCGCTCGCATTACCGGCGTCCAACTCACCCGCGACTTCGGTGAAGGCGTTAAGGTCTCGATCCGCGGCGTCGAACCCGATCTCAACCGCATCGAGATCAACGGCGTCAGCCAAGTCAGCGCGAATGGCGATCGTTCGGGCGACTTTCGCGAATTCGCGACCGAACTGGTCCAGTCGATCGACGTCTACAAGGGCTATGCGGTCAATCTGACCGAAGGCGGTATCGGCGGCACCGTCAGGGTACAGACTCGCAAGCCGCTCGATCTGAAGCAGCCGTTAGTGACGGCGGTCGCCTCAATGCAGAACCTCGATACGACCGAGGCCTGGCGACCGCGCGTCACGTTCGTCGCGGGGACGCCTAAGTTCTTCCTCGACGGTCTGGGCGCTTTGCTGAACGTGACCTATAGCGACGTGAACACGCGACAGGACTATATCAGCAACACCAACTGGTCGCGTCTGGCAGACTTCGATCATTCCACCGAGAAAACCGTTGCCGATCCGCTCTACGCGAACTTCAATACTTATGAGAGCTGCGCGAATGTCGGTGGCGCTAACGCCTCTGCTGCCACCGCGCGCCGTCTCGCCTGCGAAACCCAGTTCTTCGACTGGGCGCCGACGGTTCCCCGCTATCGTTCCTGGGAACGCGACGACAAGCGCATTTCGGCCAATCTCGTGCTGCAATACGAAGTGGCGCACAACTTCCGCGCTTATGCGGAAGCGCAGATCAACAAGCGCAACCAGAACCTGCAGGACACCAATTACTCGGTCGACCTTGGGCGTATCGAGCGTTTCAACCTCGATCCGGCACTGGCGGCCGGACTTAACGGGGCCACTTCGCGTCGTCGGGTGCAACTCGGTACTTCGTCCGTCAACGAGAACCATGTCGTCACCAATATCCAGACTGCGCTCAATGCCGTGAACGTCGGCACCGCAGCCAATCCCAACTGGAACGGCGCGGCCAATATCATCGGCGTGCAGCGCCGCGATTTCAGCTTCGATCAGGATTCCAAATATTTCTCAGGCGGTTTTCGCTGGGATCTCAATCGACTGCGGATCGATTTCATGGGGTCTCACGCCAAGGCGACGACCGACCAGCAGACCAACCTGATCTCGCTGGGAACGAGCGTCGCCGGGATCATGATCGATCGCAACAACGCGCAGGGCGTGCCGGTCTTCTCGTTCCCATCGGAATTCGATCCGGGCGACCCTTCCGTCTATACGGACTTCACGCGGACGGGCGCCAACGGGCAGGCTTTGCCGGTTTACGGCCCGGCGCTCCAGTATCGCCCGGCGGAGTTCAGCAACTCCGAAGACCAGCTCAAGTTCGATGCGCAGTGGGAGATCGATCACCCGATCGTCAGCAAGTTCGAATTCGGTGCGCAGGCCCGCCGCCAGAAATTCGTGAACTACCAGGGCGGCGGCTCGCGCCTGATCGATCCGGCGACGATGACCTACCAGCAGAGCGCCAACGTCTCCTACACCACGGTGATCCAGGACAACCCGGCGCAAGTGCGTAACGGCAATACCTGGTACATCACGCCCACCCAGTATCAGTCGCTGCTGTCCTCGCTGGGCGGTAGCCTGAGCGGCGCGCCGCTGTTTTCCGGTCTGAAGGGTGCGCCTTCTGGCATGCCGACGACGCTGGCCTATCCATCCTTCGATGCCGACGTGCTGTCGCAGATCTACGATCTGTCCGGGTTCAACCACGATCTCGTGCGTGAGGCGAACGGCCTACCGCAGATCCCGAGCGCGCTGATCAAGGAAAGCGTGGTGGCGGGCTATATCATGGCGGATATCGACACCGAAGTCCTCGGCATGCGCCTCACCGGCAACGCGGGCTTGCGCTGGACCTGGACCAAGGACGAAGGGCTTGGCACCAACGTCAGCCGGGTGACCCGTTTCAATGCCACGGGGGGCACTGAAACCGTGGTGATCGCGGCGCAGGAAGCGCGCCTCTCGAACACCTACGCGGACTTCCTGCCGGCCTTCAACGCCAACCTCGAAATCACGCCCGAACTTTCGCTGCGCGCCAACTATGCGAAAAACCTGGCACGTCCGCGTCCACTCGATCTGGTGCCCAACATCAACTGCGTGGACGACCAGACGATTACCGGTGTTGACGATATCTGTACTGCCGGTAACCCGGCACTGAAGCCCTATCGCGCGGACCAGTGGGAAGTGAATCTCGCCTGGTATCCCAATGCCGATACGATGATCAGCCTGGGTTACTACAAGAAGTACGAATCCAGCTTCGTGATCCAGAACGTGGTGCGCAACAATGTCGACCTGTTCGGGGACGGTGTCGGTTACACGGTACGCCAGCCGGTCAACGGGCAGGGTGCCCTGCTCGACGGGATCGAGGTGAGCGGCCAGACCGTCTTCACTTTCCTGCCGCAGCCTTTCGACGGCTTCGGCCTGACCGGCAACATGACCTATGCCCGCGCGATCCGCACCAACCTGACCAACAGCGCAACGGGCGGCGAACTCAAGGAATATCCGGGTCTTTCGAAGTTCACTTACAATGCCAGCGTGTTCTACGACAAGGGCTTCCTGAATGCGCGCCTGAGCTACAACTACCGCTCGAAGTGGCTTGATACCGTACTGAGCGCCACCAACGGCAACAACCCGCTCTATCGCAAGGGCGAGGGCTATCTGGACGGCAAGGTGACGCTGCGCTTCCCCAAGTATCACTTTAACGTGTTCGTCGAGATGCAGAATATCACCAAGGAATACTCGAAGGTATACATCAACCAGGACATGCCGGTCGACCTTTACTATCCCGGCCGCCGTATGTTCATCGGCGTTCAGGCCAAGCTCTGATCCGAGGTTGGGGGAGGGCGGGAACTCTCCTCCTTCATCCCACCGCGTCGTTTGCCAAGGGACCGCGGCGTCGGGGCGGTGGGAATTTGGACCCGGACAGGTGCGGCAGCCTCCAGCCGCGTCTGTCCGGGTTATTGCGTCAGAACGCGGTGCGCAGGCCGAACACGAAGTTGCGCCCGCGCAGCGGCGAGGCGTCCTTCACGAAGGAGGCATGGTTGAGCGCGAAGGAATTGGTGAGGTTGGTACCGCGCGCGAAGAGTTCGGCCCAGCGGTTGGCGCCGAGGTGGAGCTTGTAGGACAGCGTCAGGTTCAGCATGTCGTAGCCCGGCGTTTCGGTCTCGAAGTCGGCGATGCGGGTCTGCTTGAAGGTGCGGTAATATTCCGCCTCCGCCGTGAACGGCCCGCTTGCGGCATCGACGCGCGTGCCGAGGCGGCCGGGCGGGATGCGGGGCAGGTTCCCGAGATCGTTCTTCAGCTTGGCGCGCACGTAGTCGCCGAAGAGCGTGACGCCCACTTGCGATATGACCTGATGGCGGATCTCGCCGTCCACGCCGGTGAAGGTGGCATCGGCCGCGACGTAGTGGATCAGGCGGAAGTCCTCGTACTGGTCGAGGGTCTGGCCGTAGATGTAGTTGTCCACTTTCTGGTGATAGGCGCCCACCGTGAATGTCGTCGCACCGCTGGTCTTGCGGAAGGTCAGGTTGATCGACTTGCCGGTTTCGAGGCGGTTCTCGGTCGAGGCCATGCCTTCGAAGGTACGGCCCGTCACCATGCCGATCTCATAGGTGTTCGAGGCGAAGTGCGGGCCGAAGGCGTAGAGTTCCTGCACGTTCGGCGCGCGCTGCGAGCGGGCGAGCGAGAGGGCCAGCGAGTAGCCGTCCGCCACCTTCCACAGCGCCGAGGCCGAGACCGAGAAGGGATCGTGCGCAGTCGTCGGCATGAAGGCGGCCAGCGAGGTTTGCGGGCGGATGCGCTGCCATTCCTGGCGCACGGCGGCCTCGATGCGGACCGGGCCGAATTCGCGGCTTTCGTGGAGGAACAGCGCGGTATTGCTGATGTCGAACGGCGTGTAAGTGGTCACGTCGTCCTCCACCACCGAATGGATGCCGCTGAAGGTGCTGTCCGAATGCTGGACGCCGAAGACGCCGCGAAAGCCCGCGACGGCCTTGTGGGTCAGTTCGAAGCGCAAGTCGAAGGCCTTGTTGCGATAGGCGGTGGCGAGTTCGTCGTGCTCGATCTCGTCGTGGCGGTAGTTGGTATGCGCCATGCGGAAGCGGACGCGCTCGAAGCCGGGCAGGGGATCGCGATATTCGCTGCGAATGTCGAAGCGCTCGCTGCGCATCTTCACGAAGATGCTTTCCTCTTCGTGGTCGTGATCGTGGCCTTCCTCGCCATGGTCATGGTCGTCGTGATCGTCATGCGATCCGCAGTGAAGGCTGGGGCCGTGGGTGTGGCAGCTCTCGTACTCGTGGCTATGGCCGGGCAGGCCGTACCGGCCGGTCACGCGGGTATAGGCGACGCCGAGATAGCCGTCCGCACCGACCCAGGAGCCGCCCGCGGTGAAGGTCGAGCTTTCGCTCCACGATCCGGGCACGCGCTTCTGCCCGAAGGCGCCGGGAACGCGGTAGTCGTCCGCCTCGCGGTGTGCGCCTTCGAGGCGCAGGGCGAGCGCGCCGCTGCCCACGGTGACGCCGCCGACGACCGAGCGCTCGTCGTCGCCGGTGCCGAGCCGGGCCTCGCCCGCGCCGGAAATGCCGTTCGCCGGAATTTCGGTGGGGATCTTGGTGTCGAGCAGGTTCACCGCACCGCCGATCGCGCCGCCGCCGTAAAGCAGGGCCGCCGGGCCGCGCAGCACTTCGATGCCGCGCAGGAGCAGCGGTTCGCCGGTCACGGCATGGTCGGCGGAGATGCCCGAGGCGTCCTGCACATTGGTGCTGTCCGACAGGACCTGCACGCGCGGCGAAGTCTGGCCGCGGATCACCGGACGGCTGGCGCCGCCGCCGAAGTTGTCGAAGTGGATGCCCGGCTGACCGGCCAGCGTTTCGCCGAGCGTGCCCTGGCGGCGGTGCGCGAGTTCGTCGCCGGAGAGGGTCACGACCGGGGTGGCGGTTTCTTCGGCGCTTTCTTCCAGCGGAGCGGAGGTGACGAGGATCTCACGCGATTCCGGGGCGGGTGCCTCGGCGAAAGCGGTAGCCGGGATCAGGGCGAGCAGGGAAACGGCGGATTGGTGCAGGATACGGACGGACAAGAAAACCCCCTGGAATCGGATAGGAGGTTTTGTTTAGTGTGATGTGATAACATTACACAACAAGGCAATCGGCTTGTTATCAATATGTTACAATCTGGAAATCTTGACGTCGATATTCAGCCCGCGCTGCTCGGCGCATCGTCGTCTTTCGCCGTGGCGAGTTCCGGGACCGGGCCACTGCTGCCGTAGATGAAGCCGAACGTGGGGTTCTCGCGCGAGCCGAGCGAATGGCTGGGACCGTACCAGACGCGCACATTGCTCCAGTCGCCCGCTTCCGAGACGTCTTCCGCCAGCGCGTTGCGTTCGATCATTCCGGGGCCGGACCAGTTGGCATGGTCGAGCATGACATGGCGGGAATCCACGACTTCGCGGATCATCGCGACATGGCCGTAGGGCATCGCGCCGGTGGACTTGAATACCAGCACTGAACCCGGCTCGGGCATATGGCCGCGCTTGTAGGTGCCCTTGGCCTGTTCCCACCAGGTCGCCGCATTGCCGTGAATGCCGATCCCGGACTGCGCGCGGGCATAAGGCACGCACTGCAGATGCTGGGCCAGTGCCGGCGTGGCGAAGGCCTGAAGAGCGAGGGAAAGGATGGTGGCTGCGACCAGGGAAACCTTTTTCATGGAGAGACGTTATAACGTCTCTGACTTCTGAAAATAGCCCGGTCCCGGCGATGTGATCGCACGGGACGCACCGTTCGTCGCGGCGGCTGGAACCGCTGCGGCTGGGTGGCGCTTAACCGCTTCCGATCGAGTCGATAACCAGCACGAGCCGGGATTCGCCCGAGTCTGCGATGGGCGGAGACCGGTGCAGGACGGACGGTTCGGGCTGGAGCAGGCGGCCTTTGAACAGGCCGACGGCGGCGGAGCGCATTTCGTTGATGGTCTGATCGCCGGGGTCATCGGCCCGCTGCCACTGGGTTCCGGGACCGCGATACGTCGTGATCGTTCGCACTGTCACGAAGTCCGCATGGAACTTGCGGCAGGCATCGGTCTCGACCACTTCCAGCCTGATTCCGACGCGGCTCTCGCCGAGAAGAACGCCGTGGCGCATCGCCAGCGCGGCGATGTCGGCGCAGAGCAGCGGGCTTTCCGGATAGCCGCTGTCCCGCAGCAAAGTGCCGAGTTGCATATCCGTATCGCCGGCATCGCAGACGAGCAGCAGGTCGTCGATGCTGTCGAGGTCCAGCCCCGAGACTTCCCGGACCAGTGCCGGATCGAGATCGCGCTCCCAAATGGCGAGATCGATTCTGTCGCTGGCGATCTCCCGCAGAACCTCGGGGTGGGGGCCGGTGGCCACGGAAAATGTATCGCAGTCTTTTTTCACGGAGAGGCCTTTTCAACAGGGAATGCGCCACCATGTAATGTTGTAACATAACTCAATCAAGCAGGAGCCGATTTCGATGAGCGAGCGTTGCGAACCCCGGAGCCACATCGTCAGCATCCGGGGGCGCCTTCTGGCCGATATCGTGGAATCGACGGCGATATCCGCGTCGACCCTTTGCATGGTGCACTGTCTTGCCCTGCCGCTCCTGTTGTTTCTGCTGCCCGGCCTGCTCGGGGCTTTCTTCCAGTCGGAGGTGTTCCACCTGGCGGCACTCGGGCTGGTGGCACCGGCGGCGCTGATGGCGTTTGTGCTCGGCTATCGGCGGCATGGCGGGGCGGGGCCGGTCTTGCTCGGCACGGCGGGGATCGCCTGCCTCGTGCTGGCGCTTCTCCATGCCGATCTGCCGCTGGGAGAGACCGGGCTGACGGTGATCGGCAGCCTTCTGCTGGTAGCCGGTCACGCCTGGAACTGGCGCAAGCGGCTGGGCTGCGCTTAATCCTCCAGGATCAGGCTATGGTCCCTGGTGTCGCGCATGCGGATGTAGACGACCAGCGAGATGGCGATCATCACCGAAACATAGATGTAGAAGGCGTGCTCGATCCCGGCCTGCTTGAACCACAGGGCCACGAACTCGGCGGTGCCGCCGAACAGCGTGTTGGCGAGCGCATAGGGCAGGGCGACACCCAGCGCGCGAATGTGGGCGGGGAACAGTTCCGCCTTCACCACCGCATTGATCGAGGTATAGCCGGTGACGATCACCAGCCCCGCCATGACCAGCAGTCCGGCCACGATCGGGTCGCGGGTCGTCGCGAGGGTGGCGAAGATCGGATAGGTGCAGAGCACGCCGAACAGGCCGAAGCCCACCATCAGCGGCTTGCGCCCCACCCGGTCGGACAGCGCGCCCGCCAGCGGCTGGAGCAGCATGAACAGGAACAGCGTCACGCCGTTGATCTCGGAGGCGGTCTCGCGGCTCAGCCCGCTGGTGTTGACCAGGAACTTCTGCATGTAGATCGAATAGGCGTAGAAGGCGATCGTGCCGCCTGCGGTCAGCAGCATGACCGTCAGGGTCTCGCGCGGGTGGCGGCGGATCAGTTCGAGGAAGCCCGATTGCGGGGCGCCCTCGGCGCGAGCCTTTTCGAAGCTGTGGGTCTCGGCCATGCCGCGGCGCAGGCGGAATACCAGGATCGCCAGCGCGCCGCCGATCACGAAGGGAATGCGCCAGCCCCAGGCGTCGAGCTGCGCTTCGGTCAGCAGCGCCTGAAGCACCAGCAGCACGCAGATCGCCACGAGCTGCCCGGCGATCAGGGTGACGTACTGGAAGCTGGAATAGAAGCCGCGCCGCTCGCGGCCGGCCATTTCCGAAAGATACGTGGCACTGGCGCCGTACTCGCCGCCGATCGACAGGCCTTGCATCAGCCGGGCGAGCACCAGCAGCAGCGGCGCGTCGATGCCGATCGACTGGTAGGAAGGCGTCACCGCGATCAGCAGCGATCCCGCGCACATCAATGCCACGGAGAGCGTCAGCCCGCTCTTGCGCCCCTTGCGGTCGGCATAGATGCCCATGAGCCAGGCACCCACCGGGCGCATCAGGAAGCCCACGGCGAAGATCGCCGCCGCGCTCAGCAACTGGGCGGTGCGGTCCTCGTCCGGAAAGAAATGCGGCGCGAAATAGAGCGTGAAGGCCGAATAGGCGTACCAGTCGTACCATTCGACGAGATTGCCGGTGGACCCTGCGACGATGGCCTTCAGCCGCTGGCGCCGGTCGGGCGCGGCTGGAACGGACAGAGGCGCCGGGATTGTCGACATCGCTGATACGCCTTCTATTGGTCGTCGGAACAGACGGAGAGGTATGGGAATTCCTGAGTGAGGTCCAGCAAAGGCGGCTGGCCGCTGGCTTGAAGAAAGCGGGAGGCGGATCGCGTCGCTTAGCCTCGCGCCCGCTCCAGTGCTTTTACCGCCTCGGCCAGCTGGGCAAAGGTGTAAGGCTTGTTCAGCAGGAACGCGGGCGGATGCGGGAGGTCCCAGTTGCCCCCGCTGGCGATCGCGAAAGGCACGGCCCGTGCACCGAGTTCGGCCAGAACCGGATCGGCGCGCTCGCCCGCCAGGTTCATGTCGATCACCGCCACGTCGAAAGCGCCCTCGCGGCTGGCCTCCAGCGCATCCGCCAAGGTGGCGTGGGGACCGACCACTCGGCAGCCGAGATCGTCCAGCATCTCCTCCAGCAGCATCGCCACCAGCACTTCGTCCTCGGCGACCAGCACGCGCAGCCCCTCCACGGAATTCCCCTCGGTCATGCGCTCAATCCTCGATGCTTTCGCGAATCCGCTTCGCCAGCGCATCCATGGCGAAGGGCTTGGTTATCATCGCCATGCCCGGTTCGAGAAAACCGGAGGCGACGGCGGCATTCTCGGCATAGCCGGTCATGAACAGCACTTTGAGGCCGGGCCGGGCCGAGCGTCCGCCGTCCGCCACCTGCCGGCCGTTCAGCCCCGGCAGGCCGATATCGGTGATGAGCAGGTCGATGCGCCGACCGGATTGCAGGATTTCGAGGCCGGAAGGGCCGTCCACCGCCTCGATCGCCGTATAGCCCAGTTCGTCCAGCACTTCGATGATGAGGCCGCGTACGACGGACTCGTCCTCGACCACCAGCACGACCTCCCCCTCGACCGCTTCCGGCAGGTGGGGGCTTTCGTCCTCGCCCTCCATCCGGTCCTCGACGCCGCGATGGCGGGGCAGGAAGATCTTGACGCTCGTGCCCAGGCCTTCCTCGGAATAGATCCGGGCATAGCCTTCCGACTGCCGCGCGAAGCCATAGATCATGGAGAGGCCGAGACCGGTGCCTTGCCCGGTCGGCTTGGTGGTGAAGAACGGTTCGAAGGCCCGGCTTGCCACCTCGCGGCTCATGCCGACGCCGGTGTCGCTGATGGCGATGCAGACATAGTGGCCGGGACGCAGGTCGCGCTGCTGGGCAACGTAGTGCTCGTCGAGATGGGCGTTGCAGGTCTCGATCGTCAGCTTGCCGCCGTCCGGCATGGAATCGCGAGCATTGATGACAAGGTTGAGGATGGCGTTCTCCAGCTGGTTGGGATCGCAGCGGGTCTGCCAGAGGCCGCCGGAGAGCACGAATTCGAGGTCGATATGCTCGCCCAGGGTTCGCCGCAGCAGGTCTTCCATCGAGGCGATCAGCGGATTGGCGCGGACCGGGCGCGGGTCGAGCGGCTGGCGGCGGGAGAAGGCAAGCAGGCGATGGGTGAGCGAGGCGGCGCGCTCGGCCGACGTGCGGGCGCCCTGAAGCCAGCGTTCGAGATCGGCGGTGCGCCCTTGCGCCAGCCGGTTGTGCATCACGTCGAGGCTGCCGGTGATGCCTTGCAGCAGGTTGTTGAAGTCGTGGGCGATGCCGCCGGTGAGCTGACCGACCGCTTCCATCTTCTGGCTCTGGCGCAGGGCATCCTCGACCGCGCGCTGTTCCGTCACGTCGCGGCCGACGGCGTGGATGCGGTCGCCGTCCGGCACGGCGGTCCAGGCGATCAGACGATAGTCCCCGCCGCGCGTGCGGTGACGGTTCTCGAAGGCGACGGTCTCGGCTTCGGCCTCGACTTCCGGTACGACACTGCCGGCCATGCGCGCCAGTGCCGAAGCCGTCACCGCGCGGTCGTCGGGGTGGATGAAGGCGGCGATGCGGCGGCCCAGCATCTCGCCCTCGTGCCAGCCGAGCAGCCGCTCGGCAGAGGGATTGACGGCGGTGATCATGCCGGAATGATCGCAGACCAGCATGAGATCGCGGCTGATCGACCAGAGCCGGTCGCGGTCCTGGGCATAGGCGGCCTCGGCCTGCTTCTGCGCCTCGATCTCGGTATTGGTGCCGATCCACGCGCTGATCTCGCCGCTCAGATCGACCAGCGGCAGCGCGCGGGAGAGGTGCCAGCGATAGCCGCCATGGGCATCGAGCAGGCGGAACTCGGTTTCGAAGACATGGCCGGTGGCCACCGAGCGCGCCCATTTTTCCTGGGTTTCGGCCCGGTCGTCGGGGTGGAGCGCCTCGGTCCAGCCCTCGTTGCCCAGGCTCTGGCGGGAGCGGCCGGTGTAGATGTAGACGCGGTCGTTGATCCAGTCGATCCGGCCGTCGGCGCGGGCGGTCCAGACTTGGTTGGGCATGTTCTGGGCGAGGGTGCTGAACTGCGCCTCGCTCTTTTCCAGCGCGCGCTGGATGCGGCGGCGGTCGGTCACGTCCTGCACCACGCCGATCATCCGGGCGGGGCGACCGTGGGCGTCGTATTCGAAATCGGCCTTGCGCGCGATCACCCGTTCCTCGCCGTTGTCGGCACGGTGGATGCGGTATTCGACGTCGAGCTGTGTTTCCCCCTGTTTCCGCCGCGACTGCGTGGAGACCAGGTGGTGATCCTCCTTGATGACCAGCTGTTCGATCCGATCGGTCGTGGGGACGCCGCCGGGTTCCTGCGCCGGATCGATGCCGTATATGCGCCAGAATTCCTCGGTGCCGTCGATGCTGTTGGCCGTGATGTCGATCGAGAACAGCCCGACGCCGCCTGCCCGCTGGGCGCGGCGAAGGCGTTCCTCGCTCTGGTTGAGCGCTTCCTGCGCGCGGTGCTCCGGGGTGCGGTCGCGCATGAGCTTGACGAAGCCGATCGCTTCGCTCGCCGCATCGCGCAGCGGGGTCATTTCGCTGAGGCCCCAGAACCGCTCGCCGGATTTGCGCAAGTGCCAGCGGGCGTCGTGGGCGCGGCCGGTATCCAGTGCCTCGCGCCGCTTGGCGGCGGGGCGGCCGAGGTCGCGGTCTTCGGGCGTGAAGAACGTGGCCATCGGCTGGCCCAGCATTTCCGCCTCGCTCCATCCCAGCATGGCGGCGGCGCCCGCGTTCCAGAGCGTGATCCGCCCCTCGGGATCGGTGGCGACGATGCCGTAGTCGATCGCGCTGTCGAGGATCTGGCGGTTGAACGCCTCGCGCTCGCGCAGCTGCCCTTCGGCGCCGACCCGCTGGACATGGGCCCAGGAGCGCTCGGTCACTTCGCGGATCACGCCGAGTTCGTAGTCGTTCCAGGCATGGGCGTCGCGGTCGTGGATCGCCATCAGCGCGGTGAGGCGACCTTCCTTGACCAGCGGCATGCAGATCGTGGCGATGACGCCGATGTTCTGGAACGTCCGCGCCTCCTCCGGCGGCAGTTCGCGGCGGTTGTCGGCAATGATGAGCGGGCGTCCGGCATTGAGGTCGCTCACCGCCCGCGCGCCGAAATTGGCGAGGCTGTAGTGCCCCATGATCGAGGAGAGGTCCGGCGCATGCCAGTCGCCGCGGATAGTGAAGCCGTCGCCGTCGTTGTCCATGTCGGCATAGGCGCAGTGCGAGACGCCGAGGTGTTCGGCGGTCATCCGCGCGGTAATCGCCAGGATCTGATCCGCGCCGGGGCAGTCCCTTACCGTACGGCCGAGATCGTCGAGGAAACGCAGGCGGGTCTCGCTTTGCAGCAGGGCCTGGCGGGCGGCATGGGCCTCGGTCGTCTCGACCACGACGGCGATCACGCCTGCGGGCTGGCCGTCGTCGCCGGGCACGGGCGAGTAGTCGAGGTTCAGCCAGACCTGTTCGGGGTGGCCGTCGCGGTGCAGGGTCAGGACATGGTCGCGGTAGCTGAGCGTCTCGCCCGACAGGCCGACTTTCATGACATTGTCGTTGAAGTCGGCCACTTCCTCCCAGCCGTCGCGAACGTTCGAGCCGAGCAGGCGACTGTCTCGCGCCCCGGCGAAACGGGAGTAGGCATCGTTGTAGAGCATGACCCCCTGCTCGCCCCAGAGCAGGACAAGCGGCACCGGCGAAGGCAGCATGAATCCCAGGGTCTGCTTCAGGCTGGCAGGCCAAGCCCCGATCGGGCCGAGCGGGGTTGCGGACCAGTCGAACACGGCAATGCGGCGCGCGAGATCGCCGCCGCAGGACAGAAACCCCTCGGCATTGCCCGCCATGCCCGTCATCGACCCCATCTCCTGTGCGCCCACCCGTTAACGCCCGCGCCGTTTCATTCCGCCTTTTGCCTTCTTGCCCCTGCCGACCCGCATAACCGACGCAATAGCGAAGGGCAAAACACGCTTGCCGGTTCGCGGTTCCCGGATTGGTACATTTCAATGAGATCGCAGTCATGCTGCCGCGCTTTCGGCAGGCTTTTTCTGCAAGGCGTTGGGGGGCAGGGTGGTTTTGCGCGGTCGTTCCGTGGAGGGGCAATTCGTTGCGTATGGTTCGTCAGTTAATAATGAATCTTGACGACGGTACGGAAGGCAATGTCACGTTGGCGCTGCGTGGTATTTCCTGGTTCCATATTAAAAAATAGAAACAACCATTTTGGTGCAAAGTTTATTTTCAGTTTAATATTGTGAGATTGGTGTGTTTCGATAGATTTGCTGAAATTCTTGATTCGATAAATAAAATGCGATCTGGAAAATCCTCTTCATTTTAAGTTTATGAGGGTTTGTTCGTAGATGTAGCCATGGTTCGGTTTTTGCGGGTGAATGGCCATATGCTGACAATTGAAAGCGCTCGATCGTCCAGCGATTACTCGCAAACCGATTGCGAGACGTGGCGACTTCTGGTCGCCCGCCATCACCGCAATGTCTGTGCAAATGCCTGCCGCGAATACCTCCATGGGCTGGAGAAGCTTGACCGTCATGCAAGATCCCTGTCCCGCCTTTCCGCGATAAACAGGCGTTTGCTGTTTCACACGCCTTGGCAACTGACGGCGGCCAGCGGGTTGAGTGACGATGCGTTCTTTTTCAGGGAAGTCGCCCGCAAGCGCTTCCCCGTCGCGATCGAGATACGATCGCGCGCCGAACTGGAATTCGCCGCCTTGCCCGACATGTTTCACGATATCTATGGGCATGTGCCTTACCTTCTTACCAGGCGGGGCGCTCTGGCTCATCGTCAGTTCGGGGAAGTGGCGCTCAGGGGAGGCTTTGACCGCGATCTGATGCGGCGTCTTGCGGCGCTGTTCTGGTTCACGTTCGAGACCGGCCTTGTCAGGGAAGATGGCCTCGTCAAAGTTCTCGGCGCCGCGATCGTCACGTCCACTGCGGAAATGCGCAATATTCGGGAGGAGGCGGCGAACATAGAAGCGTTCGATCTCGATCGCGTACTGGAAGCGTCCTTCCAGCCCCGGGAGTTGCAGCCGAGGTACTTCGTCCTTTTGTCTTTCGCGGAGGTTTTCTCCGCTCTCAGACGCCTTTCGCCCCGGGTGCTCCACCAGGCATGACAAGCGGGAAGCTGTTCCTTCGTCAGGACGTTCAGGCGGAACCGCTGGTGGGCAGGTGGTTCGCATGGGCAAACCTGATATCGCCGAGCACTGCGGCCTTCACCGTCGTCGAACGCCAGTTGCGGGCGATGGAATCCTTCGTGAAATCGCCGGACCTT
Organism: Novosphingobium sp.; assembly: GCA_017745295.1. Classification (GTDB taxonomy): domain Bacteria; phylum Pseudomonadota; class Alphaproteobacteria; order Sphingomonadales; family Sphingomonadaceae; genus Novosphingobium. The sequence continues at coordinate 62,545 of JAGHZR010000006.1, forward strand.
CATGCGGCATCGCTGCGAAATCCTCTTCTGCGAAGCGGGCCTTTCATCGATCTTTCTGCCGACCGCGTTCCGGAGGTCGCAACTCTTGTCACGCAGACCCGTGAGAGATGCGCCGCGCAAGTGGCCTTCACGCAGGCCGTTCGGGATCTGGGCGCGCTGCTACGGGAAAAAGGCAAGGGCGGATCGCTGGAAGCCCTCTACCGCGAAGTGCCGGAGATTTTGCGAGGGCGGGTCGAACTCTATTACGACCGCCACCATCGGCCCGATTTCCGCTTCTTCGAACCGCTGCTCTACAGCAGCCCCCTGTACGACGAGGGGCAGCAGATGCTTTCCCTCAAGATCGCGCGGCAGGCGGAAAAGCGGCCATTCGTCTTTTCGACCCCCCGTTTGCCGGACGCCCGGGCGCTGGACATCCCGGTTTCCTTCGCCTCTCCGGCATTGGATACGCTGTTCTCAGCGCGGACAAAGGCCACTTCGCTGGAATGCCTGTGCGATGCTTTCGGCGGCGCGCTCGACGAGAGGCAGGTTGGCCAACTCACGTCGTTGCTGACGGAACGGCCGCCGCCGCCCAGACCTTTCTACCAAGGAAACCGGCCTCGGATCCGCTATTTCGGCCATGCCTGTCTATTGATCGAAACCGGCGGCATTTCGATCCTCGTCGATCCGCTCGTGAGCTACGGGGGCGAAGAAGGACCGGCGCGCTTCAGTTTTCAGGATCTTCCCGAGCGCATCGACTACGTGCTCATCACCCATGCTCACCATGACCATGTCGTTCTCGAAACATTGCTGCAACTGCGCCATTGCATCGGCCGGGTAATCGTACCACGCAATACGAGCGGTTCGTTGCAGGACCCGTCGCTGGCGCTCATGCTGGCCGCTCTCGGCTTCAAGGACGTTCTGAGCCTGAGCGAACTGGAAAGTGTTCGTCTTGGGCCGGACGGGGAACTGACGGCCCTGCCGTTCATCGGCGAGCATCACGATCTGCTGGTCCAGAGCAAGACGACCTACCACTTGCGCCTCGGCACCGCGACCATGCTGATAGCCGCCGACAGCTGTAACCTGTCGCCGGAACTTTATGGCCATATTCGTGCACGTACGGGCCCGGTGGATACGCTGTTTCTGGGAATGGAATGCGAAGGGGCGCCGTTGTCTTGGGTTTACGGCGCGCTGTTCGATCACCGGACGACCCGTGAAAATGACCAGGCCCGCCGCGGCCGCGGCAGCAATGCCGCCGAGGGGCTGGATATGGTCAGCTGTTTCGACCCATCCCGAGTCTACGTCTATGCGATGGGTGCGGAGCCCTGGGTGGGGCACATCCTCGATCTCGAATATAAGGATGGCGATCTGGCGATGGTGGAATCCAACCGTTTCGTAGCGGCCTGCATCGCGCAGGGACGTGAGGCCGAACGACTGTACCTTCAGCGGGAGATCTGTCTGTGACCGAGACATCGTCGGTTATCCGTTCGTCCGAAGCGTCAGCGCCGCAAGCCGGCAGCGATCTCTTTCTTGGAGGCGGAAGTCCTGCGCCCGGTGGCGGTTGGCCGCTTGCTCTCTCGGACGGCAGCCAGGCATTTCTCGATCGGGTCTGCGGTGGCGATCCCCTGTCGGAACTCGCCGTCCTGCAAGGTGCGCTTGCCCTCGTCTTTCATCGCTACGGTGCCTCGCCCGTGGAGTTCGCGGGGCCGTCCCCGGGGGCGGGGCGGGACGCAAGGGCCGAGGACGGTTTCATCCATTTCCGCTACGACATGGATGAGCGCATGAACGGCCGGGAATGGCTTCTGCAATCCCAGCAGGTCGCGGAGAGCGCTTACGACCGGGAGCCGGCCTCCGTTCGCTCCGACACTGTGGTTGCGCTTGTTCGGGACCGGCGGGTTCATGGTTCGAACGAGCGCGAGGGCCCCGATTGCCTGGAGTTTCGTTTCGGCGATGATGGCAAGGGCCGGTATTGCCTCGATGATCCGCAAGGTGTCCTGCCCGAGGAATTTCCCGTGCTGCTGGCCGGCCATCTCGACGCGATCCTGGATGGTCTCGCTAAGTTGGAGGTCGAGATCGGCGAGATTGCGATGTGCGGCACCAGCGAACGGGAGGAGCTTGCAAGGTTCGGCCAAGGCGGGCCGCCGAGCGCGCCCGGCGCCACGCTTGCGGGCCTGTTTCGGCAGATGGCCGCCAAGGCGCCCCAAGCCGCTGCGCTGATCTCGCCGTCACGGACTTATACTTATGCTGAGTTGGAAGCCGAGGCCTTGCAGCTTGCCGGCCACCTGACTTCGCGTTTCGCTATTGCGGGCGGTGTGCGCGTTGCGATCGCGGCGACGCGTTCCAGCGAGACGGTGATCGCGTTTCTCGGGGTATTGCTGTCCGGGGGCAGCGTGGTGCCCTTCGATCCGGCGGCGCCGACCGAGTTTATTTCGGACATTCTGGCCCAATCGGCTGCAACAGCGGTGCTGGTGCCGCCGAGCCGGGTCGACCTGGCATTCGATCTTCCGGATGCTTCGGTGATCTGTCCGGCCCTGGAGGCCGCCGGATGGGACACCGTACCCGGCGACGCGCTCTGCCTGCCCGCGCCCGACGATCTTGCCGCGGTATACTTCACCTCGGGATCCGAAGGCCGACCGAAAGGTGTCCTGTTGGGTCATGAAGGGCTTGCCAACACCGTTGTCGATCATGTCCGGCAGATGGAGGTGGGGAGCGGGGACCGCTGCCTGATGTTCATGGCGCCGTTTTTCGACGGCGGGCTTCTGGACATCTTCACGCCGCTGGCGGCTGGGGCAACCCTGGTCTGTCCGGCCGAGGGTGCCTTGCAGGATCAGGCCGCATTTCTGGCTTTCCTGCGCGAAAACAGGGTCAGCCTGCTGACGGTGACGCCACCGTTCCTGACTATGCTGGCGCCGGAAACTCTTCCGGACCTCCGGGTGGCGATTTCCGCTGCCGAACCGGCACGTGCGCGGGATTTCCAGAGACTGGCCGGAAAATTGTCCCTTTTCAATGGATACGGTCCGACCGAGGCATCGGTCAATACCAGCCTTTATCGCGTGCCGCCGGATTTCGCTGCGGCACGGGTGCCTATCGGACGACCATCGGCAGGCAAATCCGTGGAGATCGTCGATCCGCTTGGAAGGGCTGTGCCGCGCGGCGTGATCGGCGAAATGGTGGTGCGCGGAACAGGGCTGGCACAAGGGTATCTTGGCGCCGCCGCATGTGACACCGGCGGTTTTTCGACCGGCCCGGACGGTCTGCGACACTATCGCTCCGGAGATCTCGCCGCATGGGACAGCGAAGGGCAGCTTCACTATCTGGGCCGCCGTGACGAGCAGGTGAAGATCGGTGGCCGGCGGGTGGAGCTTGGGCAGATCGAACGGGCGCTTTTCGCCATCGATCTTGTCGAGGAAGCGGCCGTCGTCCTGACCAAGGGGCGGCTTCAGGGCTTCTTCGTTCCGGCAGATCGCGAATATGCCGGGATCGAGGATGCGGTGCGGCGTGCGCTTGAGAGCAAGCTTCCCGGATACATGATCCCCGCCGAGCTTCATGCGATCGAAAGTATTTCGCGCAAGCCGAACGGCAAAGTCGATCCGTCCGCCCTCGATCGGCAGGCGCAGGTCATAAGAACCGCGCAGGCAGCCTTTCGGGTGACATCGCCGACCGAAGCCGTGCTTCTCGACGTCTGGCGCGAGGCGCTGCAGATCGACGACATTGACGAGGACGCGGACTTCTTTCGGCTCGGGGGCGATTCCATCCGCATGATCCAGGCCGTCCATTCGCTTCGCGAACGGGGTTTCGAGATCGATGTGCTGGATCTGCTCGACCACCGGACGCTGCAATCTCTCGCACGTGCTCTCGACGACCGTACCGCAGGGCAGGCGTCGATCGCCGACCAGGGCGAACTGGCCCTGAGTGCTGCCCAACGGACTCGGCTTCCCGCCGGATGGGAGCATGCGTTCCCGGTATCGGGCATGCAGCAGCTGATGTTGCGCTGGGCGGAAGACCCGCTCGCGCTGGAGCACGGGGTGTATCACTGTCTTGCCCGATGGCGGGTACGCGATGAAGGCCTATCCGGACATGCCTTGTCGCTTGCGGCAGAGGCACTGGTGCGCCGTCACCCGATCCTGCGAACCGGCTTCGCGATCATCGATGACGGTTCCATCGTTCAGGTCGAGCTGCCGGAAGCCGCATTCGATCTGAAAGTCAGCGATCTTACCGCTCTGTCAAAAGATCAGCGCATCGCTCGCGCAGCGGAAATCTTTGCGGAGGAGCGGGAGCATCGGTTTCGTCCCGGTGAATGTTCGGGGCCTTTCGCCCGCCTTCATCTCGTTCTGCTCGGCGAGGAGGCGTTCGAGCTGATATTGGCCGCGCATCATGCCGTGATGGACGGCTGGAGCAGCATTCTTCTCGAGAACGATTTTGCCGCGTTCTACACTGCTGCCAAGCAAGGCACCCTCGAACTTGCCGAGGTCACTCCGGGGCCAAGCTATAGAGAATTCGTGGCGGAAGACGTTCGCACGGGCCAATCGAGCGCCGCGCTGGCCTTCTGGCGTGAACGGTGGCGTCGAGTTGCGCCCGTCCCCGCTCCGCAGATCGTGGCTGGGCACGACCGGGCATTGTTTGCGCGCAAGGATGTCAAAATTTCCGAGGCACTTGCATCCGCATTGGCGGTCTTCGGGCGCACGCAGGGCATTCGCCCGAAGACCACCTGCCTCGCGGCCTTCGCCGCCGCACTTGCGCAGGACAATGGGAAGCCGCCGCCGATCGGCGTCGTGGTCAACGGGCGCTCCACGCAACTCAGCGATCCGCTGGGCGCTACAGGACTGTTTTGGAACGTTGCTCCCTTCATTCTGGCCTCGTCGCCGCGTCTCGATGCCGTGCAAGCCGAGCTCGATGCCATGGCGCCGTTCGAAACGTATCCGCTTGCCAGAATGTTGGCAGAGGCGGGCCGCGATCACCTTTTCGATGTCTGCTTCAACTTCATCCAGATGCACCATGCGAAGTCCGGGTTCGGAGGACTGGAAGAAGTCGGGTTCGAGGCGGTGGACCGGTTCCATTACGCCTTCACGCTGTTCGTGGACTACGACCCGGCAGCGTTTCCGGCGCGATGCGATCTGCGTCTCGAGTATCGCCGGGATCGCCTTGCCGACGAGGACGCGGATCTCCTTGTGTCGCGTTTCGTGGATGAACTGGCCAATGTTCTGGAAATGGCGCAGATTTCATGAAGGGCCATCCTGCGTTCGCGGCTCCGCGGCGACCTTTGGGGACGCAGAGCGATCGCCTCGTGAACGGGCTTGTCTGGCCGCACGACCGAGCCGAAGGTCGCTCGGAAAGTTCGGTGCAACTTTCGGATTCCGCGATCGAAGCCCTGACTTCGTTCAGCCGGGATGCCGGGTGGGGCATCCAGGACATCCTGCGCGCGCTCGCGCATGTCTTGCTTTACCGATATCTCGACGAAGACCTCACCACGCGGTTCGAGTGGCTGGACGGGGAATGGGTCCGTTTCCGGCGAGCGCTTGGCGGCACCACCTGTTTCGGTGCGCTGCTGGCCGCAGGCGACGACACCGGGGAGTGCTGCAAGGCGGCACCTGTCGCAGGCGACCTGTTTCTGGCCAGCAGCAGGGAATGGGCCAGGCAGGGCGATCAGGGCGTCATCGCCCTGTGGTTGAGCGACGATTGGACGCGCTTGCATGTGGAAGGCGTTGCACCGGTTGCGGCGATCGAGAGGCTCGCGGTCCACGCTGCGCGGTTGTTGGCGGACGCGGTTCGGGCACCCGATGTTGCCCTTGACGATCTCGACTTGCTTGACGAGGCGGACTTGCTGGAATTGGCCGAGAGTGCCGGACCCACGATCGCTTTCGAGGGGCCTGATACGATCGACGGCCTGTTCCTGGATCAGGTGGCGCGAACGCCTGAAAACATTGCCGTGTCCTGCAAGGACGAAAGGCTGACGTATCGGCAGCTGGACGACCGTTCCGCGCGGCAGGCCCGCGCCTTGCTTGCGGCAGGCGTGGGCGCAGGTTCGACGATTGCGGTGTTCATGCATCGCAGTTGCGCATTGCTTGTCGGGATACTCGCCGCCCATCGCTGCGGTGCCGGAGTCCTGCTGCTCGATCCGGGACAGACCGCCAACCGCCTGACGGCCATGTTGCGGCTTTCGGGCACGAATATCGTGATCGGCAAGGGACCGGCTCCGGGTTTCCTGGAAAACGGGCAGGTCTGGATCGACATGGACGGCGCCACCGCCGATATCGCTGACGATCCGGATGCCCGGTCCAGTCTGCCGGGCGCGAGCGGCAATGGGATCGCCTATGTGATCTTCACGTCCGGGAGCACTGCCGAGCCTAAAGGCCTGGCGGTTTCCCATGCGGCGATGGCAAACCGGATGCGCTGGCTGGCTTTGGTCTATCGGTTGGGAGAGCAGGACGTATCGCTTGCCCGCACGGCGCAGTCTTTCGATCCCGCCTGGTGCGAGATGGTGCGCCTTCTCTGCGTCGGTGGGCGAACGCATTTTCTGGAGACCGGGGCAGAGCGCGATCCGGCGGCGGTTGTGCGGGCCATCTCGGCGGAGCATGTAACCGTCATCGATCTCGTTCCTGCGCCGCTGAAGGCATTGCTGGAATATAGCCGGGCTTTCGGCGTTGCCGCGCAGCTAGGCAGTCTTCGCTGGTTCCTTGCCGGTGCCGAAGAACTGACCGGGGCACTGGTCAGCTCGTTCCGTCAGGTTCTGGGCGGCGGAAAGGCACGGCTCATCAATGGCTGGGGAGCCACCGAAACGACGGTGGATGCGACCTGGCAGGACTGCACGAATCTGTCCGATGAAGCTCCGGCTCCGCTCGGGCGCCCCATCGCCAATTGTGCCGTCCATATCCTCAGCCGCTCTGGACGACTTATGCCGCTAGGCATGAAGGGCGAGCTTGCAGTGACGGGGGCCTGTCTCGCCTTGGGCTACATTGATCCCGACGAGGCTTCCGCGCAGCGATTTGCCGAAGTACCCGCTCTGGGCAACCGGCGTAGTTATCTGTCGGGCGATACGGCTCGTCTTTCATGTTCCGGTGTTCTTCATTTCGTCGGACGCAGCGATGCTTTCATCAAAATCCGGGGTGTTCGCGTCGCTCCCGGTACGATTCTCGACCTAGCGCGAAAGTGCGACGGCGTGGGCGACGCCGTTCTGCACAAGGTTTCTGAATCCGGTGACGAGGATGTGGTTCTCTTCGTAGTGCCGCGTGAAGGCGCGGAATTGCGGGCGGAAGAGGTCAGGGCATTCCTTGCCGAGCGCTTGCCGGCGGCGATGCTACCCGACAGGTGTGTGATAATCGCGGCAGTACCGCGCAATGCGAGTGAAAAGGTCGATTTCGGGGCGCTGGGGGCTTTCCTCGAACCGGAAACGCCCGCGGAACTCGCATCAGCGGTTGCCGAAGCGACCGATGTCCTGTCCTGGGTTTGCAAGGCTTTCGGCGCGTTGATCGGGGGAAGCCATGGCCCCGATGCCGATTTTTTCCGTTTGGGCGGGAATTCGCTGACAGCCGTACGTCTGATCGCGAGGGTTGCCGATGAGCTGGGACTGATGCTGACGGTGCGGGATGTCTACGAGGCGCCGACCCCGGCCGATCTGGCGAAACGTATCGCGCAAGCGCCACCGCTGGATTCGGCCGACCTCGAAGCGGAAGCGGATGGAAACGCCACGCATGCGCAGCGCCGGTTCTGGATACTCAGCCGTGATGCGCGCAAGTCACTGGCCTATCATGTTCCGCTCGATATCCGGCTCTCCGGGTGTTGGGAACTGGCCCCGCTCCAGCGGGCTCTGGACAGTCTGGTCGAACATCATGAAATCCTGCGGACGACGTTCCGGCTTGCGGGGCAGGAACTGGAGCAAGTCGTACATCCCTTCACGCCGGGCATGTTGCGGGCCGAGTTGACTGAACGATCGACGGATACGGCGGAGGAGGACGTGCTGGGCCGGTTGCACGGCAAGCCATTCGATCTGGCCTCGGGGCCGCTGCTGCGAATGGGTCTGCTGCGATCGAACGGGTCCCCTGATGTTCTGTGGATGACCCAGCACCATATCATCACCGATGCATGGTCGATGGGGCTGCTTGTCGACGCACTGGAAGATGCCTATCGCGCGGCCTTGCAGGGGGCTGCGATCGATGAAGCCCCTCTGCGATTGCAACACCGTAACGTTGCCGCATGGCAGAGCCGCTGGCTGGCGGGACCATCGGGCGCACTGGCGCGTGACTATTGGCAATCGAGCCTCGATTCCTTGCCGCATCGTTTGCAGCTTCCGACCGATCGCCCTCGCAGGATGGACCGGACCTGCGAGGCCGCTGTATTGCAGATATCCCTGCCCACGGGGATCGCCGGCGATTTCCTGGATCTGGCCTTACGGCGGGATGCCAGCCCGTTTATGGCATTCGCGAGTCTGGCGGGGGTGCTGCTTCACAGTTGGTCAGGCCAGTCGGATTTCATTCTTGGCGCGCCTTTCGCCGGGCGAACCCGGCAATGCTTCGAGGATCAACTCGGATGCTTCGTGAACAGCCTGCCGCTGCGGATGAATATCTCCGGACAGGACACTTTCCTCGATGTTCTGGGTCGTGTCCGGGAAACCTGCCTTGGTGCGCTCGAACATCAACTCTACCCCTTCGATCTCATCGTCAGGGATCTCGCAAGGTCGGACAAGCCTGGTCTCGACGCACTCTTCGATGTCATGATCGTCGTCCAGAACACGCCGGAACCGCGCGGCAAAGCGCTTGCGGGCGAGGTGCGCCTGGCGGAGACGGAACTGGAGCAGAGCAAGCTCGACCTGATCTTCACTTTCGTGGAGCGGGCCGGGCATTGGACGATGCGCCTCGATTACGATGCGACATTGTTCGATGCTTCCTCGATAGGAAGACTCGCTGAACAGTTCTGCGCGATGATGGAGGTTTTCGGACAGGCGCCAACTTGTCCGGTCGCCGATGTTCTCATCCCCGCCGCCGATACCGATGAGTTTCTCGGCGATGACCAGCCGCTGCATGCGGCTTTCGAACAGTGGGCGCGGCATGCCCCGGACAGAACCGCGCTGGTCTATGGCGAACGGCGCCGAAGCTACGGCGAACTCGATTTTGCGGCCACGCATCTGGCCGATCTTCTGATGGACGAACTGGGGGAAGAGAGCGGGGTCGTCGCCATTCACCTCGACAGGACCGATCGGATCGTCGAGGTCCAACTGGCGATCCTGAAGGCAGGACATGCCTTCCTGACCTTGAACCCTGCGGATCCCCCCCAAAGGTTGCACGATCTTCTGGAAGACAGTGGCGCGCTCGCCGTGGTCGAGGATGGCATTCACAGGATCCAGGCAGAGCTTCCCCCGACGTGCAGGCGGATTTGCCTGGACGCGCCGGAGAAAAGGCGTCGAGGCGGAAAGCCATTGCCGCGCAGATTGGTGCAGCCGCAGGATCCGGCCTATATCATCTACACTTCAGGTTCAACGGGACGTCCCAAAGGCGTTCTCGTCGCGCATTCCTCGGCGCGATCGTTGGTGCTGGCCGCAGAAGAAGTGATCGCGCCTCATGGGCAGGAGGCGTGGAGCGTGTTTCATGCCTTCCATTTCGATTTTTCGATCTGGGAAACTTTCGTGCCGCTTTCCCGCGGAGGCAGGGTCGTCCTTCTCGGAGAGCGGGATCGCCGGAATCCCAGAGCCTTGGCTGAACGGATATCCGAAGACGGCATTACGGTCCTCTCGCAGGTTCCTTCGGCTTTCGATCATCTTGCCCCGGAACTCGTCCGCCTGAGAGCCTCGGGATTGAAATGGGTCGTGTTCGGCGGTGAACCGGTCAATCTGACCTTGCTGCATGCGATCATGCCGCAACTCCCGCAGACCGCATTCCTGAACGGCTACGGGATCACCGAAACCACGGTATTTTCGAGTTTCAAGCGGCTCGGTGCGGACACGGCACTTCAGAATGTGGGAAGATCGATCGGTAATCAGAAGATCTGGATTTTGGACGATCGGCTGCGTCCGGTACTGGACGGTGCGATCGGCGAAATCTGCATCGGCGGTCCCGCCCTTGCCCTCGGCTATGTCCATGCATCGGAGCGCGATGCGGCGCGCTTTGCTTTCCTGCCGCATGCTCCAGACACCCGCATCTATCGATCCGGCGACTTCGGGCGCTCTGACGGAGAAGGAAACCTCATCTTCCTGGGCCGCCGCGATCGACAGGTGAAATGTCATGGGCATCGCATCGAACTGGAGGAGATACGCATCGCGGCGCTCGCCGTTCCGGGCGTGACGGAAGCGGCTGTGCTCCCGCCCCGCGACGACCATATGGGGGAGTTGATACTGATCGTCGTTGTCTCGGATCCTGTAACGTCGATCCAGCGGATACGTTCGATGCTTTCGGAACGCCTGCCCCCCTACATGCTGCCGGCAAGGATCGAAATCACGGAGGCGTTTCCCCGGCTGTCGAACGGAAAAGTCGATATGGCTGCGCTGGCGGACAAGCTTGTCGATGCCGATCGTCCTCAGCCGATCCCTGCGGTCATCGAAACCGACGATGCAGAACCGGATGAGCCACTCGTCGCGATCCTCCATGCGATGCGATCCGCGATCGATGTGCCGGCGTTGGGTGCGGATGACGACTTCTTCGCTCACGGGGGGCATTCGCTTGCAGCCATCCGGGTCTTTGCGGAAATAGAAGCCAGATTGGGCTGCTCCTTCGAACTGGAGGCAATATTCGAACATCCGACCGCGCGCGCCCTTGCGGCGGCGCTGTTTACCACCGAGGCTCCGTCCTGCGCCGATGAACTGGCCCGCGTGCTGGACACTTATCCCGCATCTGCCTTGCAGGCGGGTCTCTGGGCGATCGCACATTTCCAGTCGCCCGAACTGCCGAATACGCTGGTCGAGCGTTGCCGCCTCCCGGACGACCTCGATCTCCCGCGCTGCGAGCAAGCATTCTTGGCGGTTTTCGAGAGGTTCGACATTTTTCGCACCACGTTCGCGCTTGAAGCAGGCGTGCTGGTGCAAAAGATTGACGCTCAACCTTCCGCGCGGGCGGGACTGCGGATCGTCGAACTCGATCAAGGGGCGGACCTCGAGGCTTGCCTTGCCGAGATTACGCGCAGCGAAGGGCTGGCGCCGTTCGAACTTCTCGAAGGCCCCCTGGTGCGCCTCGTCGTGGTCAAAGCAGAAGGTGCCGAGGCGGTCCTGCTGTGCGCGGCGCACCATGCCGTCTGGGACGGTGCTTCGCTGGATCTCACGTTGACGGCTTGGGAACGTGCCTATGCGGCGTTGGGGGCGGGGAGGGCGCCGCCGGTCCGCAGCGACCGCGAGCAATACATAACATTCCTGCGTCGCCAGCAGGACCGCCTGACGACACCTGGCGGAGAGGCGGCGCTCGCGTTCTGGCGCGGGCGATGCGATGGCGGCGGCAGGATCGGCCATCTCCTTTCTCAGCCAGTATCACGCGAGCGTTATATCGGCCAATCCGAACGTTTTGGAATGGGTTCCGTCGTTTTCGGCAAACTCCGCAGCCTTTGTGCCGCGACCGGAACGACACTGTTTGCAGGTCTTCAGGCACTGATCCGAAGTTGGGTCTGGTCGCGCTGGGCGGTTACCGAGGTGGCCATCGGATCGCCGGTGATGTGCCGTCAAGGACGGGACTTTTCCGTTTCTCCGGGGCCTTTCATCAACCATGCGGTCTTGCGCTGCCGGGTGACGGGGGCGGACAGCTTGTCCGAGGCTATCGCGAAGGCAGGCGAAGAAGTTCGTCTGGGCCTGAAACATGCCGGTATTTCCGCCGAAGAGGCGGCCCCTGGCGGCAACAGGCTTTTCGATATCGGCCTGACGTTGCAGTCGAGCGAGGGCGCGCGCCGTGCTCTGGAACGTCCCAGTGCCGATCCCCGCGTGTTCGGCCTCCATACCGCGCTCTGGTTCGATGTGACGCCGATCGATGGGGATCTGTTGTTCGATCTCGTCGCAAATCTGGATCATTTCGATCCTGCACGCATACGGGATATCCTGCGCGACATTCGCGCGACATTCGAGGCGCTCCTGGGCCGCCCGGAAGATCCGATCGCGGAAGTTGTCCCCAGGCGCGCGCGACCGAGGCTGGCAATCGATGTCGGCTGAAATTGCGTTTCGTGTCGGTACTCGTCCGCTCCTCGATTTCCAATGTCGACGGATCGCACCGGACGAAATCCATCTCTACTGGCTTTGCATCGACAACGGGACTTGCAAGGTTCGCGGGATCAACGCCTTGCTTGACCATGAGGAGCAAGCGAAAGTTGGGCAATATCTGCGCGAACAGGACCGGGACCGTCAGGTCGCATCGCGAGCTGCCTTACGCCTGATCCTCGGCGCCTATCTCGGCATTTGCCCTCGTTCGCTTCAGTTCGTCGTGTCGGGCAAGGGCAAGCCGGTGCTCGAAAACGGGGATGTTTCCTTCAACGTCTCTCATTCGGGTGCGAGGATCGTGATTGCCGTCACCCGGCGCGGGCGCGAGTTGGGCGTGGATGTCGAGCGAATTCGTCCCATGCCGGACCTGGAAGGGCTCGCACGTCACATCACCACGGCCCATGAATGGGCGCTCTGGCGTTCCATGGCACCGGAGCGCAAAAATCGGGCATTTTACGAACTCTGGACTCGCAAGGAGGCCATGCTCAAGTTGGATGGCAGCGGACTTTCCCGCAGTCCTGACAGTCTTGACGTCGGCTTTTCGAACGAGAGCGCTGCAATCTGTTTCGGATCGCGTGCCGGCCTCGTGTCCTTTTCACCTGAAGCGACCTATGCCTGCGCGCTTGCCTTTACCGATCCGGAATGTCTGCACGCCGTCAGCCTTGAAAAGGTGTCGTTCCGACAATGGGCCGAGACCGCAAGCTAGAGCACTCCGAGTAGATCCTGGAGGCCGTTCGGACCTTGCTTCATCATGGTGCTGCCTTGCCAGTCCTTAATTCCAGGCGCTGTTCGAAGGACAAGTCTGCGCGCTACGGATTGAGCGAGGCAGGCGGACATGCCTCCTGCCTCGCTTCCGGCTTACATTTTTACGCGAACGGTCAGGCCATAGGTCCGGGGATTGCCCGGGTAGCCCTGAATGATGCCGGTGGACTTGGTGTAGCCCAGCAGGTTGATGAAATAGGCCTTGTTGAACAGGTTCTCGGCCCAGAACTGCACGTCGAGGCGGCCATTGTCGAGCAGGGTGCCGACCCGCGCGCTGGCAAGGGCATAGCCGCCGATCTCGGCCGAGGGGTCGAGCGTGATCGTGGTGTTCTGCTTCGAGCGCCAGTTGACGTCGAACAAGCCGTAGACCTGCGTGGTGTCGTTGATCGGCACGGTGTAGTCGACGGTGAAGTCCGCCGTCCACTTCGGCGCCCAGGCGACCTGGCGGCCGGTGAGATCGCAAGTGAGGGCCGTCGACTGTGCCGGGCAGACCGAGTTGTGGAACGAGGAATAGGTCGCCTTGTTGTAGGCGACGAAGCCCTTGGTATGCAGGCCTTGCAGCAGCCAGGTCTGCATTTCCGCTTCGATGCCCTTCGACGTGACCGAGCCGACGTTCGACAGGAACTTGAGCGCGGTATTGCCCACGCCCACGGCCTGGTTGGCCTGGTAGTCCTTCACCTTGGTGTGGAAGGCGGTGAGGTTCAGCAGGACCTTGTCGTCGAAGAACGTCCCCTTGATTCCCGCTTCGAAGTTGTCGGCGGTTTCGCCCTTCACGGTCTGCCCGGCACCGACGGCAATCGCCTGGGCATCGACCATCGGCAGCAGGTTGAAGCCCGCCGACTTGTTGCCGCGCGCATACTTGCCGTAGATGAAGATGCTGGGCGTGACCTTGTAGTTGATGCCCGCTTCGCCCGAGAGCGCGCTGTCCTTCAGGCTGGTGTCGACATGGCCAAGCTGGGCATTGGCACCGGCAGCCGACATCGCCTTGATCTGGGCGGCGTTTAGCTTGCCGGGGTTGGACACGACCTGACCGTCATAGAGCTGCGAGCGGCGCTCCCAGGTCTGGCGCAGGCCCACGTCGATCGAGAGGTTGCGCGCGGCGTCCGGATGCCAGGTGACGTTGCCGAACAGGGCATCGGTATCGGTGTGGAACACGGCCTGGCTGGCGATGCCGAAGCCGTCGAGCCGCGCCGCATAGGCGCCCTGTGCCCAGGTCCTGCCGCCGGTGCTCGGGAAGGCTGTCGCGCTCGGGTTGGCGGCCCAGATATTATACTGGGGGCCGAATTCGATGCGGGAATCGACTTGCAGGCGCTGGCGGCTGAGGAAGCCGCCGAGCGTTGCCTCTACCGGCTGGTCGGCAGGCGTGGACCAGCGCAGTTCCTGGCTGAACTGACGTTCCTTGTTGCACGATCCGTAGTCGGTGATGGCGTCGAGCTGGGTATAGTCGTTGTCGTTGTTGGTGAAGCAGGACCACTTCTGCCACGCCGTGATCGAGGTGAAGGTGCCGATCCCGTCGACGTCCCAGTTGACTTCGCCGCTGGCCGAATTGGCCTTGGTCTGGGCGTTGAGGGCGCCGTCGATGTTGATGGCGCGGTCCTTGGCATTGCTGGTCAGCAGGGTGTAGCCGGCTGCCGCCATGCGGGCCTGGAGCGCCGCCGGGTTATAGACCGAGAGGATCACCGGCGACATCGTGTTGAAGTCCTGCTCGCCATGCATGCCGATCAGGCGGATGGAGAGATTTTCGGTCGGCGTCGCCAACAGCTGGCCGCGAATGCCCGAGCCCTGCCGCGCATTCTGGCGGCTGCCGTTGTAGACGTTCTTGTAGGTGCCGTCGCGGTCGCTGTCGAAGGCGGAGACGCGGAACGCCAGCTTGTCGGCGATCAGCGGTCCGGTAATGCTGGCCTTGACCTCGCGCAGGCCGAAGTTGCCGAAGCTGACTTCGCCGGTGCCGCCCAGTTCGAATGCGGGCTTCAGCGTGTTGATGAGCACGGCGCCGGCCGTGGTGTTCTTGCCGAACAGCGTGCCTTGCGGGCCGCGCAGCAGTTCCACGTCGGCAATGTCGTTGAAGTCGTTCGAGACCATGCCCTGACGGCCGGTGTAGACGCCGTCGACGAAAACGCCGACCGAGCCGTCGATACCGTCGGTGTTGAAGCCGTTGTTACCGATGCCGCGAATGCCGAGATTGAGCTGCTTCGGGTTGGTCAGATAGACCGAGAAGGCCGGGAACTTGTTCTGGAAGTTGGTGAAGTTCGTGAGGTTCTGGCGCTTGAGTTCCTCGGCGGAGATGACCGTGATGGGGATCGGCACGGTCTGCGCGTTTTCCGAACGCTTGCGGGCGACGACGGTAATGTCGGCAGCGCTCTCGGCACCGATCGCCGCCTCGTCGGCAGCCTCTTCGGCGTGAGCGGAGGTAGCAGCGATCGACAGCAGGCTCGCGGAAAGCAGCATGAACGTGCCGATCTGGCGGCGAGCGATGGAAACGGGCATTCGAATATTCCCCCTGTGGAGTGGACGCGCAACCACGCCCCCTCCACGGGCGCACCGAGAGGGTAGAATCGGCCAATAAAATTATTATCTTAAGCCGGACGTACTTGCGTGAAGCGCCCGATATTCGGCTTACATGTCTCTATTGTTACAATCGATGTTTTTGCCGGATCAGACCGTTTCGACGTGAAGACCGGGCTTTCCGGCTTCCAGCGAGAAGCGCGCGATGTCGGAAATCGGGGAATCCTCGCGCCGGGCATCGGCCAGGCCGCGATACGTGACGCTGCCGCCTTTTGCATCGATATCGAGCCGGCCGTAGCCGCGTATTTCGTTCTCGGCGAAAGCCAGCCCATTAGTGGCGGCCAAGGGCTTGAAGTCCGGATCGGGCCGCAGCGAGGTGATCGAGCCGCCGACGAATTCCGCGGCGATCGGGGCATCGTCGGGACGGTCCGGATTCCGGATATCGGCGGCCGCAAAGGCATGGATATCTCCGCCCAGAGCCAGCGGGTTACTGGTTCCGGCCTCGGCCCAGCGGCGGAAAATCCTGTCGCGCGCGGCCGGGTAGCCGGACCAGTTGTCGGCGGAATATTCTGCCTTGCCGTCCTGATAATGCTGGACCGTCTGGCGCATCAGAGTCTGCTGGGTGAGCAGGTTCCACTGGGCTTTTGTCTTGCCGAGGCGTTCGTCCAGCCACTGCTCCTGCGCTGCGCCCAGCATCGTGCGGCTCGGATCGTAGAGGTCGGCGCAGTCGTTGATCTTGCTGAGGTAGGGCTTGTGCGCTTCCACAAGACCCGGTGGCTGGCAGGCATGGGGGCCGCGATACTGGCGGTCGTCGACGATCTGCAATTGCGCGAGACTGCCCCAGTCGAGCGTGCGGTAGAGCCGCATGTCCGGGCCGCGCGGCGGGCGGGCGCGGAGCGGCTGGTGCTCGTAATAGGCCTGATAGGCGGCTGCACGGCGGCGCAGGAAGGCGACCGGATCGCCGTTCCCTTCGTCCAGCGCGCCGGCATAGTCGTTGGCGACTTCGTGGTCGTCCCAGGTCAAGGCCCAGGGCGCGGCATGATGCGCGGCCTGCAACAGCGGATCGAGCTTGTAGGTCGCATAGCGCACGCGGTAGCCCGCGAGGTCCATGGGTTCGGGATTGCGATGCAGGCGCACCGCGTTCTTCTTGTTCGGTGCACCTTCGTAGATGTAGTCGCCGAGGAAGAGGATCAGGTCGGGATCTTCCTCCACGACATGGCGCCAGGCCGCGTAGAAGCCCGCTTCGTACTTCTGGCAGGAGGCGAAGCAGAGCCGCAGGCGATCGACCGCCGTCCCGCGCGCCGGCGCAGTCCGCGTGCGCCCGACCGGACTCGCTTCGCTTCCGGCGATGAAGCGGTAGAAATAGGAGCGGCCCGGGCGCAGTCCGCGCGCGTCGACGTGGACCGAATGGCCCCAGTACGGCTCGGCCCGCGCCATGCCGGACCTTGAAATGCGGGAGAATGCCTCGTCCTCGGCGATTTCCCAGCGCACCGGGACCGGCAAGGCGGGCATGCCGCCATCGTGTTCCATCGGCTGCGGTGCGAGCCGGGTCCAGAGAATGACGCCGTCAGGCTCGGGATCGCCCGAAGCGACGCCGAGCGAGAACAGGCCCCGGGGCAAACCGGCAGCGGCGTGGACGCCGATCGAAAACAGCGATCCCGCGGCAAAGGCGCCTGCGATCGCACCACGGCGTGAATAGGTGAGGAGGGGGGCGTGCTGGAAGATCTCGGACATTGCGGGCCTATCGGCATTGAATGTTACTGTCTCGTGACAAGTCCCCTCGGCGGGCATTGCGGAGTTTTGATGAGGCCGAGATCCGCAAGGCGCTTAACCTTATGGAAATCTGCCCGCTGGAAGATAACCTGGCGTGACGCTATCCCGCGCCAGTGCCCCTGAACCGATTGGATCCTCGATGAACCCAACCATGGCTGCCAAAGACCCGATGACCGCTGCCATGCCGGGGATGGAAGTCGACCCGGCCGTCTACAAGACCCTGCTGGAATCGACATTGGCCATTCCATGGAAGATCGACTGGGCAACGATGCGGTTCGCGTACATCGGCCCGCAGATCGAACCGCTCCTTGGCTGGGCTCAGGACAGCTGGCTGTCGGTGGACGACTGGGCCTCGCGCATCCATCCCGACGATCGCGATCATGTCGTCAATTTTTGCGTCTCGCAGTCTGTCGCAGGCAAGGATCACGAAGCGGATTACCGGGCTTTGACCAAGGATGACGGTTATGTCTGGATCCGCGACGTGGTGCATGTGGTGCGAGGCGAGGACGGAGAGGTAGATAGCCTGGTCGGCTTCATGTTCGATATCAGCGAGCGGAAACGCATCGAACACGAACTGATGAAGATGCAGAAGAAGCTCGAGGCTCTCTCGTTCGAGGATGGCCTGACCGGGACCTCCAACCGGCGCCATTACGATGAACGGCTTCAGGCGGAGTGGAAAGGCGCTCAGACCGGTCAGCATCCCCTTTCGCTGATCCTGCTCGATATCGACCACTTCAAGGACTACAATGATTTCTATGGCCACATTCAGGGCGATGAATGTCTGGTCAGGATCGCCGGCGCGCTGAAGGAGATCGGGATCCGCCCGCGTGATATCGTTGCTCGCTATGGCGGCGAGGAGTTCGTCCTCCTGCTCCCGGAAACCAGCGAAGCTGCGGCGGCGGCTCTGGCGGAGCGTTGCCGCGCGGTAATCGAAAGCCTGCATATCCGACACGAGCGATCCAGTTGCAGCGCATTCGTGACCGCGAGTGTCGGCGTCGGAACGGTCATTCCGCCTTTCGAGGGCGATGCACTCCACTTCTGTGCTGCGGTCGACAAGCTGCTCTACACAGCCAAGCAGGAAGGACGAAATCGGGTCAGATCCACATTCTTGCCGTGATATCGCTCGCAAGCGGTCTTGACGGCCGGGGCGCTCCAAAATCTTCTGTTGAACGCAGGCGTATCCTCCAACGACCGCTTCGACGGATACCCGAGGCCGATCGGCAACAAGTTGAACGGCGTGAGGAATGATCGACCTTGAGACCGGCGGATTTTCGCGCCAGGCTGGCAGTCGGTAAAGGCTGTGTGCAGAGTGGATTCAGGCTGATGAGACAAAAAGTTCCGCTTTCCTGTTCCGGCCTGCGCGATGTCTGAGCAGGAAATTCGCGGAGCAATAGCGCGCGGAGATATTCCGCAAGCGGTTCAAATCGCGAAAAGGCTGATAGATGCCGCTCCGGATCGTCCGGAGGGCTATTTCCTGCTCGGGATGGTCATGGCCGAGGGCGGCCATGTCGTGAAGGCACTTCCCTTGATCGAAGCGGCTGTCGAGCGGGACGCTAGCGCCGAGTATCTGGCGCAATGGGCGAAGTTGCTCGTTCAGGTCCGACGTGAGGATCAGGCTGCGTCCGTCGCTTCCAGAGCGATGGCGGCCGGGCCGGGGGATCCGCTGACTTTCGACACGATCGGTTGTGTTCTGGCCCGGCTGGGCGATCACGAAGGCTCGCTGGCGCCGTTCGCCGCCGCGGTCGAGCGCGATCCGCAGAATGCCGAATATCGTTACAATCTGGCTGCGGCGAGCGGGTTCACCGGCAGGGTCGATCAGGCCCGGCATCACTACGAGATGATCCTCGCGCACGACCCCGGCAATGCGCGCGTGCACTACGCGCTGGCGATCCTCTCGCGGCAGACCGCCGAGGCCAATCACGTGGAGCGGCTGGAGGCGGCCCTGGCGCAGGCCTCCGTTCCCGCTGACGACTTGCGCATCCGTTATGCCTTGGCCAAGGAACTGGAAGACCTTGGCGAAACGGCGGCCTCCCTGCGCCATCTCTCCGTTGCCAACTGTGCGCAGAAACAGGCGATCGGCTACGACTTCGGGCAGGATGAAGCGATATTCGATGCGATCGAAGCGCTGTTTTCGGGTGGCGCTGCATCGCCGGCGCAAGGCGAGGGGCGGCGCGGGGAAGCGCCGATCTTCGTCGTCGGGATGCCGCGCACGGGCACGACGCTGGTGGATCGCATTCTGTCCTCGCACCCGGACGTGGAGGCGGCGGGCGAGTTGCAGGCGATGCCGCTCGCAGTGAAGAAGCAGGCGGGCACCGCGTCGCGCCGCGTGCTCGATGCCGATACCGTCGCGGCGAGCGGCGCCATCGATCCGGCCGCGCTGGGAGAGGCCTATCTGGCGCGGGCTAGAGTTCATTGCGGGCAAGGGAGGCCCCGTTTCACGGACAAGCTGCCGGCGAACTTCCTCTATATCGGTCATATCCTCCGGGCCCTGCCGGATGCGCGCGTGGTCTGCCTGCGGCGGGGGCCGCTGGATACGCTCTGGAGCAATTACAAGAACCTGTTCGCCAGCCAGTCGACCTATTACGCCTATTCCTACGATCTCATGGATACGGCGCGCTACTATGCGCGGTTCGACCGGCTCATGGGGCTGTGGGAGCGGCTGTGGCCCGGGGCGGTTCTGCAATTGTCCTATGAGAATCTGGTGGCCGATCAGGAAGGGGAGACGCGCAGGCTGCTGGCCCATTGCGGCTTGGACTGGGACGAAAGCTGCCTGTTGTTCCACGAGAACCGGGCGGCAGTGGCGACGCCGAGCGCGGCGCAAGTGCGGCGGCCGATCAACCGCGACGGGATCGGCAAATGGCGAGCCTATGCGGAGGCACTGGCCCCCGCCCGTGCCTGGCTGGAAGAGCAGGGAATAGCGGCCGGATAGAGCATTTTCTAATCAGGTGGAATCACCTGATGACTTGGAAACTGCGCTATCAGGACGCCGCCACCCTTTCGGGGCGGCGGCGTCTCTTCGGCAAGTCCGATCAGTACTTGATGCGGGCCTCAAGGCCGACCGTGCGCGGCGAGATCACGGCTTGGCGGTAGTAGCGTACCGCCACCCCGTCGTTGACGCCGATGCGCGAGCGATCCTGACTCACGGAGACGACGGCGTACTTGTCGAAGAGGTTGTTCGCGAAGAGGCTGACGGAGTACTTGTCGGTCTCGTAAGTCAGGCTGGCGCGGTGGAGGACGTAGCTGGGGATCTTGTCGCCGTAGCCGCGATCCCAGCCGATCCGGGAAACCACGTTGCCGCGGTAGGTCGCCGTCCAGTTGGCGCTCACGCTGCCTTCGCCCATTGGCACGGTGTAGGTCGCGCCGAGGCTGCCCGCGTTCTTGGCCGAACCCGGCAGGCGGTCGCCGTCGAGCGCGTCGAGCTGGGTGAACTTCGGCCGTCCGTCATAGTCGTTCGGCGTGGTGCGGATGGTGATGATGCCCGGAACGTCCTCGGTCAGCTTGGCATCGGTGTAGGAGTACGTACCCTGAATCGCGAGCTGCGGCACCGGCCTGAACTGGAACGACGTTTCGAAGCCCTGGGACTTGGCAGAGCCGCCGTTCACGGTGATTCCGGTCACGCCGTAATATGTGGCCGAGTCCACCTGGATGCCGTCCCACTTGATATGGAAGACGTCGAAGTTGAAGGCCAGCTTGCGGTCGAACAGCTGCATGCGCACGCCGATTTCGGCGTTCTTCGTCTTGTCGGGTCCGAACTGGACTTCGTTCGGCAGGGCACAGGCGTTCTGCTGGTTGGCAGGAACCGGATCGGGGCAGGGGGCGACGCGGTTCGGGCCGCCGATGCGGTAGCCCTTGCTGTAGGTCGCGTAGACCATGAGGTCCGGGGTGAAGTTGTAGGACGTGTTGAGCTTCCACACCCAGCCGTCCTTCTTGGCCTTGCCGCCCGCCGGATCGACGTCATAGGGGCTGAGCGGGTCGCCGAGCAGCGGCAGAACCAGCGCGCCCTGCACGTCGGAGGTGTACTTGAAGTAGCGCGCACCGCCGGTCACCTGCCATGACGGGGTGATCTTCAGCGTGCCTTCGCCGAAGATCGCCTTTTCAGTGACTTTCGACTTGGTGTAGCTGACATATTCAAGGTCGTCGGGATTGCCGGTCACACCGTAGAAGTCCGAGAGACCGGGGACGTGCTCGGCATAGTCGTTATGGTATTTCTGGCGGTTGTAGAAGCCGCCGAGAACCCAGTTGAACGGGCCGCCATGGCGCGAGACCAGTCGAATTTCCTGGTTGAACTGCTTGCGGCGCCCGTCGCTCTCGTTCCAGCTCGAAAAGGCCGGGAAAAGCTCGTAGTCGTAGTCGAGGTCGAGCAGCAGGTCGGTGTTGTCGGTCTGCGAGCGGGTACGGACATTGGTATAGGCCGTGGTCGAGACCAGATCGACGATATCGGCGATGTTCGCGTCGATCTCCATGCTGGCGAGGTGGGCGCGGCGATTCACCGGCTCCTCGTAGCGGCTGGCGTTCTGGTACTTGCCGGTGCCCATCACGCCCGCGCTGTTGGACTGGGCGCCGTCCGTCTTGGTGCGCTGGAAGGCGTAAGTGAAGATCGCCTTGAGGTCTTCGGTGGTCTGGAGCAGCAACTGGTTGCGCGTGGTGAAGGTGCGCTCGAAGTTGAGGTCCTCGCGGCGGCGCAAGTTGGCGGCGAATTCCTCGCGGGTGACGCCGTCGGTGCCGCCCGGCTGCGGCAGCGAAACGCCCGGCGTCTGGAGCAGCAGCGGGGAATCGATGAAGCCGGGATCGTAGTAATAGCCGGTGGCCGAACGGAACGCGACATGGTCGCGCACCAGCGGAATGTTTATCATCCCGTCGGCCTGATATCCGAAGTTGTCCGAGTGTCCCTTGGCGTAGAGGCGGCCGTGTCCTGTGGCTTCCCAGGCGTCGGTGTTGGGGCGGTTGGGGATATAGCGGATCGCACCCGCCAGCGTGCCGAGGCCGTAAAGCGTGCCCTGCGGCCCGAGCAGCGTTTCCACGCGGGCGATGTCGAGCAGTTTGAAGTCGTAGTAGAGCGGCACTTCGCCGAGGTAGATGCCGAGCGAGTCATCGTAATTCGCGCCGTTGGAACTGACGTCCGAGGCGTTGAGACCGCGCAGCACGATCGAGCCGGTCGAACCCGGCCCCGTATCCGAGATCGTCATGCCGGGCGTGAAGTCGGCCAGATCGCGCACGTCGTCGATGCGCTGGCGGTTGAGCTCCTCGGCGCCGATCGCGGAGATGTTGATCGGCGTGTCCATGATCGTCGTGGCGCGGCGGGTGCCGGTGACGACGATGGCGTCGCCGGAGTCTTCGGCCACTGCGGAGGCGTCCTGGGCCAGAGCGGGCATGGCGCCGAGAGTGCCGGTGAATATCGTCGCGGACAGCAGAACTGCCCTCAATTTCGCGCGATCTGTCATGTTGCTTCCCTGTCCTTGGTTTGAGGCTCCCGCATCCGGCCTGCCTGCGCCGGACTTTCGGGAGACGTCTTTTTCTTATGACGACCGGCCATCTTCGCGGATGTTGTGCCGGTGCGTCTCTCGTGTCCGACCTTGCCTGTCAGGCGATCGGGGATTTGATGCGTTCGATCAGCGGCCTGAACGGAAAGGCGAACTGTTCGCGGATCGACAGCCGCTTGAGGTCGTCCTGACCGACCACGCTGGCCTCGCCTTCGCGGTAGGTGCCGAACAGGCGGTCCAGCAGGATCAGCGAGTTGGCGTAGTTGCAGCGGGTGCTTTCGTAATCGGTCGAGTGGTGCAGGCTGTGGTGGCGGATCGTCGTGAAGAACAGTGAGTAAACCTTCGGTGGATCCGCACGGACATTGGCGTGGGCGAAGGTGGAAATCGAACCCAGGACGTTCACCCCGCAGAATACCGCTGCGAGCGGCAGGTCGAACAGCGCCAGCAGGCTCAGGCTGATCAGGAACAGTTCGATGGGATTGCCGACATAGCCCTTCGCGGCATTGAGCTGGGTGATGTGGTGGTGCGGTGCGTGCGTCAGCCAGAACGGCGTGGAATTGTGCATCAGCCGGTGCATCCAGTATTGCCCGAACTCGATGATGAAGACCACCATCGCCACCTGCACGAGGAACGGCAGGTGCATCGCCCATTCGGTCGAGATGCCGAGCGAGGTCTTGAGTGCCTTGAGCGGATCCTCGGCCAGCCTGGTCGAGGCCCAGGAGATCGCCGTCGTGCCTAGCACCACATAGAACAGGTCGGTGAAGAATTCCCGCCGGTTCATCCGCCAGCCCGCGTGGCGCTCGTTGATCCATTCAAGCCCCAGCACGCTGAGCGTGATGAGCGAGGTCACGACGGTCAGCGTCCACGGAGCTTCCACCAGCCACTTCGGTGCCAATCCCCAGAACGCGGTGATGGCGACGAGATAGGCAGGGGGGATCAGATTGAAGAGAGCCTGCTTCGTGCGGCCATGGGCCGAATGTCCGCCATGCGAACCATCGCCCGAGAGAACCGCATAGGAGATTGGCAGTTGTTCCATTGAAAACCCCCCTCCAGACCGTTGAGCCGGCCTGTTGCTAAAGTTTTTCTCTCCCGGATTTTCATCGCTCTGCCAGGCGACGTGATACACGGTATGGATATTACATTTTCCGTCAAGAGTATTAATTTGCGACGTTCCGGTTTTGGCCATAACCGCTTCTGATCGCCGGAATTCCGCCAATCGTCCCTCTGGGCGAACGCTGGAAGCGGTCTGCAAGAGTGCTTCAGGCGTGTCCCGTTTTTCTCGCAGCAGGCGGCGATTCGCGGCGTATCCGTCAATCGTAGCGATAGGGATTGCGATCGATCGTCGTCGTCCCGCGCGTCTGGTTGCAGAGGAAGACGGTGCCGGTGAAGTAAATGCCAGGTTCGGTGATCTTCTGCGCATGAGCATAGGCCTCGCGCAATTGCTGGACGGTCATTTCCACCGGCGCCTCGTCGGGCTGCCAAGTCATGCCGTAGGCGTAGTCCTGCCCGTCCTTGCTGATCTCCACATGGCAGCCCATGACATGGGTGACGGGATGGGTGTCGCAGAAGTCGATCAGTCGTTTCATGCTGTCGAACCACGGTTGCCAGAAGCTGATATAGCAGCGGCCGCGGTAGAACATGTCGCCGGTATAGAGGATCTGGGTATAGCTGTCGTAATAGGCGAATTCGGACACGACATGGCCGGGTGAACCCCAGATCAGGATCTCGCGCCCGCCCAGATCCAGCGCGACGCGCTGTTCTGGATAGTTGGTCATGCCCCAGAAACCGACCATTTCCTCATGGGTCAGGCCCATGCAGCGGGTGTTCGGACGGTCGGCGAACTGGTTCGTCGCCGCGTAGTGATCGGCATGAAGGTGGGTGAAGGCGACCAGCAGTTCCAGACTGGCGGGATCGCGCCGGTTGCGGCGGCACCACGCGTCGATGCACTGGTCAACGGCGGCGCGGTAGTCGCAGTCATTGCGCAGTTGAACGTAGCCTTCGTCCAGCAGCAATACCCGGTCGTTGCCGAAGTAGAGCGGCGCGAAGGGAGCCTCATAACTGTAGGCCTTGTTCTGGCGCAGGATCGCCGTATGCGGGTTGTACCAGTGGACCTGAACCGGCGGGTCGGTATTGTCCATGCAGGACGAGGAACCGCAGATCCAGCGCTTCGGGAAGGCTCCCGGCGCGGGAAGATGGCTACGGAAATCGATCGGCGCCGGACGAGTGTCGGCGACGGCGGCATCGGTCGCCGCCGTGAGCGCCGCGCCGGTCAGGGGCACGGCGGCGATGGCGGCATTGTGGGCAAGGAACGTGCGGCGATCCATCTGGAGTTCCTGATGTTCGAAGGGGTCAGAACGGGTGGGGTGCGTCGATCTTGGGCACGCCTTCGGGCCAGACCTTGGTTTTCTGGTCGGGGCTGACGCCGTTGAACAGCACGAAGTCCGGGCGGATCAGCATCATCTCCTTGCCTTGTACCGCGCGGGCGTGGACGATCGCCTCGTCGATGAGGTCCGGCGTCATTTCCAGCACCCGCTCGTAAGGCTTGTAGGTGGCGAAGCGCGGGTAGTAGCGGCCCGGCACGAACATCATCTCGACATGCCCGCCGAGCAGCCACTTGACCGGCCTGCTCGCGGCGAAGTCCCGCAGCCGCTCCAGCGAGGCCACGAAATCGCGGTCGTTGCCGATGTTGATCTTGCCGGGGAACAGCAGGTCGCCGGTGAACAGCAGGTCGCAGTAAGGGTCGTAAAAACTGACGCCGTCCTTGTGCGAGCCGGGGGTCGGAATCACTTCGATCACCCGGTCGCCGAGGTCGATGCGGCCCGTGCCCGAAGGCCAGCTGGCGGCGAGACCGTAGAACTGTTTCATGACCGCCAGCGGCTTCGGGACCACGGTGGTCGCGGGCCGCCCGGCGAACTGCACGAGGCCCTGATTCTGCGCGATATCCTCGCCCGATGTCAGCGCGACGGTGAGCGGCAGCGAAGGACGCCCGCGTGCCTGGCACCAGCGCGTCACGATGGCATCCACGGTCTCACGCAGGGGATAGTGCCGGGCGTCGGCGGTGGCGCCGGTGTCGATCAGCAGCGCGCCCGCATTGCCGAACAGCAGGTAGGTGAACGGCGCTTCCCAGTGCACGCAGACGTTCTGGCGCAGGACGAACGTGTCCTCGTTGTACTGCACCACCTGCACGCGCGGATCGCGGTTCTTCGCCGCGACGTTGGAGCCATAAGTCCAGCGGAAGGCAAGGCTTCCGGGCGCGGGTCCGTCGCAGGCGTAGTCATGGACGACCGGCTGCCCGCGATGGAGCGGCACGACGCTGTCGGTATGGCGCACGCCGGGCGTGTTGTATCCCAGCGCGATGTTGCCGTTCGGATAGAAGGGTCGCTCGGGCGGCTTTGCGGCAAGCGTAGGAGTGCATGTCGAATCTTGCGCCACGGAAGGTCCCCAAACTGCCCGCACCAATCTTGCCAACGGTATCGATAATACGTTTCGTTGCAATGGTAATAAACAGATGGGCCCCATCGATATGGTTTATGAGGCGGGGCCGCTCTGGACGGATCGCCCGCCCGCCGGTAGGCATGAAGCCGATGTACCGGACGATCGAGATCATGGCCGATGGGGCTGCCGCGTGAGCAGCGATGCCGCCAATCTGGCCCGGCTCAGCATGAGCCTGCCCGCCGACCTGTTTCGCCAGCTCGACATGATGGTGGAGGAACGCGGCTTGCCGTCGCGTTCGCAGCTCATTGCCGAACTGATTCGCCACGCCCTTGCCGAGCATGAGGCGCTGACCCGGCCCGAAGAGATGCTCGCCGGTACGATCACCCTCGTCTATCGCGGTGATCGCGGGCGGGTGCGGCAGCAACTGGCGCAGAGTCAGGCGGAATATCTCAAAGAAGTCATCTCCTCGCAGCATGTCTTCCTGGAGGATGACCAGTCGCTGGAAGTGCTGCTGGTGCAGGGACCGGCGGCCCGCCTCAAGGAGCTTTGCGATGCGCTGCGAGCGATACGCGGGGTGCACCAGCTCGAACTGGTCACGACCACGGCGCTGCTGCCGCCGCTCCATGACAAGGGGGCGGTGAAGCGTCCTGCGCGCCGCACGCGCAAGGTGCAGACAGCAGGCGAAGAGGCCTCCTGACGTCATTCATCGTCGGATGAGAACTGCCGGATCGCCCGGTTACGCTCAGTATTACAGAATCTCCTAAGTGTAATATTTTTGTGATGGACAACGTCCTCGATTGCGGCAATGCTGCACTGCGAAAGGGGACCGAGTCATGATCGTATCGATCCGCAGCATTGCCAGGGCCACGCTGATGGCCGGGCTGCTCGCCACCGCCGCCTGCTCCCAGGCGCCCAGCGAAGCGCCCAAGCGCAGCGAATTCAATATCGGATGGTCGATCTATGCGGGCTGGATGCCCTGGCCCTATGCCCAGCAGGCCGGTATCGTGAAGAAGTGGGCCGACAAGTACGGCCTCAAGATCAACATCGTCCAGGTCAACGACTACGTCGAATCGGTCAACCAGTACACGGCGGGCAAGCTGGACGGCGTGACCGTGGCCAACATGGACGCGCTGACGATCCCCGCCGCGGGCGGCAAGGATACCAGCGCGATCATCGTCGGCGACTACTCCAACGGAAACGACGGCATCCTGATGAAGGGTGCTACAGATCTGAAGGGGATCAAGGGGCAGTCGGTTAACCTCGTCGAGCTTTCGGTTTCGCACTATCTGCTTGCGCGGGGGCTCAATTCGGTCGGCCTCCAGCTCAAGGACGTGAAGACGGTCAATACCGGCGACGCGGACATCGTCGGCGCCTTCGCCAGCCCGGACGTGAAGGTGGCGGTCGCGTGGAACCCGCAGCTTACGGCCATGAAGGCGCAGTCGGGCGCGAAGCTCGTGTTCAGCTCCGCCGATATTCCCGGCGAGATTCTCGACCTGCTCTGCGTCGATACCGCGACGCTCAAGGCCAATCCGAACCTCGGCAAGGCGCTGGCGGGCATCTGGTATGAGACGACCGCGCTGATGGTGCGTCAGGATGCCGAGGGCAAGGCGGCGCGTGCGGCGATGGCGAAGCTGGCAGGCTCCACGCCCGAGGCGTTCGACAGCCAGCTCAGCACGACGTATCTCTATTCCGACCCGAAGGCGGCGGTCGCGGCGGCCGATGCGCCTGCGTTGCTGACGACGATGACGCGAGTGCGCGATTTCAGCTTCTCGAAGGGCCTGTTCAAGGGCGCGACTTCGGCTGACGTGGTGGGCATGTCCTTCCCCGGCGGCAAGACGCTTGGCGACGCCCAGCATGTAACGCTGCGCTTCGATGACAGCTTCATGAAGATGGCGGCGGACGGCAAGCTCTAGTTCGGGTCCGATCGGGCACGAAACCTTTCAAGTGAGGCCATGACAATGCGTTGGGTTAATCGTCAGGTCGGGCGAGGGGGGCGGGTGCTCCTCGGCGCGGTGCCGATCCTGCTCTTGGTGCTGGTCTATATCGTCATGGCGGCGAACCGCCATGCGGTGAATCCGGCGGACAAGATCCTTCCGCTGCCCGGCGCCATGGCCGAAAGCATGTCGGCGCTGCTGTTCGTGCCGGACCAGCTCACCGGGCAACTGGTGTTCTGGGCCGACACTCTGGCCAGCCTCCAGCGCCTCGGTATCGGCCTCGGCATATCGACGCTGATGGCGCTCGCGGTGGGGCTGGCGCTGGGCGTGCTGCCGTCGGTGCGCGCTACGTTGGGACCGCTGGTTACGGGCATTGCCGTGATCCCGCCGATCGCGCTTCTGCCGATCCTGTTCATCGCCCTCGGTCTTGGCGAGACCGCCAAAGTGGCGCTGATCGTGATCGGTATCGCGCCGGTCATGATCCGCGACATCGCCGCGCATGTAGGCGCGCTCCCGCGCGAACAGACCATCAAGGCGCTGACGCTCGGCGCGAATAGCTGGCAGGTGATGATCCGCGTCGCCCTGCCGCAAGCGATGCCGCGCCTGCTTCACGCGATGCGGCTGGCGCTGGGCCCCGCCTGGGTCTTCCTGATCTCCGCCGAGGCGATCGCGTCGGACGTGGGCCTCGGCTACCGCATCTTTCTGGTGCGCCGCTATCTCTCGATGGACGTGATCCTGCCCTATGTCGCCTGGATCGCGCTGCTGGCGATCCTGATGGATCTGGCGCTCACTTTCCTCAGCCGACGTCTGTTTCCCTGGGCCCATGGAGAAAGCCATTGAGCACTTTGCTGAGCTTTCGCGATGTCTGGGTCGAATATGGCGACCGGATCATCATCGAGAAGCTGAACCTCGATATCGAGGAAGGCGCCTTCGTCTCCATTGTCGGCCCTTCGGGCGCGGGCAAGAGCAGCTTTCTGCGCCTGATCCTGGGGCAGGAAGGGCCGAGTCAGGGCACGATCCTGATGGACGGCGTGCCGCTGAGGCCCGAATGCGGCCCCGACCGGGGCGTCGTGTTTCAGCGCTATTCGGTGTTCCCGCACCTCACCGCGCTGCGCAACACGATCCTCGGCATCGAGTGCGAGAAGGCGCCGGTGCTCGGCCGCCTGTTCGGCAGTGCCCGCCGCGCTGCCGAGGAGGAAGCCATTGAAATGCTGACGGCGGTGGGTCTCGGGCACAGCCTCGATCTCTATCCCGCGCAGATGTCGGGCGGCATGCAGCAGCGTCTGGCCATCGCGCAGGCACTGGTGAAGCGGCCGCGCATCCTCCTGCTGGACGAGCCGTTCGGCGCGCTTGACCCCGGCATCCGCGCCGACATGCACAAGCTGATCCGCAGCCTCTGGCGCGAGCGGGCGCTGACCATCGTCATGGTGACGCACGATATCCGCGAGGCCTTTACGCTCGGAACCCGCGTCCTCGCGCTCGACAAGCGCCGTCACGATCCCCACGCGCCGCACCGTTTCGGCGCCACGGTGGTCTACGACCTGCCGATGCGCGAGCGTCCCGAGGAAGATTCCGACGAAAGTGAAATTATTACGATTGACGTAAATAGTAATAACTGAAAAGAGAGTGGGCATGGGCTCCGATTCCACCGGCCTGGCGCGGCTCAGCATGAGCCTCCCGGCAGATCTCTTCAGACAGCTTGACCTGATGGTGGCGGAACGCGGCCTGCCTTCCCGCTCCCAGCTCATTGCCGAACTGATCCGCCACGCGCTGACGGAACACGGATCGCTCATGCACCCGGAGGAGATGTTCGCCGGGACCATCACCCTGGTCTACCGCAGCGAGCGCGGCCGGGTGCGGCACCAGCTTTCGCAGACGCAGGCCGGTTATCTGAAGGAAGTGATCTCCTCGCAGCATGTCGTGCTGGAGGACGACCAGTCACTCGAAGTTCTTCTCGTGCAGGGTCCTGCAGCAAGACTGAAGGAACTCTGCGACGCCATTCGCCGGGTACGCGGGGTGCAGCAACTGGAGCTGGTCACCACGACGTCCCTCCTGCCGCCGCTCTACGATCAGGGCGACGAAGACATTCAAAGCATCGGAGCGCCTTCATGACCCAGACCCTGGCCGATCCGCTTGCCGCGCGCGACCATGCGCGGGCCCAGGGCGGCACCGTCGTCGAGAGCATGCCGGTACTGCCCCCGGTGGCGGACGATCTGCCCGGCGGTGTCGATGCCGCCGACCTCGTGTGGGAGGAAACCATCGCGGCGGGCGGCTATGCCACGCGGCGGCTGTCCCGCGGGTCGCGCCTGCGCCTGATCGACCTCGACGGCGATGCTTGTGCCTCGCTGCTCGTCTTCAATGCCGAGATGCCGACCGAACGGCTCAATGTCGCTGACACGGTCAAGATCCAGTGGAACGCCTATCTCGGCGCCGGTAAACTGCTGCTGTCCGATATGGGCCGGGTCCTGTTCAGTATTCTCGAAGACGATGCCGGTACGCACGACACGTTCTGCGGTACCTCCAACGCTGCAACCAATGTCGCGAAGTACGGCGAGGGTCGTAACAGCGGCGCCTTCCCGAATGGGCGCGACAGGTTCCTGCTCGGTGCCGCGAAGCACGGTCTGAACCGCCGCGACGTTCACCCCTGCGTGACCTTGTTCAAGGGCGCGAAGATCGAGGCAGACGGCACGATCACGCCGCAGGTCGGCCCCTTCGCGCCGGGGCGTAGCGTGGTGCTGCGTGCGGAAATGGACGTGATCGTGGTGATCGCCAATGTCCCGCACGTCCTCGATCCGCGCGGCGAATGGAGCGTGACCCCGCTGCGCGCCACGGCATGGCGGGGACCGGTGACCGCCGAGGACGATCCCGTCCGCAATGCCACGCCCGAGGGCCTGCGCGCCTTCACCAACGTCGAAGACTACTTCCGCCGCTGAAAGGACACGCGATCATGAGCACCGATCCCCACATGTCCGGCCTTGACGGCACCGTCATCCACGATGTCGTCGTTCCCGCCCGCGCGCCCTGGCTGCACCACGTAGCGGCGGGCCAGACGCTGCGCATCGTCGACCTCGAAGGCAATCAGGCCGTCGACTTCCTGCTCTACTCGGCAGCGGACGATGCCGAGCGCTACAGCGCGCAGGACACCGTCTCGGCGCAGGGCAACCTGTTCCTGCGGGCGGGCACGAAGCTGCTTTCCAACGAAGGCAATGTGCTGATGATGATCGCCGCCACTTCGGTCGATTACCATGACACCATCGGCGGCGCCTGTTCCTGCGAATCCAACACCTTGCGCTATGGCCACCACACCAAGGCCGAGCACGCCTGCGTCGAGAACTTCCTGGAGGCCAACCTCCTCGAAGGGCGCGGTAAGCGGGACATCGTCTCCAATATCAACTTCTTCATGAACGTACCGGTCGAGCCGGACGGGTCGCTGGGCATCGTCGACGGAATATCCGCGCCGGGCCTGACTGTGGACCTGCGGGCGGAAATGGACGTCGTCGTCGTCGTCTCCAACTGTCCGCAGGTCAACAACCCCTGCAACGGCTTCAACCCCACCCCCGTCCGCATGATCGTCGTCGCATGAGCTTCGACACGGTTCTGATCGCCAACCGAGGCGCGATCGCCACCCGCATCATCCGCACCCTGCGCCGCATGGGCCTGAAGTCCGTGGCGGTCTATTCCGAGGCGGACGAAGGCTCGAACCACGTTTCGGAGGCGGACGAGGCCGTGCTGATTGGCCCGGCCAAGGCGTCCGAAAGCTACCTCAACATCGCCGCGATCCTCGATGCGGCGAAGCAGACCGGCGCCGGGGCGATCCATCCCGGCTACGGCTTCCTGGCCGAGAACGTCGAGTTCGCCGAAGCCTGCGCCAAGGCGGGGATCGTCTTCATCGGCCCGACGCCCGACAATATCCGTACCTTCGGCCTCAAGCACAGCGCCCGCGCACTCGCTGCCGAGCATGGCGTGCCGCTGGCGCCGGGAACCGGCCTGCTGACGGGCGAAGAGGAGGCCGTGGCCGCCGCCGCCGGAATCGAATATCCGGTAATCCTCAAGGCGACCGCCGGGGGCGGCGGCATCGGCATGAAGGTCTGCGAGAACGAGGCGGACCTGCGCGAAGGCTTCGCCACCGTCGCGCGTCTCGGCCTCAGCAATTTCGGCGATGCCAGTGTGTTCCTCGAACGCTATGTGCGCCGTGCTCGGCACATCGAGGTGCAGCTGTTCGGGGACGGCGAGGGCCGGGTCATGGCGCTTGGTGAGCGCGATTGCTCGCTCCAGCGCCGCAACCAGAAAGTGGTCGAGGAAGCCCCGGCGCCGCTGCTGCCGCAGCATGTCCGCGCGGAGCTGATCGCCTCGGCCGTGCGGCTGGGCGAGGCGGCGCGCTACCGCTCGGCGGGCACGGTGGAATATCTCTACGATGCCGACCGCGAGGAGTTCTTCTTCCTGGAGATGAACACCCGCCTCCAGGTCGAGCACGGCGTGACCGAAGAGGTCATGGGCATCGACCTCGTCGAATGGATGGTGCGCGGCGGGGCGGGGGACTTCGCCTTCCTCGACCGCCCGGCCCCGACGCCCAAGGGCCATTCGGTGCAGATGCGCCTCTATGCCGAGGATCCGTCGCTCGATTATCGCCCGACTTCGGGCCAGCTGACTTGCGTCGAATTCCCCGAGGACATCCGCGTCGAGACCTGGTGCTCCTCGGGCAGCACGGTCAGCGCCTGGTACGATCCGATGCTGGCCAAGCTGATCGTCCATGCCCCGACCCGCGAGGAAGCCGTGGCGGCCGCGCAGGCGGCCATCGACCGCAGCCGGATCGACGGCATCGAAACCAATGTGCGCTGGCTGCGCGACGTGGTCCGCTCGCCCGCCTTTACCAGCGGCGAAGTCTCGACCCGCGTGCTCGATGCCATCGCCTATCACCCCCGCGCGATCCGCGTGGTCAGCGGCGGCACCGCCACGACGGTGCAGGACTGGCCGGGCCGCCAGAAGCTCTGGGGCGTGGGCGTGCCGCCCTCCGGGCCGATGGACGACCAGTCCTTCCGCCTCGGCAACCGGCTGCTCGGCAATCCGGAAGGCACCGAGGGACTGGAGGTCACCGTTACCGGGCCGACCCTTTCCTTCGTATCGGCCGCGCGCGTCTGCCTGATGGGTGCCGATTTCGGCGCAACCTTGGACGGGGTTCCGGTCTCGCGCGGCGTGCCGATCGATATCGCGGCGGGCCAGACGCTCGCGCTCGGCCGGGCTTCGACCGGCGGGCTTCGCGGCTACATCCTGTTCGCCGGGGGGCTGGACATCGCGCCTTATCTCGGCAGCCGCAGCACGTTCGAACTCGGCCAGTTCGGCGGCCATGCCGCGCGGCGCCTGCTGGCAGGCGATACGCTGCATCTCGCCGGAGCGGCCACGGAAGTGGCTCTGCCCGCCGTGGACCTGCCCGAGATCGGCACCGACTGGACCCTGCGCGTCCTCTACGGCCCGCACGGCGCGCCGGACTTCTTCACCGGAGAGGATGTCGAGACCTTCCTCGATGCGGAGTGGAAGGTCCACTACAACTCCAACCGCACGGGCGTGCGCCTGATCGGCCCCAAGCCGCGCTGGGCGCGTAGCGACGGCGGCGAGGCGGGGCTGCATCCCTCGAACATCCACGACAATCCCTATGCCATCGGCGCGGTGGACTTCACCGGGGACATGCCGATCATCCTCGGGCCGGACGGCCCGTCGCTGGGCGGCTTCGTTTGTCCTTTCGTGGTGATCGCCGCCGACCGCTGGAAGATCGGGCAACTGACGCCGGGCGACCGCCTGCGCTTCGCGCCCGTCACCATCGAGGATGCCATCGCAGCGGAAACCGCGCAGCGCGATCTGGTTGCGAGCGGCGCGTCGCCGGTGCCTTCGCCGGTGCGCCGCGTTGCCGAGCTTTCGCCGATCCTTGGCGAAATCCCCGAGGCACCGGGCCGTCCTCGCACGGTCTATCGCCAGCAGGGCGACCGCAACATCCTGGTCGAATACGGCCCGATCGTGCTCGACATCGAGTTGCGCATCCGCGTCCATGCCCTGATGACGGAACTGGAGCGGCTCGATCTGCCGGGCGTGATCGACGTGGTTCCCGGCATCCGCTCGCTCCAGCTCCATTTCGACGGCGCGGCGCTGACTCAGCAGGCGGCCCTCGCGACCCTGATGGAAGCAGAAGAGCGCCTCGGCGACCTGCAGGACTTCGCGATCCCCTCGCGCATCGTCCACCTGCCGCTCAGCTGGCGCGATCCCGCCACGATCGAGACGATCGAGAAGTACATGGCCACCGTCCGCGACGATGCGCCCTGGTGCCCGGACAATATCGAGTTTATCCGCCGCATCAACGGCATGCGCGATCAGGCCGCAGTGGAGAACCTGATCTTCGAGGCGAACTATCTCGTCATGGGCCTGGGCGACGTCTATCTCGGCGCGCCCGTGGCCACGCCGGTCGATCCGCGCCACCGGCTTGTCACCACTAAGTACAACCCGGCCCGGACCTGGACCCCGCCCAATGTCGTGGGCATCGGCGGCGCCTATATGTGCATCTACGGCATGGAAGGGCCGGGCGGTTACCAGCTGTTCGGGCGCACGCTGCAGGTCTGGAACACTTATCGCCAGACGGATGCCTTCACGGAAGGTAAGCCCTGGCTGCTGCGCTTCTTCGACCAGATCCGCTTCTACCCTGTCAGCGCGGACGAACTGGCCGACTGGCGGCGCGAATTCCCGACCGGCCGCCGCTCGATCCGCATCGAGCCTTCCGAGTTCCGCCTAGCCGACTACCGCGCCTTCCTGGCCAAGAACGCCGAAGACATCGCCGCCTTCGAGGAAACCCGCAAGGCTGCCTTCGATGCCGAGCGCGAGGAATGGCAGCGACTGGGCGAGTTCGACCATGTCGCGAAGCTGGAGGAGGCCGACGCACCTGTCGAGGCTGCGATCGTCCTGCCCGAAGGTTCGGACCTGGTGGAAGCACCCTATGGCGGCAGCGTTGCAAGGCTGCTGGTCGCGCCGGGCGATCATATCGAAGCAGGCGACAAGATCGCGGTCATCGAGGCGATGAAGATGGAATGTCCGGTAGAAAGCCCCGGCAGCGGGACGGTGGAGGCGCTCTATATGCGCGAAGGGCAGTCCTTGCAGCCCGGCGCGCCGATGCTGGCCTTGCGGAGGCACGCATGACCGAACTGAACCGCCAGAGCGCAAGCAAGATCGCCGCCGCCGTCCGGAACGGCAAGACCACCGCTGTTACCGCTGCCGAAGATGCGCTGGTGCGTATCGAAGCTTACGATGCCGTCCAGCCGCAAGTCTGGATCAGCCGGGCCAGCCGTGAAGACCTGCTCGCCGCCGCGCGCGCCGTCGATGCGCGTGTCGCGGCGGGCGAGGACCTGCCGCTGGCGGGTGTGCCGTTCGCGGTGAAGGACAATATCGACGTTATCGGTTTCGAGACGACGGCGGCCTGCCCCGCCTTCGCCTACGAGCCCGAACGCGACGCAGGGGTGGTCGAGCGCCTGCTGGCTGCGGGCGCGGTCTGCGTGGGCAAGACCAACCTCGACCAGTTCGCCACCGGCCTCAACGGCTCGCGCAGTCCTTACGGCATTCCGCGCAATGCCTCGAACCTCGCCTATGTCAGCGGCGGGTCGAGTTCGGGGTCCTCGATCGCGGTGGCGGCGGGGCTGGTGCCTTTCGCGCTCGGCACCGACACGGCGGGATCGGGCCGCGTGCCTGCCGCCTTCAACCACCTGATCGGTTTCAAGCCGACCAAGGGCCGGTGGTCCACGCGGGGTCTCGTCCCGGCCTGTCGCACCATCGACTGCATCACCGTCTTCACCGACGATACCGCCGATGCCCGGCTGGTCGATGCGGTGGTGGCCGGGTTCGACGTGGCCGATCCCTACTCCAAGGCTCTGGCCGACAGCCCGCTCGCCGTGAAGCGCATCGGCGTTCCGCGCCGTGAGCAGCGTGTGTTCTTCGGCGATGTCGAGTCCGAATATCTCTACGACAGGGCGCTGGAGACGCTGGCAGGCCTTGGCGAGATCGTCGAGATCGACCTCGCGCCGCTGCTCGAAGCCGCGCAATTGCTCTACGGCGGCCCCTGGGTGGCCGAGCGCACCGCCGCGATGGAAGGCATCCTCGCCAGCAACCCGCTTGCCGTCGATCCGACCGTGCGCGCGGTGGTCGAGCCGGGCAAGGACATGAGCGCAGTCGAGCTGTTCAACGGCATCTACCGCATGGCCGATCTGAAGCGCCACGCCGACCTCTTGTG
Source organism: Novosphingobium sp. (assembly GCA_017745295.1). Lineage (GTDB taxonomy): Bacteria > Pseudomonadota > Alphaproteobacteria > Sphingomonadales > Sphingomonadaceae > Novosphingobium. The sequence goes on from JAGHZR010000006.1 coordinate 98,827, forward strand.
GGGCGAGATCGACATGCTCGCTTTCCCCACGACGGGGGCGACCTACCGCGTGGCCGAGATGCTCGCTGCCCCGGTGGCGCTCAACAGCAACCTCGGGCTCTACACCAATTTCGTGAACCTGCTGGATATGGCCGCGCTCGCGGTCCCGGCGGGCATTCGCGCCAATGCCACGGGCTTCGGGATCACCCTGATCGGCCCTGCCGACACCGACCGCGCCCTGCTGGATGCGGCCGACGCCTACCTTGCGGCCGCGGATCTTCCCGCGCCGCCGCCACTCGATCTGGAGGGAAAGATGCAGACTGTTAAACTCGCCGTCGTCGGCGCGCACCTCAAGGACATGCCGCTCCATTGGCAGCTGACCAGCCGCGAGGCCGAATTCGTCGGCGCTTTCGAGACTGCGAGCAGCTACAAGCTCTACGCCATCGCCGATAGCGTGCCGCCCAAGCCCGCACTGGTGCATGACGAAGACGGCGCGGCGATCAAGGTGGAAGTCTACGAGTTGGGCGTCGCCGAATTCGGCAGCTTCACCGTGGACGTTCCCGCTCCGCTCGCGATCGGCAATGTGACCTTGGCCGACGGCACCACCGTCAAGGGCTTCGTCTCCGAACCGCGCGCCTTGAACGGCGCGGAGGACATCACGCACCTCGGCGGCTGGCGCGCCTATATCGCCAGCAAGGGCTGAAGCTTTCTCTCGTCTTCTGCAGTGTGAGACCCTTCGACAAGCTCAGGGTGAGCGGACGTAGTGGAAGAACCTATAATCCCGCTCAGGCTGAGCTTGTCGAAGCCCCGTGAGTGGGGCGCTGCCTTTGTAGGAAAGAAGAAGGGCTCAGCTCTAAGTACAATTCACATAGAGTAAGGGGCAAAATCTATGCGCAAGTTCGTTACGATGCTGCTGGCCGCCAGTGCCGCTCTGCCTTCGCTCGCGCATGCGGAGCAGGTGATCCCGGTGCCGGGCTTCGCGGATTTCCTCGCGGTGGACGGCAAGACCGTCTGGGTGACGAACAAGGGCCGGGTCGAGCAGTGGTCCCGCAAGGGCAAGCGCGCCGAAGTGGCGCTGGCGCATCCCTGCGGGGCGATGGCGATCGCTTCCGGCTCGCTGTGGGTGGCGGATTGCGACGAGAAAGCGGTCAAGCGGATCGACGTGAAGACGGCCAAGCTGGTCGCCACGATCCCCACCGGCATCGCCTCCAGCGGTGAACTCAACGTGGTGGCGGGCGATGGTTCGGTTTGGGTCGCCAGCGACAACGGGGCCGAGGGGCGCGGGGGCCTCGTCGCCCGCATCGATCCGGCGACGAACAAGGTCTCCGCCTCGGTACCGGTCGATCCGGGGACATGGTATCTGACTTATGGCTTCGGCGCGGTCTGGGCGGTGAGCGCGGCGAAGCAGTCGCTCCAGCGCATCGACACCGCCACCAACGCCGTCACCGCGACGATCCCGCTCGGCAAGGAGCCGGGCTTCCTCGTCGCGGGCGAGGGCGGCGTCTGGGTGCAGGAGCAGGGCGATGGTACCGTCGCCCGCATCGATCCCGCCACCAATGCGCTCGCCGGGCGGATCAAGGTGGGCGACAACCTCAAGTGGGGCGATATCGATACCGGCGCGGGCAAAGTTTGGCTGCGCACCACCGACGATCAGGTCTTCGCGGTGATCGACCCCGCCACGATGACGGTCACGGCGCGCAAGGGCAAGGCTGCGGGCAGCGGGGCCTTGCGCTGGACCCGCAAGGGTGTCTGGACTTCGGCCCATGACGAACACACGCTCTCGTGGTGGAGCCGCTCGGAACTGAAATCGGGGCGCTAGGACCGGGCCTGCACATGGCGCTCGCGCTCCAAGGCCGCTCTGTTCTATCAGCCTGATCCGATGCCGTGCTATCGGCAGGGAAGGGGGCGGCAGAAAAGAGGGCGCCAATGATAAAGGTACGGAACGAGGCATGAGCGAACGCACGCCGCTGACAGACAGGAAGTTCGCCAGCCGGGTGGACTGGAACCTGATGCGCACGTTCGTCGATATCGTGCGGGCAGGCGGCATCGGCGCGGCGGCGCGGCAGCTCAACAAGCAGCAGCCCAGCGTCAGCGCGGCGCTCAAGCGGCTGGAGGATCACGTCGGCGCCACCCTGCTGCACCGCACGGCGAGCGGCGTGGAGATGACGGCGGCGGGCAAGGCGATGATGGCGCTTTGCGAGGACATGCTCGAATCCGCGCGGATGATGCCGCATCAGATCGCCCAGGCGACCAAGCGTGTCGAAGGCGTGGTGCGCATCCAGATCGTTTCGGCCATCGTTTCCGAGGAATTCGACGAGGCGATCGCCAGCTTCCACCGGCGCAACCCTGATATCCAGATCGAGATCCGGGTCTCGTCCTGGCGCCAGGTGCTCGATGCGCTGGAGTCGGGCGAAGTGGAAGTGGGGATCGGCTACGATAACAGCGTGCGCGGCAATCTCGTCTACGAGCCGTTGTTCGTCGAGCGCCAGCAGCTCTATTGCAGCCGCAGCCACCCGCTGTTCGGCTATCGCATCACCCAGCCGCAGGAACTCAAGAGCGAGGCTTTCGTGCTCATGGGCGAGGGGGAGATCGAGATCATCACCCACTTGCGCCGCCGCTATCGGCTGGGGACGCGGGTGGCGGCGCTGGCCGACGACATGAATGAGGTCCGCCGCCTGATCCTCTGCGGCGTGGGCATCGGCTTCCTGCCCACCTCGATCGTTCAGGCCGACGTGGAGCGGGGCTTGCTCTGGCCGCTGCTCCACGGCGATTTCGAGCCGGGCTACGACATCTTCCTGCTCGCCCGCGCCGAGCCGGAACGCGATACCGCCACGCAGCTTTTCGTGGACGAGGTGTTCCGCCGGATCCGCGCGCATCCCCGCGTGTAGCCGGACCGGGCCATCAACCGGATCTATGCCTTCCATCATGAATTCGCCTCTGTCTCGATGACGGGCTTCGCTTCAGTCTTGCCGAATAGAGGCAGGATGAAGGTGGACAGGTGATCCTCAGAACCAATCTCCCGGAAAAGCGGACGGGTCTCGCCGGTGGCCTCCCGGCATTTGCGGCCATGGTCCTCAAGGTCCTGCGAGACGGCATGGAGGCGCGGGCCGGTGCCATTCGCGGGGCGCAGGATCGCGGTCCCGGTCGGCGGGGACGCAAGTGAGCCTGGCGAGGCTTTCCCTCGCTCTTTGCGGAGCGACCCTCATCGCGGCGCTGGGGCAACCGGCCATGGCTGAGCCCCATCACAAGGCGCGTCTGGTGTCGTGCGAAAGCGGCGATTGCCTGCTGCTGTCGGGGACTCGCGAAAACCCCGATGCGCTTGTTCGCGTCAACGGGCATCTCGTCCGTGCGGAAGGCGGGCGGGGTTGGAAAGTGCTTCTCCCGATCGAGAGCGTGCGCGCATGGTCCTTGCCCGGCGCGCGCAGTATTGCTGTTACCACGCAGAATCCGGACATGCGAAATAGTGTTGTAAAGCAAGTCGATCTGCCGATCGGCATGTTGGGGAGTATTACTGAACTGGCCTATCTGGTAATACCGCAGCGATAAACGACAGCAACGGTCGCCGCGACTGCCTGATATATTGCAAGATCTTCCCAAAAGCGCTATGGCGACGTCAGTCACCGTAGACGTGATCCTGTATCCGCGCTTTGGAGAAGATGATGAAGATTGGCATTCTGGCGCTGGCATCGCTGGCCTTCGCAACGACCGCATCTGCTGAAACCGGTGCCGCTACCGGCGAAAACCCGTTTGCGCGCGATCAGGCCGTTCTTGACCTGAAGGGGCTGGACCTCGCGACGGCGGAAGGGCAGCAGCGCCTGGCCATTCGCATGGACAATGCCGCACGCTCGGTCTGCGGTGAGAAAATGGCCGGCGTGCATCTCGCCCTCGAACGCAAGGCGCAGGATTGCCGCGCTGCCGTTCTGGCCGATATCCGCGATCGCATCGAGAACCGGCGCGCCGACGCTTCCCGCGTTCCTGCGGCAAAGCTCGCTCTCGCGCGCTGACGGTCAGGTCCTAACAGGCCAGCATTTGGCCCGGCTGAAAGCCTCCTTGCCCCGAGCAAGGGGGCTTTTCTGTTTCTGGGTCACGACAGTCGTTCCGGCATAGACCTGATCTATGTTCTGCATATCGCTTTGCCATCTGGCGTGATGCCGCCGCTTTCAGGATGTTCGACTCAAGCTCAGGGCGAAGAGCGGCATAGGCTCTCGCCCGTTCGATGAGCCGCAGCGGGCGGTCGCTCCTACAGGAGCGGCTCGTTCGAACGGGTGGAAAATTCTACGAGGGCAGGCATATGGAAGGGGTTCGCGTAGGTAAACGGATCATAGGCGGGCAGTCGCCGGTCATCGTGGGGTGGGAGAACATCCCCAAGGTGGAAGGCGGCCCGGTGAAACAGTTCGTCTTCACCTGGTTCCAGCCGACGATCCTCTTCGCACTGATCGCCTTCTGGTACTATGCGCCGAACTCGATCGCCAAGGCATCGACGGCGATCGGCATCGGCATCGGCTTCAAGGTGCTGCTGCTGGCGATGGAATGGGCCTTCCCGCGCCACGAAAGCTGGCGCCTGACCTGGAAGGAACTGACCACCGACCTGTTCTATGTCGGGCTCGGCTACACCGTGCTGCGTCTGGTCGACGATTACATTGGCGACGGCGTGATGATCGACAGCATCCTGCACCAGTTCGACTGGGACAAGTTCAGCTGGTTCCTGGGGCTGCCGCTGTTGCTCCAGGCGTTCCTCATCGCCTTCATCTTCGACTTCGGGCAATACTGGATGCACCGGGGCATGCACAACTGGTATCCGCTCTGGTTGACCCATTCCGTGCACCACTACATCACCCAGCTGAACATCAACAAGGGCGCGGTCGGCAATCCAGTAGAGCTGTTCCTGATCGGCCTCGGCATCGGCGGGTTCTTCGACTTCCTGCCGCGCGCCGCCCTGCTGGCCGGTGCTTTCGGCATGGCGATCGGGACCTATCAGCACATCAACGTCCGCTTCAATTCGCCGCGCTGGTGGCGCTATCTGTTCAACACGACGGAGCACCACAGCCTGCACCATTCGCAGGACTTCGAGGCGAGCCGCAGCAACTATTCCAACACCTTCATCTTCATCGACCGCATGTTCGGCACGTGCGTGGACGGCGAGGCGGAACTGCTCGGGATGGAGGGCGGACGCCGCATGTCGATCCGCGAGCAGATGACCTTCCCCTTCACCGAAGGCTGGAAGACCATGAAGGAGCGGTTCGGCCGGACCACCGCCGTTCCCGCCGAGTAACGGTTCCGCCGGTATGGCAGCACTCATCCAGAGAAACGATCCCATGAATTCAGGCTTCATCAATTGGATCTGGCATGTTCGGGGCAGTCTGGCACTGGCTCCGGAGCAGTCGGGCGACGATGCCTTCGAGAGGCTGGCGCCGCTGTTCCGGCAGACGGGAACCAGCCACAAACGGACCAGCGACAGCTTGACCTTTCGCAAGATCGATCCGGCGGCGCAGGACAAGATGTCGGTGTTCGACGGCGGTGTCCTGCGGATCGAACAAGGCGCGGGCGGGGACGTCCTGCACTACAATCTGACCAGCCGGGCCTTGCTGTTCTGTTTTCTGGCACCGCTGCTGTTTCTGGCCTTCGCGCAGCTTACCGTGCTCAAGGGCAAGTTCGACAAGCCGCCTGCCGACACGGCCGGCAAGGCCGAAGCCTTGAAGAAGGCCAAGCGGGAAAGCGCGATGCTGATCCAGAACCCGATCGACAAGGCGCTGGGCGCGCCCGCGCCCGAAAAGCCGAAGAAGGACGAAAAGCGCGGCGGCGACAGGAAGGCGTCCCCCAAGGCCGCTTACATATTCGCCGGAATTTTTGCCGCGCTCTATTTCGTGGGTCGTATCTGGGAGGCCCGGCTGGTCGGCTCGCTGTTCCGTAAAAGGCTATCCGAGTAATACATCGCTCGGCCGGTAGCCGGGGCCGGTCGAGCGATCGGGGCGTCCCAACCAAGGTATGGGTACTATCCGCTTTTCCCGCGCCCACTTTCATGAACGGCAGCGACGACCGACCCCGGTTGTCCGATGGCCCGACATGGAGATGAAGATGGCTGCATCCTGGCACGTGCGATCGCTACTGAATGCGGACCCGAGCTATGAAGGCGAACTCGGATCGGTGAGACGACTCACTGCCGACAATTTCCCGCTGCTGCGGCGCATGTCGATGAAGCGGCTGGTCCTGGCGCCCGATGCGATCCGCGAGCCGCACTGGCATGCCAATGCCGATGAACTGGCCTATTGCCTGTCCGGCACGTTGCTGATCTCGGTACTCGATACGGCGGACGTCTTCGGCTCCTTCACGATCCGCCCCGGTGAAATGTTCCATATTCCCACTGGCTCGCTCCATACCATCGAGAACGTCGGCGAAGGGATGGCGGAACTGATCATCGTGTTCAGCGACGAGCGGCCCGAGGATTTCTCGCTCCATGCCGCTTTCGGGGCGATGACGGATGCCGTGCTGGGCAATACTTTCGACCTGCCCGCCTCGGCGCTGGCTCCGGTCAGGCGCGATACCGGCTCGCCGATCCTCGTGCGGCGCCCCGCGGCGGCGGAAATTCCGGCTGCGGCCGAGTATCCCGATCCCCACAAGTTCGATATCGCCGACGAAACCCCGCCCATCGACTTTCCCTATGGCACTGCGCGGGTCGCAAGATCGCAGTTCTGGCCTTCGCTGAAGAACATGGCGATGTACTCCGTCGTCGTGCGCGAGAACGGCATGCGCGAACCGCACTGGCATCCGGGAACGGCCGAGATGGGATACGTCCATAAGGGCCATGCGCGCATGTCGATCCTCGATCCGGACGGCAGCGTCGATACATATGAACTGCAACCGGGAGACGCCTATTTCATCCCGCGATCCTATCCGCACCAGATCGAGGTCCTGGGCGAGGAGGACATCCACTTCCTGATCTTCTTCGACCAGCCGATGCCTGCCGACATCGGCTACCGGGCGGCGGTCTCGTCGTTTTCCAGAAGCGTGCTGGCCGCGACTTTCGGCGGAAATGTGGAAGACATGCCGATCCTGCCGCTGACCACCGCCGATCCACTGATCGTGGGACGCGTCAATCCCGTCGATACCGAGGGCGGACGATAGCGGATCGGAAAATCCGAATATTGAAAGATTGCTGTAGATAGAGGGGTATCTTCGCGATCGGGCCGGAATGCTCGCTTTCGATGATTCCCCGTGGCTGGCCGTGTCCCGCTTCGGGCCGGGGCGAAGAGTTGCGGGAAAGCACTTCGACAAGCGGGATTCGGTATGCGGATAGTCAGCCTGAAGCGCGCGGGATTTCGGAATTCATGCGTCTATCCGGAAACATCTGACAATATTCTATTAGCAATTCTCTTGGTCTCCATACGCCGAAGGTTTGCGCGTCGTTACATTTGATGTCTGAGGCGTGCATTTCTCGGCCGGAGATTGACAGAGCGACGCAGCCATAACCAGTGCCCTGCAAATGCAAGTCATTCGCACTTGCGAATTCAGGGGAACAGGTGTGACGATATTTTCCGGGCAACCGAAGCGCCGACTGGCGGGGGTGAGCATCATGGCCACGGCGGCGCTGGCGGCGCAGCCGGGCCGGGCCGAAGAGGCGGGCGACGGCGAGCCGATCGTGGTGACGGCGGCGGGCTATGCGCAGGATATCTCGATGGCACCCGCCAGCATCACGGTGATCGATCGCACCGAGTTGCAGGACAAGCGCTTCGTCAGTCTGGCCGAGGCGCTGCAGGACGTTCAGGGTATCGACGTCGGCGGAGAAGCGGGCAAGACCGGCGGCCTCAACATCTCGATCCGCGGCATGCCCAGCGACTACACGCTGGTCCTGATCGACGGACGCCGACAGAACGCGCCGGGCGGGGTCACGCCCAACGGTTTCGGTGAGACCTCTACCAGCTTCATGCCGCCGTTCTCGGCGATCCAGCAGATCGAGGTCGTGCGCGGCCCGATGTCCACGCTTTATGGCTCGGACGCGATGGGCGGTGTCGTCAACATCATCACCCGCAAGGTCGGCAGCCGCTGGGTAGGAACGGCGACGGCCGAAAGCACGATCCAGGAAGACGATCGCTTCGGCAATATCCAGTCCATCAACGGTTTCGCCCAGGGGCCGGTGGTCAAGGATCTGGTCGGCCTGACCCTGCGCGGCAGCATCCTTCACCGCGAGAGTTCCAACATCGAGATTCCGGGTGATCCGGCCCTGACGCTGGGCCGCAATCCGGTGCGCTCTGACATCTACACCTACGGCGGCCGTCTCAGCCTGACGCCGCATGCCGACCATGATCTCTGGTTCGAATTCGACCGCAACGAACAGATCTACGACAATACCGAAGGCCAGCTCGGCACTTTGGGATCGGGCGGTTATGCGCCCAAGCAGAGGTTCAACCGCACCAATTACGTCGCCGCCCATACCTGGCGGGCGGGTGACTTCGGCCAGCTCGACACCACGCTGACGCGCAACGAGACCGAAACCATCGGCCGCCTGATCCCCAACGGCACGCCCGGCGCGACCCCTGGCAGTGCCCGTAGCCTGAAGGCGCGCAACGACATCATCGACAGCCGTTTCGCGGGCAAGGCGGGGCCGGTCGCCTTTACCGTCGGCGGCCAGTACTGGCGTGCCCGCATGGTCGACGGCGTCGCTCCGGCGCCTTTCACGTTCACCCAGTGGGCCGGCTTCGCCGAAGCGACGGTCACGGTCGTGGACGGCTTCAACCTGACCGGCGGCGCCCGCTACGACGATCATTCCACGTTCGGCAACAAGTGGTCGCCCCGCGCTTATGCGGTGTGGAACATGACCGATGCGCTGACGTTGAAGGGCGGGGGCAGCCGCGGCTTCAAGACCCCGCGCGTCGAGCAGATCGCCAGCGGTATCATCGGTTTCGGCAGCCAGGGCCGCGTGCCGCTGATCGGAACACCGGGCCTGACGCCGGAGACCAGCACCAGCTACGAAGCGGGCATCTACTTCGACGACAAGGGCATGTTCAGCGGCAACGTCACCCTGTTCAACAACGACTTCGACGACAAGATCGCCAGCGGCCCCGGCATTCCCAACTGTTCCTTCGCGGGGAATCCGAACCGTCCGGGCTGCCTCGACGTTGGCAACTTCCCCGCGGTCGACCTGTTTGGCCAGTCGATCAATATCGACAAGGCGCGCACGCGCGGCGTGGAAGTGGCGACGCGCCTGGCCTTCACGCCTGCCGTCTCGCTCTCGGTCAACTATACTTATACCGAGACCGAGCAGCTCAGCGGTTCCGAGAAGGGCCTGCCGCTGATCGGCATGCCCAAGCACATGCTCAATGGCAACTTGCGCTGGAAGGTCAGCGATGCCGCCAGCCTCTGGGCGCGGGCCGAAGTCCGGTCGAGCCGCTATCGCGGCAACAACGCCCAGCAGACGGCGGTGGGGGACTTCCGCAGTTACGAGGTCTTCCACCTCGGCGGCTCTTACCAGATTGCCCCCGCCTTCCGCCTGGCGGCGACTGTCTATAACGTGTTCGACACGGACTATGCCGTCTATGTGCCTTATCGGAGCGGAACACTGACCGCCTATACCCCGGCCTATTCGATCAACCAGGAAGGCCGCCGCTTGTGGCTCTCCGCCACGGTCGACTTCTAAAGAATGACCATGCCGCCCCCACCGACGACCGGCCAGGTCGCCGTTGGGGGCGTGTTCTTGCGGAAGGGGATCAGTCCTTGCCCACGCGTGGCAGGAACGCCGTCAGCAAACCGATGGCGGGCAGGAAGGCGCAGATCTGGTAGACCGTGTCGATGCTCGTCCGGTCGGCCAGCCACCCCAGCACGGCCGCGCCAAGGCCGCCCATGCCGAACGAGAAACCGAAGAACAGGCCCGAGATCATCCCGACTTTGCCCGGAACCAGTTCCTGCGCGAAGACGACGATCGCCGGGAAGGCCGAGGCCAGGATCAGGCCGATCGCCACGGTCAGCGGGCCGGTCCAGAACAGGCTGGCATGGGGCAGCAGCAGAGTGAACGGCAGGGCGCCGAGGATCGAGAACCAGATCACGTACTTGCGGCCGAAACGGTCGCCGAGCGGCCCGCCCAGGACGGTGCCGACCGCAACCGCCGCCAGGAACGCGAAAAGATGGAACTGGGCGTTCTGTACCGAAAGCCCGAAACGGTGGATCAGGTAGAAGGTGAAGTAGCTCGTCAGGCTGGCGAGGTAGACGTACTTGGAGAAGATAAGCGCCAGCAGGATCGCGATGCCGCGCGCCGCATGGCCCTTGGGGAGGGCGAGTTCCGGCTTTGCCTTGCGACCGGCGGCAAGCCGCTGGAGGCCGTGGTTGCGATACCAAGCGGCGACGTTCCACAGTACCGCGCCGGAAAGCAGGGCCAGCAGCGCGAAGAAGGCCAGGCTGGACTGTCCCCACCGCACCACGACGAGGGCGGCGGCCAGCGGTCCGAGTGCCTGTCCGGCATTGCCGCCGACCTGGAACAGGGATTGCGCCAACCCGTGACGTCCGCCGGCCGCCATGCGCGCGACGCGCGAGGATTCCGGGTGGAACACGGAAGACCCCATGCCCAGCAGCGAGGCGCCGACGAGGACCAGGCCATAGCTGTGGGCGGCGGAGAGCACGGTCAGCCCTGCGAGCGAGAACAGCGTGCCGCCCGGCAGGGCCAGCGGGGTCGGGCGCTTGTCGGCGTAGAGGCCGACCAGAGGTTGAAGGATCGAGGCGGTGATCTGGTAGGCCAGCGTCACCAGACCGATCTGCCCGAAGTTCAGGTGCAGGTCGGTCTTGAGCGCGGGGTAGATGGCAGGCAGGAGCGACTGCATCATGTCATTCAGAAGGTGGCAGAAACTGATCGCCACGATCACCCCGAATACCGTTCCGTTCATTGCGTGATCGTCTGCGGTGCGCTTCACCGCATCGGGCCTGCTCGCTGCCATGTCCTGCATGTCCTTGTGTCTTCGTCTCGTCAGGTCCGCTTATTCGGTTTGCGAATGTCCCGCTTCGGCATATGGGTCAATCAACTATGCAAATGGGACAGTCTCTTCAGCAGCGCAATTCGGCGGACTTCGAAGACGTGCCGCGTCCGGTCGTCGGTATCGGCAACGACTATCCGCCCTCCTTCGAGTTGGCCGAGCACAGCCATCGGCGCGGCCAGTTCCTCTATGCGGCACGCGGAGTGGTCGCCGTCAGTACGCCAGAGGGGGCCTGGGTAGCGCCGCCGGAACGGGCGGTCTGGATACCCGCCGGAACGCCGCATTCCGTGCGCATGGTCGGTGCCGTGCAGACCCGCAGCGTGCTGATCGGCGGGACGGCAAGCGCCGCTCTGGCCAGGACCTGCCGGGTGGTCACGGTCTCGCCGCTGCTGCGTCAACTTCTCGTTGCCGCCTCGCAAGTGCCTGCCGAGTATGACGAGAATGGCCGCGACGGGCTGGTGATGGACTTGCTGGTGGCCGAGATTGGCCGGGCACCGGCGATCCCGCTGGTCGTGCCCTTTCCGCGCCATGCCGCTTTGGCGCAGCGCTGCCATGGCTTCCTGGAACGCCCGCAGGCGAACGACACCATCGATCAGTGGTCCGAGGCGCTGGCCATGAATCGCCGTCGTTTCACGCGGCTGTTTCGGCGGGAAACCGGGATGAGCTTCGCCGAATGGCGGCAGCAGGCCTGCCTGTCGGTGGCCTTGCCCCGGCTGGCATCGGGCGAATCCGTCACGGCCATCGCGCTCGACCTTGGCTACGATAGCCCGGGCAATTTCTCTACGATGTTCCGGCGCGTCCTGGGCGCCTCGCCGAGCCGCTATCGCCCTGAGAGCGGCGGGGACTGACCGCTCCTGTCGATCAAGCCCCACCGCTGTGGGCGGTGTGGGTTCTACCGCACACCGCGACCGGGAAAGCGCTTCGCGGATCAGGCCTTGCTGGCAACGACTTCGATGCGCAGCGGATCGGCTCCGGCGGCGATCGCGAGCAGGCGGTCGATATTCGGATGGGCGCCGGGACGATTGCGCGCATCCTGCGTATGTTCGGCAAAGACGAGCAGACCTGCCTCTGCCGCTTCCGCACCCAGGATGTCGAACTGCTCATTCAGGTGCTGATAGACTGCCAGCGAGCCTTGCTGGCCCGGCTGGTTTGCGATGGTGGCGACGATGGCCCCTTCGCCATTCACGAGGTCGATGCGCTCAAGGCTCTCGATGGAAGGTAATTTCGCCAGATTTTCCTTGAACGTTGCACCGGGTTCGATCGTTGCCGCCATTTCGGGTTCTCCTGAAGGGATCATTAGCCGGCGCTGTTACACCATCCGCGCCGGTCATCAATCGTCCTGCCGTCGGAAGGGGCGATGGGACGGATCGCCGTCATGACCGCGCCGACCGATGATCCCGGAATTATCGATTACTTGAGGCTATCCATGGGGACGACTTCGCGCTTTACCGGATAGACGCGGCTGAAGGCTTCGCGCCGGGGGAGACGCTCGGCCAGCCATTTCCGTCTCGCGGCGGGATCGGCGGCGAACTCCGGATCGGCGGTCAGCCTGCTTTCGAAAGAAGCCCGGAGCTTTGCATCGGACTCCAACAGCGCATCCAGCAAGGGCGCCATGACGAAGTCCTCCGTCCCGGCCGGTGCGGACAGCACTTCCGGAAGCAGGCCCCAGGCCAGGAAACTGTCCTGGCTCTCCGGCTCCAGCAGTGCCGCCGCCAGCAAGCCCAGCGGCTGGTCGGATGGCACCCGCACGGTTCCGGCCGGAATCGTCTCTTCGCCTTGCTCATGGGTGAACCGCGCCTCCAGCGGAATGCGACCATCGTGTGCTGCCGCCAGCTTCACGTCCTGAAGGCGCACCGTGTCGAGCGAAACGGTCCGATCGGCCTCGAGCGTTTCGAAGCCGATGCCGTGGAGGCGCAGCTTTTCGATCACCTCGGTCTGGGCCGCCGGGACCAGCCAGGCCTTGGGCAGTTGCACGAGTTCGGCGGAGTCCTGACCGATGATCGGCATGCGGAACGTAATCCGCCGCCCGGTCCAGCGCTGCTCCATCCGGCCGGTCGCGGGGGATCGATAGGTTTCGAAAGCGACGCCTTTGAAGCTGTCCACCCAACCGATCGGTTCCTTCGCGGGCGTCCAGCGGGTCAGCAGCCGGGCGGGCCGTTCCGCGCGGTCCATTGCCTTGGCCTCGGCGATGCGGCCTGAATCCTGCGCAGCCAGCTTCAGCGCCGCCTCCAGCAGGACATATGTGCCGAGCACGCGCTGGCGATAGGGCTTGAGCATGTGGTTCTCGACCAGCACGGTCGGAACCCCGATGAAATCGCCGTAGCCGGTCGAGTAGCGCGGACCTTCGGGGCTGTAGCGGATGCCCGCTTGCGGATTGCGGGTGTCGATCGGGCTGGGGTAGATGAGCGGCTCATGCCCGGCCGAGGTCAGCGCCTTCTGCACGGTGGGGCCGAAGCGCTGCTCCAGCCACTGCGCCGTCGCCCGGTGGCGCGCATACTTGCCCCATCCGGCATAAGTATAAGTCACGTCGTACTGCATGTCGAAGCCGCCGCTGACGTGGCAATCGATGTAGAGCACCGGGTCCAACCGCCGCAGCAGCGCGACCACGGCGCGCACTTCGGGCGTGTCGAGTTTCGCGTAATCGCGATTGAGGTTGATGGCGCGGGCATTGCCCTCGGTGCCCTTGGCCTCGGGGCCTCGGACATGGAGGAAGTTCCAGGGGCTGGCCCGCTCGTGGCCGTCGATATTGAGGATCGGCACGAAGACGAGATCGACCTTGTCGAGCAGGTGCGCCTTGCCGCGCATCGCGATGTCGCGCAGCAGCATCAGCCCGGCATCCTTTCCGTCGATCTCGCCCGAGTGGATGCCCGCCTGCACCAGCACGACCGGTTTGCCGGAATCGCCTTTACTGGCCCGCACCATCAGCAGGTCGCGTCCTTCGCCGGTCTTGCCAAAGCTCTCGACGCTGATGAGCGGGGAAGCCTGTGCGAGCCTTTCCAGCCAGTCGCGCACTTCGTCATAGCGGGGCGTGGTGCGGAAACCCGTGGCTTCCGCCGGGGTGATCCAGGGATCGTTCGCAGGGGCGAGGAGCTTCTCGCTGGCGCCCGACCAGGCCAGTGCGGGCGGCAAGATGGCGGCAGGATCGGGCCCCTGCGTTGCGGCCGCCACCGGGACGGGCAGGGTGGAGACGAGAGCAGCGGCGAGAGTGCCGAACTTCAGCATTGCATTGTCCTTGAGGCGAAAATCAGAATCGGGCGCGCAGGCCCGCGGTCGCGGTGCGCGGTGCGCCGGGCTGCACCCAGAGCGGCGAGTAGCTGTTGGCGTACCAGTGCGTGTCGAACAGATTGGTGATCGACCCGAACAGTTCGAGCTGTTCCATCAGGTCCATTTTGCCGAACAGACGGAACAGCGTGCGCGCGGGCAGTATGAAATCGGTGCCGGTCTCGCCCGCACGCTTGCCGACATATTGCATGCCCGCACCGACTTGCGCTTCGCGCGCGCCGAGGGTGAATGCCCTGGCGACCTGCATGTTCAGGTTGTGCCTGGGAATGTTCACCAGCGGATCGCCGGGCATGACCTGGAAGGCGGTGTTGGGATCGACCATCGTCGAGCGCGCCTCGGCATCGACGAAGGCATAGCTCAGCAGCACGTCCCAGCCACCGGGCAGGCGGCCGCCCAGATCGAACTCCACGCCGCGGCTGCGCGCCTTGCCGATGGCGAGCGAATAGCCCGGCGCATTCGGATCGGTGGCCAGCAGATTGGCCTTGGTCAGCTGGAAGGCTGCCAGTGTCCCGTTCAGCGCCCCGCCCAGCAGGGTCAGCTTCATGCCCGCCTCGATGGACTTGCTGGTCTCGGGATCGAAGATCGTGCCGCCGACATCGGTGCCGACATTGGCGCGGAAGCCCTGGCCATAGGCGGCATAGGCAGTCAGTGGATCGCTCACCTTGTAGACCACGCCCGCCTGCGGGCTGAAACGGCTGCGCTTGCGGCGGCTGTAGACGTCGCTCAGGCGGTTGTCGGTCTCCAGTTCGAGATGATCGAAGCGGCCGCCGATGCGCACTTGCAGGCGCGCGGTGATCTCGATCTGGTCCTGCACATAGGCACCGATGGAGCGCTGGCGATCGACGCGGTCCATCATCGTCGCGCCGACCGGCAGCGGGAAGCGCCCATAGACCGGCGCGAGGATGTCGATGACATTGCCCTGCTGCTGGGTGGGGTTCGTGCTCAGCGCGGGCGGCCGGAAGCGCAGGAACACCTGGTCGTAGTCGAAGCTGTCGTAGTCCGCGCCGATCAGCACCCGGTGGCGGAGCGAGCCGGTGTCGAACTCGCCCGCAAGCTCGGCGCGGACCACGTAGTGCCGGGCATCGTAGCGCCGCGAACGGCGCTGGCGCGAAAGCGAGCGGCCGTCGGCGTAGAGCGCCTGCCGCGAGGCGACCGTCTCGGCATCCGAGGAAAAGCCGGTGAGCAGCGTATCGCGCAGGCTGCCGCCGACCAGCAGGCTCCAGCGGTCGCTGAACTCGTGTTGCAGGCGCAGCTGGTGGCCGGTGGCGCGGGCCACGGTGTCACCGTCTCCCGGCTCGCCAAGGAACCGCGAACGCGGCACCGTATCGAAGTTGCCGTTTAGCACGACGATGCCGCGATCGAAGGGCACGGCCACGCGCGTCTTCTCGAAATCGTAAGTGAGGCGCGTATCGGGACCGAGCGCGAGGCCGATCGAGGGCAGAAAGCCCCAGCGCGTCTGATGAACGTGATCGCGGAAGGTATCGCCGTCCTCGGCATAGCCGATCAGCCGCGCGGTGAGGCCTGCCGTCACGGCGAGGTTGACGTCCGCCTCGCCCCGGACACGGTCCCAGCTGCCGTACTGGATCGAGGCGCTCCCGAAGGTGCGGCCCAGCTCGGCCTGCCTGGTCACGAGGTTTATCGTGCCGCCCGGCTCGCCGCGCCCGATGAGCGCCGCGGCGGGACCTTTCAGCACTTCGACCCGCTCGATCCCGGCGGCATCGCGCTGTCCGCCGAAACCGCGCCCGCCGTTGAAGCCGTTGACGAGGTAGCCGCTCGGCATGTTCTCGTCTCCGCTGAACCCACGGATCGCAAAGGAATCCCACAGGCCTCCCAGCGTGTTCTGCCGCACTACCGAGGCATTGAGATCGAGCGCGTCGGTCAGGCGCTGGATGCCGTTCTGCGCCAGTGTTTCGCCGGAAATCTCCGCGATCGATTGCGGAATCTCCGAGACCGCGAAGTTGCCGCGATAGGCCTGGCGCACGCCGGTCACGGTGATCGCCTCGCTACGGTCTTCTCCTTCGACCTCTTCGGCCGCCGCCTCGCCGAGCGGCGCCAGCGCCATGGCAAACGGCAGGGTCCCTGCGAGCAGGCAGCGGTCCTTGGCAAAACGAAGCATGCGATCCCCACGATGAAATATGCCGCGAGCGATCATTGCCCCCTCGGTTGGGGCGGCTTCTGTCAGGACAAACGATATAGGTCAACGATATGTTGCATCATATCATGAAATAGGAGGCAGACTCTTGCCTTCGGCCGTTCTTCACGACCAGACCCGAGGGCAGGGGATCGGCCTAAGCTTCGCTCGGCAGATCGCCCATGCTCTCGGCGGGATTTGATCCTTGAGAACTGTCGCCCAGCGGAATTCCGGATCCGGCTGCCGCTGGGCGTTCAGAGAAGGGTGGTTCCAGGATTCCGGGTCAGAACTCGATCGAGGCGGAAGCCTTGAACGTGCGCGGGGTGCCCTGGAGCAACTGGGTGCCGAACACGGCAAAGGCGGAGGCCCAGTACCGCTTGTTGGCAACGTTATCGACGTTGAAGCGCAGCGTCAGCGGGGTGTCTCCGCCCAGCAGCGCGACGTAGCGGGCGCCGAGATCGAAGCGCGTCCAGTCGTTCAGTTCCAGCGTATTGGCCTGATCGACCGCCTGCTTGCCGGTATAGACCACGCGTCCGGTCAGGGTCAGCGCGGGCAGGAAGGGCATGTCCCATTCGACGTTGGCGTTGGCCAGGACATCGGGAACGCCGACCGCATCGTTGCCCTGGTTCACGCCGCCATCGGTGCGGCGCAGCTTGGCTTCGGTGTAGGTGACGCCGCCGATGACGCGCAGGCCGTCCACCGGCTCGCCGTCGACGGTGAATTCGAGGCCCCGGTTCCGCTGGGTGCCGAAGTTGCCGTATTCGTAGGAACCGGGATTGTCGGCATCGGCACGATAGAAGGTGTTCGGCTTGTCGATCTGGAATAGTGCCAGCCCGGCGTTGAAGCGGCCCATGTTGAGCTTGCCGCCGACTTCGTATTGCACCGACTTGACCGGAGGCAGGACCTGTCCGCCGTTCGTTACCGGGAAGGGCGTGCCGCCGATTTCCACGGTGGCTCCGGCCGTCGAACCCTGCACCAGTCCTTCGATGCGATTGCCGTAAAGCGAGAGGCCTGCAACCGGTTTGATGACGACGCCGACGACGGGCGTGACCGCATCCTTGTTGTAGCCGCCGGACTTTGCGCCGTCGGTATAGGCATAGGAGGTCGTCTTGATCTGCTGGAGTCGCAGGCCGCCGGTGATCAGGATGCGATCGTCCCAGAAGCCTACGGTGTCCGAGGCGAAGACGCTTGCCACGCGGGTCCGGCTGATCGGGAACGGATCGTCGAGATCGCCCCCGAGCAGGACAGACGGCGGTACGGCCACGGTCGGGGTGTCGTAAAGGTTGGTATCGTAGCTGCCGAAGAAGTCGTAGGCATTGCGGTTGACCTGCCAGCTTGCCGCCACGCCGACATTGACTTCGTGGCTGATGCCGCCGCCGTTCAGCTTGACGCGCAGGCCGCTCGTGGCGGATTCGTTGTTGTCGGTGCGGGGCACGTAGGATCCACTGCCGGTCGCCGCGCCGGTGGCGGGATCCAGCAGGGTGATGCTGGCGGTGGTCTGGTCTTCCTTGCCGTCGCGCGCGCCGACCTTGGCGTAGAGCATGGCGTTGTCGGCCAGGTCGTATTCGACGCTGAACGTGCCGAAGAAGTCTCTGGTCTGGATCAGGCTCCAGGGCTGCGAGTAGTTCGCGTCCGCCTTGGGCACGCGCGGGATGACCGAGCCGATCGCCACTTTCGGGCGCCAGTTCGACTGGCGCAGGCGCTGGTAGTTCACGTTGAGCATCGCACGCAGCGGGCCGCTGTCGTAGTCGATCGTGCCGCCCACGACGTAGCTCGAATGGAACTCGTTATCGATCGCCACGTCGCCCCGGCGCGCCGAGCCGTTCACGCGCAGGCCCCATTCGTTGTTTTCGCCGAAGCGGCGGGCGACATCGAGCGCGCCGGAGAAATGCGAATCCGAAGTATAGCCGATCGTCGCGCGGGTCATGTCGCGGTCGGCCTTCTTCGGCAGCAGGTTCACGCTGCCGCCGATACCGCTGCCGCCCGGCGCGGCGCCGTTCAGGAACGCGCTGGCGCCGTTGATGACCTGCACCGAGGAGAACAGCTCCGGCGCCACCAGCTGGCGGGGGGTGATGCCGTAGAGGCCGTCGAAGCCGACGTCGTCCGAAGCCAGATCGAACCCTCGGATGACGAAGACTTCACCGGCGATCCCGAAGCCCAGCGTCGTGCGGATCGTGGGGTCGTTTTCAAGAACTTCGCCGAGCGTATCGGGCTGCTGGTTCAGGATCAGCGCTTCGTTGTAGGCGCGCAAGTTGAACGGGATGTCTTCGGCGGCCTTGTCGCCCAACGCGCCCAGGCTGCCATTGCCGCTGACCTGGGTCTGGTTCTGGCGCTGCGCGGTGACGAGGATGTCCTGCGGCGCTTCCGTGGTGACGGCGGATTGCGCCTGGGCATTGGCCGCGACGAATGCGGTCGAAGCAAGCAGCGCGGCAACGCTGAGGCGGGCGAGGTGCATGAAGAGTTCCCGAATTGCGTCCTGCCTGACGGCATCGTGCAGGCCCCTGATCTCCCGCTAAATAGGCTAGTGCGAATCACTTGCAATACCGAGATGGGGGTAAGCGCGATTTTTCAGCGCGCCTGTTGCATTCCGGTTGCTGTTGCAGCGGAGCCTAGAGCGGCCAGACAGTCAGGATCAGCGGCGGTCCCGCTAGCAGAACCAGCAGGGACAGCGGTGCGCCGAGCCGGGCGTAATCGGTGAAGCGGTAGCCGCCGGGCCCCATCACCAGAGTGTTGCACTGGTGTCCGATCGGGGTGAGGAAATCGCATCCCGCGCCGATTGCCGTGGCCATCAGGAAGGCTTCGGGTCGATAACCCAGGTCATGCGCGAACACCGCCGCGATCGGCGCCATCACGAGCACGGTTGCGGCATTGTTGAGAAACGGCGTGACCGCCATCGAGATGAGGAGAACCAGCGCCACGGCTCCCCACGGCGGCAGATGGACGGCCATATTGGCGAGTTCGACCGCGAGAACGTCCGAAGCCCCCGTGGTCTGCAGCGTTTCGCTGACGGGAATGAGCGCACCCAGCATGATGAGGATCGGCCACTCGATCGCTTCGTAGGCGTCCTCGGCCGGCAAGGCGCCGGTCACGAGCACGAGACCGGCTCCCGCAAAGAACGCCAAGGCCACCGGAACGAGGCCCGTGGCCGTGGCCAGCATCGCCCCGGCCAGAATGGCGATCGCCAGCCACCCCTTGCGCTTGCGGCCCAGGCGGATCTGGCGCTGGGCGAGGGGCAGCAGGCCCAGTTGGTTGAGCTGTCCCGGCATGGCATCGAGAACGCCCTGCAAGGCCAGGATGTCACCGGCCACCAGCTTCACGCCGCTGGGCTTGTTCCTGAGACGGCTTCCTTCCCGGGAAATGGCGATCAGCCTTATCCCCAGGCGCTCCTTCAGCATCAGCCGTCCGGCATTGGAGCCGACCAGGACCGAACCGGCGGTCACCACCGCTTCGATGACGCCGGTTTCGTCGCTTCCTTGCTCCGCCTCTTCGGGGTCGTGGAGGGCAAGGCCCGTCGCGGCGATCGCGCGTTCCAGCGCATCCGGGTCTCCCATCAGGATCAGGATATCGTCCTGTTCGATCACCGTGTCCGGATGCACTTGCGCGCGGAGGCCGTGACGCAGCACGGCGGTTACCTCTATGGCCCCTTCCTGACTTTCGATGAAGTCGGCCACCGTATCGCCAATGATGGTGGCCTGCGGGGTTACCGTGGCTTCGGTCGCGTAGGCCGAGATGTTGAGAGCCTGACCCATCGTGATCGGCGCCTGCCGCTCCGGCAGAAGCCTCCGGCCGACATGCAGGAAGATCAGGCCGATGACCAGCAGGCTCAGCCCGGTCGGCAGGTAATCGAACATTCCGAAAGGTTTGCCGGTCATTTCCTCACGCACGCGGCTGACGATGATGTTCGGAGACGTGCCGACCAGCGTCGTCAGTCCGCCCAACAAGGAGGCAAATGCCATCGGCATGAAGAACCGGGACGGGTTGGTGCCGCTTTTCTTCGCAAGCTGGGTTGCCGCGGGCATAAGCATGGCCAGCGCGCCGATGTTCTTGATGAGGCCCGACGCGGCCCCGACCAGGCCGGTCAAGACGAACAGTTGCGATCCGGGTTTTCGCAGGCGGTGGGCCAGCCGGTCCACCGCGGCTTCCACCAGTCCCGAGCGCTGTACTGCGGCCGACAGCACGAGCGCCGATCCGACGATGATGACGATGTCATCGGAAAAACCGGCAAAGGCTTTTTCCGGCGGCACCAGCCCCAGCGCAACTCCGGCGAGCAAGGCTATGATCGCGGTGATATCGAAGCGGAAGCGTCCCCAGACGAACAGCGCCATCATGGCGCAGAGGAGAGTTACCGAAAGCCATTGTTGCAGATTCATCGCGCCCTGCGGAAGATGTGTCGAGTAGGAGAAAATGGTTCGCGTGGCCGTTTGTTCGCAGTCCCCGCAGCTTTTTCTGGGGGATGGGTCCTGTGTCCTTGCGCAGTGTCCCTGTGCAGTGTCCATGCGCAGGGTTGCTCGCTGAAAGCGCTTGTTCGATTCTTGCGGGTTCCGCGTCAGCGCCAACCGCGCTTGCAACTTCATCACCAACAGTCGATCAAGCAGTCTTGACCTGTCGTTTCCCTGTGAGATCAATCCGGACGTCACGATCGCACCCGAAGCCGTGCCGCTCCCCTTCAAGAGGATGACCCGATGACGATTTCCAGGGCTCTCGCGACCATGACCGTGCTCACGGTGCTATCCCAGGCCGGACTGGCTCAAACCGCCGTTGCGCAGCAAGCCGAGGCTCCGCGTCCAGTGACGGTGAGCGTCGACGCCGCCCGTACGGACGGCAAGCTGCCGCCGGTCTGGCGCTTCTTCGGTGCCGACGAGCCGAACTACGCGACCATGAAGGACGGCCGCAAACTGCTGGTCGAACTGGGCAAGCTCAGGTCGGGACAGGTCTATTTCCGCGCGCACAACCTGCTCAGCAGCGGAGACGGCACACCCGCGTTCAAGTGGGGCAGCACCAACGCCTATACCGAGGGCAAGGACGGCACGCCGGTCTATGACTGGACGGTCGTGGACGGGATCATCGACGCCTATCTGGCACGCGGGGTGCGGCCCTATCTGCAGATCGGCTTCATGCCCGAGGCCCTGTCCAGCGCGCCCGAAGGCACGCCCTATCAGCATAGCTGGCGCCCCGGCTTCGACTACAAGCTGATTGCCACCGGCTGGACCTATCCGCCCAAGGACTATGAGAAGTGGGCGGAACTGGTCCACCAATGGACGCTCCACAACATCGAGCGCTACGGCCGGGCCGAAGTGGAGCGCTGGTACTTCGAGGTCTGGAACGAGCCCAATTCCAACTTCTACTGGTCCGCCAGTCCCGAGGAATTCTACAAGCTCCACGACTATGCCATCGCCGCGATCCGCAAGGCGCTGCCGACCGCGCGCGTCGGCGGGCCGGACGTGGCGGGAGCGGGTGGGACCTTCATGGACGGGTTCCTGAAGCATGTATCGTCCGGCAGGAACTACGTCACGGGGCAGGTGGGCACGCCCACCGACTTCCTTTCGTTCCATGCGAAGGGCAGGCCCACCTTCGTGAACGGTCACGTACGCATGGGGCTGTCCACGCATCTGCGCGAAACGGACGGCGGCTTCACCAAGGTGCTGTCGATCCCCGCGCTGGCAGGCAAGCCGGTGGTGATCGGCGAGAGCGATCCGGAGGGCTGCGCCGCCTGCCCCGGCCCGCAGAACGCCTATCGCAATGGCACGATGTATTCCAGCTACACCGCCGCCAGCTTCGCGCGGATCTGGGAACTGGCCGCACGGCGAAAGGTGAACCTGGAGGGCGTGCTCTCATGGTCCTTCGAGTTCGAGGATCAGCCGTGGTTCGCGGGCTATCGCCAGCTTTCCACCAATGGCGTCGATCTGCCCGTGCTCAACGTGTTCCGCCTGTTCGCGCAGCTGGGCGAGACGAAGCTGGCGACGACCAACGCCGCTCAGATCCCGCTCGACCGGGTGATGGCGCAAGGGGTGCAGGGCGAGGCCGATATCGGCTCGATCGCCACGCGCACCGCAGACGGCAGGATCGCGCTGCTGCTCTGGCATTACCACGACGACGACGTGGCCGGGCCCGATGCGCAAGTCACGATCGATCTCAGGGGCTTGAAGGGCGTACCGGCGAAGGCCAGCCTGTGGCGCGTGGACCGCGATCATGCCAACGCCTTCGCTGCGTGGCAGAAGATGGGATCGCCCCAGTCACCCGATCAGGATCAGTACGTGAAGCTGGAAGCGGCTTCCAGAATGCAGGCGGAGGACGTCGCGGTGAGCCGCAACGGGAAGGGGGCCAGCGCGACGCTGCGCCTGCCCCGCCAGGGCGTCGCCTTGCTCGTGCTCGACGCGAAATAAGGACCGTGGCGGGCGCGGCGGCGCAACGGCTGCGAGGCTTGTCGTTTCGACTGCAAGCAGGCGGCGACCATCGGCGGGATGGCCTTGCCGCCTCGGGCATCGGCAAGCTGCACGGCGAATTTGCCAATTGAATCGCTTACCTGACGCGCGAAGGACATCGAGCGGCAACAATCATGAAATTGATTCATGAGAGTATTTCATAAAGCGCATTTTCCTAACGTGGATCGGTTCGTTAGGGGCTGAACTATTCCAGCAGGATTTCCCGTCCGTTTCTGGTGCCCTGTGCAGCAGAGGGTCGCAGCGGCGGAAACCCAAACCAGAAAAATGAACCGGAGAGGATTTCGCCTGTCCTGCGCGCATGCCTGCGTGCCGGACGGCCTATGGAGTACTCGATGCTAGGTATCGTCAAGACCGCGCTGCACCGCCCCCTGACCTTTATCGTCATGGCCATTATCATCGCCATCGGCGGCTTGCTGGCGGCCTTCCGCACGCCAGTCGACATTTTTCCCGAGATCAAGGTTCCGGTCATCGCCGTCGCCTGGACTTACGCGGGCCTCGCGCCGCAGGACATGACGGACCGCATCGTCACGCCCTATGAGCGCGTGCTGACCACCACGGTCAACGATATCGAGCATATCGAGAGCCAGTCGCTCCAGGGCACCGGCATCGTCAAGATCTATTTCCAGCCCGGCGCCGACATCCGCACCGCCACCGCCCAGGTGACGTCGGTTTCGCAGACGGTGCTGCGCCAGATGCCGCCCGGCATCACTCCGCCGTTGATCCTGAACTACAGCGCCTCGACCGTGCCGATCCTCCAGCTCGCGCTGTCGGGCGAGGGCATGACCGAGCAGCAGCTGTTCGACATCGGCCAGAACCAGATCCGCACCGGCCTCGTCACCATTCCGGGCCTCGCCATGCCGTTCCCCTCGGGCGGTCGCCAGCGTCAGGTGCAGATCGACCTCGATCCGCAGGCGCTTCAGTCGAAGGGTCTTTCGGCGGTCGACGTCGGCAATGCCATCGCCTCGCAGAACCAGATCAACCCCGCCGGTTTTGTGAAGATCGGCGAGACCCAGTATTCGGTGCGCCTGAACAATACGCCGGATTCGATCGAAGCCCTGAACAATCTTCCCGTCAAGGTCGTCAACGGCGCGACGATCTACATGCGGGACGTGGCCTTCGTGCGCGACGGCAGCGCCCAGCAGCAGAACGTCGTTCACGTGGAAGGCCGTCGCTCGGCCTTGCTGACGGTGCTCAAGAACGGTGCGACTTCGACGCTTTCGATCGTGGACGGCGTGAAGTCGGCGCTGCCCAAGATCGCCGAAACCCTGCCGGACAGCCTCAAGATACTGCCGGTCGGCGATCAGTCGCTGTTCGTGAAGGCGGCCGTCAACGGAGTCATCCACGAGGGCGCCATCGCCGCCGCGCTTACTTCGCTGATGATCCTGCTGTTCCTCGGCTCGTGGCGCTCGACCGTGATCATCGCCCTGTCGATCCCGCTTGCGGTGCTTGCCGCCATCGCCATGCTGGCGGTGTTCGGGCAGACGCTCAACGTGATGACCCTGGGCGGATTGGCCCTCGCGGTCGGCATTCTCGTCGATGACGCGACCGTCACCATCGAGAACATCAACTGGCACCTCGAACAGGGCAAGGGGGTGATGGAGGCGATCCTTGATGGCGCCGCCCAGATCGTCACTCCCGCCTTCGTCTCGCTGCTCTGCATCTGCATCGTCTTCGTGCCGATGTTCTTCCTTCCCGGCGTCGCTGGCTATCTCTTCGTGCCGATGGCGCTTTCGGTGGTCTTCGCGATGATCGCCTCGTTCATCCTGTCGCGCACGCTGGTGCCGACGCTGGCGATGTACCTGCTGAAGCCGCACACCACCCACGGCGAAAACCCGCACAACGCGGGAACGCCGGATTCGCACAATCCCCTCGTGCGTTTCCAGCGCGGCTTCGAGGCTCGCTTCGAAAAGCTGCGCGACGGCTACCTCGGTATCCTGCGCCGCGCGCTTCAGGGGCAAAAGGGCTTCATGCTCGGCTTCCTGGCGATTGTCGTCGTATCGTTCGGGCTGATGCCTTTCCTTGGCAGCAATTTCTTCCCGACCGTCGATTCCGGCCAGATCGCCATGCACGTTCGCGTGCCGGTGGGCACGCGCATCGACGAGACGGCCCTGCGCTTCCAGCGGATCGCGGAGGAAGTGCGCAAGGTCGTTCCGAAGTCCGAACTGGGCTCGATCACCGACAACATCGGCCTGCCGGTCAGCTCGATCAACACCGTCTACAACAACAGCGGCACCATCGGTCCGCAGGACGGCGACATGCTGATCACGCTGATCAAGGGCCATGCCCCGACCGACGGCTATGTCGAGAAGCTCCGCCGCGAACTGCCGCGCCTGTTCCCCGGCACCCAGTTCTCGTTCCTGCCTGCCGACATCACCAGCCAGATCCTGAACTTCGGTTCGCCCTCGCCGATCGATGTCCAGATCGCGGGCAAGGACCTGGCCGCCTCGCGCGTCTATGCCCAGAAGCTGATGGCGAAGATGGCCCGCATTCCCGGCCTTGCCGACATGCGTCTTCAACAGCCTGCCAACTCGCCGCAGATCGACGTGGACGTGGATCGCGCCCGCGCGGGTCAGTATGGACTGACCGAAAAGGACGTGACGACCAGCCTCGGCAACTCGCTGGCAGGCACCTCGCAGACCGCACCGGTGTTCTTCGTGAACCCCGACAACGGCGTGCAATACGCGGTCGTCGCCCAGGCACCGGAATACGCGGTGGATTCGCTCACCAAGCTGTCGAACCTGCCGGTCTCGGGCGCTGCGGCCGGAACCCGTCCGCAGCCGCTGGGCGCACTGGCGACGCTGAACCGCTCGACCACCGCGCCGGTCGTCTCGCACTACAACATCGCCCCGGTCATCGATATCTACGGCACCCCGCAGGGCCGCGACCTCGGCGCCGTGGCAGGTGACGTGCAGAGGGCGATCGACTCGCTCAAGGCCGAAGCGCCCAAGGGCTCGACGATCACCATCCGCGGCCAGTACCAGACGATGAACACCGCCTTTTCCGGTCTCGGTTGGGGCTTGCTGGCGGCGGTCGTGCTGATCTACCTGCTGATCGTGGTCAACTTCCAGTCCTGGCTCGATCCCTTCGTCATCATCACCGCGCTTCCGGCGGCGCTGGCGGGTATCGTCTGGATGCTGTTCGCAACCGGGACTACACTGTCGGTCCCGGCCCTGACAGGTGCGATCATGTGCATGGGCGTCGCCACTGCCAACTCGATCCTTGTCGTCAGCTTCGCCCGCGAAAAGCTGGCCGAGCTGGGCGATCCGGTGAAGGCGGCGATGGAGGCGGGCCTCGTCCGCTTCCGTCCGGTGCTGATGACGGCGCTGGCCATGATTATCGGCATGGGCCCCATGGCGCTCGGCCTCGGCGAGGGCGGCGAGCAGAACGCCCCGCTCGGCCGCGCCGTCGTCGGCGGGCTGATCTGCGCTACCATCGCAACCCTTCTTTTCGTTCCCACCGTCTTCGCCTTCGTCCACGGCCGTCGCCGCGAGAAGGCAGCCCCCCAGGAAGTGCAGGCCGCCCATGCATGATTCGACCTCTGAAGCCGCAAACCAGCCCACAGGGCCGGAAACCCGCACCCTGAAGCGTGTCGGCATCGGCGCGGCGGTGATCGCACTGGCCGTCGTCGGCGCGGGTATCGCCACCCGCCTCAGCGCCACCCGCGATCTCGAAGCGGTGGCCGAGGATGCCGCCGTGCCGACTGTCGCGGTGGTCACCCCGGCCGGCGCGGGCGAGGCCGGCGGCCTGGCGCTACCGGGCACCGCGCAAGCCTTCAACAGCGCGGCGATCTACGCCCGTACCAACGGCTATGTGCGCAGCTGGCAGGCCGACATCGGTGACCGGGTTGCGGCAGGACAGACCCTTGCCGTGCTCGATGCGCCCGAAGTCGACCAGCAGCTCGCGCAGGCCAAGGCGGACTACCAGACCGCGCTTGCCAACCAGCGCCTTGCCGCCACGACCTCGAAGCGCTGGAGCGCCATGCTCAAGCAGGATGCGGTCTCGCAGCAGGAGGTGGACGAGAAGGCGGGTGATCTTGCCGCCAAGACCGCGCTGGCCAATGCCGCGCTCGCCAGCGTGCGCGAGCTTGAGGCGACGCGCGGCTTCACCCGGCTTTCGGCGCCGTTCGCCGGTGTCGTGACCAGTCGCTCGGCGCAGATCGGTGCGCTGGTGGTGGCGGGCAATGCCGCCGCGCAGCCGCTGTTCACCGTGTCCGACATCCACCGCATGCGTATCTACGTGCGCGTGCCGCAGATCTATTCGGCGCAGGTCAAGCAGGGCGTCGGCGTCAAGCTGACCCTGCCGGAGTTCCCCGGTCGCACCTTCCCCGGCACCGTCACCCGCAGCGCCGGCGCTGTCGATGCCCAGTCGGGCGCGGTCCTCGTCGAAGTGCAGGCAGACAACAACGACGGTTCGCTGAAGCCGGGCGCCTTCGTCGAAACGCACTTCGACGTGGCGGGCGGCGTGCAGGGCCTGACCCTGCCGGGCAGCACGATCCTCTATACCGACAATGGCCCGAGCGTGGCCGTGGTCGGCGCGAACGACCGCGTGACGGTGCGTCCGGTGACGATCGCCCGCGATCTCGGCAAGACGGTGGTGGTCTCGGTCGGTGTCAAGCAGGGCGACCGCGTGGTGGACAGCCCGCCGGACTCGATGCGCAGCGGCGATCAGGTGAAGATCCAGAAGCCTGCCGCTCCCACGGCTGCGAAGGGTGCCGCTCATGGCGGCTAGGCTGCGCGCAGTCGCGGCGCTGCTTCTCGCCGGATGTTCCGTGGCCGGGTGCTCGAT
Organism: Novosphingobium sp.; assembly: GCA_017745295.1. Classification (GTDB taxonomy): domain Bacteria; phylum Pseudomonadota; class Alphaproteobacteria; order Sphingomonadales; family Sphingomonadaceae; genus Novosphingobium. The sequence goes on from JAGHZR010000006.1 coordinate 126,402, forward strand.
GGCGCCCGACTATCACGCCCCTGAAACCGCCGCGCCGCCGGCCTTCCGCGAAGTCGCGGGCTGGTCGCAGGCCGCTCCGCGCGATGCCGAGGCGCGCGGCGACTGGTGGACGATGTTCGCCGATCCGACGCTCGACGATCTCGAAAAGCGCGCCGAAGCCGCCAGCCCGACGCTGGCTGCGGCGCTCGCCCGCTACGATCAGGCACGCGCGTCCGCCGGTGTCGCGGCGTCCGACCTCTATCCGACGCTGGGCGTCAGCGGTGAGGCTTCGCGCGACCGCGTGTCGGCAGGCCGTCCTCTTTCGACCGGAACGGCACGGACCTACAACAACTTCACGGTGGGCGGCAGCCTGTCCTACGAAGTCGATCTGTGGGGCCGGGTTCGCAATTCGGTGAAAGCGGCCAATGCCGAAGCGGCGGCGTCCAGCGGCGATCTTGCCTCGGCACGGCTCAGCCTTCAGGCCTCGGTGGCGGATGCCTACTTGCGCCTGCGCGGTCTCGACGTGCAGGCCGATCTGCTCAACCGTTCGGTCGAGGCGTTCGAGCGTGCGCTCAAGCTCACCGATACGCGCCATTCGGGCGGCATCGCCTCGGGTATCGACGTCAACCGCGCGCGTACCGTGCTCGGCAATGCCAGGGCGCAAGTCTCGGCGGTCGCCAACGAGCGCGCGGCCACCGAGCATGAACTGGCGGCGCTGATCGGCACCACGCCTGCGGAGTTCTCCCTGCCGATGCGCAGCGAGCCGCTCGACGTGCCGGATGTCGCCGTGGGCGTGCCGTCGGAACTGCTCCAGCGCCGTCCCGACATCGCCGCGGCCGAGCGCCGGGTCTTCGCCGCCAATGCCCGCATCGGCGTGGCAAAGGCGGCCTGGTTCCCCTCTATCGGTCTCGGCGGCGGCGCGGGCTGGCAGACGACCCATGACAACCTGCTGAGCACGCCCAACACGTTCTGGTCGCTTGGTCCGGTCTCGGCCCTGCTGACGCTGTTCGACGGCGGCGCGCGCAAGTCGCAGGTGAAGATGTCGCGGGCGGAGTACGAGGAAGTGGCGGCGAACTATCGCTCCACCGTGCTCGCCGCCTTCCAGGACGTGGAAGACGCGATCGCGGCGATGCACCACCTCGAAACGCAGGCCTCGGCCCAGCGCGACGCGGCGCAGGCGGCCCAGCGCACCAGCGAGATCGCGCTGTCGCGCTACCGGGACGGGGCTTCGGATTATCTCGAAGTGGTTACCGCCCAGACCGACGCGCTCGATGCGCAGCGGTCTTGGATCGGCGTACAGACCGCGCGGATGCGCGCGAACGTCGCCTACGTCCGCGCCATGGGCGGTATGAGCTAGGCTGCGGCCGACCGAACCGGGGAGGCTTCCACCACTTTTGTCATTGCGAGCGGCGAAGCCGCACGGCAATCCAGAGTCGTGCGGAACGGCTCTGGATTGCTTCGCTGCGCTCGCAATGACGAGAAGGGGTGTCGTTCGTTTCAGGCGCGGGCGGGCTGAAGTCCGGCCACGCGTGCGACGATGTCGGCGGCGATGCGGATCGGGTCCTCTCCGGCAAGGAAGGGCGTGCCGTCCGGTTTCCAGTCGAGGCCGCCGATCGCATAGCGCGTGCGCTCCTTCTGCCAGGCGACATAGGCGCGGTGATCGGCGAAGGCCTGGTCGATGGCGGCAATCGGGTCGGCATCGGGCGTGACGACATCGCCGAAGTGCCACATCGCGTAGTCTTCGCTGTCCTGCCACGCAGCGCCATGGGCATTGACGAAGAGGCAAGGGCGCGGGCGGATCAGGAACTCGTAGACCTGGCTGCTGACATCGCCGAGATAGAGATCGGCGGCGCACGTATAAGTCATGTCGTTGCAGCGCGGCGAGCCGAGATCGACGATTACCTGCCCCGGTACGGAGAGCGCTTCCCATTCGCGGCGCCGGTGCGCGGACCAGCCCGCTGCCATGCGGACATGCGGGGCGACGACGAGGTTGTAGCGACCGTCCCGCACCACGGCGTCGATCAGCTTCTTCGCGAAGGCGTCGAAGGAATTGAGCTTCGCCGTGAAATGCGGGTTGTAGAGCACTGTCTTGCGGTCATTGTCGAACAGCGGCGGTCGGCCCAGACCGGCGCGGAGCATCGCAGCCAGCTTGATCGGGCCGGTGGCGGTGCAGGTTTCCGGCGTCACCAGACCGGCGGCGAGCAGGCGGTCGCGGTCCTTCTTTCCGGCGACGATCACGTGCTCGAACAGTTCGAAGCGCTTCTCGAAACCGACCGCGCGGTCGCCCGCGCCGTGGGGGATATGGACGAGCGGCGGGCACTGCTTCCACAGCCGCGCGAGGACGGTCGAGGTACGCTCGGCGCAGAGGATCAGTTCGGCATCGCGGATCAGCGAGGACCAGTAGACCAACCGCGCCAGCTTGCGCGCGAAGCCGGGGATCATGGCGCCCAGTGCACTCGGCAGGCGCATCTCGACGAGGGCGGGCAGCGGCAGGCCGATCTTCGCGGCGAGTTCGCGGACGGCCTCGGCATCGGCGGCCTTGGGCACGAAGATCGTCACGCTCCCGGGATGACGCCGTTCCAGTTCGCAGGCGACCGGCACGATATGCGGTAACTGGTGCGCGCCGCCGACGGCAAGGACATGGATCAGGCGCGGTGCGGCAGTCCGGAGGGTCGTGGCGGGGAGAGGGTGCGAAAGGGCAGTGGCGGTCATTTTCCGGCCTATGCCGCAGCCTTGTCTCGCAATGATTGCGGAAACATTTGGATTTGCCCATGTTGCAGGCGGTGTGCCGCTCGACGTGCGTGCGGCGGACCGATACGGGCGCGCTGTTTGACGCCCCCATTTCCGTAATGCCGTGCCGGGACCGACCCATATGCAGATCCTGCTTGTCGAAGACGATGCCAGCCTGGCCGCCCATGTCGCGGCGGGTCTTCGCGAGGCCGGGCATCTCGTCGATCACCGGGCCGACGGGCGCGAGGGGCTGATCCAGGCCACTTGCGAGACATACGACGTGATCGTGCTGGACCGGATGCTGCCCTCGCTCGACGGGCTCAAGCTGCTGGCGGCTTTGCGCGCGACGGAAAACACCACGCCGGTGCTGATCGTCAGCGCGCTGGGCGACGTGGACGAGCGCGTCCGGGGCTTGCGCGCGGGGGGCGACGACTACATGGCCAAGCCTTTCGCGATGTCCGAACTGCTGGCGCGGGTCGACAGTCTGGGCCGCCGGGGCGCTGCCGTGGCCGAGCCGGGCGATGTCCTGCGGGTGGGCGATCTGGAGATCGACCTTGTCGCCCATGTCGTCTCGCGCGGTGGACGGCGGATCAACCTGACCCTGCGCGAACTGCGCATCCTGGCCTATCTGGCGCGCAATGCCGGGCGGGTGGTCACGCGCTCGATGCTGCTGGAAAACGTGTGGGACTACAATTTCGACCCGCAGACCAACGTCATCGACCAGCATATCTCCAAGCTGCGGCAGAAGATCACCGAGGACGACGAGGCCCCCCTGATCCACACGATCCGGGGGCTCGGCTACGTCATGCGGGCGGAGTGATCCGGCGATGACGCGGCTCTTGCGCAGCCTCTCGTTTCGGCTCGCGCTGACCTATGCGGCGCTGTTCAGCCTCTCCGTCGCGGTGCTGTTCGGCGCGGGCTACTGGTGGCGGGTGACGCGGCCGATGGCGGAAGTCCGCGCGCGCGTGGAAGCGGAAGCGGGCGAGATCGGCGCGGTCTATCGCCGGTCGGGCATCGCCGCTGCACAGGCCGCGCTGGAACGCCGGGCGCATCGTCCTGCCGAGCGGGTTCCGTTCCATGTCCTCGTCGCGCCCAATGGCGAGATCGTCTCGGCCAACCTGCCGAGCTGGCCGCCGAAACCTGCCAGGGATCTGTCGGTGATCGAGGCAGACCGCTTCGTGGATGGGTTCGAGATCGACCACTCCGCCTTCGTCCGCGATCGCACCATGCCGGATGGTGGACGCCTGATCGTGGGGCGCGACGTGCAGGACATCGTGGATGACGAGGATCTCTTGCGTACCGGCGCGATCTGGCTGCTCTGCGGCACATTGGCGCTGGGCCTGACCGGCGGCTGGCTGATGAGCCGCGCGATCGGCAAACGCATCGACATGGTTGTCTCCACCGCGCTCCAGGTGATGGAAGGCGACTTGTCCGGCCGCGTGCAGGTACGCGGCACGAACGACGATTTCGACCGCCTCGGCGTCACGCTCAACCTGATGCTCTCACGGATCGAGAGCCTGTTCGACGCGGTGCGCCGAGTCTCGGACAATGTGGCGCACGAGTTGCGTACACCGCTGGCGCGGCTTGCCGGAAAGCTCGAAGTGCTGGAGCACGATCTCGGCGACGACCCGGCTGCCCGCCGTGCCGTCGCCGAAGCCATCGCCGAAGCGAACCGGCTGCGACAGATATTTGCGGCGCTAATCCGCATTTCGCGGCTCGAAGGCGGCAGGGCGGCCGCGCAGGTCCAGCGCACCGATGTCGTGGAACTGCTGGAGGACGTGGTGGAGTTCTACCAGCCGGAGGCTGAGCGGCGCGGGATCGATCTCGTGCTCGATGCGCGGCGACCCTTGGTGGCGGACCTCGACCTCGACCTGGTGTTCCAGGCGATATCCAACCTGCTCGACAATGCGCTCAAGCATGTGCCGGATGGCAGCCGGGTGGACGTTCGGGCCGGGCGGCAGGGCGGGGACTTGCTGCTGGCGGTGTCCGACAACGGCCCCGGTCTCGCTCCGGCCGAGCTCGCGCGGGTGACGGAGCCGTTCTACCGGGCGGAAGGCTCGGCGGGCGTTCCGGGCGAGGGGTTGGGCCTCAGCATGGTCGCGGCGATCGCACAGGTCCACGGTGCACAGATCGTCTTTGCCGACAACCGGCCGGGTCTCGCCGTGTTGCTGCGGTTTGCCGGCGCTCAGGGTATCCAGCGATAGATCGGCTTTGCGGTGACTTCGGGCAACGGTGGGGCGAGGTCTGCGCCGTGGGTCGGGTCCTTCACCGTTTCCGGATCGACGAAGCCGTAGAACACCCCGCGCGACGTCGAGCCGCCGCGCTGCTCGACGTCGCCGATGTTCCGGGCCGTTCCCGAAAGGACGATGCCCTTCTCGTATTCGCCGATGCCGAGCATGGCGGTGCTCGCCTGGGCCTTGTCCTTGAGGATGGTATCGCCGCGCAGCACGGTCAGCCCAGAAATTACCGCATCGTCAAGCACTTGCGCCTTGTCGAGCACGACGGCGTGATCCTCGATACGGGCCTTGCCGGAGACGGTGCCGGAAATCACGCGGGCATAAGGGCCGACATAGGCGCTGGCCGCAACGCTGGCCGAGGGGCCGACCCAGCCGCCACCGTTGGGATGGCGATGGCCGCCGGGGATCGGCACGGGTGCGTCGGGGAGGGCGCCGTCGAACTCGGCCATCCACGGATAGCGGTAGATCGAATACCAGGGTTGGTCCCAGCGGATCTTCTGCATCTGCGAGGGCGTCGCCATGACGACGAGATAGAGGCCGGTGTCGCCGGGCTGGATCGCGATCGAAGCCTCCCCCTTCGCGCCGCGCTGGAGCGGGGTGTAGCGGCTCCTGCCGTCCGCACCGACCGCGACAATGCCCCAGCGCCAGTCGGAGGCAGGGTCCGGGATCGCCGTGGGTTCGTCGGCCAGACCTGACAGGGAAGCGACGGCGCTCGCCTGCTGGACCACGCCTCGGAAGGTCACGGTCACGCGGTCCCGTCCGGCATCGGCATGCAGCTTGACCACATTGTAGCCCCAGCGCTGCGGCGCCCACATCTGCGGCACGGCGAAGCGGCGGCGTTTCGGGTCGATGGGGTCCAGCACCGTGGCGGAAAGGATGCCTGCGCCTGTGGTCTGGTCGTAACTGCCGTAGTTACGGCGGAAGACCGCGCCCTGATCGCTGCCGTCCGGGTTGGTGTAGTCCCAGTTGGCGTTGTGGAGCGCCCAGTCACCGAAAGTGTCGTTGAGTTGGTCCTGCGTCCAGCCCATGTTGCGCTGGAGCACGCTGAAGGGATCGGCGGTGAGGCGGGCCGGGTCGTCCTTGCCGGGAGCGGTGCGCCAGATCGCATTGACCGCCTCGAACCCCTTGGTGTCCTTCAGGTATTCGAGGAACTGCCAGTTGCAGTAGCGCGTCCGGGTCGAGCCGTAATAGAGGTGGGGGTACTGCTTGAGCAGTACCGAGCAATGGGTGTTCTCGCGGAATTCCGGCAGTTGCACGGTCATCCAGTTGGCGTGGCTTTCGAACAGCCAGCCGGTGAAGGGCGAGTCCATCAGGCGGCCGGTCGCGGCCTGCAAGGCGTGGGTCAGCTCATGCGCGAGACCGAAACGGTCCTTGAGTGCGCCGGGGTCGATCCACATGCCCATGTGGCCGAGCTGGTCGGCGCCGCCGGTGAGGCCGTAGCCCACGCCGATATAGGCATTGACCTTGAACTTCTCCGCCGAACCGCAATGCGGCTCGGGGAATTTCAGAGTACCGAGGAAGTAGTTCCAGACATATTCGAGGTGCTTCGTGGCGGCCTTGGCGACGTCCTGTTCCACCGTGCCGGGTTTCCAGTGGAGCGCGAAGTGTTCGCTTTCCATCTGGAGCGGCAGCGCGGAATTGGCCGCATCGGATGGATCGGTAGCGGCGACCTTCCAGCCCTTTGGCCAGTCCCCGGCCACGCAGGCCGCACTCGGTGTGGGGCCGGTGGCCGGGGAGGCAAGCGCCGGTGCTGACGGAATGGCTAATGCCAGCACCGAAGCCTGAAGCAGGGCTTTCATTATCAGCGTGGGCTGAGCGTGACGGCGGTTTCGCCGGTGCCGAGCGCGATGGCATAGCCGCCACGATCCGCCGTGCCGGTGTCGGCGCCGTAAGTCTTGCCGCCTGCCGTCGTGGTCTCGAGCAGGAGGCGCGCGCTGGGCGCGGTGGCCGATGCCGGGTCTAGCCTGAGCACGACCTTGCCGGTCTTGGCGTCGTAGTCGGCGCTTCTGATCCGGCCCGATTCCAGCGTGATCCAGAGACCGGCGGGGGCGACGAAGAGGCGGCGGCGGGCGCCGTCCTTCGGTTCGATATGGACTTTGCCGCTCTTCGCGGTGAGATCGCCGCCGAAGCCCAGCCAGCCGAACTGCGGATCGTTCACGACATAGCTCGCCGACGTGATCGCGTGGCCGTAGAAGCCCATGCCGTAGTCGCCGGTGATGACGTCCCACTTCATCATGTCGGGCCAGGAGTGGAACGCCGCCGAGCCGAAGCCCTGCTGGTCGATATTGGTGATCCCGCCCATCATGCCGCCATAGGCGACGCGCAGCAGGTGCAGGTCGGCAGGGTTCTGGCGATAGGCGTCGAACAGCGGCACCGCGTTCAGCGCCGAGCCGTAGTGGTGGATCTGCCGCTCGATGCGCGAGACCTTGCCGCCGTAGAGGAAGTCCCAGTAGCGACGGGCATTGCCGTTATAGCCCCAGCTCGGGATCGTCGGATCATAGGCGAGGATGACTTCGCGGGTCTCGTCCGCCTGCGGCTGATAGCCGAAATAGCGCATCCAGGCGTAGACTTCGGGCTGGCCGGTGGAATCCCACGCCATTTCGCTGCCGAACGGGAACTTGAGCGTGCGCCAGTGGTCGGCGCGGCCCTTCATCAGGCCTTCCATCTCGGTGGCTTCGGCAGTCAGGCCCTCGCGCTTGAGGTCCTTCAGAATGTCGAGGAAGACATCGCCTTCCATCTGGCCGAACTGCGCATAGTAGGGCGCATCGCGCATCATCGCGACCGAAGTGCGATAGGCCCACTCCAGGTAGAACTTCCAGTCGTGCTGCTTGACCAGCCCCTGGTTGTCGCGGGCGAGGCGGTAGAGGACCCAGTGGCCGATGGCGACATGCGGGTAGTTGTAGGAACGGCCAAGATCGTCCGAATCCTTCTTCGACCAGGCAGTCCAGCTCTTCCAGTTGATCTTCGGATCGTAGTAGTTCGGGAACTCGACCGGATCGTAATAGAAGATGCTCTTCTTGACCGCGCCTGCCTGCGGGCCGTCCTTGACCTGAAGCGTGCCGAGCACGGTCTCGTTGACGAGGCGCTCCAGCTTGGCGACTTCTTCGGGGTTCGGATTGTCGAGCTGTTTCATCATCGCCGCGACCCACGAACCGGCGCCGCCTTCGTCGCTCATGCCCGCTACCCAGACGCGGCCGTCCTGCGTGAGGATCTTGTCTTCCTCGCGGTCGTAGGAGAGAATCGCGGGGCTGCGGTGGAACGGGTCATCCTTGCCTTCGAACCACTGGTTCGTCGTGGTGAACTTGCCGATATCGGCCATGACCTGATCGAGCGGCTTGGTGATGTAGTAGCTGACGGTCTGCTTCTGGCCGTCGGCATACGTCACCGTCAGGCGGGCCTGACCCCAGCCGGAGGCCTTGACCTGATAGCGTGCCCAGCCGGTTCCGCTCTTCTCGGCGGTCGCGGTGAGAGCGCCTTCGGGGAAGGATTCGATCTTCGTGACCTTGCTCGGGGTCTTGAGGAAGAGGCTGGCGGTCTGGTCGGTGGGCACGACGTAGCCGGGGATGCCGACAGCGACCGGGCGCTTCTGGGCGACCAGCGTGTCCTCGATCTTGCGGATATCGGGCGCGGTCACGAAGCGCAGGCCGATGGTGCGGCTCTCGCCCGGCGCGAGGGTGAAGCTGGTAGGCTCGTTCCACTGCTGGCCGGCCTTGGCCCATTCCTTCTCGGCAAAACCCTTGCTGGCGACGGTCCAGTCGTAGAACCCTTCCGAGACCTGGCTGCGCTGGCTCCTGTCGGTGAAGATGTCGCCGTCCTTCGCCGCGCGCGCCTCGATGATCGGGCGATAGGCTTCGAGCGGCGTGCCCTTCTCGGGCAGGACGAGCAGGGCGGGGCCTTGGCCGTTGAGGCGCGTGACCTGAAGATAGCCTGCATCGCGGCCGATATAGGGATCGACGAAGCTCGCCTCGGCATGGGCCGTGTCGAGATCGCGGTCGAGGATGATGTTGTCGAACACCATCGGCATGCCGAGGCCGCCGATCTCGACCGGCGCGCTGCTGGTGTTGACGAGGGTGAAGCGCATGGCGAGCACGCCCGCCTCGTTCACCCAGCGGCGCTCGACGCGCAGGGGAATGCCTGCTCCCATCGAGGCGGTGATATCGGCGGCGGCCAGCACGCCATTGCCGCCCGCGAGTGCGGCGATCTGCTTGCGGGCATGGGCGGAGGAGAAGTCCTGCCAGCTGGAACCGGCGGTCTTCAGGCGGATATGGATGTCGCCGATGTGGACGTAGCCGTCGCCCGCGCGCTCGGGCTCGCGGCCTGCGGGGACGAAGTCGAACGCGGTGTTGCCCTTGGGCGAGAGGTGGGCGAGGGTCTGCGTATCTGCGCGAAGTGCGAGATCGAAGACCGGTGTCGCCATCTCGGTCTTGGCGATCGGCGGATAGACCGGCTTCGGCTGCGCCTGCGGACTCTGGGCCTCGCCTTCCTCGGCATAGGCCACGGTCGTCGGCAGCATCGCGGGGAGAGTGCCGAGCACCAGGGCGACGAGCGGCAAGGGCTTCAGGAGACGCTTCATTTCAGGTCCTCGCGGGATTTACTTGACTGCCGGGGCAGCGGGAGCGGCCGCCTTCACGGGGCCGAGGGCAGGCGGCGTTTCGCCGAGCAGATACTGGGTGAAGTAGTCGCGCAGCTTCTTCCAGAAGAAGGGCCGGTAGACGTTGTGCGTGGCATTGGGCATCACGATAAGATCGACGTCCCGCCCGGCGTCCATCAGCGCCTTGGCAAGGCGGTAGCTCTCGGTGACGGGCACGTTGTCGTCGATATCGCCGTGCACGAGCAGCAGGTGGCCCTTGAGCTGGCCCGCGACCGACATGTTGGAATTGCGCTCCCAGGTCGCCTCGTCGGCATAGCCCATCGAGACTTCGGGCCACCAGGTCTTGTCGAGCCGGAGGTCGTGGTTGCCCGAGGACGAGACGCCCACCTTGAAGAAGTCCGGGCGGCGCAGCACGAAGCGCGCGGTGTCGTAGCCGCCCGCCGAGCCGCCGAACACGCCGACGCGGCTCACGTCCATATAGGGATACTTCGCCGCCATCTGCCGGATCAGCGCGATGTGATCGTCGAGGCCGACTTCGCCGAGGTTCTGGAAGGCAGGCAGGCGGAACTTCTGGCCGCGCCGCGACGTGCCGGTTCCGTCGACCATGACGACGATCGCCCCGATCTGCGCCACGCTGTTGCCGGAAACGCGGCGCGCATCGCTCCAGGTGGCGGGAACATCGGTGGTGGTCGGGCCGGTGTAGACGTTGTCGATCACCGGATAGCGGCGCTTCGGATCGAAATGCGCGGGGCGATAGATCATGCCGTAGATCGGCGTCTTGCCGTCCGCCGCCACGCCCTGGAACGGCTCCGGCGGGGTGTAGCCGGTGGCGAGCAGGCGGCTGTCGTCGGCTTTGGCGAGGTCCATGACGATGCGCCCGGTCCGGCCGTCGCGCAGCACGGCGCGGGTCGGCGAAGTGGGGCTGGACATCTGGTCGACGATCCACCGGCCGTCCGGCGAGACCGAGGCGTTGTGGTCGAGCGGCTCCGGGGTCAGCTCGGTGAGCGCGCCGCCCTTGGCCGGAACGCGGTAGAGCGCGCGCCAGTAAGGATTGCGTGCCGCTTCGCGGCCGACGCCGGTGACGATGAGCGAGGACTTGTCCTCGGCCACATTGTCGACCATGAGGACTTCCCATTCGCCGGTGGTCAGCGCCTTGCCGCCGTCCGGATCGTCTGGCGTCACGAGATAGAGCTGCGCCCAGCCGCTCCGCTCCGAGATCGAGAGTTCGCCGCCGAGTTCGGGCGAGGGGAAGATCATGCTGGAGGTGACAGTGACGACCGGCTTGACCGCCTCGTGCGCGATGATCTTCGCGGCGCCGGTCTCGGGATCTGCGAGGTAGACCGCCTGCTGCTTGTAGCCGCGCTCGGTCCAGAGCATGCGGATCTTGCCGTCCAGCCAGCTCATGTCGGGCGCGGAGGGGTAGAGGATGGATTCCGAAGGCACCTGGATCGGAACGATCCGCGCCTTGCCCTTCTTCATCGCCTCCCTGACGTCGATCACGAGGCGCGCGGCTTGCGGCAGCTTCTCCGCGCCCGCCAGCGGATAGATGTAGCTGAAACTGCGCGGATAGAAGCTGCCCGGCGGGTTCTGCTGGGTGATCGAGAGCTTCTTCACCTCGCGCGTATCGAGCCGCCATGTCAGCAGATAACGCCCGTCCGGCGACCACTGCGCCGAGACCGGCATGGCGGGTTCCTCGGTGCCGTCGCGCAGGATATCGGCAAGCTGCGGGATGGAGCGGCCATAAGGCTGCTCGCGCGTGCCGTCGGTGGTAAGGGGAACTTCGCGGCCCGTTGCGCCATCGACGGCGTAAAGGTTGTAATCACGGGCGACGATCTTGGTCTTGCCGTCCGGTGAGGGGAGGTCGAGTTCCTGGTGGTCGGCTGCCTCGACCTGAACGGCCTTCCCGGCGGTGTCCATGCTCCACAGCGCGCCGTCGAAGGCGTGGAAGCGGACTTCGTTCTTCGCCGGATCGTATTCCACTTCGGCGATATGGGCATCGTCGAGCGTGACCGGGGCGCCTTTCGCGGCGGTCAGTGCGGAGAGCAGGGCGGCGGTCGTCGTGACCGGCCGGGTCTGCTGGGTCTTCAGGTCGAGGAACTGGTAGCGCTGGTCGAGGCGATTGCCGGTGCGATAGAACAGCCCGCCCTCGACGAAGCGGGGGGCGATGTCGGCATTGTCGATCAGATCGCCGAGCGCGCTGCCGAGGAAGCTGTCGGCGGCGGCATAGCGCTGGTCGATGCTCGGCTGGGCGATGGCGGTACGCGGAGCGGCCTCGCGTGCATAGGCCGGAACCGCTGCGGTAACCGCCCAGGCGAGAGCAAGCAGGCTGATGGATTTCGACAGGGAGGTATGCGAAGCGCTCACGGCTGCGGTCCATCGGTTATTTCGGGAGAACGTCTTGGTCATGGCGCGCACTGGCGTTATCGTCAAGAAGAATATACGATATATGATCTGCGCTTTTCTGGACTAGCCAGAGCGTTATTCTTGATACAGACCAGACGCGATGACGAAAGAGAGCACAATGGCCGTAAACGGATCGGGTGAAGGTTCTGAAATGCTGCCCCTGCTGAGCGGGCGCCTGCACCACGCGGTGGCTCAGCGGCTGGCGACGCAGATCGTGAGCGGGGAATATCTGGAGGGTCACGTCTTTCCGGCGGAAGTGGAGCACGCGGAAATACTCGGAGTATCCCGTTCGGTCCTGCGCGAGGCATTCCGGATGCTTACGGCCAAGGGGCTGGTCTCCAGCAGGCCGAAGGCGGGGACGCGGGTGAACGAGCGCCGCAAGTGGAACCTGCTCGACCCCGATGTGCTCGCCTGGCAGATCCAGTGCGGCGCCAGCGACGAATTCCTGCGCGATTTGTTCGAACTGCGCATGGTCGTGGAGCCACAGGCAGCCGAGATGGCAGCCCTGCGCCGGGACGAGGGGCAGTTGATCGACATGGCCAATGCGCTGGACACGATGGAGCACTACACGCTCACCAGCCCCAAGGGCCGCGCTGCCGATATCCGCTTCCATGAACTGCTCATGGAGGCGACGCGCAACGAGATGCTGCTGGCGCTCTCCAATTCGATCTCGACCGCGATCGCCTCGACCACTGCAATCAAGCACGGCATGCAGGACAGCCCGCGCGATCCGATGCCGGAACATCACGCGCTCTATACCCAGATTGCCGATCGCAATCCGGCCAAGGCGCGCAAGGCGATGGTTACCCTTATCGAACTGGCCCATGCTGACACCCGGGTCGCGCTTCGTCGCTGAGGTTCGTGACGGCGCCGTTACAAAGTAGCTATTGACTTCGAGGGGGTGACTTCTATCAATACAGTATACGATATTCGATAGGAGTTATTGGAATGCAGGCCAATCGGCGCGAATGGATGGCGGGCGTGGCGGCGCTTGCCATTTGCTCTGTTCCCCTCAAGGGCTTCGCCGCCGTCATTGCGCCCAAGCTGCCGATCAAGGCCAAGCCGTTGCCGCTGACCGACGTGCGCCTCGCGCCGTCGGACTACGCGACCGCCGTCGAGGTCAATGTCGACTATTTGATGTCGCTCAGCCCCGATCGCTTCCTGCACAATTTCCGCAAGTACGCCGGTCTCGAACCTAAGGCGCCGATCTACGGCGGCTGGGAATCGGACACCATCGCCGGGCACACGCTGGGCCACTACATGACCGCTCTGGTGCTGGCCTGGCAGCAGACCGGCAACCCGGAATGCCGCCGCCGCGCCGATTATATCGTCGACGAGCTGGCCGAGTGCCAGGCGAAGCGCACGGACGGCTACATCGGTGCGCTCGGCCGCAAGACCAAGGACGGCAAAGTCGTCGACGGGCAGGAAATCTTCCCCGAAGTCATGCGCGGCGAGATCAAGTCGGGCGGGTTCGACCTCAACGGCTCATGGTCGCCGCTCTATACCGTACACAAGTATTTCCAGGGCCTGCTCGACATCAATGCCGCCTGGGGCAATGCCAAGGCGCTTCAGGTCGTCATCGGCCTCGGCGGTTACTTCGAGAAGGTCTTTGTCGCGCTCGATGACAAGCAGATGCAGGAACTGCTCGGCTGCGAATATGGCGGCCTGAACGAGAGCTATGCCGATCTCTACGCCCAGACCGGCGATCTGCGCTGGCTCAAGGTGGCGGAGCGCATCTACGACAAGAAGGTGCTCGATCCGCTGGTGGCGCAGGAAGACAAGCTCGCCAACTTCCACGCCAATACCCAGGTGCCCAAGCTGATCGGCCTGGCGCGCATCCATGAACTGACCGGCAAGGACGAACCGGGCCGTGCCGCCCGCTTCTTCTGGGAGCGCGTGACCCAGCACCACAGCTACGTGATCGGCGGCAATGCCGACCGCGAATACTTCTTCGAGCCGGACCAGATCGCGCTGCACCTCACGGAATCGACCTGTGAGCACTGCAACACCTACAATATGCTGAAGCTGACCCGTCAGCTCTACTCGTGGCAGCCGGACGGCGCGCTGTTCGACTATTACGAGCGTGCGCATCTCAACCACGTCATGTCGGCGCAGAACCCCGAGACCGGCGGCTTCACCTATATGACGCCGATGATGAGCGGCGCGCCGCGCGGCTATTCGGGTCCCGGCGAGGAAGCCTTCTGGTGCTGCGTCGGCTCGGGCATGGAAAGCCATTCGAAGCACGGCGATTCCATCTTCTGGGAAGGCGACGATACCCTCTTCGTCAACCTCTACATCCCTTCGACAGGGCAGTGGAAGGCCAAGGGTGCGGCGTTCACTATCGCCACCGAGTATCCGTTCAAGTCCGACGTGAAGATCACGCTCGATGCCGTGAAGCAGGGCAAGTTTGCCGTCGCGCTGCGCATTCCCGGCTGGTCGAACGGCAAGGCAACCGTGACCGTCAACGGCGCGCCGGTGCCCGCCACGCCGGTAGGCGGCTATGCCGTGATCGACCGCCGCTGGAAGAAGGGCGACGTGATCGCGTTGAACCTGCCGCTCGAACTTCGCCTCGAAACCGCGCAGGGATCGCAGGACGTGGTCGCCGTTGTGCGCGGACCGATGGTCATGGCCGCCGATCTCGGCCCGGCGGAGATGGAGTTCACCGGCGTCGAACCGGCGATGGTGGGCGACAACCCGCTGGCCGCCTTCAAGCCGATCGTCTCGGACCGTCCGCGTTTCCAGACCACCGGCATCGTCCGTCCGGGCGACCGCATGTTCGTGCCATTCTACAGCCAGTACGACCGCCGCAGCGCGGTCTACTTCAAGCGCTTCACCGAAAGCGGCTGGAAGACCGAGGAAGCCTCGTTCCTGGCCGAGCAGGCCCGCCAGAAGGACATTGCCGCCCGCTCGATCGACGTCATGCACCTCGGCGAAATGCAGCCCGAGCGCGACCACGAGCTGACCTCGGAAATCTCCTACCCGGTCTCCTATCGCGGCCGCAACGGACGCGATGCCCGCTCGGGCGGCTTCTTCGAGTTCAAGATGAAGGTGAAGCCTGGCCCGCTGCTGCTTCAGGCCAGCTACTGGGGCAGCGAGCGTTCGCGCGTGTTCGACATTCTCGTCGACGACGTGAAGATCGCCACCCAGAAGCTCGACAACGATGCCGCGGGCAAGTTCTTCGATGTGGACTATCCGCTGCCCGAGGCTCTCACCAAGGGCAAGAGCAGCGTAAAGGTGCGCTTCGTGCCGCATGACCGCAGCTCGGCGGGGCCGGTCTTCGGCGTGCGCCTGTTTACTGCCAAGAAGTGAGCCTGTCCCAGTGAGCCTGCCCTTGAGTGAAGACGTTGCCCTGACGATTGCCGAAGCGGACGAACTCGCCCGCACGGTGCTCGAAGCCTGGGGCCTCGCGCCCGACCATGCCGCCGCCGTCGCCCACACCATGGTGTCGGGCGAGCGGGACGGCTGCACCTCGCACGGGCTTTACCGCCTCCTCGTTGCGGCTAATTCGGTCGAGCGCGGGGTGGTGGTGCCCGACGCGGTGCCGGAAGTAAGCGAACCGGCGCAGGCGCTGGTGCGCGTCGACGGCAAGGGCGGCTTCGCCCAGCTGCCGTTCGAGCGCGGCATGCCGCTGCTGGTCGAGAAGGCGAGGCGGTTCGGCATCGCCGCGATGGCGCTTAACAACGTGGTTCACTTCGCCGCGCTCTGGCCCGAGGTCGAGGCGCTGGCGGAGCAGGGCCTCGTCGCCTTCGCCTTCACGCCGAGCCATTCGTGGGTGGCGCCTGCGGGCGGGACCAAGCCGGTGTTCGGCACCAATCCCATCGCCTTCGGCTGGCCGCGCCCGAACCGCGCACCGTTCGTGTTCGACTTCGCCACCAGCGCCGTCGCGCGCGGCGAGATCGAACTGCACCGCCGCGCGGGCAAGGAAATCCCGCTCGACTGGGGCTATGATGCCGACGGCAATCCGTCGAGCGATGCCAAGGCCGTGCTGGACGGTGCCATGCGCACGTTCGGCGGCCACAAGGGCTCGGCGCTCGCGGCGATGGTCGAACTCCTGGCCGGACCGCTGATCGGTGACATGACCAGCGCGGAATCAATGGCCGCCGATCAGGATCGCGGCGGTTCGCCCATCGGCGGCGAGTTCATCATCGCCATCGATCCGGCGGGCTTCCTCGGCGCGGGCGTGGAAGAGCACCTGCGCCGTGCAGAGGCCATGTTCGACATGATCGAAGGGCAGGGCGCTCGCCTGCCGGGATCGCGCCGCCTGATCGCGCGGGCGCAATCCGACAAGGAGGGGCTGCGCATTCCCGCCAAGCTCCACCAGGACATTCTCGAGGTTCTCGAAAGGGGAAATGACGTGAAGAATTCGGTTGGCCGCGCCATGATGCTGGCCGGCGCCGCACTGGTCGCCACGCCCACGGTTTCGGCGGTTGCCGCTCCCGCCGCGCAGGTCGCCAAGAAGCAGGCCGCCGACCAGGCCTTCGAGGCGATCTATACCGCCGAATACGAATGGCGCCAGAAGCAGGTCGGCCCTTGCGAGGACACCCCCAAGGACAGCAAGATCGTCCTGCCCGACCTCGGCCCAAAGGCGCAGGCCGACCGTCTTGCCTGCTGGACCAAGGTGGAAGGCCAGCTTGCCGCCATCGACCAGAAGCAGCTTTCGCCCGCCAATCGCGTGAACTTCGCGGTCTACAAGGGGCAGATCGACGCACTGCTCGCCTCGCAGCGGTTCAAGGACTACGAAAAGCCCTTCAATGCCGATACCAGCTTCTGGGGCGATCTGGCCGACTGGGCGCGCAACCCGCTCAAGGACAAGGCTGCCGCCGACAACTACCTCGAAATGCTGCGCGAAATCCCGCGCTACTATGACCAGCAGATCGAGAACATGCGCGCGGGCCTGAAGCGCGGCTTCACCGGCCCGCAAGTCACGCTCACCGGACGCGACAAGGGCATCGAACTGGTGACGCAGGCCAAGTCGGTCGAGGCTTCACCGTTCTACGAACCCTTCCGCAAGCTGCCTTCGACGATTCCCGCCGCCGAGCAGGAAAAGCTGCGTGCCGAGGCCCGCAAGCTGATTTCGGATGGCGTCGTCCCCGCGCACGTCAAGCTGCTCGCCTTCATGCGGAGCGAGTATGAGAAGGGCGCGCGCAAGACGCTGGCGGCCTACGACCTGCCGGACGGCAAGGCCTACTACCAGTCGAAGATCGCCGAGTTCGTCACCCTCGACAAGACACCCGAGCAGATCCACCAGATCGGCCTCAGCGAAATGGCGCGCATCCGTTCGCAGATGAACGAAGTGATGAGCCAAGTCGAGTTCAAGGGCGACCTCAAGGCCTTCCTGCACTTCCTGCGCACCGATCCGCAGTTCTACCCCAAGACCCCGAACGAGCTGCTCTACCGTGCGGCCTGGATCGCCAAGCAGTTCGACGGCAAGGCCGACCAGTTTTTCGGCCACATGCCGCGCAGCCGCTTCGCCATCAAGCCGGTGCCGGACGACATCGCGCCGTTCTACACCGGCGGTCGCGGTGGCCCGGGGATCTATCTGGTCAACACTTACGACCTGCCGAGCCGTCCGTTCTATTCGCAGATCGCGCTGACCCTGCACGAATCCGCGCCCGGCCACGCCATGCAGATGCCGCTGGCGATGGAGAACAAGGACCTCCCCGCCTTCCGCCGCGACACCTACCTGTCGGCCTATGGCGAAGGCTGGGCGCTCTATTGCGAGGCGCTGGGCGAGGACATGGGCATGTACGAAACGCCATACGACCGCTTCGGCATGCTCAGCTACCAGGCCTGGCGCGCCTCGCGCCTCGTCGTCGATACCGGCATCCACGCCATGGGCTGGAGCCGCGAACAGGCGCAGCAGTACTTCCGCGACAACACCGCGCTCTCGGACCACGAGATCGAGACCGAAGTCGATCGCTACATCTCCTGGCCGGGGCAGGCGCTGTCCTACTACATGGGCCAGCTGGCCTTCGTGGACGCCCGCAAGAAGGCCGAGACCGCGCTCGGTCCCAAGTTCAACATCCGCGCGTTCCACGATGCGGTGCTCGAACTCGGCGGCGTGCCGCTGCCGCTGATCGACCAACGCGTCGACCAGCTCATCAAGGATGGCGGCAAGGGGCCGTACCCCGATGAGGAATAAGCTCGCAGTGATCCTGGCGGCCGGCGCATTCGCGTCGGCCGCCTCGGCGCAGCAGTCCGTTGCTCCGGCCGGACGGGACATCACCGTGCCGGGCAACCCGATCCTCGCGGACGGCGACTATTACTCGGCCGACCCCGCGCCGTTCGTCGCCGACGGGCAGTTCTGGATCCTGACCGGGCACGATATGGCGGCGCCCAACGTCAACGACTTCATCATGCCCGACTGGCAACTGTTGAGAACGGACGATCCCACGCCCGGCCCGAACGGGGCGAAGTGGACGCACTATCCCGCCTTCCTCAAGCCCGAGAACGTCTTCACCTGGGCGGAACCGGCAAGGGCCTATGCCGGACAGATCATCCAGGGACCGGACAAGCGTTTCTACCTCTACGCCCCGGTCATGGAGAAGGACAGCGACGCCAAGGACCGTTTCGCGATCGGCGTGGCCGTGGCCGACAGCCCTCTCGGCCCGTGGCGCGACGCGCATCCTTCGGGGCCGATCGTCTCGCAGAAAGTCCCGGTCGCCAACGACATCCAGAATATCGACCCGACAATCCTGATCGACGACGATGGCCGGGTCTATCTTTACTGGGGCACGTTCGGCCAGATGCGCGGCATGGAACTGGCGCGCGACATGATCACGCCCAAGGGGCCGGAACAGACCATCACCGGTCTCACCGGCTTCTTCGAGGCGCCGTGGATCATGAAGCGCAAGGGCACCTATTACATGCTCTATGCGGGCAACAAGGCAGGTCCGACCTCGGACTGCACGCCTGCGGTCTACCACGCCTGCATCGCCTATGGCACCGCGCCTTCGCCGATGGGGCCGTGGATCTACCGTGGCGTGGCGCTGAAGCCAGTCTCCTCCACGACCTCGCATCCGGGAGCGGTGGAGTTCAAGGGCCAGTGGTACATGGTCTATCACACGGCGGACGCGAAAGACGGCGGCCATTTCCGCCGCAGCGTCGCGGTCGACCGGATGGAGTGGGACGACAGCGTCAGCCCCGCGCTTATCCGTACGGTCGTACCAAGCTTCCGTCCGCAGCCGCCGCAGGCCCCGAGCCGCAATATCGCGCGCTCGGCCTGGGCTACGGCCTCGAACGACCCGGTGCCGGTGCAGTTCTGGATCAAGGCGCTCAACAACGGGGCGGTAAAGGACGCTCCGCTTCCGCCCGACATGTGGGGAAGCTGGTCGCCGAACAACCCGCCGCGTCAGTGGATCGAGTACCGTTGGGACAAGCCGGTGACGATCGACGGTTCGCGCATCCGGTTCTGGAACGACCAGCCCGCAGGGTCCGGCGTCGGCGTCGCGCCGCCTGCGAAGTGGCATCTGGAATATTGGGCCGCCAAGGGCTGGAAGCCGGTGCCGGGCGCGAGCGCCTATGGCACTGCCGCCGATGCTTTCCAGCCAGTGTCGTTCCCCAAGATCACCACGCGCTGCCTGCGTGCGGTGATGGACGCCTCGACAGACGGAAAGACCCACGCCGCGCTGGCCGTTCAGGAGTGGGAAGTGCTCGCTCCCGCAAGCGCTCCGATCACCCTTCGGGAAAGCACGACGATCCCGCAGCCTTGCGGATAGAGGCCCGATAAGCCCACATAGCCGGATCACGCAAAAGCCATGCTGGAGGGCGCAGGTCAAAAACCTGCGCCCTTTCTGTTGGGCGCTTTCCAGATATTTCTTCGAGCCGGAATTACTCAGACAAAAAATTCGTCACGCGCCAGAAACCGCCTTGACTCATTTCTGATATCGTAAGACGTATACGATATAAACAAGACGTGTCGGTTTGAAGACACCGACATAAAAACAGGGGGTTTCGATGGCATCTCTTAAATTCCTGAAAATCTCGACGGCGCTGACGTCCGTCGTCGCGACCGGCATGACCGTTCCCGCCTGGGCGCAGGATCAGGCTGCCGCGACTTCAGAATTGTCGGACCAGAACGGCGCTGCGATCATCGTGACCGGGGTTCGCGGCAGCGTCGAAGCCGCCGCGACGAAGAAGAAGAATTCCAAGCAGATCGTCGATGCCATCGTAGCCGAAGACGTCGGCAAGCTGCCCGACAACAACGTTCCGGAAGCACTGTCGCGCGTCACCGGCGTCCAGATCACCCGCGAGCGCGGCCAGGGCCAGAGCGTGACGATCCGCGGCCTGAGCCAGGTCCAGACGACGATCAACGGCAACAACACCAATCTGGGTGTCGATCGCTCGATCAACCTGTCGGACATCCCGGCTGAGCTGCTGAAGTCGGTGGAAGTTTACAAGACCCGCACGGCCGACCAGGTGGAAGGCGGCGTGGCCGGTACAGTCAACGTCGAACTGCGCCGCCCGCTCGACCTCAAGAAGGGACTGACGGTCGCAGGCAGCCTTCGCGGCGCCTATGACGAATATGCGAAGAAGGTCAGCCCCTACGGCAGCCTGCTGGTCGGCGAGCGCTTCGACACCGGCATCGGCGAGATGGGCTTCCTGATCAACGGCTCCTGGACCAAGACGTTCTATCAGGAAAACTACGTCGAGGGTGAATCCCCGGATACGGTCTGCTGCGAAGGCGAGGCGGGGAGTGCACTTTACAACCTGCCGGAATCCTTGCGCAATACCGTCATTCCCTATCGCACCCAATACGGCACCGAGAGCGGCTACATCACCCGTCCCTCACTCAATGCCGTGTTCCACTGGAAGCCGTCGGATCAGCTCGAATTCGTTCTGGAGGGCGGCTACATGGGATCGAAGGAGCGCCGTTCCGTCGATCGCATCTGGACACTCAACCGCGAGCGCGGGACCCAGTTTAGCGATATCGAACTGATGCCGGACGGGCAGACCATCAAGAAGCTGACTATCGCCAATCCCAATGGCGTTCCCGCCTGGATCGACGGCACCTACAACACCCTGAAACGCGATCTCTACACAACGAACTTCGAGACGAACTGGCACAACGACACCGTCCAGCTCCACTTCGGCACCCAGTACAACTGGAGCAACGACAACTACTACTACGTCCAGCAGATCCTGCGCCCTTACGGCCTGACCTCCGCGACGATCGATTTCGTATCGGACGCCTATTCGCGGCCGATCCCCTCGATCACTTTCAACGGCGGGGATATGTCCAGTCCGTCCGGTTACGGCGTCAATCGCTTCCAGGACAACATTGGCGTTTCGAAGAACAAGGAGTTCGCGGCGCAGACGGACCTGACACTGAAGCTGAGCGAGGAAGGCTTCCTGCGCTCGCTGCAAGTCGGCGGTCGCTTCAACCGCCGCAACGTCTTCCGCAACTATGGGTATCGTGACGGCAATCCGCGCGTGAATGGCCGGGATGCGCCGCTGACGGCGTTCCCCGGCGGCAGCCTTGCCTCTGCCACCAGCGTGGACCTTCCGGGTTCGCCGATCTGGTATCGCATTCCGGGCAAGACCCTGCTCAGTTCCATCGACGACATCCGCGCCTATATCCTGGCGACCGATCCCGGCAGTGCCACCACTTTCGCCAGCGAACTGCCGCCGAGCGATCGGGGGCAGACCTACCGGTCCATTGAACACACGTTCGCGGCATTCGCGCAGTTGAACTACGGCTTCGACATCGGCATCCCCGTGGACGGTGTGATCGGCCTGCGCGCCGTGAATACCTGGGGTAGTTCTACCAGCTTCGATTTCCGTGTGCCTGTAGGCGGAGGCGCCGTGGAAGTGGGCCAATCCAACGGTCGGGGCAACTTCATGGACTATCTGCCCAGCGTCACCGGCACGTTGCATTTCGACGACAAGACCCAGCTGCGCCTCTCGTACACCACCAATGTGTCCCGCGCGAGCTTCTACGATCTGCGGCCGTTCTACTTCGTCGATCCCAATGCGACGAACCCGACCGTGGATGCAGGCAATCCGGAACTGAAGGCACAACGCGAGTGGTCGCTCGACGCAAGCCTCGAACACTACTTCGGCAGGGCCGGTGCGGTGTCGCTTGCCGGTTATTACAAGAAGGTGAGCAACTGGTTCTATTTCGACCGCCGTGCCGTGGACGACCTCGCCTACTACGGCCTGCCGGGCCGCAGCGGCTTCATCGCCCAACAGCGCAATGCGGGTGATGGCCAGTTCATCGGCGCCGAATTTTCCGCCCAGACCTTCTTCGATTTCCTGCCGGGCTTCTGGAGCAACTTCGGCGCGAGCGTGAACGCCACTCGCATTTTCCGTGCGCGCATCGAATATCCTTATCCCGAGGACTTCCCGGGCGCATTCGATGCCCCGGAAGTGTCGAAGTGGACGGCGAACGCTGCGCTCTATTATGACACGGCGAAGTTCAGCGCCCGCGTCGCCTATAATTACCGGTCGCCTTATCGTATGACCGTTTGGGTCGATAACCCTGCCTATTCCTGGTACAACGACGATACGTCCCGCCTCGATGCAGCGATCAACTATACGCCGGTGGAGTTCATGACGCTGTCGATCGAAGGTACGAACCTGCTGGGCAACGACGTCTATCGTTACTTTGGCAAGCAGAACCTTCTCCCGCTCGGCGTCCGCAATCTGGCGCGTACGGTTCAGGGAAGTGTCCGCTTCCGCTTCTGATGGTCAGCCCATCTCCGTCAGTATAAAAAATGGAGCCGTCTCGGGAAACCGGGACGGCTCTTTTCCTGCATTGTTCCCGATTGCAGAACGGTGCACAAAATTCCGCATCCGGTGATAATTTTGCAATTGTCGTGCGCTACATAATATCGTATACGATATCTCAATTCAGAGAGAGTAGGAAGAATCTTCATGGCAATTGGTTGGAAGGGTGTGTTCCCGGCAGTGACGACGCAGCTCCGTGAGGATCTGTCGATCGATCTCGCCGACACCCAGCGCGTGGTCGACGATCTCATCAACGACGGCGTGACCGGCGTGATCGCGCTCGGCACCGTGGGTGAGAACAACTCGCTCGAATATGACGAGAAGGTCCAGGTTCTCTCGGCCATCGTCGAAGCGGTGAACGGCCGCGTTCCGGTCGTCACCGGCGTTTCCGAATTCGATACCCGCCGCGCGGTGCGTTATGCGCAGGCTGCCGAGAAGGCCGGCGCCGACGGTCTCATGCTGTTGCCGCCGATGGTCTACGTGCCGAAGGCGCACGAACTCGTCGCGCACTTCAAGGGCGTGGCCGAGCAGACCGGCCTGCCGATTATGCTCTACAACAACCCGCCGGCCTATCGTACCGTGATCGACAAGGACGTCCTTGCCGCGCTGGTCGACGTGAAGAACATCGTCGCCGTCAAGGAATCCGCGCCGGACACCCGCCGCTTCACCGACTTCAAGAACATCTTCGGCGATCGCTACACCCTGTTCGCAGGTCTCGACGACGTGGCGCTCGAAGGTCTCTACCTCGGCGCGCAGGGCTGGGTTTCGGGCCTTACCAACGCCTTCCCGAAGGAATCGGTCGAGCTGGTCAAGGCTTTCGAGCGCGGCGATCACGCCAAGGCCATGGAAATCTATCGCTGGTTCATGCCGCTCCTCCACCTCGACGCCGACCACGATCTGGTCCAGTCGATCAAGCTGGCCGAGCAGGTCATGGGTCGCGGTTCGGAGCGTGTCCTGCCTCCGCGCTACGTCCTTGAGGGCGAACGCCGCGCGCAGGTGATCGCGATGGTCGAAAAGGCCGCCGCCACCCGCCCCGACCTGACCGTCGCGGCAGCAGCATAAGGGAGCGTCGATGCGGCACACTTTCTTCTGCATCGACGGCCACACAGCCGGTAACCCCGTTCGCCTTGTGGCGGGCGGGGCTCCGCTGTTGAAGGGCAGTTCCATGTCCGAACGGCGGCAGGACTTCCTGTCGCGCTTCGACTGGATCCGCACCGGCCTGTGCTTCGAACCGCGCGGGCACGACATGATGTCGGGCGGCTTCCTCTATCCGCCGACCGATGCCGCCAACGATATCGGCATCCTGTTCATCGAGACTTCCGGCTGCCTGCCGATGTGCGGCCACGGCACCATCGGCATGGTGACCTTCGGCCTCGAACACGGACTGATCCAGCCCGCGACGCCGGGCAGGCTGCGCGTCGAGGTGCCGGCGGGCGTGATCGAGATCGCCTATGAGACTGAAGGCCAGAAAGTCACTTCGGTGCGCATCACCAATGTCCCCGCTTATGTCGCCGAGCGCGGCATCGAGGTGGACGTGGAGGGCATCGGCCCGCTGACCATCGACGTGTCCTATGGCGGCAACTACTACGCCATCGTCGAGCCGCAGGGTAACTACACCGGCCTCGACGACCTCGGCGCCTCGCGCATCGTCGAGCTTTCGGGCCGCATCCGCGAAGCCGTGCGGGCGAAGTACGAGCCGGTCCATCCGCTCGATTCCACGATCCGCGGCGTCAGCCACGTGCTCTGGGCCGACAAGCCCCGAAATACTGGACTTGGGCATGAGGGCGCCGATGGCCGCAACGCCGTGTTCTACGGTGACAAGGCGATCGACCGCAGCCCCTGCGGAACCGGCACTTCGGCCCGCATTGCACATCTCCACGCGACCGGACGGCTCAAGCAAGGCGAGCGCTTCGTGCACGAAAGCTACATCTGCAGCCGCTTCATCGGCGTGGTGGAGCAGGAAGTCATGCTTGGCGACAAGCCGGCGATCATCCCTTCGATCGAAGGCTCGGCCATCGCTACGGGCTTCAACACGATCTGGATCGACCAGGCCGACCCGTTCTGGGCCGGTTTCCAGGTGACCTGATCGGCGGCGGGGAGGAGGCTCGCGATCCTGCTCCCCGCTTTCAGTCGCGTGCCCGTTCCAGCGGCACGACGAAGGGCAGCGGACCTGCCGTGTCGACATGGCTGGTCACGCCGTAGACCGAACGCAACCGCTCCGCTGTCAGGACCTCTTGCGGCGTGCCATCCGCGACGAGTTCGCCGCCATGTACCAGCAGCAGCCGGTCGCAGTAGCGCGCCGCCATCGTCAGGTCGTGCAGCACGGCGACGACGAGTTTGCCCTCGTGCGCCTCGCGCGCGAGCAGCGCCATCACATCGATCTGATGACCGGGATCGAGCGAGGCGAGCGGCTCGTCCACGACCAGCGCCGGGGCGCCTCCCGCGAGCGCGCGGGCCAGCATGGCGCGGGCGCGTTCGCCGCCCGAAAGCTCGGTCGCCACTCTGCCTGCGAGGTCGGTCACGTCCGCGCGGGCCATGGCGTCCTGCACGGCGGCTTCGTCGGCGGCGGAAATCCGCGACATCGGCCCCAGGTGCGGCAGGCGGCCCAGCGCGACGAGGCGCTCGACGGTGAGCGGCCAGTGCAGGGTCTGGCCCTGCGGCAGATAGGCGATGCGGCGGGCGAGATCACGCGGCTGGAGGGTGGTGAGCGGCGCGCCATCCACCGAGACCGTGCCGCCGGCCGCTGGAACCAGCCCGAGAATGGCCCGGACCAGTGTCGACTTCCCCGCGCCGTTCGGACCGATCACCCCGACGAGCGCGCCGGGGCGCAGCATCGCGGAAAGACCGCGCAGGACCTCGCGGCGGCCGAGACGCACCCGCAGGTTCTCGATGGCGATGGTCACCACAGGCGGCGCTCCCGAAGCAGGTGGAAGAGGAAGATGGGGACGCCGAGGAAAGCGGTCACCACGCCGAGCTTGAGTTCGGCATCGGTGGGGATCAGGCGCACGAGCACGTCGGCGGCGGTCAGCAGAACGGCGCCGCCCAGCAACGAGGGCACCAGCAACGCCGAAGGGCTGCGGTCGGTGAAGGGGCGGATCAGGTGCGGCACGATCAGGCCGACGAAGCCGATCGCCCCCGATACCGCGACCGCGCCGCCCACCCCGATGGCGACGCCGAGCATCAGGCGGCGGCGGGTGCGGCGCAGATCGACGCCCAGCGAACGTGCGCCGTCCTCGCCCAGAGACAGCGCGTCGAGCGCGCGGGGATTGGCCAGCAGCAGCACGGCGCCGACGACCACGCAGGGCAGGGCGATCCAGACGTGCTCCATCGCCTGGTTCTCGATCGAGCCGAGCAGCCAGGACATGATCTCCATCGCCGCGAAGGGATTGGGCGAGAGGTTGAGCGCCAGGCTGATCCCGGCGCCTGCCAGCGTCGAGACGGCGATCCCGGCGAGGATCAGGCTCAGCGGGCTTTCCGAACGTCCGGCAAGGGCGAAGAGCAGGGCGATGGCGACCAGACCGCTCGCGATGGCGAGCAGGGGCAGCATCGCCGGATGCCGTTCGGACAGCCCGAAGTAGAGCGCGATTACCGCGCCGAGCGCCGAAGCGTTGGAAGCGCCCAGTACCGAGGGTTCGGCCAGCGGGTTGCGCAAGTAGCCCTGCAGGACCGCTCCGGAAAGACCGAGCATGGCCCCGACCATCAGCCCGATCAGCGTGCGCGGCAGGCGCAGTTCGAACAGGATCGCGCGGGCAATGCGGTCGTGCGCGGGATCGGTGAGCGCCGCAAAGATCCGGCCCCAGCCCAGCGAGACCGGCCCGATGGTCAGCGAGATGAAGGCTACGGCAACGAGCGCGATTCCCAGAAGAGGAGTCAGGGCCGGATGGCGTTGGCGGGACGAACTGCGGCTCTGCACGATAACCTCGCATGCGATCGGCTACCCGTCACGCTTGTGTCCCGGGTCCGTGTTGGTAAGGACCCTTGCCATGGGCCTCGGAAAAATCCATCGCTATCTCCGCCTTGTCCCCTGTCTCGTGCTGCTGGGGGCAGCGCCGACTGCGCCTTCCGGGGAGCGTATCGACCGCGCGAAGGGCAGCCCGCACCGGATCGTCTCGCTCAATCTCTGTGCGGACCAGTTGCTGGTCGCTCTGGCCGACCGCGACCAGATCGCCGGGCTGACCCGCTATGCCTCCGACCCGGCCATGTCGAACGTGGCCGCTGCCGCCAGGGGGCTGCCGGTCTTCGGCGGCTCGGCGGAGGAAGTGCTGGCCGCCGATCCCGATCTCGTGATCGGCATGTCCGCCCGGCGCAATCCTGCTATCGCGGTGCTCAGGAACCAGCACTATGCCTCCCTCGATCTCAAGTCGGCCAAGAATTACGACGAGATCCTCGCCGCGATCCGCGACGTGGCGCGCGCGGTCGGTCATCCGGAGCGCGGCGAGGCAATGGTCGCGCACATGAATGCGCAGCTTGCCGGGCTGCGCAGCGCCGGTCGCGGCAGGGTCGCCGCCTATTACCAGCGACGCGGCTATCTCACCGGCACGGGGACGCTGGTGGATGACCTGATGACGCGGGTGGGACTCGTCAATCTTGCAGGGAAGCTGGGCAAGCCCTCGCTCTCGCAGATGAGCCTTGAGGAAATGACTGTGGCGCATCCCGATTACATCGTGATCGACAGCGCCACGCAGCGGGTTTCCGATCAGGGCACCGAGATGATCCACCATCCGATCCTGCGGGATATTCCGCGCGTGGCGATCCCGCAGGCCTGGACCGTCTGCGGCGGCCCGGCCTACGTCAAGGCGGCGAAAGCGCTGGCAGCGCAGGTCAGCGCTCGCTGACGTTGCTCTGCCAGTCGAGCCGGGCCTGCCAGCCGCGCCGTTCGAGTTCGGGCACATCGTCCGGTTCGAGTGGCTGGCCCAGGCACAGCAGCGCGATCAGGCGCCAGTCCTGCGATACGTCGAGAAGCCGGGCTACATGGCCGGGTTCGATCACCGAAACCCAGCCCAGCCCCAACCCCTTGGCCCGCGCGGCGAGCCAGAGCGTGTGGATCGCCAGCACGACCGAAAATGCACGCGTTTCCGGCATCGTCGCCGCGCCAAGGCGGCCGCCGATGGGCGTGGTGTCGTCGCAGAACACGGCGATCAGCTCGGGCGCCTCGCGCATGCCGTGGAGTTTGAGCGCGGAATAGGCCCGGCGGCGATCCTCGGTCATCGCTTTACCGGCGCGCGCGATTTCGGCATCGGCATGGTCGGCGAGAGTTTCGCGCAGTTTGTCCGAGCGCACGCGCACGAAGCGCCACGGCTGCGAATTGCCCACGGAAGGCGCAAGCTGCGCCGTCGCCAGGAGTTCGGCCACGACCTCTTCGCCCAGCGGATCGCTGCGGAAATGGCGCACGTCGCGCCGCCACGCCAGCAGCTCGGCCAGTTCGTGCTGAAAGTCGGGGCCGAACTGCGGCGACATGCCTAGAATTCGATGCCCGCCTGCGCCTTCACGCCGGAGCGGAACGGATGCTTTACCAGCGTCATTTCAGTGACGAGATCGGCCGCTTCGATCAGGGCTTCGGGTGCGTTACGGCCGGTGACGAGGACATGTTTCATCTCGTCGCGCGTGGTCAGCACTTCCAGCACTTCGTTGAGCGGCAGATAATCGTAACGCAGCACGATGTTGAGTTCGTCTGCCAGCACCATGTCATAAGCCGGATCGGCCACCATGCGCTTCACTTCCTCCCACGCCTCACACGAGAGTGCGATGTCGCGGGCGCGGTCCTGCGTGTTCCAGGTGAAACCCTCGCCCATCGGCTTGAATTCGACAGAATCGGGGAAGGCATCGAAGACGACCTTCTCGCCGGTGGTCATCGCGCCCTTCACGAACTGCACGATCCCCACTTTCTTGCCGTGGCCGATGGCGCGCACCACCATGCCGAGCGCGGCGGTGGTCTTGCCCTTGCCTTTGCCGGTGTGGACGATCAGCAGGCCTTTCTCGACGGTCTTGCCAGCCATGATCTTGTCATGCGCGGCCTGCTTCTTCTTCATCTTCTCGGCGTGCTGTTCGTCGGTACGCTGCACCATGGTCATGCTCCTGAGAGGGCCGCGAGCGTCAGGCCCGCACTGTTCGATCGGGGTTTCCAGAGGCCGCGCTCCAGAGCCTCGGCAAGGCGTGCGGCGGTTTCGCGCAAGGCGGCGGGGTTGGCCTCTGCCATGAAGTCTCGCACCGCCTCGTCCTCGATGAAGGCGGCGTTGACGGCGTCGAAATGGTGGTCCTTCACCGCGTGGGTCGTGGCGGCGAAGGCGAAGAGATAGTCCACCGAGGCAGCGATCTCGAACGCGCCCTTGTAGCCGTGGCGCATGACGCCCGCGATCCACTTCGGATTGGTGACGCGCCCGCGCACGATGCGGCCGATCTCGTCCTCCAGCGTGCGGACGACCGGACGTTCCGGCCGGCTGTGGTCGTTATGATAGCTGATCGGCGCGCGGCCCTTCAGATGCTCGACGGCGGCGGCGATGCCCCCTTCGAACTGGTAGTAATCGTCGCTGTCGAGCAGGTCGTGCTCGCGGTTGTCCTGGTTCTGGACCACGGCATCGACCGAGGCGAGGCGCGCGGCGAACAGACCGCGCTCGGCATCGCCCGCCACGCCGCCGCCATAGGCGTAGCTGCCCCAGTCGAGATAGACATCGGCGAGATCGCTGCGCTCATGCCAGATCTTCTCGTCGATCATCGCCTGAAGCCCGGCGCCGTAGGCACCCGGTTTGGAGCCGAACACGCGCGCTCCGGCGCGGCGGGTGGCCTGCGCTGCGGCCTCGCCAGCTTCGATGAGCTTTGCGGTTTCGGCGCGGTGGCGCTCGGCAGCGGGGTTGTCGCCCAGAGGCTCGTCCAGCGCCATCACCGCGCGCGCGGCGCTGTCGATCAGGTCGATCTGTTCGGGGAAGGCATCGCGGAAGAATCCGGAGACGCGCAAGGTCACGTCCACGCGCGGGCGGCCGAGTTCGGCGACGGTCATCACCTCGAAGCCGACGACGCGGCCCGACGTCCAGTCCCAGCGCGGGCGCGCGCCCATCAGTGCGAGAGCCTGCGCGATGTCGTCGCCGCCGGTGCGCATGTTGGCGGTGCCCCATGCGGAAAGGGCAATGGCTTTGGGGTACTCGCCCTCACGCTGGAGGTAGTCCTCCACCAGCAGATGGGCGGACTTGCGGCCAAGCTCCCAGGCGACGGCGGTGGGCACGGCGCGGGTGTCGACCGAGTAGAAGTTGCGTCCCGTGGGCAGCACATCCGGCCGCCCGCGCGTGGGCGCGCCGGAGGGGCCGGGCAGGACGAAACGGCCATTGAGACCGGCCAGCAAGGCCTCGGCCTCGCGTGGGCCGCACAGGTCAATGCGGGGGGCGAGGTCTGTCGCGATAGCGTCGAGGACGGCTGTGGTGCGTTCGCCCAACCCATTTCCCAATAGGCTACCGTCATGCTGAACTTGTTTCAGCATCCATTTCTCGCTCTCAACCGGTGGGTCTATCGGCGAGATGGACCCTGAAACAAGTTCAGGGTGACGATGAGCGGAGAGGTGGTCGACCAGATCGGCGGCCAACAGTTCGAGCCGTTCCACCGTATCGCCATGCGTGCGCCAAGGTTCATCGGATATCGTCGCGAGCGCTTCCGGCCGGGCGCCATTCCAATGGTCCCCCATCCGGCAGTCGAGCGGGTCGAAGTCCAGCCCGAAGTCGTTCGCCATCGCCCGCAGCAGCGAGGCCTGTCCGCCATGGTCATACCCACGCGGCGTGCGGGCCAGCGCGACCAGCAGATCGCGCCGCAAGCGGCCTTCGGGCGACCGGGTGAAGACATGCAGACCGTCGCGGATCTGCAATTCCTTCAACTCGCAGAGGTAGTTGTCGATGGCCGAAAGCGCATCGTCATCGTCACCGCTGGCCCCGGCATCGCGGTCGAGACCGTGGCTGCGGGCCAGATCGAGAATGTCCCGCCGCAGCCGGTCGAGACGGCGCGGGTCCATCCCGGCGGCGAGGTAATATTCATCCACCAGCGCCTCAAGCTGCTTGAGCGGACCGTAAGTCTCGGCGCGGGTCAGCGGCGGGGTGAGGTGATCGACGACCACCGCGCCGATGCGGCGCTTGGCCTGCGTGCCTTCGCCGGGGTCGTTGACGATGAAGGGATAGAGCTGCGGCAGCGGTCCGGCGCAGATTTCGGGGAAGCACTCGCGCGAGAGCGAGATGGCCTTGCCGGGCAGCCATTCCAGATTGCCGTGCTTGCCGACATGGATCACCGCCTGCGCGCCGAAATCCTGCGCCAGCCAGACGTGGAAGGCGAGGTAGGCATGCGGCGGCGGCAGGGCCGGATCGTGGTAGCTGGCCTTGGGATCGATGTTGTAGCCGCGCGCGGGCTGTACCGCGACGGCGAGATTGCCGAAGCGGTGCACCGGCAGGCGGAAGGCGCCATCCCGCACAAAAGGATCGGCCGATGGCTCGCCCCAGCGTTCGACCATGGCCTTGCGCGCGCTTTCCGGCACCGCGGCGAAGGCGGCTTGGTAGGCTGCAAGCGGCAGCGAAACTTCGCCCGCGCGCTCCAGCGATGACAGCTCGTTGGTCACGCCGCCGGTCATCACGCGCATCAGCGCGGCACCGTCCTTTGGTGCTTCGCCGACGCTGTAGCCCGCCTCGGCCAGTGCGGCGATGATCGCGGCGGTGCTGGCGGGGGTGTCGAGGCCGACGCCATTGCCGATGCGTCCGTCACGGTTGGGGTAGTTTGCCAGCACCAGCGCCACACGGCGCTCAGCAGACGGCGTGCGGCGCAGGTTTGCCCAGTTGGCGGCGAGATCGGCGACGAAGGCCACCCGATCCGGCGCGACGCGCGGGACGACGATGCCGCACTGGGTCACTTCGTCGAAGCGCGCGGCGGCCTTGAACGCGACGGCGCGGGTGAACAGGCGGCCGTCCACTTCGGGCAGCGCCACGTTCATGGCGAGGTCGCGCGGGCCAAGGCCGCGCGCCGCCTGCTGCCAATCGGCTTCCTCGACGCCCGCGAAGGCGACTTGCAGGATCGGGCAGTCCGCCTTTTCCAGAATGCCCGGCTTGCGGTCGTCCCCTGCGGAGGAGGAGGCGAAGCTGGTGGCATTGACGATCACATCGGGCGCGATCTCGCCCAGCAATCCGCCCAGCCAGTCCACCGCGAAAGGCTCCCGCAGGGCGCGGACGTGAACGGCGGCGACGTTGAAGCCGCGCTCTTGCAGTGCCGCGATCATTGCGTCGACGGCGTCCAGAGTGCCTGCGATCATCAGCGCGCGGTAGAACACCAGCAGCGCGAGCGGGCGGCCTTGGGTCCAGCCTGCCTTCACTTCGGCAAGTCCGGCGCGCTCGGTGCCCGCAAGGTAAAGCCCGGCGTCGGCCACGGGCACCGGCGCGTCCGGTTCGCCCGCGTCATGGCCGATGGTGCGGGCGGCGGTGCGCAGGAACGACAGGGCATTGGCCATGCCGCCCTGCCGCAGATAGTCGCGCATCCGCTCGCGCAGATCGGCGGGCAGGGTGGAGGCGCGGTCGAGTGCGGGATCGGCCTCTCGCCCGTCGGCAAGGGCGGCGAAGGCAATGCCGTTCTCGCGCGCGACGCGGGCGATCTCGTCGATGCCGTAGCCCCAGTAGCTCTTGCCGCCGAGCAGGATCACGCAGACGAATTTGGCCTTGGCGATCACCTTCTCGACATAGAGGTCGATCGAGTAGGGGTGGCGCAGTTGCAGCAGATTGGCGAGACGAATGCTGGGCGCGCCTTCCGGCATTCGCGCCGCCGCGCCCGCGAAACAGGCGAGTTCGCTGTCCGCCACGGTGAGGATCACCATGTCGCCCGGAGACTGGTCGAGGTCGATCGCCTCCTCGCCGTTGGAGATCGTTCCCGGCGTGGCGGACAGCAGGTGCATCAGGCGTTCACCTCTTGCTCGTCATTGCGAGCGTAGCGAAGCAATCCAGAGTGGCTCCGCGCAACTCTGGATTGCCGCGTCGGCTTCGCCTCCTCGCAATGACGAAGAGGGGAGGGGAGTGCGTGCATCAGGCGTTCACGGCGCTGAGAACATCCGCAAGCCCCGCCTCGATCGTAGTGCGGTCCAGCCCCTTCTGGCCGATGACGACGA
The DNA here is from genome assembly GCA_017745295.1 of Novosphingobium sp. Taxonomy (GTDB): domain Bacteria; phylum Pseudomonadota; class Alphaproteobacteria; order Sphingomonadales; family Sphingomonadaceae; genus Novosphingobium. The sequence goes on from JAGHZR010000006.1 coordinate 159,181, forward strand.
GCTGGGTACGGCGCACGTCCTGCGGCAGCCAGGCGCGGTCGTAGAAGTGCTGGATGCGCGGGCCGACGGCCTGCACCACGAGGCGACTGGGCTTGCCACCGACGGCAACCATGCCCTTCACGCGCAGAATGTCGTGCTCCGCGATCAGGTCCTTCAAACGGACGAGAAGGGCGTCGAGATCGGCCACATCGCCGCCGGAAACCACGAAGCTGTCGAAGTCGTCATGGTCGTGATCCTCGTCCAGCCCGTCGATGTGGGAGGGACGGGAATCGAGATCGTCCTCCGCCGCGGCGGTGATGCCCAGCAGCGCGGCGATATCGACCGCGCCGTGATCGGCGCGCACGATCTTCACGCCGGGGCGGGTCTCGGCCAGCACCAGCGTCTCGACATGGGCGAGGGCATCGGCATCGACGAGGTCGGTCTTGTTGAGGACGACCATGTCGGCGCAGCCCAGCTGTTCCTCGAACAGTTCTTCCAGCGGGCTTTCATGGTCGAGCATCGGATCCGCCGCGCGGGCCGCTGCCAGCGCCGCCTCGTCGGTGGCGAAGCGACCGGCCGCGACGGCATCGGCGTCGATCAGGGCAACCACGCCGTCAACGGTGGCGCGGGTGCGGATGTCGGGCCACTGGAAAGCCTTCACCAGCGGCTTGGGCAGGGCAAGGCCGCTGGTCTCGATGATGATGTGATCGGGCCTGTTCTCGCGGTCCAGCAGCTTCTGCATGGTCGGCAGGAAGTCATCGGCGACGGTGCAGCAGATGCAGCCGTTGGCCAGTTCGACGATATCGTCCTCCGGGCAGGCCTCGTCATTGCAGCCCTTCACCAGTTCGCCGTCGACGCCGACATCGCCGAACTCGTTGATGACGAGCGCAAGGCGGCGGCCCTTGGCGTTCTGGAGGAGATGGCGGATCAGGGTGGTCTTGCCGGCGCCGAGGAAGCCGGTGATGACCGTCGTGGGAACTTTGCTCATATATCGTCTCCCGCGCGCCAGCGACCCGAAACGGCGGGGCTTTCCGCCGCAGGCGCGGCGATGGCGACGCACCGGGTCGGACCGGCGCACGAGCGCCCGACACGGCATGCCGCTGCGGCCCCGGCCGCATGCATCACGTCGCTCAGACGGAAGAGTTACCGTGCCTCGGCCATCCCCTGGGCCCGGGCAAGAGCGACATCGACGCCGGCAGGTTTCCTGGCTCGCGGGTCATCACGCGATGCACTGCCTTCCCAGGCCTCGCAGGATTTAGCGTCCGGCCCAGTGGCTGCGTCGGGATCACTTGACCCGCCGCACATGTGCATCGCGCTCGCCGCTTACAGTTGCAGGGACAGCCCCGGTTCCGGATGGCGAACCACCCTTGCCGTGTTCCCGTATTAAGCCCCTTGCGGGGCACCAGCGCGATCATGTCCGAGGCACAACATGTCCCTCGTACCTGGAGGCGATTAGCCGGGCGTGCCGTTGGTCGCAAGCCCCAGCGACTGCAATCGCCACGCGCGATTGAACGAGAGCACCATGTGCGAAAGCGGCGCCACGTCAATGGCGAGCGTCGCGCGCAAGGGAAACTCCAGCGCATGGGCGAGAGCGGCGCGGATGATCATGGGATGGGTGATCGCGCAGACCGGGGTATCTTCTACCGCGATCCGGTCCATCCATGCTCCGACGCGGTTTCGGGCCTGCTCCATGGTTTCGCCTTCCGGTGCACCCCGTGTCGGGTCTGCGAGCCAGAGGGCCAGCGCGCCCGGCTCGCCAGCTTCGATCTCGGCGAAGGAGCGGCCGGTCCAGCTGCCATGGCTGAGATCGGCAAGCGCGGTATCCTCGGTTGCGCGCAGCTTCATCGCCGCGACGGTCTCTGCGGCGGCGCGGGACGGGCTGCGGTACACGGCCTTGCGGAAGCGTTCCGGCAGCGCGGCGCGCGCGGCGGCGCGGGCACCGGCGGCATCGAGCGGTTCCGCCGGGTCGGGAAAACGGCCCTCCCGGCTCGATTTCGTGGCGGCGATGGAGATCAGCAGGAGGGTCGTCGCCAAGCGTAAATTCCGTGAAGTCGTTGACGTCTGGGGCCGCGCGGCCCTAAGGAGGCGGCGTCGAGCATTGAAGAAGCCGGTGAAAATCCGGTGCGGTCGCGCCACTGTAATCGCATGGGAACCGTCCCGTCGAGAGCCAGACCTTCCTTCTCGGCAGCAGATTTTCCGGGGACGCGCAATCCCGCCAAGGAGCATGACAATGGCTGTTTCCGCCGCAGTTTTCGATGATGCCTTCATTCCGGTCGAGGGCGGCCATACCATTCCGCTTGAAGACATCGCCCCCTGGGCCGTGCTCGGCACGCTGCTGGCGGTGATCTTCATCTATTTCGTTAGCACCGAACAGGGCGCCTTCTCGCTGTTCCAGGGCATGTACGTGCACGAATTCGTGCATGATGGACGCCATCTTCTCGGCTTCCCCTGCCACTGATCCAGCGATGACAAGAGACCTGCTCTGGCGCGGGATGCTTGCCGGCATCCTGGGCGCGTTGCTTGCCACGCTTTTCGCACGCGGTTTTGCCGAACCGCAGATCGACCTCGCGATCGGCTATGAGGAAAGCCACTCGGTCCCTGCCCCCTCTGAACACGCTGCGCCTGAACATGCGGCTCCTGAACACGCCGGAATGGCCCACCCCAAACCTCAGGAAGAGGAACTCGTCAGCCGCGATACCCAGAAGGGCGCGGGGCTGGTGACGGCATTCGCGCTTTACGGTGCGGCGGTCGGCGGGATATTCTCGCTCGTTTTCGCTTATGGCTATGGCCGCATGGGACGCCTCGGCCCGCGCAGTTTCGCGCTGCTGCTGGCCGCGCTGACCTTCGTTCTCGTCGTGGTGGTGCCGGCGATCAAGTATCCGCAGACCCCGCCCGCCGTCGGCAAGCACGAGACGGTCGCCTTGCGCACCGCCGCCTATTTCGGGATGATCGCACTGTCGCTGGGTGCGGCGATCATTGCGGCGCGCATCCGGGCCGTCATGGCGCGTCCGGGGCGGGGGTTCGACGCGACCCTGCTCGGTTTCGTCGTCTATCTCGGGATCGTCGGTCTCGGTCAGCTCCTGCTGCCCACGATCAACGAGGTCCCCGGCGATTTCCCTGCCGTGCTCCTGTGGAATTTCCGCATCGCCTCTATCGGCACGCAGCTGGTTCTCTGGGCAACGATCGGACTGGCATTCGGCCTTTGGGCGGAGCAGGTTCTCAAGCGAGCTCGGTAACTTGCAGCGCAAAGCTCCGAAAGTTCAGGAGCTTTGCGCCTTCACCGTGCGGCGCAGCGGCGCGCGGCTCAGCTCGTTCCCGGCCTGTGTAGTTTTTTGAAGAAGATTCAGAAAGATAACGCCTTCTTCTGCCGTAAGATGCGAAATAAGATCGGCCTGAACTTTGTCCACCAGGGGAGTCGCGATATCCAGCACCTCCCGGCCCTGAGCACTTAACATCAGCACGCGCGCGCGCCGGTCGGTGGGGCTGACTTCGCGGTCGACGAGACGCTTCTGCACGAGCCTGTCGATCACCCCGCCGATAGTCACGCGATCGTACGCGATCATGCCTGCCAGGGTTTGCTGGTCCAGCCCCGGGTGATCGGAAAGCGTCAGGAGCGCAGCGTATTGGACCGATGTGAGGTCCAGACCGGCCTCGGTCATGCGCGCCGCGAAACGGGCAACGGAAATCTGTTGCAGGCGGCGGATCAGATGTCCGGGCATGGTCTCTAGGTCGCTCATGGCGCCACCTAGCGTGAGAACCGCCGACTGCTCAAGATGATGTTACGCGAGAATGGCCTCTGCCGGTTCTTTTGTAACGATTTTAACGGTCTGATCGTTCAAAATGGCGTCGAAGAAGGCGCCGAGCCGGTCGTGGGCATCGAGCGGCAGAACCTCGGCGATATACTGATCGGGGCGGACCACCACCATGCAGCCAAGCTCCCGGTCGATTCCGCGCATGGCGAAGATGTCTCCGGCCTCGGGATCGGCACAGAAGGCCTTCTCGTAATCGCGCAGGCCGAGCCTGCCCTTGCGCGGCCAGAGCAGATCGGGAAGCGCGTCCATCGACAGCGATCGGTGCGACTGCTGGAACACCGCGCGAAGATCGAACACGGCATCGTTGTCGGCACCGGCCGGGGTGTGGCGGCGCAGCGGCGAGGCGGGGTCGTTTTCGAGGAAGCGGCAGAGCCTGCTGACAGCGCCGTCCGCAGCAAGGGCGTCCTTGCCTGCGAACAGGTAGATCCGCCAGCGACCGTCCGCTTCGGCGACATGCCCGAGGTGCATCGGCCTGGCATCGGCGAGGCGCACGACGGGTGCGGAGTGGAAGCGCATGCCGACTTGGAAGCCTCTGGCCAGATACTGGTGCTCGCCATCCCCGGTGAGCGGCGAGGGGCGATACCGGGTGGCCGTACCGGCGGTGAAGCGACCCTGCTTGATGAAATAGCGCTGGAATTCGGCGGGATCGACGCCGTTTTCGTCTCCGGCAGTCTTCGGCTTGGCGCTGAACATGGCGGCGAATTCGCGGTCGAAATCGATCAGCTCCCTGGCGATTGCCTGACGCTCGGCGGAATAGCTGTGCAGCAGTTCGGGTGGTGCTTGCCCCTGAAGCACGGCAGCGAGTTTCCAGCCGAGGTTGAAGGCATCCTGCATCGACACGTTCATGCCCTGGCCCGCCTTGGGGCTATGGGTGTGGCAGGCGTCTCCGGCGATGAAGACGCGGGGCGCGCGGCGGGTTTCCTCTCCGGCGGGGACATCGTCGAACTTGTCGCAGAGGCGCTGGCCGATCTCGTAGACCGACCACCATGCCACTTCCTTCACGTCGAGCACATAAGGATGGAGGATGCGCTGGGCGGCGGCGATCAACTGATGCTGGGTGATGTTCTTCGCCGCGACGCGCTCGCCCTGCCCGAGCTTGTCGAGTTCGATGTAGAGCCGCACGAGATAGCCGCCCTCGCGCGGGATGATGAGGATATTGCCCGCGTTGGCCGAGTGGATAGCGGTCTTGAGGCGGATATCGGGGAAGTCGCTATAGGCGAGCACGTCCATGACGCCCCAGGCCTGGTTGGCGGATTCGCCGCTGAGACGGCGGCCCATGGCCTTGCGGACCTGACTGCGCGCCCCGTCGCAGCCGACGACATAGCGGGCGCGGACCTGTTCGATCCCGTCATCGCCTTGTGCGCCGACCGGCTGGAGACGTACGAGCACCGGCGCTGCGGGATCTTCCGGAACGGTGAGGTCCACGAGCTGCAAGCCGTAGTCGGGCACCAGGCAGCTCGGCGAATTGCGCATGGCTTCAAGGTAGAAGTCATGCACGCGCGCCTGGTTGAGGATCACATGGGGGAATTCCGAAAGGCCTGCCTCGGTATCGGCGATGCGGCCGTGGCGGGTGATCCGGCGGGCTTCACTGTCGTCCGGCTTCCAGAAGGTGGTCTCGTTGACCCAGTAGGCTTCCTTGGCGACGCGATCCGCAAAGCCGAAGGCGTTGAACATTTCCATCGTGCGGCAGGCGATGCCGTCGGCCTGACCGAGCGCGAGCGGGCCGTCCTTTCGCTCGACGATACGGGTGCGGATCGCGGGGAAGCGGGCCAGTTGCGCCGCAAGCGTCAGACCAGCGGGACCGCAGCCGACGATGAGTATGTCTACATCATTCGTGGGGCGGGTGGAGGGTTCAGGGTCGGAAACGGTGGGGTCGCCGGTGCGGAATCCGTTCAGGTGAAATTGCATCGTCTCGTCCTCTCCTCGACGTGGTCTCTATTTACGTAGTATGCTACATAAATAAGGGAGTCAAACCGAGGCGAGTAGAGCTGTCAAAAAAGGGGCGCCGAAACGCCCCTCCCTTTTCGATACAATGGGTCTCAAACAGCCGATCAGCGCGGGCATTTCACCGGATCGTTGCGCTTGCAGTAGGGATTGCTGGCTTCCCACTGCGCGTGGGCCGCATCGTAGTCGCGCACCGCGGCCTCGTGGCTGCGCACGGCTTCGTTGTAGGCGGATTCCTCGCGCTGGCGCCGTGCGGCTTCGGTGGCGATGGTCGCTTGGCGGGCCTGTTCGCGGGCGACATTGTCTTCGACTTGCGCCCGTGCGGCGCGGGCTTGTTCCTCGTTGAGCGCCTTGCGCTGCTGCTCGGGATTTCCGGCTTCCGGCCGGTTCGCTTGTGCTGCACCTTGCGCAATGGCGGGAAGGGGACTCAGCGCCAAGGCGGCGGTGACCAGCGAAAGGGTGTGCAAGCGGTTCATCAGTCGGTTCCTTGCGGGTTTGATGGCACGACAGGGCCGGGATAGCAGCAAGAACTATCGAAAACGGTTTCGGCTCCGTCCATGATCGAGATCACATTTGCACGACGTGAACGCCGTCCAGCCCGAGCCAGCGCGCCATTTCCTCCAGTTCCGCGTCCAAGGCTTCGCGGGTGTGCGAAGGGGCATCCGTTTCCAGATGGAGCGACTGGACGATCAGCCGGGATGCCGCCCGGTCGCTTTTGAGGTCCACCCGCGCCGCCAGCCGGTCTCCGAGGAGGAAGGGAAGGACATAGTACCCGTGCCTTCGCCTTTCGGCGGGTACGTAGATCTCGATCCGGTAGTGGAAGCCGAAGAGCCGCTCGGTGCGGTCCCGCTCCCAGATCAGCGGATCGAAAGGGGCGAGCAGGGCGCTGGCTTCGATGCGGCGGGGGCGGCGGGCCTCGCGGTGCAGCCAGGCGTGGCGCTTGCCCTCGATGGAGACCGGCACCAGCACGCCTTCCTCGGCAAGGGCGGCGATGGCGGGGCGGGCCTGTTCGGGTGACTGGCGGAAATAGTCGCGCAGTTCCTTGTCGGTGGCGATGCCGTGGGCGCGGGCGGCGCGCTCGATCAGGGCGCGGTGGGCATCGGCTTCGGACGGTGTGGGAATCGCGAGGACCGCAGCGGGAAGGACCCGTTCGGTGAGGTCGTAGACCCGCTCGAAGCCGCGCCGGCGGGTGGCCGTGGTGATATGGCCCGCCCAGAACAGCCATTCGAGCGCGCGCTTGGTGTCGCTCCATTCCCACCAGCCGGATTGCCCCTTGTGCGCCTCGAAATCGGAGGCCGCCAGCGGACCTTCCTGCCGGATGCGCTCCAGCAGCGCCATGGCTTCGGTGCGGCGTTCGGTGGCATAGAGGCGCATCCGGCCCCAGCCTGTCTCGCCGCGATCGGCGCTGGCCATGCGCCAGCGGAGGAGGGGCTGGATGTCGAAGGGCAGCAGCGAGGCTTCGTGCGCCCAGTATTCGAACAGCCTGCGTTGGCGCTTCGGTCCCCAGGAAAGCGCGTCGAGGTCGGTCCTGTCGTACCTACCGAGCCGCGAAAAGGCGGGCAGGTAATGCGCGCGGGAGAGGACGTTGACGCTGTCGATCTGGTGCAGTTGCACCCGCTCGATCGTGCGGCGCAGATGGCCGATATCCGGCGTTTCCGGCCTGCTGCGGCCAAACCCCTGCGCGGCGAGAGCGATCCGCCGCGCCGAGGGTAGTCCAATCCGTTCGATCTCCATCGCGCGGAGACTAGGCGATGCCCTGGTCTCCGCAAGCGATATCGATCGGTTCTAGCGCGCCGAGCCGATCAGGCTGGGCGCGTCGGCCACGAAGCGGTCCAGCACGCCGTCGGCGATTTTGATCGGGCCGTCGAAGCGGGTTGCGCCGGGGATCGACTGCACGGCCGAGGCTTGCGCTGCGAGCTTCTTCGCCTCGGCGAAGTAGCGCGCCGCTGCCGCATTGCCACTGTTCGCCGCGTCGAGACCAGCCGCCGTCAACTGAAGCGCGCGGCCCCAGAGCTGCAGGGCATCGAGCCAGGGCTTCGCCTGCTCCGCAAAGGCCGAATCGACGGTTCCCGAACGGATCACGTCGGATGCGCCGGCCAGTTCGTCGGCGCGGCGGCCGAGATCGCTGAGGGCCATCTTGCGCGCGGCCTCGTCGCCGTCGGCAAGGGCTTCGCGCACCCGGTCGAGCGCGGCCGTCAGCTTCGGTGCCTGTTCCTGCCAGGGCTGGCTGCCGAAGGTGGGCGCCATGTGCTGGGTGTCGAAGAAGGTCAGCAGCGCCTGCGTTGCCTTTTCGTTGCCACCGGCAAGGTCGCGGGCGGCGGCGCGCCAGGTCAGGTCAGCGTCGTAGTCCTTGTCGTTCCAGGCGAAGGCGGCAAGGCCGGTCACGGCGACGCGGCTCGGTGCTTCCTGGTTCATCGGGTTGGAGAGGATGCCGCTCAGTTCCGCGGAAAGCCCGGCTTCGCGGCGCGCATAAGGCGCCATCAGCAGGCGGCCGGTGGTCTGGGCATAGTCGTTGACCGGATAGTTGTCCCAGAGCAGGGTCTTGCGCCCGAAGGCCTTGGTGGCCTGCTTGCCGTCGGGGATGGAAATCGCGGGTGGCACCACGTCGGTGCCGGTCCACTGCACGACGACGCGCGGGTCGAGGTGTTCGCGCAGGGCCGCCTTGTAGGGGGTTTCCTTGGCGTCGTAATATTCGGTCGGCACCATGATGAGCGGGCGCGACTTCGGGTCCTTGCGCAGCAGGTCGGCCTGCACCGCGTTCAGCAGCTTGGCCTGCGCGACACCGGCGGCTTCCGCGCCGGAGGGTCCGAAGGCGGTCTTGTCGCCCTCGCAGTTCCACTTGGTATATTCGATGTCGTCGAGCGCGACGTAGAAGCTGTGGACGCCGATCGCGCGCACCGCGTCGAGCTTTGCTTCCAGCGCCTTGCGGTCGGCAGGGTCGGAGAAGCAGATCGAGGGGCCGGGCGAGACCGCGTAGACGAAATCGATGTGATTGCGCCGCGCCGCCGCCGCCAGCGTGCCGAGCTGCGAGAGCGTGGCGGCGGGGTAGGCCTCGCGCCAGCGGTCGCGGGCGTAGGGGTCGTCCTTGGGGCTGTAGACGTAGGTGTTCGCTTTGAAGGTGGCGAGGAAATCGAGATGCCTGGTGCGGTCCGCCATCGTCCACGGGGCGCCGTAGAAGCCTTCGATCGTGCCCCGGATCGGCATCGCCGGGTGGTCCTGGATGACCAGCGCCGGGAATTGCGGGCGGCGCGCAAGCTGGCGGAAGGTCTGCGCGGCGTGGAACAGCCCGTCGCCATCCTGACCGGCCAGCACGACGAGGGCGCCGGTATCCGTAGCCGTGGAGGCTATCGTATAGCCCTCGGCATGGGTGTCGAGCGTGGTTTGGCTGCGCTTCAGCGCCTCGCGCACGGGGGCGGAGTTGCCAGAGCCGATCACGATGTAGGTCTGCCGGAGCGTGGCGGGCAGGCTGCGCGCGGTCTCGATAGTGTCGACACCCGAGGCCTTGAGGATGTCGCGGATCAGCGAGACGGTTTCAGGCTCGGTACCGGGGGCGGCGACCAGAACGACCGAGGTTCCGAGCGCGAGATGGCCCCGGCCCAATTCCATCGACGCAGGGGCAGGATAGATCGCGGGCAGGGTGGGCACTTGCGCCGTGGCGCTCCCGGCCAGAGCACCGCTCAGTCCGGCACTTGCCAGCAGTATCGAAAGGAAGGTGCCGGATCGGCCCGTACGTCGCGTCATCCCAAATCCCCGGTATCATAGTGGTATTATCGGCAGGGCGTAACGCCTTTGCAGGTTTACTACAAGATAGCGATTTTAGCGGAGCGGAATCTCTTGCGTGATGGATCCAAACTGTATCCAATTTGACGTCCTGTCGACAGTGGAGCCGGAGAGGCCGGAAAATTTCCGAGGCTCCCGGCCATCCGCTCCGTCTTGGGTTCAGCTTCGCGATGCTATTGGCGGCATTCGGAACGAACGGGAGCTTTTCAGGTGCCTAAATCGAATCTCTTTCCATTGAGCTTGCTGGCGGTTGCGGGCGTTTTCGCGCTTGCCGCCTGCTCCCCGCAATCGGCCGGACCGGTCTCCACGCCGCCGCCTGCTGCAGTGCCGGAAACGATCGCGATCGCGGTCGGGCCGTGTTTCGGTTTCTGCCCGGTCTATGATGTGCGAGTGGCTCCTGCCGGTTCCGTGACGTTCGAAGGCCAGCGCCACACGGCGGTGTTGGGTGTGAAGCAGCGGGAGGCGGGAGAAAAGACTTACCGCGCGCTGGCCGAGGCGCTGGCGCCCTTCCGGCCTGCGGATGGAGCGACCGCCCGTGTCGAATGCGACGCGGCGATCAGCGATACTTCGTCCTATACGATCACCTGGACCGACGCGGCGGGGCGCACGACGACCGCCACGCACCAGCGCGGCTGCTCCGGTGGTCCCGGTCAGGCGCTGGACGGTGTACTGAAGAATCTCCCCGAGCGTCTCGGCATCGAGGGCTGGGCTGCGCAGGTCACGCGTCAGGGCGTCTCGCGAGGCTGATCGAACGGACCCGACCGGGAAGCCTGCACGCTTTCCGGTCGGGGTTCCGTGTCAGCGGTCAGCGTTTTCGTAGGCTTCCAAAGCCTTGCGATCCTCGTCCGAGACGAATTCGCAGGCAAGCAGGGTCTTGCCTTCCATAGCCGGTCCCTCGCGGGCGACGATGGAAATGAGGCCGAGGTCCTTCAGTGCCTGCTGGTCGTCGGACAGGACGCGCGCGAAGCCCAGGGTGGAGGCGCCGAGCAAGTGGCTCTCTTCCGGCGCAAGACCATAGCGGCGGGCGAGTTCGGCAGCGACAGGCCCGTCGAGCAACACGCCGACCGACATGCCCGCAAAGACCACCTCCTGCGTGGTGAACCCGTCCCTCTCGATAGGCTGCGGCAGGCGGTAGATCGCGGCGCCAAGCGTGGAGGTATCCGGCTGTGCGAGTTTTTCGGCGGCTTCGTAAAGCTCCGTCGCATTGGCAGTCGTGTAGGGCGGCTGGCACAAGGCGGCGGCGAAGAAGTCGGGAGCGGCGGCCATGGCCGGGGCGCTGCCGGATGCCAGGGCGGCGGCGACAAGGGCAATCTTGCGGATCATGGCTGGGCTATGCTGGAAAAGTTCACGCTTATCAATCGATTGAGATCAGCGTTTGGGTGCCTTGGGTTTCTGCGAGCGGACTTCTCCGAGCAGGATGCCGAGATGCTTTTCCGCTTCCGCCGCGTCTTTCTGCGGGAAAGCGGCGGTCATGCGTCCGCTCCAGTATCCGTAGTTCACGGTCGTCAGGCTGAAGAGCCAGGGCTGGTTGTCGCGATAGCCGCTGAACGTGCCGCGATAGGCTTCGAGGCGCCGGTTGGTCGGGATCTTCGCCGGACCTTCTGATGCGATCGACGGGGCGGCGAAGTGCGACATCGCCGCCTGCCGCATGATCATGTAATGATCGCGGGCCGACATCTGGTCGATATGGACGATAGCCATGCGAACGACGAGGTGATCCTTGCCGGAGTCCAGCGGTCGGTCGTAACCGATGGCGATATATTCGCCGCTCGGGTCGAAGGTCTTTTCGTTGAGGCGCTTGAAGCCGTCGAACTCGGCGGGAAAGTGCAGTCCGCTGGCGGTGTGGATCAGCGTGGTGCCGTCCGCCGCGCGGGTGAAGCCTTCAGGAATCTCGTCGGACACCGATACGGCGGCGGCCTCCTGAACTTGCGCCGACGCGGGTGTGACGGAAAGAAGGGCCAGAGCTGCGACCGGGCCGAAAATCATCGACGACTTCATGGTACGTCCCCCATTATTGATCGTGACGCACAACGGCGCGTCACTGTCGCCGGCAATTCTAGAGCCAACGGGAGAGCCTGATCAATATCTGAATTCGCTGGAATTTATCCAAAACCTTCCAGCGAAATGGCTGGGGATGCGATCGCCTTTCCTGTTCTTAAATCGTCTTGCTGGCCGCTGCGAAGTCCGCGAGCATGCGCTCCACGTCCGGCTCCCGGCCGGTAAAGCGCGCGAAGGCGTGGGCGGCCTGCATCACCGCCATGCCGCCGCCGTTCAGCGTGGCGCAGCCGATCTCCCGCGCGGCCTTGAGCAGTTCGGTTTCGAGTGGGAAGTAGATCACATCGGAAACCCACATGTCGCGCGTCAGCAGAGCCGGGTCGAAAGGCAGGCCGGGATGGCTGAGCATGCCCACGGGCGAGCACTGGACCACGCCGTCCGCGCCCGCGATCGCCTCGACTGCCGAGCTGGCGGCAGTCACTTCGGCCTCAGGGAACAGTGCGGCGAGGCGCTTTGCAAGAGCCTCCGCGCGCTTGGTGGCGGGATCGAAGATCGCCAGCCGCTCGGCACCGAGGTCGAGGTGGGCATAGCCGACCGCCGAAGCCGCGCCCCCCGCGCCGATCATCGCCACGTTCGCGCGCGCCAGTACGCCGAGTGAGGCGAGGAAGCTGGCGCGGTAGCCGGACCAGTCGGTATTGTCGCCGATCCGCTTTCCGTCCCGCAGCAACACGGTGTTGACCGCGCCGAGCTTGGCGGCGGCTTCGGACAGTTCGTCCATCAGCGGCACGACCGCCTGCTTGAACGGGTGGGTGACGTTGGTGCCGTCGAACCCGAGCGCGGCCATGGTCTTCAGGAAATCGCCCAGGTCGCTTGCGTCGAAGCCGATCACGTCGCTGTCGAGGATGCGGTAGACCAGCGGCAGGCCAAGCGCCTTGGCCTCGGTCTGGTGCATTGCCGGACTGCGCGAGCCGCCGATGCCGGAACCGATCAGGCCGCAAAGGATAGACTGGCGAATGGACGAGCGCGAGGGCGCCGCAGCGGGCGTGGTCATGTCAAAGTCCTTGGTAACGATGGAGCGCTCAGCGCTGCCCGGGCATGCGGATAAACGTCACGGCGAGGCCTGCCAGCACGGCGGGCACGGCGAAGATCGCGAAGATGGCGGAAAGCGGCACCTTCTCGGCCAGCAGCACGCCGCCCAGCATCGGGCCGATCACCGCGCCGATGCGGCCCACGCCCATGGCCCAGCCGAGGCCGGTGCTGCGCACTTGCGGCGGGTAGAAGCTGGTGGCGAGCGGGTAGCAGCCGTTGAAGCCGCCCTGGATGAAGGCGCCGATGAAGAAGGCGGTCAGCAAGGTCGCGGCGATCGTCATCGAGACCGCGCCGAACACGACAAGGGCGACGGCGGCCAGCACCATGTAGAGCAGGATCAGGCGGCGCAGGTCGATGCGGCTGGCGATAAGGCCGATCGAGGTAATGCCGATGAAGGCGCCGATGTTGTAGACTGCACCGGCGTAGATCGCCTGGGTCGAGGGGAGACCGGCCTCGACGGCGAGCTTGGGGATCCAGCTGATGACGAAGTAGAGGGTCATGAAGCCGAAGATCGTGGCGGTCCAGAGCAGGATCGTGCCGGTGGTGCGGCCTTCGCCGAGCACGCCGCGCAGGCCGACGGAATGGCTTTCGGCGGTGCGGCGCTCGGGCAGGGCCTCCAGGGTGGGGCGGCCGAGCGAGGGGAGCAGGCGATTGGCCTTGGCGAGCGCGCCCTTGGGCTGATGGGCCAGCAGGAAATCGACCGATTCCGGCAGAAGCACCCAGACCAGCGGCAGCGCCAGCAGGCAGAGCGTAGCCGCGCCCAGCAACATCGCCTGCCAGCCATGGGTGTCGATCTGGTGTGCGACGATGAAGCCGGTGAGCGTCGCGCCGACCGGATACCCGGCCTGCAGGAAGCCCACCGCGAATGTGCGGTGCTTGGCCGGTGCATATTCGGCGGTCAGCGCGGCCATGCTGGCGAGCACGGTGCCGATGCCGATGCCGACGACGAAGCGCGAGACGATCAGTTCGGCGATCGAACCGGCGATCGCCGAGCCGAACATCGCCACGGTCATCATCACCAGCGAAGCGATGATGAGCTTGCGGCGGCCGAACTTGTCGGCCAGCGGCGCGATCAGCAAGCCGCCCGCGGCCATGCCCGCAAGGCTGGAACTGAACACGACGCCGAGGCTTTCCGGGCTGACCTTCCAGTCGGCGGAAAGTGCGGGGGCGACGTAGGAGAGGATGAGCACGTCCATGCCGTCCAGCATGTTGAGCAGGAAGCAGACGGCGACCACGAGCACCTGCCGCGCGGTCCAGCCGTCGACGTTCTGCGAGGCGGTCTCGCCCACCGTCACGTAAGGACGCACGGATACCGATCCTGCGGCGGAATAGCTGGCCATGGTAACGCCTTTCCCATCCTCGGCGGCGCTTGCCTTGCGCCTGTTGTCGTCCGGCTGCTCGGTGCCGGGACTTGTGAACCTTGCGAGCTGGATCAACGGTGTTTGATCCGGGGGCGCATTGCCAGACATTGCGGGACTGTGACTTATAGCGTTATGTTATGGGCTATAACTCTTGGCAGGTTCATCAGGATGTTGCGGGCGATCTCCTCGAAGGTTTCGCCGACCAGGGTGCGCGCCACGTCGAGGTTGCGGCTGACGTAGACGGGCAGGAGCCCCGGCGACTCGAACTCCAGGAAGCGCACGGTATCGGCATGGGGCTGCATGGCGGTAAAGCTGTCGACCAGTGCGATGCCCATGCCTTGCGCGACGAAGGCCACGGCGGTCTCGGCGAAACGGATATAGGTCGAGACCTCGAGTTCCTCGCCCGCATCGGCATACATCCGGGCGATGATCCGGCCGTGGGGGGTGTCCTCTTGGAAGGACTGGATGCGCTCGCCCTTGAGGTCCGCGACGGTGATCCGCTCGCGCTCAGCGAGGGGATGCCCGGCCGGCACGGCGCAGACCATGCGGCCGTTGCCGATGCGGCTGGAGAGCACGTTGGGATGGTCGATCGGGAACACCGTGAGCGCATAGTCGCCGCGCTGGAGCGCAAGCCAGTCGTCGGCCTGCTCCACCGAGAGAATGTCGAACTGGATGGTGAGGTCGGGGTAGTTGGTGGTCAGGCGCGAGAGCATCTGCGGCACGACGGAATGGCCCAGCGAGGGCGAGGCGCCGACCCGGAACGTGCGATCCTCGCCCTTGGCGAGACGGCGGACGACATGTTCGAGGTCGTTGAAGCCCTTGTAGATCTGTTCGATCTCCTCGAACAAGACGCGGGCCTCGTTGGTGGGAACCAGCCTGCCGCGCGTACGGTCGAACAAGCGGAAATGGAGCTTGTCCTCCATATGTCCGAGCATGCGGCTGAGGCCGGGCTGCGAGGTGCCCAGCATCCGCGCGGCGCCGCTCACCGTCTTGGCGATCATTACCGCACGGAATATCTCGATCTGCCTGATGGTCAGCGGCTGGAAGTGCGAGGGGATTGGGTAGCCTTCCAAAATACCTCATGAACTGAGATAATTATAGAATTATCATGGGTCAGGCAAATTTTCAAGATCAAAAATATGATACAAACCGTGATACAAGCCTGCAGTCGATGTCGCTCTCAGTTGCGCAACGCCCGCGCCAGTCGGTCAAACGCCGTTTCTCACCTCTGTGACTTAGCACTACTTTGGCAGAAGTTTGCTGGAGTGTCTGATGAGGCTACATCCGCAGTGAGGGCATTGCTCCGGCGGTGAGCGAGACAGGCGGTCAAGGATGGCTTGGCGCACTGCCGACAAGGTGGGTTGGGGAGGCGGGCCAAGGACTCTTTTTTTGCCCCGCCTGAGCGAGCCTTCGGGACTGCAGAAAGGCGTAGGCCATCATCGACTGAGGTGGTCCCGCTTTCTTGGACAGTTTGGCGGCTAAGTTAAGCTAATCCCAGATGTCGTTCACGCCGCCTGTTTGATCATCAGATCATGGGGGGTATGCCCCATGATCTGATTGCCTGATCCGCCCATAGGCCTCGGCCGGGGTTTTTCCGGCCAGGCCCGAGTGCGGACGCTGGGTGTTGTAATAGGTGATCCAGCGGCCAAGGCCAGCTTTCAACTCCGAGCCGGTCTCGAAGGCGTGGAGATAAACGCATTCGTACTTCAGGGATCGCCAAAGGCGTTCGATGAAGACATTGTCCATCCACCGGCCCCGCCCGTCCATGCTTATGCAAACCTCGGCCTCGCGCAGCACAGTGGTGAAGGCCTGCGACGTGAACTGGCTGCCTTGGTCGGTGTTGAAGATCTCGGGCTTGCCGTAGCGAGCCAGCGCCTCCTCCAGCGCCGCGATGCAGAACCCTGCATCCATCGTATTCGATAGCCGCCACGCCAGCACCTTCCGGGTTGCCCAGTCCTTGATCGCAACCAGGTACAAGAAGCCGCGCCGCATCGGGATGTAAGTCACATCGGCGCACCAGACCTGATTGGGCCGGTCGATCACCAACTTGCGCAGCAGATACGGATAGACCCGGCGCTGCGGGTGCGGATCACTTGTGCGCGGCCGCTGGTAGATCGGCGTCAGGCCCATCTTCGCCATCAGCCGCCGGGCCCGGCGGCGACCAACCTCATGGCCTGCGCGCCGCAGGTGACGTGCCATCTGCCGACTGCCGTACCAAGGGCAGTCCAAGAACGTCGCATCGATCACCGTCATCAGCGCCAGCGTCTCATCCGTTTCCGGCACAGGCGCATAATAATACGATGAACGGCCAATCGAAAGCAGGCGACATTGCGCCGAGATCGACAGGCGGTGGTGAGCAGGTTCGACCATCGCCCGCCTCCGCTCCACGCTCATCGACTGAAGGCTTTCGCTAAAAAATCCCGCTCCACCACCAGTTGCCCGATCTTGGCGTGCAGCTTCTCTACCTCGCTCTCGCTGGCAGCCTTGACCGCATCGCCGGCTGCGGAGAACGTGCCTGCCATCCCGTCAATAGCCTGCCGCTTCCAGGAGGTGATCATCGTATGGTGCACGCCATGCTTGGCTGCCGGCTCCGCCAGCGTCAGGTCACCCCGGATCGCTTCCAGCGCCACCTTGGCTTTGAAATCGGCGCTATAGCACTTTGTTGTCAGCGAGATGAAGTCGCGACGGCGGTTTGAGGCCGACGCCCTCAAGCTGGAAGCCTCATAATTGAGCAATGCAGATGAAGGACGGTTACGCATTAAAACGCCGCCCGCGCCTAAATCTGCTCAGAAAGTCTAACCCTAAAATTGTCCTTCGTAGCTTTGTCCACGTGACCTAGCACTACTTTGGCAGAAGTTTGCTGGAGTGTCTGATGAGGCTACATCCGCAGTGAGGGCATTGCTCCGGCGGTGAGCGAGACAGGCGGTCAAGGATGGCCTGGCGCACTGCCGGCAAGGTGGGTTGGGGAGGCGGGCCAAGGACTCTTTTTTCCCCGCCCCGCCTGAGCGAGCCTTCGGGACTGCAGAAAGGCGTAGGCCATCATCGACATCAAGGCATGGCGGTGAAGTCCAGCCCAGGATCGTCCTTCGAAGTGATCCAACCCCAATTCTTCCTTGAGTTGCTGATGCGCTTGTTCGCAGATCCAGCGCGCTTTGATCGCGCCGGCGAGAGCCTTGATCGGAGTGTCGCCGGGCAGATTGGAGAGATAGTATTTTCGCTCGCCATTCGAGCGATGCTCACCCACCAGCCAGGCTTCCTCACCTGGCATGTGCTGGGCCCCGGCAGAGCCGATCCGCTGAGGCGCACCATCGGCAATGCGCACGCGCATGGCCGCAAAGCGGGCCGTCAGTCGTCCCTTGGTTCCCTTGCGCCAACTGACCTGCCGCCACTTCGCAGTTTCGAGCATCGCGTGCGCGGCCATTGATTTGACGTCCGGCACATGCCGTACCCGAGGGCGACCGCGGCCTGCGACCGGGAAGATCAGTTGCACGTTGGCCGGATAGACCTTCTGGTGCCTGGGGATGCCGACAGCCCAGCAGAGGCCGCGTGTACTCAGCGCCTACCGGAACGGAGCCGACAGCCCGTAACCGGCATCGGCCAGCACACAGCCGAAGCGCACGCCGGCAGCGATGATGCGATCGATCTCCTCGATCGCGATCTCGGGCTTGGTGCGATATTCCTGCAAAGGAGCAGGCACGCCCGACTTGTCCATGCGAGCGGTATCGCTTGTCCAGCTTTCCGGCAGGAACAGTCGCAAGCTCAGCATGAGCGGAACTTCGCTCGAAGCCAGCGTCACTGACACCAGCGTCTGACAGTTGGCATTCTTCCCGAGCGCCGTGGCATACTGCGGCGCGACGCCAACCGAGGCCTTGCTCTTCTTTGGCAAGGCAGTGTCGTCGATGATCAGCCAGGCTCTATCGCCACCAACCAATTCATCCGCCTGGCTCCACAAGGTCGCTTCCAACGGGGCGCTGTCCCACAGACCGGCCCCGATGAAATGATGAAGCCGGTCATAAGGGATCGCATCTGAGCGGGCTGCCATGGGCTGGATGCTTTTGCGATCACCGGGTCCGATCAGACCAGCAATATAGGCTGGGCACATTCGACGCCGCGTCTTGTTCCCCAAGGCTTCCAGATAAGGCGCCAGCCAACGCTCAAGATCCGCCTGCCAGGCTTCGTCCATCGCCAGCCTCCGTCAAAGCTGGCTCCCCATGAATCACGCAATCAGCGACATGGGAATCCCAAAAATCATACTTCTGCCAAAGTAGTGCTAGGAACTGAGCGATGATCGAGTCTCTTTCCTCCGCCCGCCACAGCACGCAGCGCCTGCGGCGGATCGAGGACTTGGAGCCGCGCCTCTTCTCAAGCGAGATAAAGTGCAACTATATCCGCGAGTAGCGAGTTTCGCGACCTGGTTTGGATGCCGTCCAGACATCGTGAATGCGGAAGGGCTGCGCCGTTTCTTCTTCAACCACATGCACTCAATGGGCGTAAACTCGCGCGTAAATTTGGCCACGCATATGACACGGACTATTAGCGCAGAAATCTACACAACGAGAGATGTTAGCTCCGGGCTTTCGCTGACAATTTCAGCAATTGCCTTGATGCTGGCGTGAAATTGCGCGTGGTCAGCAGATGGCCCAAACCCGAGGCGGACCGCTTCAATTGGTGTTGAAGCGGCAAAAGCGTCGCTGGTGACTACCCCGATGCCAACATTTCGCAGCCGGGTCGAAAATTCGCCCCTTGTCCAACCATGGGGCAAGGGCAGCCAACTGTGGAATGCATTCATAGCAGATCGGAGCCCAAGGGGAGCCAATAGTTCCTCGGCGATCGATCGGCGCAACTCGGTTTCAGCCCGAATTGCTCGTAATGCCTCGTTTGCGAGACCTTGCGTAATCCAAGAGGTGGCAATCGCGGCGCCAATGGGGGATGCGATTGATGTCATTGCGCGAATAGTAGAAATCAGGCGCGAGGTGGCACGTGGGCTCGGTGGTACGACGTAGGCAATGCGCAGCGCTGGCGATAGGCATTTGGACAGGCCCGCCACGTGGAAAGTAATGTCAGGAGCAAGCGCCGCGATGGGCGGCAAAGGGTCGTTGGACAATTTGCCATACGCGTCATCCTCAAGAATAAGGACATCATGCTCGCGGGCAATTTCGATGATCGCTTGTCTGCGATCGAGAGGGAGTGTTGCGGTTGTGGGGTTCTGCAGCGTGGGCGTGCAGTAAAGCAATGTTGGGGCTTGCCTGCGGCAGACTTCAGCGAAGGAATCCGGAATGATCCCGAAATCGTCCATTTCAACTGGCGCGAGTTGCCGGTTCATGTGGGTGGCGATCGCCTTGAGCCCAGGATACGTGAACCGTTCGACCGCGATGACGCTATCTTGTGAAAGCAGCAGGGTCGTAATCGCCAGAAGCGCTGCCTGTGCGCCCGGCACGAGGATAACACGGTCGGCAGTCAGGTCGGGCAGGCGATCGGAAAGCCAGCCAGCCCCGGCATCGCGATCCTCGATTGTTCCGCCAACTTCCTGGTAACGCAGAATGAGGCCCATTCCGCCGGAATTCTCCAGGCCTGCAACTGCGGCCCACATCTTCGATTCGAGTGTTTGATCGTTGAAGCGCGGAGGCAAGTTCATTGCCATGTCCACAATTCCGGAGGTTCGGGACTTCGAGGCTCCGACGGAATCCTGAGGTTTGCCTTTGACGTAGGTTCCCTGACCGACTTTTCCTTCCACCAAGCCGCGTCGCTGCGCTTCGGAATAGGCGCGACTGACCGTCGTGAAATCGATCTTGAGGATTCCTGCCAATGCGCGCTGAGCAGGAAGGCGGAAGCCATCCCGAAGAACGCCGGAGGCGATATCCGCCTCGAGTGCATCAGCGATTGCCAGATAGAGCGGGCCGCTGCCTCGGACGACGTTCGGAACCCATTCACTCATGATCTCTCCGCCCAACATTTGCTTCCGATTTTCCATATATATGGACATTGTATGTTGCAATTTTCCAGAAACTGCCTTACTTCGCGCGTCGGATTACCCCTAGCGCGAGGGGCGGCAGATATATGTCCCACTTGCCAGAAAATCGTCTCGATGGCGATGTCTATTACGTTGGAAGTTTGCCGATGGCTCTTTCCCTCAGAAAATGGCGCAACATCTGGCTTTTACCGCTCGATCCAGGGATGGGTTATCCCACGAATGCTGTCATCGGCATGGATCGTCTCGTTTGGATCCATCAAGGTTTATCTCAATGTATGGATTAATTGCTTGTATTATGTCGGGCGAGCTCGCGGGTTCAATAGGCTGATCCGGCGCAGGAGAATCTATGGCAGTATTGGATATCGAAGGCCGGCCGATGCCGGGCAGCTGGATCCCCGGTGTAACCAGCAGTCGAGGCGCCGGAACGATAATTGGTTGGGAAAGCCTTCAGAAATCAGTCCGGTCTACGGCAGGGCCGCTTGGTTTGGTTGTGGATGGGAGCATTTCGTCCGAGGATATCGCACCTTGGCTTGGTGACCTCGACCTGGTTGTGATCGTATTTTCCACCTCGAGGGACGAGCGGGCGCTTTTGCTGGCAAGTGTCCTTCGGGAATGTCACGCATACAAAGGGCAGATCTGCGCATCTGGTCCGATCTTGCCGGCCGAGCACAGCGTACTCAAGGCTTGCGGCTTCTCGATGTTGGCTCCGGAAGAAGGGCCGGCAGCCAGCCTCTGGCAGAGTGCGGGCTGGGTGGCTTGCGGTGAGGCAATTGCAACCTGACCCGATGTCTGCGGAGATTTGGTGAGGAGGGGCTCTTTGTTCTCTTCTCTCGCCGTTCCCGCGTGCATGTTCGCAATCTATCCAATGCATTGTTGATCAGGTGTATATGCCAAGGGGCAGCCACATTGGCTGCCCCTTGGCATATGTGGTGGCTGGCCGGCTATTCGCGGGACTTGGCCATCTCCACGGACATCTGCATCGGCGTCATGTTGGCGTTCGCATTGTGCATGACCCACAGTGAGCCTGAGACGACGGTTGCGATCAGTAGCGTCGTGAGGATGAAAATCACTGTCGTATTTCGCTGCTCAGGCGCCGTTCCGAGGTGGAGGAAAAACACCAGTTGGGCAAGGAGCTGCAGTACGGCGAGGACGACAATGGTGGCCAGTTGCTGGTCGCGGGGAACCAGACCGGACATGACTGCTCCGAACGACAGAGCCGTGAGCACGAGAGAGAGGCCGAAGCCGGCTACTACTGCTCCGATGCTTGCGTGATTGCTATCAGCGTTCGCCATCAGATTGCCTCCCGCAGGTACACGAAGGTAAAGACGCAGATCCACACCAGATCGAGGAAGTGCCAGAACAGGCTGAGGCAGGCGAGGCGGCGCAGAACCATGCCATCGAGGCCGAAGCGCAGGGTTTGGTGGATCATAACCGCCAGCCAGATCAGGCCCGCTGTGACATGCAGTCCATGCGTGCCGACCAGCGTGAAATAGGCCGAGAGGAATGCACTGCGGCTAGGTCCCGCGCCTTCAGCGATGAGGCCCGCGAACTCGTGAACTTCCATGGCGATGAAGCCGAGACCGATCACGAAAGTCGCCATCAACCAGCCGACGGTGGAACCGCGCTGTTGCCGCTGCATGGCGATGTGGGCGATGCCGAAAGTGAAGCTGCTCAAGAGCAGGAGCAGCGTTTCACCCGCGACATAAGGCAGATCGAACAATTCCTTTCCGGTCCGCCCCCCAGCGGTATTGCCGGCAAGGACTGCGAACGTTGCGAAGAGCGATGCAAAGATGAGGCAGTCGCTCATCAGGTAGATCCAGAAGCCGAGGACCGTGCGCTTGCCGGCGTCGTGCTCGTGTTGCTCTGCATGGTCGACCGGGGGGAGATGATCTCCCCCCAGGTCCTGCATTTGAATTGACATGTTCATGGGTCAGGCTGCCTTTGTCAGGAGGGCGTGACGTTCGGCCTCGATCCGAGCGACTTCATCGGCGGGCACGTAGTAGTCGATGTCGCGGTCGTAGCTGCGGGCGATGAAGCTGCCGATCATGCCGATCAGACCTAGCCCAGCCAGCCACCAGATGTGCCAAATCACCGCGAAGCTCATGACGAACCCGAATGCGCCGATCAGGAAGCCTGCCGCAGTGTTGCGGGGCATGTGGATGTCCTCGTACGCCTCCGGCTGGTGCCAGGCCTTGCCGAGTTGCTTGTCCTCCCAGTGCTGTTCGAGCGAGGTGATCTGCGGCACATGAGCGAAGTTGTAGAAGGGAGCCGGTGAGGCGATCGACCATTCGAGGCTACGGGCGTTCCAGGGATCGCCGGTGAAGTCGCGGTTCTTCTCGCGGTCGCGGATTGAAACCACGAGCTGGATGATGATCGCCAGAATACCGAGGCCGACGATGCAGGCACCGAGCAGCGCAACCTGAAGATAGGGCTGCCAATCAACCCCGTCATAGTGGTTGAGGCGGCGGGTCATGCCCATCAGTCCCAGCAGGTACATCGGCGTGAAAGCCATCCAATAGCCGATGAGCCAGCACCAGAACGAGACCTTGCCCCAGAACTCGTTGAGCCTGAACCCGAAGACTTTCGGGAACCAGAACGTCATGCCTGCAAGGCAGCCGTAAACCACACCGCCGATGATGACATTGTGGAAGTGGGCAACGAGGAACAGCGAGTTATGCAGCACGAAGTCCGCGCCCGGTACAGCCAGGAGAACGCCGGTCATGCCGCCGACCGCGAAAGTGACCATGAATCCGATCGTCCACAGTGTCGATGAGTGGAAGCGGATCCGTCCGCGATACATCGTGAACAGCCAGTTGAAGAGCTTCACCCCGGTCGGGATCGAGATGATCGAGGTCATGATGCCGAAGAAGGCATTGACGTTTGCGCCCGACCCCATCGTGAAGAAGTGGTGCAGCCATACGAAGAACGAAAGCACGCCGATCGAGGAAGTCGCGTAGACCATCGACTTGTAGCCGAACAGCGGCTTGCCTGAGAAAGTCGCGATGACTTCAGAATAGACGCCGAAGGCGGGCAGGATCAGGACGTAGACTTCGGGGTGACCCCAGATCCAGATCAGGTTGACGTACATCATCGCATTGCCGCCACCTTCATTGGTGAAGAAATGCATGTCGAAGAGGCGGTCGACCGAGAGCATCGCCAGTGTGGCAGTGAGAACCGGGAAGATCGCGACGATGAGGATGTTGGTGATAAGCGAGGTCCAGCAGAACACTGGCATCTTCATCATGTCCATGCCCGGCGCACGCATGCGCAGGATTGTCACGACGAAATTGACACCCGCCAACGTGGTGCCGAGCCCGGATATCTGCAGCGACCATATGTAATAGTCGACGCCTGTCGTGGGACTGTACCCTAGTTCGGACAGAGGTGGATAGGCCACCCAGCCGGTGGCGGCAAAGTCGCCTACCCACATCGAGACCATGACGAGCACGGCGCCAAAGGCCGAAAGCCAGAACCCCAGCGAATTGACGAAGGGGAAAGCCACGTCGCGTGCGCCAAGCTGGAGCGGTACGATGACGTTCATCAGGCCCAGGATGAAGGGCGTCGCCACGAAGAAGATCATGATGACGCCGTGCGCCGTGAAGATCTGGTCGTAGTGGTGAGGCGGCAGGTAGCCGGCTGCGCCATTCGCCGCGATGGCTTGCTGGGTGCGCATCATCAGGGCATCGGCGAAGCCACGCAGCAGCATGATGAGGCCAAGGCCGAAATACATCACCCCGACCTTCTTGTGATCGACAGTCGTGATCCATTCCCGCCAGATGTAACCCCACAGGCGGTGACGGGTGATGACGGCAAGCAGGGCGCAGCCGCCAAGGGCCACCATGATGCCTGTGCCCATGATGATCGGCTCATGCCACGGAATGGCATCGAGGGTCAGTTTTCCTAACATTAGGGATTCCTCTGCGTATTCATCGCGACCGTTTTCGGGTCACAAAGCAGACGGGCTTGTTCCTCCTTGGACATCTTGCCGCCCATGTACTGGTCGACCACGCGGTCGAAGAGGCCGGGGGTGACGTCGGAGTAGACCAGCGGCGCCTTCTGGGTGCCGGGAAGGCTCAGGCGCGCATATGCGCCTTCGTCGAGCATATTTCCGGTGCCCTTTGCCTTCTGCGCCCAAGCTTTGAATTCAGCTGTCGGCATAGCGACGGTGTCGAAATTCATGTCGGAGAAACCGGCACCGCTATAGGCGGCGGACCGTCCGGCATAAGTACCGGGAACGTCGGCGATCAGATGCAGCTTGGTCTGCATGCCTGCCATCGCGTAGATCTGGCTGCCGAGGCGAGGGATGAAGAATGAGTTCATCGTCGCCTGAGAAGTCAGCCGGAAATTGATCGGTGTTCCGGCCGGAACGGGCAGATAGTTGACCGTTGCCACGCCGTACTCGGGGTAGATGAATAGCCACTTCCAATCGAGCGCGACGACATCGACTTCGATGGGCTTCACGTTCGAAACGAGCGGCTTGTAGGGATCGAGTTTGTGGGTGGTATCCCAGATCAGCACCGCCAGAAACGCGATGATGATGCAGGGAATGCTCCAGATGACAACCTCGATCCGGGTCGAGTGTGACCAGGTCGGCGCGTAATCGGTGCGCCCGCCGTTCTCTCGATATCGCCAGGCGAAGGCCAGTGTCAGGATGATGACGGGGATCACCACCAGCAACATCAGCCCGGTGGCGAGCAAGATCAGGTCGCGCTCCTGGACGCCGATACTGCCTTTCGGATCCAGAAGATCCCAGGTCGAGCAACCGGAGAGCAGTGCTACGCCGGCAACGGCAATGAGTGGTCGCAACAATTTTAATGCGCGTGCTGCAGCGCTTGCGGACCATCGGGACCGCCGAGAATTTGGGGAGAGTAAAGGCTCTGGCAACGTTCCATCCTTCAGGGTGTCGCCTCCGAGCGCATCGACTCGCTGGCGAAATGAATGGATTCAATCCATGCATTTTGCGGGCCGTGTAGGTGGCATTGACTGCAAGTCAAGTGCTGGAAATGCAACGTCGCTCCAGTGCCATTCACCTGTTGAACGGCCTCATGTGGTGGCTGACGTGCGCAAAATCGCTTGCGGTGGGCATTTTTCGGAGTAGTGGCATGTCCATACAATGCCCGCCCCTATCTCTCGGAGTGCAGGAACCATGAGCCGCTACTGGAGCAAGTTAGTCTGCGAACTTCGACCTTACGTGTCTGGTGAGCAGCCGCAGGGCGGCGGCATCGTTAAGCTGAACACAAATGAGTTGCCCTATGGGCCTTCACCGATGGTTATCCGCGCCATCCAGCAAGCCGCATCGGATGGCTTGCGGCGCTATCCCGATCCGAATTCGAGGAACCTCTGTCGATCGATTGCCGGGTATCACGGTTTGGAAGTCGATCAGGTCTTTGTTGGAAATGGCTCGGATGAGGTGCTGGCGCACGCATTTGCAGCGTTTTTCGATCGCGGTGAAGCAGTGCTTATGCCGGACATCACATATGGCTTTTATCAGTCGTATTGCAGCCTTTTTGGCCTTTCTGGCATCCAAATCCCACTGAATGACGGACTGCGGGTGAACGTTGAGGACTATCGCCGAAAATGCGGAGGTGTGGTCTTGGCAAATCCCAATGCGCCGACGGGGACCGCGCTTGATCTTGCCGGTATTTCAGCTCTCATGGCGGTGCAGAACGAGGCGGTAGTCGTTATCGATGAAGCCTATGTCGATTTTGGGGGCACAACCGCCATTCCGCTGATTGCAGATTGCCCTAATCTTCTGGTCGTGCGGACGATGTCGAAGTCCCGCGGACTTGCGGGTTTGCGGATCGGCTACGCGCTCGGCCACCGGGATCTCGTCGAGGGGTTGCGGAGAGTAAAGGACAGCTTCAATTCCTACCCTCTCGACAGCATTGCGCAGGCTGCCGGAGAGGCGTCCATTGCGGATGAAGACTACTTCGCTGCCAGTTGCCGAAAGGTGATCTCCGTTCGCGATCATTTGCGCCGCGGGCTCGAGCGGCTCGGTTTTGAATCTCTACCCTCGTCCGCCAATTTCCTATTTTGTCGGCATACAGATAATGAGGCTGGAGATTTGGCCGCAAGACTGCGCGGGGCCGGGATCTACGTTCGGCATTTCGATTCCCCGAGGATCAACAGTTACCTGAGGATATCAGTCGGATCCGAAGGCGAGGTGGCGCAGCTTCTTGCAAAGCTGGGGGAACTCCTGGTCGGCTAAGAGGCGGCTTTGGGGGTGGCGATTGTATGTATGAATTCCGGTCAATAACCCTGCTGGCCAGAATTGATTTGACAATGTATGCATACATTGTGCATATGATCTGACATTGAGTCGCGCAACTGATTGCAAGGCGATTGAAATGACTGATCGACAGACTGAAGCTGGTGGAAAGTGGCGCTGGATCTTCCAGTCCGGGCTTAAGGGATTGTGCCCGAAGTGCGGGCAGGGGAGCATGTTCCGCAAATGGCTCAAGCTAAATGATGCCTGCCCTCACTGCCATCTGGATTACAGCTTTGCAGCGCCCGATGACGGGCCGGCGTTCTTTTCGCTTTGCATAGTCGCGTTCCCGCTGACGTTCTTTGTGGTCTGGCTCCAGGTCGCATTCGAACCGCCTTTTTGGGTTCACCTCGTCACATCTGTGCCGCTGCTTGCGATCGGTTGCCTCTGGCCGCTCCAATACATCAAGGGATGGCTTGTAGCCTCGCAATACATGAATCGGGCACAGGAGGCCGGAACCGAAAAGCTCTGGGAGCAGCTTAACAGACGGGCTGCCGAGAAGGCAGACTGAGCAATGGCGACTCAAACGCTAACTGCGGCATCGCCTGGTCAAATGGATCGAGTGCGCGCTTCTGTCGCGAAATACTTCGCGTCTACAAACCGGGATGATCTCTCGCGCATCGTCGCTGATGGCGATGGGGACGATTTTCCGGAAGTGCAGGCTGCCTTATTCCTGATCAAGGAACAATTGGATGTGCTCGATCGATTCCGGGCTGCTCTTCTCGAGTACGCGGCACCGGACTTCTGGGATGACAGTCTTCCTGGCGGTTCGCTCGCCCAACACGATTCCGGAGAGATGGCGCGAAATGTCCTGTCCGGCCGTCCTCATTTCTTCCACCGCGACTGATGGTCGTGCCTGAATCCTTGGGATCGGCATTTTAGGCGTTCAACGATGCAAGACTGGACCCCACAAATCGAGCCGGGATCGGGACCGAAGTATCTCGCGATCGCCGAAGCTCTGTCGAACGACATCGCGGCGGGCAGAGTGCGGCGCGGTGCACGCTTACCCTCGCAACGTCTGCTCGCAGCCCGGCTGGGCTTTGATCTTACGACTGTCACTCGGGCGTACAGGGAGGCCCAACGGCAGGGGCTGATCGAAGGCGATGGTCGCCGCGGAAGCTTCGTGCGCAAATCGCCTCCCCAGCCGGTGAGTTCCGATTTGAGTGCGGGCCGCAGTGGAGGCATGAATACACCGCCGGAGGGAGTGGCGGGTAAGCTTTCGTCTGAATTCATCCGAGCGGCCGAGAATGTCCTCGCTCGCGATTGCGGCGCTCCTTTTCATTACCAGGTTTCCACCGGCATGGCGCGGGCGCGCCAGGCGGGAGAGGAGATCTTGCGTTCGAGGAGTATTCCCTTCGGCAATGAAAACCTGCTCGTTACAGCTGGGGGGCAGCACGCACTCCACGCTATTTTCAGCGCAGAACTGAAGCGCGGAGACGTTCTGGCAGTCGGCCGATATGTCTATCCTGGAATTCTGTCTCTCGCGCGGCGCTTCGGAATCCAGCTCTGCGTTGTTGACGGCGATGATGAGGGCATGCTGCCGGAGGCGCTTGATGCCGCCTGTCAGCGCTCCGCTGTCAGGGCGGTCTATCTGGTTCCGAGCAACGATAACCCGACGACCGTTACGATGGGCGCCGCGCGTCGTGAAGCTCTGGCTGGTGTGGTCACGTCGCATAAGGTGTCGATCATTGAGGACGATGCCTATGGGCTTCTGGCAACGCGCCCCGCGACGCCGTTTGCGGCTCTCGTTCCCGACCTGACGTGGCATATCGCGAGCGTGTCGAAGCTGATCACTCCCGGACTGCGTGTCGCATGGATGCGTGTTCCAAATGCGGCAAGCGCGTGGCGCCTCGGCGCGGATCTGCACGAGACTACGATCATGGCGTCTCCGCTCAATGCAGCAGTGGTGGCTGAGTGGGTGGACACCGGCGTGTTCTTCGACTTGATCGATGATGTGCGAAACGAGGCGCGATCGCGACAGGCGATTGCGCGTTCATGTCTTCCACAAGCTAGCTTTGCTGCACACGAGGATGGCTACCATCTCTGGCTCGAGCTCGGCGACGATGCCATCCCCAGCCAGATCAGCGATGCGCTGCGCCAGCAGGGCGTCAGTGCGACGGCGGGAGAAGCCTTCGCTGCGGATCGGTCACAGAATCATCGGGCGCTTCGCGTCTCCATCGGAGGATCAATGTCGCAGGATCAGTTGCGCAGGGGACTTTCCGTGCTTGCTGCAGTGCTTCAGCCGGACGTTACGAGAAAGTCTCTGCTGGTATAGTTTGCAGCAGGGACCTCGTGTTGCGATTTTAGCGTGGCCGTCTGAGCCTTGAAGGCGGCGGGCCCACAAGAGAAAAGGATCCCAGTCATGGGAGACGAAGCCCTCATTCTGGCACGATTGCAGTTTGCATTTACTGTATCGTTCCACTTCATCTTCCCGTCATTCTCGATCGGGTTGGCAAGCTTCCTGATGGTGCTGGAGGGGCTCTGGCTGAAAACCGGTCGGGGGGTATATGCCAATCTCTATCGGTACTGGCTGAAGATCTTTGCCGTGGCATTCGGCATGGGCGTCGTTTCGGGCATCGTCATGTCATACCAGTTTGGCACGAATTGGTCTGTGTTCTCCGACAAGGCGGGGCCGATCGTAGGGCCTTTGATGGCATATGAGGTGCTGACGGCGTTCTTCCTTGAAGCCGGATTCCTTGGTGTGATGCTGTTCGGGATCAACAAGGTCGGACCCAGGCTCCACTTCTTTGCGACCTGCATGGTTGCTCTTGGAACCTTCATTTCGGCGACCTGGATTATCAGTACCAATAGCTGGATGCAGACGCCAACCGGCTTTGCCATCAACGCGCAAGGTCAGTTCGTGCCGGCCGGATCCTGGTTACCGATCATATTCAATCCGAGTTTTCCTTATCGTCTCGCCCACGTTGTCCTTGCAGCCTATCTGACGACGTCGCTGGTCGTCGGCGCAGTTGGCGCCTGGCATTTGTTACGCGACCGCACGAACCCTGGCGCCCGCAAGATGTTCTCCATGGCCATGGGTATGGTCGCGATCGCGGCGCCCATCCAGATCTTCGTTGGCGACGCCCATGGACTCAATACGCTCGAGCACCAGCCTGTGAAAATCATGGCCATGGAAGGGCATTACGAGAGCCATCCGCATGGCGCGCCGCTCATTCTGTTCGGCATTCCCGATCCTGCAGCAAAGCGTATCGACTATGCTCTGGAAATCCCCAAATTGTCATCGCTCATTCTGAAGCATGATGCCGACGCGCCTCTCGGCGGCCTTGATGCAGTTCCTGATGAACTCGAACCGCCGGTCGCCGTTGTTTTCTGGACCTTCCGGATCATGGTCGGGTTGGGAATGGCGATGTTGGGGCTTGGTCTGTTCAGTCTGGTGGGACGGGTGAAGGGCAGGCTCTATTCCTGGCCATTGCTTCACCGACTTGCTGTTGCAATGGGTCCTTCCGGTTTCGTGGCAGTGATCGCTGGATGGGTGACCACCGAAGTTGGGCGGCAACCCTACACCGTTTATGGCTATCTTCTGACTGCAAAGTCCCATTCGCCCCTCCAAGCCTCGGCCGTGGCAACCTCGCTTCTCACGTTCGTGATCGTCTACTTCATCGTCTTTGGATCGGGCACCTACTACCTGCTCCGCTTGATGGCCAAGGCGCCGGCGCCTCACGAAACTGAGCCTGCAGCCACGCCACAACGTGCAGCGGGCATCACGCCCGCGCCGGCCTTTGCAAAGGAGTGACCCCTATGTCCTACAGTCTCGATCTCGCGACAGTCTGGGCCTGCATTCTCGCCTTTGCCATTTTCGCGTACGTGGTGATGGATGGTTTCGACCTCGGGATCGGCATCCTTTTCCCGACGCTTGAAGTCGGCGATGAACGCGACCAGGCCATGAATTCGATCGCGCCCGTATGGGACGGCAACGAGACCTGGCTCGTGCTTGGCGGCGGAGGGCTGATGGCGGCATTTCCGCTCGCCTATGCAGTAATCTTGCCGGCGACTTATCCGCTGGTCATCGCCATGGTTCTTGGACTGATTTTTCGAGGTGTCGCGTTCGAGTTCCGCTGGCGCGATCCGGACCACCGGGCATTCTGGGATATTGCCTTTTCACTCGGCTCGATCGTGGCGACGCTCGCACAGGGCATCATGCTCGGCGCGGTACTACAGGGCATACATATCGACGGAAGGGCCTATGCAGGCGGCACGCTTGACTGGCTCACGCCCTTCAGCATGCTGACCGGGCTTTCCCTTCTGGCAGGCTATGCCCTTCTTGGTGCCAGCTGGCTTATTGGCAAGTCCCATGGCAGCCTTCAGGAACATGCCCGCAAGTGGGCGTTTCGTCTTGGTGTCCTGACACTCGCGGGAATGGCTGCCGTGAGCATAGCCACGCCGTTTCTCGCGATCGATTACTGGCAGCGCTGGTTCCGCATGCCCGGCGTGCTGTTTACCGCGCAGGTCCCGCTGGCGACCCTGGTGGTCAGCGGGCTTTTCTTCTGGAGCCTTCGAAAGGGCAGGGAACGTCTCCCCTTTTTGCTCACCTTACTGCTTTTCGCGCTTGGTTTTGTCGGTCTCGGGATCAGCATGTTCCCCTATGTCGTGCCCCGGGCGCTAACGATTTGGGATACCGCAGCACCCGCAGGCAGCCAGATATTCATGCTCGTTGGCACGGTATTCATCCTGCCTCTCATCATCAGCTACACCGCATGGGCCTATTATGTGTTCCGCGGAAAGGCTGCGACCGAAGGTTATCACTGATGGTCCGCGCACCACTCGAGCCGCTGTGGCAGCGCGCCGCTTGGCTTGCCCTCATCTGGCTTCTCAGCGTTCTGGCGCTCGGCCTCGTTGCCGGTGTCATCCGCTGGTGGCTCAACTCTTGATTTCATTCGCTTGGAGCGAAACCAATGGACTCCCAATCTTTCTTCGAAGATCTGCTTGCCAAAACGCGCCTCGATGGTCGCTATCGCACTTTCGCTCAACTTGAGCGCGTCGCCGGATCTTTCCCTACGGCACGTTGGCACCGGCCAGACGGCACTGTCCGGGACGTCACGGTCTGGTGTAGCAACGATTACCTAGGGATGGGGCAGCATCCGGACGTCCTGGCTGCAATGCATGAGGCAATTGAACGTGCCGGCGCTGGGGCGGGCGGCACCCGCAACATTTCGGGCACCGTCACCGAACATGTTGAGCTGGAGCGGGAGCTTGCGGCTCTGCATGGGAAAGAGGCTTCTCTCCTTTTCACATCCGGCTGGATTTCCAATCTCGCCGCCCTGGGAACGCTTGGACGTCTGCTCCCGAATTGTGTGATTTTCTCGGACGCGCTCAATCATAACTCGATGATTGAGGGAATTCGTCGTTCGGGGGCTGATCGTAAGATCTTTCGCCACAATGATGTCGCTCACCTCGAGGAACTCCTGCAATCGGTTGATCCGGAACGTCCGAAAATCATCGCCTTTGAGAGTGTCTACTCGATGGACGGCGACGTCGCTCCGATTGAGGCAATTTGCGACTTGGCCGATCGCTACGATGCATTGACTTATCTGGATGAGGTCCATGCTGTGGGGATGTATGGTCCCCACGGAGGGGGCATCGCCGAGCGAGAAGGCCTGGCAGACCGGTTGACGCTGATTGAGGGAACGCTCGCCAAAGCCTTTGGCGTGATTGGTGGCTATGTGTCCGGCCCTGCGCTGCTGATCGACGTCATTCGCAGCTTTGCAGAGAGCTTCATTTTCACGACGTCACTTTGCCCGCATCTTGCGGCCGGTGCCCTCGCAGCGGTCCGCCACCTGCGCGCCAGTGATGAAGAACGGCGCTTGCAGCAGGAAAACGTGGACCGGTTGAAAACTGCACTAAAGGCGGTTGGATTGCCGGTGGGCGCCGATACGGCCACGCACATCGTGCCGCTGATGGTGGGAGAGGCGCATCGCTGCCGGCAGATCAGCGAACTGCTCCTTGAGGAGTACGGTATCTACGTTCAGCCGATCAACTACCCAACCGTACCGATCGGCGAGGAGCGTCTCCGTATCACGCCGACACCATTCCACGGGCAGAAGCACATCGACCGTCTCGTGGATGCGCTGGTCGAGATCCGTTCCAGAATCGGCTGGCACAGCGAGGGGAGGCTGGCAGCATGAAGGCCGCATTCTCACAGGCCATGCAGCAGCTTCCACTTGTGGCAATCTTGCGGGGCATTCAGGCAGATGAGGTCGAACCGATCGGCGAGGTATTGGCGGCAAGCGGGTTTCGGATCATCGAGGTTCCGCTGACCTCTCCCGATGCATTCGAAAGCATCGCCAGGCTTGTACGGTTGCTGCCACATGATGTCATTGTCGGTGCAGGCACGGTTCGGCGGCGCGAGCAACTCGACCGTCTTGTAGATGCCGGTGGGCGCCTCATGGTCACGCCGCATGCCGACGCCGCATTGATTGAAGTCGCGGTGGCGGCAGGCCTGGCCACTCTTCCCGGTGTTGCGACACCGACTGAGGCGTTCTGCGCACTGGATGCGGGGGCAGATGGCCTGAAACTGTTCCCATCCTCGTCCATTCCGCCTGCAACTGTTGCCGCTTTCCGTACCGTTGTCGGGAAAGACGTCGACCTATGTCCCACCGGAGGCGTCGAGCCTGAAGATTTCGCCAGTTACGTCAAAGCCGGGGCGTCGGGTTTTGGTCTTGGCGGGGGGCTCTATCGTCCCGGACATGGGCCTGCTGAAGTTGCCGCCAAGGCACGGGCCTATGTGGACAGTTGGCGTGCGCTTCATGGTTAAGAATGAGGTATTCGAGAGAGGGGAGGCGGTCGCTGTAGCACATGCTGCCGCAGCAACCGGCCAACAGTCTGAAGATCGAGACCTGTTGATTGCTGCTGCGCGGATCGCGCGAGAACTTTCCGAGCCGGCAGCGGCCATTTACTGGACCGATCTCGCGATTACGGCCGGGCTTTCGTACGGGGCGCTTGCCGGTGTCATTCTGCTACCGTTCTCGATCTGGAGCGCAAGCTTGGCGCTCGTCGCCGTGTTCGGATTCTACCGCGGCTTGAGCTTCATACATGAGTTGTCGCACATTCGCCCCGGAAAGCTTCCGGGCTTCAGAACATCCTGGAATCTTCTTTTTGGGATACCTCTGCTCGTTCCTTCATTCTTGTATGACGAGGTACATCTCGTCCATCATTCGAAGCTCAATTACGGCACTGTCGCTGATCCGGAATACCTGCAAATCGGGAGGATGAAATCCTGGCAGGTCGGGGCTTTCATAGCCGTGGCAGCGCTCGCGCCGATAGCTCTACTTGCCCGCTTTGCGTTGCTGGCGCCGGCTAGCCTGTTGTCAGGCAGACTGCGCCAACGAGTTCTGACTCGATGGTCATCGCTGGCGATCAACCACGGCTTTCGGCGCAGGCTGTCGTCTAAGCAGGCTGCCGGAGAGTGGCGAGTTCTCGAAGGCATTACCTCGTGCTGGGCGTTGACCATTTGCAGCTTGACCGTGACGGGAGCTGTAAATCTCGGTAATGTCACAGCTTGCATTGCGATTGGCGGCGGGGTGGCCCTGGTCAACCAGGTCAGAACGTTGGTCTCGCATGTCTGGAGCAATGAGACTGGCGGATCTCTGACCCTGATCGAACAATATCAGGATTCCGTAAATCTGCCGGAACCCAACCTTCTGACGACCCTCTTGGCTCCAGTAGGGCTGAGGTATCATGCACTCCACCATTTGATGCCATCGCTGCCGTATCACGCCTTGCCATTGGCCCACCGACGCATGGTGGGTGAAATGGCGACTGGAACTGCGTATTCAGCAGGCAACTATCGCGGTGTCTGGGCCGTTTTTGCCCGGATCAGGGGGTATGATGCACCGCTTGCTGCCACCTGCACGAAATGACGGTTGCGGCGCCGCCAGCGTGGCTGGCAGGCCGGTCCATCTGCCTAAATCATTCTGCCCTCTCAAGAACCCGTCCGGTGCGAACTTGGGACGAATTTGCCAGTTCGTGGGGGCCGCCAACTTCTTCAACGGCGGCGA
Source organism: Novosphingobium sp. (assembly GCA_017745295.1). Classification (GTDB taxonomy): domain Bacteria; phylum Pseudomonadota; class Alphaproteobacteria; order Sphingomonadales; family Sphingomonadaceae; genus Novosphingobium. The sequence continues at coordinate 193,392 of JAGHZR010000006.1, forward strand.
TACGCCGCAGCCGCAAATCACACCATCGGTCTGATGCGATGCATGCGAGCGCCTTTGCGGGCGCTCGCCGAGCTATGTTCCTGATCCGTAAGCGCGGAAGAAAAGCACCCTTTGACGCTTATGGACGCTTTCTATGAACCGGGACCTGCGGGCATGGCGGGCACCTTCATCATGAAGGCGAGCTAGCACGCGCTGCCTGCAATTTCGATCCGAGCCAGCAGTGTCGTTAGCGGCGGAACTGGCCGCGGCTTCTCGCGGAAGCTCACACCAAGTGGCCGGTAGGCTGCAAAGCCATGGGAGCGCACCGTTCTTGCGAATCGAGTTGACGCGGAGACGGGTGTTATCCGCGAGTGGTCTGCGTCTGTAGAGCCGGCGATGGGCTTGGGCTGACCCTGTCCCAGTTCTGCCACCGGCCAGAACGAGAGATCCGGCGCTTCATCGGCCGGGGTTAACCCCGGCCGATGAAGCAAATTCGGCCGGCGTCATGAACCCCAGGGATGTGTGAGGTCGGGTCTCGTTGAAGTCCGTCCGCCACGCCTCGATCTTGCTCCTGGCGTCGTCCAAAGACAAGAACCAGTGCGTGTTGAGGCATTCATCGCGCAGCCGTCCGTTGAAGCTTTCCACGAAGGCATTGTCGGTAGGTTTTCCAGGCCTGCTGAAGTCCAGCGTCACACGGTTCATGTAGGCCCAATGGTCGAGCGCCCGAGAGATGAATTCAGGGCCATTGTCCACCCTGATCCTGGCAGGTCCGCCGCCGCGCTCGAACAGCAGGCGATCCATGACGGCTACCACCTGCTCGCCCTTGATCCCCTGATCGACATGGATCGCCAGGCACTCACGGGTGTAGGCATCAACGACGGTCAAAGCGCGGAAGCGCTTACCGTTGAACAGGGCATCGGACACGAAGTCCATCGCCCAGACTTCGTTCCTGTGCGAGGGCAGCGGCCGTTCTACCCGCCGCGCGGCCATGACGTGACGACGGGGCCTTTTTACCCTTAAATTAAGGCCTTCCAGTCGGTAAAGGCGATGTACCCGCTTCACGTTGACCGGCCAGCCTTCACGCCGAAGCAGTACATGGATACGGCGATAGCCATAGCGCACGCGGGTCGCCGCGATCTCCTTGATCCTGTTCCTGAGCGGCGCCTGGTCGCTTCGGATCGACCTGTAGCGGTGCGTCTTGCGATCGAAGCGGAGAACCGCGCAGCTACGCCGCTCGCTCACCCGATAGCGATCCTGCACCCAATGGACGATCTCACGAAGACGAACAGGCGCTATACTTTTTTTGCCAGAACCTCCTGGAGCATGGCTTTGTCCAGCGACAGGTCGGCCACAAGCCGCTTGAGCTTCTGGTTCTCTTCCTCCAACTGCCGCATCTTGCGCAGCTCCGATGGACCAAGGCCGCCGTATAACTGCTTCCAGCGGTAGTACGTCGCCTCCGAAACGCCCATCTTCCGGCACACCTCGGCGACCGGCGTGCCGACCTCCGCCTGGCGCAGCGCAAACGCGATCTGCTCGCCCGTGAACTTCGACTTCTTCATGCAAAATCTCCAGCTCCACTCAGCTTCGATTTTGCCAGATTCCTCTCGTTCCCGCTGGAGGCATTTTCCGGGACAGGGTCAAGTAATGGCTGCCCCCGATATCGATGTCGATCAGTATCGGGATCTGGCTCCAAAGGTCCGTAAGCTTGCAAAGGGTATGACGCTTTATGCCTCTTCTTCAGACAGAGCCCTTTCCGTCTCGCGCAAACTTGCTGGTGGCATACCACGAGCGGGCGATGTTTTCGACGGCAAGCCAGTTTTGATAGAAACAGTCGATACGATAGATGCGAGCGCGATCGGTACGGAGATACTTGGGCTAAATCACAGCGATTATGCGAGTGATCGTTCGATCCTCCATGACGTCAAACGCGTGTTCGCGGATGGCAAGCGTCCGCCGCCCGAGCGAGGCGTCGGCCTCGATTGTATGCCCAACGATCTCAGTCCAACTTGGTGGCGGTTTTCGGACTGACGATGGCGTCTGCTGCCGAACCATCTTGGCAGCAGATGCACGCAAATCTACATGACCTACACTGGAACACGAACGGCCCAGACAAGCCGACACGCATGACTAATTACAGAATGTTGTCGCCCTTCAGAAGTCATAGCAAGGGCGAAGGTGGAAGAGAGTTGCCTCGTCAATTTGAGCCGAACCGCGCTCTCAGCTTTTTCGAGACCGAGAGCGCATAATCTCGGCGCCTCCAATCGGTCGGACTGTGATACGCGCCGATTGCCCGCCAATAGTCGCGATTTGCGCTGAGCTCTGTCAGAAATATCCATCGCGCGATTTGGACATTGAAGCAAGCATCCTGGATGAGCCAGGCCCTGACTGTCTCTGGAGGCTTGTGGATGAGAGCAGAGAGGCTTGGGATCCACCAAGTGTTGATCTGCATCGGCCCAAGGTCATGCGTCCCGTTGGTGTTTGGAACCTCAGCGCCGACCCACCCAGCTTCCTGATCACGCAGCCCCCACAAGGTTCGCTCCAGCCATTCTCGCCCGGAGGCGGCCTCGCGGATACATCGGCCGATCAGGGCTTCCTGTTCCGGGATCAAAGCGGGACGCGCGCCAGCCGATGCCGGGAACAAAGCCGGAGCGAGAAGCCCTGCCCCCAAGACTGCCTTTGCAATTTTACCGATCACGGCTTTCTCCATTGTGAGGGGTGCCGTTATCACCGGGGCGAAATGATCGGGGCTCTATTTCTGGTGAAACATCGCCCGAACGACCATGGGTGAAGATCGACTGGATCCATGCATCGAGAATTGCCGCCGCGGAACGCCCCCGCTCGGCGAGACCTGCGGCAAGCCCCTCGCGCCCTCCCCGCCCCGCTGAACTCCTTTGCGCAGCAAGCCGGAGTTTGCGCTGGTACCGCTCACTCGCTTGTTCCTCCCTCATGCGCTGCCATCGTGCCGAGTGACGCACCGCCCTAGACCTCAGGCTGTCACGCTCGACGCGGCCCATTCCCTCCAGGGCAGAGGTCTTTTCGCCCGACCTCACGGTCAGCAATTCGGCAAGCTTGTCCCGATCCTGGGTCCATAGCTTTACCCCGAAGCGGGCCCGGGTGATCGCGGTGTAGTAGTTCTTGCCATTCACCAGCGGCGAACCAAGCGGTGCCAGCACATAGACCCTGTCGTAAGTCTTCGACTGAGCCGCGTAGATCGTCTCGGCGTACCCGTGGTCCCAGGTCTTGTGATGACCCAGATCGATTGATTGTCGCCGGCCATCCCGGTCCCATCGAATTGTTGCCCTGCTGCCTTCGAGCGCCTCCACCGTTCCCCGCTCGGCGTTCTTGATGTCGAGATCGTGGTTCACCAAGCGCCACTGGATGCGATCGCCGCGCGTCAGTTCTCGCTCCTCGACGTTGAAAACGTTGACCCGCTGCGGCTTGCCGAGGCGCGGATTCCAGCGAACGACACGACCATGCTCATCGGCAAGTTCCAGCACTTGCCGGTCGTAATCATCCATGACCATTCGAACGACCCGGTATTCACCACCGCAGGCAATTCCCAGGCAAGCATCGCCGCGCGAAAATGTAAGAACCTGCCCCGGGCTGTAGAACCGGGCATAGCGCTTTTCGGCATCGGAAAGCCCGGCCGGCGCCAGCACCGAGAGAGGCGCATCCTCGGCACCAATCGCTCCCTCGGTTCGGAGCGCCTCGCGTACCTTCGTATTCACGATGAGCCGCGTGGCGTTATCCAGCACCAGAATGTTGGTTGTGGTTCGGGTGTCGGGTTTGAGCCTCGTCCATTCCCGAACCAGGCTTTGCGCGAGTTCCTCGGGTTTCTCCTGCGTCAGGACCTTGTCGAGATTGGCAAGAGAACCGGAATAGTCGCCGCTACGAGCGAGCGCGACCGCGGCTTTCATCGACCTGGTTTCCTGACGGACGGACTGCATGAGGTCGACCCGCGACAAGCCCAGCTGCTGCATCAGCCAGAAGGGTTTCCCCTGCTCGATGGCACCGGTCTGACGGTTGTCGCCAAGCATGATAAGCCGCGCGCCCGAAAGCCGGCTGAGTTCCAGCAGGCGTATCGCTTGCCGGTTGCCAAGCTGTCCGGCCTCATCAAGGATCAGTACCGAATTCTCGTCGAGTCCCCGCCCTCCCCGCGCGAGAAGACTGGCGACGGTACGGCTCTCGATCCCGGCCCGCCCCCCAAGTTCGGCGGCGGCGGACGAGGTAGGGGCTAGGGCAATCATGGTGAAACGCTCGTCGCTGGCACTGCGGAGAGCTCCCACGAGTGTCGATTTACCGGCACCGGCGACGCCATGGACACCGACGAGACGATCCGGGCTTGTTCCTAGATGCAGAAGGCCTGCCTGCTGCGCCGTGGTAAGTCGGTGTTCGACGCTCGCTTCAACCAGCCGCGCGTCCTCGGAGAGCGGGGCGGCATCGTTCAAGGCCAGAGCCAGGTGATCGGAAAAGGCCAGTTCAAGGCGGGCGGTTCTGCGCGTAGTGCGCCCGCGGGTCAGCACCAGATCACCAGTGGGCTGCCGCGCCTTGAGCAGCTTGCGTCGCCCCTCGTGCTCCTCGGCCAGAGGCCGGATATCGGAAAGGCGAACTTCCCCTAGGTGCGAAGCGAGCCCCGCCCGCAAGAGCTGTCCGAGGTTATTGACCGCTTCCCTGCTTTCGGAATGGCGCAAGCCGAACAACATGGCGCGGGCCGAGACAGCATGGGATGGCTCAAGCATGCGTGGGCCACGCTCGTCGGTCGCCTTCCTCGCTCCTTCGAGCGCCTCGCGGTGTGGTCCGAGGCGTGCGCTCCATTGTTCTCGTAGATCGTCGAGGGTTGCGCGCGCCTTGGGGCCCCGGGTTTCGTAGAACGACTTTCGCCTTGCAGCCTGGCCTTCGAGCCCATGCGCCTTCGCATGGGCGTCGATCTGCTCGGCGCGCTGCGACATCTCGCTGACAAGGTCCTGGGGGACTCTGCGAATCTCGAAGAGGCCCCGCCTGTGATCGAAATCGACGTCATAGCCGAGCTCTCGGATCCGGTGAGCAAGCTCATTTCGATAGACCTGCCCGGCAACCATCTGCTCGGCGTACATGGCCCGTGTCTCAAGGCTCACGAACTGCTCACCTTCCCCTCGGTTGGTCACGTTCATGATGACCACGTGGGTATGGAGATGAGGGTCAAGCTCGCGCGAGGCATGCTCCGTGAAACGGGCATAGACCAGCCGACCCGTGCTCTCGTGGACCACCTCGCCGTCGCTGCGGCGGCGCAGGGTGGCGTGCTCCTCGAGGTAACCCAGGGCCTCGGTCACCGCCGCCTCATGAGCGGCAGCGATCCTCTCGTCCCCCATGACGAGCGCCATGATCGAAACCGACTTTGGCGCATTGACCGCAAAGTCCCAGCCGGGATGATGCTCGATGGTCCCGTCGCTTTTTCGGCGCCCCAACTGCACATCGCTGATCTTGCCCGCAAGCAGATCGCGCATCACGGCAGGATCCACCTTGCCGGAGAGACCCAGCTCATCGGCGATCAGCCCGCCCCACTGTGAATGCTCACCCTCCCCTTTCGTGTAGTAGTCGCCGACGGCGTAGTATCGCGCGAGGTTCTTCGGCGTGCCCTTGAGGCGGCGCGGATGGATCATGCCGGCCTCGCCGCGTCACGCGTGCCAGTGCGACGACCGTGCTGATGAAGACGGAAGTCTGCCGGCTTGCCGAGAAGGATGAGGGGCTGGGTAGCGCTCTCCGCCGGGGCGGGCTCCGCTTTCCGGCTGTCACCTTGAGGGGGCTGCTCGGATCGAGTGCTCGCGACCGCATCGAGGGGCAACATCGGTGAGGCAGCGGCATCGGCGGTCGGAGTCTGACGACGTTTCGCTGAGCCGCGTTTCGGAGGGGATGTCACTTCAGCAGCGACAAGGTCGGGATCCAATGGTTCCTCTTGAACCGCCAGCCGCAACGGCGGATCGAGCTTCTCCTCGAAGGCGAAGGCGACGGACGGCACGTTGTGGAAGCTGTCTTCGAAGCGCACCACCGGGAGATCTCGCCCAAAGCGCAGATAACCCACCAGGTTCGGCAGGTTCGTTACTTCGGTATGCATGACCAATGGGCGGGTCACCTGAATGCGCGACAGGTTCACGCCGTCGCGCATATCGTTCACGCCGTACGACATGCCCTCGTTGGCTTCGACCTGTTCGACTTGCCCGAGGTTCTCGCTGACATGTTTGGCGGTGGGGGTATCGTTTGCCCTCAGCGCCACCCAGGTCGAACAGTACCCGGTGATCGCAGCTGCATCCTGGATGCCGTAAGTCGCCTCCAGCTGCGGGTAGCTCTGATACCCCAGCACCCCGCAGCCGCCGTACTTCCTTGCCCGGGCCAGGAAGTCCGAGAGTGAGGGTAGCTTGTGCAGCGACGGAAGCTCGTCGATGACGCAATAGAGCCGGCGATTGCGGTCTGGGGCAAGGCTCATGATCGCGCTGATGGCGATATCGAGCCAGACCGTGATCAGGGGACGCAGCGATGGGAGCTGATCTGCCTTCACGCTGATGAAGAGCCAGCTGTCGTCCTTCTCGTTCGCCACCCAATCGCGGATCGAGAGGCCATCGGCAGTATCGTCGAGGTAGGAGAAACTGCGCAGCACCGAGGCCAGCTCGGCCTGGATGCCCGCCGAGGTCCGCTCTCCTTCCGTGGAAATGAATGCGGCGGCATCAGTGCCTGCGGCGAAGGCTGCAAGGTCCTTCAGCTTTGAGCGCAGGAGGGTATCGAGAAGGATCGAAACGAGTGTCCGTTCCTGGCGCGCAAGCTTGCGCATAACCGCAACCAGAGTGCCGCGCGCGGCCTTGGCCCAGAACGGATCGCCGGACTTGTCGGGGATCGTGGACTCGGCGATCTGGTCGTAGTGGTAATCGCGCGGGACATCGACCCAGGGCGACCAGCGATCCGAACGGAGGTCTAGCGGGTTCAGCAGGACGTCGATCCCGGGCCGGTAGAACTTCTCCACGAACGTGCCTGCAGTGTCGTAAACAATCGCGCGGCGCCTCGCGGTGCGTATCCCCGCCAGCATCTTGACGATGATGTTGGTCTTGCCGGTCCCGGGCGCACCGCAGATCAGGATGTGCTCCGGCTCGAAGGCATCGGGCACCCGCACACCGCCGATTTCGAAGCTGCCCCGCGCCTGCGCCCAGAGCGCCCGGCGCACCTGCCTGATGGTGCCGAACCGTGCCCCTCGCAGGAACTGGTTGGAACCCAGCCCCCTCCCCGTTCGGGTGAAGTAGAACCATGCCCAGAGCAGCATGCCGAGGGCAAAGACGCCGGAGATGGCAGCCCCGTGAAGGAGGTATCCTTCGAAAGCCCGCAACGTGTCCCTGGCAACCTCGGCGTCCATGAGCCGCGCCGGTGTCGTCCAGTAGGGCTCACCGCTCTCGGTATGGAACAGGATGGGGGTGGCATTACCCGGAACAGTGTCTCCCATCACGAGAGCCTGGCCGACCTTGGCAAGGACGAAGCGCTCGTGCGCACTTGAGCGTTCGAGCGCATACCAGACGATCCCGCCGATCCAGACAACCAGCCCGGCAAGGCAGGTCTGATAGAAGACCTGTGTGGTCATTCGGACATTGTGGACGGTGGCCTGTCCGCCCCGAGTCCAGGACCCGAGCGTGTCGTGGCGAAAGATGCTCACGTGCGGTCCTGCTCGGGATCGAGCAGCCCCCTGTCCCGCAAGAGACGGCGCGCATCGCCCAGCCCTTCCTCGAGAAGGCTTGGTGCGCGGGCACCGACGGACTTCGCCAGGATCGCCAGCGTTTGGATCGCTGTCGCGTGAAGTTCGTCGAAACGGGCGTGGTAGCCGGTGGGATCGTTGCCCTCGAAGCGCTCGAGGACATCGCGAATATATCCAGATGGCGAGGTGCCAAGGGTGGCAGCCTGATCGAGGAGGCGCTCGAACAGCTCGTCGGAGAGACGGATGGTAATTCTTGCCATGCGCAGGTCCATGCTGCGCCGGCACGTGGTGAAGCCTCACTTTGGTAGCAGGAAACCACGGATTTCTCAAGGTTTCGACGTGTCGGACACGTGCGACGATCAGTGCCAAGGCAGATCAATAACTTGGATTGCATCGGCTACGGCCGTGTCCGACAGACCAGACATTCTGTGACCCATCGTCAGACCTAATGCGACGGTTCAAATGCCCGAAAACGTTGACGATTCGCGCCGCAGCACCCGTGCGTACGGTGCATTACAAACGCCCCTGCGGCGTGCGTCGCTTCTACGCAGCGGCCTGCCCGCTGCGCCGCCTCGTGCCGGAAGGCGCGGGGCTCCCCGGGAGGGGACCACTCGTTCTTCGCGGACCGAAGGTCCGCAGCAAATCTTGCCTTGCGCGGCTTCACTCGACGCGCAATGCTTGGCGCGGCGGGCAGGCCTCCTCATGCAAGGAGACTACGATGCCCAAGATGTCCGAGCGAGAGCGCCTCGCCAAGATCGAGAACGACCGGAAGAAGCTTGCCGAAGAAGCCGAGACAGTCAGGCGCACTTTGCGCCAGGGCTACGGAGCGATTTGCACCGACCTTGCGGTCGAGCGCCTGTCCGAACGCGAGTTCAGGGAAGTCGTGAGCCATGCCATCCGGCTTGGAGGCGCAGCGACGATCTCCGCGCTCAAGGCACAAGCCTCGCCGCCAGGCAAAACCCAAACTTCGTCGGAACGGCGTCCCGGCGACGAGCACGGCGGAGCCGCGCACAGGCGGCCGGCGACCGACCAGGTCGCCGCATCGCCAGGCGACGGACCCGTCCTCTGACGGGTCCCTGAGCCCGGCGATCTCTTCCCTCACGACACAACAAAAGGGAGCCGGCGAAGGCCTCGCCCTCGCCGGCTCCCTGCCATGTGCATTCAGCCGAGATGCCGCGTCCGCGTCTCGTCGCAGGCAATGAAGTGCGCGGGCACGCCGCCGCTACGCACCAGCCGTGCGAGGTGTGACTGCAGCCCTGAGCCTTCGCAGACCACCGCTTCCACCGGCTTCAGACGCATCATCGCCTCGTTGCGCGCAAAGCCCGCGCGCTTGCCGTGCCGCCGGTCGAGCGTGAACGCCACCAGCTTGACGCCGGAGCGCGCCGCCCATGCTGCCGCTATCGCATCGCAGCCCCTGTCCTGAGCGCTAGTGGCCAGGACCATCCCCGGAATGCGCATCTTGATGCCATCGAGTTCTCGCCAGATCCGGGCATGATCCTCCCAGACCTGTCCTCCCGAAAAGAGCACGATCGGCCCGCTCGGGGCCTGCGCCTCGATACGCTTTGCCCGCCGTGCGGCAAGGAAATCGGCTGCCGCAATCACCGAAGCCGTACGCTTGCCCGAGGTAAGCGTTGCGCGTGGGGAAGACCACGGATGGCCGGTCTCGGCGTGGAACATCTGCGCGGCGTGGTCGCGCATGCAGGCGAGCGCTTCGCAGGCTTCATCGAGCCCGTTGCAGAGCGCCTGTCCCTCCTCGATCTCGCCCGCCGCGATCTCGCTGCCGTCGTTCTCGCGCACGCGCTCGCCGAGCTTACGCGCCGCGTGATCGGCTTCCCGCCCGAGCCCTTCCGCCACCTTGTGAAAGCTGTGCACGACGCCCCAGCCAATGCGGTCGGCAAGGGGCTCGAGGCGGGTATCGCGCAGCACGTCGAAGAGCGTCGTCACCATCATCTCGACCGCCAGCTGTACCTCGCGCGCTTCGGGCATGTCTGCCGAGACCGCATCCTCTGCCGCCGCAAGCCGCACCTCGCATGCCGTCTCGGCGAATGCTGCGGCGAAACTGTCTGCGGGCTCGCGCGGCTCCTCGGCGAGCAGATCGGCAATCTCGGCGAAGCTGCGGGAAATCCGGAAAGCATCAGTCATCGTGACCTCCTTTTCTTGAAGAGGTCCCTTCACCGGCACGGGCTCCGAGCTGCGGGGTCAAGGATCACGGGGCTTTAGCCCCGTGACCGCGCCAGCGGCGATGGGGGCAACGATTTTGCGAAGCAAAATGGTGGGGCCCCATCGTCCTTGAGGCCGCAGCGGCCCCGTGCCAGACTTGGACGACCTGAGAGAGATGGGAGAGCTGGCCCGAAGGGGGTTCAATGCCCCCTGAGGGCCATTTCGGCAGGGCGAGAATGTCCCGCCAAGCGCAACAGGGAGCAGCGCATCCGCTTCCCTTTGGAAGCGGATGCGCCAGGTCTCGCCAATACCCCAAGGGATCAGGACGCGGGCGGGATGTAGGCCTCGAACGGATTGCCGTTGTGCAGATGACCGAAGGGCGTGAAGACAAAGCCCTTCTCGTCGTGGCCCACAGCGCAGATGACATAGCGACGTTCACCAGTGTGGGCGCAAGTACATTCAAGCAGCGCGAGATTGCCCTCACGTGCGGCGCGGCGCAGGGTTTCGAAATTGCGGCGGAAGGGGCGCGGAATGGCCATGGCTTCCCTCCTTCAGGCAGCAACGCGAAGACGCGGGCGCGGAACGCTCGGCGAGCCCGGGGCGGCCGCCTGCTCCGCCTTGCGGAAGGCATGGATCGGGATCCCTGCCTTGCGCAGCAGCTGGTAGAGGTTCGCCTGAAGTCCAGACCCTTCGCACAGGACTGCCTCGACGGGCTGCAGTTCCACGAGCTTGCGGTTGCGCGTGAAGGCAACCTTGCTCCCCGATCCATAGAGCCCGTAGGCGACCAACGGCACCGCGACCTCGGGCCGCGCCGCCCATGCCGCGGCGATCGCATCGGCACCCTTGCGCTGTCCGGTCGTCACCAGCGTCATGGTTGGAACCCGAACGCGTATCTGGTCGAGCCGCTCCCAGATCGGCGCCCAGTCGTGCCACTGCGCCGGGCCGGAAAAGACCACCACCGGTCCCTGCGGCAGGTGCCGTTCGCGGGCCACCAATGCGCGCTGGCGCAGGAAATCCTGCGCCGCGATCTGGCTTGCCGAGGAGGCAGGCGAGACTTTACTGCCGCGCGCCGGCGACCACGGCCAGCCCGACAAGGCGCGGTACATTTCGGCGGCATAGTCTCGCATGCATTCGAGGGCCTCGCGCTGTTCGGCGGTCGACCGGCACAGCAGCTGCTTCTGCTCAAGCTCGCCGGTAAACACCTCGCTCATATCGGGCGAGCGCGCCATTTCACCGATTTCGTCGGCAAGCGCGTCCTCGCGTCTTTCGAGTTTCCCGGCAACGAAGTGGAACGAGTTCACGAAGCCCCAGGCAAGCTCGGGTGCGAGCTGTTCGAGACGGGTGCCGGTGAATAGATCGAAGATCGCCGCGATTATCCCGCCGCAGTCGGCCTGCGCCGCCAGAGGCTCGGGCATTTCGTGCTCACCGGCATCTTCGCCCGGTTCGCAAATGGAAAGCGGCATGGGATCGCCGAAGGCCGCACGGAACTCCGGCGTCGCGGTCAATTCGGCATAGAGCGTCTTCAGGTCGGAAAAGCGATCGATGGTTGAGGAATGGGACATGATGTGTCTCCCGCGATTTGAGAATAGGAAAACCGGGGGACGCCTGACAGCGCCCCCCGGCATCACAGCGTGGCTTCAGAAGGCGATCTCGTCGTCGAGTTGTTCGCCGAGGCCGCCCGACAGCGAGCCGTCGCCGTCCGCCGTGCTGTCTCCGAAACCGCCACCGGGGCCGCCGTCGCTTCCACCTTCGTAGTCGCGCCGGACGCTTCGCGTCGCGGGACCGAAGTCGTCACGGCGCTGGGGCCGGCGCCATGCAACACGCAGGCCCTCCTGCTCGGTACCGAAAAGCGCGATCGGCAGCGGTTCGGGAAGGCTGGGGTCATCGATCGAGCCCTGGAGGAATGCCTCTCCGGTGGTGTTGCGGGCGATGGCTTCCCACAGAGCGCCGATCTGGACCCAGCGATTACCGACGTTGAGCGCGACGATCTCATAGACCGGCGCGCGGTCGTTTTCGCTCTCGACGGGGCGCAGACCGAGGTGAGGCAGATCGATGGTCCGGGTCGCGATCGAACCCATGAGACGACCGCCACGGAGCTGAAATTCACCAATGTTCATCTGACTTCTCCTTTGACTTGGCGCCGCTCCAAACAATCTTGGAACGACACCTTCAAAGGCCCCCCTCTTCTCCCGCCCCCTCCCTCGCACAGCAAAAGAACGTCTGCGTGCGAGCCGCCCAAGTCTGCGTCTTCATCCGTTTCCGCTGAACGCCATAAGCCCGGTCGGCAACAGCGCCAGACTGACGCGGTTTTGAGGAACCAATCGTTACCACCCGGCGCAGTCCTATGGCCAAAGGTCAGGCGGATGGACTGCGCTATCATCGCAGATCGAGCATCCATTTCTGCTGGAACCCTTCCTGCCAATTGGGCCAAATGGCTGTCTCCTCGGGTCTCCTTACAGTCGCGACAGTTCACGGAGTACGGGGCGGCCGGGACCTGAGCCAGGCCGAGGGCTCGCAACAGCACACCCTGCCTTCGTTCTCGCATTCTTTCCCAGCTACTGATAGCGAGCGGGCTCATCCGCGAAGGGCGATTATACCAATCAGTAACTCGACGGTGCAGGAGGTCCGGACCCTGCTGGCGGATCTGGAGACCCTTGTAGACCGAACGCAGCTGCGCGTCGGCGAAGCACTCGATCGCTCCTCGGCGGATGTCGAACCGCGGCAAAGGGTTACTTCTGTCGAGCCTGAGCGGTCACCGAAGCCATAACCCGGATCCTCATCAGGGCATCGACTTCAAAAATTCGGTGCAACACAGTCTAGTGCTCGGGAACTGCCGACTGGCATAAGGCTTTACATGGCGATCCATTGAGCCGACAAAGGCCGCCCCCAAACCCTATAAAAGGGAAATTCCATGTCCGAGACCGAGCAGCCTGAACTGGCACGTCTGACTGTAGAACTGCTTTGCGCCTACGTCGCAAACAACACCGTTCCCAGCGAGAGCCTTGCCGCGCTGATCGAGACCACGCGCGCAGCCCTTGCGGGCGAACCTTCGGTTCCGGTCGTTCCCATGCCCGAATACAAGCCCGCCGTAACGATCGAAGCGAGCTTGGCATCACCGGAGCACATCGTGAGCTTGATCGACGGCAAGCCCTACAAGACGCTCAAGCGTCACCTCAGCAACAATGGTCTTACGCCTGCCGAATACCGTGCGCGTTACGACTTGGCGGCCGATTATCCGCTGGTCGCGCCCAGCTACTCGGAAAAGCGCCGTTCGGTCGCCAAGAAGATGGGACTTGGCGGTCGTCCCGCTCCTACCGCCGCGGGTAAGGCTGAGGCAGCCCCAGAGGCGGTTAAGCCAACCGGTAGAAATACAGCTAAGCCTGCGGCGCAGAAGGCCAAGGCAGCAAAGTCTGCAACTGTGAAGTCGCCAAAGGCTGAAGCCAAGCCGGTCGCTGCTCCGGCAGTTCCTGCCGCGAAATCGCCGGAAGCTGTCGAATCTGCATCCGCGGCAACGGCGTCTTCAAATGCTCCCAAAGCAGCGCGCAAGATGGCCCGTCCGAGGTCCACGGCGGCGACTGCAGCCAAAACCGAAACAGCGGCACCGGCTGCTCCCGCAAAGACCGCCACCTCTCGCAAGAAGCTGGGTATCAGCACCGGCTCCTCCCCCGCCGCGACGCCCGCAGCTGAACTAACGAACGCCAAGGCGACGCCGAAATCTGCTGACAAGGCGGCGGTGAAAGCAGCTCCCAAGAAGAAAGCTGCGGCGACGAAGAGCAAGAAGGTTTCAGCCACGACTGCCGAGGTTGCTACCCCGGCAGAAAAGGTCGCCTGAGGCGAAAGCATAGGAGGGGATCTGCGCTGCTCACAGATCGTTCTCCGAACACTTCAAAGATACGGCGGGCCAGGATCTGGTCCGCCGTTTTTCTATGTCTGCTATCAGCGGGGAAGGATCGGGATAAAGCAGGGTTGCCGTCAGTTGGCAGGGCAACAGGAATTGCCCAGACGCCGCCCCGCTCAACCGCTGGATCACAATGCAGCGAACACCAAATCACCGATCACGATCAGCCCACTTGGGCTCAGAACGCAAACGCCAATTGATCGGGATGGACCGATCGGCGACCGGTACCACGTTCGCGCGCGTAATCCTGATCCACGGTCCCGAAGATGACCTTGATCATGTTCATGGCGCGTGCGTTGATCCGAGGCGCCGCTTCGAGACGCCTAACCGCCCGCGCCGGATCTCGATAGCCGATCGCCTTGCCGAGCTCCACCTCGGTCAGCCCGCGGTTCTTTCGCGCAGCAGCAAGTTCGGCGCCGGTCATCAGAAACTCCGTGGATAACTTGTAACTTGCATTGACGGTGCCAAAAGACACTCCACCAACGCGGAAAGGCCGCAGTTTATAGCCGTTTCTGGCAAGATCCACCAGTTCCGGCATCGTGACTTTCCACTGTCTTTCCACAAGATATCTACACCCCTCGGGATGAGGGCCAGTCAGTGGATGGCGGTAGATGCCGCGACCTCCCGGCTCCAAGGGAAAGGTCCTTCCTACGGCGAAAACGGCCGCAGCATTCTACCCCGCCCCCGCCAGGAAGGGCGGCAGGAGCACCCGCACGACGCAGACCAGATCGGGTATGGCCGGATTGAAGTAGGGGCTTTGCTCCGCCCACATCCGGCAGGTCGTCATCGCTTCGGCTGGACGATATGCTAGAACGAAGACCTCTTCCTCGTGGAACACCGCGTCTCCACAATAGAATTCTATGCGGGCGCGAAAACAGTCGCGCGAAGGCACGGTCGGCATCGTCGGTCCTCCCGGCACAGTTCAGTTTGGGGGCGAAATGAAAATTAGACTTGCCTTACCTGGTTGGCTCAGGATGCTCGCTCGAGCAGCCGTCTCGCCTTGCCCTCCCACTCCAGACGTTCATCCTGGTGCGGTTTTGTCCGGGCGACGGCGCTGATCCCCTGGACAAAATCATAGATCGAGGCCGGGGGATGCCCCTCTTCGTTCAGCACCGTCGCTATGATCCGGCTCGTGTCTGCCTTGGAGAAGCCGCGGGTTCGCAGGAACGACGTTTGATCTTCATCGCTACGCGCAACCAGGCGCTCACGGGCCGTCTTGACGCCTTCAATGAAGCCCCGGGCCGAAGAATTGGCAAACTGCTTGAGGGCGGGCGCTGCTTGCTGCGCAAAACGGCCTGCCGCGAACTTTGAATGACGGATGCTGATTTCCTCGAAGTTTTCGACGCCCCACAGGTTCCGGTTCATGCAGACGGCACGCAGATAGAAAGTTGCGATTCCAAGTGACTTCGATCCGACCTCGCTATTCCATGTAAGAAACCCGCGAAAGAAGAGATCTGGATCGCCATTCGGCAGTTTTCCAGCTTCGATAGGATTGGTATCATCGACGAGAAACAGGAATACATCCCGGTCCGACGCATAGAGGGTCGTGTTATCATTCGTCACGTCGACATGCGGATTATAGGTCATCGAAGACCAGTCGAGGACGCCAGGGACCTTCCAGCGTGTATCGCCCGTGCCGTTGCCGGCAATTTGCATGACAGCAGCGACCAGTTCGTGATCCCAGATCCTGCCGTAATCAGGGCCGGTGACTGCGCGAAGTTCCGTCCGGCCGTCCCGCGTCTCCAGCAGTTTGACATGTTCGCCCCGGTGCGAGAGCAAGCCATGCTGCAGGTTCACGCCCGCCAGTGCGCCCGGAAGGTTGCGCAGGTATGATGCCGGCGCGCCGACCAGACTGCAGAGCTGCCCGAATGACCAGTTGGTCGGAGCGACCGGTTCGAGGTCGTCGGTAGGGATCAGTGTGAGCGTGTCCGGATCACCCGCATCCGCGCAAACCTTGATCCCCTTGCTTTCAACGACGCGTGTCGAGGCAGCATGGCCGCGCGCCAGCACACTGGCGTAGAGATCGTCGAGCGACAGGAAGCGTTCGTCCGGCGGGCGCGAGAACCATTCGGATGACACGCGCGAGACATTGCGCCCCTTGCTGATATCGACGCGGTAGGGCGCGGAACCGGCTCCACTTGCGGTTCTCGGGGAGTTGGCCATGAGAGATTTCCTTTCTCGGATCGAGGTGCGAACCCAGCGCCGGCATCTCACCCCCTTCCATCCACCTCCCCTCCTGCCGGCCACTGAAAGCCCTCTCCGCCATGGTGAGCATTTCGGCGCCCGACCGTGTTTTGAGACGTTTCTCGGCGCAGCATGACCGGACTGGGGCCGAACGGGCCAGTAGCGTGTCATCCACAGGTACCTCTACCGCCGCCGGAACAACCGACCTCAGGCCATGCCTGCACGGATCAGGACGCCACAAGGCGTCCATGTCTCGTATTCTCGGCGCGCTTTCCATCGTGGAACCCGAGATCGTAGAGGCGGCAGGCAATTGCTGCCATCTCGGGCTCCGTGTCCATCGGTATCAGATCCAGCAGCGCGCCGTCTTCCCGGCGTAGTTCGAGCATACCGGGAAACCGGATCTGATCGGGCAATGCGACCCGTGCGAGGGAACTGAGGGCGGCGAGATCCGCATTGTAGGTCGCCACGAAAGGCGAGGCGATGCTGGCGCCAGAAGCCATTAGGTTCCTCCAAAACCCTGGGACCGAAGGGCCGCCGAGCCGGCGCCCGAAGATCGAATTCTGCCTGCCCGCGCCAAGTGTTTCGGGCGGCGGAGCGCACGCTGCCGCGGCGCGCTTACCCCATCTCGCAATCAGCGGTAACTTCATGGCGGCGAAGGGCGGAAGGTCATAGCGACGAGAGCGGCCGATAGTCGGCACCGCCGCCACGCTCTCGTTCCCAGGCGGCGAGCCAGAAATCATCGGAGGTTATCCCCGCTTCGAGCAGCATTTCGGCTGCCAGTAGCGGGTGCTCGGCGACGAGAGCGGCAAGATCGGCCCGGTTGCCAAGCTCATCCTGCCAGGACCAGGCTGCATCATCGCAGAGTGAGGGATCTCTGGCGATCACCAGGTTTTCCGTTTCGAAGCGGAGCATTACTGCGAGCAGTTTCTCGCAGTGCCCCAAGTCCAGAGTTTCCCTGGGTCCGTGCTGGGAATAGTAACCGACCGAGATGTTGGTGCACTCCGGTACCAGGCCGGCATACTCGTTGGTGTCCGTAAACACACCGGAATTGTCCGGGCGGTAGCGAAACCCGGCATCCAGTTCGTTGAGCGCGGAAGCGAGGCTTATCGCGAAGGCATCCGAACAGGTGCGGCCGTAGCTCTGGTGGGTAATCACGTCGAACAGCCCTGCCCGGTCGAGGGCTATGGCGGCATCGATGCCACCCAGCACTTGCGGTGTGGTTCGCCTGATCCACTGCGAACCGAGGCACCCATGCTCCTCACCGCGATGGAAGACGTAGAGCCCGGGACGGCTGGCCGCGATCATGTTTAGCATGATCCACAGCCCTGCCCCGTCGTCTGCTCCCAGCGACATTCCAGACTTGCCGTGGCGCAGTGCGGCGATGCCGGGGTCGCTCACGGTGACCTCCTGCGCGCCGCCGCGCGCCGCGACAGTATCGACATGACAGCTCCACAAGATACGCGGAGCCTTGCCGACGGCAATCATCCGGTTCCCGAAGGCGTCGGCTTTCATGCCGGGAACCCGGTCGAGAAATTCCCTGCAGAAAGCTTGTTCCGTATCGCTTTCGTGCGGCCGGGCCCAGGACAGTATTTCGAGCAGGCCTCTGCGGCCGGATACGTCATGCTCCATGGTTCAGGCTCCCGCGTTCGAGGAATGGGCCGCCGCGGCACAGGCAGTCATCGCGGACGACAGTTGGATGTCATCTGGTTCGTCGGTGATTGGTTGTTGACCGTCCATCGGGCAAACAAGGCTGCCTGCGCCGGGATCGGCCCGTTCTGCGTCCAGTTCAGCGCAATCATCAGCGCCATGCTTACTCGCGCATGCGTGATCACTTGACCGGCTGGCAGGTGCTCCCAGGAAGCGCTGATAATCGTATACGTGCGCATTTGCCTGGAGCGGATCGTGATCATCGAGGGGCTCGGGACGACAATCTTCACATAGCCATTCGCCTTGGTATTCGTAGAGATCGTCGGAACGAAACACGTCCCCTGTAGCGTCGCACTCGCGGCAACAGTCGCGCATCCACCATTCGCTGCGATCCTCGAGATAGACAGCGCCAAAATTCGCCGCGTCGTCCTCCAGGACAGTGTGCTCGGCCCCGTGCGCATAGACGATCACGAAGTTTTCGTTGCCGGGGTACGATCGCTCGTTGTGTTCACAGAATGTCGAGTGGTTGCTGAAACAGTTTTCGCACCATTCCTCACACGAGCCATCTGCGTAATGAACCGTATCATATGGCCGAGCCTGGTTTTCGCAGCGGCAGCAATACCAGGGCAGTATGCCTAACCCGGTCGTGCTTTCCGACGATATCGTTCCTCGGCCGACGATCAGATACTCACCGCCGTCGGCAAGATCGTCGCCACCGTCGATATAGGGCACAACGAAGCAGTCATCGTGCTCAATCCGTTGAACCCGCGCACCATTCAAACCGCCCTCGGCGTAACCTGCCCGTTCCAGAAGAAGCTTGAGACGCGAGACGTCGCCATAGATTGTCGTGTGGACTTTCCGCTCTGGCCAAACGATGCTGCGTGCCCGGGCATCGTCACGCGGGCCGATATAGGCAAGTGCAGTGTCCGGCCCGGCGTAGACGCGTACCGGGTGACACAGACTTTCGAAGTCTTCCGCCGGGTGTGCCATGCAACTGCATGGGCCGCCGACGTAGACGTCCTCGATTTCGTCGGCGTCCTGAGTCACCTTGAGCGTGTCTTCCTCGAGCTGGACGGAAAGGCGCGCGCACCATTGCTCGATCGCGTTGTTATCGAGATCAGCGGAAAAGAAACGCTGAAGATACCGACCGGGAGACATGACAAGCTGGCGGTCGACCGCTCCTTTCGCGGCATTCTCGGTGAAGGCGATCTTGCCGGCCTGCTCGGTCGAGACATGGCAGAAATGCTCCTCGTGCCGGATTTGATACCAGCCCTCCGCGTGCCACGGCACTTGCGTGTACGTGTCGTCGGCAAACCGCATCCGCTCCCGGGATTGCCAATCGATGTCGCCGCTCTCGTCGCTCGCCTGTACGACGCGAAAGGCAACGCCAGGAAAATCGGCATGTATTCGCTTTCGGGCAGCCTCAGCCTCGCCGAACGAAGGCCAGAGATCCCGATGATCTCTGGTTTGCAGGCAAAACTCGGCCGGGACCGGCCTCCACTCATCGGTAGAGGGCGAATAGTGAATCTGGAACTGTGCCATGGGCATGACTCCGCGGGCCGTGACCCGAATGCGGGTACGGCTGGAAATCGGCGCGACCGCGCCAAAGGGAGCGCGGCGGCCGGACAAGCGGACACCCGCCCGCTTGCCGCGCCGCCGCGCCGGTTCAGTTGGATTGAGAGCTGCCGCCCGATACGAGGATGGCAGCGCAGGAGCCCTGACCGGGAGGTCAGAACGCGTCCGCGACTAGATCATGCGGCGGCCGGGATACCCTCGCCCCCTTCGGGATCGGTGACTTCAACCCCGGAGCGGGGATCGTCCGGTGCCACTTCCCCGCCGGTCGTATCGATGTCGGAAAGCGCCATCGGCTGTGGCAGCCAGGTTACGAGCCGCTGCTTCGTGTCCGCGTCCGTAACCGTGTCGCCGGCAAACAGGCGCTCCGCTGCGGCGGCCAGATCGAACTTGCGGGATGCCGCGTACCGGCTCCGCAGTTCCACTCCTCCAATACCCTCGAAGAGATCGAGTATCCGGGGCTTGGTCAGGCGATCGAAGAAGTTGCGGGCGGTCGGGCGCCACCAGCTGGCCACATCGATCTGGAGCTTGCCGCCAAGATGATCGAGGAACGCGCTGCCGGCCTCCCCATGAGGTACGGCATGCAAGGTCCGGGCGACCGCCCATCCCAGCCATGCCGCTCGCCTGGCGGATGCAAGGAGGCAGAAAGCGTCATAGCGATCGACCATCGCGTCGTGGTCCTGCCAACTGCGATCGAGGCTTGCCTCCAACTCCGTCCAGGCCGCCGCCGCCGGCGCCCCGCTTTCGAACCCCGCATTTCTGGGCCCTGCTGCCGGCGCCGCCAGTTCGCTGGGCATTGCATTCCATCCAGGACGCCTGGTCCGATCCGCCATGATGAACGTGGCGAGATCGAGGGCGAACTGTGCATCTCTGGCAACGTGAACGGACAGGAGCTCGGACTTCATGCTCGCAAGCTCATCGAGCAGGCGCAGGCTGTAGCTCTCACCTGCTTCTTCGGCTCCGTCCCCGTCGCCACCTCCGTCCAGGGCATCATCCGGTCCAGTGACGCCGCCCTCAGGTTCTTCGGCTTCGTCCAAACTGCCGGAATCATCTTCGGAGCAAACGGCGAACACCTCATGGTGAAGCCGGGGCCGTCCTTCAGCATCGATGACCAGATATGCTATCGCGTTTGCCTTCTGATCCTGCGTCAGTTGCAGCGAGGCTTCGATCAGGGTCTCCATCTCCTCGGCGAGCGTGTCGAGTTCGGTGCACTGTTCCTCGGTGTAGTCGTCCGAATCTGCCGCGCCGGCCTCGATCGCCTCGATACGCGCCGTGATCTCATCATGCCGCGCCTGCGCCTCGGGTCCGAAGGGCATCGGCGCCGGCTCGATCACGGAAAGATGGCAGGTCTCGGAGTAGGGAATGCTGGTCGCCGCCACTCTGCGAACCTCCGCATAGCCCTCTCGCTCCCGCAGTACCGCCGCCGCGGCCGACATGGCTTCGTCGGCAAGTCGCTCGACGAGCTCGCCGTCGCACCAGATTTCCGAGGTCTCGTCGCTGAAGAGATCGGTGTCGATCCGCCCCCCCGCCGCAAGATAGGCATCGCGCCCGACGAGCAGAGCCTTGGGCGCGCCGCCGTTGAACGATCCCGTCGCGAGTTGGCGCCGGATTTCGTTGAGGTTGGAGCTATAGTAGTGCCCGTCGAGCTCGTGAAATACCTTGGCCTGACGATCGATGTCGGTGGTGGCGGCATAGGCTTTTGCGATTTCGAGGGTTATGTCGCCGCTGCGAAGTGCCTCGAACACCGGCTCGGCAAGATTAGCCAGACGCAGGCGGCCCAGCACGAACCGTTCGGTCTTGCCGAACCGCTTGGCGAGGTCGGCAGGCGATTTGTTCTCGCGCTCGATCATGCCCTGGAACGCCCGGCATTCATCGGCCGGGTTCATCGGAAGATTGTAATGGTTTTCGGCAAAGCTCATTTCAATGAAATCGCGGGTTCCCTTGACCACGAGCAGCGGGACCATGAAATCATCGCCCAGCTTGCCGCTGGCGATGGCGCGGTGGACGCATTCCAGGCGCCGGCCGCCCCCGACGATTTCATACCGCCCTTTCTTGCGCGGAACGGGAACACCGATCAGGTTCTGGAGAATGATGCCTGTCTCGCCGATGTTCGCTTCCAGCTCGGCATCGGCAGCTTCATCGCTTTGCGTCCTGACATTGTGCTTCGACACCGCGCAATCGAGCGCCCGGACGTAGAGAAGGTTTGTCGTCGTCATAGGATAGATCCTTCTGGCGGATCGGCTGAAAACCAGCCTGTCATCCGCCCCACCCCTTCTCCCTTTCCTCCTGCTGGCATCGGCGGCGCAGGACATCGTTCCAGTCGTTGTGACCGTCCCAGGGCCACTCGGTCCGCACCGCAAGACCGCAGCGGCTATAGGCTGCGTGCGCCTTTTCGGCTGCGATCCGTCCTGCCCGGTCGCTGTCGGGCAACAACACCACCGTCCGAACCTGGCTCGGCAAAGAGAGGACGTGAAAGCGGGCGCTGCCGAGCACGGCCCAGACCGGAATTCCAAGCAGCGCAGTCGCGGAGAGGGCCGTTTCGATCCCCTCTGCAAGGCCCAGCTCAGCCTCGACCGCAGAAAGCCGCACAGCGCCGGCCCAGAGACGCCCAAGGCACAGCCGAGCTTCCGGAAGGTCCCTGGCAAGCCCGAGGCCGTCAGCGCGCAAGAATAGGCGCTGCAGCGCAGTCAGGCCTTTGTCGCCGGCAACCGCCGCAAGGATTGCCGGACGACGCTCTACGGCTCGACCGCGACCGCGCGGTGTTCGTGGATGGAACCGCAAGGCCGGTGGATGAACGAAGAGGTTTCGGCTGCGAAGGTAAGCGGCACCTATCGTTTGCTGCAGCGGGAACGCCTCGTCCCAGAGGGCTCGGACCAGCATGCCCGAGCGCGGCGTGATGAAAACTGGTTGCCGCCGTTCCTGTCGTGGAACTACCCGGTTTTCCGCGCGGAGCGCTGCCAGTACCGCGGAGGTTTCGCATCCGGCGAAGCACTTGAAGAGCAGCGTTCGCTCACCGATGCGAACAGACAGGCTCGCCACTCTGTCGTCATGAGCAGGGCATCTGCAAATCCCACGGTCCTGGTGCCAGCGGCCGCCCAGGGCAGTGACGAGTTGCTGCCCAGCGGCAGCAAGATCAGCCGGAAATGACACGGGAGGCCCTCCTTCCAAGCGTTGCACCCACGCAGCCTCTTCCGCCTCCCCTTTTCACTCGCAGGCAGGTCACCGGGATTATGACACTTTTGGGACAACATGGTTCAAGATCACCGCCGCTTTCCTGTCATTCTGCCGGCAGAAAAAAGGCTTGGGAGACACCGATGGAATGGGTGCGAAATCACTCGGATGGTGCCGTGCCAGATCAGGGTGGGCGCCGCGCTAACGAAGAGACCTGCGTTAGGGCCACGCACGCGTGTTGTTGGCCTAGGAGAAGGTCGAAAGGGAAATGTCAGCGCGCGGGTCCCCTCAGCGATAGCCGGCACCGCGATCAACCGGCGGCGCATCCCGCTCCGCAGTCTTCAAACGGGCGCCTGCAGGCTGGGAAGTCGAGGCTTCGCTCATGAAACCCGATATCCCGAAGATACCCCGGCGCTCCGATCGCCGGCTGATGATGGGTCTTGCGCAAAGCGGTCTGGAACTGCTGGTCAGCGAGCTCGGCCTTGCGCTCTTTCGCCAGCCAGCGCTCGAGATGCTTTTCGATCTCTACAACAAGCCGCAGGAGGAGCCTCGCTATCTGACTGCGCTGTGCGGGGTCTCGAGCACATCCGAGCGAAACTCGCAGCGTATCGTGCACCGGATGGAAGAGCATGGCCTCGTCACGACAGAGTCGGATCTTGAAGATGGGCGCCGAACGATTGTATCGCTCACACCATTGGGGCGGAGAGCAATAGAGCGCTTTCTCGACGAGTGGGCAGCGAGCACCGAATTCACGGCACTTGTCGACGAACAACTGATAATCCAGCGCGTCACTTCGGCATTGAGAAACGGCGACTGAGCAAGAGACTTGCACTTTTGCTCGAACGAAGGCAGCTTACGCAGCGCAGACCGGCTTTGAGAGGCGGGTACCGGCTGCAGGTAATACCTTCCACGCATGAACAGGGGCGGGACCGCACGGGTCGCGCGCAGGCACTGGATATTTAGCCCGCCGCCGGTGGTGGCCTAGTCGTGCGTACCTTGTTCTTTGATTTTGCCGATGACCCGGAGTCTGTCGGCCTGTTTGCAGCATCGTAATCGCGATGCTCGGCTTTGAGAAAACCAAGCGCCGCAGCGCTTCGCGAACCTTGTTCGAAGACCGGAAGGAATTCGACAGTTTCTATCGCCGGGAGGCCCCTAAGTTGCTTCAATTCCTGAAGCGCCGGATCTGGATCGAAGAGGAACGGGCGGATCTCGTCCAGGAAGCCTTCATGCGCCTCCTGGCAGCCCGGTCAGACGCTGCCCGGGACAATCCGGGTTCCTATATTCAGGGCATCTTGCGGCATCTTCTCGCCGATCGGACACGGGCCTGGTCGAGATCCAGTGCTGCAAGGGTCGAGGAAATGCCCGCTGCGCCCGCGCCTGAAATGCCCGATGCAGCGCTCGAACTGGCTCAGATGCGAGAACTATATCGCGCGGCCGTCGAGGCGTTGCCTGCGAAAACCAGGACCGTGTTCCTGATGCACAGGGCAGAATCCATACCCTACAAAGAGATAGCCCAGAACTTGGGCATCAGCATCCGTACGGTCGAGTGGCACGTGGCGGAGGCGGTTCAGCGCATCGGCAGGAGCCTATCCAGTGATGACTGAAGGCGGCAGTTCCTTTCCCCTTCCCGACCGGATCAATCAGGAGGCGGCGGTCTGGTTCGCCCGCATGCGGGGGCCCGACCGGCACGAATTCGAACGGGACTTCGAGGCCTGGCTGGAGGCAAACCCGCTGCATTCGATTGCCTACCAACGTGCCAGCGAGGTTTTCGCCATCGGCCGCTTTCTGGCCGCCGAGCACAGCGCGCAAAGTGCGCCCGCAAACGACAACATGTGGTCCAGCAGGGCAAAGTGGTTTGCTGCTGCAGCCATCCTCGCGATTGCGCTGATCATGGGCGCTTTTGTCATCGCAGGCCTGCCGCAAATGGAAAGTGCCGCACCAGCGCCACGAACTGCCATGACCGAGCAGCGGACGGACGGCCAGCACACGGCTCGCTACGCTGCAGGCGAGGAAGCAGGCCGATCCATAAAACTTGCCGATGGCTCGGCTGTGACCCTGAAGCCGGGAAGCATTCTGACTGTGGCCTTCCGGCCGGATCGCCGAGAGCTTCGGCTCGAAAGCGGCGAGGCCCAATTCGATGTCGCGCATGAGGCCCGGCCATTTGTCGTTACAGCCGGCGGCGGAAGCGTAACGGCGCGCGGAACGATTTTTGAGGTACGCGTCGGTGCGAACCGGCAGGTAACGGTCAATCTCCTGCGAGGCGCTATCGATGTCGAACGTCCGCGCCAGGCGGACGGATCGATTGCCCCCTTCTCCCGTCTCGAACCAGGCGAGACTCTCGCGTTTACCGCCGCGAGTGGTCCGTCCCCTCTCGCGCCGGAGGGAAGGACCTTGTTCACGGCCGCCAGTCCTGATGGAAAAACCGAGCCGCGCACATTCGACCGTACGCCGCTCTATGCCGTCATTGCCGAGGCCGGTGAAGCGTCGGGCCGGACGATCCGGCTTTCAGACCCTTCGATCGGTCAATTGCGCGTCAGCGGCAGTTTCCGGGTAGACGACAGCGAGCAGGTTGCCGACCGGCTGTCGGCTCTGTTCGGGCTGGAAATCGAGAGGGAACCCTCAGGGGAAATGACATTGCGTCCCGTGAATTGAAAAAATTTCGCCTGATACCCCGTAGTCGCCCCAGCGGCAGCGATGCCTCCTGTAAATTCCAGTCAAAATGGCGGGATCCCTACGGGAGGGGATGAAGTGGTTTACATGAAAGACCGGGCCTATCCATTGTTTCTGAGCACTGCGATACTGGCCTCTCTTTACCTCGTATCTCCGGCCCGGGCTCAGGTGCACGAGAATCAGAACAGCCGTCAGGACTACAATCTCGAAGCCGGCGAACTTGGCGACGCACTCCAAGCCGTCAGCCGCCTCTCGGGTCGCGAAATCATCTTCAGTTCGGAAGCGGTGATCGGCCGGCATGCTCCTTCACTGAAGGGGGCTTACAGCGCGGACGAGGCAGTGCGTCGACTGCTATCCGGTTCCGGGCTGAAGGTAGAATATCGAAAGGACGTAATTCTTGTCGGGGGGCGAGTGGAGGGCGCAGCCGAGGCGCCCGAAGCCCCGGCGGTGAGCGCGGATATTCTCGTCACGGCGTCGCGCATCAAGGGCGCGCCCAGTCCCTCGCCGACCGTCATCACTTCGCGCGAGGATATCGCAAAATCCGGCGTCACCGATCTCGGGACCTTCGCCCGCACACTTCCTCAGAACTTCGCCGGCGGGCAGAATCCGGGGGTTGTCGGAAATCCCGGACAGTCCGAGAATACCAATTCCTCTTCGGCCATGAACCTGCGCGGGCTTGGGCCGGACGCAACGCTCACCCTGATCAATGGGCACAGAGTGGCTTATGACGCGGTGTCACAGGGCGTGGACATCGCAGCGATCCCGCTGGTGGCCATCGAGCGCATCGACGTCGTTACTGACGGCGCATCCGCGCTCTATGGTTCCGACGCCGTAGGCGGCGTCGCCAACGTGATACTCAGGCGCGACTACGACGGCCTGCTGACATCGGCGCGGGTGAGCGCCGCAACAGGCGGCGGCGATGTCGAAAGACAGGTCAGCGCGGTCGCCGGAACGCGGTGGAGTTCGGGCGGGTTCATGCTCGCCGGCGACTACCTCCATAGTTCGGCGATCCTTGCCAGCCAGCGCAGCTACACCCGCCAGATGGACGGATCGGCCACGCTTCTGCCCGGGCAAAGGCAGTTCAGCGCTGTGCTTGCCGGTCACCAGCAACTCGCCGCCAATCTCGAATTCGAGATCGATGCCCAGTTCAACGAACGCAAGTCACATGCCTGCAACCCGTTCCTCGCGACCGCGAGTTGCCTCATCAGCGGCAATTCCATCAACCGGCGGGTGCGCGCGTTTTCGGTGAGCCCGTCGCTCCGGCTGGAGCTATCGAATGGCTGGGATGTTCGCCTTGCAGCGACCCACGGCGAAAGCGCGACCAAGGTGAACACCCGCGCCTTCAGCGGCGGCAATCTCACGGCCCAGTACTTCCCCGACTACAAAAACAGCCTCGATGCAGTGGAACTCGGGTTCGAGGGCCCGTTGTTCGAGGCCCCCGGGGGCGAGGCGAGGCTTGCACTCGGTGGCGGCTTCCGCCGCGTAATTCTCGACGTGGACTCCAGCCAGATCACCGGCGGCGTGACGAGGCAAACCTACCTGTTCAGTGAGTCGCGCGACACGTACTTCGGGTACGGTGAGATGCTGGTTCCGCTAGTCGGCGCCGGGAACGCCATGGCAGGAATCCACCGCCTCTCGCTATCGGGCGCGGTGCGCTATGAGCATAATCAGGGATTTGGCGACCTGGCGACCCCCAAGCTGGGGCTGATCTATGCGCCGATCGAGGACGTGACGCTCAGTGCGACATGGGGACGTTCGTTCAAGGCGCCGACGCTCTACCAGACCGGACAGCCGCTGCAGGGGTTCCTGGTGCCGGGCTCGCTGTTCACGCCGAGCGGGCCTGACGGCGCGCCCGCCATCATTCTGAGCGGGGGGCGCCCTGATCTCAGACCCGAAAAGGCGAAAACCTGGACGGCGACACTGGCGGTGACGCCCCGGGCGGTCCCGGGCCTCAAGGCACAGGTCAGCGTGTTCGACATCCGCTACCGCGACCGGGTCGTGACCCCGATTGCCAACCTCCTCAGCGCATTTTCCGCCCAGTACGCAAGTCTGGCAGAACTCTACCCCAGCCAGGCAGTGATAGCCGAACTCATCGCCCGCCTTCCCGACGGTCTCATCAACCAGACCGGCGCGCCTTATGATCCGGCCTCGGTGACGGCGATCGTCGATGACAGTCTGCGCAATGCGGCGCGCCAGCGCGTTCGCGGCATCGATCTCTCCCTCGCCTACACAACTGACATCAGCAGCAGGGACAAACTCGAATTCGAAGGGTCAGCCAGCTATCTGGAAAGCCGACAGGACCTCGGCGAGGGTGCTGCGAAAATCGAGCGAGCCGGGCGAATTTTCAACCCTCCGCACTGGCGCGCCAGAGGATCCCTGGCCTGGACACGGGACAATTTCCGGATTGGCGGAGTCGCCAGCTACATCGGCGGCACGACTGATGATCGGCGACCGGTCTTCCGCAAGGTCGGAAGTTTCACGACGCTGGATGTAACCGCCCACATCACTTCGAAGGATGAGCGCGGCGCCTTCGCCAACATTGAGTTCACGTTGGCCGCGCTCAATGTTCTCAACGAAAAACCTGATCTGATCCTCGTCAGCAGTGCAGCGGCGTACCCCTACGATTCCACCAACTACTCGGCGGTGGGCAGGACGGTCAGCCTTACGATCAGCAAGCGCTGGTAAGGTCCCATGGTCATGCGAGTGCGATGCGCTGCTCTGGCGGCGGCGGCTTCCGCTATCCTTCTTCAACCCAGCGCGAAAGCTGCGGCGGTCCTCCCGGACTGTTCCGACGTCGTGCAGGGCAAGCCCGTTTCAAGCGGCCCCGTCACCGCCCGCGATCTCGTGACTCTCGCCGACTTAGGGCCCGACGCCCCTGATCCCGGCGAAGGACACATCTTCTCGATTTCGCCAGACGGACGTTGGATCGCGCTTCAGGTCCAAAAGGCCGATCCGGACGCCAATGGCTTTTGCCAGGCGCTGGTGGTTCTGCCGGCGGATGGATCGGGTCCGGTTCGCATCCTCGACAGGGGCGGAGAGCTCATTCTTTCCAGAAGCGATATGCTGGGCCGAGCGGGCGTGGCGACGGGCCTCGTCCGGACTATCGAACCGGTCTGGTCGCCGGACGGCCGGCGCCTTGCCTATCTAAAGCAAACCCATGGGGCCATACAGGTCTGGGTCGCCGAGGCCGATGGCAGTAGAAGCCGCGCGGCAACGAGCGGCGCGGTTGAGGTGGATCGTTTCGCTTTCGATGCCGATGGGCGCACCCTGGTCGTTGCGCTTCGCCCCAACCTCACTGCAGAGCGGGAGGCCATCAAGCGTGAAGAGCGGTCAGGCTTCCGGTTTGATGCCCGGATTTCGCCCGGAGCAGGCGCCGTCCCGTTTCCCCGCCCGAGCAACCGGCACGCCTACTTCACCGTCGGTGAGGACAGGCGCATGATCCCCGCGACGCCGGGGCAGATCGCTCGGCTTGGCAGCAATGAAGCGATTCAATCCTTGTTATCGCAGCACGGCAGCAGAATCGCGCTGGCACCGACGAGCGGATCCCCCCTGCAACCGATCGTGCGGCTGCAAGTGCAGGATGACAAAGGCCGCATTTGGCCCTGCGCTGATATCGCCTGCACCGGACCCGGTCTTGTCGCCTGGTGGATGCCGGGCGGCCGCCATGTCCGCTTCCTGCGCCGCGAAGACCCGGCAAAAAGCGTAACCGCTGTCTACGCGTGGCGGCCCGGCGCGAGACACGCGCGGCGCTTGATGGCGACGACTGCGCTGCTCACGGATTGCCAACCGCACGGAAACGAGCTGTACTGCCTCGAAGAGAGATCACTCGATCCCCGGCGGCTGGTCCACTTCGATCCTTCGAACCAGCGCAAATCGGTGCTTTTCGATCCCAATGCCTCGTTCGCCGCCTTGCGAAAGAGCCGGGTGAAACGGCTCTTTGCCCGCAACAGCTTCGGCATCGAGACATTCGGAGATCTGGTCTATCCGCTGGGGTATCGCGTAGGCAAAACCTATCCACTCATCGTGGTCCAATACACCTCTCGCGGCTTTCTTCGCGGCGGAACCGGCGACGAGTTTCCGATCCAGGCCTTTGCCGCGCGAGACTACTTCGTGCTCAGCCTGCAGCGACCCGATGCCCTTGCTCTGACCAGCAATGCCAGGACGAGCGAGGAAGCCGAGACGCAGCTCCTGAACGGTTTTCGCGATCGCCGCAGTGTCCTTTCCTCCGTCGAAAACCTGCTCAGACCGCTGATCGTGCAAGGTCTCGTCGATCCGGCACGCATCGGCATCACGGGTCTCAGCGATGGCTCTTCCACGGTGCAGTTTGCAGCCGTCAACAGCACGCTGTTTGCCGCCGGCTCGGCAAGCGGCTGCTGCTGGGAGCGCAGCCAGGATTTCCTGCTAAGCGAGGGCATCGCCGATCATTTCGCGCGCAGCGGTTGGCCGCGCCTTCTCGATAAGCGAAAGGATTTCTGGAAGAGGATTTCTCTCGCGCAGAATGCGCGGGACATTCGCTTCCCCCTGCTCCTGCAGATGGCCGATACGGAATACCTCGGCGCTCTGGAAAGCTTCACGGCGCTGCGCGAAGCCGGCCACCCGGTGGACCTGTATGTCTTCCGCGATGAACACCACATCAAGTGGCAACCGGCGCACAAGCTGGCTGTCTATGAGCGAAACCTGGCGTGGTTCGATTTCTGGCTCAAGGACGTGGCTCCGCCCGGCGGCACCGAGCGAGAGACCTGGATCCGCATGAAGCGAGACTGGCAATCGAAACCTCGAAGCGCTGCGCGCACGGAGCTGCCTTCCAGCCCGATCAACCCGCATGGGACCGATGCTCACCCTTCCCGACCCCTGCTCTAGCCTTCGGCGCCGCTGCGCTCCCGCAGTCCCGGCCAGTTACAGTGCCTTTCCGTGCTGATCGAAACCTCCAGTGCTCGATCCAACCCTCGATATCGAGGAAAAACAGCAGCGGCACGAACGAAGGGCCACGATCGGCAGCACCGGGCCGCAAGGCGTGCTCGACACCAGCAAGATCGATGATGCCCCGCTCAGCCAGGCGTCCGCCGAGGAGCCGATCGCGTATCTGCGGAAGGTTGGCTTCCAGGAGCGTGGAGGCAAAGCCATCCGGACCGCCCTTGACCCGCCGATCGGCCACCACTGGCGGTAGCCGGTCGCGGTAGGCGCGGCGCGCCACCGCACGGTCCCGCCCGCCTGAGGAACAAAGCCAGGTCGGGATAGCCAGGCATTCCTCAAGGATGGGCTGGGAGAGTAGCGGGTTGACGACAAGAGGGCCGGTTACCGGATCGAACCCTTCGACATGGTTCTGGATGCGCAGGATCATCGCGATATGCGCAGCCTTTCCCGGAAGCGCGCCCTGCGGTGCATCGAGCCAGGGGTGCTCCGGCAATGCCTCTGCACATGCCCGGATGGTCGCCTCCGAAAGGAACCGCAGATCCGGACGCCACTCGTAGCGCGAAGGGCCGCGTGCAATCTTCCGCGCCTGGCGGATCGCCGCTGCAAAGCTGCAGCCGGTAAGCGCGCAGATGTCGCGCAGCGCCACCCAGGCCTCGCCCATCGAGGCTCCCGATCGTCGCAGGTCGATCAGTCCCCGTGTCGACTGGCTGAGGAAGAAGACATTGTCGCCGCCGTTGCCGGTGAAGAATGCCTCCGCGCCGCATCCCTGCATCGCGCGGCTCACCGCCGCGTTGTACGCCTGGGATTGCGTGCGCCCCGAGGGAAACGCCAGGTGGGAGACGCAGGATTTGACCGGGTCTATGTCTTCGAGGGCATAGTACTCCTCACGTAGCGGCACGCCGAGATGCTCGCAAAGCGCGCTCGCATACCGTCGTTCGTCGCCGACCGGATCTGGCGCTACCAGCGTCAGCCCCGTGATCGCTTGCTCTCGCCCGGCAAGGCAGGCTGTGACGATCGAGGAATCGAGACCGCCGGACACGCCGACCACAATCGAGGAAAAGCAGTTTGCCCAGGCCTGGACACAGTTCCCGACCGTTCGGGACAGAGCGACCGCAGCGTCGTCCAGGCTGCCGGGGACGGAGGCCGGCTCCACAAAATCCCACGGATTCCACAGCGGCTGGCAGCGGATATCACCTGCCGTCACGATCAGGGCGGAGCCTGGAGAAACACGCCGAGCTCCGGCAAGCGGCGCGTTGGGCAGCGGCAGGTCCGCGAGATAGATGTGCCGCGCCAGCGCCTCGTAATCGATCTCACCGGAAATCGCTCCGGCGTCTTGCAGCAGCGCCGCATCGGAAGCGACGAAGACGAGGCCGTCTGCCTCGGCGTAGTGCGCTGGCGTCGCTCCGGAAGGATCTCGTAAAACCATGACGGCATCAGCCGATAGGAGCGCCGCGACGTAGCTGCCCCAGTAGCGCTGGAGAAGCTGCTTGGCCGGCTGCATTCCGAGCTCGAGTTCCTCGTCATGGCCTATCGGCCGGGCGCTGCCGAAGCGGTGGAACAGGGTTCCGCTGACAAGTCCGCACCCCGCACCATACAGCGCTTCGCTGCGATCGGTCAGTACGACGAGCCGATCCTGTGCGGCGCGGTAGGGAAGCCCGGTCAGACGGGCGATCTTCTCGATGTGCGCGTCGCTGGGGCATTCGCCCCGCGGCACCAGGATGAGATAGCGATGCCCTGTCATCGGACGAGTATCGGCGTAAACAGGCGGGCGTGATCGATGTTGTCATTGAGCACCGTTCCTGCGGATTGGACCCAGCAATGGGCGGCAAAAGGATGGCTTCTGACCCCAATCACGAACTTTGGCCGGTGCCCGTTCGCGTAGGCATGGAGGAGAAGCGCCAGTGAGCGGGGCAGGCAGCGATCCGCATGTCCGAGGAAAAGCCCGGCCCTTTCATGAAAGGCGGCAAGGTCTTCAAGGGTGTGGGCGGATCGGCGGAGCCCTCGATCATCGCGGCGCCTGCATCTCGAAACCTCAGAGAGAATCTGGGCAAAGGTCATTCGCGCCGTCATCCTTCTTGCCGCGATTTGCCGGGCGGCCGACATCGCCGTTCCGCGCCATCCTACCGCATCGCCTGCTGCGCTGAACGCTGCCTGGAGCGGATCGACAGTCGCGGCCGGAGCAAAAGTCCGGTCTTCTCCGGCAGGAACGATCAAGGCGCCAGCAACCAGCGCGCCAACGTCGAGAAGTCCGTCTTCGTCGAATCCTCCGGCGGCAGCGAGGCGCGCCAGAGTGGCGGCGGACTGCCCGGCTGCTGCGAAATAGCGGCCGCTCTCGATGTCGAGGAACAGGGCCCGGCCATCGAGGAGGCAGAAATGCAAGCCGGGACGCAGGCGGTAATACATGGCATTCCCCTCGATCTTACCGAGCGTGCACTCCCCTCACGCGAGGGAAGTGCACTCGTGACGCCATCAGTCGTCGGAAAGGCCGACCGGCTGCTGCTGCGGGCCGTTCGTATCGTTCAGGAGGACGGATCCGCCCTTGGTTTCCTCGACGATCGCGCCGAGATCGGCCAGTTCTTCAGCGGGCTGTTCATTGCGGTTCATGGTAGTTTCCTCTCGTATTGGCCGCAGGATTGCGGCAGCCCCTACAGTACCTCTCAAGTCGACCACGAAGACGCAGATATTCTACGCCAGATTGACGTAGAATACTGGGAGACCTCTTCCGATCTGCTGGAAACCGCGACGCCGCCCCCGTTCCTCCGCTTTTCTCGCGAGCCGCGCCGGGACCGAAAATCACGCCCCGCGCGGGTAAGTCAGGCGCTGCAAGCGGTAATTCGCCGCGTATGATAGGCAGCAATACGCCTGCGCAGCGCTTTCTGGACGTCCGAGACGGCCGGATTGAAGAGCCCTTGCAGCTCGCGAGTCGCATCGGCGAGGCTCATCGGGTCCATGATCCGCAAGTAGTGCGTCTGCGCGTTGATCGCGGCGATGGTCTCAACTGCGCGGTTGTTGCCCGTCGCGCCTGCCAGGCGCTCGAAGAGCAGACCGGTAAGCTGTGCCACCTCGACTTTATCCGCCGGCTGCGGATCCGTTGGAAACCCGCCAAGAATCCGGCTTATGGCGTCTGTCTTCAGGACCTGGACAAGTCCGGTGAGCAAGTGTGCGCTCCAGGCATAGAGCTGGACCTGCTCGCGGGCGCTGTAGAGGGTGACCATGAAGCCCCCCTCGACGTGCCGATCCAGCAGTCCCTCTCCCATCAGGCGGCAGGCAGCCTCACGTACCGGGGTCTTGCTGGTCTTGAAGCGATCGGAGAGCATCTGAAGGTCCAGTTTCTCGCCGGGCGGCATTACACCGGCGAGGTAGTCAGCCTTGAGCAAGGCGTAGATGCGTTCCTGAAGCTGGGGATCAAGCGCTGCCATTACCCGGCTACCTTCCTTTGAAGATGTGTCTGGAGTTCCACCGGGCGCCATGCCGGGGTCAAGGCACGCGTGAGATGCTCAAGATGCTTATGCGCAATGACTTCGATGCAAATACGCTCGAGGTCGCTGAGATCGCCGGTCGCGAGTTGCCGGGGAAAGGACATCTGCTGCCCGGCAAAGAGGAGCGGAAACAGGATGTGACCCGTCGAAAGCCCAAGCCTGAAGGTGCAAAGCAGATGGTCATCTAGCCGCGCCCGCGGGTTTCCTCCCTCAATTTCACGTAACCACCGAACGCCCATGCCAAGATCGCGGGCAAGATCAGCTTGCGTTATGCGCTTTCGCTTCCGTGCCTCTTCGATCTGCCGTCCCGACTGCACCTTGACGTAATCGAGCGGACTCTCGGCAACGGCAGCCGCGTTCAGTTGCGACATATCCGTGTCTCCTTTACGGGGAGAAACTGCCCGCCAAGGCCAATTCATCGCGGTTAGCTAGGGTGTGCATACCACCACTGTCAAATAGAACCTCAGACAACTTGTCTGAACTACAGAAACCGGGTCAGTAGAGTGATCCGGTCACCGCCTTTAGCATCTCACGATGAGGTGATCACGCGGTCGTATGCAGCCAGAACATCGCCGCGCTGCCCGCTAACGAGCTGGGTCAGCGCGGCTAAATAGATAGCGCCCAATGTCGGTGCTGGAGAGCCGCCGCTGCTCCGGCAATAGTGCTCGATAATGCCAGCAGCCATAGTACCCAAACGGTGCGGCGCACCGAGATGATGTTCCTCGGAACCGGCGAGCCCATCGTCCATGACGGATCTCAGGCCGTCCGTTACCTGTTCGAGCGGACAGGCGGCGAGGTGCTCGACGGCCACATGCAAAGTCGTTCCCCAGGCTATAAGCGCACGGGTCTGCTGTATCAGCCGGCAATGCGAAGCGATCAGCACTTCGAGACCTGCCGGTGACAGCCTGAGTTTGAACGTTCGTGTTGCTCGGGCCATGACCACCCCTGGATGAGGATTTCCTTGCCTCTTCACAGCTTCTCGCCGGTAAAAACACATGGTCGCAGGGCAGAACCGGCACTGAAATGCCGTTTCTGTCGAAATCCGTCACAGCGCCGCCGGTTTCAGACCTATTTGAGATAGAAACGGTCTCGCTCGGCTTTGTTTCACTGCTCCGGCACCTTGGTGCCCTGCGCCTTGCGCACCCGTCAGCGCCGTGGTGCTATGCCTTCACGGACATCGCAAAAGCCCCCGCGCCGCGGGAAGCGAGCCCTGGATCATCGATCATCATCCATTCCGCACGAAATCAGCGCTGCGAGGAGATAGGCCTGATGTCATTCCTGCACCCCTTTATCATGCTCGCCGGCGCCGCGGTACCGCCTCCGCCCATCCCGCCTGCCCAAACGCCGGCCTTCGAGCGCAAGGCGCCGCCTGCCAACACCCTCGAAATCGTCCAGCACGGCGGCGCTTTCATGATCCGGCCTGCCGTCCCTCCGGTCATAGCGTCCGAGCGCCATGCCATCGAACTCGGGAACGGCTTGCAGCTCGATCCCAGACTGTTCACGCGCCGTCAGGAGGCCGGTCGTGCTGCGCTGCGCTAGGTTCATCGGCGGCGCGGCGTTGGCGGCGCTCTTGTGCGCCGGCGCCGGAGCGGAAGCCGGCTCCAATCTCGAGGGCAGCAACGGCAATCGGGATGGCAGCAATGCCGGCAGAGGCGACGGCGCAGTGCTGAGTGCTGCAGCCGCTCAGGCCGAGACGCAGCTGCGGCAGAGCTTCACCAACCTCACCTTCGACGATTTCGCTCTGTCTCCGCTGCGGGGTCCTGTCTATCAGGCGCTCGCAGGGGGCCGAATGATCTATTTCGCTCCCGACAGCGAACACCTGATCTTCGGTGCGCTCTACGACCGCAGCGGCGCCAATCTGACGGCCTTCGCGCAGGATGCTGCCGCAAGGAAGCGCATGGGCGCAATCGCCCCTGCCGATGCCTTGCAGATCGGTCCCGAGGGCGCGCCCAAGGTCATCGAATTCACCGATCCCGATTGCCCCTACTGTCAGGCCCTCGAACGCTTCTGGCTCGCGAGGACGGCCGAAGGTCAGCCGGTACAGCGCCAGGTCTACTTCGTCAGCGGCATCCATCCCGGCGCGGCCGCGAAGGCAGAACACATCCTGTGTTCGCCCGATCCCGAACGCGAGTTCCGAGCGATCTATGCCGGTGCCGATCCCGCCCCCTTGCGTAAATGCAAGGAAGGTGCCGATCGCGTGGCGCGCATGGCGCAGGCCATCGGCAAGATGGGAATAACCGGAACGCCGACGCTGGTCGCAGACGGCAAGCTCATTTCCGGATTTCAGCAAGGCGAACTGCAGGCCTTTCTCGATACCGCCTATTCCAAACCCGCCAAGGATCCCTGACCGGATACCCGGCGCCCGGACGCCCGCCTGACGCCGGCCCCGGTGATCGCGCCGGCAAAACCGAGAATGCCGACGACTGCGTCCCGCCATGGAGCCGTCCAGCGCAGCCGGCGGCCGGAAACGACACCGATCGCTGCCGGCAAGGCATCCCCACGAGGATGGCTCCCTTTCAAGGAGACCTGAAATGAAGAAACTTGTCCTGGGAAACGGCGGCCGCGTCCATGTCGGCGCTGTCCTCGTCCTGCTCGCGGCCGCCATCGGCGCCGGGGCGGCTCATGCCTTCTCTGCCCCCGCTGCGGGCGACCTCGGTTACGACATCTACGATATCGTCGTGAACCAGGGCGTGAAGGGCCCGCTCGGCTTTGTCGGCGGTGTCGCGGCGTTCCTGTTCGGCGTCTCGCGCCTGTTCTCGAATATCATG
The DNA here is from genome assembly GCA_017745295.1 of Novosphingobium sp. Taxonomy (GTDB): domain Bacteria; phylum Pseudomonadota; class Alphaproteobacteria; order Sphingomonadales; family Sphingomonadaceae; genus Novosphingobium. The sequence goes on from JAGHZR010000006.1 coordinate 229,542, forward strand.
ATCGGCATCCCCACGATCGTGGCGGCGGTCTGCCTCATCAAGGCGGACTCGATCCTCCAGACTTTCGGAATGGTGATCTGAAACATGCGCCGCCCGGCAGCGGATAGCGCGCCGGACGGCCACATCCACGTGAGGCAACCCCGCCTCGCGTTAATCACGCCGGCACCGGCGTGGTGAAGCAAGGGAGAAGAGCGTTGGACGAACGTCTGCCTCAATACCTGCACCGTCCGGTCCAGATCCTCTGGTTCGACAGCCAGGAGTTCATCGTCGTCATGGCCACGATCTTCGTCGCGGTCATAGTCGGCGGGATCATCGGCTGGATGCTCGCCGGCGCTCTTCTCTTCTTCCTGCCGTGGAAGCGCTCGAAGCCGCGCGGGTTCATACCGCATCTCGCCTGGCGCTGGGGACTGGCGCGCCTGCGCCGCTATCCCGGCGCTACCCAGACGCGTTTCTTCGAGTAACGCGCCGTGGTCTTTCCCTTCCGCCGCCGCGAGCCCGAGATGATCGGCGACACGCGCCCAAGCTGGCACCTTCACCGCTATCTCAAGGGCTCGGCCAACCTCTTCGAGGAAAACCGGCTGCTTAAAGTCGCGGTCGTCGGTCTCTTCGGGATCACAACGGTCCTGGGCGGGGCGATCTATACGTCGAACCAGAACCAGCGAACCGTCGTGGTGCCGTTCGGCGCCGGAGGCGATCTCTACGTCACCGGAAACACGCCGTCGGCGGCTTACCTGCGGACGATGACGTTCAACATCGTCTCGCTCGCCGGTACGTATTCGGCCTATTCTGCCGATCGTCAGTTCCAGGAACTGCTGAGCCTCGTCCACCCCAGCACCTACAACGGGGTGCGCGACAGCCTCAGCCGCCTGCTCGACGAGCTCGCGACGAACCCAACGCTTTCGATCTCGACCTACATCCGTTCGGATCAACCGGTCACCTGGACGAAAAGCGAAATACTCGTTCCCGTCGAGAAGATCCGCGTCATCGGCGGCGTCATCCGCAAGTTCCGCGGAAACCTGCGCATTCGCTACGCGATCGACAGCGGTCGCTTCTGGCTTATCGCCCTCCAGGAGGAGAACTTCGATGCCGACGTCCGCTAGAGCGCGTTTGCTCGCGATCCTGCTCGCCCCGCTCATTCCTGTGGCTCCTACCGACGCACAAGCCCAATCCGCGGCAATTTCGGCCTTCCCGGAGCAGACCAGCCATATCCGCTTGTCGAACCGCGATGTGAACCATCTCGTCTGCACAGGCGGTGAGATCGAGGATGTGCGTTTCTCGGCCGAAAAGGGCCTTGCCGTCGAGCGCGGCGGCGCGGACGCCTGGATCAAGTTCCTGGTCCTCGAGACCGAGGACATGGGCCTGAAGACGCGAACCTACGTGACGGCGCCATCGGAGTTCTTCGTCACCTGCAACGGCGCGGTATACCCGCTTTACGCCGAGCCTTCCGATATTCCTGCCCAGACCGTGAACCTGCTCCCCGGTCAGGCCCAGCGCGCACGCAGCAACGAAGCCCTGCTTGCCCCCCTTGTCGAGGAAGAGCGCGCAGTCGGTATCGCACTGGCCGTCTTGCAGGACCGCATTCCCGCCTCGTTCAGCGAGGCCGCGCCCGCGCGGCAGCCGATCCTGCTCGAGAACCTCCCGCAAATCTCGCTTGCTGAGCGCCGCCGCCTCGAGGTCGAGGGGACGGGCCTGTCGATCAGCGAATACCTCGTCACGGCCGCTACGCCGAGCCCGGCCCCGATAACGCTCGATGAGCGGGATTTCCTCAATGTCGCGCTCGGCGCCGACATCTTTTCGGTGACCCTTGATCGTCTCACGCTCGGGGCGGGCGCGGATTCAGGCCCCGGCGGCGGGGACGCTGCGCGGCTCGTCGTTGTTCGCAGGAGCCGGCAACCATGACCGCTTCACCCGAAGACCAGCCCCCGACGGCACAGGGGCGCAGCCAGGCCCGCACCCCAGCAGCCTCAACCCATCATCACCAGAGCCTCGCCGATCGCCTGGTCTCCGAAACCCGGGACAAGTGGTCCGCCCTTACCTCCGATCAGCGGCTTCGCATCAAGCAAGCCGGTGTCCTCTCCGGGATCGCCCTGCTCGGCATGGGCCTCTATGCCGCGAGCTCGAGCGGCGAAAATGTTGCCCCCAAGGCTCCCGAGGCCTCCAAGCTCGACATGGGCGCGGGCCTTCGCGGTGACAGTCTCGAGGTCAAGCTGCGCGGCGACCTTCAGAAGATCCTCGATGGCCAGAGCTTGCTCGGCGACCGGGTTTCCGCGATCGAGGAGGGCAAGGTCATGCCGGGCTCCCTTCCCGGCACGCACAAGGATGGGCGCGCGGCCGCAGACGATGATCTGCCTCCGGCAATCCCGGTCGACATTCCCGACTTTCCCCCTCCGCCGCCAGAAGCGCAGGCAGAAATGGGGAATTTGCCCACACCGCCGGCAGTTCCAGGTGGCACCGGCGCCGCGCCGCCGGCTCCGCCGAGCGAACGACAAGTCGGCGCGATCGGCTCGGCAACGACCACGCTCCCTGCGGAAGGAGGCACGGCCGGCGCGGCCCGCTCAAAAAAAGCGAACCGGACGATCTATTTGCCGCCTGGTTTCATGAAGGCGCGGCTGCTGACCGGCATCGACGCGCTGGCGAGCCGGGACGCGACGACCAACCCTGAGCCCATTATCGCCCGGGTTCAGGCGCCTGCGGTTCTGCCCAACGACGTCAAGGCCAATCTCTCCGGCTGCTTTGTCATCGGCAACGCCACCGGCAGTCTCGCCAAGGAAAGAGTCGAAGTTCAGCTGGTCTCGCTCTCCTGCGTCGACTTCGAGGAGCACGCCGTCGTCGATCAGCCGATCAAGGGCTTCTTCGTCGATGCCGATGGCAAGAAAGGTCTGTCGGGCCGGGTCGTGACACGCGCCGGTGCCACGCTCGCGCGTTCCTTCATCGCCGGGACCATCGCGGGGATTTCGCAATCTGTCGAAGGGACCTTCGGCAACCTCTCGACCTCCGCGCTGGGCAGCGTGCGCTCGCTCGATGCCGGGGACGCGGCCAAGGCCGGGATCGCGGGAGGACTCTCTCGTTCCTCCGACAAGCTCACCGACTTTTACCTCGATCTCGCCCGGCAGGCCGGCCCCGTTGTCGAGGTCGGCGCCGCGAAGGACGTCGTCGTGGTCATCCAGGAAGGTCTCTCGCTCGAGATCAAACCCTCTGTCGGCGCCAAGCTGTGACGCAGCTTTATCCCAACACATCAGGAGACAGGTTCATGGTACCGATCTGGTCCGCCCGCGCGCGCAGCGGCGCGCAGCTTCTCGCCCTCTCGCTGACCGCCACCCTGCTACAGGGCTGCGCTGCGGTCGGCTCGATGATGTCGCCCTATTCGGAAAAGTTCTCGTGCAAGAACGATGATCACGGGCAGTGCATCCATCCCGAGCGCGCCTATGAAGATGCAGTCGCAGGCGCCGTCTCGAAATCCGATCCCCGCGTCACGACCGGCGCAGCAAAAGCCGCGAACACCGCCGCGCGGCGAAAAGGCGCGGCGACAGCTGGGTATGAAGGCTACCGCGACAGCGTCTACCGCGAGCTGAAGGGGCTTATCGACGAGCCCGTCACGCCGATGCTGAAGCCGGCGCGGACCATTCGCACGCTGATACTGCCCTATGCCGACCGGACCCGACCGGACCGGCTCTACATGCCCCGCTACGTCTATTCCGTGCTCGACCGCCCGGTCTGGGTCGTGGGCGGAACGCTGGTGCGCAGCCCCGGCGCCGCAGTCCATGCGCCTGTGCTCGGACAAGTGAAAGAACCCGCTGCCGCACCGGCCGGGGGCGAACCGCAGCCTTCGGACGGGGAGCAGGATCAATGACCGCCGCCTCCGAACTCACGTACTCGAGGCTGCGCAGCGCGGTTCGGCGTGACAGCTTCGCGCAGTTCCTGCCGCTCCTCGCGTGGGACCAGGACACCGAGGCCTTTCTGTGCATCGACGATACCTGGGGCCATGCCTGGGAAATCGAACCAGCGGCCTACATGTTCGCGCACGTCCAGGCCGCGCTGCAAGGGCTGTTCAACATCCACTTTCCCGACGGGACGGTCCTTCAGCTCCACACTTTTGCCGATCCGCTCATCGACGATGCGCTCGATGCCTTCCTTGATCTCAAGCTGCGGGACGACCCGCTGATCCAGGCCTCCGCGCGGCGCACGCATGCCTATCTCGGCGAAGGTCGCCATGGCCTGAAAGCGCTTCACGGCATCCCGGTGCGCAACTTCCGCACCCTGCTTTCGATCAAGACCCGGCGTCCGCTTGGGGAGGACCTGCGCCGCCAGGTCGAGGAACAGCTCTCGAAACTCGGCATCCGCCGCCTTGAACCCGAAGAAACGGTTTCCTTCTACCGCCGCGTGTTCAACGGCATCACCAAGCCCGCACCGGGTGTCTTTGCGGACGGCAGCGAAGGCGGCGCGCCGCCGATCGCGCGTCAGATTATCGATGCGGGTCCCGATCTGGTGTTCGAAGGTCCTGAGGTGTTCCTCGGCAACCAGGTCGCGCGCTGCCTGACCCCCAAGGCGCCGGCCCGCCGCATTACCGCTGAACGCGCCAACCGGCTCATGGGCGGCATGCGCGGCGCGTCCGAAGACAGCGACCAGATCGGCGGACCTTTTCTCTACACGCTCAATGTACTGTTCGATCATTCGCAGTTCGAGATCCACAAGCGCGCCCAGATCCTCTCAGCGCAGAAGGCAGCGGGAAGCTTCGCGATCGAGGTCGGCAAGCAGATCGAGGAAATCGGCTGGATCCTCGACGAGGCCAGCAACGCGCGCTTCGTGCGCGTGATCCCGACCCTCTGGGTCTTCGGCCGCGACCGCGCCCATGCCCGCGAACTCGCCGCCCGCGCGAAGCGCCTATGGGAGAGCGAGCCCCTGCCCTTCTCGATGCAGGAGGAAAGCTACCTCAATCCCACCATGCTGGTCATGAGCCTGCCGTTCGGGCTCTATCCCGACCGCACGACCTTGCGCCTGCTCGAACGCGATTTTCGGATGCCGGCCAAGGCGGCCGTACTGATGGCGCCGGTCCAGACCGACTTTCGCGGCGGCGGGCGTCCGGCCCTCCTCTATACCGGCCGCAAGGGCCAGCTCATCACGCTCGACCTCTTCGACCCCAGGATCAACAACTACAACTTCGTGGTGTCGGCCGAGAGCGGCGCGGGCAAGAGCTTCCTGCTCAACAACCTGTGCCAACAGTACTACGCCTGCGGCGCACTGATCCGCATCATCGATATCGGTGGGAGCTACCGAAAGCTCTGCACGCTGTGCTCGGGCCGCTACATCGACATCGGCGAGGAGCGCCTCGTCCTCAATCCTTTTGACATGGGCCTCGCGATGGACGGTGACGACAAGCAGTCGGCCATCACCATGGCGGTCGCGATCGTCGCCGAGATGGCCAATGCCTCGACCCGCAAGGGGGTGACGACTTCGGAATGGAACCTGCTCAAGTCGGCGGTTCAATGGACGATCGACACCGGCCGGGCCGAGCGCGGCATTGATGCCGTGCGCGAATGGCTCGGGACCTACCCCGAGCTGGTGGGCAGCGCACTCGACAGTGTCGATCACCTGCTGCCGACCGCGCGTGAGCTCGCCTTCAATCTACGCGATTTTGGATCGGACGGCGCCTACGGCCACTACTTCAACGGCCCCTCCACCCTCGACATCCGCTCCGACGAGTTCGTGGTTCTCGAGCTCGAACGGCTGAAAGCGATGCCGGACCTGTTCAACGTCATCGTCATGGTGGTGGTGAACGCGCTCACCCAGGAACTCTACCTCTCCGCGCGGGACCGCCCCCGCTTCGTGCTCTGCGACGAGGCTGCCCAGTTCATGACCCGCACCGATGGGCAGGACCTCTCCCGCCTCGCCGAAGCCTTCGGCCAGGGATACCGGCGCGCGCGCAAGTATCGCGGCTCGTTCGGGATCGTCCTGCAGTCGATGAACGACCTTCTGCTGTTCGGCGGCACGGGCCAGGTCATTCTGGAGAACGCGGCGACACGTTTCCTGCTTCAGGGATCGACCTATGACCGGGCGGTCGAGAACAAGATCCTCGACTACTCGGGTTTCGTTCTCGATCTCCTCAAATCGGTCCGCAATTCCAAGCCCAACTACTCCGAAGTCTTCATAGATTCGCCGCTGGGCCTCGGCATCGCGCGGCTCGTGGTCGATCCGTTCTCCTACTGGATCAACACCTCGGCGCCCGAGGATGTCGCGGCCTTCGAGAGCCTCATGCGTCAGGGCGCCTCGCCGCTCGAAGCCGTGTGCCGGCTTGCCGGCGTCGACCCGGCCGAAGTTCTCGGGGAGGTCCGGCCATGACCCGCCTCGGCACCGCTCGGGACGAAACAGACGTGCTCGAGCTCACCCAGGAGGTCATGCTCGACCCCCAGATTGACGACCTCGTCGAGCAGCGCGTTGCCCAGCGTCTGAGATCGGAGGCGGTCCATTGGCGGCTTCGGCTGGTGGCCGCTGAGACCTGCATGATGGGCGTCCTCGTCTTCGCCGCAGGAAGCCTGCTCGGACACCCGGCGATGCTCGTACTGCGCGCCAGCCTCATGGTGGCTGGATCCTGCCTTGCTACCGGCGTCCTCCTGGTGGGCCTGTCGGCAGGAACCATGCGTCTTGCCGATCGCATCAAGCGGAGGCTCGGGCGATGAACGGCCTGCTCTCTTCTGCCCCCTCGGCTCCGGCGATCCGGCTTATCGTTGCCGGCTATCTGCTGATGCTGCTGCAGATCGTCCTGCTGCTGCTCGCGGCCAGCCTCGATGCCCATGCGCGCATGCTGGTGTGGACGCTCTGCCCCTTGGGCGTCGGCTGCTTTGCCATGGCGCTGGCCGGCTGGCCGGGCAGCGAGACACCCGAAAGGAAGCGCCATGTTCGCTGATACGAGGCTCCCGCCTGTGCTGGGGAACCTGGTGCGCAGCGCATCCATCATCGCGGCGAGTGCCGCCTTCGCCTCCACCGCTGCGGCAGCGCCTTCGAGCACGATCGGGCGCACCTGGCCGATCGCAGAACCGGACGCGCTCTCGGAAATCGAAGGTAAGGCGGCCGCCCTTCCCGAGGGCTTCGGCAAGGCCTTCGGCCCGCGCGCGAACTGGAGCGCGATGAAGGCGGCCCCGCTCCCGGCAGCAACAGCAAGCCGGACGCGGAACGTGGTCCCCTTCTACACGCTCGAATTCGACGTCACATTGCCAGGCGGAAAGACGCTCTACCCCAAGGGCTTCACCTTCAATCCGCTGACCTACGTGAAGCTGCCGCAGCGGCTGGTCGTCGTGCACCCGCGCGACCTTGCCTGGGCCCTCGGCACCGCGAGGGCCGCAGACTTCATTCTCCTCGCGGCGCACGGCAGCGACCAAAGCGATCCGATCGAACTCGGAGAAAAGGCCGGCCGGCCGATCTTCATCCTAGAGGAACGGGTGAAAGCGCGGCTCGGCCTGACTGTTGCGCCGGTTATCGTCGTGCAGTCCGGCACGCACCTCGTCCTCAGGGAATATGGCCGAGAAGCCCTCAAGGCGCAGAAGGGGACGGCGCAATGACTCCCAGGAACACACTCCTCCTCGCGGCGCTCGCCATAACCTGGGTCGGGGTAATGGCGTTGCCGGATCATGCCCACGCTTCCAAATGCGAGGCGGGCACGGTCTTCAATCCCATCACCAAAGTACGTTGGACCTGCATCTTTCCGATCACCATCGGCGGCGTGCGCGTCGGCAGCTACGACAAGCTCGACAAGGAACTCGACTCCCAGTCGACCTCGAAGCCGCTCTGCGCCTGCCGCAAGGGACTCGAGGTAACGCTCGGCATCAAGGTCTCGTACTGGTCGCCCAACCGAATGATCGATGTCGTGACCGAACCGGGCTGCATGATGGCGCTCGGCGCCGACATCATGCCGACCGGCGGCAAGCTGCAAGGCAGCCAGTCGTCGATCGCGGACGGCACGCAGACCCGCAAGATGTTTGCGCAGATGCACTATTACATCTCGCCGGTCTGGGCGATGCTCGACATGTTCACCGACCTGCCCTGTCTGGAGAACGACGGCTTCGATGTCGCGCTCATGACCGAAGTCCTGCCGACCTGGCAGTCGGCCACGCTCGGCGCCATTATCCAGCCAGAAGGCATTCTGTTCGGCAATCCGGCCGCAGGTCTCGCCTGCATGGGGGACAGCGCGGCGGCCGCAGCCGGCAAAGTCATCGATCCCCTGTTCTGGTGCATGGGGTCCTGGGGTTCCACCTATCCCATCGCCGGGGACATCCATTTCGGCGACAGTGTCGAAGCCTGGGCGGGCCTTGCCGCGCGCGGCACGTTCATGATGGGGCGCCTCGGTGCGCTCACGGTCAGTTCTGCTGACGGGTGCTCGTTCATCCCGCAGCCCATCTGGACCAAGTCCCGCTACAAGCTTCAGCTCATGGAGCCCGTCAAGGGCGGCAAATGCGTCAACATAGGCCGGCCCGGTGCGCTGTGGAGTTCCGCCAAGCACGCGCCAGGCAAGGACAATGCCCAGTTCATGCTCTTCGAAAAGGTGATCTGCTGTGCCGGGATCTCGGCGCCATGAGCAGATCGCTCTCCCCAAGTCCCGCACAGAGTGTCCGTTCCCACCGGAGGTCTGTCCGCCAAGGCCCCAACGGCCTGCGGTTTCTGTGCAGGACCGGAGCCGTGTCGCTGCGTCCCCTGGGCGGCACGGCTCCAACCTCGGCCAGTGCGGCCACCTCCCTCCTGGATCGACGCGGGCATTCCCTCTCCGCCCGCCAAGTCGTTCTGGCCGCACTGGCCACCCTGTCCGTTTCCGGGCCCATTCCCACTGCCGAGGCACAAACCATGGAAGAACGCGCCCGCGCCGCTGCCGCAGCCTCCCGGACCAAATCGAGCGAAAGCGAAGCGATCACCGGCAACTACCTGACACCGGGGCTTGCCGGACAGGCGGTCACGACCGTCGATGGTAGCCGCTCGTTCACCCCAAGCCTTGCCTGCCGGAGGACTGCCAGCCTGCTCGAAGTCCTGGTCCAACCCGCCAGTACCGGCGACCTGACGGCAGTCAGCATCGCCCGCGATACCGATCTCGACGGAACCTTCGACAGCCGCTGGCACCTGCCGGTACCCGTCTCGGGCATCTGCGCCAACGGCGTGATCGCCTGCGATCCCGGAACCTGGAACGCCTGCAAGAGCTACCGCTGGCACGCCGACGCCTCAGGGAGCCTGACGCTGCAATCGGCAGAACTCACCGAACTTGCCGGGTGCTATTGCATTAACGGCAGCTGCGGGGCCAATCTGGCCTGGTCCAACATGAGCGGCGTGCTGCGCGATCTCGGCGGCGGCATGATCGGCGCGCTGACCACCTCAGATCCGCGCTACGGCGTGACCGAGGCAGTCATCGACGGCCCCTCGATCCGTTATGTCGGGGCGCAGTCCACGGCATGTGCCGCCAGCCCGAGCCTTGCACAACCCGGCTACCGGGCAAATCCCGCGCCGATGGCGTCCGATGCCTATGCCGTGTCTTCGGGCAGTTCTGTCTTCCAGGCACTCGCCGGCTCGCAGGTGGGCACCGGAACTTCGCTTCAGTATCGCCGCTGTTCAGCCGAGCGCACGGTGACCGTGCTCAGCGCCAAACCCGGTGAAATCATCAGCCGGACGTCCGGTGGGTACTCGACGGTTGGCAGCAGTACCTCGCTCGACTTCCTGATGGGCTCCCCTTCCGACAACAGCCTGTCGGCAAGCGGCTGCAAGCTCATCGACTTTCGGATGACGCTGGATGTCCGCGATCCGGCTCGCATCGTGAATGCGCGGCTTGCGCGGTGGTTCGCAGACGACTGGGCACAGATCCGGATCGACGGCGAGGTGGTAGCCTCCGGGCCGCAAGCCTGGACCTCCTCGGGATTGCCGCCGGGAAAATGCGAGCAGAAGAAGACCTACACGCAAAGTCCGAACCTCGACATCACCTCGCGGTTGACCGCCGGAACCCACGAGATCTGGCTGCGCGTCGCCGTGGCCGACGAGGGGGAGGCGTTCGCGCAAATTCAGGTCGATGTCGACGACAGCTGCAAGACGGTCGAGCAGCTTGTCGACGGCTGCGCCGTCATTGCAGGCGACACGCAGTGCCGGCTCGACAGCGAGACGGTCGACGGCGTTCAGACCTTCATCAAGGGTGTGGCGACCGGTCTCAAACCCCTGCCCCAGACCCGGCAGCTGGGCGGGCCGGGCTGTCCGGTCGAACTCACCCGGGATTTCTTTCAAAAGGACAGAACCTATCGCTGCACCTCGGTCGAGGCGCCGCTGCCGGACACGAGCCGCGGTGCTTACATCATCGATCATTCCACCGAAGCCCTGCTCGCCGATCGGGCACTCCGGAGCGATGGAAGTTTCTCCGAAACCACCCGTCCCTTCTCGCTTCCCGATCGCGGATCGGTCGCGACCTGCGAACCGATCTGCAAGACCCGGAAAGCCGCCGCCAATGACGGCGTCGCAGCAGACGGCATTGTCGCCGATCGTCAGAATGTGCCGGTCGGCGAAGAAATCCATTTCCACGCCTGCACCGATGACAACCGGTGCCCGGCAGGCCCCGGCGAGGAGATCGTCTCCGCATGCGGGTGCCTCGACGATTTTCCGGAAGCAGTCTCCATGATGCAGACCGTGCGGCTCGCCGGAGCCGATCTCGTTTGCACGCAGGTAACGCCATGAAGTTGGTGCGTCACTCCGGTCGCACCGTCCCTGGCCTCGCCGGCTCGCTCGCCTGCCTCTTCCTTGCCTTTGCGGCGCCGGTGCCCGTGAGCGCGCAGCAGATCTGCGCGGTAGACCTCAACGGAAACGGCGACGCTGCCGACCCCGGCGAGCAGGCCGGTTGCATCGCCACTACCGATGGCCAGCAACTCTGCCCCATCCAGGCGGCGGACTGTGCGGCCGACGGCGCCGGCAGATACACCTGCCCCATCGGCCCGCAATTCGCCTGCCACACCCGTTCGAGCGGCGGGACACCTGCCTGCTCGCCGAACGCCTGCATCGATCTCTCGGTCCATCCCATCGCCGAAGAACCGCCGATCGACGATGCCGGCCCGGAGGCCAATGGCGGCATCGATGCCGACGGCAATTGCATGGGCGAGGTACGGATCTTTTCGGGCCGCGGCATGCGCTGCCGCCCTCCCGGACTCTCGACGACATTCGCCAACTGCTGCAAGGACAAGGGCAAGATCGTCAAGGACGGCATGGGCTCGTCGATCTCATCGATCGGGACGAAAATCGCCGTCGCCAAGGGCGTCTTCACCGGCATGAAAGCAGCCTACACCGCCTTCAAGGCAGGTGCGACCGCAGGCCAGGCTGCCAGCGCGGGCGCCAATGCCCTGATCATCGGGCTCGATCCGAGTTCCATCGCCGTGAGCCTCGCGATCAACTTCATGATGGAGTTCCTGCTCTCGGGCTGCGACCAGCAGGACATGGAAGCCGCCATGCTGCGGGCGTCGGGCATGTGCCACGAGATCGGCACTTACTGCACATCGAGCGTGCTCGGCGTCTGCCTGCAAAAGGCGCGCGGGTCCTGCTGCTTCAACACCAAGCTCGGCCGGATCATCCAGGAACAGGGTCGCCCGCAGCTCAAGGCCTACAACGCGGATCTCTGGGGCACGGCGAAACAGCCGATGTGCCGCGGCTTCACGCCGGAGGAGTTCCAGGCACTCGATTTCAGCAAGATGGACCTCTCCGAATACTACGCGGAGATCGAAACCCGCGCGCAATCGGAGATCCAGATCGACATGGAGGACCGGGTCGATGCTTACCTCAAGGCCGTCAATCAGTAAGGCCCTGCTCACAGGCCTGATCGGCCTCGGCGCTGGCGCAGCAGCCCCCGAAAACGGACGCCGGGCGATCGGCGCCGAGGGAGCGGCGGCCATGGACCGGCTCGAGCAAGCCCTGCGAAATGCCAAGGACCTGCCGGACGGGACTCCGTCTCCGCAGCTGCCGCGAGCGGCCACGCCGCCGGAACGACGGCGCGCATTCGAAGGCCTGAGGCAGCGATCCGCCAATCCGGCTATGGAAGCGCGGGCTCGAGCCGCCAATGCCGCCGCCCAGGCCGGTCTCGCCGCCGAGCGCGCCAAGCAGGCGCGGGCCCTGCGCCAGGCGCTGGGGCTGGAGCCCGGAGAAGAACAGGCGCTTGCCAAGGCCGTCCCGGCTGCGCCGAAAGGATGGGTCCCGGTCCTGTTTGCCTCCTCCTCGATGCCGTCTGCCACCTTACGCAGCTATGCCGCGCAGCTCGAACGGGTACGCGGGGTGATCGCCTTTCGCGGCGTTCCCGGCGGGATGAAAAGGATCACCCCGCTGGCGAGGCTCAGCGCCGAGGTCCTGCGCATCGATCCCGGCTGCGAGGGTCCAGCCTGCCGTATGCGCTCGGTGCAGATCGTCGTCGACCCGATCCTGTTCCGTCAGTTCACCGTCAGGCGTGTCCCCGCACTGGTCATGGTGCCAGGCGACCCCACGCTCCCGTACTGCGAGCGCGGTGATGATGAGGCGCCTCCAGTGCGCGGCGCTGCTCCGCTCGTGTACGGCGACAGCGCCCTGTCCGGCTTACTCGAGGAATATGCCCGCCTCGGCGGCAAGGAGGAGGTACGCGGTGCACACGCCCTGCTCAGCAATCCCTGATCCGCGGCGCTGCCTGACCGCGCAGCTGCTTGGTGCGATCACCTATCTACCGCGGCAAGCCGCCGAAGCCATAAGCCCCCAAGGGCAGGAAGGACCCACAAGCTGGCGCCGGCTGCGCCTCGCGTTGCTGGTGGCCTGCCCCGCGGCCCTCGCTGCCGGCATCATGATGCCGCGGATCACTCTCGTGGTGTCTCCTTCGATCGAAGCCTGGGTCCTGACCGAACAACCAGGCCCCATTGCGCGCGGCGACTTCGTTCGCTTCACCCTCAGCCATCCCGTCGCGGGCCCCGCCCCGGTTCCGGTCACCAAGCATGCCTTGTGCCTTCCGGGCGACAAACTGACGACGGTGGAGCGCTCGTCTCCCCTTTCAGCTCATGACCGCGACGGCTGGTACTACTGCAACGGCCGCCTCCTCGGCATAAGCCTGCCCCGCGCCCATAACGGCATGGCGCTTCAGCACATGCATTGGAGCGGGATCGTTCCGCCAGGCATGGCCTATGTTGGCTCCGCGCACCCGCACGGGTTCGACAGCCGCTACTTCGGCCTGGTTTCCATCAAGCGCCTCACGCGCATGGAGCGATTGCTGTGAGCGGCGCCCTGCTCCAGTCCCTTGCTGCGGCCGCCGTGCTGTCCAGCGCCGCGCAGGCTTCGCCAGACTCCAGGACCGCTCCCCCGGACGGTAGGCAAGGCTACTGGTGGTACCAGGCTCCCGAGCCGGAAAGCACAGCGGACGAGGAACCGCTTCCGAAGCCGCGCATCCCGCCGATGGCCGAACTTGCGTCCTGGACCCCGCCCCGGATCCGCAAGCTGATCGAGGACCAGCGCGACTATGCCGCCACGGTGCTGACGGTCGAGGCGGTCGCGGATTTCTGGCGTCTCGAGGACTTTGCCCGGCGCAAGGCACGGGCCTTTGCAGGGCTCACGCAAATCGCGATGCTCCAGCACCCGGAGCTCAATGCGAAATCGGCGAACCCGATGGTCGGCGATGCCCGCGCGCAGCTTGCCGCGCAGAAGGACTCGATCCGAAACGCCTATCTGCGCGCGAAGTCGAACGAGTTCGCGCTGGTCATGTTCTCGAGGGTTTCTTGCGGATATTGCCGCGTGCAGTGGCCCATCATTCAGCGCTTCCAGGATGAGACCGGTTGGCAGGTCACGCGGATTGATCTCGACGAGCGCCCTGAGGCCGGGTCGCGCTTCGGGGTCGAAGTGACGCCGACCACTATGGTGATCCGCCGCAGCAGCCGGCAGCGGATGATCGTGGCGACCGGCGTCGAGGCCTATCCCACCCTTGCGCAAATGACCTACCAGGCTGTGCGCCTGCTGCGGGGCGATATCCGCCCAGAGCAGTTCATGACCGGCCCTGGCGAGGACGCAGGGTTCTTCGATGCCCTCGGTAACGGTCCGGTCGGCGCGAGCAGTGCCGGTCGTGACGCGACTATCTCGGAAACCGGCATGGGAGGGGACGCGCCATGAGAGCCGAAAAACTGCGGCTTGCCGCGCTCGCATCCGGCGCGGCAACGGCCCTTTACGCCGCCCCGGCAGCCCAAGCTAGCGTCGCCGCCGATCCGCGCAGCGCCGCCATTCATCAGGTCTCCGATCAGCGAGCGATGGCGGCATGGCTTTCAAGGGTTCCGGTAACGCGCGACTTTCCTGACGACTTCGCCCCGACCCTTGCCGGTCATGGTCCCGCTTTCGTGATCGAGATGACGACGTCGCCCGGATGCATTCCCTGCGGCGACCTCTGGTCGAAATTGAGTGGTCTTGCGCGCCGGTACGGCTGGCAGGTCCGCGCCCTCGGCCCCGAGCAAGCTGCCGTCCTGTCTGGCCGAATGGGTCTGCCATGGGTCGGATATCCGGTCGCCTGGGTGCGCCCCCGGTTAGACCAGGCCCGAACGATCCCCATCGCGATCGGTACCGATCACACCGCGAACCTCGCGCGCAACCTCTACCTCTCGTCGAAAATGCTCACAGGGGTCAGGCCCGCGGTAGCCGTGCGCGCGATGGCAAAATTCACCGGCATTGTTGCGAGCCCAGCGCCGGACCGGAAGCCTCGGCCATGACGCCGGGAACGCATACGTCCGCCTTATACCTGGCCGGCAAGCAGGCGCGCGGCATCCCACAGCGGCATCACTTCGATCCCGTGGCCGGAGGGATATGCCTCCGTCCCCGGATAGACGATGATCTTGCGCGCAGGTGCAAGGTCTTCCGCCGCGTGATGGAACCCGCGTTCCACCTTGGGAGCGAGGCTGCGCTTGAACTCGATGGCCCAGAGTTCGCCGCCCGGCAGCGTAAGCAGAAGATCGATTTCGGCGCCTGCGGCGCTGCGATAAAAGTTCGCAGACGTTCCTTCGGGCGCCGCCATGATCAGGCTCTCGAGCGCAAACCCTTCCCAGCTCGCACCGGCCACCGGGTGCCCCAGCAGGTCTTCGAGCGTCACGATACCCAGAAGCGCGTGAACGAGACCGCTGTCCCGCACGTAGATGCGCGGGGATTTGACGAGGCGCTTCGAGGCATTGCTGTGCCAGGGCTCGAGGCGGCGGACCAGGAGCAGGTCCACCATCAGATCGAGATAGCTCGCAACCGTCTTGGAATCGACGCCGAGGCTTCTTGCGAACTCCGATGCGTTGAGCAGGCTGGATTGGTGGTGCGCCAGCATCGTCCAGAACCGGCGCAGCGTCTCGGCAGGAATGCGCGGCCCGAACATCGGGATGTCACGCTCGAGATAGGTGCGGATGAAATCCCGCCGCCACCGCATACTCAGATGATCGCTGCGGGCCAGGAAGCTGTCGGGAAACCCTCCCCGCAGCCAGAGCTTGTCGCCATCCTGCTTCGGTGCCTCGACAATGCCGAGAGGCCCCATCTCAAGGTAGCTGATGCGCCCGGCAAGGCTTTCACCCGACTGGGCCAGGAGGTCGATCGATGCGGATCCGAGCAGCAGGAAGCGGCCGGTCCTCAGGCCCTTGCGGCGTCCCTTATCGATCAGCCCGCGCAGCGGCTGGAAGATCTCCGGCAGCCTGTGGACCTCGTCGAGAATGACGAGCTTGTCCTCGTGCTGCGCAAGATAGAGTTCGGGCTCCGCGAGCTTGGCGCGGTCGGCCTCGGATTCGAGATCAAGGTAGAGCGCGTCTCGGTCCTCGCCGATGGTTTGAGCCAGCGTGGTCTTGCCGACCTGGCGCGGCCCAAGGAGGGCGACGGCTGGTGCACTGTCCAATCGCTCGACGAGCTCGGCTGCAATCTGCCTTTCAATCATCCTCGCATATTCGGAATACTGATCCAAATTTGCAAGGTTAAATTTCCCGAAGATTTAGCGCTATTTCGCTCGCCGCCTTATCCCACACGAGGTTTGTCATGCCAATCCCGCGCCTGATCGGATTCGGATTTGTCCTGCTTGCATGCCTGCCCGTCGCCGCTCCGGCGCAGGCGCAGAGTTGGGCGGAAAGCTGGTTCGACAATGTCACCTATTCCTCACCGGGGAGCTTCGAGGATCAGACGCGGGGCTATCTGACCGCCGGCGGCATGTCGGGGCGCGTAGACGTCCACAACGACTATCTCATGTCGATGAGCCTGCCCAAGGTCCGCGCAGGCTGCGGCGGCATCGACATGTTTCTGGGCGGTATGTCGTTCCTCGATCCGGAGTACCTCGTCCAGAAGCTCGAGAGCATCCTCCAGGCCGCCCCCGCCGTGGCTTTCCAGTACCTGCTCGAGACCCTCGACGAGAAGATGGGGAACATCATCAGCAAGATGGAGGCCGCGACCAACTTCCTGAACTCGATCCAGGTCAACGATTGCCGGCTTGCCAACCGCATGGTGCAGATTGCCAAGGGCGACGACAACATGTCCGGGATCATCGAGGAAATGACCGGATACCGCTCGGTCAAGCAGGGCTTTGCCAAGAGCTACCAGCAGAGCCGCGAGAAGATCGAAGCCAATGCCAACAATCCGACCGAGGATCTGAAGGACGCGCTCGCCAACTGCCCTGCCGAGGTTACCGAGATCTTCCGCACCGGCTCGCTCCTCGGCCACGCTGCGTCGCGCATCGGCGCCGGTGACTGGGCAAGTGTCATGCGGGCGCGGGTCGGCGACGTCTACATGCGCTGGGACGCCAACGACAAAGTGCCGCTCTTCACCGCGATCCCGCAGTGTCCGCGCCAGGATACCGATAGCCCGCAGGACTTCCTGACCGGGACTGTCCAGAAGCGGGCGCTCAACGTGCCGCCGACTGGCGCGGACTGCAGTCCGGACGGCGGCGGGCGCGGCGCCCTGGCGATGGCCCGCGACCGCATGGAGGCCATTGCCACGAAAGTCCGCACCCGGTCCGCATTGTCGCCCGATGAACGGCAGTTCGTTGCCAATGTGCGGACCTTGCCGGTCTACCGCATGCTGGAATGGGGCGTTCGCCAGGGCGTCGTCGGTTCCGTGATCGCCGACACCGATGAGCTCGTCGCGCTCTCGCTCGCCTACCAGATGCTCAACGATCTCACGCGCACGATCGATTTCGCAGTTAGTAATGCCGAGCGAGGGGCTACGGCGGCTGGCGCCGCAAACAGCACAAGCGCGAATGTCTGCCAGACGCGCATTCTCGCCAAGGGCATCGAACAGCTGCGCGATCTGCGAGAAGAGGCGCTCCGGCAGCGCGCGCAGATGCGCCAGAGCTACATGGCCGCACTCTCGGCCGCCAACCTCTCGGCGAACTATGCGGGTCTGCTGCGCGAACGCGACCGTGATGCACGGGATGCAGCGGGCGCTGCCGCCCGCCGCGAGTAGCCGCCGTGCCGCGAACCATGGTCAAGCACGCCGCCGCCCTTCTCGCCCTGCTACCGACCCTGACGGTCACGCCTGCGGCGGCGATCGATGCGAGCTTCCACACTTATGACGGCTTTGCCGAGACGGTGGATTCGTTCCGCCTAGTCTCGATGATCTTCGGCGACCCCCGCTACGAAACGCTGGTCCTCATCATCGCGACAGCCGGTATCGCGCTCGGCGCGGTCATCGCCAGCGTTCGCGGCTCCGGAATGGGTCTGGTGGCCTTCGGATTTCAGATCCTGTTCGGGGTCGGCGTCTTCGTCGGCCTCATTGCCTCGACCGGAACCGTCCATGTCTATGACCGGGTGCGCAATGCCTACCAGGCTGTGGGCGGTGTGCCCAACCTGCTGGTCCTGGTCGGCGGCGCCAGCAACATGATGGAACGCGCCCTCGTCGAGACGATCGACGACAATACGCTCGATCCCAATGCCAAGCTGGAGTTCGGATCGGGTGGCCAAAGCTTCGACCTGTTCCTCAATGCCGTAAGCCCGCGCGGACCGATGACCGACACCTTCCTCGATGCAACGATCAAGGACTACGTGCGTCAGTGTTATCCTGTGGCGCGGGTCTCGCCGGCCTATGGGATCGATGACGACCAGCTGCTGCGAACCAGCACCGACCTGCCCGCCTCGTTCGCGGCGATGGCCGGCCCCGCAACCTTCTCGACGATCTATACCGAGAGCGACAAGGGCGGGAGCACGGTCAGCTGTACGGAAGCCTGGGATCACATCGCAGCCCGGCTTTCCGATCCCGCACTGTTCGGTGCCTATAGCACACAGGTCTGCGCGCAGACGGGCTATGACACCGCCGACGCCCAGCAGCTCGCGCGCTGCAGGCAGCAACTGGGCAATCTTGGCCAGATGATGCTCGATCGCCCGCTGACTGCCCAGGCGCTGTTCACGCATACGCTGCTGTCACAGAGCGTGGGCGACGTCCTGTTCGAAGACTCACCGGCGAGCGCCGCGCGCGCCATGGCGAACAGGGCGATCGGATCGAATGGCCTCGCCACGATGTCAGTCGCCAACGAATGGATGCCGACGATCCGGGCCGCCGTGTTCGGCATCATGCTGTTCATGATCCCCGTCGCCCTTCTCTTCGTGCTGACACCCATCAATCTCAGGGTCGCGAGCTTCGCGCTCGGCATGTTCGTCTTCGTCGCGCTCTGGGGCGTGATCGATGCCGGCATCTACCAGCTGACCCTCGGCCGGGCGATGGCGAGCCTTTCGGAATTGCGTACCAACAATCTTGCCGCCAATGCCTGGCTATTGGCGCCCTCGGCAGCGATGAAGGCTCTGGCCATCTTCGGCACGTTTCGAACCGCCGCCGCAGGTCTTGCCGGTGCCTTCGTCTTCACCGTCTTCCGCTTCAGCGGGAACGTCTTCTCCGCCTTCACTTCGGGCTCGCTGGGCATTGCCGGTCAGGGGGCGGCCGCAGCGGCCCCGATGGCCACTGCGGAAGGACAGGCTTCCGCGCTCGAAGCCCAGGCCTCGGCGCTTGGAACCGGCGCGCGGCGCGGCGCTGCCTCCAGCTTCGGCGATTTCGGCGAGCGAACGACGTTCCAGAACAACCGCACCTTCGGTGAGGCGGGTCATGTGCTCGGCGAAAGCCCGGGCGCACGCGGCTCGACCGCTTTTGCACTCGGCGGGATCGAGGGCGCGCGCCAACTGGGCAGCCTCAGCCCTGCCCTCGCCGGCAGGAACCTTGCCGATCCAGCCACCGCGCGGGCGGTCGAAGCCAATGCTGCAACCGGAGCCATTCACCAGTTCGCCGAAAAGGACGCCTTGCGCGCGATCGGCACCGGCTACTTTGGGGAAGGGAAGGCCGGCGAGCAGGCGTTTGCCGGCTTTTCCCAGAACCTCGTGCAGTGGCGCGCTTTCGGCGATCAGCGCGCCTACGGCATGATGATGCAGGCCGCGACCCGGCATTTCGAGCGAAACGGTTATTCCCCGCAGGACGCGCAGCTCAAAGCCACCGGCGTCATCGCCGAGGCTCATGCTGATCCGACGTTCGCCAAGCTCATCGCCAATGCCTACGATCAGCATCAGATGCTCGCCAACGATCTTACGGGCGCGCAGATCCAGGTCGGCGCCATGGAGGGCCGCCGCGATCACGCTGGCAATCGCATCGCCGAGACTGAGCGCGGCAATGTCGCGACCGAGCAGGCATGGCGCACCGGATCGAACCATGGCCAGCGCCAGGCCGCCGGCATGCTCGGCCTTAGCGTGACGGAAACGGCACGCCGGATCGGTTTCATCAATGCGCTGTCCGGCGAAGCCCGCAGCACTGCCATCACCCAGCTGGGCCATTCGACCGGACGTAGTGAAGCCCAGGTACTGCGCGCTCTCGAGACCTACAACGCCGCGGTGCAGGTCGGGACCGCTGACGGGGCAAGCGCAGAAGCAGCGCGCGAAGGCACCAGCGTTTACGGCCGCACCCGCGAGGCCTCAGGTTACGACTTTGCGGAACGCGCTGGCAAACTGGATGCGCAGCGCGAAGTCGGCCACGACGGCACCCGTAGCTCAGCGCGCATCGGCGAACAGCGCCGCCAGGCCGACAACGAAGGCTTTGCCCAGGGCGCCCATGCCGCAAACGCATCCGTGCGCGAGGCAGCGCGGCTGGACAGCTTCATCACCGCGCTCAGCCAGACCGTTGGAAACCGGGTGGACATGGATGAAGGGGGGGCAGCCGGTATCGCCGACAGGGCCCGAAATCGCCGTCTGACGAACATCGTCGAGAACGAGCGCCTGTCCCGCATGCAAGGCCTGCTCGCGGCGAACGGCATCCGCCTCACCAAGCGGCAAATCGCCATGGACCAGAACGGCGATTTCAGCATGAATCTGACACCCAGAACCGCCGCCGCATTTCGAGACGCCGGCCTGATCAACGAAAGCCAGTTCGGTGCCATCACCAAAGGAGGAACGGCGCGGCTCAGCCTCGCCGACAACGATATGCTCGTTTCCAGCGCCACGAGCTTCGCGCAGTCTGCCCGCTCAGACACCAGCACTCGCTTCGAGGCAGGTAAGCAGGCAGGCCCAGACACAATCGAGCACTTCATGGGCGGCGGCACAGAGGGCAAGGAAATGCTCGCCAACTGGCTGCGCGGCGGCTTCGAAATGGACCGCAAGGGCGAATGGCGCCTCAAGCCGCAGGTTGCCGATACCTTGCAGCGCGATCTACAGGCTGTGATGGTGCAGACGGGATGGCAAAGATCATTGACCCGTGCTGCGGACAAGGGAAACACCCTCTCCACCTCCTGGGGACTTAATGTTGGAGGGAGTGCTTCGAGCCACGAGAGTAGCAGCATCAACAGCAATGAGGAACGCAGCGCCAATAGTCGAGCGTCCCGGCGATCCTCCAGCGGCCGGTCCGGGGTTCAACTTGGTATGGACAGCCGCGAAAGTGTCGGCACCGCCGTAACAGCTTCCGGAACACTCGACATCGTCAACTACGATGTCCGTACTGCCATCGCTGCGGCTGAACGCGCTGCTGCCACAAGCGATAATCCAACCGCGGTGTTCAGCGACGTCTTATCTGAGCAAGTTTTGGGAAGCTCTGGGCTAAGGAACCGCTACCTTGGAAATGCCGCATCCGGAAGGTCGGTATTCGACCCGACATCTCTTGCGGCTAGCTTCGAACAACATTCGATCCTTGAGACCGGCAGACTCTCAACCGACATGGTCCGCGGCATCGGTGACGATGATCCGTCATACCGGCGGCGAAAGGATTAGGGCTGTGCTCTATCTGCGTGATCTTTAATTATCTGATCACGCCGACGATGACCAATCCAGTCTCGACCGGACGCGGGATCGGTTTCGTCCATGTACCTGGGAACCCGGCCATCTCGCCAGTTTTGGAGATCGAACTCGTCGGTAGCCTCAGGCTCCTCATCAGCGGAACCCGAGCTGGATGGCCCCCAAGCCATGGAGTCCAGTGCCCGGTATAGTGCGTACGCAAGCGCGGCCATGATACTGTACTGAGCCACCATGAACAGCTTCATGGCGATGTCGTCCAAATCATTTCCAAAGATCAAGGCGGCTCCAAACACCCCAAACGCTCCGATGACGAGCCAGCGCCTCGGGATCGCTGCCGAAACACCTTTATTTGGGTGCGGTGAAGTAATCTGCATCCCGGCGAGGTTAGAGCTTCCACCAGTTGTTTGTGATGGCGCAGCGCTGGGATGCAACGAAGCTGCTGTCACTTGCGCGTGGTTTCCAACGGGTTCCTGCCCGCCCGGAGCCGCTCCAGAACCGTTGGAGCTCTGCGCGTCCGTTGCTCCGGTAGGAATGTCAGGACGAAACCGCTCAAGCTCGGCGCAGATGACACCTGGAACCTGATATCCATAGGCGAAAAGGTTAAGGCCATAGTTCGCTGCAACGGATTGCAGTTCACGTTCGAGCCGGTTCACGGGATGGTCGTAGCCCATTGGTGCCTCTCCGTCGAAGCCGCGTTCCTCCGCATAGACTGTTGCCTGGTGAGCGAGTTCGGCGCACCGGTTTCTGACCCATTTCTCGAGATTTTCAGGTTCAATCCAGGTCTCCATCCGTAACGGAAATCGAGATTTGAACTCGTTGAAAGTCTCAAGTGCTTCATCCGGAAATTCGAGCTCGCCTTCGCGGACGTCGAGGATGACCTCATCCCGCAGCGTCACGAAGACACGAGGAACGTCCAGGCCGTACTCAACGACAAGCTGCAAAGCTTCTCGCAGGGATTTAGCAAATAGACCAGGGTGATACGTTCCATCCTGATGCTCGAAATATATTCGGACCGTCTGCGGCAAATCGATTTCGCCCGACCAAACGCCCGGCGTACGTATCCGTTCGTGCATGAGCGTACTCCTGCTCGGTAGATCCCCGATCGAACGAAGGGAATACTACCGCACTTTCACAATCTGACAACACTCCCCCCTTCCCTTTGTTCGCAAATTGTTCTTTCTGGGAGCGAAAACGCATGATACATTGGCGATATATGCAGGACCTTTCTTCACCCGAACGCCGCTACCCAGTGCGGCCGACATTTTTGTCAGGCGGGCCTTGCACATGCCTGACGGGCAAGTCATGCCTGCTCACCTGATCCTTGAGTTTGAAACCTAAACAATGAAGACAAGCCTCGAACACCTTCCAGCCAGGAAGCAGCGCGAATTGGAGCGCCTTGTCCGCGTCATCTTCGAGGAATTCAACGACGCGCATGGTGCACCGACCGGCCAGCGCAAGATGGGCAGAATCCTGAAGATTGTTCTTTATGGGTCATTTGCGCGCGGAAATTGGGTCAACGAGCCAACCACCGGCAAAGGTTACCAATCAGATTTCGACATTCTGGTAATCGTCAATCAGCCCGAACTGACCGACTGGGTAGATTATTGGGAAAAGGCTGCAGAGCGACTTGATCGTGAGCGGGAAATATCCGGTTACATCAATACACCAACCAACCTGATCGTTCATACACTGCAAGAAGTGAATGACGGGCTTGCGCATGGTCGCTACTTCTTTCTCGACATCGCTCGGGACGGGATCGCGATATATGAATCGGACGAGACGGATCTCGCGAGGCCACAGCCAAAGGATCCTGCCAGCGCCCTCAGGATGGCTGAAGATTACTTCGAAGAAAGTTTCCCTGCAGCGATTAGACGCTTCAAGGGAGCCAAGTTTCACATGACGGAAGGCCATCTAAAGGAGGCGGCCTACGACCTCCATCAAACTGCAGAAGGCCTTTACCAGTGCGTCTTGCTGGTCTGCACATTTTACACCCCTCGATCCCATAACATCAATTTCCTCCGCAATCAGGCTGAAAAACTATCAGGCCAACTAGTCGACGCATGGCCGCGAACAGTCAAACACGATCGTCGGTTGTTCGAAAAACTCAAAGATTCGTACGTCAAGGGCCGTTATTCGAAGCATTTCACTATCAACAACGAAGAACTTGAATGGCTGGCTGGTCGCATCGAGGAATTGGGGCAAGCGGTGCACAAAGTTTGCGCGGAGAAGCTCGCCGAGCTTCGCTCCAATCTATAAGTTACAGCACAAAATACAACAAGCAGGAGTCCATTTAATGAACAATGCAGAACTCGCCGACAAGCTTGCCGCTGAAACCGGTGTAACCAAGGCCGACGCGAAGAAGGCTGTCGACATCGTTTTTGCATCGATCGCTGATGCGGCCGCTGCTGGCGAGGAAATTTCCTTGAACGGCTTCGGCAAGTTTAAGGTGAAGGACAGCCCTGCTCGCGAAGGCCGCAATCCCTCGACCGGCGAAACGATCCAGATCGCGGCTTCCAAGAAGCTCACTTTTGCCCCGGCGAAGGCGATCAAAGACAAGCTGAACGGCTGATACGAATGGTGCCGCTTGCTTCAAGCTAGCGGCGCCATTCCCAATCCGCCGACGATCAGCTTTGCTTGATTGAACGCCAACATTGGCTAAGCGGTACGTATGACGGCATCCGACCTCGAACACCTGCTTATCACCCGCCTTCTCCGGGAAAAAGGCGGGAAGTCGCAAACATGGCGGCGGGCGCTTGGCAAGATCATCGTGCACGACACGAAGACACATGCCCACTGCAATTGGGACGTCCGGCTGGGCGGCACCGATGCGCAGCGCGCCGCGATAGAGCGGATACTCGACGATGTGCGCCTGGAATATTCGATCGTGGCAGCCGATTGAATAGCCGATAGGACGGAGTCGCCGACAAAGCGGCCATAGAGCGCATGATTTCCATACTTTGATAGCTGCCCTAGAGTCACTCAGTTAGGCGCGAACCTGAACGATTTGGTGGGGACTTAACTGCCGTTCCAGCCAAAGGTCCTGAGAGGCCATTTTCGGCGATTCCGGACGTTTACTTTGGGGGGAGGCTCATTGATGGACGATGACGCGGTTTCGGCCTTGTTGTTTGGCAGCGTAAAGAACGCAATCAGCTCTCTCGATGGCGTGATCGATGGCCATCCGGTCTCTTGATGCCATAGATACACCGAAACTTGCCGTGAAACTCTGATCGATTCCGTTCGACACCCATCGCTCGGTGGCGAAGGTTGATCGAGCCCGATCCGCCGTTGCCGCGGCTTCTTGGAGGGTCATTCCCGAGATCAGGATCATGAATTCCTCGCCTCCAACACGAGCAACGCAATCTTTTGACCCGACAGCGGTTGTGAGTACCGTCGCAAAGCGTTTTATTACCGCGTCACCAAAGGAATGGCCGAAGCGGTCGTTGATCGTTTTGAAATGATCGATGTCAGCCAGGATGACAACTGTAGGCCCGGTATGGAAGCGCTTTGCCTGACGAGATTCCAGGAGCGCGTTCAGACCCCGACGGTTTAGCAAGTTGGTCATCGGATCGGTGTGCGCCTCGATGCGGTGCCGCTCGATCGCATCCTCTGCAGCCACGAGCATGACGCAAAATGTCAGAACGATGCTGCCGATCACGCCGGTATACTGGATCATGTTTCCCCAAGGCGATGTACGCCATGCCCCCACTGCGTGGCCTACTGGCGATGCAGCGAGGAAAGTCGCGCATTGGCCGGTCAAGAGGAATGCCAGGAGTAAGAACAGAGCGGCCAGGATCCGATCAGGCCTCGACTTTGCGGAACGCGCGAATGGCCATGCGGACGCCCAAAGGACAACAGCACAGCAAGCCTCAACGGACAGCGTTTCAAGGCGAACACTCTTGAAACCTACCAGCGACACCGTCACGGCGACCGCCGAGAAAACCATTACGGACGTTTCGAAGAGCAAGCTGCCTTGAATATCAAGGCGTCGCCTTAGCGCTCTGCATGCCAACAAGATGCTCAGCAGAATTAGACTGTCCTCAAGGACTTGCTTGTAAGGCGTGAAGCGCTCTGTTTCTATCAGCATAATGCTGAAACCCATCGAAAGCGACAGCAGAGCATAGCCCCACCGCTCAGTGGCGAACCCCAATAATCTGATTGCCGCAAACGCCATGCCGCAAAGCAGGATGGTGATTGGGACTATCCAATTCAGGATGGTAACAGGCATGCTCGACAATTTCCGACCGTATTCCTGACGATGTAGCGGCAGGCGGAAGGGTGCACCTAGCCGAAAGCAGTTAAAAAAGGCGTTCGTTTGGTCACTAATGCACGGTAAACCTCGATTCCCAAAAGCGGTCGAAGGCAGGCTTGCCCGTTTCTTCACCTGACAGCGCAACTATGAAGATGATTTAATATTCCCAAGGATAGCGGATAAAACTGAAAATCTGCCGCCTATTTGTAAATCAATGTAAATTCAAATAACCCAAGATTGATTTTCATCCTGCCGTATTATTATCCTCAATTAAATAACATCCGGTTTTGGGGTTTTGGGCAAGGAGAGAGGCCGTGATTAACCATGACATCAAGGGCAAGGTAGTCATCATCGCCGGTGGTGCAAAAAACCTGGGCGGGTTGGTTGCACGCGATCTGGCACAACACGGCGCAAAGGCAATCGCCATTCACTACAATACGGCCGCGTCGAAGGGCGCTGCCGATGAGACCGTTGCGGCAGTCCGTGCGGCAGGCACGGAGGCCATTGCCCTACAGGGCGACTTGACCACTGCGGGCGCAATGGAGAAGCTCTTCGCTGATGCGATCGAAGCCTTCGGACGCCCCGACATCGCGATAAATACGGTCGGCAAAGTCCTGAAAAAGGCCCTCGTGGAAATCAGCGAGGATGAATATGACGAAATGACGGCCGTCAATTCGAAATCGGCGTTTTTCTTCCTGCAGCAGGCTGGGCGCCACGTGAATGACGGCGGCAAGATCATCACGCTTGTCACATCGCTGCTCGGCGCTTTCACGCCGTTTTACGCGGCCTATGCCGGCACGAAAGCGCCTGTCGAGCACTTCACGCGCGCCGCGTCGAAAGAGTTCGGCGAGCGCGGCATCTCCGTAACGGCGGTTGGCCCGGGTCCCATGGACACGCCGTTTTTCTATCCTGCAGAGGCGGCTGATGCCCAGGCTTATCACAAGACGGCGGCAGCACTTTCCGCCTTCACGAAAACCGGCCTGACGGACATCGTGGATATCGTGCCATTCATCCGCTTCCTCGCTTCCGAAGGCTGGTGGATGACGGGCCAGACCATTCTCGTCAACGGCGGGTACACGACGAAGTAGCAGAACGATCGCACAAGAGCCACGCTGAGCGTTAAGCTCAGCAGCCAGGCAGCTTTGGGACACCCCTCCCGAAGCTGCCTGGCCATTACTGCTTTTCCCCCTTTTTCCACGAATGACGCGACCGCTTCTGGGCGACCGCGCGAGATCGCCGCAGCTTCAAAAGCATCATCGGCCCCGCTTTCCCCGATCTAACAATCAGTTAATCACTTAAGGTACCTCAACCTGAAGTGCCTCTTTGAAACTCGGCCGAATTGTTCGCACCATGGCAGAGTATTAACTCTCTATAATAAATGTTAAATTGAAGGTTCAGGAGATCGACACGTGGGGCACCCGGCAAACACCATCGCGATCAACCAAAAAGGCCGCGAGAGAGGCCCTGATGCTCGGCGCATGCTCCTCTCGTCAGCAGCCTTACCGGCGATGGTGTTGACGCTTGCTCTGGGCATTTCTG
This sequence comes from Novosphingobium sp., assembly GCA_017745295.1. Taxonomy (GTDB): domain Bacteria; phylum Pseudomonadota; class Alphaproteobacteria; order Sphingomonadales; family Sphingomonadaceae; genus Novosphingobium. The sequence goes on from JAGHZR010000006.1 coordinate 256,518, forward strand.
CATCGGCTCATGCCCAATCCGTAACCCTGGAAAACGACACCGATCCGCTGGTGGCCGGCGATATCGACGCCAGCACCGACTTGTACGTCGGCTACGGGGCAGCCGGCTCCATGACGATCGCGGGCGGCGCGCAGGTTACCAGCTTGAGCGGGTATCTGGGTGTGGACCTTGGCGGCAATGGAACGGTGCTGCTGACAGACATCGGTTCGTCGTGGACGACCCTGGGGCGACTCAACGTTGGCGGCTATGGCGTCGGATCTCTCACGATCCAAGGCGGCGCGACCGTTACGAGCGGCGATGCCGTCGTGGGCGATGGCGGCCTGGATGGCGGTGAAAACGAGGGCCATGCCATCGTGCAGAGCGGCGGCCGATGGAACAATGCCGGGCAGCTCACGATCGGTTCTTACGGATCCGGCACACTGCTGATCGAAGGCGCCGCCGAGGTTACAAGCAATCAGGGCTATATCGGTGCGGGAGAGGACAGCGAAGGCAGTGTAACCGTTCGCGGGGCTGGATCGAGCTGGGTCATCACTGACTACAACATGGCTGTCGGAAATTTCGGTGTCGGTACGCTGATGATCGAGGATGGAGGGCTGGTACGCGCGCCCACGGGAGTCGATCTCGGTGCGTCTTCACCGCAAGCCAGCGGAACGCTGGTCATGCAGGGCACTGCGGGCAAACTCGCGGTGCTGGAGACCTCGCATATCTCCGCAGGTGCAGGGGCGGCCAGCGTAAGCATCGACGGCGGCCTGCTGCGTGCCACCGCCTCCAACAGCAACTTCTTTGCCGGTTTCGGCACGCGGGACATCGGGCTTGGCGCGAATGGCGTGGTTATCGACACCGGCAGCTACGCCATGGGCATCTCTCCCCGCTTCGTGGGCGCGGGCGCTCTCACCAAGGAGGGCACCGGCGTTCTTACCCTGACCGGCACAAATGCCTATTCCGGCGGCACGACAATTGCTGCCGGAACCCTGCGCCTCGGTAACGGTGGAACGACCGGCAGCTTGCTGGGAGATGTCGCGAACGAGGGCACTCTGGCCTTCAACCGATCCGACAGCGTCACCTTCGCAGCGGTCATCAGCGGCAACGGGCAAGTCACGCAGCAGGGCAGCGGCACCACCATCCTCACCGGGACGAACACCTACCTTGGTGGTACGACCATCGCGAACGGAACATTGCAGCTGGGTGCCGGAGGAGCCTCTGGCACTCTCCTCGGCAATGTCACAAACAACGGCCGCTTCGCGTTCAACCATTCGGACAGTCTTCTATTCGGGGGTGTAATTTCGGGAAGCGGCGCTGTCCGTCAACTGGGGACGGGAACGGTCGTTCTGACTGGTGAGAACGTTTATGTCGGCGGGACGCTGATCGATGCCGGCACCTTGCAGATCGGCAATGGCGGCACGATCGGCAGCGTAGTCGGCGATATCGTCAACAACGGTGTGCTGGCGCTCAACCGATCGGATCTGCTGGCGCTTGACGGAACGATTTCGGGGAGAGGTTCGCTTGGGCAGATCGGCTCCGGCACGACGGTGCTGACCGCGAACAACAGCTACACCGGCGCGACGACGATTTCGGGCGGCACGCTGCGTATAAACGGCGACCAGTCGGCGGCGATCGGGCTCACCAGCGTTCTTTTGGGCGGCACACTGGGCGGCAGCGGCATCGTCGGCGGCGATGTCTTCGTGGACGACGGCGGCATGATCGCGCCCGGCAACAGCCCCGGCACCCTCACCATCAACGGCGACCTCACGCTCAGCAGCGGCGCGCTGCTCGACTTCGAGTTCGGCCAGGCCGACGTGCCCGGCGGGCCGCTCAACGACCTCATCGACGTGAAGGGCGATCTCACCCTCGACGGCACGATCGATGTTGCCGTAAGCGCCGGTGGTTCGTTCGCTCCCGGGCTCTACCGGGCGCTGAACTATGGCGGCACCTTGACGAACAACGGCCTCGAACTCGGTACGATGCCGGCCGGTAGCGACGTCAGAGTCGTTACGGCGATCGCCGGTCAGGTCAATCTGCTGAATGTGGCGGGGGCCACGGTCAACCTCTGGGACGGCGGACTTGGCACCAATAAATTCGATAACGTTATCAATGGCGGCGACGGCGTCTGGCAGGCAAGCGGCGGCAACGACAATTGGGCCAATGAGACGGGGGTCTTCAATGCGGACTACACGGACGACGCGTTCGCGATTTTCACGGCGGCACCCGGAACCGTAACGGTCGACAACAGCCTTGGCGCGGTGACGGCATCGGGCATGCAGTTCGCCAGCGACGGCTATCTGGTGGCGGGCGGCGACATCGCCCTGAGCGGTACGCAATCGGTCGTCCGCGTGGGGGACGGCACCGCGGCAGGCGCGGGCTATACCGCAACCATCGCCTCCGCGCTGACCGGCAGCGGTGACCTCGTGAAGACCGACCTCGGCACGCTGGTGCTGACCGGCAGCAATACCTTTGCCGGCGAAGGTCAGGTCCGCTCGGGGACGCTCCGCATCACCGACGGCGGCACCTTGAGCAATACCCTCGGCGTGATCGCAGAGGACAGCGGCTTTACGGCCGGGGTCCTCGTCTCGGGCACGGGATCGACCTGGAGCAACAACGGCAACTTGCGGGTCGGCGGGTTCGGCGCGGGCTCGCTGACGATCGCGGATGGCGGCGCGGTGAATGTCACCGACATCACCTTCGTCGGCGACGATGCGGGCAGCCAAGGCACGATCGCGGTGTCTGGCGAGGATGCCCTCGGCAATGCGTCGAGCCTCGTCGCCACGGGCGGCCTTTCCATCGGCGAGTTCGGCACCGGCGCCTTGACCGTCAGCGGTGGTGGCCAGGTCACTGCGGACAACACCTATATCGGCTCCAATGCCGGTGCCGTGGGCACCGTGCTGGTTTCGGGGACCGCTGCGGACGGCGCGTCCTCGGCACTGGCAGTCGCCACCGATCTTCTGGTCGGCAGCTCCGGCACGGGCGCGCTGAACATCGAGGACGGCGGCTTGGTGACGACCGGCGGCGCTGTCAGCATCGGTCAAAACGCGGACGGCAACGGCATCGTCACCGTTGCCGGCAGCACCGGCGATAATGCGACCCTTGCCGCCACCGACTTCATCACGGTTGGCGAGCAAGGCGCGGCCACGCTCAATGTCGGCAAGGGCGGCCTGGTCAGCACCGGCAACAACCTCTATCTCGCCTATGGCGCTACCGCCAACGGCACGATCAATCTCACCGGCGATGCCACGGGACGCGGCGTTATCGAGACCGGATCGGTGGTCAAGGGTGACGGTACGGCAGCCCTCAACCTCGACGGCGGCGTTTTGCGCGCAACCCGGAACGAGACCGACTTCCTGAACGGCTTCGACACGCTGACGCTTGGAAACGGCGGCGCCTGGATCGACACCAACGGCTACGCGATCGGCATCGATACCGGCCTTGCGGGTACCTCGGGGGTTACCAAGCTCGGCCTCGGCACCCTGTCGCTGACCGGCGAGAATACCTACACCGGCGGAACGCTGATCGATGCGGGCACCTTGCAGATCGGCAATGGCGGTACGACCGGCAGTATCCTCGGCGATGTCGCCGACAACGGCGTGCTGGCGCTCGACCGCTCGGATCTGCTGGCCCTGGGCGGAACGATTTCCGGCAGCGGTTCAGTCAAACAGATCGGTTCCGGCACGACGGTCCTCTCCGGCACCAACAGCTATGCCGGCACCACCGATGTTCTGGCAGGAACCCTACTGATCGACGGCAACCAGTCGGCAGCCACCGGCCTCACCACGGTTGCGGCAGGCGCGACGCTGGGCGGTGGCGGCACGATCGGCGGCAGCGTCGACATGAGCGCGGGCGGTACGCTAGCCGCGGGCAACGGCGGCGCCGGTACGCTCACCATCGCGGGCGACCTCGTCCTTGGCAGCGCCTCGACGCTGGCCTTCGACTTCGGCCAGGCGGGGGTTGCGGGCGGCGCGCTCAACGACCTGGTCGACGTCGGCGGCGATCTTACGCTGGACGGCACGATCAATGTTGCGGTCACCAGCGGCGGAAGCTTCGGTGCGGGCCTCTACCGCATCGCCAACTACGACGGCACGCTGACCGACAATGGTCTGGAGATCGGCACCCTGCCGAGCGGCGCGGCGGCCTTTGTCCAGACTGCGGTTTCGGGCCAGGTCAACCTCGTCAATACGAACGGTCAGCTCCTCAACTTCTGGGACGGCGCGAGCGGCGGCAGGTTCGATGGCCAGATTACCGGCGGCGACGGCGTGTGGCAGGCGGCCAGCGGCAACGACAACTGGACGCTCGCCGACGGCTCGGTCAACGCCGGCTACTCGGACAGCGCGCTGGCGATCTTCACCGGCGCGGCAGGTACGGTCACGCTCGACGACAGCCTCGGGGCGATCAACGCTTCCGGCCTTCAGTTCGCAGTGGGCGGCTATGTCCTCACCGGCGACACCCTGACGCTGACTGCACCGCAGTCCACGATCCGCATCGGCGACGGCACCGCGGCAGGCGCCGCCTACGTCGCGGCCATCGACAGCGTGATCGACGGCAATGCCCAGCTCGTGAAGACCGACCTTGGCACGCTAATCCTCTCTGGCACCAACACCTACATCGGCGGCACCGCTATCGATGGCGGCACGCTACGGATCGCGGGTGACGAGAACCTCGGCGCGGCTGCGGGCGGGCTCAGCGTCGATGGCGGCACGCTCAACACCACCGCCAGCTTCACGACGGACCGCGCCGTGGATCTCGCCGGCAACGGCAGCTTCGCGATCGATACCGGCACCACGCTCACCCTCGCAGGGCTGGTCTCGGGCGTCGGCGCACTGACCAAGGCTGGCGGCGGTACGCTGACCCTTGCGGCCGCCAACAGCTATGCCGGAGGCACCCAGGTCGAAGCCGGAACGCTGCTGGTGAATGGCGACCAGAGCGCGGCGAGCGGGCTCACCTCCGTTCTGGCAGGCGCCACGCTCGGCGGCACCGGCACGATCGGCGGCAATGTCGCACTGGCCGACGGCGCAACGCTGTCGCCCGGCGCTGGCGGTGCGGGTTCGCTCACGATCGCAGGCGACCTGTCACTGTCTTCGGGCAGCAACCTGGACTTCGCTTTCGGTGCAGCCAATGTCGCGGGCGGCGCGCTCAACGATCTGGTCGATGTCGGCGGGGATCTCACCCTCGACGGCACCATCGCGGTCTCGACTTCGGCAGGCGGCAGCTTCGATGTCGGCGTCTACCGCGTGTTCAACTACGACGGCACGCTCACCGACAACGGCCTAGAGATCGGCACTACGCCGATGGGCAGCAGCCTGACGGTGCAGACGTCGGTGGCCGGTCAGGTCAACCTGGTGAACAGCGCAGGTCTCACGCTCAACTTCTGGGACGGCACGGCCGGCCCCAAGGACAACGGCGTGATCGATGGCAGAAACGGCGTCTGGCAGAACAGCGCCGGGAACGACAACTGGACGGATGCGAACGGCGCCGTGAACGGAGCCTATGCGGACGGCAGCTTCGCCGTGTTCGGCGGCACCGGCGGCACCGTGACGGTCGACGATAGCCTCGGCGAAGTCAGCGTTTCGGGCATGCAGTTCGCGGCCAATGGCTATACGATCACCGGCGACGCCGTGGCACTCACGCAGCCGACGACGACCATCCGCGTCGGCGACGGCAGCACGGCGGGCGCGGCCTACGTCGCGACGATCGCTGCCGCCCTCACCGGCGGCTCACAGGTCGTCAAGACCGATGCGGGCACGCTGGTGCTCTCGGGTACCAACACTTACACCGGCGGCACGCGCATCGACGGCGGCACCGTGCAGATTGCATCCGACGTCAACCTGGGCGCGGCGGCCGGGGCCGTGACGCTTGGTGGCGGCGCCCTTGCAACCAGCGCCGATATCTCCAGCGACCGAGAGGTTCAGGTGGTGGGTACAGGGGCAATCGCGACCACCGATGCCACCACCTTCACGCTGACCGGATCGATCACCGGCACAGGCGATCTCGCCAAGACCGGCCTGGGTACGCTGGTGCTTACCGGGAACAGCGCGGCCTTCTCGGGCACGGCGACCGTGTCGACCGGCACACTCGCGGTCGATGGAACGCTCGGGGGCAGCATGGCCATTGCGGCCGAAGGTCGTCTCGAAGGGATCGGCCATGTCGGCAGCGTGACCAATGCCGGCACGATCGCGCCCGGCCGCGACGGCTTCGGCACCCTGACCGTCGATGGCGACTATACCGGCGCCGGCGGCAAGCTGCTGATCGAGACCGAGCTTGGCGGCGACGCCTCGCGCACCGACGTCCTGTCGGTGACGGGCGCGACGGCGGGCAGCACGACGGTCTCGGTCGTCAACCGCGGCGGGCTCGGCGCCGCGACGGTAAACGGTATCAGGATCATCGATGTCACCGGCGCCTCCAACGGCACCTTCACGCTGGCCGGCGATTACACCTTCCAGGGCGAACAAGCGGTGATTGCGGGCGCCTATGGCTACCGGCTCGTCCAGAACGGCGTCGATACCCCGAACGACGGCGATTGGTACTTGCGTTCGAGCCTCCTCGATCCGGGCACCACGCCGGAAGCGCCGAACGTGCCGCTCTACCAGCCCGGCGTTCCGGTCTACGAGGCTTATGGACAGACCCTCCTGACCCTCAACGAGCTTGGCACGATGCGCCAGCGCATCGGCGACCGTCAGTTCTCGGCTACCGGAGGCAGCATCTGGGGTCGCATCGAAGGCCAGCGCTCGCGCCCCGATGCGGCAGCGTCCACCAGCAACAGCAACGTGAACGTCGATAGCTGGAAGATGGAACTGGGCGCCGACCATGTGCTCAGCCAGCGCAGCGACGGCGCCGCCCTGATCCTGGGCGTGGTCGGCGGTTACGGCGAAGCCAGCGCCAAGGTTTCGTCGGTCTACGGCGACGGCAGTATCAAGACCAAGGGCTACAGCCTCGGCGCGACGCTGACCTGGTTCGGACCGCAGGGCTTCTACGTCGACGGCCGCAGTCAGTTCACCTGGTTCGACAGCACGTTGAAGTCGGCAACCCTTGGCAGGCTGGCCGAAGGCAACGACGGCCATGGCGAGGCCTATAGCCTGGAAGCCGGCAAGCAGTGGACGCTGGGCGGCCGCCTCTCGCTGACGCCGCAGGTGCAGATGGTCTACTCGACCGTCCGCTTCGACCGCTTCGTCGATCCTTACGGCGCGAATGTCTCGTCGCGGCTGGGGGACAGCCTGAAGACCCGCTGGGGCCTCTCGCTCGATCGGCAGGATGCGAAGAGCAAGGTCTATGCCGTGGCGAACCTCAGCTACGAATGGCTGGACGGCACTGTGGTGGATGTCTCCGGCACCGCCATCGCCCGCCGGAGCGATCGTCTCTGGGGTGAACTGGGCCTCGGCGCGAGCGCCATGCTCGGCAGCCGCCTGACACTCTATGCCGAGGCCAGTGGCAGGACTGCAACCCATGACTTCGGCAATAGCTACGCCCTGAAGGCCAACGCTGGGCTGCGGATGGCGTTCTGATGAATACGGTGGGCGCCTGCCGGAAAACAGGCGCCCACCGTATTCACGAATGAAGATTGCGAACGTCAGCCTCCAACGAGTCCTCTCGGCAGGAAGAGTGACAGGATTGGCCGATCCGACCAGCTCGATCTACCGCTTTCGTTGGGACCGGACGGCAACTGTTGCCTGGAAGAACGACTGGGTTTGGTCGCGACCTGCCGGTAGCGCCCTGCCCTGCCACAGAAATCGCCGACATAGCTGACACTCCACGCCTTATGCGGCCATCCTGGAAGCTGCCCTCCGTTAACCGAAGTGTTAGCGAACGTGAACGAACTGCATTGGCCGACTGCTTCCTTGAACCGCCCTAGCTCGCCAACATCGTACCAAGTGCGGGAAGAAACGGGGCGATCACGGACATATGATTGGCAGCGGCAGAAACCAGCCGCTCGTATCCTGCCAGAAGCGAAGGCTTGCTCCTAGCGTTCGCAATTTCTTGCGCCGCAGCCACCATAGCAGACCGTGCCGCGACGTCCTGCACCTGACTTTGAACGGCAGCGATGAGGTCCCGAATCGCCGGGAGATCATTGGACAGGTGTGCCTGCTGATTGATTTGCGCGCCAGCGCCTGAGGCATTGCCAGTGTTGAAGTTGCCGTGCAAAGCGCCAATCGTAATGTTGGACACGGTGGCTTTCTCCCGTTCGCTGGCGGTAAAGCTAAGGCCTTCGCCGTGTATCCCAGCTCGCGAAAGCTCAAGCCCCCAATCCAGCGTCATGTTGCGGACTTTTTGAACGACCCCGTGAATGATGCCTCTTGGAATGGTGTTTCGCATCGCGGTGATCGGAAGATTGTAAGCATCTGCTAGTGTATTGGCGATCCCGGTATCTATCGGCATTTCGAATACGCGGCTTTCATGCCGCAAAAGCTCTTCATAGTTGGAAACGGGCTCGCGTAAGAAAGTCTCGGACAAGTTGGCTTCCAGCCATTCGTCAGAGATTTGTATTGGCCGCCAATTGCCAAATTGATCTTGCGCCTTCGGGGTCCCATGCCCTTTTCGATAATCAGGCAGAGTGTCGGCATGCACTTTGAAGTACCCGTTCAACTCGTGGTCCACCCATTCGAGCGCATCATCCAATCCGAGTTTTGCGGCGCAGATCTTCACCTTCCCGAGAAGCGTACTCACCGGAATCGATTGATCGAGGGCATCGGCCTGTAGCTGTTCAACAAGTCCGGTCACGAAGGCCTCCTGTTTCCCTTTCGTTCTTCGATCCATAACCGGTGCAGCGGCCAAGGTCACCTTAAAAGGTCCGCCCTTTCAGAGGTATCCCCATCTTTGCACGACACGGTGTGACGAGGTCACCGATTGCGCCGATGACTGGGATACCCGTAAGCGTCCGCCCAGGACCGTTCGCAGCAGAAAACGCCGACTAAGCGGTCGTAGAGCGCGTCATCCCGGATCCCTGTTAGCTGCCGTAGGTTCACGGAATTGCGGATGAACCTGAACGACTTGGTATGGGACTTTCCGCTCGGTCCGGTTTGGAACGTTAGCTCGCAAAAAGCGGACGTTCGCGGGTTGGTCGACTGGAGGCTCTAGTGCAACACCTACGCGGTGACTAACACGCCGCGCCGGTCACGTCGCTTTGCGCAGGTAAAATGGACATGACGATCGCCGCAACACGAAGACGCTTTTCGTAGGTGCGCGGCGAAATTTTTGATTCCCACTTCATTTTTTCGGAGCTTCGTGAGATCTGTGCACATGCGCTCCGGTCGAAAGCCAGGGCGCGGCGGCGGAAGCTGCGATGATCCTCGAAAAGGAGCAAGTCTATGAGCCAGGCATTCTATTCCCACGCCTTCTCGTGCCTATACGACGAACGCGCACCGGTCGGTCAGCTCGGCCGGGGCGTGCACCATTCGGTCTTTCGATCGGTGCAATGGCGCGATATTGGAGGCGACCCACTGGAAAAGGGGCGCATCCACGATTTTGCAGTGATCTGGGATGAAGACCACGATACCCGCGTTATCGAGGCCGCGGAAAAGCTGCATCTTGCCGGTTTCCTGTGGCCGGTCGTTTTCATCGGCGAGCGCAAGGGCGTGCTGACCATTCTATTCGCAGCCATGGCCGGGCCATTGCAGGATCGCCACACCGACCATCTTGCAAGCATACGGGCGATCGCGGAAGACGCCGGCGATGATCGATGGTCATGCCAGATGGGATGGTTCCAGCGCGTCGAGGTGCTGGAAGAGGGGACTAACTGCAATGGTTCCGGCATCATCAATGATGCTGAATGGCGAGTTGTCAATTATCTCAACGGCATCGATGCCCTCTGGGAGCTCGGCGAGAAAAGCGGCGCAGCGGTCTAGAAAGTGGCAATATGCTGGCGGTCCCTGACCGCCATTGAATCTAGAAAGTCGACCAATGCAGGAAAAGTCCAACGAAGAACTAGCCGCCATTGCGCAATGTCTTGGGCGCTCAGGCTACTTCATGGAATCGCGCATCATCAGTTCGCTGTGCAAGGAAGGCTTTTTTGTCGAGGCCAGCCCATCCTTTCTCGACCCTAGAACAGGAAAAGCGCGCGAGATCGACATGATCGCCGAACGTTTCGACTGGGATGGTGATACGCATCACATGCAAGTTTCGGTGAAGACCAACTTCGTCGTAGAGGCTATAAACAATCGCTTCCCATTCGTTTTGATGACGCCGACGCCGTTCTCTCCAAGTAGTAACCATGAGGACCAGATAAAATACGTTCTTACTCCGGAAAGCAGCAATCCGTTCCTGGACGAATTAAACGACTTCCTGTTTATGGAGCGGAGTCCGGCGAGCGAGGATCTGTACTCTCAGTTTGCCGAAATCACCCGCAAGAAGGGTTCGTCGGAGTTGATGGCGTCTCACGGAGATGGCACTTATCAGTCTCTTCTTAAGATGAGTGAATATATCGAAGAGCGCCTTCATGGCTTCGATGGCGAACAACGAGAATTCTGGCGGCTGCACTTCTGGCGCCCTGTACTGGTTCTGGGTGGCTCGCTTGTCGTGCAGGACACGGTCGGCGATGGCGAGAACCTTCGTTATGCTGATTACGCGCAACTGGCGTTCAACTGGCATGACCAGGATCGGCCCAGAAGTACGGTGATTGATGTCGTCACCGAAGCGCATCTGCTCACACACATGTCCGCTATCTGTGACCGTGATACGGAAGTGGCCATCGCATTGGGCCGCTTCAGAACTGCAAATTTTCCGGAGGCCTTGCAGAGCTGAGCCGTCATGGGTCGGGTGTGCTCCGCCTGAACGCCGAGTCGTGCGACTTTTGGGCCATTCACGACGCATCCGCCGGTGGTGGCCTCCACTAGAAGTGGAATGATGCAAGCTCCTCGATCGTATCGATGATCTCGCTAGCTGGCGGTACAGCTTCAAGCTTCCGGACGAAGGTGTATGCTCCAGGCAGGATCGATAGGGCCCCAGATCGGGAAGCCACTTTCCAAGCCTGTGCTCAAGTGCTGTCCAGCGAGGGCTTTCGATCATCTCCGCAACCGCCGAGGCCACGTCGATGACGAGGGGCACCATGACAAGCGTCGTGATTGCTATCCCATCACCATTCGAACCTCTCGTCCCGCTCCCTGTCATGCCGAGCCTCCCAGTCGCGAATGTGCTCGATCTGCTCTTTGAACGCGGGAATTGCTGCTGTTGCTGCCTGGGCGATTTTGGGATCGGCATCTCCTGCCAGCTCTTCGATCAAAGGCAGCCTGCTCTGCAGGATTGCCGCCAACGAACCGCTCCATCCGTTTGGCCGAAAACGTCCGACCATGGCGTTCAGAACTTCGACGCCATCAGGTGCCCCCGCTAAAACCTGCCGAGCGATCTTTGTCCAACGCACCGGCGCAGAGTTCTCCTCGAATGGATCAACAGGCGCATCCGACGGTTCAATTTCCTCCCATAGCGGAACGACCTGGGCTAGATTGACATAGCGCGTGCCGGGCGCCTCCTGCGCCCACTCGAGAGCAACAGCGGGCTCCATCTTCGAGGCAGGATGAAGCTTTCCGAGGCGATGGCTTGTGAACAGCTCAGACACCCCGGAATCCTCGCCGACGCCTTCGATCAGTTCATCGAGCACAATTCGTGGAAATTTCTCGGCTAAAACCCCTGCATATTCTATGAAATCATTGGGAAAAATGCTGAAATCGAGTACGGCATTGCGGAGATTGCAGCATAATTTGCGTGCCGCTTCCTGATCCTTCTGCGGATCAAGACATGCTTCAGCGATTTCCTTGTACTCGTATCCTTTAGTGTTGTCCTCACGATTTAGAGTCGTTTCGACGAGAAGTTCAACGCCAACGCCTTTCTCGATGTCGTCAAGAGAGGTCTTGTCCGAACTGTGGCGGACGATACACGAATTCATGATGTCGAAGGACACCTCTGCGGCGTCATGGCGCGTCATGAGCGCTTTCATTACCCGCGCAAACTCGCTGGTCGGGTGATTTTTCCAGTCCACGCCGTATCCCAGACGACCGAACGTCCATGCAGGCACCGTCGCCATGGTACATGCCCGCTCTATCCTTACAAACCCGCGCTCTGTCAGCCCGACACTGACCTGCATGGCAATGACGTCGCCATGCAGTGCCGCATCCTCAAGCGCCTCATCCAGGATCGTCTCGGCTGCTGCCGGATGCTGGGCGACCACGCCGCCCAAGAACATCGCTGGCAGGTTGTATGATCCCTTGTGATTGCCATCAAGCCACTGGTCTCGAACCAACTCCCATGCGAGTGAGATATTTGCCGCGCACTTGCCCAGTTTATTTATCGCAGTGACGACGCGGTAGGATTCAGCTCGAGCAAGCGCGGGCAAATGCTCCCTCAGCTGGTCAAGATTGGCGGCCAGCTCGCGCCCGATCTCCCGTCCTACAGCATTGGCCTGTTCCTCTGCGGCTTTACGCCTATCTTTATCATCGAAGTCGACATCTGCGATATCCAGCACACTCCAACCTTTCGGGGACAGGTAGCTTGCGATACGCTCCGACATAGTCCGCGGCTGCAGGCGATCGACCAGAGCGTGAAGCTTCTCGATGTCGTCCTGTCGATCGGTGCCTTGCAGCCGCCGCAGGGCTCCGCGGGATGCAACCCACCCTTCCGGCCAGCCACCGCTGGCTACAAACGCCTCTGCCAAAATCACCATCTGATCCAACATTCTCGTTCGCAGGACGAGACGGGGAAACTCCTGCGCCACCATCTTCTGGACCTCACTCCGCAAATGGGGGAGTTCCGCAAGCTTCGTCGCAGCGTTCAGACCAGCTTCGAACCAACCGATGAAATCGTTGCTTGAACGCGGTTCGTAGCCGTAGTCCCGTTTCCTTGTACCAAAATCGAAGCCGTGGCCCGACATGAAATGGTCGGTCTGAAGCATGGCACGGAGCGCCGACAACGACAAGACATGGTCTCGACCACTTGCACTTTTCGCGAATTTCACAATTGTCTCGGCACGGACCTGCGGCGATGCGTGCGTGCCGGAGAGGTAAAGGGCAAACAGCGACTTGAAGACATTAATCGCCTCGCCCAGATCGTTTGATTCCGCCGCATCACCGGTGAATTCTGCTATCAGCTTTACAACCCGCTCGAACTTGTCTGCATCGTAGGCGAGCGCACGGAGCAGCCGTAAAATTCTCTGTCGGCTCCCATGGTCCATCCCGAAGAGACCGCGTCCGCGCAAGGCGGCCCTTTCCAGACTTTCGAGCACTGCCTTGGGGGCGACGGGTGCAACGTTTTCGAGCAATGTAAGGCCAAGGGTGTCCAGCTGCTCAACCCTGGACAAATCGCCCCCTTCTCCCAGCCAGCGATCCACTATCTGTTGCGCTTCGGGAGAGTCATGCAGGCACCCGATCCGCCTGGAAAAGGACTTCAGCAATCTTGCTGGCACCTTGCCGGAAAAAGCCGTCATGACCTTTGACGGGGGAATATCCTGCAATGCCTGCTTGGCTAGCCGAAGGGCCAGTGCATGCGGCAGAATTGCTCGCCACTGCCCGCGCTTTTGCACCAGTTGCCGGCGGTATAGTTCCGAGACATGTGCAAAGACATCGTCAATGCCTTGGCCCGCCAAGAATGCCAGTATAGCCAGTTCGCTCTCATCCCCCTCAAGCGTCTCGACATCGAAGGAATAAACCAGCGAACAGACCATAGCGGCCCGCAGCAATGCCGGGTTATCGTCGTTTTTCTGGCGAAACAGCCGCCTGAACAACTCGCTGTCATTCAAATTGGCAAGTGACACTCCGTCCCGAGCGGTCTCGGCCAATGCGAGTGCAACGCGGAAGTTTCCCTCCGAGAACTGCGTAACTACTCTTATTTCTGGTTGCGTGAGCTGCGGGTATCGTCGCTCGACGAGCTTTTCGATGATTGTTTCAGATGCGGGCTCAAGCTTGAAGACATCCGTATTTTCGGGTGTATCATCGGCGATATCGTATTCGATCGTGATGACGCTCACCGGTGCTGGAGAGAGTTTCTGCTGAGCGACCAGCTTGCGGTGCAGAGCAATCCCGCAATTGTCGATGACAAGGACACAGCGCTGGGCGTGGCCCTGTAGGTATCCGAGAAGCTCCAGGGGAACGGGATCAGGTTCGTCCGCAACGTCTGAATATATGGCGAAATCAGGGCTGAGCGGGTTCGAACCCAGCCTCTCATCGAACAGCGCCTGGACAAATCTCGTTTTTCCAACGCCGGATAGTCCCACCAAGCGGATCGCGCTCTTGGGATCACCAAGAATCTCACGGACCCGGTCAATACCAGCGACGATGCCAAGGCTCCCTCCATCACCAAGCCGGGCACCCTTCAGTCGAAAGTGATCGTCTGTGAAGTACTCTTCATCCATTGATCCGGGAGAACTCGACCAGTCACCGAAGGGGCGCCACCCGGCGAGAGCGAGCCCCACTCGAACGCGCACCCAGGGAATCAGCCCTGGGTTCTGATTTACCCATGTCGCGATCCGCTGCCGGTCATAGTAGTCGACATGAAGCCGGTTTGCCCCCGGCAGATCGCCAAGGGCTTCACGCATCGCCAAACGCCGGTCTCTAAGTGCAGTATCGGCGAGCGATCCCTTCGAGCTGACGATCACGTAGGCACCGTGGCTGTCTGCGAGATCGACAATCGCATCCCGCAGGCGGCCGTTTGGCCGCATCTCTTTGATTATGGCAGACCGACTGAAATCTTCGGCCTTCACTTGAAAACCTGTTCGCCCACGCGGGATGTACCCGCCGACCTCACCATCGGCCAGGTCGATCCTGACATCTATGCCGCCCTCGGGTGCGTTCTGGTGACCGCCGTAGGTCACACCTGCTGCAGAAAAACCGTGCTTGACGCTCTCCTGTTCGGCCATGCGGCCCACAAGCGTTCGAAGATCAGCGTCTCCAAGCTTCTCTATATGCTCCGGCGTCACCTCGAATATCATTTGGCGGTCGTTTCTCGCATACGGTCGTTTCCTTGTACCCCGCCATACGTTCGCGCATCTGATCCTCGTCGGCAAGCGAACGGCGGATGACAGCCTTATCCCAAAAGATGCTGCAAACGCTTTTTGATGCTTCTGGCCCCGAATACCGCCGTCCCACCCACTAAGGATTGAAGAAGCGGACGTTTCGCACCTAGAGTGAAGACATCGCTCACGGAATGGCGACAAAGGCATAAAGGGGGAAAGCAAGGCGGCGCGACTCTGCCAGCAGATGGATCAGTTTGGCCGACGACGGTGCGATCGCCTTGAGTTGACCCGTCTTCACCCACACAGACTTTTCACCCTGGCAAGATGCTTGGGATCCGCCTTTTCGATCAGTTCGAAGAGCGCGGCAACCGCCCCGCGGGTCTCTTCGAGCGTCATTGTAGAGAAGGAAAGCAGGTCATCGATATTGTCCGAATGAGATTCGACTTGGGTCAAGCGTTCAAGCGCTGCTAGTCTGTCCCGATCGAGTTCTGGGTAATCGGTGCATAGCTTATCAAGCTGGCTCGGAAGGCCACCGCTACCCGGGCACTTGAAGGCCAGGAAAACGTCGAGCACGCGTCGCATCACGTTCGGAATCATGTAACCATGGTCGTCGTACGCATCGGGCTTCTCCGAGAACCGAAGGACGTGGCTGAACAGGAAATGGTACTCTGAATCGTACTCGCGCAGCAGCTTTGACATTTCCACGATGGTTGAAGAACGTCGCAGCTGTCCCTCAGGAACGGACACGTCGATGAACAAGAAGTTGGCCGTAGGTTCCTTATCTTTCGGGGGGCGAACCCTGCCTCTCCATGCCTTTCTAAACTCGCTCATGCACTGCAGATTGTGGGTCAGGATAAAGACCTGAGCCGCGTTCTGAAGCCGCGTCCGCACGAGTGAACATGCGAAGTTCAAAGCCTTCGTATCCAGGCTCGAGACGGGATCGTCGATGACGACGATCACATCCTTGAGCTTGCGGTTGTCGGCTTCGATCGAAGACAAGAAATAGGAGATCGCGATCGCAGTTTTCTCCCCTTCGCTCGGCACACCGGCCAAGGGCTCTCCGTGCCGCTGAAGTTCGTATCCTTCATCGATCGGATTGATCGTCAATTCGCCGTGACCAAGGTATGCCGCGACAAGCCGATTGATGACGCTGGCAGCGGGACCGTGCGTCCTTATCCGCTGCTGTAACTCTCGTGCCGTGTCCCTGAGCGCCGTTACTTTATCGGATGCCTCGTTGAGCCTGAGACATGAGGAATCCCATTCCTGTTTCACGTTGGAAAAATCGTCGCGACAGTCGATTATGAAGTGCCGCCGAATTTCGGATTCTGCGTCGTCCTTTCGCTTCGAAAAGTCCGTCACCGACTGGTTATGTGCTGAGATGGTTTCGTTAGCTGTGACGAGGGCAACCGCCAGTCTTCCCGCTGTGGCAACGACATCACTTTCAGCAGCAATCCCGCTCATATCTGCGGGTGCAGCCGGGCGTTCAATTTTGATCGAGAGAACCGCCTGCACCGTTCCAAGCTGCTTCACCAGCTGGTCTACGTCCTTCTGGATCGCATCGCGGACGACCCTGAAATCCGCGCGCAGCTCCATGGAGAGATTGTCCAAATCTGGGAGAAGGGAGGGAAGGCGGGCGGATGTCCCGATGAGTTCGTCCAGGCGATCGGCCGTCTTCGCCAGACGCGCTACAAAATTGTCGACTTTGTCGTCCAGGGCCGAGGTCAGGAGGGACCGGCGATCAGCGGAAATTGCGGTACCACAGAACAGGCAATTCGAAACACCGTGGCTCTCGTGGTAGTCGTGCCCGTGCTTGATCCAGAGCAGCATGTCGGGATACTTCTGCACCTCGTCGAGTGCGACCCTCGCCAGTGATTGCCCGCATACGTCTGCGATGAAACGGTAGGCCGTTTCAACCGCGCCGCTGTCAAAGCTCACTGTGGTCAGGCGCGGCATCGGTTCTGCCATCCTGCGCGTGTCTTCGGCTACCTTCAATTCCTCGTCGGTCAGCGCGGGATGCTCATCGTCCTTCCAGGCAAAATAGTCTCTGGCGAGAGCAGGAGCCTCATATTTGCGGCTGCCAAGATGGAGGCGGGAGGCTATTGACTTGGCGCGCTCCTTTTTGAAGTTACTGAAGGTCTTCTCTGCCGCCTTTTCGGTGGCTGCCGCTATCACTTTTGCAGCCTCAGCCTTTACGATTTCGCCTTCAATCTGCGTCAACTCTTTGGCTGCGTCAGCTTGATCGGCGCCAATGTAGAAAACCGGACTTGCTCGCCCTGCAGCCCACTGCAAGTTCCGCTCAATATAGTCCGCATTGAACACGAGCAGACGCCGCTCGAGGCCTGTCGGTTGGGTGGGGCAGCCGAAGACGGTGCCGTCTTCCATCGCTATTTCAAATGTGCCCCCCGCTGGCAGTTTGGGATGGGCTTCGCCCCCTTCTAGGCTGGCGAACAGCCTCGATAACGTGCTCTTTCCAGATCCGTTGAATCCGTAGATCAGATTGTACCGCCGGAACTGAAGGGAAGGCGCCCGCGCACCTCGATCGGCATATATTCCCATGCCTTGTAGCGATTTGATATTCGTGATCATCACCATACTTTGAATTCATGTCATCAGCAGAACGAAGTCAACGTCCTGGACCATAAACTTGGACGTAAGAAATGATGATCCACAGTTGAGTTTTGCGGCAGCTGCCGTGGGGCGCTGAGGAAGGAATTTTGGGCATCGAAATCTGCCTCCAGAAGATCTTCTGTCAGCTTGTGCCTACGTTTGGAAATGCCGTGCAGCGCGTCCTTGGTGAGGGACGCCTGCCGCTGTTTCGTGGTCCAATTCCGAGGTGCCAACCGCCGCCGAACTGGATGAAAAGCGCCGGCCCACGGGCAGCGTGCCAATTCGCAGTTCTGTCTCTAGGGAAGCCTGTGAGCCAATGGGTCTCCTCCTATGATCGCGAGCGCTATTTGGTCCCCAAATCAGAACGAACATGGAACGTTGCACGAGAGGCGTTTCTAATCCTGGCCGGGCTGGCGCGCTGGACGCAAGCGTCCGGTCAGCACGTTAGGCTTGCTCGGTATAGCCTGCGAAAGTGGTTAGTGCTCTGTGGAAGGTGCTTTATCGGGAGCGCACGCATAGTCTTCTAGACGATCTGCTCTTCCGCCATTGCGTAGTGATCTGATCCCGGAAAACTGGATCATTTTGAGTTAGAGTTTTCGCCGTAATCTCCCTTGGCTGGTAGAAACCTCGGGCTCAGACCAGCGCTCAAGAGTAAGTTGCCGCGCTCTAAAAAGGCACATCATCGCTCTCGTGATCGCCCCAACCAAAATCTGCATAGTTTGATGGGGCAGACAGAGGCGCTACCTTTGGCTTTCGCACGGTCTTTTCGGGGGCGGGGAGCATCGGCGCTGGAGCACCGAGCCGCTCCTGCTCACGTTCTTCGGCCTCTTTATCCTGCCCGATCCACTTCAGGATTGTTCCTACCGTTTTGTAGGCACTTGGGGCATCGGCGAGAGTAGAAGTTACGCCTTGCACGCCAGCGAGGAACGCAGTTGCGATCATGGCTACCGCCGCATAGTTCATCCGTGGCCTATTTAGCTCGGCGGAAAATTCATCCAGCTGGACGATCAGTTTGCCGCGCCGCTTAGCATCCATGTTCGAATTTTCGATCATACTACGGAGGATCGAAATTTGGCCTTCAATCTTCGTCTTCGTTGCTGTCGCAAGTTGGACAGAGTGGGTGCCCGCGACCAACCGTTCATTTAGCATGACCTGAGCCACCACGCCCTGCACCATTATGGAAAAGGCTTGGTATTCTTCCCATTCGTGTTGGTAATGGCCTTCGGGAGTGGAGACGCCCGGTATGCCTAGCGCAGCCGCAGAGGCAATCATCAAACTCATATATTGGGTGCGCAGTTCCTCAGCTACATTACCGGACTGCGTCTCCTCCATGATTTCGTTCATTTTGCGCCGAGCTGTCTGCTCCAGCATAGCAAAACTTCCGGTGGGGCTCTGCAGGCAAGCAGTCATAGTCATCAAATTCTAAGAGGGGGTAGCTCATAATACTACCATAGAGAAGGAAATGTGTTTGAATAGATCGATTTGACAGAGGATAGCAGAATCTCATATTCTCATCGAAAGCGAGTGGAATAACGGGCGGCCTGCATCTTGGAAGCCCAAATTGCCATCCGAACGGCCTACGCATGGGGCGCCTGCGGATACCGACATCAATTTGTTGGAATGGCCGCTATCCCCTTGCTGTGCTCGTGAAGGTGCCGTTCCGGATCGTCCAACGCAGCCGCCTCGACATCTTGCTCCCAAAGCAAGCGCGCTACGCTTCTGAATGAACGGCCGCTTCGGGTCACCTGGGGCTTGTTAGGAGACATTCCGGACTGTCCAACGTCACCGCCGCTCAATGGGGGCAGCATGAGCGCATCCCGGACCTGCCGCATCACGCCTCTTTTTCGAGTGCCAGCCGAGTTGCGAGTCGCCATCGCGCAGGCGTAATACCACGCCGTTTCACGAAGGTCCGAGTAAGGTGGCTTTGATCGGAAAATCCACATTCGATCGAGATTTCGGCAAGTGAAAGAGCCGTGTTGTCGATGAGCATGCAGGCTTGAGCGATGCGTTGATCGAGAAACCATTCATAGGGCGCAACACCGACAGTGTCCGCGAAAGCCTTTATGAAGTACGTAGGAGAGAGGCCGCAGGCTGCAGCGATATCGGCTATCGCCACCTGGTCCGAAAGTCGCGCGCGCAGCATCGCCGTTGCCCTGTTCACCTGCCAAGTTGCCAAACTTCGACGGCGGTGAGCCGACTGAGACGGCGGCCGCGGAACGGCAATCGTCAATGCCCCGGCCGCACGACCTCGTTGGCCCGCATTCATACGTTCCCCGTCGCCATCGCGACCTCCAGTGGGCTGCGAGGATCCGGGTCAGGTGATTGCCGGATTCTCTTTGACCACCACCGACTCCGCGCTGGCCATCTGGCCTACGCGATTGAGGGAGGAAGTCCTGTTGTTCCCACTCCGAAGACACCTGCCGATGACGACATACGCCCTCACTCATAAAAAAATATTCTATTGCCACGATCCGCTCGGCACGTTGACCCTCACCGAGTGCTCCCTATTTAGAGCAAAATAGGGCGCGAATTTCGGCAGGTTGGGCAATCAATAGAGCGCTCCCTCCAACGCGGGAGCCTCCAATGACGCTCACCGTTTTGCCCGGGATTTGCACACTGGCAGCGGCGGTGCCTACCCAAGGCAACCGAACCAGCGAACCGCCCGACAGCGCTCTCATCGCCTGCACAACCAGAACATCGTAAATCCTTCCGGCGTTAATCTGGTGCAAGCTAATCCTCCGGCTGCATCACGCCATTATGTCCTAGGCGATGTTTGGATCGGCGCGGCAGCCCCTCTTCCATTCACGGAAGAAGTCGGCGACAAGAGCGCCATGCTGCGCGCACTCTATCCGCCTATCGAACCCTATACCTCCGGAATGCTCGACACCGGCGAAGGCCACAGCATCTACTATGAGCGCTGCGGCACACCCGGAGCAAAGCCTGCAGTCTTCGTGCACGGCGGCCCCGGCGGCGGAATTTCGCCGGCGCATCGCGGACTGTTCGATCCGGAACTCTACGATGTCATCCTGTTCGACCAGCGAGGCTGCGGCCGATCGACACCGCACGCATCGCTCGATGCCAACACGACCTGGCATCTGGTTGCAGACATTGAACGCTTGCGTGAACTTGCAGGCGCCGAGCAATGGCTGGTGTTTGGCGGCTCCTGGGGCTCCACGCTCTCCCTTGCCTACGCGCAAACGCATCCGGAACGGGTGAGCGAACTGGTCCTGCGGGGCATCTACATGTGCTCCCGGGCGGAACTCGATTGGTTCTACCAGTTCGGCGTCTCGCAACTGTTCCCCGATAAGTACGAGCGCCTCGTTGCGCCCATCCCCGAGGCCGAGCGAGGCGACATCCTGCGCGCCTACCACCGGCGCCTGACAACGGGCTCGACGGAAGAGCAGATCGAGGCCGCGCGCGCATGGAGCCTGTTCGAAGGGGAAGTCATTACCCTCCTACCCGACGCGGCCACCTCGCAACAGCACGACGACGGTCATTTCGCGCTCGCCTTCGCGCGACTTGAGACCCACTATTTCGTGAATGACTGCTGGCTCGAGCCTGATCAGCTCCTGCGCGGCGCAGACAAGCTGCGCTCTATTCCGGGGACGATCGTGCATGGTCGTTACGACATGCCCTGCCCCGCCCATTACGCGTGGGCGCTGCACAAGGCTTGGCCCGAAGCCGACTTCCATCTGATCGAAGGTGCAGGTCACGCCTATTCCGAACCCGGCATACTGGACCGGCTAATCCGCACCACGGATCTGTACGCGAACAAGGCCGAGACCTGACTTCGAGGTGCCCCTTACCGGGGGCACTGTTTCATCGGACGACGCGCTGACGACGCATGGCGCAGCGCCCCGGCTCCGAGATCTTACCTCGCTCCAGGTTGCCGTTAACATGTCGATTGAGAAGCGCCGCGCGGCAGGCATCGCGATAGCTGCGTCGGCCTGCGCTCATCGCTCATTCCGCCGCGTCGGAAAGACCGGTCCGCGAACGCGCATCCGCGTTTCGTCAAATGGTCTCTGGAGCCCGGCGATTTCGGCATAGGACCCGCTCAGCCAGGTATCGATATCCCTCGGCTCCAGAATGGTGATCATCGCCTTGGGATGGATCGGTTTGACAAGCGGGTTGGCATCGCAGGTCACCATCGTGAAGCCATGGCCGGTTTCCGTCCGCTGCCAGAAGCCTGCTACCGCGAACACCGGCTGATCCGTCACCGAAAACCACATCTCGCCTTTGAGCGGCGGCTTGCCATCTCCAAGGTCATGCTTGTCCGGCGTGAACTCGCAGAATTCTGTCAGCGGCACGATGCAGCGGTTCTTCGGATCCTCGGCAAGCGCCCGCCATTGCGGCAAGCCAAGATTACGCACGTTCGTCATCGGCCAGGCGGCCTTCCCGCCCAGCACGTCCCAGCTCATCACGTCCCATCCCCGGATGCCGCCCTGCTCGCGGACCACATAAGCCCGTCCCTTGGGCCGCAGTTCCTGCGGATCGAAGCGATTGTCGCGCGGACGTTCGTCGAAGAGCTCCGCGATCGATCCCCAAAGCGTCTCCGGCTCTCCCTTGAAGCGGGCACGGTTGCACATGGCATTGCTCCTGATCGATCACGGTGCGCTTGGGCACCTCGGCAAGCTAATACCTCGTACCGCCGCCCGCAAATCAAGCCGCGAGAGAATTGCTCCCGATGCACGCTAAGTAGCCCCGCTCTCATCATAACGCCCAGCAAGCCGCAGCTGCCGGACGATCCCATTGAATGCTGCGGTCACCCCCTGCGCCCGGCCGATCTCGTTGTCCTGGCAGGCGGCATCCCAATAGAGCTCGAGCGGCCAGCGCTCCCGGCAGTGCGGCAACAGGCATCTGAGGGCGAGGCGAACCTCGACGCTATCGACCCGGCCGTCGCCGCACCTGGTGACGCCGCCTCGCAGGATATGCAGCGAGAGCGCGATGATCACGCGCTGGTGTTTGGGAAGCGAAGCCACGGTCTCAATGGAAATCATGCGACTTGAAACGCACGACCTCCTCGGGGTCCCGGCCTTCCGCATGCGGCGGCCAGTAACTGTTTGCTGGCTTCGGGCTCCAGTCCTTATCGCCGCGATCCGGGCTACCGCCATGGCGCGCACCGTCGCCTCTCCCGGTGTGGTGCGGGAACGACATCTCGCCGACGCGGTGCAGAAGGTCGCCGTGATCGACGATCCGCTCACAGATCACATGGATCACGTCGCCTTCCTTCTGGACCTGGCCCTTCAGCCCCACCATCGATGCGGACATCACGGTGCGGCGCTGCGCCTCGAAGCGATCGGGCCAGAGAATACCGTTGGCGATACCCGTCTCGTCCTCGATGGTGATGAAGAGCACACCCTTGGCGGATCCCGGCTTCTGGCGAACCAGAATGATCCCGGCGACCTCGACTTTCCTGCCGTCGCGGATGTTTGCAAGATCGGCGCAGCGCGTCACGCCCCGCCGCGTGAGCTCGTCGCGCACGAACGTCAAAGGATGGGCGCGCAGTGAAAGCTGCAGCGAGCGATAGTCTTCGATGACCTCGCGCCCGTCGGTAAGAGGCCGCAATTCCACCGCCGGCTCGGGCCCCTCGGCGCTTATCGTCTGTGCCGCGCGGTCGGCGGCGGCGAAGAGCGGCAGGGGCGTTTCGCCGAGGCCCCTCACCTTCCACAGCCCCTGCCGGCGATCCGCTCCGAAGGCATGGAAAGCATCGGCATTGGCAAGCTTCTCGGTCGCGGCACGCGGTACCCCGGAGCGTCGCCACAGATCTTCAACGGATTCGAACGGTATGAGGCCGCGCGCCGTGACGATAGCGGCACCGTCGGCATTGGAAAGCCCGCGCACCTGGCGCAGACCAAGCCGCACGGCATGATACCGGCCCCGCGCAGGCTCGAGGGAACAGTCCCACCGGCTCGCATTGATGCAAACCGGGCGAACCTCCACCCCGTGCTGGCGTGCATCGGTGATGATCTGGGCGGGGGCGTAGAAACCCATGGGCTGGGCATTCATCAAGGCGGCGCAGAACACGTCGGGATGATGATGCTTCATCCAACTCGAGGCATAGGAGATCTTGGCAAAGCTCGCCGCGTGGCTCTCGGGAAAGCCGTAGGAGCCGAAGCCCTCAAGCTGACGGAACGTCCGCTCGGCAAAGTCGCGCGGATAACCGCGGCCGACCATTCCCTCGATCAATTTCTCGGAGAAATGGGACACGCCGCCCGTCATCTTGAATGTCGCCATCGCGCGGCGCAGCTGGTCCGCTTCCGCCGGCGTGAACCCCGCGCCGACGATCGCGACCTTCATGGCCTGCTCCTGGAAAAGCGGCACGCCCAATGTCTTTTCGAGGACGGCGCGCAGTTCGGGGCGGGGATAGTCCGGCTTCTCCAACCCCTCGCGGCGGCGCAGGTAGGGATGGACCATGTCGCCCTGGATCGGGCCGGGCCGGACGATCGCCACCTGGATGACGAGATCGTAGAAGCGGCGGGGCTGCATGCGCGGCAGCATCGACATCTGCGCGCGGCTCTCGATCTGGAAAGTGCCAAGCGTGTCGGCCTTCTGGATCATCGCGTAGACGCCTGGATCATCGCTCTGCAGATCGGCGAGGCCGACGCGAATGCCCTTGGCTTCTTCCAACAGATTGAACGCGCGGTTCATGCAGCCCAGCATGCCAAGGCCCAGGACGTCGACCTTCATCATCTTCAGGGCATCGATGTCGTCCTTGTCCCACTCGATGATCTGGCGATCGGCCATGGCCGCAGGCTCGATCGGCACCAGATCGTCAAGCCGGTCGTGAGTGAGCACGAAGCCGCCGGGATGCTGGCTGAACTGGCGCGGCACGCCGATCAGCTGCCGGGCGAGATCGAGGGTCAGGCGAAGCCGCCGATCCGACATGTCGAGATTCAGTTCCGCGGCCTGCTTCTCGCCGACGCCTTCGGCCGACCAGCCCCAGACCAGACCCGCCAGGGATGCGGTCAGGTCTTCGGGCAGCCCCATGGCCTTGCCGACATCGCGCACCGCCCCCCGCGCCCGGAAGCGGGTGACGACGGCGGTCAGCGCCGCCCGGTCGCGCCCGTACGTCTCGAAGATCCACTGGATGATCTCCTCGCGCCGCTCGTGCTCGAAATCGACGTCGATGTCCGGTGGCTCGCGCCGTTCGCCCGACACGAAGCGCTCGAACAGGAGTTCGTGCTTGATCGGGTCGATCGAGGTCACGCCGAGCACGAAGCAGACGCAGGAATTGGCGGCAGAACCCCGGCCCTGGCACAGGATACCCCGCCGCCTTGCCTCGCTGACAATCGAGTGAACCGTCAGGAAATAGGGCGCGTAGTTCAGATCGGCGATGAGCCTCAGCTCATGGTCGATCTGGTCCCGGTAGGTCTGGGGCGGTTCACCCTCGAACATCGTGTCCAGAGCTTCATGCGCTATCTTCTCCAGCGCCTGATGCGCGGTGAGGCCATCGATCACCCGTTCTTGCGGGTAATGATAGGTGAGGTCGCTGAGCGCGAAGGTGCAGGCCTCGGCAATCTCGACGCTGGCGCGCAAGGCCTCCGGATAAGCGGCAAAGCGGCGGACCATTTCCGCTGGTGACTTGAGAGCACGGTCCGCGTTGACTTCGCGCCGGTAGCCGAGCGCATCGACCGTGCAGCCATGCCGGATCGCGGTCACCACATCCTGCAGAAGCCTGGCCTCCGGGGCGTGATAGAGAACATCCCCGGTAACGACACAGCGAACATCGGCATCCGCTGCCTGCCGCGCGAGCGCATCGATGCGCACTGCGTCATCGGGGCGGCGGCGCTGGAACAGGGCCATGTAGCCGCGCCTGCCATAGACTTCGCGCAAGTCTGCAAGTGCAGCGGCATTCTCGCCGTCTGCTTCGTGGGGAAGAAGAATGGCAATCACCCCTTCCGACCAGGTCTCAAGCTCGTGCCAGTGAAGGAGGCAGCCCCCCTTCCCGGCCCGGCGCTTGCCGATGGTGAGCAGGCGCGTAATGCGCGACCATGCCCGCCTGTCGGTCGGATAGAGCAGCAGGCGGCGGCCACAGCTCAAATCGATCCGGGTGCCGGGGATCAGCCGGACACCGGTGACCTTCTCCGCTTCCCAGGCGCGCACGACGCCGGCCACGCTACCGAGATCCGCGATGCCGAGCGCGGGATAGCAGAGCATGGCAGCGGCGCCGAGCAGTTCGTCGGGACTGGACGCGCCGCGCAGGAAGGAAAAATGCGTCAGCACCTGGAGTTCGACATAGGCCGTCATGCGAAGACCCCGTGAATCCACCAGGTGAGATCGCCGGTATTGCTTGTCACCCCGTCCCCGCGCCGGAACACCCAGTAGCGGCCGCCGTGCTCGTCCTCGACCCGGTAGTAGTCGCGCACGGCCCATACTTCGGCATCGCGGCGCCACCATTCGCCGTGGATCCGTTCCGGTCCGTCGCCCGCCACGACCTTGTAGGAGCGCCCCCGCCATTCGAAGCGGCGCGGCGGCTGATCGGGCATCAGCGCCATGACGCGGTGCAGCGGTTCCGGCCGCGCAAACAGCCGCACGGGTCGCTGCCAGGACGGCCAGGTTCCCGGCGTCTCGATGGGGCTCCCGGGCCTCACGGCCCGTTCCGGCACATGGCTTTCGGCAGGAGCAATACGGAACACGCAGGCCGGTCCGATCCGGCCCGCCACCACATCGACGAGCCGGGCAGGATCGCGCACGGTGGTCTCGCCCGCGAGAATGGCCCCGAGGTTCTCGGCATCGAGCGCTTCGGTGTGCGGCGCCAGCAGCCTGAACTGCTCGAGACCGAGGCCAGGATCGATACGGTCGATCCGAAGCTTCAGCAGGCGCAGCAAGTGCGCGACCTCCCGGGTGGGGCGCGAGGTGCCGATGGCCACGGTCTGCTCGCCGCCGTCGATCCGCAGCCCGGTCAGGCGCAGCGACCGCGCGCCGAGCCCCCTGCGTTGCAACAGTCCGGCCATGTCTTTGAGAAGATCCTGCATGACCTGCGCGATCGCCTCGGCCGTGCCGATCGGCTCCAGGAGCCGCCGCTCGACCACCGGGATCACGATATCCTCGCGCGGGGTGATCGGCTCCGCCTTGCCGCCGAGCGCCTGATCGAGCCGATCGATCGCCGCCATGCCGAGACGGCGCGCCAGGGGGCCGCGCGCGACGGGAAGCAGGTCGGCGATCGTCTCGAACCCGAACTTGCGCGCTGCGCCGAGCGCAGCTTCGTCCAGCCGCAGCGCCGCCACCGGCAGCGGAGACAAGGCGCGCAGCACGCCGCCCGGCGGAGTGATGCCGATATCCTCGCCGCCGTACCGCGCGAGTGCATGGGCGGCGCCGGGAGTATCGGCGATCGCGATCCGCGCAGTGAACCCGGCGCGGCGGCAGAATGCCTGAAGGCGGCGGCAGAAGCGCTCTTCTCCGCCGTGCAGATGCGCAGCGCCCGTCAGATCCAGCCAGATACCGTCGGGCGGGGTCACCGCAACAATCGGCGACCACCGCCGAATTCCGAAGAGAGCCAGGCGGCCCAGCAAGTCGGCATCGGCCTCGGGCTCAGCGGGCCGAAAATCGAGTTCCGACACCAGGGCGCGGGCATGGGTCGCCGCCATCCCCACATGGATGCCAAGTGCCCGTGCAGCCGGGCAGGCTGAGACGATCTCGTCCCGGCGCCCGACCTTGCCGATCAGCGCCAGCGGAGCCGCGGCAACCACGGGGACGACGCGCAGGGTGCGCGGCGGCGCGGATACCGGACGCTTGAAGGGATGCTCCGCCGCCTCCGAGCGCCGGCCAAGCTCCCGCATGGGCGGCTGTGCGTGGAGCGGCAGCGCGGCAATCTCGCGCTCGGCATCGATACGCGAGCGGGCCTGCCCGCGATCCTCACCTCGCGTCTCTGCCCTTGCCCAGCGCGCACCGGGTCGCCACCCGCCGCCGCGAGGGACGGAGCAGGCACCAGGATCGTCATCGACAGGCAGCTCGAGCGCGCGGGGTTCAGGCCGCGGAGCGGCGAACCGGTCCTG
>JAGHZR010000007.1 GCA_017745295.1 Novosphingobium sp.
TGCGGATTCCGGGGTCATCCCGGCCACCATTCCGATTTGATCCCGGCCGGGATTCCGAGATGATGCCGGCCACCATTCCGAGCAATTCCCGGCCACCCGGGAGGGAGTGAGAAGCCCGATCGTTGGGTCCATCCTATCGGCGCAGTAGCCGGAGGATGGAGATGCCGACGAGGAGGCCGAAGATGCGCCATGTGCGCGAAGTAATGAGAATGCATCGGGAGGCTTGTGTCCCGATGCGCGAGATCGCCCGACTGACTGGCCTTGCTCGATCAACAGTGCGCGACATGATCGTGCGCTTCGACCGCTCGGGATTGGCGTGGCCGGTTCCGGCCGAGATCCGCGACATAGATCTGGAGGGCCGCTTGTATGGCCCCTCCGGCGTCAAACCTGGCCGACGCAAGCTTCCGGAGCCGGACTGGCCGTTGGTAGCGCGCGAGCTGAAGCGCAAACACGTGACGCTGCAGGTGCTCTGGGAGGAGTACCGTGCCGAGCATCCGGACGGATATCGCTATAGCCGGTTCTGCGATCTGTTCCGACGCTGGGAGGGCCGCTTGCCGCTGGTCATGCGCCAGAGCCATGCCGGGGGCGAAAAGCTGTTCCTTGATTACGCTGGCGATACGGTGCCGGTCGTGGTGGATCGCAGGACCGGGGAAGTCCGCGGTGCCCACATCTTCGTCGCCGTGATGGGCGGATCGAGCCTGTCGTTTGCGCTGGCGACATGGACCGAACAGTTCGCTGACTGGATCGCGGGCAACAATGCCGCCTTCGCCTTCTTCCGCGGCGTTCCCCAGTTGCTGGTGCCCGACAATGCCAAGGTGGCGGTGATCAAGGCCTGTCACTTCGATCCTCAGGTGAACCGCAGTTACACGGACATGGCCCGCCATTACGGTACGGCGATCCTGCCGACCCGGCCGCGCAAGCCGCGGGACAAGGCCAAGGTCGAGGCTTGCGTCGGTATCGTCGAGCGCTGGCTATTGGGCCGCTTACGTAACCGGATCTTCTACAGCCTCGCCGAGGTGAACGCAGCGATCGCCGAATGCCTTGCCGATCTCAATGATCGGCGGGTGCTACGCCAGTTCGGCAAGACGCGCCGCCAGCTGTTCGACGAAGTGGATGTTCCGAACCTTAAGCCGCTGCCGGCAGTGCCGTGGGTTCACGCCGAATGGCGACGCTGTCGCGTCGGGCTCGATTACCATATCGCGATCGAGCGGCATCACTACTCCGTCCCGCACCGCTTCGCCCGCCGCGAGGTCGAAGCTCGGTTCACTGCCAGCACGGTAGAGATCTTCCTGGGAGGCGAGCGTATCGCCGTGCACATGCGCGGCAGCGGGAATGGCCGGCACACCACAGTCCCCGAGCACATGCCCTCCAGCCATCGGCGCTACGGCGAATGGACGCCGGCAAAGATCCGCGAAGAGGCAAGCCGGATCGGGCCGATGCTATCTCTCCTGGTCGAGAAGGTCATCGAGGCAAAACCCCATCCCGAACAGGGCTACCGATCCTGTCTGGGCATCATCGGGCTCGAGAGGCGCTTCGGCGCCCAGCGGCTCGAGGCCGCGGCGCTGCGCGCGCTGGAAATCCAGGCGCGCAATTACCCGTCGGTCAAATCGATCCTCGAGAAGGGCCTCGATCAGGTCCCGGTTCCCCAATCCCCCGAGCAAGAGCCGATCATCCACTCCAACATCCGCGGCTCGAGCTACTACAACTGAAGGAGCAAGAATGCTGAAGCATCCCACTCTGGACCTTCTGGGCCATCTCGGCCTCGCCGGCATGGCCAAGGCCTTCGCCGAGATGGAAGGCAACGATGACGCGGCGAGCCTCAGCCATGCCGAATGGCTGGCGCTGCTACTCGACCACGAGGCCACGTACCGAAATGACAGACGCCTCGCTCTGCGCCTGCGTCACGCGAAACTGCGGCACCGCGCCGTGCCTGAGGATGTTGATTACCGAACGCGCCGCAGCCTTGATCGCCGGCTCTTCGAGACGCTGCTCGCTGGCGAATGGATCTCCAGGCACGAAAACTTGGCCATCATCGGACCGACCGGCATCGGCAAAAGTTGGTTGGCCTGTGCGATCGGCCACAAGGCCTGCCGCGATAATCGTTCGGTTCTGTACACCCGGTTGCCACGGCTGATTGACGAACTGACGCTGGCCAAGGGTGACGGCCGTATCGCCGCTCGCATGAAAAGCCTCGCCAAGGTCGAGTTGCTGATACTGGACGATTGGGGGCTTCAGCCACTCGACGGCAACGCCCGGCATCATCTCCTAGAAATCCTCGAAGACCGCTACGGTCAGCGCTCCACGCTCGTCACCAGCCAACTTCCCGTGGCTCGCTGGCATCAGACCATAAATGATCCGACCTACGCCGATGCGATCCTGGACCGCCTCGTTCACAATGCACACCGGCTCGAACTTGAAGGTGAATCCATGCGCCGGCCTGCGACCCAAACCGCCGCTTGACCACCGCCAATCCCTAATGCCATCAGGCGAAACGATCTGGCTTCTGCCCGGCCGGGATCAAATCGGAATGATGGCCGGGATCAGATTGGAACAGGCGGCCGGGATCATCGGAATCCGCACCGGGATCGATGTAATGCCATTCGACCCGGTTTTTGCCCGCCCATTCCAGGATCGCCCGACTGGTAAATTCGGTGCCATTGTCGCTGACAATGCAAGCCGGTTTGCCATGGAGGCGCACCAGTGTGTCGAGTTCCCGCGCCACTCGGGCGCCCGAGATGCTGGTGTCGTCCACCAGGCAAAGGTTTTCCCGGCATCAATCATCATTGATGGCTAAAATCCTGAACTTGCGCGAGGCGCCGAACGTGTCCGAGACAAAGTCCATCGACCACCGCGCGCCCGGAACCAGCGGCATGGGCATCGGTGTGCGGCTGCCACGCGCCCGTTTTCGACCACGACGGCGGCGAACCGACAATCCTTCCTCCCGGTACAGCCGGTAGAGCTTCTTGTGGTTCATGATCATTCCCTGACGTTCCAGCATGATGCCGATCCGTCGATAGCCAAAGCGACGGCGCAGGCCCGCGACCTCACGCATCGCAGTCCGGATGGCTCCATGGTCCGGCGGGCGTTCGCGCCGGACCGTTTTGGGGGCGACACCGATCAGGACGCAGGCCCGGCGCTGGGAGATGGCATAGCCTGCCAGCACTTTGAGCACTGCGTCTCGCCGCAGACCTGGTGTCGTCAGACTTTTCCCAACAGATCCTTGAGGATCACATTGTCGAGCATGGTGTCGGCCAGCAACCGCTTGAGCTTGCCGTTCTCGTCCTCAAGCTGCCGGAGCCGGCGAGCATCGGACACTTCCATCCCGCCGTATTTGCCCTTCAGCTTGTAAAACGTCGCCGTGCTCAGCCCATGCTTCCGGCAAATCTCGACAGTTGGCAGTCCGGACTCCTGCTCCTTGATCATCCCAATGATCTGCGCCTCGGTAAAACGGCTCTTCCTCATGCGCCTGCTCCTTCTCGTGGACAGACTCTACATCAGAATGAGGGATCTTTCGGGGGGCAGGTCACTTGCAATCTTCGAACAAGATGCCGAGCGCAAGCAATCGCCTAGAGAGGCCGAAGCCACTTACGATGCCATGGTGGAAATCTATCCGAGCTGGAATACGAACTGATTCCGCTTCCGCTGGTTTCGATCGAGGAGCGTGTGAAGTTCGTGACGGCAGGAATCTCGTTGCCGACTGGGCGACAGGCATAAGAAAAGGCGGCCTTGTGGCCGCCTCTTCCCTCCTCTCCAAATCTTTGTTGGCCGGGCTGTCTTTGCGCAGTCCCTGACCGATCTGGAACTCTGTCAGCCGCCGGTCGAACCGTTTTCAGCTGCCGCCATGCGATCGCCCTGCATGTAGGGGATCGGATTGACGGCCTGGCCGTCGACGCGGACTTCGTAATGGAGGTGCGGGCCGGTCGAGTTGCCGGTGGTGCCGACGAAGCCGATCACATCGCCCTTGTGGACGACCTGGCCTTCACCAACGTTGAGGCGCGACATGTGGCCGTAACGGGTTTCGAGGTCGCCGCCGTGCTCCAGCGAGACGAACAGGCCGTAGCCGCCGAACCACGAAGCCTTGCTGACGACGCCGTCTGCGGTGGCGTAGATGGGGGTGCCGATCGGGGCGCCGAGGTCGATGCCCTTGTGGGCGCGGCGACCGCCGAGGATCGGGTGATTGCGCATACCGAAGCTGCTGGTCAGCTTGAGACCTTCAAGCGGCGTACGCGAAGGGATCGAGACCGCGCCGAGCTTGGCAGCGCCGGGAATGGCGGGCTTGGCCTTGGCCGAAGCGAGGCCGGTTTCCTCGAAGTTCTGCCAGGAGCTGAAGAGATTGCGGAACTGCTCGTCCTCACCGCCGGCCGACTGGTTGCCGGACTGGGCCGAGCGCAGGGGGGCGGAGATGTCGGCAGCGGCGGCGCTGCTGTTGGCCATCGCCGGGTGAGCAGCGACAAGGGAACCTGCGACGGCGACGGCACCGGTCACTGCGCGGAACTTGGCGAAGAATTTCGTTACGACCACTCGCAATACCTTGTTATCCGCCGCGAGCCGTAAGGCTACGACGCTTGTATTTATTACGGCCACGCACAAAGGCGCGCCGCGCAAACCCTAGTTCTGGAGATGGTCGGAACCCCCCGCCGTCTCTGACAGTGAGTTATGCCCAAGGAACAGGGTCAGGCAAGGTCGGCGTAAAGATCGCGCGATAAACCGGCTGCGAGGCGCGCCGAGTCGTTGAACGGCGGCTTAACGGCCCCGCCAAAGTGGCGGGAAACCAAGGTTTTCCAGAGGCTGTCGTGGTCCTCGTTCAACCGTTTGGCGACGTCGGCGAAATGATTTGCGCCGAACCGGACGTGGCGGATTTCATCGTCAAGGATTCGCTGGAGGATGGCTCCGCCGCGTTCGTCGCCGCCCGCTTTCACGCGGTCGCGTGTGGCGGGTGTAACATCCAGACCGCGTGCTTCGAGCACCATCGGCACCACGGCCAGCCGCGCGCCGACATCGCCGCGCGTCTTGTGGGCGGCTTCCCACAGTCCGTCGTGCGCGGGCAGGGCGCCGTAGTGGCTGCCGAGGCTGCGCAAGTGCCGGTCGATCAGGGCGTAGTGCATCGCTTCGTCGGCGGCGACGGAGAGGAAATCGCCGACGAATCCTTCCCCCATCTCCCCGCCGAACCGCCCCGCCATGTCGAGCGCGAGGTCGATGGCGACGAATTCGATATGCGCGAGGGCATGCCAGAGCGCGATTCGCCCGCGCTCCGAACCGCCCTTGCCGCGCTTGGGCATATGCTTCGGCGGCAGCAGTTCGGGCGCCTCGGGGCGGCCCGGAACCTCCGGCATCTCCACGTCGAACGCGAAGGCCAGCCTGCCGAGCCGCCAGTCGCGCGCCACTTTACGCGTCGCCATCGCCTTGGCGCGCGGATCGCATTCGAGCAGCGCTTCGCGGATCGCTGCGGCAACGGTTCGGGTCATCAGAGGGCCTTTGCGGCCTCCAGCACCTGGGCCGCGTGGTCCTTGACCTTCACTTTGTCCCACACGCGGGCGATCTTGCCGTCCGGGCCGATCAGGTAAGTGGTGCGGACCATGCCCATATAGGTGCGGCCGTAGTTCTGCTTTTCGGTCCAGATGCCGAGCGCGTCGGAGAGGCCGTTTTCCTCGGCATCGCTGGCGAGCGGGGCCGTGAGATCGTGCTTGGCGATGAAGTTCTGGTGCTTCTTCGCCGAATCCTTGCTGACGCCCAGCAGGGCGGTTCCGGCCGCCTCGAACTGGTCCTTCAGTGCCGAAAAATCGATGTTTTCGGTGGTGCAGCCGGGGGTGTTGTCCTTGGGGTAGAAGAACACGACCAGCTTGCGCCCGGCGAAGTCGGAGGCCTTCACGCTGCCGCCTTCGGGGGTTTCGAGCGCGATGTTGGGGAAAGTGTCGCCGGCAGCAGGACGGGTGGTCATCGGGTGGTCTCCAGGGTTTCTTCGAAGGCCTGCGCCCATGCCGCGGCGACTTGCGCGCGGGCCTGGGCGAGGCCGGTTTCGAGGTCTTGCCACGCGCCATAGCCGCATGCGCGCACCAGCGCCATGCAGGCGGCATCGACCGGCTTCAGCGAATCGGGGGCGAGCAGGCGCGCAGCGACCAGCAGGCGGGTCAGCACGTCGTGGGCTTCCTGCAGGCTGGCGGGCAGCAGGCCTTGCGCAACCAGCAGCCGCAGCGCTTCGCCGAGGTCGGCATCGAGGCCCTCGCCGCTGCGCAGCTGGGTGAAGTGGACGAGGAATTCCAGATCGACGAGACCGCCGCGCATCAGCTTGACGTCGAGCGGGCCTTTGGGTGGTTTGTGTTCGGCCATGCGGGTGCGCATTTCCAGCACGTCGGCGCGCAGTTTGGCCGGTTCGCGCGGGGCGGTGAGCACTTCGCGGACGATCGTGCCGAGCCGGTCGCGTGCGGCGTCGGAACCGTAGAGCGCCCGCGCGCGGCAGAGCGCCATGTGCTCCCAGGTCCAGGCCTGTTCCTGCTGGTAGCGCGCGAAGCTTTCGAGGCTGGCGGCGGGCGGACCCTGTTCGCCCGAGGGGCGCAGGCGGGTGTCCACCTCGTAGAGCGCGCCTTCGGCGGTCTGGACCGAGAGCGCGGCGGTCACGCGCTGGGACAGGCGGTTGTAGTAGAGCGTGGCGCCGAGCGGGCGTCGTCCGTCCGATTCGCGGGCGAAGTCGCCGGTGAACAGGTAGATCAGGTCGAGGTCCGAGGCATGGGTGAGCACGCCGCCGCCCATGCGGCCGAGGCCCAGCACCACGAGTTCGCTGTCCGGCACGGTGCCGTGAACCTCGCGGAATTCCTCGACGGCGGCGTCGGTCAGCACGACCAGCGCCGCTTCGGCGATCCGGCCGAGGGCATGGCCGATGTCGAGCGGGTCGTTCACCCCTTCGATCAGCTGCACGCCGAGGGCGAAGCGGCGGTCGCCGACTTTGCGGCGGACGATGTTGAGCTTGCGCTCATAGTCGTCGCCCGGCTCGAAGCGGCCGAATTCCGCGATCAGTTCGGGCAGGCTGCCGGGCAGGTCGAAGGCGCTGGCGTCGATCAGCGGGTCGAGGAGGTCGGCGCGGCGGGCGAGGGCATCGGCGAGCGGTGGAGCGAGGCTGAGGATGCGGGCGAGTCGCTCGATCAGCGCCGGGCGCGCTTCCAGCAGGCGGAACAGGTTGACCGCGGTGGGCAGGTTGTTGAGCAACTGTTCCCAGCGCGCCATCGCCCGTTCCGGTTCGGGGGCGGCGGCAAGGGCAGCGAGCAGGCCGGGGCGAATCGCCTCGAAGGCAAGTCTGGCGGCGTCGGAGCGCAGCGCCCGCATCCGCCCTGAGAGCCAGCCTTCGATTCGCGCGACCGTGGCATCGGGATCGGCAAAGCCCATGCGCATGAGTTCGTCGCGCAAGTCCTCCTGCGCGGGGGCGGGCACCGATACGGTCGTGCCGGTGGGCAGGTTGGCCATGACCAGGGCGTCGTAGCGTTCGCCCACGGCCTTGGTGATCCCGGTGAGTTCGGCGATCAGCGCCTGCCCGTCCGGCAGCCCATCGAGGCGGGCAACTTCGTCCAACAACTCTTCCTTCATCGGCAGCGAATGGGTTTGCTGGTCCTGCATCATCTGCAGGCGGTGCTCGACGGTGCGCAGGCGGTCATAGCTTTCGCCGAGCAGGCGGGCGTCCTCGGGCGGGACCAGCCCGGCCTCCGCCAGGGCATCGAGCGTGGCGCGGGTGCCGCGCAGGCGCAGCGCGGGATTGCGGCCGCCGTGGATCAGTTGATGGGTCTGGGCGTAGAATTCCACCTCGCGAATGCCGCCGCGCCCTTTCTTGAGGTCGAAGCCGAGGCCGACCGTTGCACTGCCGCGGGTATTGGCGCGAATCTGCGCGGTGAGGCGACCGATCTCGGCAATGGCGCCGAAGTCGAGGCTCTTGCGCCAGACGAACGAGCGGATGGCGGCGAGGAAGGCCTCGCCCGCCGCCACGTCTCCGGCGCAGGCGCGGGCGCGGATGAAGGCGGCGCGTTCCCAGGCAAGCGCGGAGGATTCGTAATGCGTCAGGGCGCCGTTGATCGAGATTGCCAGTGGGCTGACCTCGGAGGCCGGGCGCAGCCTGAGGTCGGTGCGGAACACGTAGCCTTCGTCGGTGACGCCCGCGAGGATTTCCACCACGGCACGGGCGACGCGCTGCGCCGCTTCGCCGGGTTCGTCGCGCTCGCGGCGGGGGAGAAGCTGGGGATCGAACAGCAGGATCGGGTCGATGTCCGAGCTGTAGTTGAGTTCGCCCGCACCGTGCTTGCCCAGCGCGAGGGCGAGGAAGCCTGCGGGCTCGGCATCCGGCACCCGGCGGCGGATGCCTTCGGCGATGGCGGCGTCGAGCGCGCGGTCGGCTAGGGCGGAGAGTTCGCCCGTCACCGCGAGCAGCGGAAAGGCTCCGGCAAGGTCGCCGATCGCGAGGGCGAGGGCGAGCGCCTGCTTCTCGCGCCGCAGCGCCGCGCCGACGCTGGGGGCGCCTTCCCCGGCACTGCGTGCCCAGTCGAGGGCGGCTTCGGCCTGTCCGGCGGCGAGGAGTTCGGTGAGGGCGGGGAGCCGGTCCAGCGCGCTGGAGAGATAGGGGGCGTGGGCGCGGGCGCGGGCGATCGCGCCGGTCCAGTCGGCTTTCGGTTCGGCATCCATTGCGGCTTCCTGCCTGCCCCGGTGGCCGAGGGCAAGCGCCAGCGCGCCATCATGGGAGTCATTGCGATAGGGGCCGGAGTCTTCTATCGGCTCGGCCGTTCCCGCGTCGGCAAGCCTTGCTGCGCGGCTGAAGGAGATTTCCCCGTGACCTTCGCCCTTCCCCCCGAATGGCATCCGCAGGACTGGATCTGGATCGGCTTCCCGCACGATCCGGTGGAATGGCCGGGCTTCCTCGAAGCCGCGCAAGTGCAGATGGCCGAATTCGCCTCTGCGGTCGCCGAATCGGGGCAGAAAGTGCGTCTCCTCGTGCGCGACGAGGCCAACCGGGCGCGGGCGGCCTCGCTGGTTTCGTCGAAGGTAAAGCTGGAAGTGCGCCGCTACGGCGACGTCTGGCTGCGCGATACCGGGCCGCTGGTGGTCTCGGACGCGAACCGCGCGCTCAAGGCGATGCGCTTTGGCTTCAATGGCTGGGGCGGCAAGTACCTGATGGAGGGCGACCAGGAAATCGGCGCCGAAATCGCGCGCGATGCCGGGCTTGAGGTCGAGACGGCGGACTGGATTCTCGAAGGCGGCGCGATCGACGGCGACGGTACCGGGCTGGTGGCGACGACCGAGCAGGTCCTGCTCAACCCGAATCGCAACCCCCACCTGACGCGCGGCGATCTGGAAATGCGGCTGAAGCGCGATCTCGGTTACGACCGGGTGCTGTGGCTGGGCGACGGTCTCCTCAACGACCACACCGACGGTCATGTCGACAATCTCGCGCGCTTCGTGGCCCCGAATGTGCTGGCCCTGCCGCGTGCGACCGGGGCGGACGACCCGAATGCCGCGATCTACGCCGATGCCAAGGCGCGGGCCGAGGCGGCGGGCGTGACCGTGCGCGAAGTGCCATCGCCGGGCCGGGTGGAATCGGACGGGCGCATCGAGCCGGCCAGCTACATGAACTTCGCGATCACCTCGAAGCTGGTGGTCGTGCCGATCTATGGCACCGAGCACGACGAAGAGGGCGTGGCGGCGATTGCCGAGCTGTTCCCCGACCGCGATGTCGTGGGCGTGATGGCCGATGCGGTGCTGGCGGGCGGCGGTTCGTTCCACTGCTCCAGCCAGCAGATGCCCTCGCGCTGATCGAGAGGCCGTGCAGCGATCCGGAATGGGGCTTTCACCGTTCCGGATCGCGTTTAACGGATTCGCAAGGGCTATGCGCCTATGGACGCAGGTATGGCTCGTATCGTCGCTCTTGCGCACAGCGCCCGGAAGGTTCGGCAGGATGACCTGCTGCGGGCGGCCTTTGTGTGCGGTTGCGCACTGGCGCTGATTCTCGCTAAGGATGCACTGCCCTTCTAACGCGCCCGCGCGATTAGCGCCGCTCGCGATCCGGCCAATTTCCTTTTCATTTCAAATTGTGTTCGTCGAAGCGGAGACATTTCGCCGTTTCTGCTGCACTGCACATCGCTCCTGCTGCGACGCAGCAAAAGATTGTAACAAACGGTCGATGCAATCGAAATCAAGCTTCCCCAAGTTACCCGTTCGCGTGATTGGTAAAGGAGATTCACCATGCGCCATACGACTGACGCCGAACGGGCTCGCCTTCGCCAATCGCTTGTCGGCAATTTTCTGCTATTGCTGTTCGGCCTGGGCGTGCTGGGCTTTCTCGTGGCGATCGACAGGGCTGACTGGTTCACCCTGAGGCCGGTTTCGGGAACCTCGGTCGCCCTTTCCCATGCCGCCACGGCGGCGCACGGAGATTCCGCCAAGCGATGATCGTCACGCCGTCCCTGCAACCCGTCCAGATCTTCCGCGAGATCTGGAAGCCGCTGACCCTGCTGTTCGTCTGGGACGTCATCGTCACGGTGACCTACTTCGTGCTGCCGTTCCATGCGCCCGAATTGCCGGTGACGCTGTTCGGTTCGGCTTTGGCATTGTTTCTCGGTTTCAGGAGCAATTCGGCCTATCAGCGCTGGTGGGAAGGTCGCGGGCTCTGGGGATTGATGATCAATGCCAGTCGCAACATCGCGCGTTCGGCTCGCAATTTCATGCCCGATCCGGAAGCGACCGAGCTGAAGCGCCGCGTCGTCCTGCGCCAGATCGCCTACGTCAACGCGCTGCGCTGCCAGCTGCGCCGGATCAAGCCCGATGCCGAAGTGCTGCGCATGCTTTCGCGCGGCGATGCCGATTCCTCGCTGGAACGCGCCAACGTGGCCAACGGCATTCTCGACGATACCGGTCGCCGCATCGACGAGGCGCGCCGCAAGGGCTGGATCGACACCATCCAGCAGACGCAGATGGAAGCCGTGCTGGTGGACATCGCCAATGCCCAGGGCGGCATGGAGCGTCTGAAGAACACGCCGCTGCCCTATCAGTATCGCTTTTTCCCCACCGTCTTCACGCATATGTTCTGTATCCTGCTGCCGATCGGCCTGGTCGAGACGCTGGGCGTGGCGACGCCGCTCGGCTCGACGATCGCGGGAATCATGTTCCTGGCGGTGCTGGCCATCGGTGACGATCTCGTCGATCCTTTCGCCAATACCGTGCACGATCTGCCGCTGAACGCGATGTGCCGGACGATCGAGATCGATCTGCTCCAGTCCATCGGTGACGAAGCCCCGCCGCCGATCACGCCCGACAAGCACGGTATCCTGTGGTGATCGTTGACTGACCGACATGGAAGCCTAGGAGCGTTCCATGGCCAAAATAAACCGTCTTGAGCGCATGGACACGCGCCGTGCCGACCTCGAAATCGAATATCGCGATGCGCTGATCGCGGCGTTGCGGGTGACGGCGGCAGGGCAATGGGGCCTGTTCGGCCATAACAAGGACAAGCAGGCCCGCGCCAAGGCAGCACCGCTGGTGGACGGCCTCACCGAGCTTGCCGAAGAGATCGACGACCTTCGCTTGCAGCTCGATATGGAGTGCTTCGCGCTCCATCAGGAATTCCTCGCCGCGCGCGGCCCGGTGCAGTCGCATGCCGTGGGGGAACCGAAGCAGGCGCAGGCCTGGCTGGATCGACTGACGCAGGAAGGCTAATCCTCGGGCGATAGCACGAAGGAGTTGCCATGCGCCTTTCCAAGGATCGCCAGACTACCAGAGCCAGCGTGAAGCTGGGCAAATGGGTGGAACTCGATGCCCGCACCGATTTCAGCCCGCCGGGGCTGGTGGCCGTGGGGCTGATGGTCTCGGGAGTTCTGCTGAGTGCCAGCGTTCTGGCTGCGGCGACCGGACGGGCGAAGGCGCGGCGGATCGAGGCGCGGGCGGATCGCAGCCTGCCGGGCTGACAGTCAGAGCGAGCGATTTGCTCCAATCAGTCCCACCAAACTCCCCGTCATCCCCGCGGAAGCGGGGATCCCGCTTGTTCTTGCGGCGTGGCGTGAAGGAAGCGGGGCCCCCGCCTTTGCGGGGGCGACGAGTTTTGGATTGGCGTTGTCGGGGGCAAAGGCCGTTCAGCCCGCCAGCCGGAATCACTCCGGCGTGGCGAACCAGATGACGTGCTTGGGGCCCTTGCCGTTGCTGCGCGAGGAGACCTTCACTTCGTCCACCTTGAATCCGGCGCGTTCGAGACGGCGGGTAAAGGCGGGATCGGCTCCGGCGGACCAGATCGCCAGCACGCCGTCCGGCGTCAGCGCATTGCGCGCCGCCCGCAGGCCGGTCTTCGAGTAGATCTGGTTGTTGTCCTCGCGCACGAGACCATCGGGGCCGTTGTCGACGTCGAGCAGGATGGCGTCATAGGCGGCGCGCGATCCGTCGATGACATGGCCGACGTCGCCCATGACCAGATTGACGCGGGGATTGTCGAGACAGCCATTAGCCAGTTCGGCCATCGGCCCGCGCGCCCATTCGATGATCTCGGGCACGAGTTCGACCACGGTGAGCTTTGAATCCTCGGGCAGCGTGCGCAGCGCCGCCCGCAGGGTGAAGCCCATGCCGTAGCCGCCGATCAGCATGTGCGGGCGCTTGGTAATGCCCTTGATGCGATCCCAGGCCATCGTCGCGAGGGCCTCCTCACTGCCCCACTTGCGCGTGGACATCAGCTCGTTGTGGCCAAGCACGATCATGTAATCCTGATCGTGCTTGTAAAGCTCTAGCTTCTCCCCGTCAGGGATCCACGCGGTGTCGATAAGCTCGCGCTTGATCATGCTGATGTCTTTCCGGGATGACGCAAGTGAATGGTAGGATAGGCGCGGCCTTCGGCGTCGCGTTCGGACCGGCCGGTGCGCAGGAAACCGCGCGATTCGTAGAAGGGCAGCGCGTTGTCGGCCTGTTCGTTGGCATCGACGCGGGCCTGCGGCTCCAGCGCCAGCGCATGGGCGACCAACGCCGAGCCGAAGCCCAGCCCGTGGACCGCCGGATCGACGAACAGCGCCTCAATCGACCCGTCTACGAAGACCATGAAGCCTTGCGCGATGCCGTCTGTATCCTCGGCAATCCACAAGGGGACCGCCGGGAGCATCGCTTCGACCTGCCCGGCGATCTCGACCTTGTCCTCCGCCGACAGGAAGCCGTGGGTGGCGTCCACCGCCGCGCGCCAAATGGCAAAGGCGCGCGGGGCGTCGTCGGGGTAGCCGGGTCTGATCATCGGAGCCTGACCATCAGCGCAAATCCGGCGCGGTGGCCTCGGCCTTGAGCAGGGCGATGGCCTCGTCGAGGGACATCACTTTCTGGTGCTCGGCGCCGAGGGTGCGCAGGGCGACGGTCTGTTCCTCCGCCTCGCGCTTGCCCACCACCAGCAGGTGCGGAACCTTCTTCAGTGAGTGTTCGCGCACCTTGTAGTTGATCTTCTCGTTGCGCACGTCGGTTTCGACGCGCACGCCTGCCGCCCGGAGCTTCTTCGTCACGTCCTGCGCATAGTCGTCGGCATCGGAGACGATCGTGGCGACCACGGCCTGGACCGGGGCGAGCCAGACCGGCAGCTTGCCGGCGAAGTGTTCGATCAGGATGCCGATGAACCGCTCATAGGAGCCGAAGATCGCGCGGTGCAGCATGACCGGGCGGTGGCGCGCACCGTCCTCGCCGATGTAGCTGGCGTCGAGACGCTCGGGCAGCATGCGGTCGGACTGGATCGTGCCGACCTGCCAGGTACGGCCGATCGCGTCGGTGAGGTGCCATTCCAGCTTGGGCGCATAGAACGCGCCTTCGCCCGGAAGCTCCTCCCAACCGTATTCCTCGGTGGCGAGGCCCGCGCGCACCACGGCGTCGCGCAGTTCGGCCTCGGCCTTGTCCCACTGCTCGTCGGTGCCGATGCGGTTGTCCGGGCGCAGCGCCAGCTTGATCGCGTAGGTGAAGCCGAAGTCCTTGTAGACCCGGTCCGCCATTTCGCAGAAGGCCTGCACTTCGCTGACGATCTGGTCTTCGCGGCAGAAGATGTGGCCGTCGTCCTGCGTGAACTGGCGCACGCGCATCAGCCCGTGCAGCGCGCCGTGCGGTTCGTTGCGGTGGCAGCAGCCGTTTTCGACGAGGCGCAGCGGCAGATCGCGGTAGGACTTGATGCCCTGCTTGAAGATCAGGATGTGCGCCGGGCAGTTCATCGGCTTCAGCGCCATCCACTGCGCCTCGTCCGAGATGATCGGGCCGTCATCCTCGGTATTCGGCACTTCGTCGGGGATGACGAACATGTTCTCGCGGTACTTGCCCCAGTGGCCCGAAGCTTCCCACTGCCGCGCGTCCATGACCTGCGGCGTCTTCACTTCCTTGCAGTCGGCCTGGCCGATCGCGCGGCGCATGTAGTCCTCGAGCGCGCGATAGATCACGTAGCCCTTGGGATGCCAGAACACAGAACCGTGGGCCTCGGCCTGGAGGTGGAACAGGTCCATCTCGTTGCCGAGCTTGCGGTGGTCGCGCTTGGCGGCCTCTTCAAGGCGCGTGAGGTGCGCGGCAAGCTGCTTCTTGTTGAGCCAGCCGGTGCCGTAGATGCGCGAGAGCATCGCGTTCTTCTGGTCGCCGCGCCAATAGGCGCCCGAAACGCGCGTCAGCTTGAAGGCGGCCGGGTCCAGCTTGCCGGTCGAGGGCAGGTGCTGGCCGCGGCACATGTCCAGCCAGTCCTCGCCCGACCAGTAGACGGTCAGCGGCTCGTCGCCGGGGAGTTCGGCGGCCCATTCGGCCTTGAAGGTCTCACCCTGCTGCTTCCAGCGGCTGATCAGCTGTTCGCGGTCCCAGACCTCGCGGCGCAGCGGCTTGTTGGCGGCGATGATCTTGCGCATCTCCGCCTCGATGGCCGGCAGGTCGTCGTCGGTGAACGGCCCGCGCTCCGGGTTGGGCGCGAAGTCGTAGTAGAAACCGTCGTCCGTCGAAGGGCCGAAGGTGATCTGCGTGCCGGGGAACAGCGCCTGCACCGCTTCGGCCAGGACGTGGGCGAAGTCGTGACGGGCGAGGTCCAGCGCCTCGTCCTCGTCGCGGCTGGTGACGAGAGCCAGCTGGGAGTCGGCGGTGAAGGGGCGGTCGAGGTCCACCAGTTCGCCGTCGATCTTCGCGGCGAGCGCGGCCTTGGCGAGGCCGGGGCCGATGGCGGCGGCGACGTCGGCCGGGGTGGAGCCTTCGGGCATTTCGCGAACCGAACCGTCGGGCAGGCTGATCTTGAACATTTCGGACATGGACGAACTCATTTCTCGTTTGCCCCATGCCATACCAGAGCATGTGGGCGGAAAAGTATCGGGGCGCCATGGCACAGGCGCGCCTCCGGGTGAAGGTGCGGCGTCTGCTGAATGGCGCTATTTCGGGAGAGAGACGCCGCTCGCCCGAGTTCCGGGCGACGGTGGCTGCCTGCTCAGGCCGCGACCAACCGTCCCCGGAAGCGCCGGGTGGTAGTAGTCGTAGTGGTGAGCAGCTGCGTCATTGATGGCGCATGTAGCGTTTGCGGGCGGAAAAGTCATCCCGAGAATGATGCATCCGGCGAACCTCTCGCTGTCCTTGTCATTTCGCGTTGTCGCGGTCTCTGCTATGGGGATCGAGGATATTTTCCGGAAGGGGTGAGCGATGTCGGGGCGGATGGGCAGGATCGGGGCATGGACGGCCTTGGCGCTTGCGCTTGCTGTCGGCCTTGCCCTGTTCGGCGAGAGCAGTTCGGACCAGCCCAAGATCGAGAGCGCCGAGGCGGCCGCCGGGCCGGTGATCGTGCGGGTGATCGGTCCGGCCCTGCTTTAGTGAAGCGTCGGCTTGCTCTTTCTCCATGCGAGCCGCTCCACCGTTACCGCCATCAGCCAGCCCACGGTCATGCAGACGAACGGCATGACTGGGTAGTGGAAGCGTGACTGGCCGGAGAACAGCAGGCAGATCAGCGTCGGATAGAGCGCTGCGGCATAAGGCAGCAGCCACCAGCCGGTCCAGCGCAGTCGCTCGTGCCGCCGCCGCAGGGTCATGACTACAAAGGCCGCCGCGAAGCCCAGCATCAGCAGCGCATAGTAGCCCTGGTTCGCATAGCGCACCGCGCGGTAGAGGGCTTCGAAGCGCGGATAGCCCGGCGCGC
Organism: Novosphingobium sp.; assembly: GCA_017745295.1. Classification (GTDB taxonomy): domain Bacteria; phylum Pseudomonadota; class Alphaproteobacteria; order Sphingomonadales; family Sphingomonadaceae; genus Novosphingobium. The sequence continues at coordinate 16,112 of JAGHZR010000007.1, forward strand.
CGCCCTGATAGGCCCATTCCGCCTCGCCGTCGGGCAGCCACAGCCGCATCAGCTTCTTCGGCGCTAGGGCGAGGAATTTGCCGGGATTATCGCGAATCCAGGTGAGGCCCATGCGCGCCGCCTCGATGTCGCTGGACACTTCGTCGAGGTCGGTGCGGGCCATGAATTCCTTCACCACCGGGGCGTTGGGGGTGAAATCGCCGGTGGCGGTGTCGTGGTTGCCGGTGAGCAGGGTATAGCCGCCGTTAGTCGAGACCACGACCCAGTGGCCGAGCTGGGCATGGTTGCGCAGCGTCCACGGCATGACCACCAGCGCCGCGATGGCGACGACGATGAGACCCTCCGTGAGCAGACCCGGCAGTCGCTGCCAGACCGGGCGGGCGCGCAGCCAGTCGATCGCGAAGATCAGCGGCACGACCACCAGCGTCTGCGCCTTCACCAGCGTCGCGAAGCCGAAGATCAGCCCGGCGCCGACCAGTTGCCAGCGGTTCGTCCGGGTCATCAGCGCCCAGCATCCCGCCAGCAGCAGGGTGGTGTAGAAGACTTCGGTAAGGGCCAGCGGCACGTAGCCGATGGCATTGGGATAGACCGCCAGCAGCAGCAGCCCGCCGCGCGCGGCGGCTTCGTTGCCGAAGATGTGGCGGCCCAGCGCCAGCGTCAGCAGCCCGGTCAGCATCGAGGCCGCGAGGTTGAACAGCCCCAGCGAGACCAGCGACACGCCGAACTGGTGGAACATCACCGAAAGCGCCAGCGGCAGACCGGGCGGCCAGAAGGCTGTCGCGAGGCCCTTGTCCCGGTAGCCCAGCCCGTTCGCCAGCCCCGCTGCCCGCGTGAAGTAGGATTCGGCGTCGGAAGTCGGATGGACGTCGATCAGCAGCACCGCCACCCGCAGCGCGAAATAGAGCGCCCAGATCGCCAGCAGCACCGAGCGGTCGGTGGCGAACCACTCCAGGCGCAGCGCGAGCCGACTCGGGCGGGTAGGGAAGTCGAGGATCTGCGCGGACATTCTGATGCGGCTTCCTGATGGGTTTGCGAGTTTCAGGCGCTTTCCCCAAGCCTTAGGCTGCGAATCCACTTCCCTGCAACCGTCATCCGCGCCGCCTTGGGACTTGTGCTTGCCGTGCCCGAACCCCAGATGGGCGGCCATGACCGACACGCGTTATCTGGAGCTGCCCGACGGGCGCCGCATCGCCCATCGTTTCACCCCCGGCACCGGCGCGACGATCGTGTTCCTGCCCGGCTACATGTCCGACATGGCGGGCAGTAAGGCCACGGCGCTGTTCGACATGGCACAGGCGGCCGGTCGCCCCTGCCTGCTGCTCGACTATTCCGGCTGCGGCGAAAGCTCCGGCGACTTCGCGGACGGCACGCTCAGCAGGTGGCGCGACGAAGTGCTGGCGGTGATCGCGGCGGCAGGGCTGGAGCAGGTCGTGCTGGTCGGCTCGTCGATGGGCGGCTGGCTCATGCTGCTGGTGGCCGAAGCGTTGGGCAGCAAGGTGCGGGGCTTGATCGGCATTGCCGCCGCGCCGGACTTCACCGAATGGGGCATCGCCCAGATGGACAAGAACGTGCTCGCCGACGGCGAGACGATCTGGGAAGACAACCCTTACGGCCCCGAACCCACCCCGACGCATCCGGGCTTCTGGGCGGACGGCCAGGCCAACCGCATGCTGGAAAAGGAAATCGCCTTCGACGGCCCGGTCCGCCTGCTCCATGGCCAGCGCGACGACGACGTGCCCTGGGATATCTCGGTGAAACTGGCCGAGCGCCTGCGTTCAGCCGACGTGCAGGTCACGCTCATCAAGGACGGAGACCACCGCCTCTCGCGCGATTCCGACATTCACCTGCTCCTGCGCAGCGTTGCGGAACTGGTCCTCGCCCGCGAGCCGGTGGCCTGATTTTCCAAGGATCACCTGCCCATGCTCTTCCTTCTTCCGCTCATGCTGATGCAGTCCAGCCCTTACGCCTCCGCGCTTCCGCGTGAGATCGTCGAGAAGAAGGAAGACGAGGCGCGCAGGCGCCGGACCGAATCGCAGCAGTTCGCCGGTCCCCTGCCGCTGCGGCCGGAGAACGGTTGCCTGCTCGCGGTCGAATCCGATCCCGAGCGCTCCGCCGAAGTCGCCCGCAAGGCGCTGGCGAGCGCGCAGGGGCGTGAGAAGGTCCGCGCCGGGCTTTGCCTCGGCGTGGCGCTGGCCGATCTCGACCGCTGGGGCGAGGCGCGCACGGCCTTCACCCAGGCCCGCGATACCGCCGATCCGGGCGACCACCTCAGCCGCGCGCGGCTGGGCGCCATGGCCGGAAACGCGGCGCTGGCGGACGGCAAGGCAGGCGATGCGCTGATGCTGCTCGGCCCCGCCGCTACCGAGGCCAAGACCGCCAGTGACGGCGTGCTCGGTGCCTCGATCGCGCTCGACCGCGCCCGCGCACTCGTGTCGCTCGGCCAGAACGGCGAGGCGGCCACGGCTCTGGCCGATGCCCGCACCGCCGATCCCGGCAACGCTCAGGCCTGGCTGCTCTCGGCGACGCTCTCGCGCCGCCAGAAGAACCTGATCGAGGCGCAGACCCAGATCGAAAAGGCCGCCCAATTGGCCCCGCAAGACCCCGAAGTCGGCCTCGAAGCCGGTGTCATCGCGATTCTCGGCGGGCGCGACGAAGCCGCGCGGCGCAGCTGGAACTCGGTGCTCAGCACCAGCCCGGACAGCCCCGCCGCCGTTACCGCCAAGGACTATCTCGCCCAGCTCGGGCTGGAAGGAACGCCAAAGCCATGATCCCATTTTCCGTTCTCGATCTCGTTTCCGTGCGCGAAGGCGGCACCGTCGCCGAAGCGCTCGCCATTTCCGCCCGCACCGCGCAAGTCGCCGAAAAGGCCGGTTATGCGCGCTACTGGGTGGCGGAACACCACGGCATGGACGGGATCGCGGGCGGCGCCACTTCGGTCGTGCTCGCGCATATCGGCGCGGCGACCTCCACCATCCGCATCGGCTCGGGCGGGATCATGCTGCCCAACCACAATCCTTACGTGATCGCCGAGCAGTTCGGCACCTTGGCGGCGCTGTTCCCCGGCCGTGTCGATCTCGGTCTCGGCCGGGCGGCGGGGGCCGATGGACGGCTCGCCAATGCCCTGCGCAAGGATATCGTCGGCGCTTCGGAGCGATTCCCGCAGGATGTCGTCGAGCTTCAGGCGCGTTTCGCCGGGCAGGCGGTGGGCGGCGTCTCGTCCCCTCAGGCGGACGGCGCCGACGTGCAGATGTGGATTCTCGGATCGAGCCTGTTCGGCGCCCAGCTCGCCGCGATGCTCGGCCTGCCCTATGCTTTCGCCTCGCACTTCGCGCCCGCCCAGCTCGACGAGGCCGCGCGCATCTACCGCGAGCGGTTCGAACCGGGCAAAGTGCTGGACAAGCCGCACTTCATGGCGGCGATCAACGTCGTTGCGGCGGATAGCGACGAGGAAGCCCGCTATCTCGCGTCCTCCACCGACCAGAGTTTCGTCGCCCTGCGCACCGGTAGCCCCGGCCGCCTGCCGCCGCCGATCCGGGACTACCGCGCGGGTCTTCCGGGTGCCGCGCGGGCGATGCTGGAGCAGGTCCGCTCGGTCAGTGCGATCGGCACACCTGCGCGGGTGCGGGATGAAATCAATGCCTTCATCGCCCGCACCCAGGCGGACGAACTGATCGTCTCGGGCGCGATCTTCGACCCGGATGCGCAAGTCCGCTCGCTGGAACTGACGATGGATGCCTTCGAGGCTGCGCAGGCCTAGTTCTTTCGGAGTTTGGTGCTGCGGAGCGCCATCAAACTCAATCGTCATCCTGAAACAAATTCAGGATGACGGAGTGCATGCCTCTGAGGGCGTGATTATGTCAACGGCGCAACGTTAAATCGTCACGCCTCAGGCCCGCGCCTCGTTCACTCCGGCGCTGTTGTGGCGCAGGGCCTTGAGCACGGTATCGACGATCTGCGGGGCATTGAGTCCGGCTTCGTCGTACTGCGCCTCGGGCTTGTCGTGATCCTGGAACACGTCCGGCAGGCGCATGGTGCGGATCTTGAGGCCGGCGTCGGTCAGGCCTTCGTCGCTGGCCATCGTCAGGACATGGGCGCCGAGGCCGCCGATGGCGCCTTCCTCGACGGTGACGACGACTTCATGGCTCAGCATCAGCTTGCGGATCAGGTCGGTGTCAAGCGGCTTGGCGAAACGCAAGTCGGCGACGGTGGTGGACAGGCCCTTGGCCTCCAGCACATCGGCGGCCTTGAGCGCTTCGCCGAGGCGAGTGCCCAGCGAGAGCAGGGCGACCTTGGTGCCTTCACGGACGATCCGGCCCTTGCCGATCTCCAGCAGCTGCGGGACTTCCGGGAGGTCCAGGCCCACGCCGTTGCCGCGCGGATAGCGGAAGGCGATCGGGCCGTCGTCGTACTGCGCGGCGGTGTGGACCATGTGGACCAGTTCGGCCTCGTCGGCGGCGGCCATGACCACCAGATTGGGCAGGGTGGCCAGATACGTCACGTCGAACGAGCCGGCGTGGGTGGCGCCGTCGGCACCGACCAGACCGGCGCGGTCGATCGCGAAGCGCACCGGCAGGTTCTGGATCGCCACGTCATGGACGACCTGGTCGAAGGCGCGCTGGAGGAAAGTGGAATAGATCGCGCAGAACGGACGCATGCCCTGCGCGGCCAGACCGGCCGCGAACGTCACCGCGTGCTGCTCGGCAATGCCGACGTCGAAGCTGCGATTGGGGAAAAGCTGCGCGAATCGGTCCAGCCCGGTGCCCGAGGGCATGGCGGCGGTGATGGCGCAGATGCGGTTGTCCTTCTCTGCCTCGGCGACCAGCGCCTTGGCGAAGACGCCGGTGTAGCTGGGCGGCCCGGCAGGGGCCTTGGCCTGCTCGCCGGTGACGACGTTGAACTTCTGGACGCCGTGGTACTTGTCGGCGGCTTCCTCGGCAGGCGCGTAGCCCTTGCCCTTCTGGGTCACGACATGGACCAGGATCGGGCCTTCGGCGGCGTCACGCACGTTTTCGAGCACCGGAACCAGCGCATCGAGGTCATGGCCGTCGATCGGGCCGACGTAGTAGAAGCCGAGTTCCTCGAACAAGGTGCCGCCCATGGCCATGCCGCGGGCGAATTCGTCGGTCTTGCGGGCGGCGGCGTGGAGCGGGCGCGGCAGGCGGCGGGCGAACTTGCGGGCCAGATCGCGCAGGCCGAGGAAGCGGCCCGAGGAGACGAGCCGCGCGAGATAGGCGGAAAGGCCGCCCACCGGCGGCGCGATCGACATGTCGTTGTCGTTGAGGACGACGATCAGGCGGTTTCCGGCGTCCGCGGCGTTGTTCATCGCCTCGTAGGCCATGCCCGCGCTCATCGCGCCGTCGCCGATCACGGCGATGCCGCGGCCCGGCTGGCCCTTGATCTTGTTGGCGACGGCGAAACCGAGCGCGGCCGAGATCGAGGTGGAGCTATGGGCAGTGCCGAAGGGGTCGTATTCGCTTTCCGAACGCTTGGTGAAGCCGGAAAGTCCGCCGCCCTGGCGCAGCGTGCGGATACGGTCGCGGCGGCCGGTGAGGATCTTGTGCGGATAGGCCTGGTGGCCCACGTCCCAGATCAGCCGGTCGGCCGGGGTGTCGAATACGTAGTGAAGCGCGACGGTCAGTTCGACGACGCCGAGACCAGAGCCGAGGTGCCCGCCGGTCTGGCCGACGGCGGAAATCATCTCGGTGCGAAGTTCGTCGGCCAGTTGACGCAGATCGGCAGGCTTCAGCTTGCGGAGATCGTCAGGGGTGTCGACGGTGTCGAGGAGCGGCGTGGCCGGGTTGGCTGTCATGGTCTGCTTGTACACTTTACGTGTTCTGGTGTCGAATTAAGCAGTGGGCAATATGCGGGTGTAGTCCGAAAGGACAGGAAAAACGTGGGACCCGTGGCTCCGCTGCGACGTTTCGAGATGTAAAGTGCCGTGATTTCGGCCGAAATCGCAGGCTCGACGGATATTCACCCCATTTCGTCATTGCGAGCGTAGCGAAGCAATCCAGAGTCGCGCGGAGCCGCTCTGGATTGCTTCGCTACGCTCGCAATGACGACCAGCTGGCCCGCCGGCGCGGGCATGATCGCGATGGAAGTGAGGGGCTCGGGTTCGCCTCAGCTACAGGTCGCGCAAGTGCCGCGCAGTTCCACCACGGGGCGGACTCCAGCAAATCCGGCCTGCTTGGCGGCGGCGATGAGGGCGCCGGTCAGTTTGTCGTCGTCGATGTGGACGGCCTGGCCGCAGACGTCGCAGATCAGGAAGATGCAGTCATGCTGGCAGCCGGGATGGCTGTTGGCGAGATAGGCATTGGCGCTCTCCACCCGGCGGGCGAGGTTGGTGCGCACGAAGAGGTCGAGGATGCGGTAGACGCTGTTGGGCGCCACGCGCTTGCCGCGCAGGGCCGAGACGCTTTCGGCAAGATCGTAGGCAGAGGCCGGGCGGTCGCGTTCGGCCAGCGCGCCGAAGACGTCGGCGCGCATCTCGGTCCATTGCTCGCCAGCCTTTTCAAGGGCGGCGCGGGCGGCCTCGATCAGGTTGTCGCCGGAATGCTCGTGATGATGATGCGCATTAGCCATGCCGCCCATATGGGGACTGGCGACCTTTCGCGCAATTGAAAGCTGGCGTCAGTCGACCTGGGCAGCGGCTTCGGCCGGGGGCACGATGCCGCCCGCGATCGAGTGATTGCCGATCCCCATCACGCCGAGCACCAGCAGCGCACCACCGGCGAAGCCGAGAGCGAAGAAGCGGTAGAAGTCGGCCTTGAAGAGTCCCATGACGAAAATCAGCTCTGTTGGTGTGGTACGATTGCGTGGCGCTCACTTGGAGCGAATCGCCTTGCCGTCCAGTGAATGGCGACGAACCGCGCCCCATTCTGCGACGAAGCGTTGATTCTCAGCGATGGAGCGGTGGAACCGTCACAATTCAGTCAATGAGTCGTGCCCGCCAGCAGGGCCGAGGCGACCGAAACGATTGCGAGACCGGCCACCGGCAGCGCCGCGCATCCGAAGGGAAGCGCCAGCGCGCCGATCACATGATGCGGTTTGCGGATGCGGCCAAGGCGCACCAGCACCGCCGCCGTGGCCAACCCGACGAGGAAGGCGACAGTGACGAGCGGTCCCAGCCACATCAGCCACATATCCGTCTCCTTCGCTTCGTCGGACCTGTTTGCAAGAGGCTATGGGCCTCAGTGCTTGAAGTGGCGCATGCCGGTGAAGACCATCGCCAGACCGGCCTCGTCGGCAGCGGCGATGACTTCGTCGTCACGGATCGAGCCGCCCGGCTGGATCACTGCGGTCGCGCCTGCCTCGGCGGCGGCCAGCAGGCCGTCGGCGAAGGGGAAGAATGCGTCGGATGCGACCGCCGAGCCGACCGTGCGGGCCTGTGCCCAGCCGAACTTCTCGGCGGCTTCAGCCGCCTTCATCGCGGCGATGCGCGAGGAATCGCGGCGGTTCATCTGGCCCGCGCCGATCCCGGCGGTGACGCCGTCCTTGGCATAGACGATCGCGTTCGACTTGACGTGGCGGGCCACGGTCCAGGCGAACAGGCAGTCCTTCAGTTCCTGCTCGCTCGGCGCGCGCTTGGTGACGACCTTGAGATCGTCGAGACCGATGGCTCCGGCATCGCGGCCCTGAACGAGCAGACCGCCGGTGATCGGCTTCACGGTCAGGCCGGGGCGGCGCGGATCGGGCAGACCGCCGGTCAGCAGCAGGCGCAGGTTCTTCTTCTTGGCGAAGAAGGCGCGGGCTTCCTCGTCGGCGTCGGGGGCGACGACGACTTCGGTGAAGATCTGGCAGATCGCCTCGGCGGTCGGGCCGTCGAGCGTGGTGTTCACCGCCACGATGCCGCCGAAGGCCGAAACGTCGTCACAGGCCAGCGCGCCCTGCCAGGCTTCGAGCAGGCTGGAACCCTGTGCCACGCCGCAAGGGTTGGCGTGCTTGACGATGACCACCGCCGGGTCCTGGCCCTTGAACTCTGCAGCGAGTTCGAAGGCGGCGTCGGCGTCGTTATAATTGTTGTAGGACAGTTCCTTGCCCTGCACCTGCTCGCCCTGGGCCAGGCCCTTGGTGAACGGGCCGACCGGCGTGTAGAGCGCGGCCTTCTGGTGCGGGTTCTCGCCATAGCGCAGCGTGGTGGCGAGGCGGCCGTTGACGCTCAGCATCTCGGGGAACTCAAGGCCCTGATCGGCGAAGGCGAACCACTGCGAGATCATCGAATCGTAAGCGGCGGTCTGCGCATAGGCGCGCGCGGCCAGCAGCTTGCGGAAGGCGAGAGTGGTGCCGCCATCGGTCGTCTCCAGTTCGGAGAGCAGGCCGGCATAGTCCTTGGGATCGGTGACGATGGCGACGAAGGCGTGGTTCTTCGCGGCCGAGCGCACCATCGACGGGCCGCCGATGTCGATGTTCTCGATGATCTCGTCACGGTCGGCGCCCTTGGCGACGGTCGCTTCGAAGGGATAGAGATTGACGACGACGAGGTCGATCGCGCCGATCTCGTGTTCGGCCATGGCCTTGGCGTGTTCCGGGTTGTCGCGCACCGCCAGCAGGCCGCCGTGGACCTTGGGGTGCAGGGTCTTGACGCGGCCGTCCATCATTTCGGGGAAATCGGTGAGGTCCGAGATATCCTTCACCTCAAGGCCCGCGTCGCGCAGTGCCTTGGCGGTGCCGCCGGTCGAGACCAGTTCGACCCCGCGCGCGGCGAGGGCCTTGCCCAGATCGGCGAGGCCGGTCTTGTCGGAAACCGAAAGCAATGCGCGGCGGATCTGGACGGTATCGGTCATGAAAACGGCCTCGTTCTGGAACGTGCGGAGAGGGAATTTCCGCGCCCTCTAGGTCGGCAGCGTGAAGGCCGCAAGGTCAGGGTGCCACAAGCCATGGGGCTCGTCTCGGCATTTCACCCCATTTTCTTGATAAGCCACCCGAAATTACCGCCTCCGCGCGAGACGAGTCCCTGGATCACCAGTTGCTGCGTCGCCTGCGGACGGCCCTGTCCGTCCACCCAGAGCGAATCCTCCAGCGTCACTTCGCCCGCGCTGCTGCGGAACTGCCAGAGGCTGCCGTCGGGCAGGGCCATGCCCGCGCCCTGTCCATCCTCGGTGAGCAGCACTTCCACATCGGCGCCGAGGTGGAAGCGGATGGCGAAGCCCACTTTGCCGCGCTGCGCCTTGCGCCCGGCGGGGATCAGCACGTCTTCGCCGCGCAGTTCGCTGCCGTCGTCGCGCAGGATCAGGATGCGGCGGTGGGTGAGGCCGTAGCGCGCCTCGTAGCCGTTGTGGCTGGCCTCGATCCGGGTGGCGTTGCCGCCGTTTTCCTGCACCAGTGTCTTGCGGTCGATATCGACTTCGCTGACGCCGCCGCCGATCGCGCCGTTGATGAGGACGGCGGTGGAATTGGCGTCGTCGAGCGTCAGGGTCGAATGGGCGGCGGTGGCGCGCAGCCCCTGTTCGAGGCGGACGGGCACGAGGCCGCCGCCGCTGGCCGAGCCGCCGCAATTGACCACCAGCCGGTGGCCGGAATGCGACATCTCGAAGGCCAGCGTGGAGGCGCAGCCGTGGCGCGCATGGGCGGGCAGCGGCGGCGGCGCGGTGTCGAACTGGAGGATCGTCTTGTGCGAGAGCACGCGCTGATAGCCCCACTGGCGCACGTCGCGCAGCGGGCGGGTGCGCACGCCGGTCGCCTTGACGAGGGCCTCGACATCCTCGCCGCTCACCGCCCAGCCGCCCTGCCAGGACCCCAGCGAACCGTCGCCGTGAGTCAGGGCAAGCAGGGGCGGGACCAGCAGTTCGATCACCCGCTCGACGGCCTTGGGGGCGTCACGGCGGGTGGCGTGGTAGCAGTTGCGCAGCCGCACCAGCAGCGCGATGGCCTCCATCTGCGCGAGCGGGCTGCGCGAAAGTACGCCGCCGTCGTCGCCGATCAGCTCGCCCAGCGCCTTGATGAGCCCGGCTTCGCCGTAGAGGCGGCGCGGGCGGCCTTCCGGCAGCAGCAGTCCGGCGGCGACGATGGCGCTCCATCCGGCGACGGCGGCGAGTTCGTCTTCGGCGCGGCCGACATGGCGGTCCAGCCAGCGGGCGGTCTCGGAAATGTGGGCGAGGGTGCGGTTGCGCAGCGCCTTCTCGCCCGAGAGGATCAGCGGCGCATGGGCCAGCCAGTTCATCAGCCGCGCGCCGGTGTTGCCGACATCCCAGGCCGGGCCCTTGCCGGGCTTGGCGGGGGGCTTGGGATTGGCCTGGAGCCAGGCGGTGAGGATGCGCTCGGCCACGCCGATGCCCTGTTCGCGCGGGGCGCAGGCTTCGAGGTCGGTGAGCCAGGAGAAGCTGTGGACCACGCGCTCCAGCGGCGGAGTCACGCGGGAAGGCCCGGCATAGTCGACCTGGGCGATCGGGGTCTTGGCGCCGTGGATCAGGAAATGCCCGGCGCGCAGCGCGGTCCCGGCGGCGGCATGGCCGGGTAGGGTGTTGTTGACAGTGGCGAGCAGGCGCGTGCGGGCTTTCTTGCCCATCGGCGCGGAGAGCATCGAGCCGGGAATGCCGAGCCGGTAGGCGAAGCGGATCAGCCGCTCGCCCGCGCCGACCGAAGGGGCGGAGAAATCGGCCAGCGCCAGCGCACGGCCGCCGTCGATCTGGGCGATCTCGACTTGCGGCTCCGGGCGAGGCGGGAGAAAACCGGAATCTTGAAAGTCGGAATCGTCGAGGTCGGACGCGAAAGCGGTGATGTTGGTCGCATCGGGTTCGGCCGCGTGAACGGCTGCGCTCTGGAGGGCCGAAGATCCGCTAACGCTCTGATTCAAGGTAGCCTCCTCGCTCCCGTTCGGTAATTCATCCTCCGCAGCAATCGCTGGATGCCCGCCGGGGTTCCCGATCGGGAAACGCGGATGGGCGTCCAGCTTCATCGTCCGAGGTCCCCTCGTTTCAGGCGAGCCCCTTCAGGGCGCGGATATTGGCGGCATATTGCGAAGGGCCGCCGCGGAAGGTTGCGGAACCGGCCACCAGCACGTCGGCGCCTGCAGCCACGCAGAGCGGCGCGGTCTTGGCATCGACGCCGCCGTCCACTTCGAGGCGGATGTCGCGGCCCGACTTGTCGATCATCTTGCGCACCGCCTCGATCTTGCGAAGCTGGCTGGAAATGAAGCTCTGGCCGCCGAAGCCGGGGTTCACGCTCATGATGAGGACCAGGTCGATCTCGTCGATCAGGTAGTCCAGCATCTTGGCCGGGGTGGCCGGGTTCAGCGAGATGCCCGCCTTCTTGCCGAGATTGCGGATTGTCTGCACCGTGCGGTGGACGTGGGGACCGGCCTCGGGATGAACGGTGATGTAGTCCGCACCGGCCTCTGCGAAAGCTTCGAGATAGGCGTCGACCGGGGAGATCATCAGGTGGACGTCGAAGACTTTGGCCGAATGCGGGCGCAGAGCCTTCACCACGGCGGGGCCGATGGTGATGTTGGGGACGAAGTGGCCGTCCATGACGTCGACGTGGATCCAGTCGGCTCCGGCTTCGTCGATCGCGCGGACTTCCTCACCCAGACGGGCGAAGTCGGCGGACAGGATGGAGGGCGAGATCAGCGGCGTGGTCATGGTAAAGAACGGTACTCCTCGACGCTCAGGATAGGGCACCAGATATTGGGGGTACAAGCGCGGTGGCGCCGTTTTCCACACGCCATATGGAGGAACTCCCCTAGTTCCGGCGAAGTACAGTGACCGGGCCTGCCCTTGGGCCATTGTGAATTGCCAATTCAGAGTGCATTCACGGCCTCAATGGCAGTGCGGCGCCAGATATTTCATGGGCCTATTCCCATGCCCGCATGATGGAACCGGAGATGATGTTGAAGTTCCCCAAGGTGCCCGCCGTCGTTGCAGCCGGGCTTGCCGCGCTGGCGGTTGCAGCCCCGGCAGCCGCTGAATATCGCGAGGAAGTCCGCAACGACATGAGCCAGTGCCGCTCCGGCGGCGGCCCGGCGATCCTGGTTACCGTGGACGGGATCAAATCGTCCGAAGGGCGCATGCGCGTCCAGTCCTACCGCGCCACTTCGGCGGAATGGCTCGCCAAGGGCAAGTGGCTGAAGCGGATCGAGGCACCTGCCAAGGCGGGGACGATGACCTTCTGCGTGCCGGTTCCGGCCTCCGGCACTTACGGCATCGCCGTCCGCCACGATGTGAACGGCAACGGCAAGACCGACCTCGGCTCGGACGGCGGGGCGATGTCGAACAATCCCTCGATCAACATCTTCAACCTTGGGAAGCCGAGCTACACCAAGGTCGGCGTGCCGGTGGGCCGTGAGGTGAAGTCGATCCGTATCCAGATGCGGTATATGTGAGGCGCATTGACCTTGCATGGCATGGCGTCGTGCAAGGCCTTTGAGCCTCACAAAACACTCGTCATTGCGAGCGTAGCGAAGCAATCCAGAGCGGCTCTGCGCGACTCTGGATTGCTTCGCTACGCTCGCAATGACGGATGAGGGAGTGAACTACCGTGCGAACGGAGGGTACGGCCTCGTTGGTGGGGGGGCTAGCGCCGCTTCGCCAGAATCGCGCGGGCGTCCACGAGGTCCGAAGGCTTGTCGACATCGACTGCCGCCAGACCGTCCCGCGCGGCGACGAGGCGGGCGGTCACACCGATCTTCGCGCCCAGCCTTGCCAGCGCGGACGCGAGCGTGAGGCGTCCGAGCGCATAGCTCGCCAGCATGCCGAGGCCGAGCCGCGCGGCGATGCGCCAGGGGCGCTTGCGGTCGGCCTCGACCAGCTTCCAGGTCTCGATCGCCGCTTCGGCGCGGGGCGTCTTCAGCAGGAACAGGTTGCAGCCGGACCAGTGGCCGTCGGCAAAGCGCAAGTACGTGCGCCGCGATCCCGGCATCGCCGTCTCGATCGCCTCGCGCCGGGCCAGCAGCACGGAAACGTCGGCATCCTCGGGCGTATCGCTCAGGAAATCGCGCACCCACTGGCCGCGCAGCAGGGCGTGGTCGGAGGTCGTGACCAGCATCGGCGCGCCGAGCAGGGCGAAGCCCGCCGCGACGCTGGCGCTGGGTCCGGCCTCGGCGGGAACGGTCTCGCAGCCGAGCAGTTCGGCCAGCGCGACGACCGCCGGATCGCTGGCAACGACCGCAAGCCGCGTAATCCCGGCATCGCGCAGGGCTTCCACGACATGGGCGAGCATCGGCTTGCCCTCCAGTTCGACCAGCGCCTTGTGGCTGAGGCCTTCCGCCACTGCGACCGGATCGGGCGCACCGGGGCGCGAGCCTGCGAGAATCAGGGCCGAGGGTGTCGCGGAGGTCATGCGGGCTTCCGTTCCATGGCCTTTTTCGCGCGCCAGACGTGCCAGAGCACGCCGGGCGCGGAGAGCACCGGATGGCGCTCGCGCCAGGGGGTGATCGCCACCGGTACGCCGGTGTGGCGCTCGATCTTCCAGGCGGCATAGCGCGCAGCGCCTTCGAACGTGGTCGAGGCCTTGATCAGGCGCAGCACGTTGTAAGGCTTGCCGAGCCGCTGGCGGCGCTTCCACCAGTCCAGCGTGCGGCTGCGGTCGCGCGCGGAAAGCTGCGGGCGCAGCGTGCCGTTGGGCAGGCGTTCGAAGCGGATATCGTCGGCGGCGAGCGCCAGCGGCAGCAGGCCGTCGAAATGCTCGCGGTTGACGGAGAGGATCGAATCCTCGCGGCCTGCCTTCTCCACCCGGAACTCGGCGGCGTACGTCGCGCGGAACAGGGCGCGCCAATAATCTTCGGCCGTGCCGGTCTCGGGACCGAGCGCGACGGCGAGCCGCGCGGCGGTACGGGCCGCGCCGGACACGGCGGTGGAAACTGTGGGGTCTACCGGGGCGAGCGCGGCTGCGTCCCGCTGCCAGGCCATACCGCTCGGCTGGACGAATCGCGCCCAGATCGTGGTGTCGAGCAGTTCGCCGGCAGCGGCGGCGCGGAAGGTCTCCAGCGCCATCGTCGCGACTTTGGCGCGCAGGGGCACACCTTCGCAGGTCCATTCGTGATAGCTGACGCGCGGCCAGATCTTCTCGACTTGCGGGCCTTCGGTGAGGACGTAGAAATCCAGCACGCCCTCCAGCGAGCCGGTGCGCAAGTTCGAGCCGTAGAACAGCACCGCCACGGCGTTTCCGGCGGCCAAGGCCAGCCGCTCCGCGAAAGCGCGGACTTCGGGCACGACGGGGCGCTGAAGCGCCTGGCTTACGCGCCCTTCCAGATCTTGGGTCATAGGGTCATGCTCGGGCACCGGCCGCGCGAAAGCAAGCGCGCCGGTGCCGTGGTCTGAAAAATGCTGCGTCTGAAAAATGCCGGGAAGGTTCAGGGGACCACGAAAGTCAGCTGCGGGCCTTCTTCGAGGACATAGCTGCCGCCAGGGAAAGCCTCGCCGTCGAGAATGAACGAGCCGCCCAGTTCGAGGTCGACCGCGCTGGCGCTCAGGCGATGGGTGCCGCGGCGTTCGAGGAACTTGCCGGTCAGGCCGAACAGGATCGCGGGCAGCAGCGCGACGATCCAGCGCACCGGCCAGTCGATCACGCCGAGCTTCATACCCGGCGCGACGTCGCGGCCGAACGGGCGGGCGCCGAGCGGGAACTTCTCGAACGTGGTGGCGACGGCCATGAAACGCTCGTCGGCGCGGCCGGGACCTGCATAGGGCAGGTCGCGGCCGGTGTGCCGGTCGATCAGGCGCATCGGCGTGCACGAGCGCCAGGGATTGCCGACCCGGCCGAACAGGGTCTGGAAGATGGCCCAGAGCACGCTGAGGCCCACGGCGAAACTGTTGAAGGCGCCGCGACGATGCGCTTCCTGACCCGCCTCGGTGGCCAGCGCGAAAGCGCCGGTGCCGAGGATGAAGCCCATGATATGGCCGCTGCTGCCGTCCTGCGAGGAAACGCGCAAGGGGCGGCGGGTCACGGTCTTGCCCTTGTGCGCGGCGGCCAGCGCCTCGGCCAGCGACCAGTGGGTTGGCAGGCCGATGTCGATGGCGAGCGCGTTGGTCTTGCCCTTGGGCAGGACGATGAAAGCGGGCCATTCGTCGCCGAAGATCTCGGCGCCGCAGGTCAGCACGTCGCGGACAGTGCCGTCGCCGCCGTCGACCACCAGATAATCGATGCCGCGACGTGCAAAGCCGTCGAGCACGCCGAACAACTCCGCGCGGGTGCGCGGGGTTTCGGTCAGGATGTTGGAGCAATCCGCCATCTCGGGCGCATGGCCCTTGTTGCGATGGCTGCGCGGATTGCGGATGATGCCGACGAGGGGAACGGCACGGCCACGACGGGCCACGCGCACAGGGCCGGTGGCCTTGCGCTTGCCTTGCTCACCGAAGGTCGGCAGCGTTTCGAATTCGTAAATGGTTCCGTACACGCGTCCCTATTTAGGGATGCCGCGCGGGAAAATCATCAGGAAACATTCACTGACACATTAAGGTTACAGTTGTATGGCGCTTTTACGCCACTTGCAAGACCGTCAAAAACGATAGCACTTTCCGCAAGTGACGAAGTTGCCTCGGGGAAGGGGACGGATTACGGCCCGAATCATGGTCGAACAAGACAAGCTCCCCCCCGTGGTCACTCTCGGCGCGAACCCGGTCAAGCTCTGGGGTCTGACGATGGCCGAGCGCGTGGCGCGGATCGCCCGCGCCAATGGCGCCCCTGCCGATGTGGAAGGCGCCGCGATCGCAGCCCAAGGCCCTGCCATCCTTTCCAACGCCGCGTTCGCGTGGGATCCGGCCTGGTTCAAATACGTCACATCGCATCCCGGCATGGTCCTGACGCTGGGCGGCATTCCCGCGCTGGCCCACGCGGCAGACGGCGCGCAGGCCGCCCGAATCGCCGAGGCCATGAACGCCGGAACGCCGCTTTCAGGCAGCATTGACCTTGAGGTCGTCGCCTACGAAAGCGGCCCGACGATCGAAAACAAGCAGCTGCGCAAGCGCGAGACGCCGTTCCTCACGGCACTGACGCCGCAGAGCGTCCGCACCATCGAGCGCGCCAGCTATTTCGGCGCCTACAAGGGCGTGACCGACGTGCTGACCAAGTACCTCTGGCCTGAATGGGCGCTGGTGCTGACGCGGATCTGCGCGAAGCTGCATATAACTCCGAACATGGTGACCGCCGTGGGCGCGGTGTTCTGCGTCGCCGCCACCGTGCTTTTCGCCTACGGCCATTACTGGCTGGGCATGGCGCTGGGTCTGGTCTTCATGGTGCTCGACACCGTGGACGGCAAGCTGGCGCGCTGCACGATCACCTCGTCGGAATGGGGCAATGTCGCCGATCACGGCATGGACCTCGTCCATCCGCCGTTCTGGTGGTGGTTCTGGGCGACGGGCCTTGGGACCTGGGGGCTGGCCTACGACCAGACCACGTTCTGGTGGGTTCAGGGCGCGATCCAGGGCGGCTATATCGTGCAGCGCCTGATCGAAGGCCTGTTCATGAAGCAGAACGGGTTGATGCATATCCACGTATGGCGCAAGTTTGACAGCCAGTTCCGCCTCATCACCGCGCGCCGCAATCCGAACATGGTGATCCTGTTCGTGGCCATGCTGTTCGCGCGCCCCGACCTCGGCCTGATCGCGGTGGCTTGGTGGACGGCGATTTCCTGCCTCATCCATGCGGTGCGGCTGGTCCAGGCATGGATCGTGCGCGCGCGGGGCGGTACGATTACCTCGTGGCTTTCGGACGCCTGAAGGAGAAACGACGATGAACGCGACGATCGAGAAATTCGGCTATCCGCATACGCTCGTCGCGGAATTCGCGCATTGGGTTGTGCTCGCCCGGCCCGCGCAGCCGACGCTGGGTTCGCTGGTCCTGGCCGCGAAGTCCGACGCGACGGCCTTCGGGGACCTTCCGGGCGAGGCCCATGCCGAGCTGAAGGCCGTCACCGCGGCGATCGAGACGGCGCTGGCAGGCGCGGTCGGCTATGCCCGGCTCAATTACCTGATGCTGATGATGGTGGACCCGCACGTCCACTTCCACGTCATCCCCCGCTACGAAGGCGCGCGCGAGTGGCAGGGGCGCGAGTTCGTCGACTGCGGCTGGCCCAAAGTGCCCGATCTCGGGCACGCGGTGGCGCTGGAGGGCGACGAGTTGGCCGGGCTGGTGGCGTGGTTGAAAGGTGTGTTTGCCTGATACGCGGTGCCTGGGCGAGGGGGCTTCGACAGGCTCAGCCTGAGCGGTTTTGAAAACAGGTTTCCGAAATCTTTCAGCCTGAGCGGGTTTGGACAAATTGCCTGCAAAACCGCTCAGGCTGAGCTTGTCGAAGCCCCCTCGGCATGGCCCGAGCTGCCCGGACCCAGTCTGGACGGCGTTAACTTTCTTACCAGGTATCGGTCAGCTTCGTCGCGATCTCGATGTCGTTGAGGAAGTCGACTTCCGCCCAGTCCAGCCCCTCGATCGAGACGGTGCCGACTTTGCCGGTCGGCGCGATCGAATCGATCACTTTCAGGTACCAGTGCTGGACGCCCTCCGGCGTGCGCATCGCCTGGCGGACGGTCTCGCGGAACAGGTCGGCCCCTTCGCCGCGGAAGGCGAGGAAGCCGATCGATTCGGAATTGGACTGCGCCGCCGTCAGCGTCTTGCCGATATGGACGAGGCGGCCGTCCGCCTCGCGCTCGACCTTCATGTCGTCGCTGTCGTAGCCTTCCGCCTTCACGTCCACGGTGACGGTGATCGGCCAGGTATTGCCCTCCGCATCGGTCGCGCCCTGCTGGACCTTGCGGACGATGTCCTCGGAAACGAGCGTGTCGCCGTTGAGGATCAGGAAGTCCCCGCGCATGGCTTCGCGCGCGATCCAGCAGGAGCCGAGGTTGTCGGCCACCTTGAAGAAGGGGTTGAAGCGGATGTTGATCTCGACGCGGGGGTCGTGGATCGCGTTCAGGTGCTCTTCCAGCATATCGGTCATGAAGCCGGTGACGACGTCGATCCGCTTCACGCCGCCGCGCGCCAGCATCTCGATCTGCCATTCGATCAGCGACTTGCCGGAGAAGTCGATCAGGCACTTGGGCCGCTCGGCGGTGAGCGGAAGCAGGCGCGAGCCCTGGCCGGCGCTGAGGAGAATGGCGTGTTCGATCATGGATTTCGTGCTTCACGATAAGGGGGAGGTCGCCCCGCATCTAGGGAATGCCGGGCAAAAGGAAAAGGTGCGACCGCAAGGTGGCCCGTCGGTCGCCGACGCGCGGCTGCGACAAATCGGCCGGGGACAGAACTGTTCAGCATGGGGACATTCGCCATCTGCACAGCTTGCAAGTCCTTTCCCCCTCGTTCAATGCAGCCGTAATGTCCGCCAAATTTAACCGCCGCGAGAGCAAGTCTCCGCTAGGGCGGATCATTCAGAACACGGCCTGGCTGCTGGGTGGCAAGGGCTTCGGCGCCGTCTGCGGCCTGGCCTATCTCGCCATCCAGACGCGCTCGCTGGGCCTCAAGGATTTCGGTCACTTTTCGCTGATCTTCGGGACGGCACAGGCGCTCATCGCGCTTGCCAGCTTCCAGACCTGGCGCGTCGTGGTGCGCTACGGCAGCGAGCATGTCCACCAGAAGGACTGGGGCAAGCTCGGCCGTCTCGGCATGCTCTGCGGCTTGCTGGACGCGGTGGGCGCGGTGATCGGCTGCGGGCTGGCGGCGGTACTGATCTACGGGTTCGCCCATAAGCTGGAACTCAACCCGCACTTCGTGGACGTGGCCTTCTGGTTCTGCGTGGGTTCGCTCTGGGCGCTGGTTTCGGCGCCGACGGGGATCGTGCGCGCACTCAACCGCTTCGACATGGCGGTCTATGTCGAGGCGATCGTGCCGAGCGGACGCCTGGCCGCCTCGCTCGTCATCTGGCTGACCGGGCCGAGCGTCGGCCGCTTCCTGTTCGCCTGGGCGGCGATCGATATCCTCGAAGCCCTGCTCTACTGGATCATGGCGCGGCGGCTTTGTCCTGAGGCGGTGAACCTCTCGAACTTGCGCAACTGGCGCAAGGCGATCGAGGAAAACCCCGGCGTCACCCGTTTCTTCACGCAGACTTACGTGGCCTCCACGATCGATGCGGCGATGCGGAACGGTCCGCTGCTGATCGTCGGCGCCTGGGTCGGCACCAAAGCGGCGGGTCTCTACCGCCTCGCCTCCCAGCTTTCGCAGGCCTTGAGCAAGCTGTCCTCGCTGCTGACCCGCTCGGTCTATGCCGAAGTGGCCCGCGCGCGGGTCGCGTCGGAAGCGGCGGAGTTCCGCAAGCTGGCCCTCCAGACCAGCAAGATCGCCGGTCTCGCCGGAATCGTTGTCATCACGGTGGCGGTACTGCTGGGCAAGCAGATGCTCGAATTCATCGGCGGCGACGATTTTGAACAGGGCGCGGCGATCCTCGTGCCACTGACTCTGGCGGCGAGCTTCGACCTTGCCAGCGTCGCGTTCGAGCCGGTGCTCCACGCCACCGGACGCGCGCGCCATTCGCTGATCGCACGGCTGATCGCGCTGGTCGCGCTGGCGATCGGGCTGGTGTTCCTGCTGCCGGTCGGACCGAGCGGTGCGGCCTGGGCCGTGGCTCTGGGCGGCGGCGTGTCCTACCTGGCGATGGGCCTCATGGCCTGGCGCACGCTCCAGCAGATCGACCGCAACGAGATCAGCATCGCGCCCGATCCGGAAGACGATCTGCCGGTGGCCGATTCGGCCAGCTGAACTCGACAGACGCGGATCGAGGGCTATCATGCCGACATGTCCTCATCCGCGAACACTCTGATCGAGCAGGCCCTCGGCCTTGCCGACCGCATCGTCGCGCTGCGCCGCGCCATTCATGCCGAACCCGAGATCGGCCTCCACAACCCGAAGACGCGCGACAAGATCCGCGCGGCTCTGGCCCATCTGCCGCTGGAATGGCGCGAGGGTCCCTCGACCACCGGCCTGATCGCCACGCTGAAAGGCGGCGCGGGCGAGGGTGGCAGCGTGCTCCTGCGCGGCGATACCGACGCCCTGCCGATGTCCGAGGAAACCGGCCTGGCTTTCGCCTCGACTGTCCCCGGTGCGATGCACGCCTGCGGGCACGATACCCACGTCGCCATGCTGGCTGGCGCGGCGGAG
The DNA here is from genome assembly GCA_017745295.1 of Novosphingobium sp. GTDB lineage: Bacteria > Pseudomonadota > Alphaproteobacteria > Sphingomonadales > Sphingomonadaceae > Novosphingobium. The sequence continues at coordinate 36,125 of JAGHZR010000007.1, forward strand.
ATTCTCGCGAGCCGGGCGGAGAGCCTCAGCGGCGAAGTGCGCTTCATGTTCCAGCCCGGCGAGGAAGGTCATCACGGCGCCCGCTTCATGCTGGAGGACGGCCTGCTTGGCGGCGAGGGCTTCGGCCGCCCATTGCCGGGTGCCGCCTTCGCGCTTCACATCATGCCCAATGCGCCGCACGGCGTGATCGGCGGCCGGGCCGGACCACTGATGGCGGCGGCGGACGAGCTGCGCATCGTCGTGACCGGGCGCGGCGGGCATGCCTCGATGCCGCACGACACGGTCGATCCGGTGCCGGTCGCCTGCGAGATCGTCATGGCCATCCAGACTATGGTCGCGCGCCGCTACAGCGTGTTCGATCCGGTCGTGGTGACGATCGCCAAGGTCGAGGCGGGCAGCGCGCACAACGTGATTCCCGACATCGCCCGGCTTACCGGCACGATGCGCACGCTGTCGGCGGCCAATCGCGCGCGGCTGAAGGAGGAACTGCCGGTGCTCGTCGCCGGTATTGCCGGAGCGCATGGATTGAAGGGCGAAGTCACGATCCTCGAAGGTTTCCCGGTGACGGTCTGCGATCCGCGCGCGGTGGACTTCGGGGAGCAGGTAGCCCGGAATCTCTATGGCGAGGCCGCGTTCCAGCGGCTCAAGGACCCGATCATGGGCGCGGAGGACTTCGCCTATGTGCTGGAAAAGGTGCCCGGCGCGATGTTCTTCCTCGGCGTCGCGGAAGACGGCGCGGACTGGAAGCACTGCTGCGGCATCCACTCGACCAAGATGATGGTCGACGAAAAGGCCCTGCCGCGCGGCGCCGCCTTCCTGGCCGGACTGGCGCAGGACTGGTTGGCGCGAGGTTGGGGATAGGGTTCCGTTTCCCCGCACACAGGCCGCCTGCTCCTTCGTCATTGCGCCCCTTCGCGAAAGCGTAGCGAAGCAATCCAGAGTCGTGCAGAGCCGCTCTGGGTTGCCGCGTCGGCTTCGCCTCCTCGCAATGACGAGAGAGCCGAGGTGTCAGGCCTTCACGTCTTCCCATTCCGGGTGACGCCGGAACGCCGCCACGACGTAGCTGCACAAGGGCGCGATCTTGAAGTGATTTTCCCGCGCGTCGGCGACCATGGCCTCGACCAGCCGCGCCGCCACGCCGCGATTGCCGATCTCGGTGGGGACGAGCGTGTGGTCGGCATAGTGCACGCCGTCGCGGGCCTGCCAGGTGAGGTGGCCGGTCACGTCGCTGTCGGCGAGGTGGGCCTGGTATTCGCCGCCGGTGGCGGTCTCGTGCTTGGTGATGGTCACGCCGACCATGAGCCAGTCTCCTTCTTGACGGCACCTGCGTCCGCTCGCAGTGCATATGGTCATGAAATTCCTCTCCGACAACGCCGCTAGGGTCCATCCGAAGGTATGGGACGCCATGAAGGCGGCCGACGCGCCCGATTCGCCTTATGACGGCGATGCGCTCAGCCGCTCGCTGGACGATCGCTTTTCCGCAATCTTCGGGCGCGACTGCGCGGCGCTCTGGGTGGCGACCGGGACGGCTGCGAATTGCCTTGCCCTGTCCGCCATGGTCGAGCCGCACGGCGCGGTGATCTGCCACCGCGAGGCGCATATCGAGATGGACGAGGGCGGCGCGCCGGGCTTCTACCTCCACGGCGCCAAGCTGCTGTTGGCCAACGGCGAGGGCGCGAAGATCACGCCGGAGGCGGTCGCGCGGGTGATCGACCCGATCCGCGACGGCGTCCATCAGGTCCAGCCCCACGCCATCTCGATCACCCAGGCGAGCGAATATGGGCGCGTCTACCGGCCCGAGGAACTGGCCGCGCTCGCCCGCTTCGCGAAGGAAAAGCGCCTCGGCCTGCACATGGACGGCGCACGTTTCGCCAATGCGGCGGCGTTTCTGGGCGGCAATGTGGCAGGGGGGGCGGCGCAGGCGGCGGGCGAGGTCGATGCCCTGAGCTTCGGCATGGTCAAGAACGGCGGGATGAGCGCGGAGGCGATCGTTTTCTTCGATCCCGCCATGGCCGACAAGGTCCGCTTCCGCCGCAAGCGGGCCGGGCACTTGCAATCGAAGGGCCGTTATCTCGCCGCGCAGATCCTCGCGATGCTGGAAGACGATCTCTGGCTGGACAATGCCCGCGCGGCCAATGCCGCGGCCGGTGAGATCGCGGCTGCGGCGAAGGGCCGCCTGCTCCATCCGGTGGAGGCGAACGAGATCTTCCTGATCTCCACAGCCGTGGAGCGGCTGGCGCTGCGCGAGCAGGGCTTCGAATTCTACGACTGGGGCGACGATGCCGCGCGCCTCGTCACCGCCTGGGATTCGCGCGAGGATCACGTTTCGGCGCTCGCCCGCGCGATTTCCGGACTGTGAGCGAAAGTCCCGCTCCGGCACCGGGTTTCCTGACGCCTGCCGTCGCGCTGCCGTTCCTGCTGGTCGCGCTGATCTGGGGATCGACCTGGTTCGTCATCACCGGCCAGATCGGCGAGGTACCCGCAAGCTGGTCGGTCGCCTGGCGCTTCGTGCTGGCGACCCCGGCGATGTTCCTTGTCGCGGTGGTGATGAAGAAGAGCCTGAGGCTCGGCGCGGCGGGCCAGTGGCTGGCGCTGGCCGTGGGCGTGGCGCAGTTCTGCGGCAACTACAACTTCGTCTACCGCGCCGAGATGCACCTGACCTCGGGCATCGTCGCGGTGATGATCGGGCTGCTGCTGGTGCCGAACGCGGTGCTGGCGCTGCTGCTGCTGGGCCAGCCGATCACCTGGCGTTTCGCGATCGGCAGCGCCATCGCCATTGCCGGTCTCGCCCTGCTGCTGCTTCACGAGGCGCATGAGGCGCCGCTGGCCGGCAAGGTCCTGCTCGGCACCGTTTTCGCGCTGATCGCGATGATCTGCGCTTCGGTATCCAACGTGATTCAGGCCAACGAGACCGGCAAGGCGCTGCCGATGGTCAGCCTGCTGGCGTGGGCCATGCTCTACGGCACGCTGGCCGATGTCGCCGTGGCCTGGGCGACGTCCGGGCCGCCAGTGATTCCCCGCGACGGGATGTACTGGCTGGGCACCGCCTACCTCGCGATCCTCGGCTCCGTGGTGACATTCCCGCTCTATTACACGCTGATCCGCCAGCTCGGCGCGGGCAAGGCGGCCTACAACGGGGTCATGGTCATCATCATCGCGATGCTGATCTCGACCGTGTTCGAGGGCTATCGCTGGTCGCTGCTGGCGCTGGCCGGAGCGGGGCTGGCGACGGTCGGGCTGGTGGTGGCGCTGAGAGCGCGCAGCCCCTCGCGGTAAGTCGGGAAACGCGGCCGCCAGCCGAGCACGCGGCGGGCCTTGCCGTTCGCCACCCGGCGGTTCTCGGCATAGAACCCGCGCGCCATGGCGGAAAGCCGCGCCTCCTCGATCGACTGGAGCGGCGGCAGCGGCAGGCCGAGCAGGCGGCAGGCCTCCTCGACCAGCGTGTTCTGGCCGCAGGGCAGGTCGTCCGCGAGGTTGTAGGCGCCGCCCGGCGCTTCCAGCCCGGCGATCACACCGGCGGCAATATCCTCGACATGTGCGCGGCTGAACACTTGCTCGGGCAGGGCGATGCGATGCGCGCGCCCGTCCAGTACCCGGTCCAGCACCGAACGGCCGGGGCCGTAGATGCCGGGCAGCCGATAGACCCGCGCGCCCAGCTTGAGCCACTCGTCGTCAGCTTCCGCCCTTGCGGCGCGGCGACCCGATCCGACCGGAGAACTCTCGTCCACCCAGGCACCGCCGGTATCGCCGTAGACTCCGGTGGAGGAAAGGTAGGACAGCGGCATGCCCTTCAGCCCGTCGCCGTAGCGCTCCAGCACCGGGTCGAGCGGCTCACCCCGGCCTTCCTTGCCCGGCGGGACCGAGGAAAGCACATGATCGGCATCGGCCAGCGCGAGGCGCACATTGCCCTCGTCCTCGAACGAGAGCGTGCCCGCGCTGCCGGTGGAGAGCACTTCCCAGCCGCGCGCCACGGCCTGCCGGGCGATCACTGACGCGGTGTAACCCAGCCCGAAGATGAACAGGCGTTTCGGTGTGCGGACGGACATCGGGCATTCCTCGCGATTCGGCTGTGAATTCGTCGCGCCAAGTCTGGCATTCGAAGGACAAGGCTCTAATTTAGCGACATGGACATTGCCAGCACCCCCGCCTCGCCCGACGCCGAAGCGCAGATCGCCGATGGCGCCCCCGCACCGCACGCGCCGCCGGTCATTCGCCGCGAGGACTATCAGCCGCCGGTCTGGCTGGTGCCGCAGATCGCACTCGATTTCCGGCTGGGCGTGGACGAGACCCATGTCACGGCCACGCTTTCGGTGCGCCGCAATCCCGCCGGAAGCGGCGCCTCCACCTTGCGCCTGAACGGCGACCAGCTCATCCCGCTGGCGATCCGCGTCGACGGTGAGGCGGTCAACGACTGGCGCATGGAAGGCGCCGACCTGATCGTCGAACTGACTGGCGATACCCATGAGGTCGAGATCGAGACTGCCGTGAACCCGGCGGCGAACAGCCAGCTCATGGGGCTCTATGCCTCGAACGGCATGCTCTGCACCCAGTGCGAGGCCGAAGGCTTCCGCCGCATCACTTTCTTCCCGGACCGCCCCGATGTGCTCTCGACGTACTCGGTGCGGATGGCGGGCGACAAGGCTCGCTTCCCGATCCTGCTCTCCAACGGCAACTGCACCGCCACCGGAGAGGGCGAGGACGGCACCCATTGGGCCGAATGGCACGATCCCTGGCCCAAGCCGAGCTACCTCTTCGCGCTGGTCGCGGGCGATCTGGTGGCCAACCATGCCGCGTTCACCACGCGCTCGGGCCGCAAGGTCGATCTCAACATCTGGGTCCGCGCGGGCGACGAGCAGCGCACCAGCCACGCGATGGATTCGCTGATCCACTCGATGAAGTGGGATGAGGACACCTTCGGGCGCGAATACGATCTCGACCTGTTCAACGTCGTCGCCGTGTCGGACTTCAACATGGGGGCGATGGAGAACAAGGGCCTCAACGTCTTCAACACCCGCTACGTCCTCGCCGAGCCGGAAACCGCCACCGACGCCGATTACGACGGCATCGAGAGCGTGATCGGCCACGAATATTTCCACAACTGGTCGGGCAACCGCGTGACCTGTCGCGACTGGTTCCAGCTGTCGCTGAAGGAAGGCTTCACCGTCCTGCGCGACCAGCTGTTCAGCGCCGACATGGGCAGCGAGGCGGTGAAGCGCATCGAGGACGTGCGGGTCCTGCGCTCGGCCCAGTTCCCCGAGGATTCGGGGCCGCTGGCCCATCCGATCCGCCCTGATTCCTATCAGGAGATCAGCAACTTCTACACCGCCACCGTCTACAACAAGGGCGCCGAAGTGATCCGCATGATGCGGACCATGGCGGGAACCGAGAAGTTCCGGGCAGGCACCGACCTCTATTTCGACCGCCACGACGGCGAGGCCGCGACGTGCGAGGATTTCGTCAAGGCGATCGAGGACGGCACCGGGCTGGACCTCACGCAGTTCCGCCTCTGGTACTCGCAGGCGGGCACCCCGCAGGTCGCCGTGGAACTGGCGCATCAGGGCGAGACCGCCACGCTCACGCTGACCCAGACGGTCCCGGTAACGCCGGGCCAGCCCGAAAAGCAGCCGGTGCCGATCCCGCTGCGTGTCGCGCTCTACGATCGCGACAGTGGTCGTCATGCGGGCGAGCAGCTGATCGTGTTCGACAAGGACAGCCAGAGCTTCACCTTCGAGGGCTTCGCGCGCGCGCCGGTGGTCTCGATCAATCGCGGGTTCTCGGCCCCGGTCGCCATCGACATGGAGCGTTCGAACGAGGACCTCGTGTTCCTCGCCGCCCATGACGACGATCCCTTCGCCCGTTACGAGGCGATGCAGAGCCTCGTCGTCCAGCATCTCGTGGCGGCTGTCGGCGGCGGCCTGTCGGACGCCGCGCGGGCCGAGGGCCGCCGGGCGATCGGCGAGGCTTTCGCCGCCGTGCTGGCGGACGAGGCGCTCGACGACCTGATGCGCGGCGAACTCATGGTCCTGCCGGGCGTCGCCTATCTCGCCGAACAGGTGCTGGTGGCCGATCCGGCCGCGATCCATGAGGAGCGCGAGGCGCTGAAGGCATGGCTCGGCGGCGCGCTGGCGCAGCCGCTGGCGGTGCTGCACGATCGGGTTTCCGCCGTGCCTTATGGCCGCGATGCCGCCGCGCGCGGCGCGCGCAAGACCAAGGGGCAGGCGCTCGTGCTGATCGCCTCGGGCGACGCTGCCGAGGGCGCCCGCCGCGCCATCGCGCAGTACCGCGCCGCCGACAACATGACCGATCGCCAGTCGGCACTGACCGTGCTCTGCAACCTCGAAGGCCCGGAGCGGGAGGAGGCCCTTGCCGACTTCCACCGGCGCTACGAAGGCAATGCCCTCGTCATCGACAAGTGGTTCGCGCTCCAGGCCGGCTCGTTCCACCCGGACGTGCTGGAGCATATCGAGGCGCTGGCCCGGCATCCGGACTTCACCCTGAACAACCCCAACCGCGCTCGCGCGCTCTACATGACGGCGGCGGTGAACCCCAAGGCATTCCACGATGCGAGCGGCGCGGGCTACCGTATGATCGGCGAGCTGATCCGCAAGCTCGACCCGATCAACCCCCAGACCACCGCGCGTTTCGTGCCGCAGCTCGGGCGCTGGCGGCGGATCGAACCCACCCGTGCCGCGATGATGCGCGCCGAACTGGAGAAGATCGCCGCCGAGCCAAGCCTTTCGCGCGACGTGCGGGAACAGGTGAGCAAGAGCCTTGGTTGATACCGGACTCGTGGCTGTCGAGGTCAATCGCGCCCGATTGCTGGACGGCCTGCCGCACGGCTTCCTCGGCCGCCGCGGCGGGGTGAGCGCGGGCGAGGTCGCGGGCCTCAATGTCGGCCTCGGTTCCGGCGATGAACCGGCGGCGGTGGCCGAAAACCGCCGCCGCGCTGCCGCCGCGGTCCTGCCCGGCGCGCCGCTCGTTTCCGTCTATCAGGTGCATTCGCCCGACTGCGTGATTCTCGGCGCGGACATGTGGAGCGACGCCGAGCGCCCCCATGCCGATGCGCTTGTCACGGACCGGCCCGGCGTGCTGATCGGCGTCGTCACCGCCGACTGCGCGCCGGTCCTGCTTGCGGACCGCGAGGCCGGTGTGGTCGGTGCAGCCCATGCGGGATGGAAGGGGGCCATCGGCGGCGTGACCGACAGCACGATCGCCCGGATGATATCGCTCGGCGCCGAGCGGGCGCGGATCGTCGCTGCCGTCGGCCCCTGCATCTCCCGGAATTCCTACGAGGTGGACACGGGTTTCCGTGACCGCTTCCTGGCCGAGGCTGCCGGCAATGCACGATTCTTCGCCGAAGGGCGCGAAGGGCACTGGCAGTTCGACCTGGAGCTTTACGTCGCCGCGCGGCTGGAAGCGGCGGGGATCGCCGGGGTGGAGCGCCTCGGTCTCGATACTTATGCGGCGCCGGAGCGGTTCTACTCCTATCGCCGTGCCACGCACCGCGCCGAGCCTGCCTACGGGCGCCAGATTTCCCTGATCGCGACGGGCTGAAAAAGGTCCGCCCGGCCTGTCCGCCGAGCGGTTATACCTTGAATTCCTTGACGACCCTCCTGCGTTGCACGACCAAAAACACGGTTGGCAGGGCAGGCTTCCCTGTATATCAGAACCTCAAAGTCGGTATTCGCTTCGGGTCGCGCCCGAGGCAACTAACCGTCAACGGGGGGCCGTTACGGGGATACCAGACAAAAAATAGAATTGGTCAGGAATCTGGGCTTGCTACCGGAATCCCGGGAGTAGGTTGTCAATAACAAGGCAAGGGCAATCATGGCAGAAGCAGATGGCGTGCGGCGGCGCGATTTCATCAATATCGCCGCGGTAAGCGCGGCGGGTGTCGCCGGCGTGGGCATCGTCGTCCCGCTGGTCAGCCAGATGTCCGCATCGGCGGACGTTCTCGCGGCGTCATCGACCGAGATCGACATTTCCTCGATCCAGCCCGGTCAGGCCATCAAGGCGATCTTCCGCAAGCAGCCGGTTTTCGTGCGCAATCTGACGCCGCATGAAATTGCCGAAGCCAACAAGGTGGACGTCTCCTCGCTCCGCGATCCGCAGACGCTTGAGGAACGCACCAAGGAAGGCAAGGAGAACTGGCTGATCACCATGGGCGTCTGCACCCACCTGGGCTGCGTTCCGCTCGGTGCCGGGGAGGGTGAACCCAAAGGCGAGTTCGGCGGCTACTTCTGCCCCTGTCACGGCTCTTCCTACGACACGGCCGCCCGTATCCGCAAAGGCCCCGCGCCGAAGAACCTCGAGGTTCCGGAATACGCCTTCACCACCGACACGGTCGTAAAGATCGGTTGAGGCCAAGAGAGAGGATCAAGAACATGAGCTTTCCCTGGGCCAAGGAATACAAGCCGAGCCACCCCTTCATGCAGTGGATGGACGACAGGCTGCCTCTGCCGCGCCTCGTCTACAACTCGGTCGGCGGCGGCTATCCGGTTCCGCGCAACCTGAACTATTTCTGGAACTTCGGTTTCCTCGCGGCGCTCTGCCTCGTTTTGCAGATCGTCACCGGCATCGTCATGGCCATGCACTATGCGGCCAACACGCAAGTCGCCTTCGACACTGTCGAACAGACCGTGCGCGACGTGAACTGGGGCTGGATGATGCGCTATGCGCACGCTAACGGCGCCTCGGCGTTCTTCGTCGTCATCTACGTCCACATCTTCCGCGGTTTCTTCTACGGTTCGTACAAGGCCCCGCGCGAGATGGTGTGGCTGCTCGGCGTCGTGATCTTCCTGCTGATGATGGCCACGGCCTTCATGGGCTACGTGTTGCCCTGGGGCCAGATGAGCTTCTGGGGCGCCAAGGTCATCACCGGCCTGTTCGGCGCCATTCCCTTCGTGGGTGAGCCGCTCCAGCAGTGGCTGCTCGGCGGCTTCGCGCCGGACAATGCCGCGCTCAACCGCTTCTTCTCGCTGCACTATCTGCTGCCCTTCGTGATCGTCGGCGTGGTGATCCTGCACATCTGGGCGCTGCACATTCCGGGCTCGTCGAACCCGACCGGCGTCGAGGTGAAGAGCGAGAGCGACACCGTTCCGTTCTATCCCTACTACGTCGCCAAGGACGGCTGGGCGATCGGCGTCTTCGCGATCCTGTTCTGCACGGCGCTGTTCTTCTTCCCGAACGCGCTGGGACACCCGGACAACTACATTCCGGCCAACCCGATGAGCACGCCCGCGCACATCGTGCCCGAATGGTACTTCTGGCCGTTCTACGCGATCCTGCGCGCCTTCACCCAGGACTTCTTCTTCATCCCGGCCAAGCTCATGGGCGTGCTGGCGATGTTCGGGGCGATCCTCGTGTGGTTCTTCCTGCCCTGGCTCGACCGTTCGCCGGTCCGCTCGGGTTCGTACCGCCCGCTCTACAAGAAGTTCTTCTTCTTCGGCCTGATCCCGGCCATGGCGGTGCTGTTCTACTGCGGCGGCGCCCCGGCGGAAGAGCCTTACGTGATGCTCAGCCAGATCGCGGCGCTCTACTACTTCGCGCACTTCCTGATCGTCATCCCGATCGTTTCGGCCATCGAGAAGCCGGACCCGCTGCCCTTCTCCATCACCGAATCCGTGCTCGGCGAGGATGAGGCGGCCAAGCTCGCCCCCGCGCCTTCGGCGACGGTCGCCTGACAACAGCTGGAACGAAAGACGAAAGACATGGCACGCATTCTCTCGATCCTCGTCGGGCTGTTCTTCACGGTGGCGCTGGCCTGGTCCTTCGGCAAAGGGGCCTACCAGCAGATCACCGAGCCGCCCGCCGCAACCGCCGAGCATGAATTCCACCTCCACCCCAAGGAAGTGAGCTTCGCCAGCGACGGCGCCTTCGGCAAGTTCGACCGCCAGCAGCTCCAGCGCGGCTTCCAGGTCTACAAGGAAGTCTGCGCCGCCTGCCACGCCCTGCGCCACGTCGCCTTCCGCGACCTTGCGGCGCTGGGCTACAACGACGCCGAAGTGAAGGCGATCGCCAAGGGCTTCCAGGTTCCGGTCTACAACAACGCCACGGGCGAAGTGGAAACCCGCGAAGGCGTGGCGACCGACTACTTCCCGCCGGTGCTGTACGGCGGCCAGGGCACCCCGCCCGACCTCTCGCTGATCACCAAGGCGCGTCATGACGGCCCGGCCTACGTCTACTCGCTGCTGACCGGCTATCAGGACCAGCCCGCCGCGCTGCTGAAGAAGTTCCCGGATTCGAAGACGCCGGACAGCCTCCACTACAACCCGTACTTCGCGAACCTCAACCTCGCGATGCCGCCGCCGCTGACCGGCGAGGGCCAGGTGACTTACGGAGACGGCACCAAGGCGACGGTCGACCAGATGTCGAAGGACGTCTCGGCCTTCCTGATCTGGACCGCCGAACCCAAGCTCGAAAAGCGTAAGCAGACCGGCTGGCCGGTGCTGGGCTTCCTGCTCTTCGCGACGATCCTGGGCTATATGTCGTACCGCAACATCTGGGCCGGCAAGAAGCACTGAGGCTTCCTTTTCGGCACGAGCGAAGGGCCTGCGCCATCACGGGATGGCGCAGGCCCTTTCGTTTGGGGGTTCGACGCCGTAAGGACGGCGACCATGACCCTCGACGAAATCAAGGCGCTGGTGCGCACCGTGCCGGACTTCCCCAAGCCCGGTATCCTGTTCCGCGACGTGACCACACTGGTCGGCAACGGCCCCGGCTTCGCGGCGGCGGTAGATCTGATGGCGGAAACGGTGAAGGCCTCGGGTGCCGATACCATCGCCGGGGTCGAGGCGCGCGGCTTCATCTTCGGCGCGGCGATCGCGGCGCGGCTGGGGCTGGGCTTCGTCTCGATCCGCAAGCCCGGCAAGCTGCCGGTCCCGGTGATCGCCATCGACTATGCCCTGGAATATGGCACGGACACGCTGGAAGTGGACCCCGAGGCCGTGGGCGAGGGGCATCGCGTCATCCTGATCGACGACTTGCTGGCGACCGGCGGCACCGCGCTCGCCGCCGCCGAACTGCTGCGCCGGGCCGGCGCGACAGTCGAACACGCGCTTTTCGCGATCGACCTGCCCGATCTCGGCGGCGCCGAACGCCTCCGCGCAGCGGGCATCATCCCCCATGCCCTGCTCGATTATCCCGGCCATTGAAGCAGTTTCCACGTCTTATCGCGGCCAAGGCACAAGGAAGGCGTTGACGAGGGCTGTCCTCTCGTGGCAAGCGGCTGCCACGACGCTGGACACAGTGCCCTGATCGGGCACAGCCCTTCGATGGGCGGGTATAGCTTAGTGGTAAAGCTCCAGCCTTCCAAGCTGGCTATGCGGGTTCGATTCCCGCTACCCGCTCCAGTCTATCATTCCTGCCTATGAAGGTACGTGAATGGTCGTTTTCTGCAATTTTATTGAGTGACACACGGTCCGGGTGATTCCGGATATGGCCCATGCCGTGTCGGCCTTGGGTCGGCACCCTTATGGACCTGCAGTCCTCATGGGCTGATGACCCTTGCGATCGCAGGCGAATCATCCGGATCGAGTCTCTTGGCAGTGACGGTCGGATGCTTGAACCGATAGGCGAACCTGCACGAAACGGCGGTTCGCTGTGGGCGTCGCCCGGCTTCAAAGCCAGACCTCCTGCTCTTGCTGCCAGGCCGGGAACATCGAGAGATACTGCATCAGGCGCGGTCGATCCGAGCGATTGGGACTGGCACCGTGAGGGAGATCGTGGCGGCAGATGACGAGATCGCCTGCCCGTCCTGCTATCGGCACGGCCTCGTCGTCGAGATCGACCCCGCGCGGATCGCGATTTCCAAGGCCGTCCAGCCAGGCATCGAGGCGATGGTGGAAGCCCGGCACCAGGCGAAAGGCGCCCTGGTCCGGCTCGGTGTCGGTCAGGTAGAGCACACCGAACAGGCCGAAAGGCACCGGGCGGTGCAGGCTGCAATCCCAGTGCAGCGGGGTCGCCCGGAAGGGAGCCTCCGGCGTGACGGGGGGACTGAAGCCGATGCGGTCGATGCTGGGCCAGAGGTCGGCGGTGCCCCATAGCTGGGCGAAAGCCTTATGCACCCGCTCGCCATGCCGCGCGGCATCCTGCTGCGGGCTCTGGAAATGCTGGAGCATGATTCCTTGCGGGCGCGGGGCGTACCATGTTGCGGGCAGGTCCGGCTGTGCCTGCGCCTGTTGCCAGACCAATCCGGTCAGAGCTTCGATTTCGGCAGGGGCGATGGCATCGCCCAGCACCGCGTAGCCATCGCGTTCCCACCGCGCGAGTTCGCGTTCGTCCAGAACCGGCGGCATGGCATCGATGGCAGCGAAGTGATCTTTTGCCGTGGCCGGAGCAGGACGGTCCTCGGTCCAGGCGGTGTAGCGGGCCAGCGCCTCCGGGTGCGGCATTCCCGCGACCTCGAAGATCCAGTCCTGCAATTCCTCCAACGAGGGCCGGTTTTGCACCATCCAGGCCATCGTCTGTTCAAGGCCCAGGCCGAGCATGCTGAGCATCACGCGGGTGGGGGTGCCCAATGTTCCGTCGCATTCGCCAAGCATCAGGCCGCGAAAGGCCTCCAGACCCGGGACGTCGGGAAAGGGAAGATCCGGATGCCTGCGCGAATGCGGGCTCACACGCGTTCCGCTTGATGCCCGGCGATGGGCAGGGCCATTGTCGCTACCATGGCATGCTGGAGCAGGGCCGGAAATTCCTCGCTCTCCAGAACATAGGGGCCGGGGCGATTGCTGAGCGTATTGTTGAGCACCCCGTACATCACCTGAAATCCGAAGCGCACTTTCTCGGCGCTTACCTGGCTTCGATCTATGTCCGGGCGTTCGAGGACGCGCTCGATATAGGCGCTCGCGAGATTGTAGGCGTTGCGGCGGAAGGGTTCCCAGGCCTGTTCCGAATCGAGGCTGACCTTGAAGGCGGAGCGAAAGAACGTGTCGTGGCGCCGATAGCGTTCGACTTGCGCATTCACCAGTTTCGGCAGGATGTCGTCGAAGGCTTCCTGGCGGACGATGCGTTCGAGCATCGGCCCGGATTCGGCCGCAGCGAAGACCATGACCGCCTTGAACAACGTCATCTTGTCGGGAAAGCGCGCATAGAACGCGCCGGTGGAACATCCGACGGCCGTGCAGATGTCGATGATGCCGGCTTCGTCGAAAGGTTTGCGGCGGGCCATGGCAAGGGCTTCGCGGATCAGGCTGTCCCGCAAGGCGCGGCTTCGCGCCTGCGTCGCAGGTACGACGCCCACTCTCGCCAGATCGCCCTCGATGTCGATTGTACGGCCCGTATCCATCATGAGCATGGGCATCGCCGATAGCGCGCACGTTGTCTATCGCTACTAAACAGAATGAGATTCTGATTCGTATTGACCGGGGCATGCCGGCGATGTTAGGCGACCTGCAACAAGCTCGATCAGGGCTGGATACGCAGGTTGAGAGGAATTCGATGGTTTTCGAGTCGCACAAGTCTACGTTCAATCGCCGCGCACTCTTGCAGGCGGCCATGACGACCGCTGCCGGCGGCATACTGGCCGGTTCGGCGTCCTCCCTTCTCGCGCAGGCACCGGGGCCTAAACCTGCTTCGAACCCTACTGCCAACCCTACTGCCAACAAGGGCGCCAAGCTCGTGCTGCTCGGCACCAAGGGCGGGCCGCGTGTCGGAGGCACCCGCTCCAATCCGGCCAATGCGCTGGTGGTGGACGGCAAGGTCTACGTCATCGACGCCGGCATGGGCGTGACGGCGCAGATCGTGAAGGCGGGTCTCAACCTCGGCGATATTCGCGCGATCTTCATCTCGCACATGCATTCCGACCATGAGCTGGAATTCGGCAACCTGGTCTACAACATCTGGGCGGCAGGCGCGCTGCGCACGCCGGTGGATGCCTATGGTCCGGTCGGTATCGAGGCGATGGCTGCCGATTTCTGGCGGCTCAACCGCATGGATATCGCCACCCGCATGGTCGATGAAGGCAAGGTCGATCCTGCCACCCTGCTGCGCGCACACGACTTCGCGGCGAAGCAGGGGCCGGTCATGGCGGAAGGCGGCGTGAAGGTCTCGGCGTTCACCACGCCGCATCCCCCGATCGAGAACCTCGCCTATCGTTTCGAGACGCCTTACGGCAGCGTCGTCTATTCGGGTGATACCGCCTACAATCCGGCGCTGGCCGATTTCGCGCGCGATGTCGACGTGCTGGTGCACGAGGTGCTCTACGTTCCCGGCGTCGACCGTCTCGTCCAGAGGGCCAACGGCACGCCGGCCTTCCGCAATCACCTGATCGAAAGCCACACGACGGCTGAGCAGGTCGGGCAGATCGCGACGCGGGCGCGGGCGAAGAAGCTGGTGCTCAGCCATTTCGTACCGGGCGACATGGACTGGATCACCGATGCCATGTGGCGCGAGGAAGTGGCCAAGCACTACAAGGGCGAGATCGTGGTAGGCCGCGATCTCATGGAAATCCCGCTCGGGTAAACGGCGAGAGGATGACGATGCGCAACCGGATTTTTCCGCTGCGCGATCGGGGCCTCGCCGGATGCGTGACGATCGGACTGCTCATGCCGGGCTGCGCTTTTGCAGCCGCGGGCGATGCCGTGCAGCCAACGTCCACGCAGACGGCCGCCCCGGCGCCGCAGCCCGCCCCCGTACCCGCGGACCCGCTCAGGTCGCCCTATCCGGCCGAGGCCGATGGACAAGGGCCGAGGACGGGCCCGAACTACATGATGCTGCGCGGCGGCGAGGATTGGCGGTTCCTCCGCAACCCGAAAGCGAAGCGCGACTGGGCCTCGCCGCTCAAGTTCATTCCGCTCGATAGGGACGGCGATGTTTCGCTGACGCTGAACGGCGACCAGCGCAGCAGTGTCAGCCTCTCCACCCGGCCCTTGCTCAACGACACGACCGACCGTGTCGAAGTGCTGTCGCGTACGACCATCGGTGCCGACTTGCGGATCGGCCCGGCGGTGCGGTTCTACGGCGAACTGGCGTCGGGGCGGATTTTCGGGAAGAACGAGAACAGGCATATCCCGATCCAGCAGAACGACCTGATCGTCCAGCAACTCTTCGCCGAAGTCCGGGCGCCGGTCGCAGGCGGCGTGGCGCGCCTGACAGTGGGGCGGCAGGAGTTCTTCGACGGTCCGCGCTTCATCGTCAGCCCGCGCGAGAACCCGAACGTCCGCGTCTCGATGAACGGCGCGCGGCTGTCGATGGACTGGAGCCGCTTCCGCTTCAGCGCCTTCCATTTCGAGCCGACCGAACAAGGCACCGGCTGGCTGGACGACAGGATCGGCAACGGCGAGAAACTCAGCGGCATCTATTCCAGCGTACTGGTCTCGGGTGGCGGTCCCAAGGCCGGGTCGGCGGTCTATTTCGATCCGTTCTACTACCACTTCGAGGATGACGACCGCACGCTCGGTCGCCTGTCCGGCAAGGATCGGCGCGAGACGTATGGCGCGCGGTTCTGGGGGCATCTGGGGGCGGTGGCGTTTGACTGGACGGCGATGAAACAGGACGGCCGCTTCGGCATGCGCAAGGTCGAGGCCTGGGCCGTGAGCACCAACCAGTCGGTCGCCCTGGGCAAGGGCGCGGCGGCGCCGCGGCTGGGGTTCCACGCCGACTATGCTTCGGGCGGCGGCACGTTCGACAGAACCGGGAAGGTCGGTTCGTTCAACTTCCTCTACAATGCCACCGTCATCTTCAGCGACGACAACTACATCGGTGCGGTCAACATGATGGGAGTCGCCCCGACCCTGGCGGTGCCGGTCACGAAGAATCTCCAGCTGACCGGAGAGGCGGGCTTCTACTGGCGGCCGAACGAAACCGACGCGGTCTATCGCGGCAATTCGCAGGTCTATGCCGGGACGCAGAACGTGGCCGGGCGGCATGTCGCCAACATAGCGCGGATCAAGGCGAACTGGGCGCTGAACCCGCATGTGGCGCTGGCCGGATACATGAACTACGTCGAGGCCGGGAAAGTCCTGCGCCGCGCCGGATATGGCGATAACCTGTTCGTCCAGACGATGCTGACCGTGCGGTTCTGATCGACGACCCCGGCATTCCACTGTCTTCCGGAACGGTAAGGATCGGGGTGCGCCATTTCTGCGGGCGCACCCCGATCGGTCGGCATCCTCGGTTGGATTTCCGCACGAACGGGATTGCGTGAGGGCCGGAAAATAATTCCGCGATCGACGCGACACCGCCGCAACTTTTGGCGGTGCTCCAGCGAACAGGGGTACGAGGCGGCCTGAAGGCGTGCCCTCGATCACCAACGCATCGGAGCATTGCAGATGAAGAACCCGAAGAACGCAGTCCTTTCGCTCGCCCTCGGCATGCTGATGGCAGCGGCGCCGACACCGAGCTTCGCAGCCCTTCCGCAAGGCGCCAAGGCGCCCGATTTCACCTTGCATGCAGCGCGCGGCGGCAAGCCCTTCGACCTGTCGCTCGCCAAGGCGCTGAAGAAGGGCCCGGTCGTCCTCTACTTCTTCCCGGCTGCCTTCACGTCCGGATGCACGGTGGAGGCGCATCTCTTCGCCGAAGCCACCGACGGTTTCAACAAGATGGGCGCCAGCGTCATCGGCGTGACCGCCGGAAACGTCGAGCGGGTCGCCGAATTCTCGAAGTCGGAATGCCGGGACAAGTTCGCGGTTGCCGCGGATCCGGGCGCCAAGGTCGCGGCCAGGTTCGATACCGTGATGAAGGGCACGAAGCAGGCGATTTCCGACCGAACCTCCTTCGTCATCGCGCCGAACGGCACGATCCTGATGAGCTATACCGACGGCAATCCGCAGGCGCATATCCAGAAGACCATGGCAGCCGTCCGCGCCTGGAAGGCAAAGCACGGCTGATCCGGCCGCCGCTTCCTTTTATCGCCTGCTCCCCGTCGTCCGCGAGGCCCCGCCATGCTTGTCGCCATCCTTTCCGCCTTTCTCGGCGGCGTGATCCTGAATCTCATGCCGTGCGTCTTTCCGATCATTTCGCTCAAGGCCTTCGGGCTTGCGCGGCAGGGCGGCGATCCGGGTCGCATGCGCGGGGAAGGGGCTGCCTTCTTCGCGGGCACCCTGCTGGCGATGCTGGCGCTGGCGGGGACGCTGATCGCCTTGCGGGCCGGGGGGCAGGCGGTGGGCTGGGGCTTCCAGCTTCAGTCCCCTCTCGTGGTGGCCGTGCTGGTGCTCGTGCTGCTGGGCTCGGCGCTGAACCTGTTCGGTGTCTTCGAGTTCGGCCTCGGTCTCCAGCGCGTGGGCCAGAAGCTGGACGGCAGGGAAGGGCTGCTGGGCGCGGCTCTGACCGGCGCGCTCGCCGTGGTCGTCGCGACTCCCTGCGCCGGGCCGTTCATGGCGGGCGCGATCGGTTACGCGCTGGTGCAGCCGCCGCTGGCCGCTCTTGCCATCTTCGCGGCGCTGGGCGCCGGGGTGGCGGCGCCCTTCACGCTGCTCTCGTTCAGTCCGGCGCTGGCCAGTCGTCTGCCGCGTCCGGGCGCCTGGATGACGACGCTCAAGCATGCGCTGGCGTTTCCGATGCTGGCTGCCGCGGCCTGGCTGCTCTGGGTGCTTGCCGCGCAGACGGGCAGTTCCGGCCTTGCCGTGATGCTCGGCTGCGCGCTGATCCTGGCCTTTGCCGGGTGGATCTTCGGCATGGCGCAGCGGCAGCGCATGGCAGGGCGGCCTTCCGGCGCGCTCCATGTCGTGGCGGCTTCCGGCATGCTTGCCATCGTGCTCGGTCTCTGGCCCGGTAACGGCTTTCTGGTCATGGCCAAGCCTGACGCCGCGCAGGCATCGCCCGCCTCGGCGGAGATCCGGACGATGGCCTGGTCGCCCGAGCGCGTCGCCGGCGAACGTGCCGCCGGACATCCCGTCTTCGTGGATTTCTCGGCGGAGTGGTGCCTGACCTGCAAGGTGAACGAGAAGGCCGTCCTATCCACCGCCGCTTTCAAGGCCGCCGTCGCGCGGACCGGAACGACCTACATGGTGGCGGATTCGACGAACTATGATGCGCGGATCGAGCAGGCTATGATGGAGCTTGGACGATCGGGCCTGCCGCTCTACCTCGTCTATCCGGCGGGCGGCGGCGATCCGGTGATATTGCCGCAGGTCCTCGATACGAAGACGGCCGTGCAGGCGCTCGAGGCGGCTTCGGGCAGGAAGGGATGAAGGTGATGGTGAAACCCCGATTCCCGGCGGCTGGAGCCTCGTAGCCAGAGCGTGCCGGACGACCTGCCCCTCGAAGACGATTGGCCCGACCTCATGCGGTTGGCGCAGGATGGCGACCAGCGCGCCTACCGGCTGGTGCTGCGCGCCATGGTTCCGGCGATCCGTCTTCGCGTGCGCCGCCGGGTCTTCGACGAGACCCTGATCGAGGATGTCGTGCAGGACGTGCTGATTGCCGTGCACCGGCTGCGGCATACCTACGACCCCGCGCTGCCGCTGCTGCCGTGGGTTTCCGCGATCGCATCGGCCCGCGCGATCGATGCCCTCAGGCGACAGGGCCGTTCCCGCAGGCGGGAGGTGAGCGACGAGGCCGCGCTGGGCGAGGCGGTCGATGCCCGCGCCTCGGCCGCTTTCGAAAGCCTCGACGCCGGGGCAGACCTCGCGGGATTGCTGGGCGTCCTGCCCGAGAGACAACGCGAGATGGTGGAAATGGTGAAGCTGCGGGAAATGTCGCTCGATGCAGCGGCGCAGGAAAGCCGGCTTTCGGTATCGGCGGTGAAGTCGCTGCTGCACCGTGCGATCCTTAAGCTGCGCGAACATGGAAAGCAGACACATGGCTGATCATGCAACGCTCATCGATGCTCTCAGCGCCGAAGCCGGACCGGTTCGGCGCGTCTCGCCTGCGTGGGTGCGGGCGCTGTTCTGGGCGCCGCTCGCGCTGGGGCTGGGTTATCTCGCGACCAATCTGGTTCACCGTGCGAGCACGGATTGGGCCGACCCGCTGGCGTTTGTCGCCGCTGCCAATATCGTGGTTTCACTCACGCTCGGTGTCGCCGCTTTCATCGCGGCCCTGTCGGTCAGCATCCCCGGCGGCAGGGTCCGGGGGAAAGGCTGGATCGCCGGGGGCGTGGCGGCATGGCTCGCGCTGGCCGTGTTCAGCATCTCCCTCTCGGGCGACCCGCGCGGCGTGCTGGGTGAGGGCAGCTATTGCTTCACGTTCGTCGTGACGGCCGGGCTGCCCATGGTCCTTGTCGGCATCCTTGCCCTCAGGCGCACGCGTTCGCTGAAACCGGTCCGGTCGTTGACCCTCGCCGGCATGGGCAGCGCGTTCTTTTCGTTCGGCCTGCTGGCGTTCTGCCACCCGGTCGAACTCTCGGCGATGGATTTCACCGCGCATATCGTGGCCGGGATGCTGCTGGGCGGGGTTGCGGTCCTGCTGGGCCGCAGGATCATCGCGCTTGGCGCCGGGCAAGGCCGTCCATCGGAAACCGTATTTAACTTGCCCTGACGGCCTGGCGCGGCAAGGCCGGGTTCAAGGACGTCTCGGCATTGCTGACGACGATCTACCGGCTCGACGATCGCATCGGCATCAGCGGTTCCCTGGGCGTCACCACGCTGTTTGGGCGGACCGGGCATCCACCTTTGCGGCGATCAACGCCCGCAGCCGGGCCTCGTCAGGTCATTTCCCGACCGGGAAAAAGCCGCCCGCGAGACCGCCGTTCAATCCGCAATACTCGACGGCACCGGGTTCGCTGACGATGAGGCTGGTTCCCCGATGCTCGATGCCGAACCTTGCGTCGGTCGGATCGGTGACATGGGCCTGCCAGCGACCCGCTCCGGTGGACGCTATCGTGCCGGTTGCCTGGCACACCCAGTAACCGCCGGTTGGCTCGGCGGCATTGGCCTCGAACGTCAGGGCGCCGGATGCGCTGCGGGAGATGACGATCTCGCCGGAGAGGTTGCGCCATTTTCCGACCAGTCCCGCTGTCGATTGCGGTCGAATCGCGTTGAGGAAGGCGAGGCGGCTGCGCAGGGCCAGCCCCAGATCGTCGAACTTCCGGTCCAGATAGGCGCCGTCTCGCGAGCCGACGAACCACTTCTGATCGGCGCGCAACTGGTCGGCCGAGGGCTTGTCCATCTGCTTGAGCAGCACGGCGTAGCGGGCGGCGATCTGACGGTCGAGCGCGGCAAGGGCCGGGCTGGCGCAGATGGCCTTCTCCGCCTGCGAGGAGGCGCGTCGGCAATCGAAGGACGGACCGCTTACCGGTGCGGCCAGGGCAGCCTGCGGGACTGCGACCGACAGTGCCGCCAAGGCGACGGTCGTTGCAGGCGCGAACCACGAAAGGAAGGATGTCACGGCGATATTCTCCGTTTTGCGGTCGATGCCGAATGGCAGGGAAGGGCGATGGTCGGCACGAGGCGGATCGGCCGGTCGAGCATGGAAAAAGCCGGGCGAACCAGAACGTCATCTCCCTTTAGGTCGATCATGATCGGTGTTCAATTCTTCGATGTCAAGGCAAGGCGATAAAAATATTCATCGCTCAATTATCTGGCGCGGGGTGGTTTTGGGAGGTTCGCCACGCTGCAGGAGGCGCAAGGCGCGGGCAGCCCTCGGGCGGCGCCTCGCTGCGGCAGTTCGGGACCGCTACAGTCTTGGGAGCGCGGCGGGTGTCAGGCTGGCGTTCTGACGGAGCGCGGGGACGGCGAAAATGATCGATGTCAGAATGGAATTCGACGTCGATCATTTTTACGCCGCACGGCAGGGCCGCCGGTGCATGTCACGGCAGCGTCCGGGCGTGCGATCAGGCTTCGTTCGGCCGGGGGGCCGGGTTGTTGCCGGCGCGCTCGATCGCCTTGGTTATGTCCTTCACGAAGCGCGAATGGCGCACGCCGAACAGGAAGGTGTTCTGGATCAGAGTGCCCAGCCAGCGGCAGGGGCGCTTGATCTGGATGAGCAGGATATAGCGGTCCTCGTCCGTCTCGTTCCAGACTTCGTGGTTGAACATGTCGTCGAACAGGAAGGACTGGCCGGGTTCCCAGGTCAGGACGTGCAGCTTGTCGTCACCCTCGACGTGCATCCGGCACTTTTCCCGCTCCTTGGGGGCCTTCAGGGCGAGGTGGTAGGTGAGCATGCCCTTGGTCATGCCCCAGTGGCGCGGAATGTGGCCGCCGGCTTCGAGAACGGAGAAGTTGGCCGTCACCAGTCCTGGAATCTTCTCGATGGCGGCAGCCGTGAATGGCGCGCGCGAGGCGTTCTTCCGAAGGCGATAGCCGTAGCCCTTCAGGAAGAAGGCGCGCCAGCGGCGATCCGCCGCGATCCGGCCATGGTCGAAGGAAAGGTCTCCCAGCGAAGGAATGTCCTCCGTCCGGATGCGCACGGCTTCGTCGCGAATGGTTTCCCATTGCTTCTCAAGCTCGGCCATCCAGGGGAAGAAGGCCTTGTCCTGGACCGCAGCGTCGGGAATCCGCGAATTCCGCATGATGACGCGGTCGATCTTGGGGCGAAGTTCCTTGCCGATCTGGAACAGCGACTTGTTGACGAAGGGAACCTTCCAACCGCGTGAGTTGAGGGTCTGTTGCCAGTTCAAGAAACTGCTCCTTATACTTCTTCCAGGACAACGCAGGCGCGCCTCAAAGTGCGCTTGTATACACCTTGAGCGAAGCCTCCGGTCATATCTTGATCGTTTACCGCTTCAGCGAGCGAATCTTGCTTCCGAACACATCGTCCCAGAAAATCGCCGAGATCGAGTAGTTGCCGCTCTCGTCGACATAGTGGTGACGCATGTGGTGGCGCTTCAGCGCCGAGCCGAGCCGACCCTTCATCGACCAGTGATGACAGGCATAGTGGACCACGTCGTAAACGACGTATCCGATCATGAAGCCCAGAAACAGCCAGGTTCCCGCGCCCGCGAACAGCAGGACGAGAACTCCCCAGACCGCGAGAGCGATCGGCACGCTGGCGCCGAGCGGCATGAGGCTGCGCAAGGGATCGTTCGGCGCGTCGTGATGGTTGCCGTGCATCAGGAACACGAACCATTTCAGCACCGGGACATCGGATTCCAGATGGAACATGTAGCGGTGCATCACGTATTCGAAGAGGCTCCACACCCCAAGGCCTGCCATGACCAGGCCCGTGCCCGCCAGCGGGCCGACCGTCCCCCAGCCCGCCCAGGCGATGGCCGGAAGCAGCACAGCCCAAGCGGCCGCGAAAACACGGGGAGAGATCAACGTAAGCCGTTCGAGCTTCTCGCTCTTGAACAAACGAACACGTTGCGGACTAGGATTTAGCGCGGGCATTGGGTCGATCTCGAACATCAGGCGTCGGTAAGTGTCAAGACAATAGTCCCCTAATACGCTGAGATGTTGACAATCGCGGTCGATTAAACGGATGCAGCGGCATGAACACCGGTTCCCCCAAAAAAAGAATTCTCATTACTGGCGCCTCGGGCGGACTCGGGGGGGCCTTGGCCCGGCAATACGCTGCTCCGGGCGTGATGCTTGCCCTCTGGGGCAGAGATTTGGCGCGTCTCACGGCCCTGGCGGAAGTCTGCCGAGCCAGAGGGGCCTGCGTCGACGTGCGATCGCTGGATATCTCCGATGTCGCGGGCGCGGTCCTGGCCGTGGAGGCCGAGGATGCGGCGGGGCCGATCGATCTGGCGCTTCTGGCGGCGGGCCTCGGAGACGTCCGGGCCGAGGGCGACAAAGTGGAGGATCCCGCGCTTGTGGCCAAGCTGGGCATCGTCAATTTCGCAGCACCCGCGGCCATGGCGGCTGCGCTCGCGAAGCGCATGGTGGAGCGGAAATCCGGCTCCATCGTCCTGATCGGCTCTGCTGCGGCGTTTCACGCCCTGCCTTTCGCAGCGGCCTATTCCGGCTCGAAGGCAGGCCTTGCGCGATTCGCCGAAGCGCTGCGCCTTGGCATGCGCGAGCACGGGGTCACGGTGACGCTGGTTTCTCCGGGGTTCATCGACACCGCCGCAGGACGGCAGGTTCCGGGGCCGAAACCGCTTATGCTGAAGCCGGATGACGTCGCCGCCCGGATTGCCGCGGCGGTCGCGAGCGGCAAGGGGCATCTGATCCTGCCCTGGCCTTTTGCGGCGCTGCGACTGTTCGACCGTATCTTGCCGCGTTTTCTGCGCGACCGTCTGCTCCTGTCGCTCGCACCGCCGCGATAGGCCTGTCAGGAGGGGCTTTGCCCGGACGCGACATCGCCAAGGGCGGCATCGAGGATGGCATGATGCAGGCCTGCCGGGGTCAGGTCCGCGTGTCGATCCTCGCCGCGGAGGATCGCGCCGGAGGCGTCGAGGCGAATCATCACGTAGGGGGTGTACCGGTCTCCGCCGGGCGCCGTCGCGCCGGGAATGCTGGGGCGATGATCACCGAAGAACACGAGCAGGGCGGGGCGTTCGAGCGCGCCCAGTCGCTCGACCAACGAGGACAGCATCGCATCGCTGTTGCGCGCGAGCCGGAGATAGCTCTGCTTGAGGTCGCCGCTGGAATGTTCGTCGGGCGCCCAGGGGCCGTGGTTCTCGATCGTGACCGCATAGATCATGGTCGGCCCGGCCGCTGCCGCCGCGAGCGCGACGATCTCGTCGGTCATTGCCGCATCGGTGACATAGCGGCCCTGGCCGGGGGCGGGCGCCTCGAAGCTATCCTCGCCGACGAGGTGGGCGAAACCGGCGGCGGGCATGATCCGGTCCCGGCCATAGAAGCGCATGTCATGCGGATGCGCAAACAGACTGCGCCAACCGGCCGGTTTCAGGCGGGCAGGCAGGGCATGGGACACGTCGTCCAGAGCCGTCAGGAACGGGTCGTAGCGCCGAAAGCCGAGCTCTTCCTCGTCGAGGCCGAACAGGACCCCGTATTCCGTGCGCATCGTATAGGCGCCGAAGCCGCTGACCTGCAGCCGTCCGGACTGCCAGGCGTGCTCACGCGCCGCGGCGAGGCCGGGCAGGGCCAGGTCCGGGTCCGAAAAGATTTCGACCGGATCGGCGAAACTTTCGCACTGGATGATGACGACGAGTTCCGGGGCCTGAGCGATCGGGGACCGGCGCGGCGCGGCGCACGTCGCCGGGGCTTCGCTTTCGCGCCAGCGCAGCCAGTACAGCAGGAGCGTCGGCAGCAAGCCATGTCGCTGCACGTCGGCGTGGGCCGCCGGTACCGTTGCCAGACGGCGGATGGGCGCGGCCTTCAGCGAGAGCACGAGGATCGCGAGGCTCGCAGCCAGTGTGCCCGATCCGATCAGGTGCGGTTGAACCGCCGGGACGAACAGCCAGGCGAGGAGCGCCAGGAGGAGGAGGGCAATGATCCCGGCCACGGTCCGCTGCCAGACGGCCACCGCCGACAGATAGAACTGCGGATGGCGGAATATCGCCCCGATAAGGGCGAGATCGGAAAAGAGCAGCGGTTCGCCGAGCATGGCATGCTTGGCATTGGAGGCCACCGTCAGCAGGGCGAGCACGCCGAGCGCGAGGCAGACGGCGACGGGAAGGCTGCCGCAGACCAGGAGGAAGAGACCCGCCAGGGCCGTCATCATCCACAGCAGAAGCCAGGTGCCGGGAAGGCTCCGTCCGATCGCAAGCGGGAACTTGCCGCGCCGTGGACGCACGAGTCCTTCGAGCAGGATGGCGCCGAGCGGCAGCGCCGCGATTGTCATTCCCTCGAAAGTCACTGTTCTGCCGTGCAACCCGGATTGATGAGCCCAGCACCGTTCGACCATCGTTCAGCGGGCGGAAGCGCGCTCATAGCGGGGACGACCCTGACTGTCATCCGGTGTCTGCCCTCTGCCTACTTCCGCCATCCCCCGGCCGCAGCTTCGCGTTCCTGTGCGGCATCGAGCGGATCGCCCGCCGCCATGTCCTGCGCTTTTGCCATCAGGTCGGTCTGCCCGGAACCGGCCTGGCGGTAGTCCGCGCCTGCCTTGCCGTCTCCCGCAACGACATGTTCGAGGACCCATCGGCCCGAATCCTTGCAGGCGATCCCGGCGGAGGCCGTGGCGGCATAGACCCGGCAATAGTCGCCATCCCGGCGGCGGAAGCTGGCGAGGATGCGCAGGTTCCCGTCAGGGGCGGAAGCGAGGCGGGTCTCCAACCCTCGGGCGAGGTCGCCGGAGGCCAGCAGGGCGCCGTTCCGCTCCGTCACGGTGCCGCGCTGGAGCTGCGTGCCGATCATCAGGCCGAGCACCAGCGTGGCGGCCACGGCAAGGCCTATGCGCCAGTGCCGCAGGGGCCGGGGGCGGCCCTTCGTCACCGGTGCTTCGGCCATTCGCCGACGGCGAATCGCAGCGAGATCGATGACATGCGGTTTTCCGGGGGAGAGTTCGGAAGACGGACGGGCATCGGTCATGTCCTCTTCCGCCTCTTGCGCGGCGGCTGCCGCGATCAACAGGGTCAGGTCTTCCGGGACCGGTTCGGCCGCCACCGGATCGAAAGTGCCGCGCAGCAGGGTGCGCAGGCGGCGCTGCGCCTCGACCTTCCCGGCGAGCGCGGGATCGGCCGCGACGGCGGCGGCGACGCGCGCGGCATCGCTTTCGGCAAGCGCGCCGTCCGCATAGGCCATCAGTTCCTCGTCGCTCACGGTCACGCCGCTTCTCCCAGTTCGCGCAGCAGAGCCTCGCGGCCCCGGCCGAGGCGCGAGGTCAGGGTGCCCTGCGGGATGCCGATGATCTCGGCGGCTTCCTTGTAGGCAAAGCCCTCGACAAGCACGAGCATCACCGCTTCGCGCTGTTCCTCGGAGAGCCGCGCCAGCGCGCGGCCGACATTGCCGAGTTCGACGACGTTCTCGGCATCGCGGTCGCCGGGGGTGCCTATGGCAACGCCTTCCTCTTCATGGACGAAGGTCTGCGAACGCCGCTTCCTTGCTCTTGTCTCGTCGATCCACTGGTTGCGCATGATCCTGTAAACCCATGCGTCGAGCCGCGTCCCGTCCTGCCATTGCCGGTGGGATTTGAGCGCGCGCTCGACGGTCTGCTGGCACAAGTCGTCGGCATCGGCCGCATCGCGAGCGAGGCCGCGCGCGAACCGCCGCAGGCGCGGCAGCAGGGCGGTCAGCTCTTGGAAGAAGTGGTCTGTGCTCATCGAATGTCTTGCCTGAGGGATGAAACGCATGAGCCTTGGCGTTTCATCCCTGAGTGCTACGATTTTTCATGATGGACAAGCTGATGAGAACAGTCGCGATCCTGGCTCTGGCGATGGCGGCGCTGGTTGCGGCGCCCTTGCGGGCGCAACTGCTGCCGGTCGATCCGCTGGGCACGGTCGGCCGTGCGGGCAGGACGCTCGGCGAAACGGCGCGGGATACGGCGTCGCAAGTCGCCGCGCCGCTGGGTGAGGTAGTGCAGGATGCCCGCTCGATGGCGCGCGAGCGGCTTCGGCGGATCGGCGGTTTCGTCTCCGGCCATGGCGACCGGGTCGAATGGGACGATGACCATCAGCCCGCCGTGCGCGGGGAAGTGCTTCTGCTGGACCCCGATCCTGCTGCGCTGGAGACCGCGCGGGGTAAGGGCTATGCGGTTCTGGAGCAGGCCGAGATCGAGGCGCTGGGCATCGCTTATGCGCGGCTCGGCACGCCGGAGGGGGTGCCGCTCGCGAAAGCGGTGCAGGACTTGCGAAAGGCGCTGCCCGGCCGCGAGATTTCCGCCGACCAGCTGCATTTTCCGTCCGGTGCGGCGTCGCAGCCAAGCGGAGCGGGTAAGGCGGAGGCTTTGCCAACACCTCTTCCTCGGGGCGGCACCGTCGGCGTCATCGATGGAGGAATCGCGGGTTCCTCCCGGCTGGCGGCGCAGCGGGGCTTCGCTTCGGGTGCACCGAAGGCCAGCGATCATGCCGGTGCCATCGCCTCGCTGCTGGCAGGGGCGGGGACGGCGAAGATCCATGGCGCGGATGTCTACGGCTCCGATCCGGCAGGGGGGAGCGCGCTGGCGATCGCGAGAGCGCTCGGCTGGATGCAGGGGCAGGGGGTGCCGGTGGTCTCGATCAGTCTGGTCGGACCGTCCAATCCCCTGCTGGCGCGCGCGGTGGCGGGGGCGCAGGGCAAGGGCATGGTGATCGTCGCGGCGGTCGGCAACGACGGGGCGGCGGCGCCGCCCGCCTTTCCGGCCTCGTATCCCGGCGTGGTGGCGGTTACCGGGGTCGACCGCGCGGGACGCGTGCTGATCGAGGCGGGGCAGGCCGTGCATCTCGACTATGCCGCGCCGGGCGCGGATATCTCGGCGCTCGTACCCGGACGCGGACGGGTTTCGCTGCGGGGGACGTCCTATGCGGCACCGCTCGCCGCCGCGCGGATCGCGGCGTGGCAGGCCCGGCTGGGAAACGGTGCGAAAGCGCTGAAAGCCGTGGATTCCGAAGCGGTCAAGGGCACCCGCCGGACCGGGCGCGGGGTGCTTTGCAGCATCTGCCGCAGCGGGCTGTGAACGGGGCAACCGAAAAAATTCACGCCTCTCACGGATGAAAGCCTGAGGGGCATCCGTTCCTTCCAACAGACACACCGGATGGGTGTGGAGAAAAAGGAAGGAGCAGAATCATGAACAAGCTCACTCTCGGGACCGCAATCGCCACGCTCGCCCTCGTCGCCGTCTCTCCTGCGGCCCATGCCCAGCTTCTTGGTGGGGGCGGCCTTGGCGGTTCGCTGGGCGGCTCGCTCGGAGGCTCTTTGGGCGGGACGCTCGGCGGCGTCGGCAGCTCGATCGACGGCATGGGGAGCGGCGCGGGCGATATCAGCGCCTCGCGGGCTAGCCGGAGCGTTTCCTCGCGGGCCGGTGGCAGCGGGCGGGCCAGCAAGTCGGTGAAGGCGCCGCAAGCTCCGGATGCCTCGGGTGTTACGGCAGCGGCCAGTGGCGCGGGTTCGCGGGCTGGTGGGCTGGTCGATTCGACCCGTTCCACGCTGTCGGGCGCGGCGGGCAGTGCTTCGGCAGCAGGTTCGGGAACCGGTGCGCTGTCCGGATCGGGCAATGGTGGCTCGGCGACCGGCTCGGGCAACCTGACCGGCGCGGCCGATCTTGCCGGTGCGACAGGCACGGTTTCCGGGCTGACGAGCACGGCCAGCGACGGCGCCCAAGCCGCCCGCAGCGCCGCTGGCGACAAGGCGCAGGGGCTGGGCGACAAGGCGCGCGAGACGGCGACGGGTCTTTCCACCGGCTCGGTGGATGCCTCGGGCAACGGGTCGGGCAGTGCGAGCACGGGCAGGCACAGTGCCGGTGCGACGGGTTCGGGCAGTGGTTCGGCCTCGCGGAACGGGGCAAGCGGTTCCGCGAATCTCGGCGTGAACCTTGGCGGCAGCGCCAGTGAGTAAGTCTGGCGAGTAAGTCTGCCGGTCCGAAGCGATGCCCCGGCGAAGGAAGGCCTTCGCCGGGGCATCGTCTTATCCGGGGCGGGGCTTGGTCCGCACGCCGCTCATGAAGAAAAGCAGCCAGGCGCTGCGCTTCACGATCAGCCATCCCAGGAACGACAGCGTGAAGGCGACAGCAATCATCACGAGGTAGCGCACGAAGTAGGGCGCGGGGATCGCTTCCACGAGGCCGAAGGTCGCCACGATGATCGGCAGGTGGAGCAGGTAGATGACGAAGGACGCCTCCACCAGTTCGCGGACCCGTCGCGATTCCGTTTTGAACAGGGTGCCTGCGGCGGAAACGATGCTCTGCGTCAGGCCGATGGCGGCCACGGCCTTGAGGATGGGGCGGGTATATTTCGGCAGTTCCCCCGCGCCCACCGCCACCAGCGCGAGACCGATCGCGACAAGCGCCACCAGCCAGGAGAACCGGTTGAAGCGGCAGTTCATCGCCGGGACCCGGTTCAGCAGCGCGCCGATCGCGAAATAGGGCGCATATTCGAGTGCGAAGCTTAGCGAGACCGGGTTCTTGAGCAGCTCCGGTATCAGCGGGCTCACCTTCAGCAGGGCGACTTCATAGCCGCCGATGCCAAGGCCGATGGCCAGCATGGCGGGAAGGAATAGCCGGGCGGCGGTGCGATCGGGCAGGTTCAGGCGGAATGTCCGCACTTTCGGCGAGAGGCAGACCAGCGCCGCGACGGCGCTGAAGTAGATGAGCACGATCACGAACCACAAGTGGCCGGTCGTCTCCCGCCCCAAGGTCAGGCTTTCGCCGAGCCACAGGCCGAAGCCCGCACGCGCAGTGGACGCGTTGTGCAGGTCGGCGGCGAGGTTCATCAGCGGCACGATCACCAGCAGGCCCACCACCAGCGGCGGGACGAGCCGGGTGAGGCGACTTTCCAGATAGGCGCCGACGCTGCGCTTCAGGAGCAGCATCGCCGTGAAGTAACCGGCGATCAGGAAGAACCCCTGCATGCGGAACAAGTGCAGGAATTCCATGACATGAGTAAGCGCCAGCGAGCGATCCGCGGACATTACCATCCAGGTCTGGCCGTCGTCCCGGAACGGATGGGTGGCATGAAAGGGAATGCCCAGCAGCATCAGCACCGCGCGCACGGCGTCGAGATGGTGCTCCCGGCTGGGATGCACGAGCGCGCCGTCGGGCGGCTTGGCGAGGCCGGTATACTCCATACCCGCTGTTTGCGACGAAGGCCGGAGCAGGGCAATTACCCTGATGGCTGGCGCATTCGGGTATCCGCATTACCGACAGCCGATGGCGACGGCGAGAGTTTACGATTCGGAATAATCTTGTAACTGTCGCGCGATGACGACCGACCAGGGTGAAAACGGAAGCGCGGCGGCCTTGCAGCCCTTGCGGATTGGCGATGTGGTGCCGCGCTTCGTGGCCCGCAGCACGCAGGGGCCGTTCGACCTCGACGATTATCGCGGGCAGTGGCTGATCCTGTTCTCCCATCCGGCGGACTTCACCCCGGTCTGCACCAGCGAGGTCGTGGCGCTCGCGCGCGCCGCCGATGATTTTGCGGCGCTGGGATGCCGGCTCGTGGGCCTCTCGGTGGACAGTCTCTATTCCCATCTCGCGTGGATTCGGCTGATTCGCGACAGTATCGGCGTCACCGTGCCGTTTCCCATCGTTGAAGATCCGACGATGGAGATCGCGCGGGCCTATGGCATGGTCGGCAGCGACGCGCATGACAGCGCGACCGTGCGGATGACCTATTTCATCGATCCCGACGGGGTGATCCAGGCGACGAACAGCTATCCCCTGACCGTGGGCCGCTCGATCCCGGAACTGCTGCGCATCCTGACCGCCCTGCGCGCGGTACGGGACGGTTCGGGACTGGCTCCGGCGGACTGGCAACCCGGCGCGCCGCTGCTGCGCCAGCCGGACGAGACCGCCGAGGCGGCGCTGGCCTGCGATGATCCGCTGGGATGGTTCCATGCGCCGCTCGATGCGGCGGACGGGGAGCAGGGCTGACATGCCGCAATCCCACCTCGCCGCCGAGTTCGAAGCGACGGCGGAACTACTGAGGGCGCTGGGTCATCCGGTGCGCCTGCAGATCCTCCACGCGGTCCGCGAGCGGCCGCTGGCCGTCGGGGAGATCGAGGATGCCACGGGCATCGGCCAGCCGGGGCTGTCGCAGCAGCTTTCGATCCTGCGTAAGGCGGAACTCGTGCTTTCCCAGCGCAATGGCAAGCAGGTATTCTATCAGGTCGACGGCGCGCGGATGGCGGAGATCGCGCAGGCGCTGACTGTGCTCGGCGGCGAGGCAGGCGAGGAGGGCAGGACCTCCGCGCCGTCCCCGGCCGTTACACCACAGGGCGGCGCGGCGCGCTTCGCCCGCGTGTTTCGCTGACGTCTCAGAGCAGTTCGGAGACGTCCATCGTTTCCGCGCAGAGCGCGAGGGGCGCCTTGCGGTGCGAGACCAGCACGAGGCCGCTGCCGGTTCGCTCCAACCAGCCGCGCAGGCTCTCTACCAGTTCGGCCTCGGTGGCGGCATCCAGCCCTTCGCTGGGTTCGTCGAGCAGCAGCCAGGGGCGCCCGGTCAGCAATGCACGGGCCAGCGACAGCCGCTTGCGCTCGCCGCCCGAGAGAATGCCGCCGCCCTCGCTGACCGGGGTATCGAGGCCCTGCTCGCTGCGGCGAATGCGCCGGTCGAGTTGGGCGACTTCCAGCACGTTCCACATTTCCGCCTCGGTCACGCCGGACCGGGCGAGGCGCAAGTTGTCGGCCACGGTGCCGATCAGCATCGGCGCGTCCTGCGGCGAGAGCGCGAACTGGCTGTTCAGGCGCCAGCCGGGGATCGCTTCGAGCGGTTCGTTATCGACGCCGATTTCCGCGACCGGATGCTGCATTCCGGCAAGCGCCAGCAGCACGCGGGTCTTGCCCGAGCCTGACGCGCCGGTGATCGCGAGGCGCGCGCCGGGCCGGAACTGCCGCGCGCCGAGCGTGAGCGGGGCACCTGCGGCGGTCACGGGTTCCTGAAGTTCGGCGGAGAGGGCATTGAGCGCGGCGATCCGCCGCAGTCCCGCTTCGAGCGAGGCGCGGCGCAGCAGGCTGCGCGACAGGCCGCCCATCGCTTCTACCGCCGAAACCGTCGCGAGCATGGCCAGCGCCACCATCGGCGCCGATTCGCGGGCCAGCAGCAGGACGCCCGCCACCGCCACGCCGCCGTAGACCGAAAGCAGCGCGCCTTGCAGTGCCTCGGCGCGGAACAGCCCGGCGCGGGCCTTGTCGAGGCGCCCGGCGATCGGTTCGAGTTCGGCGAGCGCGCGGTCGGCGAGGCCATAGGCGGCGATCTCCGCGCGCGAACCGGCGAGTTCGACGTAGCGGATGCGCAAGTCTCCCAGCGCAATTGCGGCGGCTTCGGCGGGCGCGCGGGTCAGGCGCTCCGAGAGGCGGCGGAACAGCACCGGCAGGCCTGCCATCATCGCCGCGAGGAACAGCAGCGCCGGCCAGCCGCCGAACGCGACGAGCGCAAGGCTGACCAGTGCGGAGACGATGGCCGCGTGGCGTGCGGGCTGGCGGATCACCAGATCCTCCAGCGCTTCCACATCGTCGATCAGCCGGGTGCTGGCTTCGCCGGGCGAAGTGTCGGGGGCATGGCGGCTGTCCTGCGCGGCCAGCTTGTCGAACAGGGTGCCGCGTAGGTCAGCCATGCCTTCCAGCGCGACTTTGTGGGAGAGCAGGCGCTCGCCGTAGCGCGACAGGGTGCGCATGATCGCCAGCAGACGGATCGCCGCGCTGGGGATCAGGTAGTTGAAGGCCATGGCGGTGGCGACGCCGGCCGAACCGGCAAGCGCGGCGGCGGTCAGGAACCAGCCGGACACCGCCAGCAGCCCGATCGCGGCCACGGCGGCGAGGCCCGCGCAGAGGCTGGCGAAGAACAGGCGGCGGCGGGCGAGACCGGCGGTTGCGAGCAGGTGGGGCCGCTTGGCGGAATTCACAGCTTGATCTCCCGGCGGGCGGCGCGGATCAGGGCGTCGTCGTGGGTGGCGACGAGAATGCAGCGCTCGGCGGAGAGTTCGCGGAGCAGGGCGACGATCATGGCGGCGGAAGCCGCGTCGAGGTCGGCGGTCGGCTCGTCGCAGAGGATCAGCGGGCGCGCGGAAAGGATCGCGCGGGCAAGGCCGATGCGGCGCCGCTCGCCCCCCGAAAGGCCGGAACCGGCGTGGTCTACCGGCATGGCAAGGCCGCCGCGCCGCGCCAGCACATCACCGAGGCCTACCTTCTCCGCGACGGCGAGCACTTCGGCCTCGGTGGCCTGCGGCGCGGCGAGCGCAAGGTTGTGGCCGAGCGTTCCGGTCACCAGCAGCGGGCGCTGCGCGGCCCAGGCGACGGCATCCGGCGCGAGCGGCTGGCCGGAGCGCATGGCGATGTGGCCCAGCGTCGGCACGAGTTGACCGGCGATGGCGGCCAGCGTGCTCGTCTTGCCGCTGCCGGTGGGGCCGGACAGGGCCACGAGGTCTGCCGGTTCGAGTTCGAAATGGAGCGGGCCGACCGCAAGGCCGGGGAAGGCGAGGGCCAGATGCTCGACATGGAGGCCGTCGAAGGGGGCGGCCTTCCGGGCCTTGAGCAGTGTCGGCGTTTCTTCGAAGGGGGCGAGGGCCTGCTGCGCGGCTTCACCAAGCTGCTTCTCGTGATAGGCGGCGGCGAGGCGGCGCATCGGCAGGTAGAATTCCGGGGCCATGGCCAGCACGAAGAAGGCCGGGACCAGCGTCAGCTTCTCGGGCGCCGGAAACGGCAGCAGGCCGAGCAGCGAGAAGCCGCAGTAGACCGCCACCAGCGCGATCGAGAGGGCGGAGAAGAACTCCAGCACCGCATTGGACAGGAAGGCCGTGCGCAGGACCGAGACCGTGCGGCGGGCGACTTCCCCGGTGGCGGTGCGGACCTGGCGGCCGATGCGCGCTTCGGCGCCGAAGTGGCGGATCAGCGGCAGATGGGTCACGCGGTCCACGAAGAGGCCGGACAGGGCGCCCAGCGCGGCGAGCTGGCGCTCGGCGGCGCGGCGGGAGGCGGTTCCGGCCAAGATCATCCCGAGCGTGAAGGGCACCAGCGTCCCCAGCATGATCGCCGCCGCCACCCAACTCGCCGGAGCGACGATCGCGGCCACCACCAGCGGTCCGACCACGGCGTTGATTCGGATGGGAGAAAACCGGACGTCGCGATTCTCGATCGCCGTGTTATGGTCCAGCGCCAGATTTGCGCTTTCGCCTGAGGAGATCAGTCTCGCCAGCCGTCCGCCCAGAAGCCTCTGCCACAGCCCGGCCCGCCGCGCGCGGCTTGCCGCCTGCGCCGCCGTCACGGCGATCCGGTCGACCGTGCAGGTTGCGAAAGCGCGCAGCACCACGCCGCCGAGAATCCACGCTGCAGGAAGCGCAGGCGATCCGCCCTCCGCGACCGCACCGACGCCCGTCGCCACCCCCCATGCAAAGAGTGCCGCACCGGCAATATCGACAAGCCAGGCACCCGGTATCAGGACGCGGGCAAATTTGACATAGATCAAATTAAGTAAACCATGTAAGTAAAGTTTGACAGCTTTCAGATCGAAGCCTAACGCGACCCTACGAAACCAACCAGCTTGGGGCAATCGCTTTCTTACTGCCTCAGGCCGCTAAAACAGCGGGATTCGACATGATCGACATGGCAGTGGTGGAACTATCACGGCTGCAGTTCGCCTTGACGGCACTGTACCATTTTCTCTTTGTTCCCCTGACATTGGGCCTTTCCTTTATTATAGTAATTACGGAAAGTGTTTATGTCATAACCGACCGTCCCATCTGGCGGGACGTGACCCGGTTCTGGGGCAAGCTCTTCGGAATCAATTTCGTGCTCGGCGTGGCCACCGGCCTCACCATGGAGTTCGAGTTCGGCACCAACTGGGCCTATTACTCGCACTACGTGGGAGACATCTTCGGTGCTCCGTTGGCGATCGAGGGCCTGATGGCCTTCTTCCTCGAAGCCACCTTCGTCGGCCTGATGTTCTTCGGCTGGGACCGCCTTTCCAAGCGCGGCCACCTGCTGACGACGATCATGGTCGCGGTCGGCTCGAACCTCTCGGCGCTGTGGATTCTCATCGCCAACGGCTGGATGCAGCACCCCACGGGCGCTGTCTTCAATCCCGAGACGATGCGCATGGAAGTCTCGAACTTCAAGGACGTGCTCTTCAACCCGGTGGCGCAGGCCAAGTTCGTCCACACCGTCAGCGCGGGCTATGTCTGCGCCAGCGTCTTCGTGCTGGGCGTGTCCTGCTACTACCTGCTGCGCGGCCGCCACATGGAACTGGCCAAGCGCAGCTTCACTGTGGCGGCGGCGTTCGGCCTCGCTTCCTCGCTCTCGGTCGTCGTGCTGGGCGACGAGAGCGGCTATGCTCTCACCGACAACCAGCAGATGAAGCTGGCCGCGATGGAAGGCATGTGGGAAACCGAACAGGCCCCCGCCGGGCTGACGCTTTTCGGCATTCCCTCCAACTCCGCGCATGAGACCGCCTACGAGATCAAGGTGCCCTATGTGCTGGGCCTGATCGCGACGCGCAGCCTCTCGGGCGAAGTGGCCGGTATCGTGCCGCTGGTGGAACGGGCCGACTACCGCATTCGTCAGGGTGTGATCGCCTATGACGCGGTGGAAAAGCTCAAGGTCAACCGCAACGATCTGGTCGCACGCGAGGCGTGGGAGCGTCACAAGAGCGACCTCGGCTATGCCCTCTTGCTCAAGCGCTTCGTCGCCGACCCGCGCCAAGCCGACGACGCGACGATCGCCAAGGCGGCCTGGAGCACCGTGCCCAACGTACCGGCGCTGTTCTTCATGTTCCGCATCATGGCGGGGCTGGGCTTCTTCTTCATCCTGTTCTTCGCGACCGCTTTCGCCTTTTCGGTCCGCCGCCGGTTCGACCGCAAGTGGTTCCTGCGCACCGCCGTTCTGGCCATGCCGCTGCCGTGGCTGGCGATCGAGATCGGCTGGCTCGTTGCCGAACTGGGCCGCCAGCCCTGGGCGGTGGACGGGGTGCAGCCGACGTTCCTCGGGGCATCGAGCCTGACGACGACCCAGATCTGGGCGACGATCTTCGGCTTCACCGCGCTCTACGGCGTGATGGCGGTGATCGAGGTGAAGCTGATGCTCTCGACCATCCGCCACGGACCCGAGGTCTACGAAGGCAGCGACGGCGAACCCACGCCCGAGCGCGCGCGCGCCACGACCTTCACCGCCATCCCGGCCGAGTAAGACGGAGGCCACAATGTCCATACCCTTCGATTACGAAACGATGCGGCTGATCTGGTGGACGCTGATGGGCGTCCTGCTCATCGGCTTCGCCCTGACCGACGGTTTCGACCTCGGCTCGGCCTCGCTCCTGCCCTTCGTGGGCCGTACCGATGCCGAGCGCCGCATGGTCATCAACGCCATCGGCCCGACCTGGGAAGGCAACCAGGTCTGGTTCATCCTCGGCGGCGGCGCGATCTTCGCGGCCTGGCCTTACGTCTATGCCGTGAGCTTCTCGGGCTTCTACCTCGCGATGTTCCTGGTCCTCTCGGCCCTCATCCTACGCCCCGTCGGCTTCAAGTACCGTTCGAAGAAGCCCGATCCGGCCTGGCGCTCGCGCTGGGACTGGGCGCTGTTCGTCGGCGGCTTCGTACCGGCGCTGGTCTTCGGCGTGGCGGTCGGCAATGTCCTTCAGGGCGTGCCCTTCCGGCTCGATAGCGACATGCGCAGCTTCTACGAAGGCACGTTGCTCGGCCTGTTCAGCCCCTTCGCCCTGCTCGGCGGCCTCGTCTCGGTGGCGATGCTGGTGCTGCACGGCGCGGGCTGGCTGACCCTCAAGCTGGAGGACGGCCCGGTGCGCGACCGCGCCCAGCGCTACGGCCAGATCGCCGCGCTTGTCGCTTTCGTGCTCTACGCACTGGGCGGCGTCTGGCTGGCGATGGGCGATATCGGCTACCGGGTGATCGGCGTTGCGGAGGCGGCAGGTCCGTCCAATCCGCGCATGACCGAGACCGCCCATGCGGCCGGAGCATGGCTCGCCAACTACGGCGCGCATCCCTGGATGATCCTGGCCCCGCTGCTCGGCCTCGCCGGACCGCTGGTGGCGCTCATCGGCATTCGCGGACGCAAGGACGCGCTGGTCTTCGGGGGCTCCTCGATGGCGAACCTCGGCATTATCGCCTCGGTTGGACTGTCGATGTTTCCCTTCATCCTGCCCAGTTCGATCGACGCGCGTTCCAGCCTGCTCGTGTGGAACGCCTCGTCCAGCCATACGACGCTGTTCATCATGCTGCTGGTGACGGTGATCCTGCTGCCGATCGTGCTGGTCTATACGGCCTGGGCCTACAAGGTGATGTTCGGCCGGATCACGACGCGCGACGTCAACCTCAACCCCGATTTCTACTGAGGAAACGACAATGTGGTATTTCACATGGATACTCGGCGTCGGCCTGGCCGTCGGCTTCGGCATCATCAACGGCGTATGGGTGGAGTTCCA
The DNA here is from genome assembly GCA_017745295.1 of Novosphingobium sp. GTDB lineage: Bacteria > Pseudomonadota > Alphaproteobacteria > Sphingomonadales > Sphingomonadaceae > Novosphingobium. The sequence continues at coordinate 72,843 of JAGHZR010000007.1, forward strand.
CACCGATCCGGCGGATGAAAAGACCGTGCTCGACTGAAGCGGTGGGCACAGAAAAAAGGGCAGGAGGCCGACGGCATCCTGCCCTTTTTGCATCGGTGCGGTCGGTCAGGCCGGCTTGATGCCCATGCAGAGGTACTTGACCTCCATGTAGTCATCGAGGCCGTAGTGCGATCCCTCGCGGCCAAGGCCGGACTGCTTCACGCCGCCGAACGGCGCCACTTCGGTGGAGATCAGCCCGGTGTTGATGCCGACCATGCCCGCCTCCAGCGCCTCGGCCACGCGCCAGACGCGGCTGAGGTCCGATGCGTAGAAGTAGCTGGCGAGGCCGAACTCGGTATCGTTGGCCATGCGGATGGCATCGGCCTCCTCGGTGAAGCGGATCACGCCTGCGAGCGGCCCGAAAGTCTCCTCGCGCGCCAGCTTCATGTCCGGCTTCACGCCCGAAACCACAGTGGGATTGAAGAACGAGCCGCCGCGCGCGTTGCGCTGGCCGCCCGCCAGCACTGTCGCGCCGCCCGCCAGCGCATCCTCCAGATGCTCTTCCACTTTCTCGACTGCCTTTTCGTCGATCAGCGGGCCGACTTCGGTGCCTTCGTCCAGGCCGTAGCCGACTTTCATGGCCGAGACGCGGCTGGCCAGCTTCTCCACGAACTCGTCGTAGACACCGTCCTGCACATAGAAGCGGTTGGTGCACACGCAGGTCTGGCCGCCGTTGCGGAACTTGGAGATCATCGCGCCGTCGATCGCGGCATCGACATCGGCATCGTCGAAGACGAGGAACGGTGCATTGCCGCCCAGTTCCATCGAGGTCTTCTTGATCGTTTCGGCACATTCCCGCAGCAGGTCGCGGCCGATCTCGGTGGAGCCGGTGAACGTCAGCTTGGCGACTTTGGGGCTGGCGGTCAATGCGGAGCCGATCTGCCCGGCGCTGCCGGTCACGACATTGACGACGCCCGCCGGAATGCCCGCCAGCTCGCAGAGATGCGCGATGGCAAGCGCCGAATAGGGCGTGGCCGAAGCGGGCTTGATGACGATCGTGCAGCCCGCCGCCAGCGCCGGTCCCAGCTTGCGGGTAATCATCGCATTGGGGAAATTCCAGGGGGTGATCGCGGCGACGACGCCGACACCCTGTTTGATGACGACGATACGGCGGTCGGCGGCATGGCCGGGGATGGTGTCGCCATAGGCGCGCTTGGCCTCTTCGGCGAACCATTCGATGAAGCTGGCGCCATAGGCGATCTCGCCGCGCCCTTCGGCCAGCGGTTTGCCCTGTTCGCGGGTGAGCAGTTCGCCGAGGTCGTCCTGATGCGCGATCATTAAATCGAACAGCTTGCGCATCAGTTTCGCACGTTCGCCCGCCGTTTTTGCGCGCCAGGCGGGCAGCGCGCGCTCGGCGGCGTCGATGGCGCGATGGGTTTCGTCCGCGCCCATCTTCGGCACCGTGCCCAGCACCGCGCCGCTGCCGGGGTCCGTCACTTCGAACGTGGCTCCGCTGTCGGCATCGCACCACTGGCCGTCTATGTAGCACTGCTGCCGGAGGAAATCGGTGAAAGCCATCGTCTTGCGGATCCTCGCTGGTTTTGCTTGCCCCATTCCTGAGGCCGCAGGCTGCCGTGGAGATATGCAGCCCCGGATAGCGAGGCAACCGCCGACCGATCGAGAGGTTCCAGCCAGCGCCTGCGCGATTGGTGAGCGCGGGGAGGCATTTTTCCGGCAGTGGCCTCTAGGCAAGCGACGGACGAAAATGTCAGGCTGACCGGCGATAACAGAAGGGCAGGATGCCGCCATGACCGTTCATTACCCGCCGCCTCCGCGCCGGACGGCCAATCCGGCCCCGCCTCGCCCCGTCAATTCGCTGCGCCGAACCTCCAGCATCGACGTCGCCTGGCCCGACGGGGTGGACGGAGAGCGTTTGTTTGTCGGCCGTGCGCGCGACTATCGGACCGGGCCGGATGGCCGCGGTCGCACGCTGGCCACGGGCGAATTCTCGCTGCGGATGAGCGAGGACAAGACGATCACCGAAATCGCCGCGGAGCCTGCCCCGGCAAACCTCGATCGGCTTGTCGGTGCCCGCGCAGGCGGGCACTTGCGCATGACCTTGCGCGAGATCATGCCCGAACTGATTGCGAAGGCCGACCCGCTCTATCTCGTGCTCGACGACCTTTCCGGGACCGCGCTCGTCTCCTCCTTCGCATGGGGGCAGTGGTTTCCAGAGCGGATGGAAATGCTGAAGAAACGGCTGGGCGGCGGCCTTGAGGACAATCCGGTGCTGGCCCAGCGCGCCAATGTCTGCTGGGGGCTTCAGGAGGGCAACAGCGGCGTTACCGGCGGCGTGGCGCTGGAAAACGTGGCCGATGCGGATGCCGGGCACTTGCGCAATCCCGCCGATCCCGAAGGCTGGCATCCGTTCTTCGAACACGAAGGCCCCGGCTTCCGCCGCGCCCGCCGCATCGATGTGACGCGGGACGGCGGCCTGGTCCGCATCGCCTCGGCCTTTCAGGACAGCGCGAAGCTGCGCGAAGGCGGCTGCGTCGCCATCCACGAATACGACCTTGGCGCGACCGTCGATGCGGAAACGCTGGAAGTGCTGAGCCTCGATGCCGAGGCGCGCATCCTGCCGTTTCGCGAATGCCCGGGCGCCGTCCATAATGTGGCGCGGCTGGTCGGCCGGGACTTGCGCGGGGTGCGGGAGGATGTGCTGGAAATGCTGCGCGGTCCGGAAGGCTGCACGCATCTCAACGATGCCCTGCGTGCGCTGGCCGATGTGCCCCGATTGTTGGAGGAACTGGTGGAGGCGGCTTGAAGAGGGGAAAAGGCATTCTGGGGGATGATCCCCCAGACCCGCGGAATATGGGCGCCGCGCTGAGTGCGATCAGGCGCCTTTCTTCTTCAGCAATACGCTGCGCAGGCAGGAAAGCGCCACTTCGCCGCGCTGGTTGGTCAGTTCGTGCCGAAAAACCACGATCCCCTGCGAGGGCCGGGACTTGCTTTCGCGCATCTCGACCACTTCGCTTGTGCAGGTCAGCGTATCGCCGATGAAGGTCGGTTTCGGCGTCACCACTTTGTCGAAGCCCAGGTTGGCGATCAGCGTGCCCACCGTCGTATCCGCGATCGACAGGCCCACAGCGAGGCTGAAGGTGAAAGTGGAGTTGACCAGGATCTGTCCGAACTCGCTCTTCTTCGCGAATTCCGCATCGAGGTGCAGCGGCTGCATGTTGTGCGTCATCGCCGAGAACATCAGGTTGTCGGTCTCGGTGACAGTGCGGCTTGGCTGGTGGGTGATCCGGTCGCCCACCGTCCATTCGTCGAAGAATCGTCCCGGCATCGTCAGTCCCCCTGGTCGAGCATGAGCTTGAAACCGGCGTGGCTCTTGCTCCAGCCCAGCCGTTCGTAAAAGCGGTGCGCATCGGTGCGCGCATTGTTCGACGTCAGCTGGACCAGCTTGCAGCCCCGCTCGCGGCAGCGCGCGACGGCCCAGTCGATCATCCGCGAGCCGAGACCCTGGCCGCGCACCGAACTGTCGATCCGCACCGCCTCGATCTGGCCGCGCCAGGCGCCGCGCATCAGCAGGCCGGGGATGAAGGTAAGCTGCATCGTGCCGACGATCCGCCCTTCGAACTCCGCGATCATCAGCAACTGATCCGGCGACGCGTCGATCACGCGAAAGGCTTCGAGATAGGCCGGATCGAGCGGCAGACCGGCATCGTCGGCATCGCCGATCTGGTCCTGCGCCAGCATGACGACGATGGCGGGAAGATCGTCCTCGCGTGCGTCGCGCATGACCAGTTCGCCGCTCATGCGGGGGTTTCCTCGATAGCTTCCTCGATCCGTGCCAGCAGTGTCTCGACCTGGACTTGCGCCCCGGCCACGGCTTCGAGTTCGGCCACCACGCCGTCGAACGGGGCGGTGAGGGTGTGTTCCATCTTCATGGCTTCGAGCGTTAGCAGCTTCTGCCCTTTCGTCACCGCCTGTCCCTTGGTGACGTCCACGGCGATCACCTTGCCGGGCATCGGGGCGAGGATCGCGCCCGAGGCATCCGCGCCGCCATGAACACCGTCGCGGCGCCACGGCGTGAGCAGCCAGGCCTGTCCCTGCTCGGTGACGAGCACGGCTTCGTCGGGTTCCTCGCTGCCTTCCCCCGTCAGCGCGATCTCCACTTTCTCGCCGTCGAGCGAGAACCAAGCCGACCGCGCCGGTGCCGCATTGAGGCGGAAACCGGCAAGCGGAGTCATGGGCACGAGCGAATTGGCGGCAGCCTCCAGCACTTCGTCCGAGGGCACTGGGGCCTCGGCCATCGCCTCGCCGTCGCGGCCGATCAGCCCTGTATCGACCTTGCCCGCCGCGAAGTCGGGATGCTGCAGGGCTTTGACGAGGAACGAGGCATTGGTGCGCACCGGCCAGACGGCGGTGTCCTCCAGCATCTCGCCCAGTCGTTCGCGGGCTTCCTCGCGGTCCTCGCCCCAGGCTATGACTTTGGCGATCATCGGATCGTAGAATGGCGAGACTTCCGCGCCTTCATAGACGCCGGTGTCGATACGGCCGCCTTCCGCCTCGCCGAACTCCAGTAGTTCCAGCTTGCCGATGCTGGGCAGGAAGCCCTTGGCCGGGTCTTCGGCATAGAGGCGCGCTTCCATCGCCCAGCCGTCGATGGTGAGGTCTTCCTGCGACTTCGGCAGTTTCCCGCCGCTCGCCACCACCAGCTGCCACTCGACGAGATCGACGCCGGTGATCTCCTCCGTCACTGGATGCTCGACCTGAAGGCGCGTGTTCATTTCCATGAACCAGATCCGGTCGGCGGAAAGCTGGCCCGAGCCGTCGGCGATGAATTCGATGGTGCCCGCGCCGACATAGTCGACGGCTTTTGCGGCACGCACCGCCGCGGCGCAGAGCGCCTCGCGCGTGGCGGCATCCATGCCGGGCGCGGGGGCTTCCTCGATCACCTTCTGGTGGCGGCGCTGGAGCGAGCAGTCGCGCTCGAACAGGTGCACGACATTGCCGTGGCTGTCGCCGAAGACCTGCACTTCGATGTGGCGCGGGCTGGCGATGTACTTCTCGATCAGCACATGGTCGTTGCCGAACGAGGAGGCCGCCTCGCGCTTGCACGAAGCGAGCGCGTCAACGAACGCCTCAGGCGCCTCGACCAGCCGCATGCCCTTGCCGCCGCCGCCCGCAACGGCCTTGATGAGCACCGGATAGCCGATCTTCGCGGCCTCTTCGGCGAGGAAAGCGGGGTCCTGATTGGCGCCCATGTAGCCCGGCGTTACCGGAACCCCGGCCTCCGCCATCAGCGTCTTGGCCGCGTCCTTGAGGCCCATCGCGGTGATCGAGGACGGGTTCGGCCCGACCCAGACCAGCCCGGCGTCCATCACCGCCTGCGCGAAGTCGGCATTTTCCGACAGGAAGCCGTAGCCGGGGTGGATCGCCCCGGCGCCGGTCTGCCGGGCGGCGGCAATGATCTTCTCACCGACGAGGTAGCTCTCGCGCACGGCCGAGGGGCCGATATGCACGGCCTCGTCCGCCTCGCGCACATGCAGGGCCTCGGCGTCCGCATCGGAATAGACCGCGACGGTGCGGATGCCCATCTGGCGGGCAGTGCGGATGACGCGGCAGGCGATCTCGCCGCGATTGGCGATCAGAAGCGATTGAATCATGTCTTGTCTCCCGTTCCGCCGCTCACATCCGGAACACCCCGAAGCGGGGTGCCTCCGGAATCGGGGCTTCGAGGCATGCCGCGAGTGCAAGGCCCAGAACGTCGCGGGTCTGCGCCGGGTCGATCACGCCGTCGTCCCACATGCGCGCGGTGGCGTAATAGGGGTTGCCCTCGTCCTCGTACTTCTGGCGGATCGGCGCCTTGAAGGCCTCGGTTTCCTCGGGCGACCACTTGGCAGCGTCGCGGTGGACGGTTGCCAGCACCGAAGCGGCCTGCTCGCCGCCCATTACCGAAATGCGCGCATTGGGCCAGGTGAACAGGAAGCGCGGGTCGTAGGCGCGCCCGCACATGCCGTAATTGCCCGCGCCGAACGAGCCGCCGATCAGCACCGTGATCTTCGGCACCGTGGCGGTGGCGACGGCGGTGACGAGCTTGGCGCCATGCTTGGCGATGCCTTCCGCCTCGTACTTGCCGCCGACCATGAAGCCGGAGATGTTCTGGAGGAACAGCAGCGGAATGCGGCGCTGGCAGGCCAGTTCGATGAAATGCGCGCCCTTCTGGGCGGACTCCGAGAACAGCACGCCGTTGTTGGCGAGGATGGCCACCGGCTGCCCGTGGATATGCGCGAAACCGCAGACCAGCGTGCTGCCGTAGAGCGCCTTGAACTCGTGGAACTCGCTGCCGTCGACGATGCGGGCGATCACCTCATGTACGTCGTAAGGTGCGCGCACGTCCTCGGGCACGATCGCGTAAAGTTCCTCGGGATCGTACTTGGGCGGGCGCGGCGCGCGCAGCGGCTGGTCGTGGTGATGCAGCGGGCCGAGATGGCTGACGATATCGCGCACGATGGTCAGCGCGTGCTCGTCGTTGTCGGCAAGATGATCGGTCACGCCCGACTTGCGGCTGTGGAGGTCGCCGCCGCCGAGGTCTTCGGCCGAGATCACTTCGCCCGTCGCCGCCTGCACCAGCGGCGGACCGGCGAGGAAGATCGTGCCCTGTTCCTTCACGATCACCGATTCGTCGCTCATCGCCGGGACATAGGCGCCGCCGGCGGTGCAGCTTCCCATCACGCAGGCGACTTGCGGAATGCCTTTCGATGACATCTGCGCCTGGTTGAAGAAGATGCGGCCGAAGTGATCGCGGTCCGGGAAGACCTCGGCCTGATGCGGCAGGTTGGCGCCGCCGCTGTCGACGAGGTAGATGCACGGCAGGTTGTTTTCCTGGGCGATCTCCTGGGCGCGGACGTGCTTCTTCACGGTGATCGGGTAATAGGTGCCGCCTTTCACGGTGGCATCGTTGCAGACGATCATGCACTGGCGGCCGGAGACGGTGCCGATCGCGGTAATCAGGCCCGCACCGGGAATTTCGTCCTCGTAGAGGCCCTCGGCGGCGAGCTGTCCCAGTTCCAGCAGGGGCGAACCGGGGTCGAGCAGTCGCTCCACCCGTTCGCGCGGCAGGAGCTTGCCCCGTGCGACATGGCGTTCGCGCGATTTCGCATTCCCGCCGAGCGCCGCCGTGGCGACCTTGGCGTGCAGCTCCGCGACCAGCGCACGGTTGTGCCGGTCCCGCGCCTGCGCTTCGGAGCTGTCGAGATTCAGGCTGGTCTGGAGCACCGGTGCGCTCATGCTTGTTTCTCCGGTCCGGCCGTTTCGGCCTCTTCCCAAGTTCGAAGGATTTGTCTCACCACTGTAGACAAGCGCAAGCCTCCGCGGAAATTGAAAGTTTCCGCCCTTCGTAATAGATCGTGTCTATGATCGACCAATATCTGCTGCGCTACTTCCTTGCCGTGGCCGAAACCGGCAATTTCAGCCGTGCGGCGCGTAGCGTGGCCGTCACCCAGCCGACGCTTTCGGCGGGGATCGCCAAGCTGGAACGCGAACTGGGCGCGCGCCTGTTCGACAGGGATCGCCAGCGCGTCGCCCTGACTCCGGCAGGCAGTCGGTTCCTTGTCCGCGCCCGCCGCATCGCCGCCGAATACGAGCATGCTCTCGTCGAACTGGCACAGCCCTCAGAGCCGAGCCTGCTGCGCGTCGGCGTGCTGAATACCATCCCCACCCACCTGATCGGCCGCGCCTTGGCGCAGCATCGGGCTCAGGGTGGAGAAACGCTGGAACTGCTCGACGGCAGCGAGCGCGATCTGGCCGAGCGGCTGGAACGCGGAAGGATCGACGTGGCGCTTACCGTCATACGGCCGCACCACGCCCGCTATCAGCCCGAAGTGCTGTCCCGCGAGCGTTACATGATGGTCCTGCCGCCCGACCATCCGCTGGCTGGCCAGCGCGAGGTGCTTGCCGAGCAGCTTGCGCAGGATCGCATGGCGCTGCGCCGCCATTGCGAGGCACTGCCCGAGATCAACCGCTTCTTCACCCAGCGCGGCGTCCGCCCTCGCTTCGTGCTCAAGACCACCAGTGACGAACGCGTCCTCTCGGTCATTCGGAACGGCGCCGGGGTCGGCATGATGCCGGAAGGCTTCGCGGACGGCTCGGTACGCTTCGTTGCGGTGCGCGACTTCGAACTCACGCGGGAAATCGGAATGCTCCATGCCGGGGGCGCGCCGGCGAGCCCGTTCCTGGAGATTCTGCGGCGCTGCTATCGCGGCTGAGCCTTAACCGGCCAGCTGCTCGCTGAGCGACCGGGCAGCCGCTGCCAGCGCCTCTTTCAGGCGCGGCAATTCGCTGCGCGGTGCGCCGCCGATGCCGATGGCGACCAGGGCATGGCTCGGTCCGCGCCCTGCCTCGCGTCCGCTTTTCCATACGGGCGCGGCGACGACGGTGACGCCGGAGATATAGTGCCCGGCATCTACCGCCACCTCATTCGCACGGGCCTCCGCGACTTGCGCGCACCAATCGTCCCAGAACGGGGCCTCGTCCCAGCGCAGTGTTTCGAAACGCGGCTTCAGGTCTGCCAGCTCGTATCCGCCGAAAGCCGCGATGCAGCGCCCGGTGGCGGAAACCAGCGCCGGGAAGCGGCTGCCGACTTGCGTCGAGAGCTGGAAGTTCTGTCCGGACTGAGACATCGCGGTGACGATGATGTGGTCCAGCCCGAAGATCTGGACGCCCAGCGTGGTCAGTCCGAATTCACGGGCCACGCGGTCGAGGATCGGCTGGGCAAGGTCGTTGAACTGGTCCCGCCGGAGCCAGGCACGGGCAAGCGTCAGCACCCCCGCATCGAGGGCATAACGCTTGGTGTCCGCGTCGAAAGCCACGAGATCCTCGGCAACCAGCGCCCGCAAGGCGTAGAGGCAGGTGCTGGGCACGAGGTTCAGTTCGCGGGCGATGGCCTGCACCCCCATCGGCGTTCCGCGCTTGCCCAGCAGGCGCAGCACGGCTGCCGCCCGGGCGATGGCGGGGGCCTTGCTGGCGCGCACGGCGTCTTCGAGAGGGGCAATCTGGCTCATCGTTCAATATGTAGAATAGTATTCAATATTTACAAAACAAGCCTGCTTCATCACCTTTGTTGAACATAAGGACAAACGACCGGCCGCGGAGTCGCGTCGGGGTGGAGTGGGATGACCGATGGTTAGGCTGACCGAACTGACGAGCTATGCCGACGCGCAGGCCCAAGCTTCGTCGGCCGCGCTGTGGGAACTGTTCGATGGCGACCGCGAGGTGCTCAACATCGCGCACGAATGCATCACCCGCCATGCCGATGGCTCGGGCCGCGCGGCGGTGCGGATCGCCCATGCAGATGGTCGTGATGAAATCCTCAGCTTCGATCTGATCGCTGCCGGGGCCGCGCGGTTCGCCCACTGGCTCGATGCCGAGGGTGTGCAGCCGGGCGAGCGCATCGCCTTCATGCTCGAACCCTCGCTGCCGTTCTACGTCTGCCTGTTCGGGGCGATGCAGACCGGGGCGATCTCCGTGCCGCTGTTCACGCTGTTCGGGCCGGACGCGCTGAAGCTGCGGATCGACGACTGCAAGCCTTCGATCCTCATTACCAATGCCGAGAAGGCAGACCTCGCGCGCGGGGCGGTGACGGCGGAAAACGGGCTGCGCGTGATCGTCGCGGACGAGGGCCTGCTGGACGAGATCGCGAAGTTCCCCGCGACCTACGCGCCGAAGACCAAGGCGGGCGACCTGGCGGTGTTCCAGTACACCAGCGGCACCACGCGCGAGCTGCCCGAAGCGGTGAAGCATACGCACAAGGCATTGGTCACGCTGATGTTCGCGGCGCTCTACGGCACCGGGATCAGACCCAAGACCGCAAACGGGGAAGGCGATGAGTTCTTCTGCCCGTCCTCGCCCGCATGGGGCCATGGCCTGTGGCACGGAACGCTGGCGCCATTGGGCCTTGGCGTCACCACCGGCACATTCGCCGGGCGCTTCGATCCGGTGCGGCTGATGCAGGCGCTGGACGACTACGGCATCACCAACATGTCGGCGGCGGCCACGCACTATCGCATGATGAAGAACAGCGGCGCGGCGGGGGACTACACGTTCCACTTCCGCAAGCTGTCCTACACCGGGGAGCCGATCGATCCGGCGACGCTGGAATTCATAGACGGGGCTTTCAAGGTGCCCGTCTGCTCGATGTACGGCACCACCGAGATCGGCGTGGTGCTGGTGAACTATCCGGGTGCGCAGGACTTCACGGTGAAGCCGGGATCGCTGGGCAAGGCGGTGCCGGGGCAGAAGCTGGAAGTGCAACGTCCCGACGGCACCCCCACCGCTCCGGGCGAAATCGGCGAGCTGATGCTCTGGCGCGCCAAAAATGGTCAGGGCGGCGGGTGGATGACCACCAAGGACCGCGCGAAGATCGATGACGAAGGCTATTTCTACCACTGCGGCCGCGCGGATGACGTGATCATCTCGGCGGGCTGGACGATGTCCGCCGTCGAGATCGAGAACACCATGCTGCGGCATGAGAACGTCCTCGAATGCGGCGTGATCGGCGTGCCGGACGAGCAGCGCGGGCAAGTGGTGAAGGCTTTCGTCGTCGCCAATCGCGCGGGCGACGATGCCTTCGTCAAGGCGCTTCAGGACTTCACCCGCGAACGTCTGGCCCAGCACGAATTCCCGCGCATCGTGGAGTTCGTGGAAGAGCTTCCCAAGAACCCGGCCGGCAAGGTCCACCGCAAGATGCTGCGCGATCGCGAGGCGGCGAAGGCTGCCCCTAATACCGTCTCAGCGGTCGGCTGAAACTTATCTCAAGAATTCAGGAGAGTACCGAAATGGCAACGACAGCAGAGCCTACCACCAAGTTCCCCAAGATCACCGAGGCCGGTCTCGACGATCTGCGCGCTCGCATCGGCGTTAGAATCGAGAACACCGTCGAGCCGTGGAACTACGAAGCCACCCGCGACGCGATCCGCCACTATGCCCACGGCATCGGCGACGACAATCCGCTGTGGTGCGATCCGGAATATGCCGCGAAGACGAAGTACGGTTCGGTGGTTGCGCTGCCTTCGTTCCTGTTCACCACCAGTCGCATCGTCTCCGGCTACTGCGGCGGCCTTTCGGGCGTGCACGCGATGTGGGCGGGTGCGGACTGGACCTGGCAGAAGCCGGTGCTGCGGGGCGACACCATCACCACCGTCGCCTACCTGAAGGATCTGGTCGAGCATCAGACCAAGTTCGCCGGCCGCTCGTTCCAGCAGATCTACCACGTCGATTTCTACAATCAGCACGGCGAGCAGGTTGCCGGGGCGGATTCGTGGGTGTTCCGTACCGACCGTGACGAGGCGCGCGAACGCGGCACCAAGTACACCGAAGCGCGTGGTCGCGTGGAGCCTTTCACCCAGGCCCAGCTCGACGAATTCTACGACATCTACGACCGCGAGGACGTGCGCGGCGCCACCCCGCGCTACTTCGAGGACGTGCAGGTTGGCGACAAGCTGCCGCCGATGATGAAGGGCCCGATGACCGTCACCGGCTTCATCTGCTACGCGCAGGGCTGGGGCGGCCTCTACATCCGCGCCAACAAGCTGGCCTACAAGATGCAGAAGGCGCATCCGGGTCTGGGCATCCGCAACCGCTTCAACGTGCCGGACTGTCCCGAGCGCGTGCACTGGGACGAGGCCTTCGCTCTCGAAGTGGGCGCGCCGGGCGCTTATGACTACGGCCCGGAGCGTTGCTCGTGGCTGACGCACCACATGACCGACTGGATCGGGGACGACGGCTTCCTCACCAGGTCGGACTGCCAGATCCGCCGCCACAACCCGGACGGCGACGCGATCGTCATCACCGGCGAAGTGACGCGCAAGTTCGAGGAGGGCGGCAAGAAATTCGTCGAAGTGGCGCAGAAGGCGACGACCCATCGCGGCGAACTCTCGGCCTTCGGCACCGCCGTTGCGGAACTGCCCAGCCGGAGCTGACGATCGGGCGGCAGGGGAGCGCCGGTGCATCGCCGCCGCGTTCCCTGTCCGCACGGCTTGTGCGCCGTTGCAGCATGGCGCAGCATCGGGGGCCGTCTTGCGGGATCAGCCCGCAGCAAGAGAGAACGAGATGACCACCGATTGGCCCGGCCCGCTGGCGGGGGTGCGTGTTATCGATTTTACCCGTGTACTGGCGGGGCCTGCCGCCAGCCTCGCGCTGGCCGACATGGGCGCGGAAGTCTTCAAGATCGAACCGCCCGGCACCGGGGACGAAACCCGCACTTTCCCGCCGACCCGCGATGGCGAGAGCCACTACTACCTCGCGGTCAATCGCGGCAAGAAATCCATCGTCGTCGACCTCAAGAGCGACGACGGCTTGGCGCTGGTGCGCGATCTGGCGGCCCGGTGCGACGTGCTGGTGGAGAACTACCGCCCCGGCGTGATGGACCGGCTCGGCCTTGGCTACGAGGCGATGAAGGAGATCAATCCGCGTCTGATCTACTGTTCGATCTCGGGCTATGGCCAGACCGGCCCGCTGCGCGACCGGCCCAGTTTCGACATCGTGCTTCAGGCCATGTCCGGCGCGCTCTCGATGAACGGCGAGCCGGACGGGCTGCCGACTAAGCTGGGCATTCCGCTGGGGGATCTGGTCGGCGGCATCAACGGTCCCATCGGTATCCTCTCCGCCCTTTACGAGCGCGGGCGGACCGGCGTGGGTCGGCATATCGACGTCAGCCTGATGGACGGGCTGATCGGGATGCTGGGCTACATCGCGCAATTGGCCTTCTTCAACGGCACCGACCCCGGCCGGGTGGGGTCGCAGCATCCCAATCTCGTGCCCTATGGCATCTTCCCGGCGCGCGAGGGTTCGATTGTCATCGCCTGCCTGACGCCGGGCTTCTGGAGCCGTATCTGCCGCTCCATCGCGCGGCCGGAACTGACCGAAGATCCGCGCTACGACACGCTGGAAAAGCGCCGCGATGCACGGGCGGAGGTCAACGCCATCGTGACGGCCTTCACCGAGCGGCACAGCGTGGACGAACTGGTGGCGATCTTCACCGCGCACGAAGTGCCGCACGCGCCGATCCTGGGCGTGTCCGAGGCGCTGGCGCAGCCGCAGGCGGTGGAGCGCGAAATGGTGGTGGAAACGCAGCACAAGACGCTGGGGCCTATCCCCATCGTCAATCGCCCGATCCGGTTTACCGATGCCCCGCAACCCGTGCCCAGCGCACCGCCGGTGCTGGGCGAGCACACCGATGCCATCCTCGAAGACGTGCTCGATCTATCGCCCGAGCGGATCACGGCGCTCAGGGCCTCGGGCATCGTTGCGTGAGACCCGAACCTTCGTCACTGCGTTCGCAATGACGAAACTGGGTGGGAGATGACTATGCCAGACTTGCGCTTCGATAACCGTGTCGCCGTGATCACCGGCGGCGGTCGGGGGCTTGGGCGGGCGCATGCGCTCTTGCTGGCGAGCCGGGGCTGCAAGATCGTCGTCAACGATCCCGGCGTCTCGATGGCGGGCGATGCCACCGACGAAGGCCCGGCCGAAGCACTCGCTGCCGAAATCCGCGCCTTGGGCGGGGAGGCAGTGGCCAACACCGATAGCGTCGCCACGCCGGAAGGCGGCAAGGCGATCATCCGGTCGGCGCTCGATACCTTCGGGCGGATCGATATCCTGATCCACTCGGCTGGAAATGTGAGGCGCGGCAACCTGTCCGAACTCGCCTACGAGGATTTCACCCGCGTCCTCGATGTCCATCTGAGGGGCGCCTATCACGTCGTGCGCGAGGCGTTTCCGCACATGATCGCTCAGGGCTTCGGGCGCATCGTGCTGACCAGTTCGATCAACGGGCTCTACGGCAAGTCGGACAATGTGACTTACGCAATGTGCAAGGCGGGGTTCATGGGGTTGTCCAACACCGCCGCGATCGAGGGACAGCACGCCGATGTGAAGTCCAACCTGATCGTGCCCGCCGCCGTCACCCGCATGTCCGACGGGATCGACACCAGCCAGTTCCCGCCGATGGAGCCGGAGCAGGTGGCGCCGATGGTCGGCTATCTCTGCCACGAGAGCTGCGAGGCTTCGGGGGAGATGTTCGTGGCCATGGGTGGCCGTCTGGCGCGGGCCAGGGTGGTGGAGAACGAGGGCGCGTTCCAGCCGGACTGGTCGCTGGAGCAAGTGGCCGAGCGGATCGACACGATCCGTAACGGCGGCGGGGTGCTGGCCTTTCCGCCGGTTCCCGACGGCCAGCTCGAACACCTGCTCTATGGCTTCGGCATGATCCGCAACGCCACGGCCGCCTGAACGGAAAAAGCCCGCTCGGTCTTGCGACCGAACGGGCTTTCTTGAACTGCGACCTCCAGGGTGGGTGAGAGAGGCCGCCGTTCCTCCTGGATCAGAAACCCAAGCTTTTGATGCCTCAGAAGTTCGCGGTGAAGCCGACGAAGATTGTGCGGCCCAGCGCGTCGTAGACGCCCGGATAGGTGTTGCCGTTGCCGAAGTTCTGCAACAGGCCCGAGTCGAGGACCGGCGGATCCTTGTCGAACATGTTGTTCACGCCTGCGCGCAGGGTGAAGCGCTTGTCGATCGCCTGGGTCAGCGACAGATCGAAGTAGTTGTAGGCGTTGATCTTGCGGTTCACGACCGTCCGGTCCGCCGCGAGCAGCGGGTTGTCGGTGAGGCTCGACAGCTTGGTGCCGCCGATGTGGCGCCAGGACAGCGAGACGGTGGTGTCAGTCGGCGCCATCCACGAGAGGCGTGCGACATGGCGCCATTCGGGGGTCGGCTGGCCGCAGGTGTAACCGTAGAGGCCCTTGCAGTCATAGGAACCGCCGTTCGGAACCGGCTGCGAGACCTGTTCGATCAGATAAGTACCCACCAGGCCCAAGTTCAGGCTGCCGAGGTTGCCGATGTCGAAGGTGTAGTCCGCGTTCACGTCAAGACCGGAGGTCTTGAGGTAGCCCGTGTTCATCGTCGTGGAGATGATGTAGCCCGAGTTCTGGCCGAAGACCTGGCCCGAGCGCGGATCGCGAACGAACAGGCCGCAGAAGTACGGATCACCCGTGGTGGCGCACTGGCCCATGATCAGCGACGGTGCGATCGAGCCGATGTAGTCCTTCACCTTGATGTTGTAGTAATCGACCGACAGCGAGAAGCGGCGCAGCGCCTTCGGGGTGATGACGACGCCCAGGGTGTAGGTGTCGGCAGTCTCGGGCTTGAGCGCGATATTGCCGCCGCCAAGACCGGAGCACTGGTCGGACGGGCAATCGGGGATGCTGCCGTACATGGCCTGGGTCACGCCGGTGGCCTGGCAGATCTCGAACGAGGCGCTCGGATCGCTGCCGGCACAGGGATCGGTGCCGTTGACGTTGCCGACCGACTGCGAGGCGAAGAGTTCGGCCACGTTGGGCGCGCGGATGGCGCGGTTGTAACTGGCGCGGACGCGCAAGTCATCGACCGGGGCCCACGACAGTTCGCCCTTGTAGGTCCACACGTTGTAGCCCGACTTGATGCCGGTCGAGTTCTGCTTGTTGTCGTAGGACGAGTAGCGCAGGCCGCCGTTGATGGTCAGCGAGCGGAAGAACGGCTTGTTCTCGATCAGCGGGATTTCGATTTCGCCGAAGGCTTCGGTCACGGCGATGATGCCGTCCGACGGCAGGGTGCCGTTCTGCTGCGCGACTTCGTCGGCGGTGAACTTCAGCGTCTCGCGGCGGCGCTCGACGCCCAGCGCGATGCCGACGCCCTTGTCGGCCCAGGGCAGGGTCACGCCCATCTCGCCGAGGTCGCCGCTGAGCGAGCCGGAGAACACGCTGAGTGAGTTGCGCGAGGCGGTGTTGCTTTCGCCGAAGATGTAGGCGGCTTGGTCCGCCGTGACGCCGCCGGGGGTGAAGACGTTGATCGGGATACAGTTGGGGTCGGTGCCGTCGATGACCGAACGGCAGGTCGGCACGCCGTTGACGTTGACGGCATTGAGCGCGAGGCCCGCCTTCGCCTGGTTCACGTCGTTCAGGTAGGTTTCCTTGAACTTGACCAGCGAATACATGTAGTTGACGTCGTAGCTGAAGCCGCTGCCGATGTCGCCGCGCAGGCCCGCCGAGTAGCGGTAGTCGTTGAAGCGCAGGTTGTCGCGGCGGGGCTGGCCGATCACGCGGTAGCCGACGTTGGTGGGTGCCGTGGTGTCGGTGCCCGCTGCCGAACCGCAGATGGCCGTAAGCTGGCTGGCATTGGCGTAAGGGTTGTTGCACGAGACCGGGAAGGCCGTGCCGAACCAGACTGCCGAAGGCGCGACCTGCGAGAAGGTCTGGTCGTTCATGTACATGAAGCTGCCGTAGAGTTCGGCTGCCTTGCTGAACTCGTACCGCGCGAAGCCGCCTGCGGTGATGCGTTCGTCGGAGCGCTGGAAGTAGTTGTCCGGCGCGGTGTTGTAGGCATACGAAGGATCGTAAGGTACGAGCGTACCGCTGCCGTTGTTGATGAGCGTCTTGCCCTTGTAGGGGCTGAGATCCGAGAGCGGGATGAACGAGCCAAAGGGCGTGTTGCTCGAACCGCCGCAGAACAGCTGGTCGAAGTTGCCCGAACCGGCAACGGATTCGCGATCCTGCAGGGCGCAGGCGGAAACGTCGCGGCTCGACTGGCGGACCGGGCTGAACTTGCGGTAGCCGCCGTAGACGGTGATGTTGCCGCGGCCGTCGGCGAAGTTCTTGCCGGCCGCGATGGTGACGTCCTGCTTGCCGCCGTCGACGACCGAGGACGGCGCCGTGTCGTAACCCGAGGCGCGCTGCAGGGCACGCAGCGAGCCGTTGTTGTTGTTGTGCTGCGCGAAGCCGGTCTGGGCGTCGATGCGAACGCCGTCGAGGTCCTTCTTGAGCACGAAGTTCACCACGCCCGAGAGCGCGTCCGAACCGTAGACCGCCGAGGCGCCGCCCGACATCACGTCGACGCGTTCGACTAGGGCGCTGGGAATGAAGGAAAGGTTGATTGCCTGCGAGGGCATCATGCGCTGACCGTCGATCAGCGTGAGAACGCGGTTCGAGCCGAGGTTGCGCAAGTTGATCTTGGAGGTGCCGTCCGAACCGTTCGAGACGTTCTCGTTGGCGTCGGCAGTGAACTGCGGGAGTCGGTTCAGCACCTGCTCGACGGTGGTCGCGCCCTGGTACTTGAACTCATCGGAACCGACGACGGTCTGCGGGCTGTTGCTTTCAAGGTCGGCGCGCTTGATGCGGGTGCCGGTGACGACGATGTCGCCTGCGCCGCCGTCGGCTTCCTGAGCCTGTGCCGTGCCCGCGACGATCGCGACAAGCGCAGCTGCGCAATAAAGTTTCTTACGATGACCCCTCATGGGCGTAACTCCCTTTTGATTACGCCGATCTTGCGTCACATTTCCTTCATTGTCAAATATAGTATACGAAATATCGTATCGAGATGAAATTATTGTAAACCACGCGAAACCGCGGATTCGCGCGTGTTCATGCGGTTTGGCGCGGCGTTTTTCGGTGAAGGGTGATGCAATGGTGTCACGCCGCAGCGAAGGCAGGCCGAATCGCTCTGGGGTTCGCGAAGAGCCGACCGGCGATGCGCGCGGAATCTGCTCCGGCCAATCCGGAGCGGAACGGGACCGATGCTGTCTGGGAAATGGTGGGCGGTGAGGGGCTCGAACCCCCGACCCTCTCGGTGTAAACGAGAGGAAACGCCGTAAACCCTCGACTTTCCGTTCTTTACACCGAGAACGGAGCGTGAATCAATGTCGAACAAATTGGCACAGCGTGTCCACTTCGTGTCCACCCCGCCAGCCGGTGAGGACTTCCTCCAGCAGCTCCGCAGGGTGAACGGAGAGCGCTGGAAGGCCTGGGCGCAGTCCGACGAACCGGACCCGCTTTATATGTCGAACGAGTTCGGCGGGGAAGCGGGCGAGTCGATCCCGCGCTGCTGGAGCACCCACGCCGAGCCCCACGCGGCCTGGCTGCTGGAGATCTGCTGGCGGGAGGAGCTGCTGACCGAGTGCCGGCGGCCCCGGATCGCCGCGACGGGCCGCACGAACATTCCCACGATGATCCGGGACATGTCGTTGCTGATGACGGGACGAGAGATTGCGCAGGCGGTCTGCCGCCAGCTCCGCATGCGCTCGTTCCCGGAGGCAGATGCGCCGGTCTACGAGGAAAGGAGCGCGGCATGACCGGCTATATGTCCCCCATCGCCGCAGCAGTCCAGCCGAACTACCGGAACCGGGTCGACGGGGACGCCGTCAGAGAGCGGCTCCACCTCTGGCCTCGACCTGAAGGCGGTATCGATCCCTGCAACCCGATCTGCTGCCGGGAGTGTGAGCGAGAGCGGACTTGGAAGGAAGGGCAGGCCTACGGTTAGGGCCTACGTGTCGTTTCCATATGTTCAGGGACGGGGTGGCAGCTGCATGTTTGCTACCACCTCGTACTCGTCGAACACTGCCTCGGCGAAATGATCAAGGAGGTCGAGGTCCTCATCAGTGAAATGCCGAACTTCGGCGTGACCGGGGTTTCCCGGCACAGGATCGTGCACAATCCGCACCTTCTTATCGTACTTGAGCGCGGCATCCTTCACACGCTCTATCCTCGCCGAAGCGAAGATGCCGTTGGCGCTAAGCTTCTTTGAGTCGAGCGATTCTCGAAATGCAACTGCCGCATCCCGGCGTGCGGCGGCGGACATTGGGCCGAAGTGCTCAACCTCAGTTACAGACAGTCCGCCCTTATCATCCTCGCGCAGCTCGAACCCGGCTAGACTCGGCCCCTGCCGCTCCCCGTCTGGATCGACGAAGCGCTTAGCAGGGGGGATGTAACGCAGAATGTGATGTTCGTCAGGGAGCGCTCGTCTAGCGACCATCGAACCACCGTTCAGCGCCGTAAGGGGCGAGTACTGTACGAAGCCTCTCTAGCGGTGAAGTTCCACTCGCGCGTTCCGGGCCTTCCTCGGTATGGCTTTGGACTAGCCAGCGAAGACGATTCCCCGGGACGAATTCGACCGTTAGCTTATCATTCCCGTCTCGCCACTGAGCTAACAGATTGCCGCTCGGCATCAGTGCGAGAGACGGCCTGCAGTCGATCGAGTGATGAATAATCGCGCGTACCAGAGACTGATATGACTCTAGATTGACCGTTTTGTCGCGCTGATCCCAATCTTCTGCGTTATGCAGTACGTCGAGCTGGCGGAACAGGCGCTTTCGGGTCTCTGAATCCAGGTGCATCGCAACCCTGGAGGTCCAGATCTTCGCCTCGGCAAGCGCATCGAATAGCTGCTCCTCGATGACCTTCTCGGCGCGCGGCTGCGCGACCAAGTAGTCCTGGAAAGGACCGCCTCCCTCGCTCCGAAAGCTATACATTTGCAGCGCGCGAATGGAACTGGCCGTCATCGATGCGCTGATAGGCTGAACCCGCTCAGGCATAGTGACGCCGCTCGGCTCAAAGATGGGCAAGGGCTGCATTACGAATATTGCTTTCTTGCTTCGTCCGTGATTCCGGCTTCGAAGATTTTATTCTTCAGGTCGCGCATTTCTTCGACTTTCGTCAGGATTTCGTCGGCCTTGCTGGGAACCTTGGAATCGCAAAACACGTCTATGTCAAATGAAAACGCGCCATACCCAGGAATTTCTGGTTGCACAGAGGCAGATTGCACGATCGTCTTCAGGTTGATGTCCAAAAATTCCTTGGTGAGATACCACTGATAGCTAGTAGTCGGCTCCAAGAGATCGCCGTGCTCAATGCGGAAGTTAAGGAAGTCTTCGTATCTCGCCTCGTTGTTCTCGATTTTGACATCGATGCGGTTAACATACCGAAGACCAATTCGCTCAACGTTCGGATCCCCCAAGGCCTTCAGTGCTTGAGGCATCTCTGTAGCAAAGCGGGACTTGAACTGCTCCCACCCTTCGTAGGGTGCGCGACGAACCCAGACAATTGAGGCTGCGTTGATCGCGCAGCCATCTGTTTGATCTGACGATGACAATGTGAACGTCGGGCCGAGGTTCTTGAAGTCAGCGCTCTTCGAGCTAAAGTGGACTTTAACCTCTGCCTGCTGTTCTATAGAAGACGCGGCATATTTGTTGGCTAACCAGTCTCTCGCCTTCTTTCTCCGGTTCTCGGCAATAGCCGTGGAGAAGCGGATCTCAATCACAGCCTCGACGATTGGAGGTCGGTCATAAAGTTGGGCGCGATCATTGGACATGCTGTGCATGTAGAGTCAGCGATGCTGAACAGCAATGGGTGTTTCCGTCCGCTTGCGGCGGCCATGACCATCTACATGGCCACATTCCGCATTTGGATTTAGCGTCGAGCTACAACAGCGCCGGGCCGGGCGCGGCGGTGCGGGCCTTGAACCAAGGCTCGTCCGTCCGATCCACGACGAGCGGGCCACCCCAAGTCCGGCACAGTGCAAAGGCTTCGTCCGGCGTCCCCTCGGTCCATGTCGCCCAGTCTGCCTCGGTGAGGATCGTCGGCATGCGGTCGTGGACGTCGGCCATCTGCTCGCAGCCATCGACCATGACCATGGAATAGGCGTTGCCCCACTCATCGGTTGGTCGCCAGATCCCGGCGACGGCGAACAACTCCTGATCGGGCAGGGAGTACCAGGTGCGCGTCATTGCCCCAGCCGCGCCCTCGGCCTCCGCCCAGGCGGTGACGGGGATCAGGCACCGGCGATCGCGGAAGCTGTCCCTCCACATCGGATTGCCGCGCAGCTTGTCGTCCCGCGCATTGTTCGTCGCGGTGGGCTTCAGGGGCTTGCCGGTCTTCTTGCTCACGGCGTGACGGGGGAAGCCCCACGTCATGGCGCGCACCTCGCCCTCGGCGACCACAAGCCCGGTGTATTTCGGATAGACCTCGGCGGCGAAGTTCGGCGCCCCGGCGCTTCTGGCGCGGAACAGACGAGCTACCGCATCGGCGGGCTTTGTTAGCCGGTAAAGATTGCACACGCCCGGATGCTGCGCCTTCAGTCGAGGAAGGTCAAATGTAACGGGAGAGGAGGTTTGTCGCAGCTCCACTCGGGGACACTTGAGCTGCGACATTTCGGCAAATGCATAAGGCGGCGTAAAGTTGCGCAGCTCAAGGACTTATGCAGGATGACCGGGTTTGAAGATCATTGGGATCGGTGAAACACAGACCAGAAGCCGCAGGATTCCAAGCTAGCGGAAAACAGGTACCGTCCGTTTTCTAGGACGTCGGCTTCGCCGCAGCGGACTCGATCGATAAAAGCAAGAACCGGTCCGGCGTCGGTGGCGATTAAGTTTGCGTTCGGCTGATTTCTATCAACGGGAATGATTGTAAAGCGAGGCATAGCTTCGCTCCTTTTTGCGATAAGACGCACAAATTAATTGTGTGTATAAGTGCTCATAATAGTGAGCTATCTGAGCAATATTGTGAATATACGTTGATTCTGCAGCCGATCAAAATTAATTCGCAGCCGCGCTTAGATATCTTATTTAACCCGCTGATCTCATAGCAATGTCATTTGCCATTCGGAGGTGGGTATTTCCTCCTCCCTGCGATGACGAAGGGCGAATTGTAGCTGTCGAGGGCTGTGTGGTCCGCCAGCTCGATGTCGGCGAATGCCGAGCGGAACCGGTGGGCGTCTTCCGTGGTGCGGAAGTAGTAGGCAATGGTCCTGCAACCCTGCTCTGGACCGCCATGCTCGGCGTAATCGCCGCGCCTCATGTGGGACATCAGCCAATCGTGGATTCGCATATAATTTACGACCGCAATATCCTTTTCATAGAAGAGGATGCGGACGGGGAAGGCTCGATCGTCGACCTTCCGCTGGGGTGTGCTGCGTCTAACCATGATGCGAACATATAGAGAACATGCTACAGTGAGTCATTCGATTCGTATGAGGGCCACCCCATGGCAAACGACCAATTGACGCTCCCCCTGACTGATGAGGACCTGCTCAGGCTGGCCCGGCACCGGTACGCGCAGGCCGACAGGGAAGGGGCGACGAACGACGATTACGTCCAACTAGTGGACATCTTCCCCGCCGTGCTCCGGCGGCTGGAGGAGAAGGTCGAGATAACCCGCGACCTGGTCTGCGTCGAAGAGGTCGACCTGAACGATCCGGCTGCTTGGCAACGCCTGATAGCCGCGTCGGCCAAGTAGGAGGGAAGCCGCTATGAGCGAAGCACCAAACAGCACCCCCGACGATCTCAGGCGCGAGATCACGCGCATTCTCGGCGGGAAGGGCATGTCGAGCGACTTCGGCCATGGCGCCGACTACAGGGCCTTCACCCCAGCCGCGCCCGACAGCCGCTTGCGCCCCGCGGGCCGGACGGCGACGCCAGCCGAGCGAGGGCCGTTCGGGCGCTGGCTGCTGATGCAGGCCGAGCGCGGCGGGCTCGTTGGTGATCTGGCCAAGGGGGCCATGGCCGATCGAGGCTTCCCGCGCGACGGCGATCCGGAGGCGGTGCGCAAACGCCTGAGCATGCTCCAGGCGGACGGCGACATGTTCGAGGCCCTAGACGAGGCCGAACTCGATTGGTTCGCGCTGTGAGCGCTGCCGTCCACGTTTACCCGCGCGAGGGCTTTCTATTGAACTCGGGGCACTGCGGTGCGCCGAGTGAGGACCGGCTATCGCTATGCTTGCGACCCAAGGGGCATAGCGGGGGCCACGAGATGGTTTGCTGGCAAGGCTTTCGCATCCGGTCGCCTTGGATTGACGGAGTAACTCTCCCGTTTTGCGGATTCGCGGGCTAAGAGAATGACGCAAATCCGCCGTTCGGTAGTGATCCTGAATCGGATCGACGCAAATGGAGCGGTCAATGTCAACAAGAACGTTGCCGTAACCCTTGGTACTGCATATATGCGCGGAACAGATGTTGGCGATTTGCCACATCAGGCTGACGTAAGTTGGCCGGGGTGTAATAGAAGGGTTCGACATGGCTGATGCTCGCATCGTCGCGAATCGCTTCCTTGAGCTCGCAAGAGAGCAGGGGCGGTCGCTGACCCCCATGCAGGTTCTAAAGCTCGTTTACATCGCTCACGGATGGATGCTCGGCCTGAATGATAGGCCGCTGATAAACCAGCCGGTCGAGGCGTGGCAGTACGGGCCCGTGGTGCGCGACGTCTATAACAGCGTGCGCCAGTTTGGACGCGATTACGTCACCAGTGATCTTCTGGCTCCTCCTGGGCAATTGGAGCCGCTGGAAGACAACATGGTCCAGCAGGTCTTCGACTTGTACGGGAAGATGGATGGTATTCAGCTTTCGAATATCACCCATATGCCGAACACACCTTGGGCCCAGATGTATCGTCACGGGTCCTTCGGTATTCGAATTCCTGATCCGATGATCGCTGAGCACTACAAAAGACTGTCGCGTGAACGATCCGGGGCCGCCGCCTGAAATAAGCGGCGAACCGCCGCCGAAGAAAATCCCCGGATTGCCCGCTACTGAGATTGCCGCAGCGGTCGAGGGGATTTCTCTTCAAAAGGCCATCGCCGAGGTGGATTCTCTCTCGCGCGGTGAGACACCCGAGCAGCTTCAACGCGATGCTGAGCGTAAGGAGCACACCCGCAATCAGCGCTTCCGTGACCACTTCGAGCGCATTGCAATTTGCTCGCTCTGGGTAGCTGCACTCGCGATCGCCGCAGTGGGCGGGATATGGCTCTGGCACATGGCGATGCCGGAATCTGCGCGATGGCTGAAGAAAGACGATGTCTCGCACCTCCAAAGCATTATGACCGCAGGCCTATTGGTCGGTGTAATTGGTCAACACTTCAAGAAACGCATGAGCTGAAGTTAAACCTAAGTTAGAGGTTGAGTGAAATCCACCCCGGTGCCAAATGGCTGACCTATTCGGGGGGATTTATCATGATCTTAAAAGCTATCCGTAGGTGTTTTTTGGCTGTGGTAACCTACCTCTATCGGAGGTGGGAGCGGCTCCTGTTTGCTTTCGCAGGAGTGGGGCTTCTTGGTCTGGCCTTGAACCTTCTTTATCACGAAAAGTTAGCGCAGGGCTCTGCCTTATTTGGGATGGGCTTTTTTAGCATTTTCTATTCCAACATTTCGCGCTTCAAGCGCTTCAAAGGGTTGGGTTTCGAAGCTGAGCTTTGGGAAGATAAGCAGAAAGAGGCTGCAAATCTAATTGAGCGCATGAAGGGTATTGTCACGACGTACACCCGAGAAATCCTAATGGCGAGCTTGAGGCAAGGGCGTTGGGATTCTGCGAATGGATGGAAAGAGCAGTGGGCACTTTTCGATGAATTGACCGGACAGCACAATAAACTTGGACAGAATATCGACTTTTCGGAGGTTAAAAAGGAGATAGATACCTATTTCGTATTTGATATTTGTTATCGCCTTCACGACATGGTGTCACAGCCTGTTCGAAAAGTCGTGGACGGCATTCAAAATGATATTACCGTGAAATACGGCAATCCTATCACCGATTCTAAAGGTTACGCGGCAGAGCTTGCGAAACTTAATGGCTTCCCCCCTCGGCTCGATGGCTTAAGCCTGAATGATGCTCGTAACGGCAACCTGGCTCAGAAAATATTGGATTTTGCTGAGAACCGTCGCACCAATCTTAAAGCGATTTACGGCGTAGAGCCTATTTTTGACCAAATCTCTTTGGATCGCTTGAAGACGATGTCGGGCCTAATTCGAAACGGCCCAATCAAGGTGTCACCGGAACTGATACAGTGGGCTGAACAGTAATGGGTGATGGCACCTGAAGCGGCTGTGGGTATTCATTATCTTGATGGCCCGGCCCAAATATTATTAGCTGACGGCCAAAACGCAAAGAGGCCGCCCCCCGCAAAAGGGGCGACCTCTAACTCGGTGGAACCGGGGGTGGTACTCCGCCGAAGTACGGGATTAACAGACGGATAGGCTGCTTGTTCCCGATACAAATGGGGATGCGTAACTCGTACAGTCCGCGTGGAGTGCAGCGCGGGTTGAATGGCCGGCCCAAAAAGAAAAAGGCGCTGGGTCTTCCCAGCGCCTTCTCGATCAATGCTGCGTCGGAACCGGGAAGGGGCCTTTCGCGGCGCGCACCGCGAGGTGCTTTTTACCTCGCATGATTTCAGATACGCGCCCCTGATTGACGCCGCAAAGAGCAGCAGCCTGGTGCTGAGCAATGGGGTACGTGGCCATCAAGAATTTGATGTGCGCAGCCATCTCGGCGGTGACGGGGGGAGAAGAGTTCAGTTTCATTCGCTTGGCCTTTCTGAGGCAAATGCGATGAAACCGGGTTGACTTCGGCCACCCCGAATGCAAAATTCGGGGTCTTCATAAGACCTAATTCAGCCGCGGTTCCATCGCGGTTTCCAGACCCGGGAGCGTTGGCGCGCTCTCGGGTCTTTCTCGTTATGCCCTTGAGATTTCTGAATCGCAAGGACGATTTGCCCTAGGAAGCGTTTTAAGCGCGATTTATCCCCGAGTGGGCTCCTGACCTACAACTTTGGTTAAAACGCTCTCAGGGCGGCGCTGGCTGCCAAATCGTGCCCATTCATTCCCAACCGTTCCCATGCGTTCCCATCCGGTCTCATCCGGTCTCATCCGGTCTCATCCGGTCTCATCCGGTCTCATCCGGCCCCACTCGGTCCTATCCGGTCCCATCCGGTCCCGATTTTTGCTCAAAGTCTGTTTCCGATCTGGGCCGCGCGAACGAGATCCTCCCCAGCGGGTCTCGCGTCCGGCCCGCAGCTACCGGATCGATGTCGCGGAGCTACCGCGCGCCGCGGCATCGTGTTCCCGGATCGCGTCCACCTTCGCGGCGCACTTCTCGAACCCCTCTTTGTAAATGCCCCGGCTCGTGACGATGTCCGCCGTGGTCTCCAGCGGCACGTCTGTGACGGTGCAGCGCGCCATCAGCCCGGCCGGGATGCCCTGATAGGCGGGCGGGGGCGGTGCGGAGGCGACGTCACTTCTTTTCGAGCAGGCGGCGCAGGTCAGCAGGGATAGGGCGAGACAGATATTCCTTAACTTCGGCATTGGTGGCCTCCAATTGTTTGAGCTGCGCCGCGGTGGCTGTGTTCTGCTGCTCGATCAGGGCGAGCTTGTCCTCCAGCAGCAGGACGTTCTTGTGTTCGAGGGCTCGCAGGCGGTCCTGTTCGGCGGCGTGAGAGGCCCACCCCTTGTTCGCGGTGACCAGATCGGAGTTCCGCTTGTCCAGCGTGGCGATCTGGTCGTTCTGGCGCTGGATATGCAGGTATCCCGCAATGGTCGCGCCGATGCCGCAGACGGCGAGCACGCCAACCATCGCGAACAGTTCGGACTTCCACGGCGAAAGCAGGTTGATAAGCCACTTCATGGCCTTTCCTCCTCTTGAGCCTTGGCGACGCGTTTATCGGTATTGGCGCGCAGCTTGATCCCAAGGCGTTCGTAGACGATGCGTTCGAGCAGGCGGATCGAGACGTTCGCCCCGAGCCACCCGAAAACGCCGACGATGAATCCTGTCCACAGAGGGTCGATCTCCATGGCCCGGCAAAGGAGCATGACGAGGAAGCCAACGAGACCTGATGCCGCGATCTCCGTGAGCGCTCGCCACCCGTTCAGCTTGTTGCCCTTGTCGTTCTCACGCATCACGTAGCCGAGGCCGCCCGCAAAAGCGGACAGCAGGGCATACCCGAATGACGTGAGCCAGTCGGATAGCGAGAAGTGTTCCATGCGCCCCCAATCTCCTTATCGCGCCCATGCGCCGGTTTTGCCGTGCAGCCAGGTCAGGAACTGGCCCACGGTCTTGCCCTTCAGAATGGAAGGATTTGCCTTGGTTGCTGCCTCGCCCGCGATCTCATCGGCGCGTGCGTCCACGTCTGCGGCGATGACTTTGGCCGCGGTGCCGGCACCGAAGAAGTGGGCCGCGTAGAGCGAAGCCTTGTTGATCGGGATGCCCTTGCCTCGCAGGGCAGTGGCATTCTTCTCGGTGAAGGTTTTCGCGCGCGCGAGCTGCTCGGCGACCGGTGGCTTCAGCCCGCCGAAGGCAAGGTCCATGTTTGGCCCCCAATTGCCACCTTCGCCAATCCAGGTCGCCCGAACGAACTGGTAAAGGCCGGAGGCGGACGAGGTATTCGCCTTGACGTAAGGCCGATCGTTGCTCTCGATTTTGGAGAGCATCGGCCAGTAATCGTCGGGGATATCGGTCGCAGGCGCCTCGATGTTCAGGGCCTTGGCAATGGCGGCCAAGGTTTTGGGGCCGAGCACGCCATCAGCGGGCACACCGACGTGCGCCTGGATCTTCTTCAGGTCGGTCATGGACTTCTCTTTCGTTGTGAGAGGGGCACAGGGCGACGGCACGATTCCCTGCTAGGAACCGCGTGTTTTCAGAAACAAAGGTGATTCGATGTCCGAAGAGAGGCTTGAAGCGATCGCTCAGCTGGTCGTGCATTTAGCGGCGCAGCAGTCTGTGCTGCACGACGCGATGGCCAGCTTGTTTGCCGAGGTCGCGAACCTATCGCCTGAGGCTGGCAAGAAGCTTGAGGAAATGATCAGCAGCGAGGAAGGTGCGGCTTTCGCAGCTTTTGAAGACGCTGACTTAACCATCGCCGCCATGCCGGGATTTCAGAAAAACAAGGAGCATTATCGCGAAACGTTGTTCGCGCAGGCCCGCGGTGCGCTGGTGCGGATACGCTCTCGATCAAGCTGACAAGGCGAGCATCGGCTTCGCGCCGCACCTGAAGCTCTTCTTCCGATATTTTCATCTGAGATCCTCGTTCGGGGAGTTAGTTGCTGCTCGACGCAACGAGCGCGGCGATCTGGTCCTGCATCATGGCGACAGAGTTTTCCAAGGTGGCAATAGCCGCATCCTTCCGCGCCAGCTCGCGGCGCTGCCATGCGGCTTCCATGGCCTGGCACTCGTCGTAGCGCAGGCCCCAGCGGCTTCCGGCGGGCAGCGTGACGCGGGTTTCGCCGGTATCTACCATGCCCATGACGGGGCGGTCCTCGGTGACCTCGCGGAACCTCATGTTGCCCTCGGCATCGAGGACGCCCGTCGCGATGCGATCAATCACCACCGTCTCGGTATCGACCTGACGCTCTTCGAAGATCGGCTCGCGCTCTTCGTCCCACTCGTCGTAGCAGAGCAGCGCGTTCTTTGACCCGATCTTAGTTGCGTCGAGGCCATGTGCGATAAACGCGTCCCTTACTTGCTGCGCGATCAAGCCTGTATGCCACCGCGCCCCATCTCCCTTTTCGGCAACCGCATCCTTGAACTTGTAGCGGACCCACTCCACAGCGCCCCAAGCATCAAGCCATTCGTCGGGGATGGGGTCGGGCTTGGTTTTGGCCTCGGCGTCCGAGGTTACAACCGGTGCGGAGCCTAAAAATGACGTGCTGGCGCGATTTGACGCCGAGCCCAATGACCAGACGTTGTCGGTCGCGGGGAAGAACGCTCCGGTGTTACTTAGAACCCACGTATTGGTGTTGTTCGCACCCAGATACATGCTACCGCCACTGTTGTTAGGCCGTATATAGGAATTCGATCCGTCATGTTGGATAATCATTCCGGTATTGCCGCGCAGTCGGATAACACCGGTCAGCGAATTTAATTCGCCGTTTGATTCAATCACCACCCTATCACTGCCAGACGTTCGAAACGTATGACTCAGGGCATCACTATACTTGTTGGCATAGGCATTTGCAGCGGCATTCGTGCTGAGTTCTTGCACGCTAGATCCGGATAGCTCCCATCTCACTCGAGATACTTGAGCGGCGTCGAGCCGACCGACCACGTTCGACACTCCGATACCGAAGTTCCCGTTGGCGAGAATACGAACTTTCTCTGACGCGCCTGGTGACAACGTGAGATAGTCGCTGGCATTCAAATCTAGACGGAAAGCGCGCGCATAAACGCTGCCACTCTGGTTGACGCCAAGCGTCAGCAAGCGATTATCGCTACCTGAAAATGTCGTATTCGCCCGTGCCGCCGTAAGATGGAGGCCGAACATCTCGCCCCCATCCATGCTTGACGGCAGGGCGGGCAGCACAGATCTAAACCGGCCCACTGCAACCCCTGCGCCCAGCACATCTAGCGTTGCCTCAGCAGTGCCCGCTCCGATTTTCACACGCCCCTGATCGTCTATCAGAACGCGCTTGATGCCTCCGGTGGCGAATCCTAGTTTATCGTCTCCCTCGCGGAACAAGCCAGTATTGTCATCCCCCTCGAAGCCCACCGCAGGCGCCGCCGCCGCGCCGTCTCCCAGCAGCATGCGCTCGGGGGAGAAGCCGTTAACGTTGAAGTTCGCGACAACCTGATTGTTGACCACGATGGTGAACGTGCCCGGCCCGGTCTGGGTGATGCCGGTGTTTTCGTCACCGGCGAAGCGGAAGCCGGGCGTGGCCACGCTGCCCGCCGGGAACACGCCCTGGCCGATGCCGTCGCGAACATCGGCGAAGGACTGGACGAGCGCCGCAGCAGCCTTCGCCAGCGCCATGAGATACCCCTGCGCGGGCATGATCGTGTAGGCCTGCCCGGCCGCCGACGGGCCGCGATAGGGTGTGCGCAGCTTCAGCGCGGTCGCCGATACGATCGAGGCGATCTCATAGGGGATGCCGTCCGGCCCGATGAACGCCTGCCCGGCATCGACGTTATCGACCCAGAGCGTGAGGGCGCCCGTCACATCGACGCTGTTGTTGACGACAGAAGCCGTCCCCGCGTTGTACCACATGGCCGCGAAGTCTCCTTTGGGAGCGAGTTATGGAAGGATGGAAGGGGGCGGATTACCGCCGTCAGCGGTCCATTCGGAAAGCGACGGCGGCCTCGGCAAGGGCCGGATCAATCTCTATGCCCTGCGCGTGATAGGCCTCGACATCGCGCCGGGCCTTGTCGGCATGGACCGGCACGAGATCTGCTGAAGCATCGCGCAGCGCGAACACCAGCTCGGGCCGGGCGACCAGACATGTGATCTCCAGGCCGTTGATCTCGACAGCCATCAAGTCGGCATATTCGGCGACAGTCGGGATCAGATGACCGCGCAGCGAGATGTCGAAGGCGAGACCGAACCGGTTGGTCACGAACAGACGCTCAAGAGACGGAGCAACCGCCTCGTATCGATAATACGCGAGCAGGGCATCGACGGCTTCCGGGGTGCCGACGAAATCGACATCTCGATAGAGGCCACCGCGCCAGTCAGGCAGCGCGCCATGCACCATGGCGGCAAACGATCCGATGATCAGCAAGTCAGTGGTTGGTGACATCGAGGATTACCCAATAGCTAAGGCTGGGGTCGTAGACCCCGTCAGAATTCAAGCCGAAGTGATCGTTGGTCGGGCGCGGATCGAGGAAGAACCCGCCGCCGCCGTATCGCCACCCGCCGACCTCGGTGATGCGCTGTGTGACCGGGATGCCTTCGGTGTTGATGTCGATGTTCACGTCTTCACGCCAATACGGCCCGACGCTGGGGGCGATGGCGTAGGTTCGGCCCGATGGCTCCAGCCCCGGCGGGGCGATCACCATGGGCGTTGAATCGGCGCGGAAGGTGACGTTGCCCGCCTCGTCGAACAGCACAAAATCCACCCCGCTGGTGGGCTTTTGTGGCGGCACGCGATCATAGATCCAGTAATCGACGTAGGGACTGGATGACGGGTTGTAGATCCCGAAGTTGAATGTGAAGGTCGTCCCCGATCGCCCTTCGGTGAGGACAGCCGCGCTGCAATTGCTCGGGCGGTACGCGACGATGGGATTGCGGCCACCTGTCACAGTGGCAGTCTGTCCTGTCGCAGTGATCCGCCCCTTGCCGACAAGTATCATTTGCGGCCAGCGCGTATCGAACAGGACGCGGCCGTCTGGTGGCGGCGCCCAGATTACCCCTGCTGCTGCCATCCTATTTGAACCCGTAATGGATGTCGGTGATGGAACCGGCGGGCAGGTTCAGGGTGTTGTACTGGATCGTCGTCGAACCGGACAGGCGAACGAGCGCGTCCTGCATGCTGAGAAACGGAAGGTTGTAATACTGGGCGTTGAGCCAGACCTCGTTTCCCGGTTGCAGGCCGGGCACGACGAAACTTCCCTGCGCAGGCCCGGTCAACGTCAGCGTCCCGACGTAACGACCGGCAAGCGAAGTGGTATCGAACTTGATCGAACCATCGAGGTTGAAAAGGCGAAGGCCCGCAACCATCAGGCCACCGATTGCTCGCCGAGCTGGTACATCTTCTGGCCGGTCGGATAGTACCCGATGACGGTGCCCTGACGGACCTCCAGCTGCTTGATCGCGCCTATCGCGGTGAGCAAGCGAAACCGGTCGGTTCGAATTGCAAAGTCTGCCACTTCACCGTTGGTGCTGTTCTCGAACCCGGTGATCAAATTGCCCGCCTCGATGAGCAGGGCATTGCGGGCGTAGAGCCGCACAACGTCACCGACAGCCTGAGCGAGCAGTTCCGACTGCTGGGAGATCGAGATCGTGTTACCGTTCACCGTGGCCGACAAGCTGGTAACCAGCAATCCGATCGCCTCGTCTGCCGCTGCACGCAAAATCGCCTCCTGCGTGAGCCCCACTTCAGCGTTGCCGGCGGCAACAACCGCTTGATCCACCAGCCTAGCAATGACCGCCTCGGCATTCCGGCGGATCGTCTTCTCGCTGCTGAAAGCGGCCGACTGCTCTCCGGTCTTGATCGCCCCGGCGAGGATGGAGCTGGCAAAGGCGTCGTCTGCCGTCTGGAGGGCGTGCAGTTGCTGGCTGACCGACGCGGAACCCGCAGTCACCGTGTCGAGCAGCTGAGCCAGCGACCCTGCGGTGTTTTCGGCCACCGCCTGCAACTGGGATATGGTCGTGCCTTGCTCACCCAGCGTCTGCTGCGCGGCGAGAATGCCCTCGCCATTCGCGGCGATGGCTTCCTGCGCCGCCTGGAGGTCGACACGGATCGCATCGCCGTCCTCCTTCAGGCCTTCGATCTGCGTCGCGGCGGCGGCTGCATCCTCTTCGAGCTGATCGAGGCTGCCCACAACCTCCTCAGCCGGGCGACCGGCGACCGGCGTCCCCACCGGGGCACCCAAGGTCGCATTGTCTTCCGGCTTCGTCCCGAGCGGGTCCTGCACATCGGGCCAGTCCACGCGGGCAGCCATCGGCTCGACCTTACCGGCGGTGCTCAGGCCCTCGACCGTCAGCGCCAGCGTGCTGATCGTGACATCGCGCTCGATCGTGAAGTCACGGAAGAAGCCGTAGATCGTCAGCGTGTCGAGGCCGTCCTTGCCGATCCAGAGCGAGGGCCGCGCGCGAACAGACGCAATCCGGCTTGCCACGATGTCCAGCGCATCAGTGCGGATCTTGGAGCGGACGCTCATGCGCTTGGCCCATGCCCGCTCGACGACCTTCACCTCTCCGAAGTCGTCGGTTTCCTTCACGCTGTAATCGTTGATGCCGGTCTTGGGGCCTTCCTCGGTCTCGCCGAGCCCCACGAGGCGGCCGACGAGCAGGGTCCCGGCCTCGATCGTGCCGGGGCCGGTGATCGTGATGGTGACATTCCCGGCCGCCAGCGGCAGGTCCAGCAGCGTGGCCGTGCCAGAGGCGTTCGGCGCGATGGTCCGGTCGTAGCCTTCCGCCTGCACGCGAACCGCCGTGGCCGTCGTGTCCAGCACAGCGACGGCGTTGATCTGACCGGCGGAGAGGGTCACGCTGATCTCACCGGCGGCGGTGGCAACCGATCCGAGCGCCTGGTCGAACATCGCCCAACGGTTGGTCGGGCCAAGATCGCGCCATTTGCCGGAAATGCCGACCGGATCGTTGCCGACATTGTTCACTGCGGCACTCTCGTAGATCCGGTGCGTGGCGGCCTTGATGACGCGGGCGCCGAGGCCGTAAGTCGCTGCGGCGGACCATTCGGGATAGTCGTTCTCCGGCAGGTTGCTGGCGATCAAAGCGGCATCGCCGATCGCAGCCGGTTGGAGCAACTGAAGGATCGAGACACCGCTCGGTGCGGGATCGATGCCGGTCTCGGTGTAGACCTCCGACCCAGCCAGGCTTTCGACGGTCAGCGTGCAATAGCTGACCGTCGGCGTCGCCAGATCAATCTCGAACTCCTTGTAGAAGCCGCGAAAGTCCAGCCAGGGCGAACCCGCAACAGCCGTCCACTGCGCAGCTGTCGCGCGCAGACGCACGAGATTGCGCTGAAGCGTATCGGCAACCGCCGAGGGTACGACGAGACGGGACGACAGCCGCCGCGCGAAATCGCGCTGCACGACGGTGGTCACGCCATAATCGTCGGTAACCCGGCGGCTATAGTCGATGATCCCGATAGTCGGTGTGGCTTCGGTGATGGCCAGATCGATGACCTGGCCGCCGTCGAGGGTAACCTTCATGCGGCGCTCGCCACCGAGAAGGCGGTGCCCCCGCTATCTGCCGTCACGTCATCGAGCTTGCGCGCAATGCGGTTCACGCCGTTGGCGACGGTCGCGGTGCCGTTGTTCATGTCTGCCCTCATTTGTGCCAGTTCCGCCCGCAGAGCGCGGATTTCCGAGACGTTTTCGGTGCCAGAGGTGGATGTGCTGGCCGTGGCCGCGCTGGCCGCGTCGATCGCCGTCGATGCCGTGGCGGACACGGACGAACCGGACGAGCTGCTGCCAGCGTAGCCCTTGGCCGCGTCGATGACGCCTTCGAGGCTTGCCGCCGTCTCGGCCTTGATCCGTTCCAGCTCCTGACGGCTCGTGGCGTTGTTGCCTGCCGATTCGAGCAACGCCTGGCTGAGTTCGACCAGCTTGGCCGCCGCCGCCTGATCGCCGCCCCGCGCCGCCGTAACTGCGGCGTTGAACCGGCCTTGCAATGTCGCGAAGCTGGCGGCGTACTCCCCGCCGGTGAGACCACGGATGCGGTTCACCTCGCCCATGAGGTCGTCGCTCACCGATTTCCACGCCTGCCGGAGCTGCTCGGCCGCCGTGGCCGCCGCTTCCTGCGTCTCGGTCAGCTTCGCCTGCGCGGCATTGGCGTCCTCGATCGCGTAGAGCTGCTGGAGCAGCGCGCGCTGCGCGTCGCTGGTCGCGTCCCGGAGTTCCTTGGCGCGGGCGATGGCGGTGACTGTGGCGTCGTCGCCCTTGGCCTCGGCAATGCGCGAGCGGATGTCGTTAAGGGCATCCGCCTCCTTGTTCATCGCCTCCTGCCGCTTGATCGACAGGAGCTGTTCGAGCTGGGCATATTCCGCCGCCGTGGCCCCGGCCTCGGCGAAGATGGTGCGCAGGTTGGCGAACTCCTTGTCGATCGTGTCCAGCTCGGCGCCGACCGGATCGAGGTACGTCTTCAGCTCGGTGAACACGTTCTCGAAGCTCAGGGCCTTGTTGATCTGGGCCGACAGATCGTCCCCGGCCTTCAGCAGGTTGTTCGTGGAGGCCCGGATGCCGTTGATCGCGCCGCGCTCGATGGCGAGCTTCATGGCGTAGGCGACGGCGGCCTCGGCATCGTCGTTGAAGTCGACCGCGCCCTTCTTGACCTTGAGCGAGGTGCCCCCGGCATTGACGCGGTAGTCACCGTGGCGAACGCCGACGCTGATGTTGCCGAAGTTGCCGATGGTGCCGCCGAACTGCGAGGCGAGATCGGCGAGGCCGCCATAGATGCTGTTGCCAGCGGCCAGCGCGGCCTTCTGTGACGATCCGCTATTGCCGGACGTGCCGGACACGCCCGCCGCCGACAGATCGACGCGGCCCCACTTCACCTTGGTGAACGCCCCGCCAAGCGCACTGCCCAGCACACCGCCGAGCATGGAGCCGAGCGGACCGGCAAACTGGCCGAGGCCCTTGGAAAGGCTCTCCAGCCCCTTCGACAGCGCCTTTTCCACGACCTTGCTGCCGCCCAGCGCGCCGCCGATGGCGGACCCGGCCTGTTCGGATGCCGACTGCTTGCCGAACAGGGCCGAGCTGGCGGCCATGCCCGTCGCAGCGCTTTGCAGCACGGGGACGACGGCCTTCACGAACACGCCGTCCTTCTTGAATATCTTCGACATTTCCTCGCCGATGGACGAGGCGATATCCTTGCCCTTGTCATCCTTGCCGGTCATGCTGGTATTGAGCAGGTCGCCGAGCGGGCCACGGATGCCGCGCGTGTTGCCGGTGAAGATGCCGAGCAGCGCGCCAAGGCCCTGACCGACCTTGCCGAGGTCGCCCAGCAGATCGATGGTGTCACGCAGGTGGTCGTTGTAGCGCTCGATCGCGACCGTCTGCTTCTCGATCTCGAAGCGGGCATCGGCCTGCTGCTTGGCGGCTTCCGCCTCCTCCATCCTCAGATCCGCCGATTTCGTCAGGCCAGCGTCGCGCAGGCGCCGGGCTTCGGTCTCGGCACGCACCTGGATGGCGATCTTTTCCTGTTCCAGCGCGATGCGGGCCAGCTCGTCTTCCAGCGCGGCGCCCGAAAGGCCGCGCAGAGCCTTGATGCGCGCGGCGCCAAGGTCCGAAGTCAGCTTCGTTTCCGTGCGGATATCCTCGATCGCGCGGCTGATCTGCGCCGACTGGATCAGGTCCTCGGTTTCCTTGCGCGCCTTCTTGTTGGCGAGCTGGGCTGCCGTCAGGCGGGCGAGCGCGGCCTTGGCCTTGTCATAGCCCACCGTGTCACTGTTCATCGACGCGACGGTCATGGCGGTCATCAGCTTCTGCTGCTCGGCCATATCGGCCAGCGCCTCGGAGGCCTTGCTGGCATCGAGGGCGCCGCTGCTGATGGCCTTGTTCACGAACTCCTGCGCGCGCGTCTGATCGTTCATCGCCGCGACCGCTTCGGCCGACCCGTTGACCTGATCCGCCACATAGTTGCGCAGCTCGGCAGCGGCATAGGACTGCACGTCGGCCTGCTTCTGGATGCCCTTGGCGGTCGCCTCGGCTTCCACGCGCGCACGGATGCCCGCGGCGGTGCTGACGGCATAGGCGTCGGCGGACTTGTAGAGACCGGCGATCAGCGCCTGGGTCGCATCCGCCTCGCGGCCAAGCCGCTCTGCTCGGCGCTCGTCGGATGTGGGCCGGTGCTTCCTCTGGGCTTCCTCGGCAGCTTTGATCGCCTTGTCGCGCGTAACCTGAGCAGCCTTTTCCAAGGCGATGTACTGCTTCTGGCTGATCGTGCCGCTGGCACGCTGATCGTTCAGCTTTTGCAGGTTTCGCTCATACCGGCCGGTTGCGGCGGCGGCAGCGTCGATCGATTCCGCCACAGCCCGCTGATTGCGTGGGATCTCTGCAAGCCGAACGTCTCGTTCGGCCGTGGCTACAGCAGCTTTTGCCCTGTCGAGATCACGCTGTACCCGCTCTACTTCTGCGGCATATTGGTTGGCGACGATGGACTGCGCGCCGCCCGGTCCGCCAGCAAAGATGTTCGTTGACTTCGCGTTTTCGGCCAGCACCTTCTGTTGCTCGAGAAGAGCGACAGTCTCTTCTCGTATCTTGACCGTGTTGTTGCGCCTTTGCACGGCCTCGTTGTAGGTCTGGATTTCCGCCTGCTGCGAAGTCAAGATCGACTTTTCAAGCGCCTCATTCTGCTCGCGAACTGCGGCGATGACGCCATCAAGCGTCTTCTCGAACTCAGCCTTCGCGGCGGTGGTCGCTGCTGTTTGCGCGGCATCCTTGCGCAGCTTCTCCACGTTGGCGTCGAGAGATTCGCCTTCATCGAGCAACGTCATTGCGAATGTCGCGGCGAGACCGATGGCCGTGGTCAAGGCGATCCCCCAGGGGCCACCCATGAATGTGGCGAAGCGGCTAGCGCCCTCTTGGCCTGCGTGCATACCTGCGGTCATGTCGGGGAGCTGGATCGCCAGCGCCTGAATCACGCCGGTGCCCGCCATAACCTGCTGCCCCACCTGGCTCATCTGGAGCGAGAAGTTTCGGGCATTCCCGGACGACTTCTTGAAGCCTTCGCCTACATCTTCCAGCACCGCCTCGTTTCGCATGACGGCCTGTGCGTGATCCTGAAGCGCCGCGCGCGCCTGGGCCGTTGCGGCTGCGTACTCATGCTGGCGGATCGCGCCTACGCGTAGTGCATCATCTAGAATATCCATTTGCTGGTTGAAGCGCTGCTGTGCGGCGTACATCGGATCCAGCTGCGCTTTTACCGCGGCGATTTCGCGCGAAAACTGCTGCAATCCGCCGCCTGCGCCGCGTCCAATGGCCGCCAGATTATCATTGGCCGCCCGTGCAGACTTCGCCATGTCCCCAGACGCCGCGTTGACCAGCTGCTTAGCCCTGTCGAGATCGGATTGCAGGCGCGCGATCTCCGCGACCAGCTCGATATTCAATCGCCCGGCGCTGCCTCCGCCTGCTTGGATGCCTGCCATGCCGTTACCTCATAGAAAAAGGACGGCTCCCGGAAGGAACCGCCCTTTTGTTGCGTCGCCGCCTTGGTTCGGCGCATCGATCGCTAGAATGTGCTCGAACTCGAAGCCGTCTGCCTTCTGCCGGATGGCGCCTATAAACCCTTAACCGCAGCCCCCGATCTGGGCGCAGAGTTTCACTCTTTGGCAGGTTCCGTCCCTGCTTAGTCGCCAGAATTCGTAATTCTTTTGATCTTGCTCACGAAGATATGCCTCCGTGACGACATCCGCCTGTTTGCACAGCTCTGCTTCTGAAGCGCCGGTACGCTCCATCATTTCGTACGCGCTTTTTGCCTTCTCGCTTTCGCGTTGACACCCCGCAAGTGCCGCCACCAAAGCTAGCCCCGCCATAACCCTCAGCATCCAATCCATCCCGAAAAAGCCGGATGCTACTGATCAGTCATGGTTTTGGCGAGTCTCACGCCCCAGCGCCGCCACCATCGCCGCGAACTGCCCTTCCACCTTCTTGCGCACGGCAATCTCATCGGCCTGCACGCGCGGTTCCGGGCAATTGTCTTTCCGCGCATCCCACCGCTGGTTGACGAATGACCGGGACAGCCGCCGCAGGGTCCGCGCTTCCCACGGATCAAGCTCGATGCCGGTTAGCCGCGACCATGCGTCCATGTCCTGCCAGCCTATCGCGCCTTCACCCGTCATCGGGCCGATCTCGAAAAGCCAGTCGGTGATGTGGGGGGCGGGATTGAAGGGCAGGACCGGCTCGCGGTCCTGCGCCTTCAAGGTATCCATCCTCGTCACCGGCTCGGGCGGCGCACCCTTGCCGGTGGACTTAGTTTCAGGGGCGGTACTCAGCCAAGCGAGCTGTCGAACCCAGAGGTCGAGGGCGTCTGCGAGGCCTTCATAAAATTTTCCCAGTTCCGGGTATCTTCGAACATGTGGTCACGCACGAAGCCGAGGTTCGCATCGGTGTACACGGCGCGGACGGTGTCGGCATCGCCCTGAACGCCGCTGATCTCGATGCCGTTGAAGCGCTTCGTGATCGCGCAAAGAAATTCGATGGTGTCCGGCACCTCGTGATCGAGCGCAGCCTCGAACTTGCCGTTGGCTTCGCGCGACCGCTTGATGCCCTTGCGGCGGCGCAGCCCATCCGCAGCCTGCCAGATCTTGGTGGCAGGGCCGAATACGACGGCAGTGATAGGGTTGCCGGTGTCAGGGTCGATCATGGGCGTGCCGTCCGCGTTCTTGACGGGCAAGTCGCTGACATCGGCAACGCGCTTGGTGGTGATGTCGAGAGGCATTCTTCAACCTTTCAGGGAAGGGTGCCCGGCCCACCGCCCTGACGGCAGGCCGGACATGAAAAACCCCGCCAGAGGCAGGGCAGAAGCTCAGGGGCTATGGGTGTCGTCAGTCGGCGGGAACGTAGACGATGCCGTCTTCGTCTTGGCTCACGATGGTCCATTCCAGCGTGATCTGCCGGGTGGCGATGGTGTTGACATCGCCGTAGTTGCGAGGACCTCCCATCACGAGCGAGCGGCCATAGATGGTGCCCAGCTTCGGATGCTCGAACGAAATCGAGCCCGGGTCGTCGGAGCGCGTCAGGGTATCGATCAGCGCCTGACCGGCATCGTCCGGGTCGATGCCCACGGTGATGGTCTGGCTGCCGAGCGTGTAACCGCCCTTGGACTTGCTTTCGCCGCGATTGGCGATGTTGCGCCACGAAACGACTTCGTAGACGCGCTCAGGCAGGTCGCCCAGATCGCTGACCTCGCCCACTTCGGTGAAGGCCAAGGCTGAGTATCCGGCCTCGTTGTAGGTAGCCGGCGCGGCGGCGGAAACCGAGAACCTCGTCCCGGCGCTGGTGCTTACAGCCATTTCATTGCTCCATAAAAAAGCCCCGCTGAAGGCAGGGCATCACATCGCCGGGATCGGCAATCTCGTCAGTCGGCCTTGTCAGGCGCTTTCGGCTCGGCCTTCGACTTCGCGGGCGCGCGTTCAAACCGCCCGGTAGGCTCCAGGTCGGTGAACTGCTGCAAGGGCATGGGCACCGAAGCGCCCTTCTCGTAGGTCTTGCCGTTCAGGGTTGTGCGGCGCTTGGCGATGGCGTCGATCATCAGCGTGTCTCCGTGTAGGTTACGATGAAATCTTGCACACCGATCCAGATGGATGTGTCTTCGGACATGAAGTCTGGTCCAGTCGCTTCGGTGTGGATCGAGACGTTGGTGATCCCCGGCACTTCGATACCGACCCGGTCCGCAGCAGCATGGCGCACCGCGCGCAGGAGGGCCTTCTGCTCCGGGTAGTTGCGGGCCAGTACCGTGACCTGCGCGCGCTCGCGGACATGGCGGGTCATGCCGGGTGAGGGGATGTTGCGGTCATTGGCGGACACGCGGGAAATCATGACCGAAGGCAGCGGCATACCCACAGGGCGAGGGCCCGCGCTGATATTGTCGAGGGCCACGATGGCGGCCAAGTCGGCATTCGCGGCCAAGACCGCGCGCAAGGCTGCGACGCCGTCCATCAGGCGGCCTCGCCTACATCGACGTAGGGCGCCAGAAGCCCCGATTTGTCGTAAAGATACGACTGGATCGTGTCTGCGAAGGCCTGGATTGCCTGCGTCGCCTTCGCGTCCAAGGCAGGACGCATGAACGGGTGCGCGGCGTGGCCGGGATGGTGGATGGTGCCGGAGACGTAGCGGTCCCCGATCTTCATCACGCCATTCTTGACCTTCCCCTTGCCTTCCTTGGCCCTTCGCACGGCAACGCGGCCTTCGCCCTTTCCCGTGCGCGCGATAAGGTGCGGGGCGACGCCATATTCCATGAAGTACCCGACGAAGCCGATGCTCCCTTTGCGCTCGTCCACATAGATGCGGATGGACACGGTGCCGTCCTCGTTCGCCTTGGCGCTGCCGACCTTGATCGAATTGGCGATACGGCCAGGTGCCCGCTGCTCAGCCTCCCTTGCGATCTGGACCGCAGCCTGTCGCAGTGCCGATCGGACGGCGTTCTTTTGGACGTTCTTGGGGAACGCGGAAAGGAAAGCGTTCACGTCCGCAAGGCCAGCGACGGGGAAATGTTTGCTCACGGCTCTTGCCCTTCCGAACTCAGTTCCTCGGCCACGAACTCGAACTCGCGCGTCTTCTGTACGAACGCCGGGCCGCTGATGATCCGCAGCACCCGCTCGGGCCACAGATCGTCAGCAGCGATGCGGATGCGCATAGCCGAGGTCAGACCCACACCGTCCATCTGATCGATTCGGACGCGGGCGGGGCGGCGGGTAATGGAAATATCGTCCGTCAGCCCTTCAGCGCGCGACGGAAGCACGTCCTGCACCTCCGCCCAAGCGTCCGAGGTCTTGACCCAGCCTCCCTCGACTGTGGTCCCGTAGGTCGGATCCGTTGTGGTCTCTCGCACCTCGAAGGTGATAAACCTATCGCGCATGCCGGCGGTCATACCTGCACCGGACGGTGTTGATCGCAGAGTGCTTCTACCGCCGCGCTGGTGGCAGGTGTGGCCGCGCCAGCCTCACGGTTGTTGTAGAAGTCACCGACTAGCAGGAGAACTGCTGCATCGAGATCAGGAGGCGTTTCTGCGAAGCCGGCCGTGTAGCTTAACCGTAGCGCGCGCGGGACGCCGAGGTAGGGCCAGCCGCTGAATGGCGGCAGAAGGCGGTCGCCGACGATACGCGCATCGGCGATCTGCTGATCGGAGCCGTCGTCATCGGTGTACGTGATTACAGGATCAGAGCCGTCCGGCCCCCAGGCGAGAACGATCCCGCCACAGAAGCCGTCTATCTCCTCGGCAACTTCACCCCGCGTGAGCTTCTTGCCGGTGTACTGTTCGACCCACGCCTTCGCCGCAGCAAGGTATGTGGTGATCAACACGTCCTCCCGGCTGTGAAGGACGCGGCATTGCTGCTTGGCGAGGGCGAGGTCGACAGCCACTTACTTGGTTCCGCGAGCCGGCTTGCTGGCGGGCGCGGGCTTGAGCTTCACTCCTTCGCCGGTAGCGGTGGTGTAGCCACCTTCGTTCACCTGGCTGGGCGCCTGGCCGAAAGTATGACGTACCGCAGCTTCGCGCGCTGCCGGATCTTCGCCCTTCAGAGACAGGGCCCCGGTTTTCACGAGAGCTGCTGCCTCGACTTCGGTCAATTCGCGGGTGTCGCCGCGGGCATAGTCCTTCCCGTCACCGTGCATGGCGCGGTGAACGGTGTAGCTTTTCTTGTCTGCCATGAGGTTGCTCCGTCGTTGGAGGGGCAGGCGCGAGCCTGCCCCTCATCAGGATCAGGCGTTGGCGAAGGTGCCGTCCACGAAGGCCTCGGGGCGGTAGACGGTCAGCGCCAGACGCTCCTCAGCGAGCACGGTCACCATGTTGCGACGGAAGTTGTCGCCATCTTCCGTCGACACGAGCACGCCCGACTGCTCGCGATCGAACAGCTGCGCGCCCATGCCCCAGGCGCCGACCGTGAATTCGCCGATGGTCTGCGCCATCGACGGCACGACGGGCAGGCCCCACAGGGTCGGAGCCAGGGTGCCCTGCGGATTACCGATGAGGTAGCGGCCTTCGCCGTCCTTCATCATCTCGATCATGGCCCAGTCGATCGGGTGCAGAACCTGGCCGTCCGCCGGATACAGCGCCAGAGCGACCTGCAACTGGGCAATACGCAGCTTGTCGATCATCGACGGAGTGGCGAAGCCGGTCAGCCCTGCCGGCACCGCGTAGTCCGCAGCCTGGGGCTTGATGCCGGTCAGGTTCTGCCCGGTGCCGTCGCCCTTCAGCAACTGCACATCTTCCACGAACGCCAGACCGTAGCGCAGCCGGTTGTCGATCATCGAACGAAGGCCCGGGGCGTCGGCCAGGATCTCGGCCGATGCAAGGAACCAGTGCGCGATTTTGCGGACCGGGGCGTTCTTCAGGTCGAGCTTCAGGCTCGATTCCGGCTTTAGCGTGCCCTCGGCCACCATGCCGGCGTTGTTGGTGAAGCCGGTTTCCTGGACATACTCGATCGAGCTGGACGCGGTCTGACCCGGCGCGATCAGATTGCGGATCGTCAGCTGACGATTGGGCAGCATCTGCATCGGCGACTGGACGCGATCCGAGCGGACCAGGTCACCGGCCGAGCCGTCTGCATCGGTGGTCAGGCTGGTGATGGCCTTGACCTCGATGCCCACGTTCTGGCCCTGGCGGGCGCCGTTGGCGAAAGCGGACTTGTACTCGTCGCTTTCGACATACTGCTCGCCGATCGTCGGCTGTCGCTCGGGCCCGCTGTTCCCGCGGCGCAGCGCCTTCTGCTCCAGTTCCTGGAAGGCCGACTTGAGCTCGTTCATGCCGGTGAGTGCCTGGTCGGCGATCTCCTTGTTCGACTTGCTGAGTTCTTCGCCAGCGCGCGCCTTGCCGATCGCGTCCTCGGCGATGCCCTTCACTTCGTCGAGCTTCGTTTCGAACAGCGCTTTCGTCTCGGCGGCCAGCTCGGCCACCGACTTGGTTTCGGTCGTCATTTGGATTGCCCTTTCCAGGCAGAGAGGAAGGATTAGCCGCGGAGTCCGTTCAGGAATTCACGCAGGTCGTCGTTCGCCTTCGCCTCGGGCTCCCCCCGAAGATGCGGCTTGCACGCGGACGCAAACTGCGCCGCTGTGCTCTTCGAGAAGCCGCCTGCATCCCGCAGGAAGTTCTCAAATTGGCGGACAGTCGGCACGCCGCCGCTGTCCAGTATGTCCTTGACGCTGAGAACGCGCGTCCGATCGTTCATCGGGATCGTAACCAGCGAAATTTCGTGCAGCGCGACCTCAAGCAGATGCCGGGCCTTGCCTTCGAACCGATGCTTGATGGTCTTGAAGCCCATCGACAGGCCGCCGAGAGATCCGTTCCGCGCGCGGACCTTGGCTTCGCGGCCGTCCTGGGTGTCGTCAAAGCGCCCCTTGACCAGCAGGCCTTCGCCGATCTCCTTGAACTCGGTCCACACGCCGACAGGGCGCTTGTGATCATGGAACAGGAGCATCGGCAGCGACTTACGGCCGGCCACGGATGCGGTGATCGCGCCGGGAAGCACGATGTCGCCGCCGTGATCCATGTTGCCGTAGCCGACAGCAAGGCCCTCGATCTCGCCATCCTCGCCGATGGCTTTCACATCGAGGGCGAAGTCGAGTTCGTTCATGGTGTACCTCTGCCAATCGGCACCTTGTGGACGGAGCCGTCGTCTTCATCGTCCTTGAGAAAAGCCGGGCGCGGCACGCCTGCCTGCGACTGCCCCGCGAGAATCTCCTCAGGGGTCATCTGCACGGCGCCAGCCGCTTGCAGCTTGGCCATGTGATCGGCCCGCTTGGCAGCCTCGTCCTCATTGCGTTCGGTCATTGATCTTCTCCGTTGGCCCGGCGATCGCCTGAGCAAGCGGCACATCCTGCATCTGCGTCAGCAGGACGTCACCCCCGTCAACCGGCTTCAAGCCTTCGAGGGCGCGAATCTCATTCTTGGTCATGAACTGCTTCATGATGTCGTAGTAGGAAGCCCGGCCGACGCTATCAGCACGGAGGAACCCTTCGACGTTGAACTCAATCGACACGCCGGCGCGGCGGTCCGCAGTGGTGAGCAACTGCTTTTCCAGCGCACCTTCGATCCGCTTCAACCGCTTGCGCATCTTGAACTTGAGCAGCGACAGGGTCTGGTCGCCGATACTGCTGCCCAGCTGCGTGTTCCCTGCGGTATGGCCGACGAGGTGAGGATCCACTTCGAAGATGCGGCAGATGTCTTCTACGCTGAATTGCCGGCTTTCCAGCATTTCAGCGTCCGCAGGGCTGATCGAGAGCTGCTCCCACTTCACGCCGTTGTCGAGCACCATCGGGCGGCCCGAATTGGCGGCGCCGACGAACTTCTCTTGCAGCAAGCCTTCCAGCTTGGGGCGTTGGTCGCCGGTCAGCGCCTTGTCGGTCGACAGGATC
Source organism: Novosphingobium sp. (assembly GCA_017745295.1). Taxonomy (GTDB): domain Bacteria; phylum Pseudomonadota; class Alphaproteobacteria; order Sphingomonadales; family Sphingomonadaceae; genus Novosphingobium. Next base: position 116,909 of record JAGHZR010000007.1, read on the forward strand.
CCTGACGGACGTGCACCATTGGCGAACATGGCGTTCGCGGCGCGGTCTGTAGCGATCGCCGATCCGAATGTGCGCCGGCATACTTGTAGCGGCGATAGCCCGCCGAGGGGGCCGCCGCCGAACCCGCGAATGTGCAGAACACTCTCCTGCGTCAGCACCGCACGGCGTCCATCGGCCTCCCACCGGTATTCAAGATCGCCCGATGGCAGCCGGCGCACGTTGACGATGTCGGGCCTGATCGGCGTCAGCGACTGGATGGTGCCGTCAGATCTCTTCTCGATCTCGGCGTAGGCATTGCCGTGTAGCTCCAGGCACGCGCACATGAACTCCCAGAAATCGTACGCCGACTGGTCGTAATTCGGGCTGTCGTGGAGGATCCAGAACAAGGGGTGATCCCTGGCTTCTACGGCGATGCCATCCGGCCCGTTGCGGTAAACCGTGACTGGCAGGCCAGCGATGTTCCCGGCCCAGAAATTGACGCAAGCCCAAGTGGCGGAAAGGCCAAGCGCCGAGGCCTCTGTGGATGCCGAGGTGTCGCTGTTGCGTTCGGTCGTGATGCGACCCGTACGGAAGTTGTCGCCGTCTTGGCCGCCGATCGGAATCCCGCACCAGGCGAGTGCACTTTGAAGCCAGTTCACCGAGCAAGGCTTTCAAGCCAGTCATCGATGTTGTCGGCGGTCGGCACCTTTGCCGCCACGCCTATCGCCATGCACAGAGCAACGGCAGCGTCGATTTTGTTCACCGCGCGCTCCTTCGCAAGCCAGTAGTTGCCCCAGCGATCTTCATCCGTGACCGCACTCATCATTGCCGAGATCAGAACCGGATTGCGGCGAAGGCGTACGCGCCCTTCCATGAGGGCGCTTTCCAGCTCACGGACCGAGCCGGGCATCCAAAGCCCCTCGGGCTCGACCTCGCGGGACTTGGCGTCCTCGATCATCGCTTCAGTCGGCTTGCCCTTCTTCGTTCCGCCTTGCGGATGCTCGACGAATTGGACGTTGAGCCCGATTTGCTTGCACTCGTTTTCGAACTGCCGGAATGCGTAGCGGTCATACCCGGCCGCCACGATCTCATAGTTGCGATCATCGTCGGCGAGCGCCTGGGCAACATGGTCAAAGCGGATACTCTGACCTTTCGGCGCTTCCAAATGGCCCTGCCTCACCCAGACGTCATACGGTGTCTTGTCGCGCAGCGCGCGAGCATCGAGCGTATCGCCCGGCGTCCAGGCCTCAATCCAAGCATCGTAGGTCGGCTTGGCGACGATCTGGATCTCGCCGTCTACCGCAACTTCCACTTCCACACTGCCGGTCTCGACAGCATTTGCCTTCACCGTGAGGTCGCGGCTCTGCGAAAGGTCGATGCCGATCGCGACCTTTTTGCCGTAGTGGATGGCAGGATCGAAATCGGCGAGGCAGGGTTCCAGGACGGCGCGCGACATCCATGCCGCCTCCGCGTCGGTCCATTGGCAGAAGTGCAGGCGCAAGATGCCGTTGAGCTTGCCCGGGATGGCCTTCGCCTGGGCGACGACACCTTCCAGGTAGTCATGCGACAAAATGGTCCCGAGGAGCGGGTTGGCCTTTGCCCAGCACGACGGATCGTTCAGCGGGTCGTCGCCAGGATCCAGCGAGCAGACGAAAGAGAAGGTGGTGTCGTCTATGACCTCACCGACATAGGCGAAGTCCTCGCCCGGCGTGGCTGTGCCGGCGGCCACCCTTACCGCGTGCTCGTGCTCCTCGTAGCAGATCGAATTGCGGTCGGTGCCGCTGTTGGTGATCATTAGCAGCAGGGGCTGCAAACGGAACTTGAAGCCGCGCTCGATCATCTCGACTGCGTCGCGGTTGGGATGCTCGTGCAGCTCGTCCGCTAGACCGATGTGCGGGCGCAGGCCAGAGCCAGACTTGCCAGCGCTGCGGCTGAGCGGACGGAAGAACGAGCCTTTGGCGAGCCACGCCATGTTGAACACTCGGCCGGGCCCACCGCTCTGCGTGATACGCTTCGCGAGGTCCGGCGATTGGTCGACCATGGCGACTGCGTCGTTGAACAGAATCTTCGCCTGGTCGCGATGGGCGGCCACGGCATAGATCTCGGCGCCGGGTTCGTTGTCAGCCATCATGCCGTAGAGGCCAACGCCTCCTGCGAACGGGCTCTTACCGTTGCCCTTGCCTTCCTCGATGTACGCACGTCGGAAGCGACGGGTGCCGTCGGGGCGAACCCAGCCGAAGATCGAGCCGAGCTTGAACGCCTGCGACGGGTGCAAGTTGAACGGCCGACCTTCGAACTGGCCGCCGTTCAACCGGAGCTTGGTTTCGAAAAACCGAAAGACCCGCTCGACCTTGGCCAAGTCATAGGTCAGGCCTCGTTCGTGCCCCCGTTGCAAGTCATCCAGGTGGCGCCGGCAGGCGTTCCGAACATGCGGGCCCGCGACGATCTTTCCGGCTACAACGTCGAGTGCGTATTTCGTCCCCCGGTCAGTCGGAACCGAAGAACTCGTCTTCCTCCTTTTTGCCGCCATGGTCTCCACGATTGCGCTCGTCGGTCAGACCAAGCTCGGCCATGTAGGCGCGCATCTGGCCGTGCTTCGACGCCGGGAAGCCGGTCGGGTTAAACTGGAATTCCTTCCACAGTTCGCAGAAGGCGATGGCAGCTGGCTCTCGTGAACCGTCCAGCCAGCCGGCCGGATCGATGTACCGTTTCCACGCGGCGGCCGCGGCACCCTTCACCGATGCGGGCTTCTTCAACTTGCCGAACGCGGCGGTTGCGGCCTCGGTCGCCTCCACGGCTTGCTCGCTTTCGCCGTGCCGTGCGGTCCGATGCGTCCCGTCAACGAGGCGGAGCTTGGCCGGTTTCGGCTTCGCGCCGCGGGTCGCCATATTGGACCTCTCAGACAATCAATCTGGTTTTGTGCGAAATTTGGTTCGGTAGCGGTACTGAGGGGCGACCCCCTGAATATTCAGAATACCCCCCCGTTGCCTGAACATTCAGGCTCCGGTGGTCATTCCTGAACCGGCCAGCCGTCGATGCCGATTTCGATCCGGGCGGTTCCGCCAGCGTCTTCGATGGTCTTCGTATCGTGACAGGGCTTGCAAAGAACCTGGAGATTGCCTTCCTCGTCCGTGCCGCCCTTGGCCTTTGGAACGATGTGATCGACTTGGTTCCCCGCAGTGACTAAGCCCTTCGGCAGGCAGCGCTGGCACAGGTGCTTGTCGCGGGCGAGGATGCGCGCCCTGAGTTTGTCCCAAGCTTTGCCGTAGCCACGCGCGTGTCGCGATTGCCGGGACCATGCCATTGCGCGTGCCCTTATTGGATGGAGCGGCCAGCCTGTACGAACCAGCATCATCAGCTTGGAGGGCTGAGGCCCTACCGCTGGAGCGACGGCGGCATTCGTGACGAAACAGCTAGGCGCGCTATCAATCCGCTTTGCCGAAGCATGTTTGAAACTACTGACTCGCTCCATAACCTCCCACTCATCCATGTTCGGGAGTCGGCTATGAAACCTTCTATCGAGCGCCTGTTATGCCGGGCACGAAAGGAAGCCCGCAAAGCGCAGGAGGCGCTCCGGCGCAGACGCTCTATCGCTGCTGTTTATGCCCACCGCGAAAGAGCCGTGGCCTACCACGCAAAAGCCCTGCTACTGAGCAAGGCGCAATCCTGATAGTAAAATGCCCGCATGCCTCTCCGGCTGCGGGCGCATTGAATTCCAACGGTATCTACCTGACCTGTTTTCGTGCCCAGTACAAGCACTATTTAAATGTAACGCTCCGTAACAATGACATTGACCTCAATGTTACGGAGCGTTACATTACCTCTCATGAAGCCGATCCAGTACGCCCGCTCAGCCCTCAAGACGCTCCGCTCGATGCCCGCAAACACGGCGACGCGGATCGTGTCGAAGGTCGAGGCTTACGCCGCAGACTCAGCTTCGCAGGCGAACAACGTCAAAGCCCTCAAGGGTAGCGACGACATTCGCCTTCGGGTTGGCGATTGGCGGGTCATCATGAACGATGGCATCGTTCTGACGGTGACGAAGATTGGCCCTCGCGGCAGCATCTACGAATGATGGAGGCTCACATGGGTGAGATGGTTACGATACCGATCGAAGAGTACAAGGCGCTCCAGGAGGCAGCGGAAGACCTCGCGGACATCCGCGCCTCCGAGCGCGTGAAGGCTGCCGTCGAACGTGGCGATGACGAATACGTCCCGGCCGAACTGGTCAACCGCATCCTCGCAGGCGAAAGCCCGCTGCGGGTCTGGCGTGAGTATCGCGGCCTGACCCAGCTTGCGCTTTCCGAGGCGGCTGGCGTCAATCGCGCGCAGATCGCGCAGATCGAGAGCGGCAAGCAAGTCGGTTCGGTCCAGACCCTCAAGAGCCTGGCCGAACATCTGGGCGTCACGATTGACGATCTGATCTGATTCCTGTCCGCGACAGGTACGGACCGACGGCATCGATCAGCAGCCGCAGGCCGGTGAAGAACTCGTCCTTGATGAGCTGTCGGTGAGTACCCGACTTCGGGACCAGCTTGACGATCGAGCGCGGCTTGCGCTTGCCCTTGCCGATGTCGATCCAGTCGACCTCCCGGCTACCGAACCGCTTCATCGCGGCCTCGGAGAACGTCAGGTCCATAAGCGCCACGTCGCGCAGCGTGTGCACCAAGGCCCCAAGCTGGCACTCGATACCGCGCAAAGTGCTCGCGCCGAATGCGCGCGCCTCGATGGCAGAAATGGCACCGTGTGAGCCAGCCGCACCGCGCGGCCGCACGTCCAAGGCGCACTTCGTTTCCGACATCTCGCTGGCGTCGAACGCCGCGCGGTAGCAGCGTAGCGCCTTGAGCTGCTCGGTTCCGATTCCTTCCATCGTTTCGAAGCGCGGCTGCTTGCGGAAGGCTTTGCCTATGGTCACGCGTCCTTTCGTCTTCACGTCCACGATGTCCTGTTCGACATAGACCGCATGCTCGCGCTGCTCGGGGGTGGGCGCGAACGGATCTACCTTCGCGGGCTTGGGGGATGTGGCGCGGCTGGCGCGGCGCGTCGCCTGCGCCGCCATTGCGGCGAGGGTATCGGACTTCGGCATTAGGAGCGGTATCCAGTTCGGGGAGCGCAGGCCTGCAACTGCCGTTGCAGGTCGGCGACGGGGACCATGTGATATCTCTGGGCGTTCGAGTGGCGCATGACGCCCCGGAGGGCCTCCGCGAGCGCGGCCGCTTCGTCGGCGCGAATGAAGAAGCCGTCCTGATCCGGGCCTATCTGGACAGGGCCGGTCTCGATCCTGCTGCCAAGCTGGCACGGGATGATTCTCTTCATGCTGCCAATCCTCCCTGAACTCTGGCGCCGTAGGTGCCGTTGGCGTGCCGCCTCAGGTAGCCGCGCGTCTCCCCGACCTGCTTCCAGTAATCAGGAAGGGCATCGATCTCCGCCTGGTCGCTTTCGCCGCGGGACAGCTTGGCCATGGCATCCTCGAACTTGGCCTGCCGCTCGCGCTGGGCCGCCGCTTCCGCCCGACGCTGTTCCCGCGCGGCTGGGGTCAGGCTGGGGATTTCCGCTGGAGCAGGGCGAGCAGCACGCTTCCGACCGCGACCGGCGCTCATTCGGTGGCCGTTCAGCACCCAAGCCGTCCACGTCTCCTGCCAGTCGGCGCTCTGGGTAGCCTTGGACCGGTGATGGGCACGGAAGTGCTGGACCGTGGCAGCGAACTCACCAGCCGAGAAGGCGTCGACCACCTCGCGGCCCTTGGAGCCGACCGGCAGTTCGGCAGGCATCCAATCATCCGAAATCAAGCCAGCGCACGCGCCTTGTGTTTGTTTTAAAGGTTCAAGGGGGGTTTGTGTAAAGCTGCTTGACGGGTGGGGTAAAGGAGCTTGACGGGTGGCGTAAAGCTGCTTGACGGGTAAAGCTGCTTTACGGGTCGATGCTTCCATATGGTCCTTCTCGTGGCACGGAACCAGAGGAAGCGACCGAAGGGCCTGGACGTTGATCAGGTACTCGACCGTATACCCATTCTCGCATGCACGTTGCCCGCACTCGCCGATGAGGCCGTCTTCAATCAGGCTTTTGATGGTCGTGATGATGGTCTGCCGCGTGGTGCCGATTTCCTCGGCCATGCGCTGCTTGGACGCCCAGATCCCCGATCCGTCGTCGCTGGCCTTATCGGCCATGAGGCGCATCACGGCGGTGCGGGCCATGCTGCCCACCTGCCGCTTGTCGACCTCGGATGTGAGGTGGTTGCTCAAACGACCCTCCACTCTATGTCGGGCCACATGGTGCGCGCCAGTGCCCAGCGGAGGGGGAAGTCGCGGACGATGACGCCCTTGCGATCCTCGACGACTTTCCGGCCGTTCTCGATGTAGGAGAAGTCCGCCTTGAGCCGGGCCTGCTGCCCGTTGTCGAGCATCACGGGACGCCCTTCGACCTCGAACCGGAACACGGGTTGCTGCTCCAGGCCGACGATCGCTCCGGCGCGCTCCATGAGCTGGAGCTCGTTACAGCGCCGCGCCTCGGCCTTGCTGTCGTGGACATGCCCGGCTCGGCACTCGCACTTCTTTGCGCCGTACTTGTTTCCGGCCTTGCCGAACGGCCCAGCCGCCGCGCCCGCGCGTTTCTTGGTGGTCCAGCCCTTCATCGGCTGGCTCCCAGCAGCATATCCAGCTCGGCCGGGGAGCGAGCAAACTTCGTCGCGCACGGCGCCGCTGCCATCCAGGCGTTCACGTAGAGCGGGTCTTCCATGCCAACGGCGAAGAACGCTTTCACGGAATGGACCATGGTGGCGTGGTCGCGACCACCGAGGAAACGACCCGTGGCCGGGTAGCTGTTCCCCCTGGCGCGCAGCACCGCCACGACGAACTGTCGCGCCCGAACGGACACGGCCTTGCGGCTGGTGCCGAGGATCTCCGCAGGCGAGGAGCCGACACGCTCGGCGCAGTCGCGAATCACTTCGTCCGTGGTCAGTGGGCGTTGGCGCGTAGGCTTCTCGCCCGGCTCCAGTGCCTCGACGACTTCCGCCACAGGATCGGGCTCGATCTCCAGATCTGCGGCGGCGCTCCCGTTGAGATGGCCACCGTGGACCAGCCGCGCCGCGATCGCGGCGCACAGGTCATCGACCTCGCTCCCCGGCGTAATCTCGACAACCGGCGCGCGGCTGGTGCGGGCCGCTTCGGTTTCGGCGACGTGGAGGGCCCGCCAGTTGCGGATCTGTTCCTTGGTCGGGGACCTGCCGAACCGGTTCAGGGTGTGCGCGCGGACCGTCGAAGGGTCGGATATGTAGGTAACGAGGCGCTTTGCGTAGGCGCGCGCATCGCTGGGCTCTCGGTCAGGAAAGCCCGATGTGCCGAACCACTCGATTCGCGGTCCATAGGTTGCTCGGTAAGCTGTTGCCATGTCGGGTACTCAAAGGAGCATCATCTGCGGATCGGGATTGTTCTCGATCCAGTCGGCGCGCGCGGATATCGCGCATTTCAGAGCGGTTTCGGCGTCGACCACCTCGCCAGCGGCAAAGTCCAGCTTCTCCTTCGCGCGCTTGCAGCGCTGCTCGCAGAGCGTGACTACCGTCTCCAGCCGGACGAGGTCCGGCCGTGCCGGGGTGATCCCGGCGATGATCGCCTCTCGATCAAGCGGCATCGGAAATGCCGCGCAGCGTGGCGACGTGCCGGTCCAGCCTTTCGTCTTCGCAGTCGGAGAGATCGCGGCCAGCCGGACTGTTCGGCCGGTGTGCCTCGCCCTTGATGCGCAGAAACTCGATGCACCATGCCTCCAGGGCGTCGTGATCGATGCCCTCCGGGACCGACACGATCATGTTCCCGTCCGGAAGGAGCAGGGACAGGAGATCGTTCGGCACGTGCTCGCAGAGCATGTAGATCGCCGAGACGGGCATCTGGGCCGGTTCGGCGGCGCCGTCCGGGTTCGGGAAGTAGGAGAGCAGGGTGGAATACCCGATGCCGCTGTCCATGCTGAGCGCCTTGAGCGAAATATTCCGCTGGTCGAGCTGACGGCGGATGGTCTGCTGACGCTCGCGCATGGCGCGGACGATGTTGGAATTGTCAGCCATGATCGTGCTGCACCTGCGAAGTATGGTTGCCCCCATGAGGAACACGGGGATTGAAAGGTGGGGTGACGGTCCAGCCGCGCTGGGTCAGCTCGGCGACGAGGTCGCGATCGCTCGCGCGGGCGACTGGATCATTCGGATCGACTATCTGGATGGCGCGAGCGTGGAACTTGAGGCGGCGGATCACGCCGCGCTGCTCCAGCCGCGTCAGCATGTTGTGGACGTTGCTGGTGCTGCTGAGATCAAGCCCGCGCGTCATCTCCATGACGGACGGGGCAAGCCCGTCGTTCTCGGCCATGAACTTCCGGATGAAGTCGAGCAGGGCGCGTTGACGTTTCGTAATCGCGATCATGGGCGGTTCTCCCAGATGAACCCCTGGCGCGTGGCGCGAACGGGGGTCTGGTCACCGAACAGGCGGCGAAGGGCGGCGACGTGATTGGCGAGCGTCTGCGGGGTGAGGCCCGGCAGGGCATGATGGGTGACCGGCTCACCGTTGGCGTAGGCGATCGCGTACAGGACACGCGCGAGGTATCGGGGCAGGGCGAGCTGCTCACCGTCGCGATAGACGATGGCAGGGCCTACCCACCACATACCGCGCCTGACGGCAGCGCCCTCGGCGATGTTACCGGCGCAGTGAGGGCAGCGGGCGCTCATGCCTCCGGCCCTCCACGGCTGGGACTTGACGCCCCAGCCGCTTCGGCCATGCTCGAAATGTCAGGATCGAGCGAACGGAGTGAACATGAAAGACTGGGATCTGACCCCCGAAGGCAATCTGAAGATCGGGCCTGTGATCGGCTGGGAAACTGCCATTGCACCGATGATAGGGCTTCTACGTCTTCGATACGCACATTCGGAAGAGGAGTTCGAGGCGGGCGGCACAGGCCTGCAGGTGCAGATGACGCCAGTTCAACTGCGGAATCTTTCGGAATCCCTGCGCCAAATGGCCGATCGCATAGACGCACAGAATTTGGGCACAGCGCAGTAGGGCGTTCCGGAGCTGCGGCCTGCGCTGGCTTCGCAAGGCCAGCAAATTCGAGGTCGCGATGATCGCATATAGACTTGCCGCAAGCGGCGCAGAGCGTTTCCACACTCATGGCAACAGCGATGATGTCGTGCCCGCTCATGCTGAGGCAACCCGGTGCTCGGAACCGCGACGGACCGGGAAGCTAGCCTCAGGGATCGGCTTTCCGAGGCGATCTGCCAGCGAAACAAGCGCAGGCACGCGCCAGTGTGGCACGAATCCTGTCCGCTTCCAGGTGTGAACCGTGGTGAAGGGAATGCCAGTTTCGTTGGAAACTGCAGTAACCCCGCCGAGCCTTTCGAGGATGTCCGATACCGTGTTCATAACGAGAAATTACGATAATCGTAAGTTCAGCGCAAGCGGTAATACGATGTCTGTTATCGACTGTGCGTTACGAACTTCGCAATGTCGTTCGATGGTAACGCATGATGAGCTGCTCGACGAACTCCGTCGATGGATCACGTCTGGCAAGGTCCGCCAGAAGGAGGTCGCTGACGAGCTGGGGATCGCTCCTCCGCGCGTGAACGAGATGCTGAGTGGCAAGCGTAGAATACAGCAGCGCGAGATGCCGATCTTGGCACACTACTTAGGTTTTGACGAAGGCCCGGATCCGTCAGTGCGGCGGATTGCCCGTATCGGGATGGTGCCGGCTAGCTCGCTCAGGGAAGCCTTAGCCGACAGCTCGGGAAGCATCGAGGTTCCCGCCAACCTTCCGCGGGGTGTGTTCGCGCTGGAGGTTGACGGGGAAAGCATGAACAAGATCGCGCCGCTCGGTTGCGATGTAATTGTTGACCCGAACGACAAGCAATTGTTTTCTGGTGATCTTTACGTTCTCAGCAACGAGGCTGGTGAATTTACGTTCAAGCGATTTCTGCAAGATCCTGCGCGCTTGGTTCCCCTGTCGACCGATCCGGCCCACAAAGAGATCGCGATTGGATCCGAGCCGATCAACATTATCGGGCGCGTGGTCTCGATAACGCTCGGCTCAGATTTCCTGCGGAAGATGGGCTGATCACGCTGCCCTGACTTCGGGTATCGGAACCCATTTCAGCTCCACTCCCGCGTCAAGGAAGAAGCGGCCGTCTTCATCGAATGAGCCTAGCTTCAGGCGCGCAGCGTCTTGTTGCGCCTCATCGATATTGTCCCTGATTGGCCCTTTCGCACGTCCAAAAACCTCCACTCGACAACCCCGGCGCATCTTTACCCCTCATTGATTCGTTGAACCGTTATAGGAACATAACAAGAACATAGCTTCAAGGGTCATTTAGACACACACTGGTGAATTACGAAGTTACGAAAAACGTATTGACAACAAAGATACGATAATCGTAATTTCAACTCCATCAGCCGAGCAGTCGCCGTGAGCGCAGTCCTGCCGGTTTCTGTTGGAGACCGCCGATGCGCACCGCATCCCCCATCACCGTTACACGAGACTGCCCGACCGGCACCGAGCAGGTAACGCTCGTTGACTTGCGCGACGTCGCGGAGCTGATCGGCCACTACAACGCCGCCCTGGATGCACCGCCGCGCCTCAAACAGCCCGCGATCAACTTCGCGCGCGCCACGGCCGAGCTCCGGCTGCTTGAGTGGGGCTCTGTGGCATGAACGAAGCTCCCCAGCACAACGTGCAATTCGAAGCCATGCTGGCCGTCATCGGTTGGCGCAGCGTCAACCTGAGCTGGCGCGCCTTCAGCATGGTTGCCCCCATGATCCCCACGGTGACCGGCGTCCTCGCTGATCTGGAGGAGCTGTGATGCCCCTGCGCTCGGCTCTCACCTACGCGGCGGTCATCGCCTGCGGCACCGCAGCGCTGTTCGGCATGGACGCCTGGTGCGGCCACCTGATGGCCACCAGCCGCACGGTCCGCGACTTTGCCCTGACCCCGGCCTTCGGCGTTGCCGCCATTTTTGGCGGCGTGGCGGTCGCGCTCGCGGCGTTCTTCGCCCTGGTCCACATCCTGCTTCCCCGCGCGGCGGGTCGCACGGCGAGTGGGGAGGGCGAATAATGCCCGCCCGCTCGCCCCTTCGGGAAGCCCTCATCATTCTCGCCATGGTCTGCGCCCTGTGCGGCGCGGCTGGCGCCGGCGCGGTCTGGGCGATGCTCACGACTTGGCGCTCCCTTTCCGCAGCACCGACCGAGGCAATGCCCCCCGCCCGGATTGCACAACCTGCCCACGGTGACGGTGCCGCCGTGGGCCACCCCTCCCAGCCGGAGACGATCGATGACTGACAAGACGAACGGCGGCTGGTGGGCCAGCCATGACGGTGAGTTCTACAACGTGGGACCGCTGGACACGCGCGAGCAGGCCCTCAAGGAGGGAGCTTCTGAATTCGAGGGCGATGCCTTCTACATCGTCGAGGCTGGCCTCCACGAGATCAAGCTCAGCGCCGCTGCCGTCATCGAGCGTCAGTATGACCTCTGGTACGAGGGAGAGGGCGCCGACCGGTGCGCCGGTAGCGCGGAAGCCGATGCCGAGTTGCAGCAGCTTCTCGACGGCTGGCTGGCGAAGCACATCGGCACGTTCCGGAACCCGACCACCTTCGCATGGTCGCGCAACGAGGAACTGATCCCCGCCGGTGCGGTCAGCGGGGAGATATCGGCATGAAGTTCATTATCATGTCGTGCTCGCATACCAAGCGCACCGACCCCGCGCCCATGCCCGCTCTCCAGCGCTACGACGGCCCCATGTGGCGCACCCTCCGCGCGCTGCTCGATCGGCATCCAGCCGCAGCTCGTGCCTATGATAGCGGTCGCTCGACGGCGGAGCTTCAGATCTGGGTGCTGTCGGGCCTCTACGGGTTCATTCCCACGCACTGCGAGGTGCCGAACTACGAACAGCGCCTGACCGAGCGTCAGTTCGCCAAGATGGAACGCGACCCATCGTACGAGTTCCAGCGCATCGCCTCGTTTGTCGACGATGCCGAGGCTGTGCTGTTCGCCGGTAGCGAGTTCTACCGCGACGGCATGTGGCGGGCATCTGGCGGCAAGATCCAGCACCTCAACAAGATCACCGAGACCAATGGTCGCGGCATCGGCGAGCATCGCGCCCAGCTCGGGCAGTGGATCGTCCATCATTTCGGCGCGCAGGAGGCGCTGGCAGCATGAACTCGCTACCCAACGAGGGCAGCCTCCTTCAAGGCAACGATCTCCGCCATTTGAGCATTCAACGCGCTGGCATCTTCGCCGTGGTGTGCGCGGCGGTGGCAGTTCGGACAAATGCCAGCCATCTGCCTGGGGTCGTCAGGTCCGCCGTCGCTTACTCGGCGAATGTGGTGCGGCTCAAGATAGGGCTGTCCCGATGCACTGGTAAACGGAGCAGGAAGGCCGCAGCATTCGCAGATGCCATTTGCCCTGGCCAGCACATACGCGCGCACGGTTGCGCTTCGCTGATAGACGTTCCGTTTCGTTTCGCCAGCTTTCGTCGAAGGCCTCGCTGCCTCGAAGGCTCGCTTTCTGAGAGTCTGGAGGCCTTGATCGATTTCCTCCGGGGAAGGCGCGCTATCGGCCGGAAGTTCGCGGTCCGCAGGTACCAGTGTGAACACTATCGCATTGCGATGGTTGCCGTTCCTATCCGGTTGTCTTTCGAACTCCCAACCGGCGTAGTTGAACATGCCGATAAACCTCGCGGATCCTCCGCTCTTCGCTTTGTCGAAGAGCAAGATGTCTTTGCCATCGGCGGCGTGATCCCTGATCGCCTTGTTGCCTTTGTGCATGAACTGATCGCCGACCTGTCCCTCGCCCGTGTAGATCAGCGAGCCGTCGGGCTGCCATCTGTCGTCGTACCCCGACTTCGATCCCCCGTGACCCGTGATGATGAAGATGACGGGATGGCTCTTCGGAGTCGAGATGCCACCTTGCTCTTGGCCGCCGTACACCCCGTGGATGTCTCGTTTGCGGCTGTACAGTTCGTTGGGAATGAAGGGCCAGGTCATCAGCCTGATATGTCAGGCCAAATCCAAGAAGAGCAAGCCTTCTCATTGTTGGGGCCAGGGGCGAGGCGATTATCGCCTGCGCCGCTGAGCAATGCCCACCGCTCGAAAGAGGCCATGGCAGCATGACCCGCAAGGAAGCCGCTCTGCTCCGCCAGCGCGAGACCGCGCTCGACACCTATCTGGCCAGCCGCCCCGAAGGCGCGGACGCGGCCAGCCTCTCCCGCTCCTACGGCCTGCCCATCCAGCGGGTCGAGACCATCATGAGGAGGTTCGGATATGCTTGATAATGCGATTTCGGCCGACCAGGTGCGCGCCCGCGCGGGCGTCGCCCTCCCGGAGGCTCAGGCCGCCGTCTACATGCAGAGCGCTAAGCTGGAAGGCTGGTCGCTGGCCGAGTTTCAGGACCGGACCAGCATGTCCAGCCGCGACGCCCGCGCGCTCGCCTACCGATTCGGGATCGAGTTCGAGGACTTCGACCCTCTGTGCCCGCCGGTCGAGCTGGTGTGGCGCAAGGCGAAGAAGGGCTGGGAGCTGTATCAGGGCAAGGAGGCGGTAGGCCTCTGCGTCCGGCACGACCTCGGCATGCCTCAGGGCAAGGTCTACATCGTCGAGGCCTACGAGATCCGCGTTACGGCGGTCACGGCCCGCGCGGCCATGGCGCAGGCGGCCAGCAAGATCGACGCGGTCTCGGCGGACCTATTCGACGGCCAGCCGGTTCTGACCCGCATCGAAGAGCAGGACGGCGATGTCGATACGCTGTTCCCGAAGATCGACGACAAGTTCCACGCCTGCCGGAAGGCCTTCAACTCATGAGCGACCGTACTTTCCGCGTGCATGACGCGGGCCTGTTCATTTCCAGCAGCACTGGTGAACTCGATCGCCGCATGCTCACGAATCGGCCGGACTACGAGACGTTCAACCGTCTCTTGGCCGTGTTTGCCAACTTTGGGTTTCAGATCGGGCGGGACCCGCAGGTCGAGGAACGCTTCAAGATCATCGGGAAGTACCACCGGGAAGGCCGCCGCCCCACTCCGGCGGGCGATCTGTGGATCAGCGCCCATGTGTATCCGGCTGGCATGGAATTCGAATTCTTCCAGCAGGTCGTGACGGTGAATAGCCACGGCGGTCGGTATGACTTCGATCGGCGCGAAAAGATGCCGTACCTTATCGGAAAGGCGTTCGAGGCAGCGCTGCGTCGCGCTCGCGCGCACTTGGGGGGACGCGGCTTCACCGAAGAGGTGAAGATCAGCAGCCCCATTCCCGATCCTATGGCCTACTTCAACGCGCAGTGGGACATGGAGCACGAACGGCGCACGGGCACGCACCGCTTCCGCCGCGGGCCGGACGGTTGGCCGGATGAGAGCGTTATCGGCAACTACGGGCAAAATCTCGATCGCGACAAGGTGAAGATCGAGCACGGTTCGGTGCGCTTCTTCCGCACGCACCGCGGACATCTCATGCGCGGCCGTTGCTACGGCGGAATCAATGGACGCTGGATGGTGATCTACGGCCCTGGCCTGCGTGATTACACGCATGTGTCGAGCTGGGAGCTGTTTCTCTGCGATCCGCGCGAGGTACCTCGCCGTCTCCACCCTGATGGCGAGAAGCGACTTAAGGCCGCACTCGGCAAAGCTGTGGAAGCAGAGGACTTCGAGCGAGCCATTGCTATGCGCGATGCGCTGCGGAGGGCGGCATGAAAAAGCCCAAGAAACCCAAGAGGCCGATGCTGGCCTTTGCTGTCACCGAAATCGACGATCACACCGGCGGTATTGTGTGGGCGAGGACAAAAAAGGCGGCGCGGATCAAGGGCGCGGCGCGGTGGGGCTATGATGAGCCTGCCTATGTCACCTGTCGGCGCGAGCCATGGGCGGACCGCTTCCATAGCAAGCCGCTCCCGGTTTGGGTGATGGTCGCCAATGGCTGGCATTTCGATTGCCTGGGCTGCGGCATTCGGATCGACGAGGACCTTCCCAATTGGCAGGATCGTTGCGGGGCCGATGACACGTTCCGTGATATGCTTCGGGAAGCCCGTAGATATCGCAAATGGACGCCGCAATGCGTCATTGGTCACCAGCATTCAGACGTATTCTGTAGCCAGGATTGCAAGGACGCCGATGACGCATACCGTGCAGCCTGCAAGCGCAAGGAAGCGCACGCAATCAGTGTTTTCCAGGCCAAGGTCCTGAAGCGCTTCCCTGGGGTCACGTTGGTAACGGATCGTGATCGGATGCATCCGCATGCCTACGCAACCAGCCGCAAGCGCGGGATTGTGGTTCAGCAGGTTTCGGTCGAGTTCGAATTTCCCGGCATGCGCTACGGCCCCGCCAGTCTGCGCTGGGACAGCCCATTCAGTAGTTCGTACCGTAAGGTAGAGAAACCCTATTTCAGCTGCTGCAACGGAGATCGCGCAGCATTCGAGGCTTACGCCGCCGCGACCAGGCGAGCCGCACAGGAGCCGACCGATCGTGACCATCCATAGCATCGCCGACAAGTACCGGCGGGCGCTTCGCCACGGCACCGGCGTCCGTTTTTCCCTCGAACAGCTCCAGGAGCTCGCCGGTCACGGTGTGCTCGAACTAATTTCCAAGATCGAAGCGAACGAACTATGCCCCGCGAAACCAGCCCCTTCATCCTCGGCGACTACTGGCTCGACAAGCGCCGCGATGGAAAGTCGCCCGACATCTGGCAGATCGCCGGACGCGAGAAGGGGCAGCTTGTCTATCGAAGCACTAAGTGCCGGGATGTAGAGAAGGCGAAGGAGGCCCTTCGCACCTTCGATTCGCAGGGACGCGCGAAGCAGAAGCAGAGCAACGAGGATGCGGAGCTGGTGCCCCAGCTCTTCCTCTACCTGAAGGAGCATGGGCCGGACATTCACCGCATCGATACGGTGAAGTCCTCGTTCCGTGCGTGGCTCGGCTTTCTGATGCAGGACGAGCTGACCACCGGCGCCAAGGTCTCGGATCTGTCCAAGGGCGTCGTCACCCGCTTCCGCCGGTGGCGCATGGGGCCGCACGAGTGGTCCGTGCCGTGGAACGGCAAACTCTACGAGCACAAGAGCAAGGGCGTATCGGGCGAGGCTGTCCAGCGGAACATCGACGATCTGCGCGCCGCGCTCCGCTACGCCGAGGAGGAAAGCCGAATCGACAAGGCGCCGCGCATCCCGAGCGTCGAGAAGACCCTCCGCTCCAAGCCGCGCCGCCTGGTGCTCACCCCGGCGCAGCTCGGCGCGATTGTCGCCTATGCCGACCATGAGCCTGACGTTCAGGCATGGCTATGGCTGTTGATCGGTACCGGCGTCCGCCCCGACGCAGGCCTCGCCTTCGTCCCGGCGAATCAGTGGCACGGCCCGGTCGCGAATATGCACCCGACCGGCTGGCCTGAGACGAACAAGCGCAACCCGGTCGTGCCGGTGATCGAGCCGCTCCGGAAGCGGCTGGAGGAATGGCCGGGCGGCAAGGTCGTGAAGTCGCGCAAGATCTGGTGGCGCACGATGCGGCGCCTGCTGGAACTGCCCCCCAAGGTTATCCCCAAGACGATTCGTCACACCGTCGCGTCCCACCTCCGCAACAGCGGGGTACCGGGCGAGCAGATCAGCGCGCTGCTCGGCCACAAGGACGAAGACGACACCCTGGAGACGACGTCGGAGATCTACGCCCACGTCGATCCGGTGAAAATGAAGGCGACGATTCGCGCGCTGACCAAGCTGTGGGATCAGGTGGACAAGGAGGCCACCAAGTGGCGTCGTGTCCATTTCGTGTCCATCACCGACGACAACAACAAATCTATCGAGAAGTTGAAGCCCTGAATATCTAGGGAAAGTCGAGGTTTAGGAATGGTGGGCGGTAACGGGCTCGAACCGCTGACCCTCTCGGTGTAAACGAGATGCTCTACCAACTGAGCTAACCGCCCTCGGCACCCCGGTGGGGTGGCCTGATTGAGGCCGCTTTACGGCAAATCGTCGCCGGGTCAACCGGCGACGATGCTATTTTTGCGGGTTCTTCGCAGTTTGTCCGGGCGAAAACCTACCAGTCGAACCAGCGACGCTCGCGGTGGACCGTGGGCGTGACGACCGTGCCGGGCGTGGCTTCGACATAAGCCGTTGTGGCGCGATCTTCGGCTATGGCATCGGCGCGGGCTTCCGCGCGGGCGGCGCGCAGCTCGGCGTCGCGAATGCGGTCTTCGGCATTGCGTGCTTCCAGTTCGCCCCGACGCTCGCGGGCGATCGCGTAGTAGTGGCTCCACATCTGGCTATGCGCGAAGGCAAGGCACAGGCCGCCGATGATCGCGACGTTCTTCAGCGCCATGATCTGCTGCATCGGATCGGTGAACTTGTTGTGGAAGAACAGGATCGTGGCGGCGACGAAACCGATGAGCAGCACCGACACCAGCCGCACCATGAAACCGGCGGCAAGACAGAGACCGGCGATCAGCTCGAACAGGCCGACGGGGATTGCGAGACCGCCGGGCAGGCCTGCGGCGACGATCATGGTCTCGGTGGAGGCGACATCCATCAGTTTGGAGGCGCCGGAAATCACGAAGATCAGGGCGATCAGGAAGCGCCCGACAATGGCTGCGATCTTGGACATGTCTTCTCTCCCGACATGGCGTTCATGCCGGGAGAAGCGGACGTATCGGGGGATTGTTCCCCGAAGCGGGCCTTAGAGCTTGGGCAGGGTGACGCCGCGCTGGCCCATGTACTTGCCCGCACGGTCCGCATAGCTCGTCTCGCAAGGCTCGTTGCCCTTGAGGAACAGGAACTGGCAGGCGCCTTCGTTGGCGTAGATCTTGGCGGGCAGCGGCGTCGTGTTGGAGAATTCCAGCGTGACGTGGCCTTCCCAGCCCGGCTCCAGCGGCGTGACGTTCACGATGATGCCGCAGCGGGCATAGGTGCTCTTGCCCAGGCAGATGACCAGAACGTCGCGCGGCACGCGGAAATATTCGACCGTGCGGGCCAGCGCGAAGGAATTGGGCGGGATCACGCAGACGTCGGTCTCGCGGTCCACGAAGGAGTTGCTGGCGAAATCCTTGGGATCGACGACCGCCGAATCGACATTGGTGAAGATCTTGAACTCGCGGGCGACACGGGCGTCGTAGCCGTAGGACGAGAGGCCATAGGAAATACAGCCGTCGCGGCGCTGGGCCTCGACGAAAGGCTCGATCATGCCGTGTTCGAGCGCCTGCTCGCGGATCCACTTGTCGCTGAGAATAGACATGGCCGTGGTGATTGCCGATGGACGGGGCGCGGGCAAGCCCTTGGCAAGCCTTGTCGACAGCGTTTGCGCTTTTAACTTCGCTCTTACCCACAGGCTGCTATGCCCGGCGGCATGACCGCCCCGACCTCCAAAATCCCGGCCCGCATTCTCGTCGTCTTCGGCACGCGCCCGGAAGCGATCAAGATGTTCCCGGTGATCCATGCCCTGAAGGCCGATCCGCGCTTCGAATGCGTGGTCTGCGTCTCGGCGCAGCATCGCCAGATGCTCGACCAGGTGCTGGAGATTGCCGGGATCGTGCCCGATCACGATCTCGATGTGATGCAGCCGGACCAGACGCTCGACGCGCTGACCGCCAACCTGCTCACCGGGCTGGGCAAGGTGATGGATGCGGCCCGGCCCGACCGGGTGATCGTGCAGGGCGATACCGCCACGGCCATGGCAGGCGCGCTGGCGGCCTATTATCGCAAGCTGCCGGTCGATCACGTCGAGGCCGGGCTGCGTTCGAGCAATATCTATCATCCCTGGCCGGAGGAGGTGAATCGCAAGATCATCGGCGCCATGGCCAGCCTGCACTTCGCGCCGACCGAAACCTCGCGCAATGCGCTGGTGAAGGAGAACGTCGATCCTGCCCGCGTCCATGTCACCGGCAATACCGTGATCGATGCGCTGCACTGGGTTACGGCCGAGATCGAGCGGGAACCGTCGCTCGCGGCCGGACTGGCCGAACTCGAAACGCGGTTCTCGGGCAAGCGGATCATCGGCGTGACCAGCCACCGCCGTGAGAACTTTGGCGAGGGCATGGAGCAGATCGCCGCCGCCATCCGCACGATCGCCGAGCGCCCCGACACCGCGGTGATCTTCCCGGTCCATCTCAATCCCAATGTGCGCAAGGTCATGAACGAGCGTCTGTCCGGGCTCGACAATGTCGCGCTGATCGAGCCGCTCGATTACCCGCACTTCGCGCGCCTGCTGGCGATCGCCGAGATCATGCTCACCGATTCGGGCGGGGTGCAGGAAGAGGCGCCCGCGCTGGGCAAGCCGGTGCTGGTCATGCGCGAAACGACAGAGCGGCCCGAGGGCGTTGCCGCCGGGACCGCGAAGCTGGTCGGAACCTCTGCCGAGACGATCGTTTCCGAAATATCAACCTTGCTGGATGATAGAGAGGCCTACGAGGCCATGGCGCGCGCCCACAATCCTTTCGGGGACGGGCAGACCTCGCGCCGAATCGTGGAGTTGCTTGCCGATGAAATCCGACACCAAGCCTGACGTCTGCGTGGTGGGGCTGGGCTATATCGGCCTGCCCACGGCCGCCGTGATCGCCCGCGCCGGGTGCAGGGTGCTGGGTCTCGACGTTTCGCAAAGCGTCGTCGACACCATCAACCGGGGCGAGATCCATATCGAGGAAGTCGATCTCGACGGCCTCGTGCAGGGCGTCGTCTCGCGCGGGCTGCTCTCGGCCTCGACGCAGATCGCCCCGGCCGACATCTTCGTGATCGCGGTACCGACGCCGTTCGAAAAGGGCGAGGGCGGCGAGCATGCGCCGGATATCTCCTATGTGCTGGCGGCGGGCCGCTCGGTCGCGACCGTGCTCAAGGCGGGCGACGTGGTGATCCTCGAATCGACTTCGCCGGTCGGCACCACCGAGCAGCTGCGCGACCTGATTGCCGAGCTGCGGCCGGACCTGAAGATTCCCGGCCTCACCCGCGATACGCCGGACGTCTCGATCGCTTATTGCCCGGAACGCGTGCTGCCCGGCCGCATCCTGGAAGAGCTGACCAACAACGACCGTTCGATCGGCGGCATCACCCCGCGCTGCGCCCGCAAGGCGCTGGCCTTCTACAAGCGCTTCGTGCGCGGCGAATGCGTGACCACCGATGCCCGCTCGGCCGAAATGACCAAGCTGGTCGAGAACGCCTATCGCGACGTCAACATCGCCTTCGCCAACGAACTGTCGATGGTGGCGGACCGCATGGGGCTGGACGTGTGGGAAGTGATCCGCCTCGCCAACCGCCATCCGCGCGTCAATATCCTGACGCCGGGACCGGGCGTGGGTGGGCACTGCATCGCCGTCGATCCCTGGTTCATCGTCCACGGCGCGCCCGAGGAAACGCCGCTGATCCGCACCGCGCGCGGCGTCAACGACCGCAAGATGAGCCATGTCATCGCCAGGGCCGAAGCGCTGGTGGAGGCGGATCCGGAAGCGAAAGTCGCCTGCCTCGGCCTCGCCTTCAAGGCCAATATCGACGATTTCCGCGAGAGTCCGGCGCGCTTCGTTGCCAGCCGTCTCGCCCGCAAGTTCGGCAGCCGCATCCATGTGGTGGAGCCTTACGCGGCTCAGTTGCCGATCGAATTCACCGATACCGGCGCCATCCAGATCGACATCGACGATGCACTGGAGACTTGCGAGATCCTGATCGTTCTGGTCGACCACGACGTGTTTCGCGTGGTGCCGCTGGCCGAGCGGGCGACCAAGCTCGTCTACGATACCCGCGGCATTTGGCCGGACCAGCCCCGCGTCGTGCGCGACGAGGAAGCCCGGCTGGTGCTCACCGCCTGAGCGATGCACTTCGAAGTCATGTCCGGCCCCTGTCGCAACGGGGGCCGGACATGACCTTACTTGCAGACCTTGGTTTTGCGGCCGTGCTGCACGACGTAGCGGCAGGTCACTTTCTTATGCGCGGGCTTGCGGACAACGGTCTTCTTCACGACCGTCTTCTTGACAGTGTGGTGCGGCGGGGTCGGTGTATGATGGGGCTGCGCCGATGCGGCTCCGGCCCCAAACGTTGCGAGCGCGAGGGCGGCGAGCAGGGCAGTGCTGGTCTTCATGATAGGGCTTCTCGATTTCCACATTCGGGCGGCCTTGCGGCCACAGCGTCGCACCCGCCGTCCGGCGAGCAAAGCACGGGCGCGGCTGAAGTTGCGGTGAACGTGGACATTTTTTTGAAGCGAATTCGGCTCCTCAGCAGGCCACCACGTTGATGGCGAGGCCGCCCTGGCTGGTTTCCTTGTACTTGCTGGACATGTCGAGCCCGGTCTGGCGCATCGTCTCGATCACCTGATCGAGCGAGACGCGCGGGGTCTCGCCTGCATGGAGCGCCAGCTTGGCGGCATTCACCGCTTTCACCGAGGCGATGGCGTTGCGTTCGATGCAGGGGATCTGCACCAGCCCGCCGACAGGGTCGCAGGTGAGGCCGAGATTGTGCTCCATGCCGATTTCCGCCGCCGCGCAGACCTGCTCGGGCGTGCCGCCCCAGACCGCCGCGAGGCCCGCCGCCGCCATCGAGCAGGCCACGCCCACTTCGCCCTGACAGCCCATCTCCGCCCCCGAGATCGAGGCGCGCTGTTTGTAGAGCAGGCCGATCCCGGCGGCGGTCAGCAGATAGCGCCGCGCTTTCGAGGGCACGGCCTGGCGGCCTTCGCTGCAATATTGCCGCAGCAGCGAGGGCACGATGCCCGCCGCGCCGTTTGTGGGGGCGGTGACGACCCGGCCGCCGCTGGCGTTCTCCTCGTTCACCGCCATGGCGTAGAGGTTGAGCCAGTCCATCAGCGTCTCGGCCTGGTTGTCCTGCGGGCGCGAGATCAGGTTCTGGTGAATTGCGCGGGCGCGGCGGCGCACCTTGAGCGCGCCCGGCAGCAGGCCCTCGCGTTCGAGGCCGCTGTCGATGCACTGGTTCATGGCGTCGGCGATCATGTCCAGCCCGGCGAAGGTCTCTTCCTCCGGCCGCCGCGCCGCCTCGTTGGCGAGCATGACCCCGGCGATGTCGAGACCGCTTGTCGCGCAGACTTCCAGCAGCTGCGCGCCCGAGCCGAAGGGCCAGGCGACCGGCGGGCCATGCGTGACCTGATCGTCCGGGGCGGGCTGTTCGAGCTGGTGGCGGCTGGAGAAGAAGCCGCCGCCGGTCGAGAAATATTCGTGCCGGGCGATCTCGCCGCCGTCCGCGTCGAAGGCGGTCAGGACCATGCCGTTGGGGTGGAGGTCCGGGATGTGGTCGAAGTCGAGCACGAGGTCGGCCTTGGGATCGAAGGCGATCTCGCGGCGGCCGAGCAGGGCGATTCGCCCGGATGCGCGGACTTCGGCAGCGGCGGCATGGGCCTGGCCGGGATCGGCGGTCTCGGGCTGGAAGCCGATCAGGCCCATCAGGCAGGCGTCGGGCGTGCCGTGGCCTTCGCCGGTCAGCGCCAGCGAGCCTTGCAGTTCGACGAGAACGCGGGCGATCCGGTCGAACTGCCCGGCGTCGTCAAGGATCTGGAGAAACCGCGCCGCGATTCGCATCGGCCCCACGGTGTGCGAACTCGAAGGGCCAAGGCCGATGCGGAACAGGTCGAGAGCGGAGATCAAAGGGCGGACTCACGCAAGACTGCGGGGAAGGGCACTGCAAACTCTCCGAATGACGACCAAAGAGCGTGGATAGGCATCGCCGGGGCGGATGCAATGGTCATCGTCGGCCGAAATGCACGGGACCGGGGGCGGTGCGACAAAATCGCCGCAGGTCGGGGGTGGATCAGGTGCCGAGCAGATGCAGGGCAATCTGCCGGCGGTGCGCCATGCGGCGGTGCTCGGCGAGGTAGATGCCCTGCCAGGTTCCGAGCGCCAGATGCCCGCCGATCACGGGAATCGACAGGTTCACGCCGGTCAGCGCGGCCTTGAGGTGGGCGGGCATGTCGTCCGGCCCTTCGTCGTCATGGGCGTAGTGAGGGCCTTCGGGCGCGAGCCGGTCCAGCCAGTCGAGCAGGTCGCTGCGTACTTCGCGCGCGGCGTTCTCCTGGATCAGCAGCGAGGCGGACGTATGGCGGCAGAGCAGGGTGAGCAGGCCTTCCGCGATCCCGGTTCCGCGCTGCCACGCGGCGACCTCGCGGGTGATATCGGAAAGGCCCCTGCCGGGGGTGTCGAAGGAAAGGATGGTGACGGCCTGTTTCATCAGGCCTTTCTGGACTGGATGCGGAAAGGCATCAATGACGCCAAATCGTGCCTTAAAGGCCACGAATTCGGGCTTGACCTAATGGTAAGGGGGTGGAAAAGTCTCTCTTCATCGCTTCCACCGATCTTTTGCGGGGGTGCCGATTGACCTTTAGGATTCGCGGATTTCTGCGCTTTTCAGCCCCTTTGCCGACAGCAGTGGGGCACTTTTTGCGCATGCCGGAGTGCACTGGCGATTGATCTACCCATATCTGCCGCGTATTGCCCCGCACTGCGGCGGGCCCGACAGGCCAGCGCGGAGCACGTCGCACACAGAGATCGTTCGGTCGCACGGGGCGCAGGAAAGCAGGCCCCGAACACGGCGCCCGGAGGGTCCAACAGGCGAGCCCGGACTCACCGGGCCGCACGAGATTCACGCAAGGGTTCGTCATGAGTTGGCTTAGCAAGGTACGCAATTCCCTCGGGAGCCTGAATAAACGGGATACGCCCGACAACCTGTGGACCAAGTGTCGCGGGTGCGGCGAAATGCTGTTCACCAAGGAATTCGAGGACAACCTGTCGGTCTGCCCGCGTTGCCAAGACCATGGCCGCATCGGTGCGCAGGCACGCTTCGACCAGCTGCTCGATGCCGGTTACGCGGTGCTGCCCGCCGCACGAGTCCCCGAAAACCCGTTGAACTTCCGCGACAGCAAGAAGTATTCCGACCGTATCAAGGCCGCCCGCGCCGCCAATCCCTTCCCCGATGCGCTGACCAATGCGCTCGGCGCGATCGAGGGCAAGAAGGTCGTGCTGGGCGTGCAGGACTTCGCCTTCATGGGCGGCTCGATGGGCATGGCCGTGGGCGAGGCCTTCGTCGAGGCGGTCGAACGCGCCATTGCCGAGAACTGCGGCTATGTGATCTGCACCGCTGCGGGTGGCGCCCGCATGCAGGAGGGTATCCTCTCGCTGATGCAGATGCCCAAGGCGACCGTCGCCATCCGCCGCCTGGCGCGCGCGGGGCTTCCCTATATCGTCGTCCTGACCGATCCCACCACCGGCGGCGTCACCGCCAGCTACGCGATGCTGGGCGATGTCCAGATCGCTGAGCCGGGCGCGCTCATCGGCTTTGCCGGTCAGCGCGTGATCCAGGACACCATCCGCGAAAAACTCCCCGACGGCTTCCAGCGCGCCGAGTACCTCCATGCCCACGGCATGGTGGACATGGTGGTCCACCGCAAGGACCTCAAAGGCACGCTGGCCTCGCTGCTCGAATATCTTGAACGAAAGGAAGTTGCGTGAACATCGACAGCGCGCTGGTACGCGAGCTCGCCGAGCTCCTCGCTGAAACCGGTCTGACCGAAATCGAAGTCGAGGACGGCGAACGCAAGATCAAGGTCACCCGTCAGGTTGCGCAGCAGATCGTTGCCGCCGCACCGGGCCTGCCCTACGCCGCTGCTCCGGTAGCCGCGCCCGTCGCAGCCGCGCCGGTTGCCGAAGCTGCTCCGGCCGCTCCGGTCGATGCGGTCAAGTCGCCGATGGTCGGCACCGTCTACCTTGCGCCCGAACCGACCGCGCCGAACTTCATCAGCGTCGGTCAGCAGGTCAAGGCCGGCGACGTGCTGGTGATCGTCGAGGCGATGAAGGTCATGAACCAGATCGTCGCCCCCAAGGCCGGTACGATCCAGTCCATCCTCGTCGACAACCAGCAGCCGGTCGAATTCGACCAGCCGCTCGTCGTGATCGCCTGAGGATCTTGATCTGATGGCCATCAAGCGCCTCCTGATTGCCAACCGCGGCGAGATCGCGCTGCGCATCCACCGCGCCGCGCGCGAGATGGGCATCGAAACCGTCGCGGTCCACTCGACCGCCGACGCCGACGCCATGCATGTGCGCCTTGCCGACCACGCGGTCTGCATCGGCCCGCCCGCCGCGAAGGATTCGTACCTCAACGTCGCGGCGATCATCGCCGCCGCCGAGATTACCCATGCCGACGCGATCCACCCCGGCTACGGTTTCCTTTCCGAGAACGCCCAGTTTGCCGAGATCGTCGAGGCACACGGCCTGATCTGGGTCGGCCCCAAGCCCGAGCACATCCGCACGATGGGCGACAAGGTGGAAGCCAAGCGCTCCGCCGGTGCGCTCGGCCTGCCGCTGGTTCCGGGCTCGGACGGCGCGATCGAGGACTTCGCCGAAGCGCGCGATCTGGCCGAGACGATCGGTTATCCGGTCATCATCAAGGCCGCTTCGGGCGGCGGCGGTCGCGGCATGAAGGTCGTGAACTCGGCCGAGGAACTCGAAAGCCAGATGGGCCAGGCCCGTTCGGAGGCGAAGGCCGCCTTCGGCGACGCCACCGTCTACATGGAAAAGTACCTCGGCAACCCGCGTCACATCGAATTCCAGATATTCGGTGACGGCAAGGGTGAGGCGGTCCATCTGGGCGAGCGCGACTGCTCGCTGCAGCGCCGCCACCAGAAGGTGCTGGAAGAAGCGCCTTCGCCGGTCATCACCCCCGAAGAGCGCGACCGCATGGGCGGCATCGTCTCGAAGGCCATGGCCGACATGGGCTATCGCGGTGCGGGCACGATCGAGTTCCTCTGGGAAAACGGCGAGTTCTACTTCATCGAGATGAACACCCGCCTGCAGGTGGAGCATCCGGTGACGGAAGCCATCACCGGCGTCGATCTCGTGCGCGAGCAGATCCGCGTGGCCGATGGCCAGCCGCTCTCGTTCAAGCAGCACGAGATCGAGTTCAAGGGCCACGCCATCGAATGCCGCATCAACGCGGAAGATCCGTGGAACTTCACCCCCTCGCCGGGCCAGGTGACGAACTACCACGCGGCAGGCGGCATGAACGTGCGCGTCGATTCGGGCCTCTACTCGGGTTACCGCATCCCGCCGTACTACGATTCGATGATCGGCAAGCTGATCGTCTCGGGTCGTACCCGCCAGGGCGCGATCATGCGCCTGAAGCGCGCGCTGGAGGAAATGGTGATCGACGGCGTCAAGACCTCGATCCCGCTGCACCAGGCCCTGCTCGAGGACCCCGAGTTCCAGAGCGGCGAATACACCATCAAGTGGCTGGAAGAATGGCTGGCCAAGCGCGCCTCCTGAGGCGCGCCGACACCGGCAGGTAAACGGAAAGAGCATGATCTCGTTTCTTGAATTCGAAAAGCCCATCGCCGCGCTCGAAGCCCGCATTGCGGAGCTGCGCACGACCGCCAGCGACAGCGACCTCGACATCGCGGGCGAGATCGCGCGCCTGGAAAAGAAGAGCGCGGGGATGCTGGCGGCGACCTATGCCAAACTGACGCCCTGGCAGAAGACCCAGGTGGCCCGCCATCCGCAGCGTCCGCACTTCGTGGACTACGTGCGGATGGGCTTCACCGACTTCATCCCGCTCGGCGGCGACCGCCTCTATGGCGAGGACGCGGCTATCATCGGCGGCTTCGCGCGCCTGAACGGCCGCAAGGTCATGGTGATGGGCCACGAGAAGGGCCATGACACCGCGACCCGCATCAAGCACAACTTCGGCATGGCCAAGCCCGAAGGCTACCGCAAGGCGATCCGCCTGATGGAGATGGCGGGCAAGTTCGGCCTGCCGGTCGTCACCCTGGTCGATACCGCGGGTGCCTTCCCCGGCGTCGAGGCCGAGGAACGTGGCCAGGCCGAAGCGATCGCCCGTTCGATCGAGGCCTGCCTTGCCGTGCCGGTGCCGATCGTCTCAGCCATCGTCGGCGAGGGCGGCTCGGGCGGCGCCGTGGCGCTGGCTGCGGCCGACCGCGTGTTGATGCTCGAACACTCGATCTATTCGGTGATCTCGCCCGAGGGCGCGTCGTCGATCCT
The DNA here is from genome assembly GCA_017745295.1 of Novosphingobium sp. Lineage (GTDB taxonomy): Bacteria > Pseudomonadota > Alphaproteobacteria > Sphingomonadales > Sphingomonadaceae > Novosphingobium. The sequence goes on from JAGHZR010000007.1 coordinate 143,844, forward strand.
CTGGCGCACCCCGGACAAGGCGCCCGACGCCGCCGAGGCGATGAAGGTGACGGCGCAGGACCTGCTGGCGCTCAACGTCGTCGAACGTGTCGTGGCCGAGCCGGTCGGCGGCGCCCACCGCGATGCGCAAGGCGCGGCGCAGGCGCTGTTCGGCGCCATCGAACAGGAACTCGACGTGCTGGAAGCCGTTCCGCCTCAGGAACTGCTTGCCCGCCGCGAGGAGCGCTTCCTGGCCATCGGCCGCGCGTGATTTGAGAAAGGCGTCGGCTGCGGTCGGCGCCTTTTTTCCTTTACGGCGGCAGTGCGTCTGCCCCCATTGACCGCCTCCGCCTGCTGTGCCAGAGCGCGGATCCATCGATCGCGCCGGGTTATCCCGCGCCACCGATCCGCGGGTGTAGCTCAATGGTAGAGCAGCAGCTTCCCAAGCTGAATACGGGGGTTCGATTCCCCTCACCCGCTCCATTCCCTGACATTTGCGAACAGCCCGTCACTTGTACTGGACATGGCGGCGCCCTTGGTATGTCCTGAGCGGGTTTCCGTTTGGGCATAGGGGAATGGCGTGACACCGATCGAACGTGGAATGCAGGCTCTGGCGGTCTCCTTGGGCAGCAAACCGGAAGCGCTGGATGACGAATCGCGCAGGAAGCTTGCCGTCGCGGTCCATGCGGTTCTGGAAGCGGTGCGGGAACCCGACCAATTCATGATGGAATCCGGCGCGGAGATCGTCCGTTATGTCGGCAACGGCGAAAGCGACGAGGCTTACCGCGACGATGCCGCCAATATCTGGCGCTCCATGATCGCGGCCGTCCTTGCCGAAGGCTGACAAGGCATCCGAGCCAAAAAAGGGGCCGTGTTGCCACGGGCCCCTTCTTTGGCTCGGCTGGAAGCTGCCTTAGTGGGCACCGCCGAACAGGTCGGCCAGCTTGACTCTGGCGCCCACGAAGACATAGCGGCCCACCGCGCTGATCGGGGTGTTCAGGCTGCCGATATCGGGCTTCTGGTCGAACAGGTTGTTGACGCCGCCGTAGAGGGTGAACTGCTTGCCCACGTCATACGTCACGCTGAGGTCGTGCGAGAAGCGTTCCTTCAGCTTGAGATATTCGGGGGCGACGATGTCCGGGTTCGCGGCGATCGTCTGGCGGTCGTAGCGATAGACCGCCGAGGCATAGTTGATCTGCCAGTCGAGGCCGAAGGCGCCGCTCTGCCAGATGAGGTCGGCGGTGACCTGATACTTGGGCGCGCCCGCCATATAGGCATTGTTGACCGTGGCGGCGCCGGGGATCGGCACAGCGGTCAGGCGATGGAGATAATTGGCCATGACCCGCGCGCCGAAGGTCCCGGCCTTGGCGGTCGGCACCGAATAGGCCAGCGCGAGGTCGAGGCCGGAGGTGCGGATCTGCGCGACGTTGAACTGGGTGAGCTGGAAGCCGGTGATGTTGCCCGCGCCGGTTCCGCCGCTCTGCCGCGTGATCCCGCCGCAGTAGGGATTGTCGAGGCTTGCCTGATCCACGCAGAGATTGGCGAGGGTCTGGGCGGAGACGGCGCTGATCGCATTGCGGATGCGAATATCGTACCAGTCGGCGGACAGTGTCAGGCGCGGGAGGAAGCTAGGCTGGAGCACCGCACCTGCGGTCCAGGTCTTGGCGGTCTCTTCCTTCAGGTCCGGATTGCCGACGCCGTAGCCCGCGATTCCCTGGCCGACGATACCGTTGAAGGTGGCCGGATCGGCGCCGAGACCGGTGAGCAGGGCGCTGCAATTCGCGGCGCGGTACGGCGTGCCGTTCTGGACATTGTTGACGCCGCAGGGGTCGTTGATCGCCTGTGCGGTCTGGGTGGGGCTGGTATAGAGTTCGGTGATGTTCGGTGCGCGCACCGACTTCGACCAGGAACCGCGGAACGTCACGTCCCGCACCGGCGCCCATTCGCCGCCGATCTTCCAGGCGCCGGTCGAGCCGACGCTGGAATAGTCGGAATAGCGGACCGCGCCGTTGACCGAGAGGCGATGCGCGAAAGCCATGTCGGCCAGGATCGGCACATTCACTTCGCCGAACAGTTCCCAGACGTCGAACGAGCCCTTCGAACTGCCGAGCGCGCTGGTGAAGGTCAGCCCCTGCGAAACCAGCGGGTCGGCGACGAAGCGGCTCTTTTCACTGCGGTATTCACCGCCAAGGGCGAAGGAGATCGGGCCGCCGGGAAGCGCCAGAAGCCCGTGCGTATCGCCGGTCACGGAACCGCTGACGACATGCTGGGTCAGCGTCGTGCGGTCGGTGGTGTCGGCCATGATCCAGTCCAGCGCGGCCCGGTTCGCGGCGTTGTTCTCGCCGAAGAGGTTGAGCGGCTGGCAGTCTCCCGCCGCGAAGGTCACCGGCGGGATCGGGGCGCGGTTGCGGTTGTAGGGCTGGAACGGCGTCCATCCGGCCTGGGTGTTGACGCGGCAGGTCACGCCGCCCCCACCGTTGTTTGCGCCGTCGCTCACCGCGTCGATCGCGGCGAGGTAGCGATCGGTCAGCATGTTGTTGACGTAGCGCGATTTCACTTTGGTCTGTCCGAAGACGTAGGACAGATCGTAGCGCAAGTTCGGGCTGATCTGCCCGCGCGCGCCGACGACGCTGCGGACGGTTTCGCGGGTGATGTCCTCTCCGCGGCGGCCGAAGTCGAAGTTGTCGCGGTTGACGAGCACGCCGCCGATCGCAGGGTTGATGGCGGCCTGAACCGTCGCCGGGAGGTAGGGATTGTCCTGCGGGATGAAGAGGTAATAGTCGAAGGTCGGCTGCCCCAGCGTGAAGGAGCGGCTGCGGGCGTACTTGCCCTCGGCATAGAGGGTCAGCGCGCTGCTGACGTCGAAGTGGGCCGAGGCGCTGACGACATCGCGCCTGATCCGGGGCAGGAGGTCGTTGCCATAGTCCGAGACCAGAGTGCCCGAGCCGCCCTGCTGGTAGCCCGGGGCGATGATGGTGCCGTGATCGAAGAGCTGGCCGTCGGCGCCGACGAAGTCCGGCATGCCGTCGAAATTGACGTCGATCGCGCCTGCTCGCGAGGTGTCGAAATAGCGGATGTTTCGCAGGGGCACGTTGTCGGGGATGCCGTCGTTGCTGACCAGTCCGGCCTCGGTGTCGGCGGGATTGTGGTAGAAGTCGACCTTGTTCTCGCCGTCGAGATAGCGCCGCGAATGGGCGCTGAGGCGGTCTTCCTCGCCGTGCTCCCAGGCCACCGCGATATTGCCGCGACCGCCCGCGAAGTTGTGTCCGGCGGTCAGGGCGATCAGGCGCTGCCCGGCATCGCCATGGCCCGAAATGCCGGTCTGGACACGGGCGGTCACGCCTTCGAAGTCCTGCTTCTGGATGAAGTTCACCGCGCCGGAAACGCCGTCCGCGCCATAGACCGCCGAGGCGCCGCCGGTGAGGACCTCGACGCGCTCCACAAGGTCGAGCGGGATCGTGTTGATGTCCACCGACTGGGTCCCGGCAACGGAGGCGACCTGGCGGCGGCCGTCGATCAGCACCAGCGTCCGCTGGGTGCCGAGGTTGCGCAAGTTGAGCAGGTTGAGGCCGGTGAAGCCGATCCCGGCACGATTGCCGCTGGTCTGGAAGGAATCGACCGAGTTCTGGAGCGCGGGGATGGTCCTGAGGAAGTCGGTCAGGTTCGTCGTGCCCGAATCCGCGATGTCCTTCGCGGTCACGACGGTGACGGGGTTGGGCGTGTCGGAAGCGATCTGGGCGATGCGCGAGCCGGTGACGACGATCGCTTCCCCGGCGACGGCATCCGCGGCGGAGGCGTCCTGCGCAAAGCCATGCTGCGGAAACAGAAGGGCGAGGGCCGACACGAGGGTGAGGGCCGGCAGGGAGGCTCCACCGAGAAGGACCGTGTCCTTGCGGGTCATCATTTTTCGCGTTCCTTAGACAGTCGCATCAGCCGACCCGGCCGAGGACTGGCCGGAAGGGTTTCCGGCGGCGGTACGCGAAGAGATTTACGCAGCTCTTAACGGGAATTGTAATGCTGCATTCGCGGAATTATGGCAGCTTTGCGTTGTAGTATTGCAACAGTTCTGTCGTGCAGGAAGCCGGGGGCTTCGACGCGATTTCCCGGCTTCCCGCACCGGTCAGGCCGGATTCCAGCCGATCACGGCTTTCGTTTCCAGATACTCGGCAAAACCATGCTCGCCCCATTCGCGGCCGTTGCCGGAACGCTTGTAGCCGCCGAACGGCGCGTGGAAATCGAAGCCGCCGTTGACCCAGATCGCCCCGGTGCGCATCCGCCGCGAAACCGCGCGGGCCGCATCGAGATCCTCGCCCGAGACGTAGCCCCCCAGGCCGAAGTTGGAATCGTTGGCGATCGCCACCGCGTGATCCACATCGTCGTAGCCGATGATGACGAGGACCGGGCCGAAGATTTCCTCCCGCGCGATGACCATGTCGTTGGTGCCGACGAACACGGTGGGCCTGATGTAGTACCCTTTGTCCAGCCCTTCGGGCTTGCCGGGGCCGCCGGCGATCAGCCTGGCGCCTTCCTCGATGCCCTTCTCGATGTAGCCCTGGATGATCTCGTACTGGCTCTTCGAGACGACCGGGCCCATCGCGAAGTTGCCCTTGGGATCGCCGACAGTCACGCCGTTCGCGGCCTCGGTGGCGGCGGTGATGGCGTCGTCCATGCGGGCGCTTGGCACCAGCAGGCGCGAACCGGCCGAGCAGGTCTGGCCGGAATTGCCCATCATGCCCCCGGTGGCGGCGGCGACATTGGCGGCGAGCGAGGCATCGTCGAGCACGATCCATGCCGACTTGCCGCCGAGTTCGAGGCCGACGCGCTTCACGGTGTCGGCGGCGTCCTTCTGGATCTGCACGCCCACCGGTTCGGAGCCGGTGAAGGAGATCATGTCCACATCCTCATGCGTGGAGAGCGCGGTGCCGATCTCGCTGCCCTTGCCCTGTACCATGTTGAACACGCCTGCGGGGACGCCCGCATCGTGCAGGATTTCGGCAAGGATCTGGGCCGAGTACGGCGCGAGTTGCGGCGGCTTCAGGATCATCGTGCAACCGGCGGCGAGTGCCGGGAAGATCTTCACGCAAGTCTGGTTCATTGGCCAGTTCCACGGCGTGATCAGCCCGCAGACGCCGATCGGCTCCTTGCGGATCAGCGTGACGCCGCGCTGTTCCTCGAACTTGAATTCCTTCAGGACCTCGATCGCGGTGGAAAGGTGGCCCTTACCCAGCAGCGTGTGGAAACCGCAGGCGAGCGACATCGGCGCGCCCATTTCCTCGCTGACCGCCTCGCCCAGTTCGGTCTCGCGCTTCTGGTATTCGGCCAGGATCGCTTCGAGCAGGTCGAGGCGTTCCTTGGCGCTAGTCTCACCGAACGTGGCGAAGGCGCGGCGCGCGGCGGCGACGGCCTTGTCGACATCGGCAACCGTGCCGAGCGAGATCGTGCCGGAAACTTCCTCGGTCGCCGGATTGACGACTTGTGCGGTGCGCGGCGCGATGGGATCGACCCACTGACCGTCGATATAGAACTGGGTGTAATTGCGCATCGTTCTCTCCCGTTCCCAAGCCAAAACCGCCCCGCTCTCGGGTTGAGAGGGGGCGGTTTCGCTCAGACATGCATGTGTTTTCCGGCGTCCGGAATTACTGCGTACCCTCAGCATACCAGGTGCGGAATTCCGAGTAGTTCGGCATTTCTTCCGAGTTCGCGGCCGGGTCGATCGGCACGTGGATCACGGTGCAGCCGCCACGCTCGTAAGCGCGCTTGATGGCCGGGCCGATGCCCGCCGCCTTCTCGACATATTCGCCCGCCGCGCCGAAGCCTTCGGCGATCTTGTCGAAGCGGACCTTGTCGGACCAGTGCACGCCGGTTTCCTTGGTCCCCTTGCCGAAGGTGCGCTTGTAGACGCCCACTTCGAGGCCCCACTGGAAGTCGACGCCGACCACGATCACCAGCGGCAGGTTCTTGCGCACGGCGACTTCGAGTTCGCCGACGTGGAACAGGAACGAGGAGTCCGAGGTTAGCAGCATGCCCGGACGGACCTTGCCGGTTTCGGCTTGGTCGGCGAGCATGGCGCCGGTGGCATAGGGCAGGCCGGTGCCGATGTGGCCGTAGTTCTGGTTCCAGATCACGTCGTGCGGCTTGGCCTGCGAATAGGTCCACTGGAAGATCACGGTGGCGCCGCCGTCGCGGATCAGGATGCCGTCCTTCGGGAAGGCCTTCGTCGCTTCGGTAACGAACTGGCTGGTGTGCATCTTCGCGGTCGAACCGTCGGGCTTGGTCGCGGCTTCCTCTGCCAGTTCGACAAGCTGATCGGCATCGCGCTGGATATATTCGGCCAACGACGGCGCCGCCTTGCGCGGGGTATCCTTCAGCGCGCGGACGAGCTGCGGCACCACGGCGCGGACATCGCCCACCAGCGGCACGTCGATCGGGCGGTTGACGCCGATCGCGGTCGGGTCCTGCTGGACGTAGATCCACTTGCGGTTGGCTTCGTTGTCCACCCAGTGGCGCCAGCGGCCATAGTGGCTCGGCTCGCCCAGTTCGGTGGCGAGTGCCACGCAGCAGTCGCTTTCGACGACGGCATCGATCGAGGCTTCCGAGAAGCCATAGGGGAAGGTGCGATCCTCGATCCCATCGATGAACGAAGTACCGCCCGAGGTCTGGATCACCGGGCACTGCATCAGTTCGGCCAGTTCCTTGACCGAAGCGCCGGCCTTGGCGGTGTAGACGCCGTGGCCGACCAGCAGCACCGGGTTCTTGGCATTGCGGATGATCTCGGCCGCTTCGGCAATGCGGTCGCCATCGGCGCCCTGGTTGGTCAGGCGGTAGCGATGCGGCGGCAGCACCGGCGGCAGGTCGAGTTCTTCGAGAATGACGTGCGCGGGATATTCGATATAGGCCGGCCCCGGCGTGCCCGACATGGCGACGCGGATCGCCTCGCGGACGATTTCATCGGTCTGGTCGGCATATTCGATCGAGCTGGAGAACTTCACCGAATCCTCGATCATCGGCTCCTGCCGGACGAACTGGATGCGGCCGCGGCGCACGCGGCGCTCGGTGATGCGGGCGCGCTGGCCGCCCATGAAGATCACCGGATCGTTCTCTACCTTGGCGCACTGCACGGCCGGCATCATGTTCGCCATGCCCGGCCCGAGCGTGCCGATGCAGAGTGCCGGCTTGCCGGTGATGCGGGCGGCGGCGGCAGCCATGTGACCGGCGGATGCCTCGTGGTGCGGCGAAACGACAGTCCAGCCGCGTGCTTCCGCTTCCAGGAACAGGTGGACGAAGTTGGGGTCGGGGATGCCGAACAGGGTCCTGATGCCCTCAGCCTCGAACAGGTCGAGAATGCGCTTGTAGACCGGGGTGCCCTTGCGTGCAGCTGCGGGAGCTTCCGTCTGCGGTTGGTCGTCGTACATCGTCTTGCCTTCCTCTCGATCCGTTTTCTTCCCGCGATGTTTGGCGGGTGAATCAGGTTGCCGGTCTTTCTCCCAAGGCACGGCTTGAACAGGTGGTTAGCGCAAGCTTCGAGACGCTGTCAGTTGAAATCAACAGCACTGTTCACTTCGAATCGACTGCTATCGCCCCGGCGACGCTTTCGAGTTCGGACAGGATGCTTTCGTTGTCCTGTCCAAGCGTCGGCGCAGGGCCGCGCACTTTGCCGGGGGTGGCCGAAAACCACGTCGGCACGCCGGGAAAGCGTACCGGCCCCTGCTCGGTCTGGACGTCTTCGAAGAAGCCGATGGCGTTCAGGTGCGCGTTGTCGAAAAGCGCGTCGGTGGAGCGCAGCGGCGCGCAGGGGATGTGCAGGCCGCGCATGGTATCCAGCCATTGCTGCGTGGTGCGGGTCAGGAACGTCTCGCCCAGCAGGGCGTAGACCCGGCCGATCTGACCCGCGCGCTTTTCCAGCGTCGAAAATTCGTCAGTAGCCCATTCCGGCTGCACCGATTCGACGAAAGCGTTCCAGTGCTTGTCGTTGTAGACCAGCGCGGCGATGTAGCCGTCCTTGGTCTTGTAAGGCCGCCGGTTGGGCTCGACCGCGCGGTGGTAATGTGCAGGCGTGGTTGGCGGCGTGAACATCGCGCCGTTGGCGTGCTCCACCAGCATGAACGAGGTCATCGCCTCGAACATGGTGACTTCGACTTCCTGCCCCTCACCGGCCCCTCTGCCACCTGTGCGCTCCCGGTGATAGAGCGCCATCATCGTCGCGTAGAGCGCGTGGAGGCCGGCGACTTTGTCCGCCATGATCGTGGCGACATAGCCGGGCTCTCCATTCATCAGGCCCTGCACATGCGGGATGCCGCATTCGGCCTGGATGGTATCGTCATAGGCGGGCTTGTCGCCCTCCGGCCCGCGCCGCGAATAGCCGTAGCAATTGGTGTAGATAATGTCCGGCCGGATCGCCCGCACCGCTTCGTAATCGAAGCCCAGCTTGCGGATCGCGCTGCCGCGCATCGAATGGATGAAGACGTCCGCCGTGGCGATCAGCCGGCGCAGCACATCGCGGTCCTGCTCCTGCCGCAGATCGAGCATCAGCCCGCGCTTGCCGCGATTCACATTGACGTAGATGCCGCCCATGCCGGGCGCCGGGCCCTTGGTGATCCAGCGGGTATTGTCACCCTCCGGCGGCTCCACCTTGATCACTTCGGCGCCCATGTCTGCCATGATCTGCGTGGCATAGGGGCCGAAGACCACGCTGGTGAGGTCCACCACGCGCAGGCCCGCCAGCGGTCCACTTGCCGCCCCCTTACCCTTGTTTTCCTTGCTCGCGGTCAAGCCCCTCTCCTTCTTGTCATGCATTGGGTAACGCACCGCCGGAGCGAAAACCATTCGTATTTGCGTTTGATGGACGCATATCGGCACGATGATGGTTGTGAGCGATGGGCCGCGCTGCTACTTCGATCAGCGGGAAAACAAGAGGATTGCCATGGATTTCGCCTTCACCGACGACCAGCAGAACATCCGCGAGGCGGTTCTGAGGCACTGTTCGCAGTTCTCTGACGAGTACTGGCTGGAAAAGGATCGTAGCGGCGAATTCCCCACCGAGTTCCACAAGTCGATGGCCGATGCCGGCTGGCTGGGCGTCGCCATGCCCGAAAGCGTGGGCGGTGCGGGGCTGGGCATTACCGAAGCGGCGGTGATGATGCAGGCGGTGGCGGAAAGCGGCGGGGGTATGAGCGCGGCCTCCTCCATCCACTTGCCCGTCTTCGGGCTGGAACCGGTGATGTTCTACGGCACCGAGGAACAGCAGCAGCGCATGATCCCGCCGATCCTTTCGGGCGAGGAGAAGATGTGCTTCGCCGTGACCGAGCCGAACACCGGCCTCGACACCACCAGCCTCAAGACCCGCGCCGAAAAGGTGCCGGGCGGCTACCGCGTCAATGGCGAGAAAGTGTGGATCACGCAGGCCCATGTGGCCGACCGGATGCTGATCATCGCCCGCACCACCCCGCTGGAAGAGGTGAAGAAGAAAACCGAGGGCCTCAGCCTTTTCTACACCAGGCTCGACCGCAACCACATCGAGACGCGGATCATCCCGAAGATGGGCCGCCACGCGGTGGGATCGAACATGATGTTCATCACCGACCTGTTCATCCCGGACGAGGATCTGATCGGTGAAGAAGGTCAGGGCTTCCGCATCCTGCTCAAGGGCCTAAACCCCGAACGCGTGCTGCTGGGTGCGGAGGCTACGGGCCTCGGCCGCGTCGCCATCCAGCGCGCCTCCCGCTATGCCCGCGAACGCGTGGTGTTCGGGCGGCCGATCGGCCAGAATCAGGGCATCCAGCACCCGCTCGCCAAGGCGTGGATGCAGGTGGAGGCCGCCAGCCTGATGGTGTTCAAGGCCGCCACCCTGTTCGACAAGGGGCTGGACTGCGGCGTCGAGGCCAATGCCGCCAAGTATCTGGCCGCAGAGGCCGGGTTCGAGGCGTGTCAGACCGCCATGATGTCGATGGGCGGCATGGGCTATGCGCAGGAATACCATGTGGAGCGCTATCTCCGCGAAGTGATGATCCCGCGCATCGCGCCGGTCAGCCCGCACCAGATCATGAATTTCATCGCCGAGCGGGTTTTGGAACTGCCCAAGAGTTATTGAGGCCCTTGCGTCATCTCGGGCTTGACCCGGGATCGCTCTGGGCCAAGCAAGACCTCAAGCAGTTCCGGACAAGCCTCGGGACGACTGGAGAGAACATGCCCGTAACCCACGAACCTATCGCCGCCCGCTCCTGGCTTTTCGCGCCGGGCGACAGCGAGAAGAAGATGACCAAGGCGATGGAGGGCGAGGCGGACGTGGTCCTCATCGACCTGGAAGACGCCGTCGCGCCCGATGCCAAGGCCGCCGCGCGCCCGATGGTGCATGACTTCATCGCCGCCCACCCCGATCAGCGCGGCCGCCTCTGGGTGCGCGTGAACCCGCTGGACGGGCCGCATACGCTGGACGACCTCGTGGCGGTGATGCCCGCGCGTCCCGGCGGGATCATGCTGCCCAAGGTCTATGGCCGGCAGGATGTGGAGACGCTGGACCGCTATCTCGAAGCGCTGGAAGTGGCGAACGGCATCGAACAGGGATCGACCCCGGTGATCGTGCTGATCACCGAAACGGCAGAGGCCATGTTCCACACCGGCGACTACAAGGGCGCGCCGCGCGTGGTGGCGCTGACCTGGGGCGCGGAAGACCTGGCCGATTCCATCGGCGCATCGTCCAACCGCAATGCGGACGGATCGTATTCCTTCACCTACGAACTGGCCCGCAGCCTGACCGTGCTGGGCGCGGCGACCGCCGGCGTCACCGCGATCGAGACGATCAGTGCCGACTTCAAGGATCTGGAAGCGCTCAAGGCCCGCGCCGAGAAAGTCCGCCGCGACGGCTATCGCGGGATGATGGCGATCCACCCGGCGCAGGTTCCGGTGATCAACGAGGCATTCACCCCGACCGAGGCCGAGATCGCCGAGGCGCAGGAAATCGTCGATATCTTCGCCGCCAATCCCGGTGTCGGTGCCATCGGCTGGAAGAGCGGCATGCTCGACCGCCCCTACCTCGCCCGTGCCGAACGTCTGCTGCGGCAGGCAGGGAAGCTCTGAGGTGAAGCCCCCCTCCCGCCTTCACAAAACTCGTCACCCTGAACTTGTTTCAGGGTCCATCCAGCCGTTCAAGCCAGCGGGTTCCGCAGCGCAATGGATGCTGAAACAAGTTCAGCATGACGAAGAGGGGCTAGGTGGGGACGCCTGACATGACCCTCAAACTCACCCCCGAAACCCTCGACCTTTCGCGGTTCCTGAAACCCGGCGACCACATCGTGTTCGGCCAGGCCTGCGGTGAGCCGACCACGCTGGTGGAGGCGCTGATCGAACAGGGGGAGGCCATCGGCGGCCTCCACGCCTTCATCGCCACCAGCTTTTCCGGCCTGTTCACGCCCGCAAGCGCGCGCGCCTTCCGCCTCTCCAGCATGGGAGCCATCGGCGCGCTGCGGAGCATGACCAAGGCCAATGCGCTGGACGTGATCCCCGTCCATGTCAGCCAGATCGCCTGCCTGATCGAGGCCGGGATCATGCCCTGCGACGTGGCGATGCTTCAGGTCAGCCCGGCCGATGCGCAGGGCAACCACAGCTGCGGCCTGATCTCCGACTACGTGCGCGTGGCGGTGGACAAAGCCCGCCTCGTGATCGCCGAAGTCAACGAGCAGGTGCCCTACGTACCCGGCGAGACGACCCCCGGTGACCTCATCGACGTGGCTGTCCACGTCAGTCGCGCGCCTGTGGAAGTGGCCCCCGCGAAGATCGGCCCCACCGACGAAGCCATCGCCCGCCACTGCGCCGAATTCATCGGGGACGGTGCGGTGTTGCAGACGGGCGTGGGTGCGGTGCCGGACGCGGTCCTGCGCCTGCTGCACGACCGCCGCGACCTCGGCGTCCATTCGGGTATGCTGGGCGACGGGCTGGTCGATCTTGCCGAAGCCGGCGTGCTGACCAATGCCCGCAAGGAGATCGACCGGGGCGTCTCGATCAACGGCGCGCTGATCGGCACGCGGCGGCTCTATGACTGGGCCGCGCACAATCCGGCGATCCGCATGGCGCCCAGCAGCTACACCCACGGCGTGAAACCGATCATCCAGCTGACCCGGCTGGTGACGATCAACGCTGCGCTGGAAGTGGACCTGACCGGGCAGGTCAATGCCGAGCAATCGGGCACGACATACCTCGGCGGCACCGGCGGGCAGGTCGATTTCGTCCGCGCCGGATCGCGCGTGCCGGGCGGGGCCTCGCTGATCGTGCTGGCCTCCACCGCCAAAGGGGGCACCCTGAGCAAGATCGTCCCCGCCCTCTCCGGCCCCGTCACCACCGCGCGGACCGAAGTGGACGTCATCGTCACCGAATACGGCGCGGCGCAGCTCAAGGGCCAGACCCTGGCCGAACGCGCGAAGCGGCTGGTCGCCATCGCCCATCCCGACTTCCGCGAAGACCTGTCGCGCACCGCCCATGAGATCGAGAAAAGGGGCTTCTGATAGTGACTCAAGCTGTCCTCTACGATGCCCATGAAGACGGCATCGCGGTCATCACCATCAACCGCCCCGAACAGCGCAATTGCCTCAGCCGCGAAGTGCGCGAAGGGCTGCGAGAGGCTTGGGCGATGTTCGAGGCCGATGCCTCTGCCCGTATCGCCATTCTCACCGGCAGCGGCGACAAGGCCTTCTGCGCGGGCGGCGATCTGAAGGAGATGGTCGAGACCGGCATGGCGGTGCCGCCGCGCGATCTCTACGCGCTGCCTTACGACACCATCGAACTGACCAAACCGACCATCGCGGCCGTCAATGGCCATGCCTTCGCGGGCGGCTGGATGATCGCGCAGGCCTGCGACCTCTGCGTCGCCAGCACCCACGCGACGTTCGCGATTACCGAAGTCAAGGTCGGGCGCGGCAGCCCCTGGGCCTCGCCGCTGATCTACATGATTCCGCAGCGAATCATGATGGAGATCATGCTGACCGGAAAGCCGATCACCGCGAGCCGCGCTTACGAGATCGGCCTCGTCAACCGCCTTGCCCAGCCCGGCGCGGTGCTGGACGCGGCTATCGAACTGGCGCTGGACGTGCTGGAAGGCGCGCCGCTCTCGGTAAAGGCCGCGCGGGAGACGGTGATGCTGGCGACCGAGATGGGCCGCTCCGCGGCGCTTGCAGCCGCGCGGGCGGCGCATGAGCATGCTTACAGCAGCGCCGATGCGCAGGAAGGTCCGCGCGCCTTCGCGGAAAAGCGCAAGCCGATGTGGCAGGGGCGGTAGCCAGGTTCCTCCCCGTTTCGGGGAGGAACGCTTCAATTCTCGAAATTGACGCCCTCATGGGTGCCGTCTTCGCGCCAGTCGGCCAGCATCTGGCGGAAGGCATCCCAACCGGCCAGATAGCCGCGGAACAGCGCCCATTTCGGGTTCTTCTCGCCTTCGTTGTTGAAGTAGCTGGGCGTACATTCGTTCTGGAAGCCGGACATGTCGACTTCGTTCTCGCGGCAATGGGCGCAGTACCCTTCGACGCCCTCCTTCGTGGCCGAGATCGTGCTGGCGCCCCGGCGCAGCGTTTCGCCCACCATGAAGGAGATGTGTTCCGCCTGACGCCCGAACTGCTCGGTGGTGGAGGAGTTCGTCGCGCCCTGGATGTAGCCCATGGTGAACATAGCCGGGAACGCGTCGGTAATCACGCCGTGGAACGTGCTCGCGCCGCCCGACCAGTGGTCGTAGATCGACTTGCCGCCGCGTCCCTCCACCGTGTCGATGCCCCAGCGGCGCTTGAGGTCGCTGGTCACTTCGAAGCCGGAGGCGAAGATCATCAGGTCGACTTCGTGCTCCACGCCATCGGCGATGAAGCCCTTCTCGGTCATCCGCTCCACGCCCTGCGTGCCGGACACGTCGATCAGCGTGACGTTGGGCTGGTTGAACGCGGGGTAGTAATCGTTGTTGGACAGCGGCCGCTTGCACATGAAGCGGAAGTAGGGCTTCAGCTTCTCCGCCGTGTCCTTGTCCTCTACGATCGAGTCCACGCGGCGGCGCAGGCGTTCCATCACCTGGAAGTCCACCACTTCGCGGCGATCCATGAATTCCAGCGGATCGAGCGCGGGCCAGCCTTCCTCGCCCAGTTCGATGGCGAGGTTGCGGCTGATCTCGGTCCAGATGTCGCAGATCAGGTCGGGCTCGCCGGGGATGAAGAAGGCTTGCGCGGCGCGGTGGAAGTTCGCCATGCGCTCCTGCTGCCAACCGGGCTGGAGCGAGGCCGCCCACGCCGCATCGGTCGGCGGATTGGGCCGCTCGTCGATGTTCGACGGCGTGCGCTGCAGCACGTAGAGGTGCTGGGCATACTTGGCGAGATAGGGCACCGCCTGGACCGAAGTCGCCCCGGTGCCGACGATGGCCACGCGCTTGTCGCGCAGCTTTTCCAGTTCCGGCGCGGTCCACGAACCGCCGGTATAGGCATGCTCCCACCGGCTCGTGTGGAACATCTTGCCCTTGAAGTCGTGAATGCCGGGGATGCCGGGCAGCTTGGGCATGTTCATCACGCCGCCCGCCATCACCACGAAGCGCGCGCGGATGTCGTCGCCGCGATTGGTGGTCACGTGCCAGCGCTTGATGCTTTCGTCCCAGCGAATGCCGGTGACCAGCGTATGGAACAGCGCCTTGTCGGCAAGGTCGAAGCGCTCGGCCATGTCCTGGCAGTACTGCTGGATTTCCCAGCCGTCCGAGAACTTCTTGCTGGGCATGAAGCCCGTTTCTTCCAGCAGCGGCAGATAGCAGTAGGCATCGTTGTCGCACTGCACGCCGGGATAGCGGTTCCAGTACCACACGCCGCCGAAGCCGCCCGCGTGATCGATGTTGCGCACATTGGAAACGCCTGCTTCGCGCAAGTGATAGCCGGCCAGAATGCCCGAGAACCCGGCGCCGAGGATGGCGACGTCGATATCCTCGACCAGCGCCTCGCGCTCCGCCACCGGAGTGAACGGATCGTGGTCGTAGTTGTCGGAAAAGTCGTCGGTCGGCCGCACGTATTGCTCGCCGCCCTCGCGCCGCATGCGCTTGTCACGCTCCTGACGATACCTAGCCTTGAGCGCCGGGATATCGAGTTCCTCAGGGCTTGGCACGTCGGACTTGAGACAGGTCATTTCCATCGAATGGGCACCCTCTTGGCGGCGACTCTGCTCCGGTCGCCCGTTACCGCTGGATCTGGCGCAACGACGGATTAATTGTCAACAGTGTTGTTTATTAAGCGTTGGCGCATGAGGTCGCCATCCTGAACGAATAGCCGATGTGATCGACATGCCCGTGCAGGGCGAAATCGTGCAGCTTCGCCTTGTCGTGGAAGGCGTCGGACGCTGCGGCGACATCCTCGATGGTCCAGTGCGGACGATAGACGCCTTCGGTTTCCGCCACGAACATGCGCGCCACGCGTCCCGCTATCGAGGCGATCATCTCGCCGGTGACCGGGCAATCTTCATGGGCCAGCCAGCCGACCACGGGGGCCACCAGTTCGGGCTCCATCGGCGGGTACTGCGAGATGTCGATCCCCTCGGCCATGCGCGTCACCGCGCCGGGCACGATCACGTTGCACTTTACGTTGTGCGCCTCGCCCTCCAGCGCGGCGATGTTGCTGAGGCCCAGCATCGCCGACTTCGACATGCCGTAGTTCACGCAGTTCTCGTTGCCGTAGAGCCCGCCGACCGAGCTGGTCAGCACGATACGCCCGTATCCGGCATCGCACATCGGCCCGAACGCGGGCTGCACCACATGGAACGCGCCGAGCAGATGAACATCGAGCACGGCGTGAAGGTCCACGCTGGAAAGCTCGCGGATCGATCCGTAGCGCACGTTGCCGGCGTTATGGACCAGCACATCGATCCGGCCCCACTGGTCCAGCGCGGCCTGGACGATGGCCTTGCCGCCTTCGGGCGTGGCGACGGACTCGGTATTGGCGATCGCCTCTCCGCCGGCCGCCACGATCTCGTCCACCACGCTCTGCGCCACACTGACATCCGCGCCCGGCGCATCGAGATCACCCCGGATCGCGCCGCCCAGATCGTTGACCACCACTTTGGCCCCACGCGCGGCCAGCAGCAGCGCATAGGCCCGGCCAAGCCCGCGTCCGGCCCCGGTGATTACGGCAACCCGGCCGTCAAAGCGCATCTCTTCCATGAAATCTCTCCGGTTGCCCGCGCTTGGCCGGGCGGTCTCTTTTCCGTCTGACGATCGAATATGCGCACGGGGGAGGGCGGGGCAATCGAACAAAGCCCGCCGAACGTCGCCGGGGCGATAGTGCGCGTCCGAAGTCCTCTCGGCCGGGTCCTCGCGTTGCCTGCTTCGGATGTGCTGGATAGGCTCGAAGGGAACGAACGGCCGCAAGAGCGCCGGACGAGAGGACGATTTCACCGATGCTCGAACCCGCAGGACGCAATCACGGCGTCGTCTCCGCCCGCCCGGCCGAAGGCTGGATGCTGCACCGCATGACGCCGCCCACGCGCCTCTACAGCGCCAACGGGTTGCGCACCGGGGCGGATGGGCGGATTTATGTCGCCCAAGTGGGCGGCAGCCAGATCAGCGCGGTCGATCCGGACAGCGGCGCGGTGGAAGTGATCAGCCCGATGGGCGGCGGCATCACCTCTCCGGACGATCTTGCCTTCGATGAGGAGGGCAACCTCTACGCCACCGAAATCACCGAAGGCCGCGTTTCCGTGCTGCGCCCGAACGGCACCAGCGCGGTAGTCTACGGCGACCTGCCCGTCGCCAACCCGATCACCTATTCGCAGGGCCGCCTGATCGCAGGGGGCTGCGAAATGGGCGCGCGTGTGCTCGAACTCGATCGCAATGGCGGGGCGCCGCGCGTGATCGCGGACAATGTGCCGATGCCTAACGCCTTCGAAGTGGGCCCCGACGGCAAGCTCTACATGCCGGTGATGGGCGCCAATGCGATCTGGCGCGTCAATCTGGACGGCAGCGGGGAGCCCGAAGTGGTCTGCGGCGATCTTGGCGTGCCCGATTCGGTGAAGTTCGATGCAGAGGGCATGATCGTCTCCACCCAGGTCGCCAGCGGGCAAGTGCTGCGCATCGATCCGCGCACCGGCGCCAGGACGGTGCTGGCCGACATCGGCGCCGGGCTGGACAACTGCACGTTCGTGGGTGACCGGCTGTTCATCTCGCACATTCTCGGCTCGATCCATGAGATCACCACGCCCAAGGCCGCGGGCGGTCTGGTGAAGCCGCTGATCGAGAAGGGCCTGCAATGGCCGCTGGACGTGTCGATGGGCGCGGATGGCGTGCTGTGGATCGCCGATGGCGGCTTCGTCTTCTCGCTGCGCGCGGGGGAGGCGGTGAAGCTGGAAGGCATGCTGTTCAGCCCGAACTTCCCCGGATATTCACGCGGTGTCGTCGCGGCGGGAGCGGGCGAGATGATCGTGACGACCGCCAATGGGGAAGTCGCGAAGTTCCACCCCGCCGGCCCCTCAATGGAACTGCTGGCCAGCGGATTCGACCAGCTGATGGGCGTGGCGATTGCCCCATCGGGCGCGGTGGTTTTCGCCGAATATGGCACCGGCAAGGTCCATTCCGTTTCGGGCGGCAAAGTGGAGGAGCTGGTCTCCGGGCTCGACCGTCCCAAAGGCGTGGCGGTGGCCGGGGACGGCACGGTCTATGTCGCGGAAAGCGGCGCAGGCCGGGTGGTCAAGCTGGTCGGCGGACGCGCGGAAGCGGTGATCGAAGATCTGGTCCGGCCCGAGGGGCTGGCGATCCGCGATGGCCGGATCACCGTACTCGACGTGAAGCGCCGCGAAGTTGTGCAGTCGGACCTGTCCGGCGGTGTGCGCGAGGTGATCGCGCAGGGTCTGCCGGTCGGTCCGCCCGAGGGCACCGATCCCAAGCCGCTCGGCAGCGTCGGTCACATGTGCGGGCCGATGGGCAATATGACCGGGCTCGATGTCGGGCCGGATGGCACCGTGTGGATCTGCGGCGACCTAGAAGGCTCCGTTCTGGCACTCAGGAGGGCGTGACCATGCTCAAGCAGCTATGCTTTTTCCGCAAGCGGCCGGACATGACCATGGACGAGTTCATGGACTACTACGAGAACCAGCACTCGCAGCTTTCGAAGAAGATGGGTGCAGCGCCAGCGATCCCCGGCGCGGTGCGCTATGTGCGGCGTTATCTGGTGCCGGAGAAGAACCCGATCACCGGCCAGATTCACGATCCCGGCTACGACTGCGTGATGGAAATCTGGTGGAACAGCCGCGAGGATTTCGAACGCTCGCAGGCGATTATCGGCGATCCCGCGCGCCTGCCGATGACCAGGGCGGACGAGGAGAAGCTGTTCGCCAGCCACGCCAATCCGGTCTGCACCTGCATCGAGTACGATTCGCCGATGGGGCCGAATGGCGAGGCGACGCGGATCGAGCTTTCCTACGGCGACTGACGTGACCGGACCGACAGCTCGCCCCCCTGCCGCGCGACCGCAATTACGCTCCCGCGATTGGTGTTCCGTGCGAATAGTGGGATAACGGCCGCAAATCCGCGCGACTAAGAATGGAAAAAGAGTGATGGGTGAGCAGGGTAGGATCGTGCAGGCTCCCGAGGACCTGACCGTCCCGGTCCGCATCCCGACCGAGGCCTACATCTCGCCGGACTACGCCAGGGCCGAGCGTGACAGGCTGTGGCGCAAGGTCTGGCTGCAAGCCGGGCGGCTGGAAGACATTCCGGAGGTGGGCGATTTCATCACTTTCGACATCATCGACGATTCGGTGATCGTGGTCCGCGCCTCCGAAACCGAACTCCACGCCTTCCACAACGTCTGCCCGCATCGCGGCCGCAAGCTGGTCGATACCCCGGCCGGACAACGCAATGCACGTGGCACCCGTCGCAGCTTCACCTGCGGCTATCACGGCTGGACCTTCGGGCTGGACGGCGCGAACACCTATCTGGAGCATCAGGAAGACTGGCAGGGCCGTCTCTGTGGCGGTCGGGCCGACCTGGGTATGGTCAAGGTCGATACCTGGGGTGGCTGGATCTGGATCAATCTCGATCCCGATTCGATGCCGCTGGCCGATTATCTGCACCCGGCGGCGGGCATGCTCGATCCCTACGGCCTGCAGAACATGCGCCCGCGCTGGCGCAAGTGGGTGGTGTTCGAATGCAACTGGAAGGTCGCGATGGAGGCCTTCTGCGAGACCTACCACGTCGCCACCACGCATCCGGAATTCATGGAATTCGGCCAGTTTCGCGGCTGGGCGCGCAATCAGGGGCTTCATTCGAACATCGGCTACGACGCGCCGAAGGGGCAGGAGGAGGACTCCGGCAAGCTCCGCCTCGGCGCCGGCGAAGACCCGCGCCTGACCACGGCGGAGATGCAGAACTTCACCTGGGCCAACGCCAATACCAACACCACGATGACACTGGTCGATGTCGCCAACCGCCTGAAGGACGAACTGCCCGAAGGCACCCCGGCGGCGGAAGTCTCGGCCTACTGGATCGGCACGGCGCGCAAGGAAGACGCGATGCGCGGGGTGATCTGGCCGACGGTGGACCCGAAGCACACCGCCCAGGCGGGCACGTCCTGGCAGATTTTCCCGAACTTCCAGATCGGCCACGCGGTCAACAACATGCTCTGCTATCAGGCGCGGCCCTACGGCACCGATCCGGACAAATGCATCTTCGAGGCTGCCGTCTACGAACTCTGGCCGGAGGGCGAGGCGCCCGAGACGGAGTGGGAATATACTGCTCCCACCGACTGGCCGCCGGTGCTCCAGCAGGACTTCGCCAATATGGCGGCGGTCCAGCAGGGCATGAAGAACCTGGGTTTCCGGGGCGCGCAGCCCAATCCCTACATGGAGCGCTCGGTGGCATCGCTACACATGAACCTTGCCAGGTTCATGGGCACGGGCGCGCCGGAAACCTATTGAGCCGAGCGCCGCGCATTGTTCCACGGGAAACTTTTCGAAGCCGCCCGTGGAGAGACAAGGGCCTTACTTCGCTTCCGCCAGCAGCTTGGCAGCTTCGGGCGAAGACCAGTCGTTGCCGCCGGTATAGCGCCAGACTTCGCGGCCCTGGCTGTCGAACAGCACCGTGACCGGCAGGTTGCCGCCGTACTGGAAGCCGAGGTCGCCGTTCTCGTCCACCCAGGGCTGGATATTGTCGAGCTTGCGGCGGCGCAGGATCTCAACGACCTTGTAAGTGTCGCCGGTATCCTCGGAAATCGGCAGGATCTGGACTTTGCCGTTTGGGTCCTTGGCCAGCGCTTCCAGCGTCGGCATCTCGGCGATGCAGGGCGCGCACCAGGTGGCCCAGAGGTTGATGAGCAGCGGCTTGCCCTTCAGCGACATGAGGTCGAGGCTTTCGCCGGTGTTATCCACCAAGGTCACGTCGGGCATTGGATCGCCCTTGTGCGAGCGATCGACCTTTCCAGTCGGCTTTTCGGCGGCCGGTGTTGCCGGAGCGGCGCTTTCGGAAGCCTTTTGTTGCGCGTCCTTGCCGCTTTGCCTATCGCAGCCCGCGATCAGGAGGGCGCCGGCCCCCGCGACGGAATACAGGACGAGCGACTTGAGCGATTTGGAAGACAGCAAGGCGGCGGGCTCCAACCAGATGTGGGGTGGACGGTTCGAAGGTGGACCGTCTGCGATCATGCGCGAGATAAATGCCTCGATCCCCTTCGACAAGGCATTGTGGCGGCAGGACATCGCGGCCAGCAAGGCACACGTCGCGATGCTGGGCGCCTGCGGGGTGGTTTCGGCCGAGGATGCGATCACGATTCGCGACGGTCTGGACCGGGTCGCCGCCGAGTACGAAGTCTCCGGAGTCCCCGAGAACTGGGACCTCGAAGACATCCACATGACCACCGAGGGCCGTCTGGCCGAGCTGATCGGCCCGGTCGCCGGACGCCTCCACACCGCCCGTTCGCGCAACGACCAGGTGGCGACCGATTTCCGCCTCTGGGTGCGCGATGCCGTCGATCAGGCCGAGGCCGGGCTGGACGCGCTGCAAAAGGCGCTCGTCATCCGCGCCGGTGAGCATGCCGATTCGATCATGCCCGGCTTCACTCATCTCCAGACCGCGCAGCCGGTGACGCTCGGGCATCACCTCATGGCCTATTACGAGATGATCGGCCGCGACCGTTCGCGCTTCGCCGACGCCCGCAAGCGCATGAACCGCAGCCCGCTCGGTGCGGCGGCGCTGGCCGGAACCGGTTTCCCGATCGATCGCAAGATGACCGCGCAGGCGCTGGGCTTCGACGCGCCAACCGACAACAGCCTCGATTCGGTGTCGGACCGCGACTTCGCGCTCGATTACCTGATGGCCGCCGCACAGTGCTCGCTGCACCTCTCGCGTCTGGCCGAAGAGTTCATCATCTGGGCGAGCCAGCCCTTCGGCTTCGTGGCACTGCCCGATTCGCTGTCCACCGGCAGCTCGATCATGCCGCAGAAGAAGAACCCCGACGCGGCGGAACTGGTGCGCGGCCACTCGGGCCGGATCGTCGGCTGCCTGACCAGCCTGATGATCACCATGAAGGGCCTGCCGCTCGCCTATTCGAAGGACATGCAGGACGACAAGCCGCCGGTCTTCGAGGCCGCCAGCCTGCTGGCGCTCTCCATCGCGGCGATGACCGGCATGGTCGCGGAAACCCGCTTCCGCACCGATCGCATGCGCGGCGCCGCCGAACTCGGCTTCGCCACCGCCACCGATCTTGCCGACTGGCTGGTGCGCGAGGGCAACATCCCCTTCCGCGAGGCGCACCACATCACCGGTTCCGCCGTGAAGCTGGCCGAGCAGCGTGGGCTGGCGCTCGACCAATTGCCGCTGGAAGATCTCAAGGCCATCGACAGCCGCATCGACGAGCGCGTATTCAAGGCGCTCTCGGTCGAGGCTTCAGTCGCCGCGCGCAAGTCGCACGGCGGCACCGCGCCCGATCAGGTACGCCTGCGCGTGGCCGAAGCCCGGCTCGCGCTCGGTCTGGAGTGAGCTTGATGCGCAAGACTGCCGCCCTGATCCTGCTTCTCGCGCTGTCGGCCTGCGGCCAGAGGGCGGCGTTGGCATTGAAACCGGGGCAGCAGCTTCCGCCCGCGCCTTACGGCCGCGCGCAGAAACCGGGCAGCGGCGAGCTGCTCCAGACCCCGACGCTGGCGATCCCTGAACGCAGCGTCGAACTGCGCACCCGCTCGGAACCACGGGACGACGATCCCTTCGATCTCCCGCCGCCAGAATAATTTTCAGGCCGAACAGGCCTCCCAGATACCGAGATATCCATGGACCATTTTGCCCTTAACGACGGCGCGCTTTTCGCCGAAGACGTGCCGCTGGCCGCGATCGCCGGCGAAGTCGGCACGCCCGTCTACGTCTATTCCCGCGCGACGCTCAGCCGCCACGCCCGTGTCTTCCGCGAGGCGCTGGCCGAGTTGCCCAGCGTCCACATCGCCTTCGCGGTGAAGTCCAACCCCAACCTCGCCGTGCTGCGCCTGCTGGCGAACGAGGGCTACGGCGCCGACGTCGTCTCCGAAGGCGAGATGAACCGTGCACTCGCGGGCGGCATGGCGGCGGGTGACATCGTCTTTTCGGGCGTCGGCAAGACCCGCCGCGAACTGACGGCCGCGCTCAAGGCCGGGATCGGCCAGTTCAACCTCGAAAGCGAGGAAGAGGGCGTGGAACTGGCGGAAATCGCCGCTTCGCTCGGCCTGCGCGCGCCTTGCGCGCTTCGCGTCAATCCCGACGTCGATGCCCGCACCCACGCCAAGATTTCCACCGGCAAGGCGGACAACAAGTTCGGCGTCCCCTATGACCGTGCAGGCGGCATCTATGCCCGGCTCTCGGCCCTGCCGGGGCTGGAGATGAAGGGCCTTGCGGTCCATATCGGCAGCCAGATTTCCGACCTCGAACCCTCGCGCCTCGCCTTCCTCAAGATGGGCGAACTGATGACGGCGATCCGCGCCGAAGGTCATTCGGTAACGCATATGGACCTCGGCGGCGGCCTCGGCGTGCCTTACAAGGCGACCGATTCGCTGCCGACCCCGCAGGACTACGGCGCGATGGTCGCCTCGGTGGCGAAGGACTGGGGTGTCACCCTGATGTTCGAGCCGGGCCGCGTGATTACCGGCAATTCCGGCGTGCTGGTCACCGAGGTCGTCCGCGTGAAGGAAGGCGTGGTGAACCCCTTCGTCGTCGTCGATGCGGCGATGAACGACCTCGCCCGCCCGGCCATGTACGATGCCTGGCACGATTTCGCGGCAGTGAAGCCCAATGGGAAGACGATGACCGCCAACATCGTCGGCCCGATCTGCGAAAGCTCGGATACCTTTGCGATGGGCCGCGAGATCGACGAAGTCGCCGCTGGCGATCTCGCGATCTTCCGCACCGCCGGGGCTTACGGCGCGACGATGGCCAACACCTACAACAGCCGCGCGCTGGTGCCCGAGGTCATGGTCGATGGCGACAAGTGGGCGGTTGTCGCTGCCCGCATCGAACCGGAAGCGATCCTCGCGGCCGAAACGGTGCCGGACTGGCTCGCCTGAGCCGGGCTTCGACAAGCAGGCATTGAACGGATAGGAACGGCGCGCTTCGCCGTTCCTTTTCGTTTGGGGTCCTGTTTTCATGATCGAAAGCCTGCCGCTGTTCCATCGCATCGCCGGTCGCCCCGTGGTCGTCACCGGCAGCGGGGAGGCCGCCGAGGCCAAGCGCCGCCTCGTCGAGCGGGCGGGCGGTCAGGTCGTCGCCGATCTTGCGCAAGGTATCGCCCAGGGCGCGCGGATCGCCTTCATCGCCGAGGAAGACGAGGCCGCCGCCCGCGCGGGAGTCGCGCAGGCGCAGGCGGCAGGCCTGCTGGTGAATGCGCCGGACCGGCCGATGCTTTGCGATTTCACGGTGCCTTCGATTCTCGACCGCACGCCGGTCCTGCTTGCCATCGCCACGGGCGGAGCGTCGGCGGGGCTGGCCAAGCAGTTGCGCTTGCGGCTGGAAGCGCTGCTGCCGCAGACGCTGGGCGCTCTGGCCCGCGCGTTGCAGGCGGCGCGGCCTGCCTTGCGCGCGCGTTTCCCCGATGCGGGCGAGCGGCGGCAGGCTTTGGATGCGGCCCTGGGGCAGGGCGGGGTGCTCGATCCGTTGAGCGACGCGCGAGCCGGGCGTGTCGCCGGATGGCTGTCCGAGGCTGACGATCCGGTGAGCGAGACGGTGGAGATCGTTCTGCGCAGCACGGATCCCGATGACCTCACCCTGCGGGAGGCGCGACTGCTCGGTTCGGCGGACCTCATTTGTCATGAGATCGATGTGCCGGAGGCGATACTGGACCGCACCCGCGCCGATGCGGGGCGCCGCTTGCTCGGCGAGGCTTACGAACAACCGCGCGGTCTGCTGGTGATCCTGCGGGCGGCGCCGCGCCATTAACCACGAACGGTTGCGCGCATTATACAACGACCCCGTCGGCAGTTTTCGCTGGTTAAATTGGGGTTTAAAGTTTCAGGGAATTAACTCATTCAAAAGTCAGGTGTGCGGCATCATCCTTCCCGGCGGCGAGGGAAAGGCCGAAAGGGAAAGTCTTGCAACTACCTGACGTGATGACTCCGGAATTGCCGCAGATCGCATTTACCAGCATTCCGGATCTTGCCGGTTTCTCTCCGAATGAGCAGCCGACGGGACTTCATGGTCCGCGACAGTGCCTGGAGGACAACCACGCGCTGCTGATGCCCTGCCTCTACGAACTCCATCCCGGTATCTGAGGCACGCCGCCGATGCAGGTGCATGAGGACCTGAAGGCGCTCGCGCAGGACGAAGAGTCATGGGTGCTGGGGCAGCGCGAACTGGCAAGGACGATCGCCGAATGGCGTGCCTTGCCCCATGTCGCACCGGTGTTCACGGCGTTGGAACGCTTCGGCAGGGGCGTGGAACTGGAGGTTTGCAGGCCGCTTGCGGCGCTGTTCGAAGGCAATCGAGACACGGCGGGAGCGCTGGTTTCGGAGCTGGTCAGGCGCGGCGTCGCGGCGATCGGTTCCTTTCCCCTCGGGCAATTGCCGTTCCGCCATGCCCGCCGCGAGACGATCAACACGGTACTGCTGGCCCATGCGGGAACCGCCACGCTGGCACTGGCGGTCTACGACGGGGAGGCACTGGCGCGTGATCCGCCGCCCCTGACAGCCGAGTTCGCGCCCAAGCAGACCTGGTCCCGCGTGCTCGCCGGGCGCGGGCGGGGAGAGCGAATCTTACGCGATTCATCCGGCACGCTGCACGTCGAACCGGTTGCACTCGAACCCGGAGACGCGCTTTACCGCAACGGCGCGCGGGAGGCGTTCAGGCTCCGGAATGTGGACGGGAGCCTCGTCGTGCTGCGGTTGCAGCGACTGGCCTCGCTGCATCGTCCGGTGCGCGCGTACGCTCTGGAGGACGGTGCCTTCCGGGGGCAGGCGGCGCTGACCGCCGAATACAACCGGCAGGAAATGGCCATGGCGGTCCTGGCCGGTCTCGGGCGGAAGGATGCGGTGCCGGTGCTGTCGCGGATCGTCGAGGGCACGGGTTCGGCGGCATTGCGCTGGGAGGCGCTGCGCGCGATCCTCGCCATCGATACCCGGGCCGGGCTGGTGCTGCTGGGCACGGTGGCAGCGGGCGAGGATAGGGAACTGGCCGGTCCGGCGCGCGATCTCCATCGCCGCCTGATCGCGCAGTGGCCCGAACTGGAAAGAGTGGCGCAATGGCGCGGATGATGACCTTGCGCGATCCGACGAGCGTCTCGCTCGCGGAATTCGTCGACGCCCTGTCGAGCTGGGGATTCGACCCCAGAGACGAGGTGAGCCTGTCCCATGCGGCCAACTGGCTGCAACGGCTCGGCAACGACCGGAACTTTCTGGGCGACCTGCTGGTGGACCTGATATCGGGTCTGGCGCCGGTTCCCGACGGTGCCGACGCGCTCGAAGGCGTTGGGCCGCAGTCGATCATGCTGGTGACGCCGGGGCAGGGCAGCTTCTTTCTGAATGCCCGCATCTGGCCTTCCGAGCAGGACGCGCTCTACCGGGCCGGGGGACCGGAAGCGCTGGGCTATGGGCTGGCGCACGATCATACCGCCGATATTCTGGCGCTGGGCTATTTCGGGCCGGGCTATCGTTCCGACGAATTCGAGTATGACTATGAAGCCGTTGTCGGCAATGCGGGAGAGGCGGTCGATCTGGTGCCTCGCGGTCGCCTCGTGCTAGAACCGGGGTGTCTGGTGCACTACCGGGCGCGGCGCGATGTCCATGTCCAGCATCCGCCCACCTCGCTCTCGGTGGCGCTGAACCTCGTGCATACGCAGGCGGTTCAGAGCTGGATGGACCGCTACCATTTCGACATCGCGAAAGGCATCGTCACCCGGCTGCACGGCCATGGTCCCAGCGAGAGCTTCCTGCGCATCGCCGTGGCACTGGGCGGCGAGGAAGCGCGCGATCTCGCCGCGCGCTTCGGCAAAGGGCATCCCAGCGACCGCATGAGGCTGGTCGCCTGGGAGGCGCTGGCGGCGCAGGCGGGAAGCGCGGAGGCGCGCGATGCGGTCTGGCGCGAGGCGGAAGGTTGCGGCAGTCGGCTGGTCTCAGCCGAAGCGCGGATGCGGCGGGCTGGAGCCTAGAACATCCCGCCTGCCAGGGCGTCGATGGCGCCTTGCAGGATCACCGCCGCCGCCGCGGAATCGATCCGGGTGGCGCGCTTGGCACGGCTCATGTCCTGTTCCAGCAACCCGCGCTCGGCGCCGGAGGTGGACCAGCGTTCGTCCCAGAGCAGGATCGGCAGGCCCAGCGCGCCGAGATTGCGGGCATAGGCGCGGCTCGATTGCGAGCGCGGGCCTTCGGAACCGTCCATGTTGAGCGGCAGGCCGATGACGATGCCTTTGATCGAGCGCTCGCGGATGAGTTCGAGCAGCAGTTCGCGGTCGGCGCCGAACTTGCCGCGCTTCAGCGTCTTGCCGGGCGAGGCGAAGCGCCAGCCCGCGTCGCAGAAGGCAGTGCCGATGGTCTGGGTGCCGAGGTCCAGTCCCAGCAGCGCGCCGCCGGATTCGGGCAGGGCATCGCGATAGTCCAGCGCGCTGGTGGTGATCACTGTGCCTTCTGCCATGTCGCAACCCGTCCTTCGAAATCCGCGCGAAGGTTCGCCCAGAACAGGGTCACGTCATAGAGATGGTAGTTGTTTCCGGGAAGCACGTAAGGCCCCATGTTCAGCGCCGGAGGCGGTCCGATGTGGAGAAAATGATCGGGACCGCAACTGGCGGGCACCGTCGCCTTGGCCAGGGTGCCGCTGGCGCTGCGGGAATCGGGGCGGAACTCGGGGACCAGCGTGCCGAGGTTGGTCGCGGCATCGGCGCTGCCGCCCTCGCTGCCGGTG
This sequence comes from Novosphingobium sp., assembly GCA_017745295.1. Lineage (GTDB taxonomy): Bacteria > Pseudomonadota > Alphaproteobacteria > Sphingomonadales > Sphingomonadaceae > Novosphingobium. The sequence goes on from JAGHZR010000007.1 coordinate 171,139, forward strand.
AGCGGATTGGTGCAGAGGAACGGGCTTTCCGCCACGCCCTGTCCGTCTAGTCCGGTGCGGCGGCCATAGGCGCTCAGCAGCATCTTGGTGTCGGCAGGATCGGCGACCGAGAGCCAGGAGACGACGCAGCCGGTCTGCTTCGGGGCGGTGCAGGCGGGCAGGCCCATCTTCGGCAGGTCGTGGGCGAGCGAGACCGGCCAGCCGATCACGTAGGCGGCGATAATGCGCTTGGCGAGCGGCTTGTCCGCCACCCGGTCGCGCAGCACGCGGCGCAGCAGGAAGGCGCCCTGGCTGTGGCCGGCCACGACGATCGGACGGCCGCGCGGCACGCTCTTCACGAACTGGTCGAAGGCGGCGAGCACGTCGGAATAGGCGAGGTCGATGGCCTGGTTGGCTTCCGGCGCGGCGGTGAGGAAGGCGCCGATCGCCGCCTGCCGATAGCGCGGCGCCCAGATTTCGGCGCGGTTGAACGGGCTGGCCATGCCCTTGACGAACAGCGCCGCGCGGTCCTGCGAGAAGGCGTCGGTCACGTCGCCGTTCCAGGCGCTGCGGGCGACGAGGCTGGTCGGATGGACGAAGAACACCGCGACCCGGTATCGCGTCCTCGGCTTTTCCACGCCCGGCGGTAACCAGCGCGAGGGATCGTCCGGCATGTCCGGCCGGGCCAGCCACATCTTCTGATCGCGCCAGGCCTCGGGACCGAGCGCGTCCTTGTGGGCATATTCGACGTTCGGCACGAAGGCGAGTTCGGTCAGGTCCTCCGACCAGATTCGCAGCGCCACGAAGACCCCGATGACCAGGATCACGAGAATGGCGATGACGTAGAGGAACTTGCGGGCCATGGTTCAGGGTCTCGCCTGCCCGCAAGCGCCGGTCAAGCGGGGCTATCCGCGATATCGGCGGCCGTTTCCGGGGCGGCGCCGCCGCCGTTGCGGTCGGCCTCGCGCTCCAGCCAGATCTTGATCATCGCCACCAAGGGGTCGGCCAGCGCCAGACCGAGCAGGCCGAACAGCACGCCCATGATGAGCTGCGCCGCCAGCACCAGCGCGGGTGGCAGGTCCACCGTCTTGCGCGCGATCATCGGCACGATCAGGTACCCGTCGATCAGGTGGATCAGCACGTAGACAATGATCGTGTAGATACCCATCTCGTAGCCGCCGGAGAAGCCGACGAGGATCATGATCATTCCGGAAATCGGCGCGCCGATATTGGGCAGGAAGGCGAGCAGGCCGGTGATGAGGCCGAGCAGGGCGGCCATCGGCACCCCGTAGAACTGCAGCATGCCCCAGGTGAACAGGCCTTCCACGGTCATCCCGATCAGGCGGCCGAACAGCAGGCGCCGCAGGGCCTGGCCCATGATCGTGACGGTGCTCTCGAAATGGTCGCGGCGGTCGATCGGCAGCATCCAGCCGACGCCGCGCTGGTAGAGGCGCGGCTCCAGCGCGAAGTAGATCCCCAGCACCAGGATCAGGAACAGGGTGGTGACCACGCCGATCAGTCCGCCGACCACGCGGGTCACTTGCCCGATCCCGCCGACGGCCTCCTGCGCCATGCCGCGCAAATCGGTGATGCGCGGCTGGATGCCATGAGCGTGGAGCCAGCTCAGGCCGTGGCGGAACTGGCTTTCTATCGTCGCGGGCAGTTCCGCCGCCTGCATGGCGATCTGGCTGCCGGCGAAGCGTGCGACCCAGAGCAGGAACAGCGCCGCCAGCAACAGGACGAGCAGGACGCAGACGCCGCGGGGCAGCGGCACGACCTTGCGGATCACCCGCGCGCCGCCGTCGATCAGGGCACCGAAGACGATCCCGCCGAAGATGACGATCAGCGATTGCGAGAGGAAGACGGCCAGCGCCAGCAGCGCCGCCATGCCGATCCAGACGAAGGCCTTGCGCGCTTCGGTGCGGATCAGCGGATCGGAAATGTCGGTGGGACCGGCGCGTCCGGTGAGGTCTTCCTCGCGCTCCGGTCCCGAAGCCATCAGTTCCAGGCTTTCGCCGGATCGACCGGTGGGCGCAGACTGGTGAAAGAGCGGCCCGGACGCAGGGCGCCCCACCAGGTCAGCGGGTTCCAGCTCTGGGTGCCGTCAAGCGAGAAAGTGATGAACTCCGCCCGCCCGCCGACGTCGTAAAGGGGCACCGGACCGCCGAGACCGCCGCCCGGACGGCCGAACATGTCGGTCTCGAACGGGGCGCGGCTATCCGCCGAGCGGTCGCGATCGTCGCCCATCAGGAAGATATGACCTTCTGGAACCGTGATCTCGGGGTAATTGTCCAGCTCCTGGTTCAGGTAGTCGATAACCTGATAACTGGCGCCGTTGGGCAATGTTTCACGGTAGGTCGGCATTTCGTAGACGTCCTTGCCGCTCGGCAGGCGGGTGCGGAACTGTTCGAAGCCGTCGTAGCAGTGGCCCGGCTCGGCATCGCCCTCGCAGGTCAGCGAATCGTCGGCGGCGATGCGGACCGGGGGAATCGTCTCGCGCGGCACGAACTTGCCGTTGAGGCGGATGCGGCCGTCGATCACGGCGATGCGGTCTCCGGGCAGGGCGACCACGCGCTTGATGAGGTCGGCCTTGCGGTTGCCGGGCACGACGATGACGATATCGCCGTATTCCGGCGTGCGACCGAGCAGACGCCAGGTGCTGCGCGGCAGCAGGTGGAAACTGATCGAGGACCAGTTCCAGCCATAGGGATATTTCGAGACCACCAGTCGGTCGCCCACCAGCAGTCCCGGCATCATCGAGATCGAGGGGATGTAGAACGGCTTGGCGATGAACGAATGGAACGCCAGCACCCCCAGCAGCATCAGCGCGAGCCCGCGCAGTTCCTGGAACCAGTTGACCTTTTCCGCGGTGGGCGGGGCCTTGGCGGGCATCTGGTTCATGGTCGGCTTGGGCTGTTGGATCATGTCCCGGAAATACTCGGCGTCAGGATTGGGGAAGGGGGCGCGCTTCGATGACCACGAAGGCCTGCGCCCATGGATGATCGTCCGTGAGCGTAAGGTGAACCACGGCTTCGTGTCCGGCCGGAGTCAGGGCGTCCAGTCGCGTTTTCGCGCCGCCGGTCAGGGCCAGGGTGGGCGCGCCGGAGGGGGCGTTGACGACGCCGATGTCCTTCATGAACACGCCCGCCTTGAAGCCGGTGCCGACCGCCTTGGAGAAAGCCTCCTTGGCGGCGAACCGCTTGGCCAGCGTGCCCGCGACGGTATGCGGACGACGCGCGGCCTTGGCCTGTTCGAGGTCGGTGAAGACGCGCTGGAGGAAGCGTTCGCCGAAGCGGTCGAGCGAGTTCTGGATCCGCTCGATGTTGCAGAGGTCAGAGCCGAGACCGATAATCATGAAATTCCGGCTCCTTTCACCGAACCTCGTCCATCAACTGGCGCATCTTCTTCACGCTCGTTTCCAGCCCGCAGAATATCGCTTCACCGATAAGGTAATGGCCGATGTTGAGTTCCGCCAGTTGCGGAATGGCGGCGATCGGCTGCACGTTCTCGTAGGTGAGGCCGTGCCCGGCATGCGGCTCGATGCCGTTCTTGGCGGCCAGTGCCGCCATGTCGACGATGCGGCGCAGTTCCACCGCGACCTGCTCGCCCTCGGCATGGGCATATTCGCCCGTGTGGAATTCCACGACCGGGGCGCCGAGCTTCATCGCCGCTTCGATCTGGCGCGGTTCGGGGGCGATGAACAGGCTGACGCGGATCCCCGCGTCCGACAGGCGCGCGACGATCGGAGCGAGGCGGTTGTGCTGCCCTGCCGCATCGAGGCCGCCCTCGGTCGTGCGCTCCTCTCGCCGCTCCGGCACGATGCAGGCGGCGTGCGGGCGGTGGCGCAGCGCGATTTCGAGCATCTCGTCGGTCGCGGCCATTTCGAGGTTGATCGGCAGCCCGGTGGCCGAGGCCACTCGCTCCAGGTCCTCGTCGCGGATATGGCGGCGATCCTCGCGCAAGTGCACGGTGATGCCGTCACCCCCGGCCTGCGCCACGATCTGCGCGGCGCGGGCGGGATCGGGATGCTCGCCGCCCCGCGCGTTGCGGATGGTGGCGACATGGTCGATATTGACGCCGAGACGCAGGCGCGCGGGGGTGAGGACGTTGGCCAAGTCTATGAAATCCCTATTTTAGGAAAGGCCTCAGGGCTGGGCGCGGCTGCCGGGCTTGACCGCCGGGGTGGCGGCCAGTTCGGGCGGCAGTTCGTCTGGCGCGTAGGTCGGGAAGTTGAGCGCCACCAGCGGGAAGAACGGCACGCCGAGGTCCACCGCACCGGCGGAACGGTCGATCAGCGAGGCTGCCGCGATCACTTCGCCGCCGGCTTCCTCGATCGCCTTGATCGCCTCGCGGCTGGAGAGACCGGTCGTCACCACGTCCTCGACCATCAGCACCTTGTCGCCGGGTTCGAGGCTGAAACCGCGGCGCAGTTCGAAGGTGCCGGTCGGGCGCTCGACGAACATCGCATCGACCTGAAGGGCGCGGCCCATTTCCTGGCCGATGATGACCCCGCCCATCGCGGGCGAGACGACTTTGGTGATGGCCCTGCGAATATCGTGGGGGAGTTTTGCCGCGATCGCGACAGCGAGTCGTCCGGCGCGGTCGGGGTTCATCAGAACCCGCGCGCACTGGAGATAATAAGCGCTGTGCCGACCCGAGGAAAGCAGGAAATGCCCTTCAAGCAAGGCCTTGCTGGCGCGGAACTCGGCGAGGACTTCTTCTTCCTGCATCGGAGGTATTCCTTTGGTGCAATTTGCATGTGTTCTGGCGGGGTGCGAGGACCCCGTGCGTCAAAAATCCCCTAGAGGCGCTTGAGACAGGCGGCAAGGCCGCGTATAGCCCCTTGTCAACGGGGGCAAAAAGCCTCCGCAATAGGGGTGCGCGCTTGGGAGGCGACTCACTTGCGCGATCATAAGAAAACGGAAGCGCTGTAACCATGATATTGGGCAAAACCGTTCTTACTTTGGGCGAGTCTGCGAAGGCCGTCGGTCGGCATTTCGTTGCAGCCATGGCGTTTTCGTCAAGTCTGGCAATCACTTCCGCAATCGCGGCGCCTGCCGCAGAGGCCGTTCCCGCAGCGGGCTATACGCCGATGAAGCCCACGCCGGGCATCGGCATGCCGGTTGAAGGCGGAATTGGCCTCCAGCAGCAATATTCCAAGCTTGGCGAATATGGCGAGTGGATTCACGACGGCGTGCTGATGCCGATCATCACCGTCATCACGCTCTTCGTGCTGCTGCTGATCATCATAATCGCGGTGCGCTACAACCGCCGCGCCAATCCGGTCGCTTCGAAGACCAGCCACAACACCATCCTCGAAGTGGTGTGGACGCTGGTTCCGGTGCTGATCCTGATCGGCATCGCGGTGCCCTCGATCGACCTCATCGCCAAGCAGTACAAGCCCGCTCCCAAGGGTGCGTTGACCATCAAGGTCACCGGCAACCAGTGGTTCTGGACGTACGGCTACCCCGATAACGGCGATTTCGAGGTCGTCTCGAACATGCTCAACCTGCCCGGCCAGCCGACCATCAACAACGGCGTGCGCGAAGTGGGTTCCAAGCCGTGGGACGGCCCCTCACACCTCGAGGTGGACAACCGCATGGTGGTGCCGGTGGGCGAGCCGATCCGGCTCCAGATCACCGCCGCCGACGTGATCCACTCTTTCGCGGTGCCCTCGCTGTGGTTCAAGCTTGACGCCGTGCCCGGCCGCATCAACGAAAAGGTGCTGCTGGTCGAGAAGCCGGGCGTCTACTATGGCCAGTGCTCCGAACTCTGCGGCGCCAAGCACGGCTACATGCCGATTGCGGTCGAAGCGCTGCCCCGCGCGCAATACGATGCCTGGGTCCTGACTCACGCCGGGGGTGTGATCGACGGCCAGAAGCCCGCCGCAGTTGCGGCGTCCCCAGCGGCTCCTGCCGCAGTCGCCACGGAAGCGGCATCGGAGGCTCCGGCCGCCGATGCCACCGCCGCAGCTACCGCCGAATAAGCGCGAATCGAAGGACAGGGCCTCTACCATGGCAACCACCGTTCCCGAGCATTTCCAGGGCAATGTGGATCACCACGCCCACACCGATCACGATCACAAGCCCGCGTTCTTCGCGCGCTGGTTCATGTCCACCAACCACAAGGACATCGGCACGATGTACCTGATCTTCGCGATCTTCGCGGGGATCATCGGCGGTGCCTTCTCCGGTATGATGCGCGTCGAGCTGGCCGAACCGGGCATTCAGTACCTGGATATCTTCGCCCGCTGGTTCGGCGCGACCAATCCGGACTTCAACTCGACGCTGCACGTCTGGAACGTGCTCATCACCGCCCACGGGTTGATCATGGTGTTCTTCATGGTCATGCCGGCGATGATCGGCGGCTTCGGCAACTGGTTCGTGCCGCTGATGATCGGCGCGCCGGACATGGCCTTCCCGCGCATGAACAACATCTCGTTCTGGCTGACCGTGGCGGGCTTCATCTCGCTGCTGTGCTCCGCCTTCGTGCCCGGCGGCACGGGTCTCGGCGCGGGCACCGGCTGGACGGTCTATGCCCCACTCTCGACCAGCGGCTCGCCCGGACCCGCGGTGGACTTCGGCATCTTCGCGCTGCACCTTGCCGGTGCCGGCTCGATCATGGGCGCGATCAACTTCATCACCACGATCTTCAACATGCGTGCCCCCGGCATGACCATGCACAAGATGCCGCTGTTCGTCTGGTCGGTGCTGGTCACCGCCTTCCTGCTGCTGCTCTCGCTGCCGGTCCTGGCCGCCGCGATCACCATGCTGCTGACCGACCGTAATTTCGGCACCACCTTCTTCGACCCCTCGGGCGGCGGCGATCCGGTGCTTTACCAGCACCTGTTCTGGTTCTTCGGCCACCCCGAAGTCTACATCATGATCCTGCCGGGCTTCGGCATCATCTCGCAGATCGTTTCGACTTTCTCGAAGAAGCCGGTGTTCGGTTACCTCGGCATGGCTTACGCGATGGTCGCGATCGGCGTGGTCGGCTTCATCGTCTGGGCGCACCACATGTACGCCACCGGCATGTCGGTGAACACGAAGATGTATTTCACCGCCGCCACCATGGTCATCGCGGTGCCGACCGGCATCAAGATCTTTTCGTGGATCGCGACGATGTGGGGCGGTTCGGTGGAGTTCAAGAGCCCGATGGTCTGGGCGATCGGCTTCATCTTCCTCTTCACCGTCGGCGGCGTGACCGGCGTGGTCCTGGCCAACGGCGGCGTCGACGACGTGCTGCACGACACCTACTACGTCGTGGCGCACTTCCACTACGTGCTTTCGCTGGGTGCGGTGACGGCGCTCTTCGCCGGGTTCTACTACTGGTTCCCGAAGATGAGCGGCCGCATGCACTCCGAGTTCCTCGCGCACGTCCATTTCTGGATCTTCTTCATCGGCGTGAACATGATCTTCTTCCCGATGCACTTCCTCGGGCTGCAAGGCATGCCGCGCCGCTATCCGGACTATGCCGAGGCCTACCAGCACTGGAACCACGTCGCGACGATCGGCTACATGGTCATGGCGACCAGCCTCGTCGTGTGGCTGATCAACATGATCTATGCCTACACGGCAGGCCGCAAGGCCGAGGACAGCTACTGGGGCGAAGGTGCCACGACGCTGGAATGGACGCTGTCCAGCCCGCCGCCGTACCACCAGTTCGAGACGCTTCCGGTCATCGAGGAAGCCGCGCACCACTGATCCCGTGCGCCGTCCCGGCGGATCGCCGGGGCGGCGCCCGATTCGCAAGGTCCTCGCTTTTCGGGGCCTCGTGGGTGTAAGGGGCCACCATCATGACGACAACGAGTCCCTCCCAAACCGCTTTCCTGCCCGCCGACTGGCGCGATCTACTGGCGCTGACCAAGCCGCGTGTGATGAGCCTGGTGATCTTCACCGGCCTCTGCGGATTGCTCGCCGCGCCTGAGCGAATTCATCCGGTTATTGCTTTCACCGCGATCCTCTGCATCGCCATGGGCGCGGGCGGTGCCGCCGCGCTCAACCAGTGGTGGGAGGCCGATCTCGACGCCGGGATGAAGCGCACGGCCAATCGCCCGCTGCCGCAGGGCCGACTCGACCGCACTACCGCGCGCGACTTCGCGGGCGTGCTCTGCGCGGTCTCGGTCTTCCTGATGGGCTTTGCGGTCGGCTGGCTGCCCGCCGCGATCCTGGCGATCTCGATCATCTACTATTCGGTGATCTACACGATCTGGCTCAAGCCGCGCACGCCGCAGAACATCGTCATCGGCGGCGGTGCCGGCGCCTTCCCGCCGCTGATCGGCTGGGTGGCGGTGACCGGCCATGTCACGCTGATGCCGGTGCTGCTTTTCGCGATCATCTTCTTCTGGACCCCGCCGCACTTCTGGGCACTCGCGCTGTTCGTGAAGAGCGACTACGCCAAGGTCGGCATTCCGATGATGCCGGTCGTCGCGGGCGAGAAGGCGACGCGCCATCAGATCCTGATCTACGCCGTGCTGCTGCTGCCGCTTTCGGTGCTGCCGTGGTGGATCGGCGGAACCGGCGCGATCTACGGAATTTCCGCCCTGGTGCTGTCCTCGCTGTTCCTGGCGCTTTCCATCCGTGTCGGCCTGCGCGAGCGCAGCGGCGAGGACGACGCCATGAAGCCGGAAAAGCAGCTTTTCGCCTATTCGGTGCTCTACCTCTTCGCGCTTTTCGCGGTGTTGGTGGTGGATCGCTTCATCGTCCTTTGAAAGATCGCAGCATGAACGAAGCCAAATCGTCCGATCCCAGAACCCCCGAGCAGATTCGCCGCAGTCGCAATCGGGTTCTGGCGCTCAGCCTGGCAGGCTTCGTGGTGCTGGTGTTCCTGATCTCGATCGCGAAGATGAGCTGATGGCCGAGGCCCCCGCCCTAGCTGTGCCCATCTCGCGCCGCAGCAACCGGCGCGTCGCTTTCATCGCCCTGTCGATGGCTCTGCTGATGCTGGGCCTCGGCTATGCCTCGGTTCCGCTCTACCGCATGTTCTGCCAGGTGACCGGCTACGGCGGGACCACCCAGCGTGCCGACGAAGCCAAGGCGGCGGGCGTGCAGGTGACCGACAAGACCATGTCGATCCGCTTCGACGCCAATGTCGAGCGCGGCATGCCGTGGCAGTTCAAGCCGCTCCAGCGCACTGACACGGTGACCATCGGCGAGCGTGACATGGCGCTTTTCTGGGCCAAAAACGATTCCGACAAGGTCATCACCGGCACCGCCAGCTTCAATGTCGAGCCGGAGCAGGCCGCGCGCTACTTCAACAAGATCCAGTGCTTCTGCTTCACCGAGCAGACGCTCCAGCCGGGCGAAGCGGTAAAGATGCCGGTGATCTACTACGTCGATCCGGCGATCCTGAACGATCCCGACAACAAGGACGTGGAGCAGATCACCCTCAGCTATACCTTCCACGTCACCAGCATCTCGGATGCAAAGACGCTGGACCACGGCGGCACGGGCGGTTAAGTCCCGGTACGGGATACAAATCACGGGGGGAGCATTACCCCACCGGAAGAATCGAACACGGAAGTCGAGAACGGGGACGAAGGCACCATGGCCGGTACAAAGAATCACGATTATCACATTCTTCCGCCGGACATCGCGCCGCTGGCGACCACCATCGGTGCCCTGACCTTCACGTCGGGCATGGTCCTTTTCATGCATGACATGGCGGGCGGCAAGTTCGTGCCCTGGCTGGGCCTGGCGATCCTGCTGGCCTCGATGTTCATGTGGTTCTCGAAGATCATCAAGGAAGCCCATGCGGGCGACCACACGCCGGTGGTGCAGCTTCACCAGCGCTATGGCATGATCCTGTTCATCGCTTCCGAAGTGATGTTCTTCGTCGGCTGGTTCTGGGCCTTCTTCGATTTCTCGCTGTTCCCCTCGACCCTTGCGGAAGCGGTCGGCGGGCAGTGGCCGCCCAAGGCGATCGAGGCGGTGATGGACCCGTTCGACCTGCCGCTGCTCAACACGCTGATCCTGCTGTGCTCTGGCACAACCGTCACCTGGGCGCACCACGCGCTTATCCACGGTGACCGCGAGGGGCTGAAGAAGGGCCTCTGGGCGACGATCCTGCTCGGCCTGCTGTTCTCCAGCATTCAGGCCTACGAGTATGTCCACGCCCCGTTCCCCTTCGGCCAGAATACCTACGGTTCGGCGTTCTACATGGCGACGGGCTTCCACGGCTTCCACGTCATCGTCGGCACCATCATGCTGATCGTCTGCCTGAAGCGCGCCTACAACGGCGATTTCACGCCGCGCCAGCACTTCGGCTTCGAGGCGGCGGCCTGGTATTGGCACTTCGTCGACGTGGTCTGGCTGTTCCTTTTCGTCGCCATCTACGTCTGGGGCGGCTGGGGTTATCCGACCCACTGAGCGCCGGACAGGCCTCGATATCGGAAAGTTCGAATAAGGGCAGCCGCGTCATCCGCGTCTGCCCTCTTTCGTTTTCAACGCCCCCAGGAGCAGCCATGCGCCGAATTCCCGTTATCGCCACGCTGCTCGTCCTCGTCGCCGTGGGTTTAATGATCGCGCTCGGCTTCTGGCAGCTTGACCGGCTCCGCGAAAAGGAAGCGCTGCTGGCGCACTATGCGGGGGCGCAGCAACAGGCGGAGGAGGTCGACTGGCCGCGTGACGCCAAGGGGCAGACGGACTTGCTCTATCGCCACGCCCGGCTCGATTGCGCGGCGGTCACCGGCCATTCCAGCATCGCCGGGCGCAATGCCAAAGGCGAATCGGGTGCGGCGCAGACCGCCGACTGCACTCTGGCGGACGGCACCAAGGCGCTCGTCGTGCTCGGCTGGTCGCGGCTGCCGATGGCGGCGGGCGGCTGGTCGGGCGGCGAGGTCCACGGCGTGATCGCGCCGGGACCGAGGCTGGTGGCTGCCCCGCCGCTCGCGGGGCTGGAGGCCAATGCCATTCCCGATCCCGCCGAAATTCCCAACAACCACTTCGCTTATGCGGTGCAATGGTTCGTCTTCGCGGCGACGGCGCTGGTGATCTACGGGCTGGCGCTGAGGAAGCGGCGGGCGACTTGAGCCGCGATCCGGCATTTCGCTTCGCGGGGCTTTAGGAATTGTTCTTGCCAAACCCCAACGACAGGCTTTTCATTTCGCGCCCCTGCGGCTAACCGCGCGGGTTATGGACTACATCAGCACCCGCGGTAGCGCACCGGCGCTCGACTTCGAAGGCGCCACGCTCGCCGGTCTCGCATCCGACGGCGGCCTCTATGTGCCGCATGAGTGGCCGCGCTTCTCGGCCGAAGAGATCGCGGGACTCGCAGGACTGCCTTATGCCGAGCTGGCGGCGAAGATCATGTTCCCCTTCGTCGAGGGCAGCCTGACCTACGACCGCCTGCTGGAACTGACCACGCAGGCTTACGGCCGCTTCGCGCACAAGGCGGTGACGCCGCTGAAGCAGCTCGACGAGCAGCAGTGGGTGCTGGAACTGTTCCACGGCCCAACGCTGGCGTTCAAGGACGTGGCGCTGCAACTGCTGGGTCTGCTGTTCGAGGAATTCCTCGGCCGTTCGGAGCGTAACCTCACCATCGTCGGCGCGACCTCGGGCGACACCGGCTCGGCGGCGATCGACGCGGTGGCGGGCCGCGCCAAGGTCGATATCTTCATGCTGCACCCCAAGGGCCGCGTGTCCGACGTGCAGCGCCGCCAGATGACCACGGTGCTGGCGCCCAACGTCCACAACATCGCCATCGATGGCTCGTTCGACGACGCACAGGCCACCGTGAAGCGCATGTTCAACGACAAGGCGATGACCGACCGCTTCGCCATCGGCGCGGTGAACTCGATCAACTGGGCGCGCCTGATGGCGCAGGTGGTCTACTACTTCGCCGCCGGGCTCCAGCTCGGCGCGCCGCATCGCAAGCTCGCCTTCTCGGTGCCGACCGGCAACTTCGGCGATGTCTTCGCCGGCTATGTCGCCGCGCAGATGGGCTTGCCGGTCGAGAAGCTGATCGTCGCCACCAACGTCAACGACATCCTCCACCGCGCGCTGGCTGAGGGCGACTACTCGCAGGGCACCGTCACGCCGACCGCCGCGCCTTCGATGGACATTCAGGTCTCGTCGAACTTCGAACGCCTGCTGTTCGACCTGAACGGTCGCGACGGCAAGGCGCTGGCCGAGCAGATGGCCGGGTTCGAAGCCAGCAAGGCCATGCAGCTTACGAATGCGCAGCGCGAAGGCGCCGCCGCGCTGTTCTCCTCCGCCCGCACCGATGCCGATGAAATGGCCTCGACCATTCGCTGGGCCTGGGAGAACTGCGGTGAACTGATCGATCCGCACACCGCCTGCGGCCTCTTCGCCGCGCGTACTGCGGGTATCGACGCTAGCATCCCGGTGGTGACGCTGGCGACCGCGCATCCGGCAAAGTTCCCCGATGCCGTCGAACGCGCCACCGGTCAACGCTCGGGCCTGCCTGCGCGCGTCGGCGACCTGTTCGAGCGTGAAGAGAAGTGCGTCGACCTGACCGGCGACTACGAATCGATCGCCGACTTCGTGGCGCAGCACGCGAGCCCGAAGATCTGATGGCACGCCTGGAAACCCAACCCGTGATCCTCGCCGGAGAGGGCTGGGACGATTACGGCCTTGTCGATTCGGGCCATGGCCGCAAGCTGGAGCGCTACGGCGATTACCGCTTCGTGCGCCCCGAACCGCAGGCGATGTGGACGCCGCGGCTCGAAAACTGGGACGCGCACGGCGAATTCGTGCCCGGCTCCGACGAGGACGGCGGCGGCAGGTGGCTGTTCGACAAGCCGGTGCCGCGCGAAGGCTGGCCGCTGGCGTGGAACGAAGTCAGCTTCACCGCGCAGTGCACGCCGTTCCGCCATCTTGGCTTCTTCCCGGACATGGCGCCGGTGTGGGACTGGATGCGCGAGATGCTCGCGGGCCGCGACGATGCCAATACGCTGAACCTGTTCGGCTATACCGGCGTCGGCACGCTGGCGCTGTCCGCGCATGGCCCGGTCACGCATGTCGATGCCTCGAAGAAGTCGGTCGGTCAGGCGCGCGAGAACGCGGCGCTGGCGGGGCTGGAGGATCGCCCGGTCCGTTGGCTGATCGACGATGCCGCCAAGTTCACCGCGCGCGAAGTGCGCCGGGGCAAGCGTTACGACGGCATCATCCTCGATCCGCCGAAGTTCGGCCGCGGTCCGACCGGCGAAACCTGGCGTCTGGAAGAAAACCTGCCCAGCCTGCTCGCCGATTGCCGCCAGCTTCTCGATAGTGACAGCAAGTTCCTGTTCCTGACCGTCTACGCCGTGCGCATGTCGTCGCTGGCGCTGGCCGGGCTGATGGAGGAGCTGTTCCGCGATCTGCCGGGCACCATCGAACATGGCGACCTCTCAGTGCGGGAAGACGGTGAAGGCCGCCTGCTGCCGACAGCAATTTTCGCGCGCTGGCGCAATAACGGCTAAAGGCGCGCTCCATGACCGATTCGCTCACTCTCGAAGTCGCCGATTTCGAACACGATGTTCTCACCGGGATCTACTCGGAAGAGACCGGCAAGCCGCAGCCGCTGCGCTTTACCATTCAGGTCTCGATGAAGCCGATCGACCGCTACACGCCCGATACGCCGCTGACCGAGAGCAAGAACTACATGGACCTCAAGTTCGCGGCCAGCGATGCGCTGCCGCAGGGGGTCCATTTCAAGCTGATCGAGGCGGTGGCCGATCACGTCTGCGAGACGCTGTTCCTGCAGGACGCGCGGATTACGGCGGTGACGGTGAAGATCGTCAAGCTCGCCATCGCCGAGGCGGGCGAGAAGATCGGCATCACGCTCACCCGGCAGCGCCGCTGAGCCATGATCCTGCGCGTCGGACCTCTGGCGGACGATCCGCTCGATGCCGCCGCGCAGTTCCATGCCGACATCCTGCCGCAGGCGCGTGCGCTGCTCGGGCAGGACGATGACCTGACCTTGGTGTTCGCGCCGGGCGGACACGAGCACCATGGCTGGCGTCTGGCCGTGGTTCAGGCGCTCGCGCGGGACCATGCGCCGCGCCGCGTCAATGCCGTTGCAGGCGCGTCCGAGCAAGCCGTTGCCGCCGCCGCCGACTGGCTGACCCTGGCCCAAGGCATAACCGGCCAATACCTTCGGCTTGATGGGCAGGACGCGGGGAGCGTGCTATAGCGGCAGCAATGAGCACTGCATCGCCCCTCGTGGACCAGTTCCGGCGTCGCATCACCTACTTGCGCCTTTCGGTCACGGACCGCTGCGATCTGCGCTGTGCCTATTGCATGCCCGAACGCATGACCTTCCTGCCGAGGAAGGACGTGCTCACGCTGGACGAACTGCACCGGCTGTCGCTCGGCTTCATCGCGCGCGGCATTACCAAGCTGCGCCTCACCGGCGGGGAGCCGCTGGTCCGGCGGGACATGATCGAACTGGTCCGCGCGCTTGGCCGTAAATTGGGTGCCAATGAAGGTGGGGGAGGTCTGGAAGAACTGACCCTCACCACCAACGGCACCCGGCTTGCCGAATTTGCCGACGACCTGTTCGCCGCCGGGGTCCGGCGCATCAACGTCTCGCTGGATACGCTCGATCGCGGCCGCTTCGAGACCTTGGCCCGCCGCGATTCGCTGCCGCAGGTGCTGGACGGGCTGGCGGCGGCCAAGGCGGCGGGGCTGAAGGTCAAGATCAACACCGTCGCCCTGAAAGGCATCAACGAGAGCGAAATTCCCGAGATCGTCGCCTGGACCCATGCGCAGGGCTTCGATGCCACGCTGATCGAGGTCATGCCGCTGGGCGAAGTCGAGGAAGATCGCTTCGATCATTACCTGCCGCTCTCGGCGGTGCGCAAGGATCTCGAAAGGCGCTGGCAACTGACGCCGAGCGGGCATCGCACCGGCGGCCCCGCGCGCTACTTCGACGTGGCCGAGACCGGCGGCAGACTGGGCCTCATCACCCCGCTCACGCAGAACTTCTGCGAGGGCTGCAATCGTATCCGGGTGACGGCGACGGGGCGGCTCTATGCCTGCCTCGGCGGTGACGAGCAGGTGGACTTGCGCGCCGCTCTGCGTAGCGACGACCCTGAGGCGGCGCTCGACCGGGCGCTGGACACGGCGATGCGGATCAAGCCCGAACGCCACCATTTCGCCATCGACCGCGCCGGGGCGCAGCCTGCGCTGGCGCGCCACATGTCGATGACCGGCGGCTGATCCATGGCGCTCACTCTCGTTTTTCTGGGCAGGCTGGAAGACCTTGCCGGAGCGGGCTCGCGCGAAGTGGCGCTTGTCCCTTCGCTGGCGGCGGTCATCGCCGGGCTGGAGCCTGAGCTTGCCGAGGCCCTGCGCGGGCCGCGCATTCGTTATGCGGTGAACGGAACCCTCGTGCAGGGCGAGGCACCGCTTGCCGATGGCGATGAGATCGCGTTCCTCCCACCGGTTTCGGGAGGCTGAAGTGTCCGGCGACGCCCTGCTGCTCACCGAACCGTTCGACCCCGCCGAAGCCCTGCGGCGTTTTACCGTGGACCTGCCGCAAGCGGGCGGCATCGTCAGTTTTTTGGGGCAGGTGCGTGAGGGCGGCGGGGTGGAGGCGCTCGAACTCAGCCACTATGCGCCGCTGACCTTGCCGGCGATGCAGGAACTGGCCGGGCGCGTGCGCGAGCGCTGGTCGCTCGACGGGCTGCTGGTGATCCACCGCAGCGGTGTGATGGTGCCGGGCGAGCCGATCGTGCTGGTCGCCGCTGCCGCTCGGCATCGGCGCGACGCCTTTGCCGCCGCCGATTACGCGATGGACCATCTCAAGAGCGAATCGTGGTTCTGGAAGCGCGAGAAAGTCGCCGGGGAATGGCGCTGGATCGAGCCGCGCACCCAGGACATCGAGGATCTCGCCCGCTGGGCGTGAAAAGAAAAGGGCGCAGCCGGTATCCCCGGCCGCGCCCCTACCCTCAGTTCGGCGTATCCAGTTCGTTGCCGGTCAAGGTCACGACATGGAGCAGGTTAGTCGAACCCGGCACACCGAAGGGCACGCCTGCCAGCGCCACCAGACGGGTGCCCGCAGCGCCGAAGCCGTGGCGCAGCGCCATGCGCTTGCCCTTGGCGATCATCTCCTCGAAGCTGCCGATGTCCTTGGTGATGACATTGTGCGCGCCCCACAGCAGGGCGAGGCGGCGGGCGGTCTTCTGCGAGGGGGTGAGCACCAGCATTGGCGCGGCGGGCCGCTCGCGGGCGACGCGGCGGGCCGAGCCGCCCGAGCCGGTGAAGACGATGATGCCCTCGATCGGCAGAGTATCGGCAATCGTCGCGCAGGAGGCCGAGAGCGCGTCGGCGGTCGTGGCGTCGGGCGGGGTCTGGGTGAGGTGGATGCGCTCGCGGTAGGTGGAGTCGGTCTCCACTTTCACGGCGATGCGGTCCATGATCGTCACCGCTTCGACCGGCCACTGGCCTGCCGCCGTCTCGGCCGAGAGCATCACCGCGTCGGCGCCGTCATAGACGGCATTGGCAACGTCGGAGACCTCGGCGCGGGTCGGGGAGGGGCTGGTGATCATCGATTCCAGCATCTGCGTGGCGACCACGACCGGCTTGCCGATGGCGCGCGTCTTGGCGATGATGTGCTTCTGGATCGGCGGCACTTCCTCGGGCAGCAGTTCCACGCCGAGATCGCCACGCGCGACCATGATGCCGTCCGAGAGCTCGATGATCCCGTCGATGGCATCCACCGCGGCGGGCTTTTCGATTTTCGACATCAGCGCGCAGGCCCCGCCGATCAGGCGGCGCGCCTCGGCCACGTCCTCGGGCCGCTGGACGAAGGACAGGCCGATCCAGTCCGCGCCCTGCTCGACCGAGAAGGCGAGATCGCGGCGGTCCTTGTCGGTCAGCGCAGGCACTGGCACGATGGCGTCGGGCACGTTCACGCCCTTGCGGTCGGAAATGAAGCCGCCGACTTCGGCGGTGCAGAGGATCGAATCGGCTTCCGGCTTGATGACCACGAGGCGCAGCTTGCCGTCGTCGATCAGCAGGCGCTGGCCCTTCTGCAAGATGCCGAAGAGTTCCGGATGCGGCAGGCAGACGCGATTTTCGTCACCGGGCGCGGGATCGCGGTCGAGCGTGAAGTGGGCGCCGTGGCGGATGAAGACCTTGCCTTCCGCGAAAGTGCCGACGCGCAGCTTCGGGCCTTGCAGATCGCAGAGGATCGCGACGGGGCGCATCAAGTCCTTCTCGACCGCGCGGATGTTGGCGATGGTTTCGCGGTGGGTGTCGTGGTCGCCGTGGCTCATGTTGACGCGGAAGGCGTCGGCCCCGGCTTTCAGCAGCTTGGCGATCGTCTCCTTGTCGCGGCTGGCCGGGCCAAGCGTGGCGAGGATCTTCACCTTGCGCTGGCGCTTGATCCCGCGATGGTGCGGCGAACGGCGAAACGGAGGGGTGGTTGCCAAAATCTGTCTGCCTCTCTTTCGATATTTCGCCGACATATGGCAAAGGCGTCATGACAAACCAAGGACGAACGGCAGAAAAATGAACGGAAACGACCAGATCGACCAGCTTGACGACGCCGTGGCCGCCGCCGCGTTCCGCAGGCTCGTGCGTCACCTCCAGCACCGTCACGATGCGCAGAACATCGACCTCATGGGGCTGGCCGGATTTTGCCGCAATTGCCTGGCCGACTGGATCCGCGATGCGGGCTTCGAAGGCGACAGGGCTGCCGCGCGCGAAGTGATCCACGGCATGCCGCTCGACGCCTGGAAGCAGGCCTATCAGACCGAGGCGACCCCGGAACAGCTGGCGCGGATGGAAGAGAGCCTGAAGAAGAACGGCGGCGGGCACTGAGCGCAGATGCCCTGCCTTTCGTCATTGCGAGCGTAGCGAAGCAATGACGGAGAGGTCCTTCGCGCCTCAGGAACTCGCGAGCTTCATGATGACGAGTCCGGCGAGGATCAGTCCGGCTGCGGCGAGGCGCATGGCGCTGGCCGTCTCGCCCAGCACGACGATCCCGAAAAGGAAGGCCCCCAGCGCGCCGATCCCGGTCCAGACCATGTAGGCGGTGCCCAGCGGCAGCACGCGCATCGACCACGACAGCAGGCCGAAGCTGGCCAGCATCGCCAGGATAGTGACCACGCTCGGCCAGAGCCGGGTGAAGCCTTCCGACTGCTTCATCGCCGAAGCCCAGACGACTTCGAACAGTCCGGCGATGACGAGAACGATCCAGGGCAGGGCAGCGGGCATTCGGGGCAACCTCTTTCTTCAAGCGGGTTGCCGGGCCGTCCCGGTCTTGAGGCTCCGCCGCTCTTACCGAGGGGGAGGCGGGAACGTGGTCGCCGCCGGGGCCTCATAGGCAAAGGGGGCGAAAGAGGCAATGCAGCGGGTTTTCCCGGTCTACGCACAGGATTTCCACAGGCTCCGGCTTTGCCCGAATCCGGGACTGCCGCTATCAGCGCCCGCCATACCGATTCACACGATATTTTTCCGGAGCATTACCCGATGGCCGAAACCACCGACGATCGCCTGCGCCTGCTGATCGAGCGCGTCGAGCGCCTCGAAGAAGAAAAGAAGGGCATCTCGGACGATATCCGCGACGTCTACAACGAGGGCAAGGCGGTCGGCTACGACGTCAAGATCATGCGCCAGATCGTCCGCATCCGTAAGATGAAGCCGGACGACCGCCGCGAAATGGACATGCTGCTCGACACCTACAAGACCGCTCTCGGCATCGACTGAGAACGCGTCTCGGGAAATGCCTTTCGGGGCATTTCCCGGCGCCTGGCCGCCCCTCACCGGGCGGTTGCCCTTGGGTGCCGCGCTGTTGTAAGGCGCGCTGCCGCCTTACCTGGCGCATATCATTCACCCGGACTCGCGAACCTGCGGCGCAGGCGCACGAGCGGAGCAAGAGCGGACCCATGGCAGGCCATTCCAAATTCAAGAACATCATGCACCGCAAGGGTGCACAGGATAAGAAGCGCTCGGCGCAGTTCAGCAAGCTCAGCCGCGAAATCACCGTGGCCGCCAAGATGGGCATGCCCGATCCGGATATGAACCCCCGCCTGCGCGCCGCCGTCAACGCGGCGAAGGCGCAGTCGATGCCCAAGGACAACATCCAGCGCGCCATCGACAAGGCGAGCAAGGGCGATGCCGAGAACTACGAGGAAGTGCGCTACGAGGGCTATGGTCCCGGCGGCGTCGCTCTCATCGTCGAGGCGCTGACCGACAACCGCAACCGCACCGCCACCAACGTGCGCACGGCTTTCTCCAAGAACGGCGGCAACCTCGGCGCCTCGGGCGCGGTCTCGCACGGTTTCGAGCGCCTCGGCCTGATCGAGTACCCCGCCAGCGTGGGTGACGAGGACAAGGTCCTCGAAGCCGCCATCGAAGCCGGTGCCGACGATGTCGAGAGCGACATGGGCGACGGAGACGAGAACCCCGGCAGCCACCAGATCTGGGTCTCGGTCGATTCGTTGCACGAAGTCGCCCGCGAGCTGGAAAAGGTCCTGGGCGAAGCCGAGGGCGTGAAGCTGGCGTGGAAGCCCAACCTCAGCGTCGATGTCGATGCCGACACCGCCGGCACGCTGATGAAGCTGGTCGACACCCTCGAAGACGACGACGACGTCCAGACCGTCTGGGGCAACTACGAGATCTCCGACGAAGTCATGGCCAAGCTCGGCTGATTTGACCCATACCGGGCTGCGAATGGGCGTTTTCTGCGCTTCCGGTGCTCACGTACTGAAGTACGCTGCGCTCCGGTTCTCGATAACGCCCTTTCTCGCTCCGATCTGGACCAAATCTTCTGCGAGGCGGATAGCATGATTATCATCGGGCTCGATCCGGGCCTGACCTGCACGGGTTGGGGCATCGTCGCCAAGAGCGGCAGCCGCCTCAGCCACGTCGCAAACGGGCAGATCCGCACCGATGCCAAGGCCGGAATGGCCGAGCGCCTGGTCGAACTCGACGCGGCGCTGACCGACGTGATCCTTCACCACCGCCCCGATGCGGGCGCGGTGGAGGAAGTCTTCGTCAACGTGAACCCGCAGTCGACCCTGAAGCTCGGGCAGGCGCGCGGCGTCGCGATGCTGTCGATCGCGCGGGCCGGGCTGCCGGTGGCGGAATACTCCACCAAGGTCATCAAGAAGGCGCTGGTCGGCACCGGCGGCGCCGACAAGAAACAGATCCAGCACATGCTCAAGGTCCTGCTGCCCGGCGTGAAGCTGGCGGGCGAGGACGCTTCCGACGCGCTGGCCGTCGCCATTACCCATGCCAATATGCTGGGCAGCCACCGCTGATCGTTTTCGCGGATCAACAGGCACGCGCCTAACGGGGCTGGCGCGGCGCGGATGTTCCTGCCATAGGAACAAACCATGATCGCCAAGCTTACAGGTCTGCTCGACGACACCGGCCCCGACTGGGCGATCATCGACGTGAACGGCGTCGGTTATCTCGTCCATTGTTCGGCGCGCACGCTCGACCATCTCGGCATCCGGGGGGACAAGGTCGTCGTCCATACCGAGATGCAGGTTTCCGAGACCGACCAACGCCTGATTGGCTTTACCAGCGGAGCGGAGCGCAACTGGTTCCGCTTGCTGACGGCGGTGCAGGGGGTTGGCTCCAAGGTCGCGCTGGCGATCCTCTCGGCGCTGACCACCGAGGAATTGCAGCGCGCCTGCGCGGGCGGCGACAGCGCCATGGTCGCGCGCGCCAACGGCGTCGGGCCGAAGCTGGCCAGCCGCATCGTCAACGAACTCAAGGACAAGGCGGGCGGCATGCCCACCGTGCCGGGAGCACCGGGCGTTTCCGGCGTTGCCACGCCTGCCGGCTTCTCCAGCGCCGATGCCGTCTCCGCGCTCCAGAACCTCGGTTTCAAGCCAGCGGTCGCCACCATGGCGGTCGGCAAGGCGGTGGAGGAACTCGGCGAGGATGCAGGGCTGAACGATCTCGTCCGCGTTGCGCTGAAAAAGGCCGCGGGATGACCGCTCCCTTCCCCCAAAAACA
The DNA here is from genome assembly GCA_017745295.1 of Novosphingobium sp. Classification (GTDB taxonomy): domain Bacteria; phylum Pseudomonadota; class Alphaproteobacteria; order Sphingomonadales; family Sphingomonadaceae; genus Novosphingobium. The sequence goes on from JAGHZR010000007.1 coordinate 192,036, forward strand.
TCGTCACCCTGAACTCGTTTCAGGATCCATCTCCCGTCAGACGCCGAAACGATGACCGATAACCCCATCCTCACCTCCACCCGCCAGCCCGAGGACGCCGATGCGGCACTTCGCCCGAAGACCTTGGCCGAATTCGTCGGGCAGGCGGCGGCGAAGGACAATCTTCGCGTCTTCATCGAAAGTGCCAAGTCGCGGCGCGAGGCGATGGATCATACGCTGTTCTTCGGCCCTCCCGGCCTCGGCAAGACGACGTTGGCGCAGATCGTCGCGCGTGAACTGGGCGTCGGTTTCCGTGCCACCAGCGGACCGGTGATCGCCAAGGCGGGCGATCTGGCCGCGCTGCTGACCAATCTCGAACATGGCGACGTGCTGTTCATCGATGAGATCCACCGCCTTAATCCGGTGGTGGAGGAAGTGCTCTACCCGGCGATGGAGGACCGCGCGCTCGACCTCATCATCGGCGAAGGCCCTTCGGCGCGCTCGGTGCGGATCGATTTGCCGCCGTTCACGCTGGTCGGCGCGACGACGCGGCAGGGCCTGCTCCAGACCCCGCTGCGCGACCGTTTCGGCATCCCCGTGCGGCTTCAGTTCTACACCGTGGAGGAGCTGGAAAAGGTCGTCACGCGCGGTGCCGGGCTGCTTGGCATCGGCATGGACAAGGGCGGGGCGACCGAGATCGCTCGCCGTGCGCGCGGCACCCCGCGCGTGGCCGGGCGCCTGATGCGCCGCGTGCGCGACTTTGCCCATGTCGCGGGCAGCGATGTCATCACTCGTGAGATCGCCGACGATGCCCTTACGCGGCTGGAAGTCGATTCCATCGGTCTCGACGCGCAGGACCGCCGTTACCTCAAGATGATCGCGGGAATCTACAAGGGCGGTCCCGTGGGCGTCGAGACACTGGCGGCCGGTCTTTCCGAACCGCGCGACACCATCGAGGAAGTGATCGAACCCTATCTGATCCAGCTGGGCCTGATCGCCCGCACCGCGCGGGGGCGCTGCCTCAACGATCACGGCTGGCAACACCTGGGCATGACACCGCCGAACGGCGGTCCGCAGGGCGGCCTGTTCGATTCGGACGGCGACTGAACGGGGCGCGATTTTCGCGCAATAAACTGTCGGGCGCGTTTACAGATGAGGTGGCCGACAGTCCCGGTTCGGCACAGCTTCTCCGTTACCTTCGAAAACTAACGCATTTTCTGCGTCGGGGGTGTCGAATTCCGGGAAAAGCCATTGTTCCTTTAACCGCTCTCTGCGTTTGTTCAATTCAAGTCGGCTCCGATGTTTCCAACCGGAAATTGGCCGAGCAGAACGAAGAGAGAGACGATCATGTCGGTTCGGATGGCCCTCGCTAAATTGTCTGCCTGTGCAGCCGGCTGCGCCATCATCGGCGGCGGCGCGGTCCATGTCGCCGAGACGCAGAACAAGACGGTCGAGTACCGCAAGGTCAAGATGGCGAAGGTCGCCAAGCCGGTGCGCCCGGCCAAGCGCCTGATCCCCAAGGACCCGCCGCGCGAAGTGAAGCGCGCGCGCCGCATCATCCAGCGTCCCGACGCGCCGCAGACGGCCTATGTGCCACTGCCGCCCGCCTATGTCCCGCCTGCACCGGCCCCGGTCTATGCCGGTGGCGGCGGCGGTGCGCCGGCGGTGATCGGCGGGGGCGGCGGTGGTTTCGGCGGCTTCGGCGGGGGCTTCTTCGGAGGGTTCTTCGGCGGCGGCGGTTCGGGCGGCGGCAATGTCATCATTTCCTCGACGTCCAGCGGCGGCTCCACCTCGTCCTCGACCGGCGGCCTGACCACCACGGGCGGTTCGACCTCCACGTCCAGCTCCACGGGCGGTCTGACGACGACCACCACCGGCGGCTCGACCTCGACGTCCAGCTCGACGGGCGGCCTGACCACCACGACGAGCACCGGCGGCATCACTTCGACGACGACGTCCTCCAGCTCGGGTGACGTCTCGACGAGCACGAGTTCGTCGAGTTCCTCGTCCACGTCTTCCTCGACGTCGTCGAGCACCTCTTCGTCGAGTTCGACATCGTCCTCGACGTCGAGTTCCTCCTCGACCTCGACATCCTCGGGCGGGGGGCATCCGCCGACCGATCCGCCGACCGACGTTCCGGCGCCGCCGATGCTGATCCTGTTCGGCGCCGCAGCCGCGGCGGTGGTCGGTCGCCAGCGGCTGGCCCGCAAGAAGTCCGTCTAGGCACGCGCCAGCCCGGGGGCCGCGCATGGCGGCCGGGTTGGAGAAAGGGGTGAGCGTCGGGGGGCGCTCACCCCTTTTTCGTGTCCGACTGCAGAAGGCCTCATTTTCGTCGGCCCCGTGCAAGGAAAAACCCCGCCCCGCGCTAGGCGGGACGGGGTTTTCGTTAGCCGTTACGGCTGACCGCTCAGGCGGCCAGCTTGCGCAGCACGTACTGCAGGATGCCGCCGTTGTTGAAGTATTCCACTTCGTTGGCGGTATCGATGCGGCACAGCGCGGTGAAGGTGAAGGTCGAACCGTCCGGACGGGTCACTTCGACTTCCACGTCCTGGCGCGGCTTGAGGCTGGCAACGCCCTTGATCGTGAAGGCGTCGTCACCGGTCAGGCCCAGGGTCTGACGGGTGTCGCCATCCTTGAACTGCAGCGGCAGCACGCCCATGCCGACCAGGTTCGAACGGTGGATACGCTCGAAGCTCTCGACGATCACGGCGCGGACGCCGAGGAGGTTGGTGCCCTTGGCTGCCCAGTCGCGCGACGAACCGGTGCCGTACTCCTTGCCGGCCACGACCACCATCGGCGTGCCTTCGGCCTTGTACTTCTGCGCGACGTCGTAGACCGGCAGAACCTCTTCACCGAAGCGGCTCATGCCGCCTTCGATGCCGGGGACCATTTCGTTGCGGATGCGGATGTTGGCGAACGTGCCGCGCATCATGACTTCGTGGTGACCACGGCGCGAACCGTAGGAGTTGAAGTCTGCCTTGGCGACCTGGTGCTCCATCAGCCACTGGCCCGCCGGGCTGTCGGCCTTGATCGAACCGGCCGGCGAGATGTGGTCGGTGGTGATCGAATCGCCGAGGATCAGCAGGGGCTTCGCCTCGATGATGTCGTTCACCGGCGCCGGGGTCATTTCCAGGCCTTCGAAGTACGGCGGGTTGGCGACATAAGTCGAACCGGCGCGCCATGAGTAGGTTTCCGAACCGGTGACGTTGATCGCCTGCCAGTGCTTGTCGCCCTTGTAGACGTCGGCATAGCGGGCCTGGAACATCGGGCGGTCCATGCAGGTGGCCATGGTTTCGGCCACTTCGTTGTTGGTCGGCCAGATGTCCTTCAGGAACACGTCGGTGCCGTCCTTGCTGACGCCGATCGGGGTGGTGGTGAAGTCTTCCACCACGGTGCCCTTCAGAGCGTAGGCAACGACCAGCGGCGGCGAGGCCAGGAAGTTCGCGCGCACGTCCGGCGAGACGCGGCCTTCGAAGTTGCGGTTGCCCGAGATGACGGCGCTGGCGACCAGGCCGTTCTCGTTGATCGCCTTCGAGATCGGTTCCGCGAGCGGGCCCGAGTTACCGATGCAGGTGGTGCAGCCGTAACCGACGAGGTTGAAGCCGATGTTGTCGAGGTGCGACTGCAGGCCGGCCTTGTTCAGGTAGTCGGTGACGACCTGCGAACCGGGGGCGAGCGAGGTCTTGACCCAGGGCTTGGGCTTCAGGCCCAGCTCGTCGGCCTTCTTGGCGACGAGACCGGCGGCGACCAGGACGCTCGGGTTCGAGGTGTTGGTGCAGCTGGTGATGGCGGCGATCATGACGTCGCCGTCACCGATGTCGAAGTCCTTGCCTTCGACGGGGACGCGCTGTGCCGACTTCTTGTAGGTCTCGGCCATGTCCTTGTTGAACACGTCGTCGACGTCGGGAAGGGCAACCCAGTCCTGCGGACGCTTCGGACCGGCGAGCGAAGGCACGACGGTCGAGATGTCGAGTTCGAGGGTCGACGAGAAGATCGGATCGGCTGCGCCGGCTTCCATCCAGAAGCCCTGTTCCTTGGCATAGGCTTCGACGAGGGCGATCTGCTCTTCCTCGCGGCCGGTGAGGCGCAGGTAGTCGAGCGTCTTGTCGTCGATGCCGAAGAAGCCGCAGGTGGCGCCGTATTCCGGCGCCATGTTGGCGAGCGTCGCACGGTCGGCCAGCGACAGCGAGGCAAGGCCGGGGCCGAAGTATTCGACGAAGCGGCCGACCACGCCGTGCTTGCGCAGCATAGCGGTGCAGGTGAGCACGAGGTCGGTGGCGGTGACGCCTTCCTTCAGTTCACCCGTGAACTTGAAGCCGACGACTTCGGGGATGAGCATCGAAACCGGCTGGCCGAGCATCGCGGCTTCCGCCTCGATGCCGCCGACGCCCCAGCCCAGCACGCCCAGGCCGTTGACCATGGTGGTGTGGCTGTCGGTGCCGACGCAGGTGTCGGGATAGGCAACGGTTTCACCGTTCTGGTCTTCGCTGGTCCACACCGACTTGGCGATGTTTTCCAGGTTCACCTGGTGGCAGATGCCTGTGCCCGGGGGAACCGCGTAGAAGTTGGCGAGCGACTTGGAGCCCCACTTGAGGAAGTCGTAACGCTCCATGTTGCGCTGGTATTCGATCTCCACGTTCTCTTCGAACGCCTTGGGGTGACCGAATTCGTCGACCATGACCGAGTGGTCGATCACGAGGTTCACGGGGACCAGCGGGTTGATCTTGCTGGTATCGCCGCCGAGCTTGGCGATCGCGTCGCGCATCGCGGCAAGGTCGACCACGCAGGGCACGCCGGTGAAGTCCTGAAGCAGAACGCGCGCCGGGCGGTACTGGATTTCCTCACCGGTCGTGGGGTTCTTCTGCCAATCGACCACCGCCTGGACGTGGTCGGTTGAGACGGTGAAGCCGCCGTCTTCGAAGCGCAGCAGGTTTTCCAGCAGCACCTTCATCGAGAAAGGCAGGCGGCTGATGTCGCCGAGCTTCTCGGAAGCCTTCTTGAGGGAGTAGTAGGCGACGTTCTTGCCGCCGACGGTCATGGTGCTGCGGGTACCGAGCGTATCCTGTCCGACCTGGGTCATATTGGGTATTATCCCCTTCTGTATGAGCCTGAAACGAAGGAAGCGCGGCTATTCCGAAACCGTCTAGCCCTGGTCCCGGAAATCATCGCCGTGCTGCATCGCGACAAGCGGATTCTTCGGCCCCGCCGATGCGCGCTCGCGGGCCTCAGGTCAAGGGGGGCATGCGTGGTGACTAGGACTCGACTTTTGCGTTTCTTGCACCGGTCCAGCAGCCGATAACGATCAGTATCGCGCCAGCAACAGTCGCGAGATCGAGCGGCTCCGCGAACATCAGCCAGCCCAGCAGCGCGGCCCAGAGAAAGCCGGTATATTCGATGGGCAGCAGCACCTGGGTCTCGGCGCGGGCATAGCCCCAGGACAGGAACAGCAGGGCGGCGGTCGCCAGTGCCGCTCCGGCCAGGACAAGCAGCAGGCTGTGCCGATCGGGCATGACGGCGAGCCACGGCGAAAAAGCCAGGAAAATCAGCGTGACGAGCAAGTTCTGGAACTGGGCGATCTCTACCGGGCGGGCCAGCAGCGCCTGCTTGCGCTGGAGCACGAGGTTGATCGCATAGAACACCGCGGAGAGCAGGATGGCCGCGGTGCCCTCGATCGCCTGCTCCGAATAGGCGCCCGATCCGAAGCGTCCGGCGGCGATCACCAGCACGCCGAGAATGCCGAGCAGCGAGGCGGCGACGGCGCGGGGCCGGATCGTTTCGCCCAGCAGGAGCGCCGCGAAATAAAGCGCGATGATCGGGGAAACGAAGGAAATCGCGATTCCCTCGGCCATAGGAATTCGTACGAGGCCATAGAAAAACAGTGCGGCCATGGCCGAAGTGATCGCCGCGCGAAGGGCATGGACCTTGAGCACGGCGCGTGAGGGTAGCGGGCGGCCCGCCATGAGCCAGAGCGGCAGCGTCAGCAGGGTGCCGAAGAGATTGCGCAGCAGCAGCGCGGTGTAGACGCCTACCGCGAGTCCGGCGCCCTTGATCGTCGCGTCCATGGCGCTGAACGTCGCGATCCCGGCCACGACCGCGAGGATCGGCAGGATCGCTGGGGAAGAGTCCGTTTGGGGGGCGGCAGCTGTGCTCATCAGGCCATGGCTCTCGCCGTCGGCGCCTGTCCGTGCAAGCGGGAATGCGGGCAATTCATCGCAGGGACAGGCGAAATCCTTGAAACAGACGCTATATGGGGGCAAAGCGGGGCATCACCGGCAGCCAATTTTGGCAGCCGATTTTTCACGGCTGCGTTTCCTCCTGGAACGAATTCCAGGCACTGCGGTGCATTACCAAGGGCAGGTTCAGACTAAGATGGCAGGTTTCATGAGGTTCGGTTGCAGCATGCTGGCGGTCGTGGCGGCAACAGGTCTCGCGGCGCAGCCGGTTCTCGCCCAGAAGGCCGATTCTGCAAAGGCGGAGACGGCGAAGAAGGCGAAGACGGTTTCCACGCCGACCTCGATCCTGCCGACCGCGCAGGCGACGCCGACGGCGCAGGCTTCCTCCAAGCCCGCCTCGAAACCCACCCGCCCGGCGGTCCAGCCCGTGATCCAGCCCAGCGCCGTGCCGACCGCCATTCCCACGGTATCGAAGCCGGTCGTGCAGGATGTCCTGTTGGCCGAGCCGGTGATGTCGTGGTCGGTGGCCGATGCCAAGGCACTGCTCGGCACGATCGAATATATCGGCAAGGAAGGCCTGATCCCGGCGGACTACCAGCCTTCGGCCCTGCGCGCCGCCATCGCCAAGGGCGAGGGTGACGAACTCGACGCGCTGGCAAGCCGCCTGTTCGGCTGGCTGATCGAGGATCTTCGCGACGGCCGCACGCCGATGAAGGCGCGCGTGCAGTGGTTCGCGGTCGATCCCGACCAGGACCTCAACCCCACCGCGCAGATCATGGCCCAGGCCCTGTCCGAGCATGACGTGGCGGGCGTGGTCGCCAGGCTGGCGCCGACCAATCCGGACTATGCCGCGCTCAAGGCCGATCTCAACGCCACGCCGATGGCGAACAAGGCGCGCCGCGCGCTGATCCAGGCCAACATGGACCGCTGGCGCTGGCTCGCCCGCGACCTCGGCGACGTCTATCTGATGACCAACATTCCCGAGTTCCAGCTGCGCCTCGTGGTGAAGAACCGGATCATCCGCAGCTACAAGACCGTGGTCGGCAAGCCCGGCCGCACCGCGACCCCGCAGCTCGCCGAAACGGTCAGCGCCGTCGTGTTCAACCCGACCTGGACGGTGCCGCAGTCGATCGTGAAGGGCGAAGGCCTTGGCGCCAAGGTTCTGAACAACCCCGGCTGGGCGAAGTCGGCGGGTTACAAGGCGACCAAGAACGCTGATGGCACGATCACCGTCGTCCAGCAGCCGGGCGCGACGAACTCGCTGGGCCTGATGAAGATCGACATGCCCAACCCGCACGCGATCTACCTGCACGACACGCCCTCCAAGCAGTACTTCAATTCGGAAGTCCGCGCCTTCAGCCACGGCTGCATCCGCACCGAGCGCGCGGTGGAACTGGGCATGACGATGGCGATTCTCGGCGCGCAGAAGACCGCCACCGACGCCGCCGACATCTCGCGCTCGGGCAAGTATACCAAGGTCGAGATGACGCGGACCTTCCCGGTCTACCTGACCTATTTTACCTATGCCCGCTCGATCGACGGCCAGCTCAAGCCGTTCAACGACCTCTACGAGCGCGACAAGCCGGTGCTCGACAGCTTCGCCGCCCCGCGCCAGCTCAAGACCACCCAGCGCGCGAGCGAGGAAGAGATCATCAAGCTCGACAACCCGCTCTAAAATCCTGTCTCGGCCCCGGTTAACGCGAGAGCGATTGCCGGGGCCTTGTCTCATGCGCCGGGGAAGGCCAGCAAGGCTGACGATAATAGCCGAGGAAACCCGATCATGAGCGAGAACACCGACCGCATCGGCGAGGCTACCGCGCGGATCGTCGAACTCGAAGCCGAACTTGAAGCCTCGGGCACCACCACGCGTGCCGAAGCTGAACTGGCGCGGGTGAAGGCTCTGCTGCATGACTGGGTGGAAAGTGTCGTTGCGGTCGTGGCGACGCCGGGCGTGGGCCGCGCAGTCCTGATCCACGACAACGGCACGGAATCGCGAATCGCTTCTCCCGAACTGCCCTTCCGGCTGGCCGTGCCGGTCTCCTTCGGGCGCCGCGAGGATTAGCGTTCGCAGCGACCCGGCGGGCTGTCCGAAGAATCAGGCCGGGAACCGGCGCCGTAACCTCACCAACATCTCGTCGAGGCTGGAGAGGAAGCGCGAGCGATCGGTCTTGCTGAACGGTGGCGGTCCTCCCACCACATCTCCGCCAGCCCGAAGGTCGGCCATGATTGCCCGCGTGGCGATGGCGCCGCCGATCGAGGCCATGGTGAAAGGCTTGCCGTTTGGCGCCACGACTTCCGCGCCGAGCTTGAGGCAGCGGTCGGCCAGGAGGATATCGGCGGTGATGACGACAGTACCGGGCGCGGTGTTTTCCACGATCCAGTCGTCGGCGGCATCGAAGGCGTCGCTCACCAGCTTGCGCGAGACCAGCGGCGACTGCGGCACCCGGATCGGGCTGTTGCTGACGACGACCACCGGCACCTTGTAGCGCGCGGCGACCTTGTAGGTTTCGTCCTTCACCGGGCAGGCGTCGGCATCGATCAGAATGCGGATCATGCGGCGCTCAGTGCTGCCGCAGGACGTTCAGGAACGCCTCGCCATAGGCTTCCAGCTTGCGGGTGCCGACGCCGCCGATCTCGCCCAGTTCGGCCAGCGAAGAGGGACGCGCAGCGGCCATTTCGCGCAAGGTGGCGTCGTGGAACACGACATAGGGCGGCACACCCGCTTCCTGCGCGAGGTCGCGGCGCAGCGTGCGCAGGGCGTCGAACAGCGGATCGCCGACCGGGTTGGCGCCGCCGTCCGCCGCGCCCTTGCCCCGGCGCTTTTTCTCGCGCTTGGGCGGGACGACGATCAGCACCGAGGCCTCGCCCTTGAGGATTTCGCGGGCGTCGCCGCCGAGAGACAGGCCGCCGTGCTCGGTCGGCAAGAGACTGCCGCGGGCCTGCAATGCGCGGGCGAGGGGCTTGAGCAGCGGTTGCTCGTCGGCGGTGAGAATGCCGAAGACCGAAAGCTGGTCGTGCCCCCGCTGGAGCACGCGGTCGTCGCTGGTGCCGGTCAGCACTTTTTCGAGATGACCGAGGCCGTAGCTCTGGCCGGTGCGATAAACGGTGGAGAGCAGCTTGCGGGCCAGTTCGGTGACGTCGATCACACCCGCCGGTTCGAGGCAGTTGTCGCAATTGCCACAGGAAGGCGCGGGCGTTTCGCCGAAGTGACGCAGCAGCACGGCGCGGCGGCATTCGGCGGTCTCGACCAAGCCGGCCAGTGAATCGAGGCGCTGGCGTTCGCTTTGCAGGCGGTGCGGCTCGATCTCCGAAAGGCGCTGGCGGGCGCGGGCGAAATCGTCGGCGCCCCAGAACATCACCGCCACCGAGGGATCGCCGTCGCGCCCGGCGCGGCCGGTTTCCTGGTAGTAGGCCTCGATCGACTTGGGGATGCCGGCGTGGGCGACAAAGCGCACGTCGGGCTTGTCGATGCCCATGCCGAAGGCGACCGTGGCCACCATCACCATGTCTTCCGAGGCGACGAAGGCCGCCTGGTTGCGGGCGCGCACTTCGGGATCGAGCCCGGCGTGATAGGGCAGCACCCGCCGTCCCGTGGCCGAGGCGAGCGTTTCCGCCAGTTGCTCGACGCGGGCGCGGGTGGGGGCATAGACGATGCCGGGACCGGGGTTCTCGTCCATCACCGCCTTGATCTGGCGCATCGCGCTGTCGCGCGGGCGGATCGTGTAGCGGATGTTCGGGCGGTCGAACCCGGCGACGATCAGCCCTTCCTCGGGAATGCCGAGTTGGGCGAGGATGTCGCTGCGGGTGTGGCGGTCCGCCGTCGCGGTGAGGGCGAGGCGCGGGACTTCGGGGAAGGCATCGAGCAGCGGCCGCAGCAGCCGGTAATCGGGCCGGAAGTCGTGACCCCATTCGGAAACGCAGTGGGCTTCGTCGATGGCGAAAAGGGCGACGCGCGACTGTTCCAGCAGCTCGCGGAAGTGCGGCTGGCTGGCGCGTTCGGGAGCGATGTAGAGCAAGTCCAGCTCGCCCGCGCGGAACCGGTCCATGGTCTGGCCGCGATCGGCATCGGCGCTGGTGAGGGTGGCGGCGCGGATGCCGTTGGCGGTGGCCGAGCGCAGCTGGTCGTGCATCAGCGCGATCAGCGGCGAGACGACCACGCAGGTCCCCTCCAGCATGACTGCCGGAAGCTGATAGGTCAGCGACTTGCCCGCGCCGGTCGGCATGATCGCCAGGGTCGAGCGGCCCGAAAGTGCGCGGGTGACGACCTGCTCCTGCACCCCGCGAAAGGCGTTGAATCCGAACGTGGCGTGGAGCGCTTCGTGAGCGTCAGGCAGGAGATCGTCGGAAAGCACGGCGCGCTTATGGCAGAACGGAGACGGGTCTGAAAACCGCTGAACCGATGATTTCCTCCGTTTCCGCCCCAATCGCTTGCGGTTTGGCCGCGCGGGTAGTCGAAATGGCGGAAACAGGAAGAGCTGAGGAGAGCGATATGGCAAGCGTGGCGGTGGTGACGGGCGCGAGTTCCGGGATAGGACTGGAGACGGCAAGGGCTTTGGCGCAGCAGGGCTTTAGGGTGATCGGCGTCGGCCGCGATCCGGCGCGCTGTGCGGCGGCTGAAGCGGATCTTGCTGCCGGGGGCGGTGACGTTGAGATGTTGCGCGCCGATCTTTCCCTGCTCGCCGAGGTGGACCGGTTGGCGGAGAAGATCGCTGGAAAGGTCGATCGGATCGACGTGCTGGTCAACAATGCGGGCGGCATGGCGCGCGAGCAGGCGATGACCGCCGAAGGCTTCGAGGCCAATTACGCGGCCAACTTCATTGGACCTTTCGCACTGACGGCGCGCTTGCTGCCCCTGCTGCGCAAGGCGGCGGCGGATGCGCCGGAAGGCAGCGTCAGGATCGTCAATACCGCCTCGGACGGCAGCGAGATGATCCCTCGCATCGATCTTGCCGACTTGCAGAACCTCGGCAACTGGAACCCGGGTGCGGCCTATTGCAGCGGAAAGCTGGCCAACGTCCTTCATGCCCGCGCGCTGGCATCCCGGCTGGCGGCGGACGGGATCGTCGCCCATTCGGTCCATCCCGGCACCGTCGGCAGCAACTTCTTTTCGCACACGCCGGACAGCGTGCAGGCGGCCTATGGCGATGCGCCCAAGCTCACGCCGCAGCAGGGTGCGGACACCGTGATCTGGCTGGCGACGGCCGGGGAGCCGGGCCGATCGAGCGGCGGTTACTGGTTCGAGCGGGCGCCGCGAAAGCCCAACCCTCTGGTGGAGGATGAGGCTTTCGTCGAGGCGTTCTGGCAGGCGGCGGAAAAACTGGCCGGGCGGGCCGGTATCTAGCTCTCCCTGCCCAGCCCGGCGAGACGCGGCTTGACGATGGGCACGGTCAGCATCGTGCTCATCACCGCCATCAGCAGCAGGGCGGTGAACGTCTCCGGCGTGACGATCTTCTTGTCGAGCAGGACGTTGACGAAGATAATCATGATCAGCGCCTTGGTCTGGAGCATCCAGCCGATCACCGTGGCCTCGCCCTTCTTCCAGCCGAGCAGCTTTCCGGCGAGGTGTACCCCCGCGAGCTTGCCGGAGACCGAGGCGATCAGGAACAGGAGCGCGGCGCCGAATACCATGGCCCCGCCCATTCCCCAGTCGGTGCGCAGGCCGGTGCTGAGGAAGAACACCGGCATCACCGTGAGCAGCAGGAATTCGCGGAAGCCGTCGAGCTTCTCGCGGGTGAACCAGCGGGCGTCGAGCACCACGCCGGCCAGGAAGGCGCCGACCATGAAGTGCAGGCCCGACCAGTCCGCCGCGAAGCCGACGAGCGCCAGCCAGATCAGCGCCACATACCAGCGGTCCTGCTCGCCGAGGCGCTTGAACAGGGCGCGGATCGCGAAGGAGGCCACGGCAAAGGCGGCGAGGAACAGGCCCTGGCGGCCGACACGCTCCCAGTCGACGAGAATCAATGCGAGCACGCCCCAGATCGCGATATCGTCGAGGCTGGCGTAGCGCAGCAGGCGCTGCCCGAGCGGCTCGCGGAACACGCCGAGCTTTTCCATCAGCAGGACCAGGATCGGCAGGGCGGTGACGGCGCAGGCCATGCCGACGCCGAGCACGGCCTGCGGGTAGCTGCCTTCCGGCCCGATCCAGCCGGGCGTGCGCAGCAGCAGGGCGGCGGCCACGGCGCCGAATGCCAGCGGCGTCAGCAGCGCGCAGGCGGCGGTCAGCGTCGTTTCGGCGCGGTGCTTCCAGGCATCGGAGAGGTCGAGTTCGACCCCGGCGACAAAGACGAACATCATCACCGCCCACCAGGCGACGCCGTTCAGGGCGGTCATGACTTGCGGGTTGAAGACGAAGGCATAGAACTGCGGCGCGGCATGGCCGAGCACGCCGGGGCCGAGCAGGATGCCGCCGATGATCTGCACGACCACCAGCGGCGCCCAGTGCTCGGTGCGCAGCAGCCGCCACACGAGATAAGGCGCCGCGAGGATGATCGTCAGCGCAATCAGGTAGATTTCGGTCGTCCCCATCGGGTGCCCCGCCCCCATTCGTTATGTTCGTTGGACGCAGGAATGCCTTGCCCGATGGCGTTGGGCAATCGGGGGTGAAAGGTTTTTCCGGGAGTTTTCCGGATTGTAATCGAATGGGGTGTTGGGGAAACGAATCACATTCGTAATGACCCCGCGCAAGCATCCCACGTAACCACCCCGGCATCCTCGCGAAGACGGGGATGCCGGGGTGGTTACGTGGGCGACGCGAGATGGTTGTCGTTTCGCGTCGTTTCCGCTCGCGATCAGTCGAGGTTGGGTCGCAGCCAGCGTTCGGCTTCGGCGAGGTCCACGTCGCGGCGCTCGGCATAGTCCTCCAGCTGGTCGCGGCCGATGCGTGCCACGCCGAAGTACTGGCTTTCCGGGTGGCCGAAGTAGAAGCCCGAGACGGCGGCCGTGGGCAACATGGCCTGGCTTTCGGTCAGGGTGATCCCGGCATTGTCCGAGGCCTTGAGCAGGTCGAACAGGATCGGCTTCAGCGAGTGGTCCGGGCAGGCCGGATAGCCGGGAGCAGGGCGGATGCCGCGATATTCCTCGCGGATCAGGGCGACATTGGTGAACTGCTCGTCCGGCGCATAGCCCCACAGTTTCGTGCGGACATGCTGGTGCAGGCGCTCGGCGAAGGCTTCGGCGAAGCGGTCGGCCAGGGCTTTGAGCAGGATGTCCGAATAGTCGTCATGCGCGGCCTGGAAGCGTTCGAGGTGCGGCTCGATGCCGTGGATGCCCACGGCGAAGCCGCCCAGCCAGTCGCCCGCCGGATCGACGAAGTCGGACAGGCAGAAGTTGGCGCGACCACGGCTTTTCTTGACCTGCTGGCGCAGGAACGGCAGCTGGACGAAGTCCGGGCCTTCGTGGACGCCCTGCTGGATGGCGTCGTAGACCACCTGTGGGTCCATCGCGCCGGTGCCCACGATCACGTCGTCACCCTTGGCCGCAGCGGGCCAGAAGGCGCAGACGCCCTTTGCGGTCAGCCACTTCTCCTCGACGATCTTCGCAAGCATCGCCTTGGCATCGGCGAAAAGGCTGCGGGCGCTTTCGCCCACTACTTCATCGTCGAGGATGGCGGGGTAGTTGCCCGCGAGTTCCCAGGCGCGGAAGAACGGAGTCCAGTCGAAGGTCTCGACCAGTTCCTCGAGGTCCCAGTCCGCGAAGACATGGAGACCGGGCTGGAGCGGGGCGCCGGGCTTCTGCGCGAAGTCGGGCGCCAAGGCATTGGCGCGGGCGTCGGCGATGCCGAGCAGCTCGCTCTGGCCCTTGCCCTCGCGGGCAACCCGGACCTTCTCGTATTCGTTCGCCACCGAGGCGACGAAAGGCTCGGCCTGGGTGTCGGACAGCAGCTGCGAGGCGACGCCGACCGCGCGGCTGGCGTCGAGCACATGGACGACCGGTCCCTTGTAAGCCGGGTCGATGCGGAGGGCGGTGTGGACCTTGGAGGTGGTGGCGCCGCCGATCAGCAGCGGGATGGTCATCTCCGCGCGCTGCATTTCCTCGGCCACGGTCACCATCTCGTCCAGCGAGGGGGTGATGAGGCCGGAGAGGCCGATGATGTCGGCATCGTTCTCGTTCGCGGATTCGAGGATCTTCGACCACGGCACCATGACGCCGAGGTCGATCACTTCGTAGCCGTTGCACTGGAGCACGACGCCGACGATGTTCTTGCCGATGTCATGGACGTCGCCCTTGACGGTGGCCATGATGATGCGGCCCTTGGCCTTGGCGCCTGCGTCCTTTTCCGCCTCGATGAAGGGAATCAGGTGGGCGACGGCCTTCTTCATCACGCGCGCGGACTTCACGACCTGGGGCAGGAACATCTTGCCCGAGCCGAACAGGTCGCCGACCACGTTCATGCCGCCCATCAGCGGACCTTCGATCACTTCGATGGGACGTCCGCCGCGCGCCTGGATCGCGGCGCGGGCTTCCTCGGTATCCTCGACCACATAGGCATCGATGCCGCGCACCAGCGCATGTTCGATGCGCTTCACCACGTCCCAGCCGCGCCATTCCTCGGCGGCCTTCTCGGCGACGGTGTCCTTGCCCTTGAAGCTCTCGGCCAGCTCGATCAGGCGTTCGGTGGAGGTCTTGCCGTCCTCGCCGACGCCGGGGCGGCGCATCATGATGACGTCTTCGCAGGCCTCGCGCAGGGCGGGGTCGATCTGGTCGTAGACGTCGAGCTGGCCGGCATTGACGATCGCCATGTCCAGCCCGGCGGGGATCGCGTGGTAGAGGAACACCGAGTGCATCGCCCGGCGCACCGTCTCGTTGCCGCGGAACGAGAACGAAAGATTGGAGAGGCCGCCCGAGAAGTGGACGTGCGGGCAGGCCTTGCGGATTTCCACCACCGCCTCGATGAAGTCCAGCCCGTAGCGGTCGTGCTCCTCGATGCCGGTGGCGACCGCGAAGACGTTGGGGTCGAAGATGATGTCCTCGGGCGGGAAGCCGATGCCGGTCAGCAGCTGGTAGGCGCGCGAGCAGATCTCGATCTTGCGCTCGCGGGTGTCGGCCTGGCCGGTTTCGTCGAAGGCCATGACGACCACGGCGGCGCCGTATTCCATGCACTTGCGCGCCTGGGCCAGGAACGGCTCAACGCCTTCCTTCATCGAGATCGAGTTGACGATCGGCTTGCCCGACACGCATTTCAGGCCCGCTTCGATCACGTCCCACTTGGAGCTGTCGATCATCACCGGCACGCGGGCGATGTCGGGCTCGGCGGTGATCAGCTTGAGGTAAGTCGTCATCGCGTGGACGGCGTCGAGCAGACCTTCGTCCATGTTGACGTCGATCACCTGCGCGCCGTTCTCCACCTGCTGGCGGGCGACTTCGATGGCGGCGGGATAGTCGCCCGCCATGACGAGCTTCTTGAACTTCGCCGAGCCGGTGACGTTGGTGCGCTCGCCGATATTGACGAAACGGGCGCCGGAATGAATCGAGGTCATGGTCTGTCGTTCTCGTTGAATCAGTTCGCGAGGCTCAGGGCGAGCACATAGTCGTCATAGGTCTTGCCGCCGACGTCGAAAGTACGGGTACCGATCGTCTCGAAGCCGTGCTTGGCGTAGAAGGCGAGGGCGCGGTGGTTGTCGTTCTTCACGCCCAGCAGCAGCCGCTTCCAGCCAGCGGCCAGCGCGGCGTCGCGCACGGTTCGCATCATGGTGCCCGCGATCATCGAGCCCTGGAAGCGCGAGAGCAGATAGATGCGCTTCAGTTCGAGATCGCCCTCCTGCGCGAGTTCCAGTTCGGGATCACAGATCAGCGCATAGCCGACCGGCGCATGGCCCGGCTCGACTTCCGCCAGCCAGGCCTTCGCGCCTTTGGTCAGGTACTTGCGGTAGTTTTCCGCCGAGTGCTGCTTCAGGCAATGGGCGACGATCCCGCCGCCGTCGACCAGCCCCGCGAAACTTTCGAGGAAGGTCGCGGAAGCCACGAGCGAGAGCGCATCGGCATCGTCGGTCCTGGCGGGGCGGATGCGCCAGATGGGGAATTCTGTCATGGCTTTCAGCCGACCATCGTGAAGGGTTCGAGACCGGCAAGGCGGGTGACGGGTTCGAGCCGGGGCAGATGGCGCGGCGGCAGGCCCGCGACTTTCTGCGCCATGGCGGCGATGTGGTCCGGCGTCGAGCCGCAGCAGCCGCCCAGCACGTTGACCTGTCCTGCGACCGCCCATTCGCCGACGAAGCCCGCCGTGGTCTCGGGCATTTCGTCATAGGCGCCCAGTTCGTTGGGAAGGCCCGCGTTCGGGTAGATCATGATCAGCGTGTCGGCGAGTTCGGACAGCGTCTTCACATGCGGGCGCAGCTGGGTGGCGCCGAACGAGCAGTTCAGCCCGATCGTCACCGGCTTGGCATGACGCACCGCGTGCCAGAACGCCTCGACCGTGTGGCCGGAGAGATTGCGGCCTGACAGGTCGGTCAGTGTCATCGACATCATGATCGGCACTTCGCGGCCCAGCTCGGCTTCGAGGTGGCGCACGGCCATGATCCCGGCCTTGGCGTTGAGCGTGTCGAACACCGTCTCGATCAGGATGAAGTCGGCGCCGCCTTCGACGAGGGCGGCCGCCTGTTCCCTGTAGACATCGACCAGTTCGTCCCAGTCGATCTCGCGGTAACCCGGATCGTTGACGTCGGGGCTGAGCGAGAGCGTCTTGTTGGTCGGTCCGATCGCGCCTGCCACGAAGCGCGGGCGCCCATCCTTGGCTTGGTATTCGTCAGCGAGACGGCGGGCGAGCTTCGCCGATTCGAGGTTGATCTCGCGTACGAGGTGCTCGGCGCCGTAGTCGGCCTGGCTGATGCGGTTCGCCGAGAAAGTGTTGGTCTCGGCGATGTCGGCCCCGGCCTCGAAGTAGGCGCGGTGGATCGATTCGGGCACTTCGGGCTTGGTCAGCGCGAGAATATCGTTGTTGCCCTTCTGGTCGTGGGAGAGGCCGAGGTCGCCCGCATAATCCGCTTCGCTGAGCTTCCAGCGCTGGATTTCGGTGCCGAAAGCGCCGTCCGTGATGAGGATGCGCTTGGCCGCTTCGGCGAGGAACTGTTCTCTGGCACTCATTGTCGTAATCCCCGATCAGCCCTGACGAGGGCTAAAGGTCATTTTTGGCTGACCGTTCGCGCGCGCCTTGCTGCACGAACGGTCGTTACACAAGTCCGCTCAGGCTTTCGGCTTCGGGCGCAGGCCCAGAAGCTGGCAGATCGCATAGGCCTGCTCGGCGCGGTTGAGCGTGTAGAAGTGGAAATCGCGCACCCCGCCTTCATAGAGACGGCGGCAGAGATCGGCGGCGGCGACCGCGGCGACCAGTGCGCGTGGGCCGGGGCGCTCGTCGAGGCCCTCGAACATCGTCTCCAGCCAGCCCGGAATCTCGGTATTGCCCGACATGCGGCGGATCGCGGCGAAGCTTGTCACCGGCATGATGCCGGGCAGGATCGGCGCGGTGATTCCGGCGGCGAGCACTTTGTCGAGGAAGCGGAAATAGGCGTCGGTCGAGAAGAAGAACTGCGTGATCGCGCGGTTGGCACCGGCGTCGAGCTTGCGCTTCAGGTTGTCGAGGTCGGCTTCCAGGCTGGACGCCTCGGGATGGACTTCGGGATAGGCGGCCACCGAGATGTCGAAGTCATGGCGCGCCTTCAGCCCGGCCACGAGGTCGGCGGCACCAGTATAGCCTTCCGGATGCGGAGTGAACACGCCAGCGCTGCTCGGCGGCGGATCGCCGCGCAGGGCGACGATATGGCGCACGCCCGCTTCCCAGTACTGGTCGGCGATTTCGGCGATCTCGCCCTTGCTGGCGCCGACGCAAGTAAGATGGGCGGCCGGAACCAGGTCAGTCTCGCGCACGAGCCGGGACACGGTGGAATGGGTGCGTTCGCGAGTCGAGCCGCCCGCGCCGTAAGTCACCGAGACGAAGCTGGGCGCCAGCGGGGCAAGCTGGGTGATCGCATCCCAGAGCTGCTCCTCCATCTTCTCCGTCTTGGGCGGGAAGAACTCGAAGGAGACGGAAATGTCGCCCGGCAGGTCCTCGAAGCGCGGGGCGGAGACCGGTCGTTCGGCAAAAGTCATGGGAGCTGGATCTTTCTGTCTTGAAGCTTGGTGGCCGGAATCTCGGGGACTGTAATCTCGGGGGCTGGCAGGCGGCGGCCCGTCCAGATCTTCACGGTAAGCGGGTCGCCGGGCAGCGAAACGGACGGTTCGGAGGCGAATCCGGCTTCCGTCAGCAGCGATTCCATCTGCTCGTCGGCAAAGCCGAGGCGGGCATGGGCATGGCGCTCGCGCAAGTCCTCGCGGTCGTGCGCGGCAAGGTCGACCACGGCGATGCGCCCGCCCTCACGGGTGACGCGCGCGGCTTCGCCCAGCACCACGCCGGGGTCCTGCGCATAGTGCAGGACCTGATGGAACAGCACGGTGTCGAAGCTGGCGGGCACGAAGGGCAGGGCGGTGAAGTCGCCCTGGAGCAGCGCGACTTTGTCCGCAGGCAAAGATTGCAAGCGGGCGCGCGCGATCCGCAACATGTCCGGGCTCTTGTCGAGCGCGGTGACATGCCCGGCCTTGCTAGCAAGCAGTTCCGCCATGCGGCCGGTGCCGGTGCCGACATCGAGCAGGGCGCCCAGCTTCTGGCGGCCGAACGAGGCCAGCAGGGCCGATTCGACCGGGCCGTCCGCACCGTGGAGCTGGCGCAGGGTGTCCCACTCCGCGGCGTGGCTGGCGAAATAGGCCTGGGCGCTGGCCTCGCGCGCCTCGCGAATCGCGGCGAGTTGGCGGCGATCCTCGGTGCAGCGGGCGGAAAAGGCGGGGTCGTCGCGCTCGGCCACGCTCAGGAGCTGTGCGGCGGCGGCGCCCATCGGCGGCTCGCTCTTTTCCTTTACCGCGGTGCGCAGGAAGACCCAGCTGCCTTCCTTGCGGCGCTGCGCAAGGCCCGCGTCGCACAAGATCTTTACATGCCGGGAGACTCGCGGCTGGCTCTGTCCGAGCACCTGGGCAAGCTCTCCGACCGCCAGTTCCATGTGCGCGAGCAGACGCATGATGCGCAGTCGCGTCGGCTCGGAAAGAGCCCTCAGGAGGGGGTCGATTTGCATGGGTTGGCATATAAAGATATCTTTATATGTAAGCAAGCCCTAGGATTTCCGGGGGTTTACGACCCCTTACTTCCCATTTGCGTTGGCCCAATGTCTCGTCTAAAGAATGGCACCGCAGGCTTGCCTGCAAGCGTTGGCCTATGCGCCAAACAATGCAAGGGGATTCGCATGAAGAAGATTGCTTTTGCCGCGTTCGCGTCGGCTGCCGCTCTGTCGCTCGCTGCTTGCGGTGGCGAAAAGCCCACCGAAGCTGCTACCGAGTCGGTTGAGACCCTGCCCGAGGAAACTCTGGCTGCTACCACCGAAGCGGCTACCGAAGAAGCCACCGCGGCTGCCGAGTAATCGGTTCGGGGGCTGCGCACCGATCCGTTCGGTTTGCCGGCCCCCAGATGCTTTCCGCCCCTTTGGGGGAATCACGGAGAGTCCGTCCGAGACGGAAAAAGCCCTCCCCTCCGGGAGGGTTTTTTATTGCCCGAAATCCGCGTCCGGCGTTTTTGGGGCCAGCGTTTTCGGGGCCAGTGCTTCGGGAGCCTGCCGGGCAAGCCCCCTAGGCGGGATCACGGGCTCAAGGGCACTTGGTGAACTGACCCTTCTTCGGGCCGGAAGTGAAGCGGCACTTGCCGTCCTTGCCCTTGACGGTCATCGTCGTGACCTTGGTGGTGGTCTTCTTGGTCGTCACGGTCTTGCAGGGGATGAACTTGCCCTTGGCGTCGCGGCAGGGTGCCGCCATCGAGGGGGTAGCTGCCAGAAGCCCGGCGACTGCGGCAACGGCCATCAACTTGCGAATCATGATCGCTCTCCCGTTTAGCACCTTTGCATTGCCTCTTTTGCTTGACTGCGCCGGAGGAGATTTCGCTGCGATGAACCCGGCGAAATGCCGTTTCCGGGCCGCTCGATCTCCGCGCGAGTGCAGTATCCCGATAAACTTTCGAATGACGTGAATGTTTCTCTTGTCAGATCGAAAAAGCCGATCTAGAGGGCTGCCTCCCACGCCGCAGTGCGCGGGACCGGATCGCCCGCCCAGGTGCGATCCGCTGAAATGGACGGGGCCTTAGCTCAGCTGGGAGAGCGCCTGCATGGCATGCAGGAGGTCAGCGGTTCGATCCCGCTAGGCTCCACCATTTCCTTCAAACTCACGAAAATTCAGAGCCTTGGTGTTTGAAGGCAGAGCTGTTGCTTCCTGGCAGCGGCATCTTTCCTTTGGCGGCAAACCTCCCCATAGCGCGGCCATGCTTACCCGCCTTCCGCCGCTCGCCTCCTGGACATCCGCGCTGATTGCCGCCCTGATCGGGTTCGGCGGGACCGTCGCCCTCGTCGTTCAGGCGATGCAGGTGCTCGGCGCGGGGGCGGGGCAGATCGGCTCGGCCGTCACCGCGCTTTGCCTCGGCATCGCCGTGGCGGGGGGAATTCTCTCGCTGTGGATGCGCATGCCGGTCGTGCTGGCATGGTCAACGCCCGGCGCGGCGCTGCTGGCGGCCAGCAAAGGCGCGGTCGGCTGGCCCGTGGCGGTCGGCGCCTTCGTGGCGGCGGCGGCGCTCATGTGCCTGCTGGGGCTGGTGCCCGCACTCGGGCGATTGGCTGCAAGAATCCCCGCCTCGGTCGCTTCCGCCATGCTGGCAGGCGTGCTGCTGCCGTTCTGCCTGCAGCTGTTCCGCACCTTGCAGACCGACGCGCTGCTGGTGGTGGTCCTGCTGCTGGTCTTCGTGATCGCCCGGCAGCGCTTCCCGCTCTACGCGCTGCTGCTGGTGCTGGTTTCCGGCGTGGCGGTGGTGCTGATTCGCGGCGACGTGGCGGGATTCACGCCCCGCTCGCTGCTCGGCGAACTGGAGCCGGTGACGCCCGCCTTCGATTTCAAGGCTGTGGTCAGCATCGGCGTACCGCTGTTCCTCGTGACGCTGGTCTCGCAGAACCTGCCGGGCCTCGTCGTGCTGCGGACCGCCGGATATGAGCCGAAGCCGCAGCCCCTGTTGCTGGGCACCGGCCTCGCGACGATGCTGCTCGCGCCTTTCGGCGCGCACGGGGTCAATCTCGCGGCGATCACGGCGGCGATCTGCACGAGTTCGGACGCGCATCCCGATCAGCGCCGCCGCTGGACGGTCGGCCTGATCTACGCCGCCTTCTACCTCGCGCTGGCGCTGTTCTCGGCGCCGCTGGTGCAATTCTTCCTGACGATGCCCAAGGCCGCCATCGCCGCCTTCACCGGTATCGCCCTGATTGCTCCGCTCTCGGGCGCGGTGGAGGCCATGCTGGTCGAGAAAACCGAGCGCGACGCCGCGATCCTGACGTTCGCCGCGACCGCCTCGGGCGTTTCGCTGCTGGGTATCGGCTCGGCCTTCTGGGGCCTGCTTGCGGGCTTCGCGGCACTGGCGGCCAAGGCGGTTTTCGCGCGCCGAAATTGACCTCATGCCCCGTGCGCCGTAACGCGCGGGACATGACCGTAACGCGCTTCGCTCCCTCGCCCACCGGGCACCTCCACGTCGGCAATATCCGCACGGCGCTGCACAACTGGCTGCTCGCCCAACAGGCGGGCGGCACGTTCCTGCTGCGCATCGACGACACCGACGCGGCGCGCTCGAAGGAGGAATATGTCGAGGGCATCCATGCCGACCTCGCCTGGCTCGGCATCGAATGGAACGGCGAGGAACGCCAGTCGGCCCGCTTCGCTCTCTACGAACGCGAATTCGAGCGGCTGAAGGCGGCGGGCCGCGTCTATCCCTGCTGGGAAACGCCGCAGGAACTGGAACTGAAGCGCAAGGTCCTGCTCGGACGCGGCCTCCCGCCGATCTACGATCGCGGCGCGCTCAAGCTGACCGAAGAGGAAAAGGCTGCGAAGATCGCTGCCGGGGACCTGCCGCACTGGCGCTTCCTGCTCGACCATGACGAGCCGATCGCCTGGGAAGACGGCATTCGCGGACCCCAGAAGTTCGACGCCGCGCAGATGAGCGACCCGGTGATTCGCCGCGCCGACGGCTCGTGGCTCTACATGCTGCCCTCGGCCATCGACGACGTGGACATGGGCGTGACGCAGATCCTTCGCGGCGAGGACCACGTCTCCAACACCGCCGCGCAAGTCCAGATGTTCACCGCACTCGGCGCGTCGGTCCCCGCTTTCGCGCACGAGGCGCTGCTGGTCGGCACCGAGGGCAAGCTTTCCAAGCGCCTCGGTTCTCTGGGCGTTGCGCATTTCCGCGAGATCGGCATCGAGCCTCAGGCCGTCGTGGCGCTGCTCGGGCGCCTCGGCACCAGTGATCCGGTCGATCCCTCGCTGGACGCCGAGGCCTTGGCGGCGGCCTTCGATCTCACCCGCTTCGGCCGCGCGCCTGCGCGATTCGACGAGGCGGAGCTGGAGCGCGTCAATGCCGCCGTGGTCCACGCCCTGCCCTTCGCGGCGGTCGCCGACCGTCTGCCCGAGGAAATGGACGAAGGCGCGTGGGAAACGATTCGTCCCAACCTTTCGCATGTCCACGAGGCGCATGACTGGTGGCGGGTGGTGATCGGCCCGATCGAAGCTCCGGCGCTGGCCGGCGAGGACCGGGCCTATCTGGCGCAGGCGGTCGGGGTTCTGGCCGGTCTCGAATGGAGCGCGGGCGTGTGGAAGGCGCTGACCGGCGCGCTCAAGGACGCGACCGGGCGTAAGGGCAAGGGGCTGTTCCTGCCGCTGCGTCTGGCGCTTACCGGGATGGAGCACGGGCCGGATATGGGTGCGCTGCTGCCGCTCATCGGGCGGGACGAGGCTCTGGCGCGGTTGAAGGTCGTGGCGGGATAAGAACAGAGAAGACCGGGGGATGATCCCCAGGACCCTCGGAATGTCCGCGTCGCGCGCTACCTACCCGTAGGGCGCTCCTTGCGGCGCAGCCAGTATGTCTCCCGACGCTGCCATGGGCGCCTGACGCTGTTGGTCCGCCTGAACTAGACGGTAATGGGGGTGCAGGGGGTGTTGACCCCCTGCTTTTATCCCTTCCCTTCTTACTCCATGAACCACCCATGGCTCGCCACCAGCGACTGCCCGGTGAGCGCATTGGTTTCGAACCCGGCGAAGAACAGCGCCACTTCGGCGATATCGTCCACGGTGGTGAATTCGCCGTCCACGGTCTGGCCGAGCATCACGCGGCTCACCACTTCCTCTTCGGAAATGCCGAGTTCCTTGGCCTGTTCGGGGATCTGCTTGTCCACCAGCGGGGTGCGCACGAAGCCGGGGCAGATCACGTTGGAGCGCACGCCTTTCTTGCCGCCTTCCTTGGCGATCACGCGGGAGAGGCCGAGCAGTCCGTGCTTGGCGGTGACGTAGGCGCTCTTGAGCGGGCTGGCTTCCTTCGAGTGGACCGAGCCCATGAAGATGATCGAGCCGGATTTCTGCGCGTACATGTGCGGCAGCACGGCCTTGGAAGTGAGGAAGGCGCCGTCGAGGTGGATCGCCAGCATCTTCTTCCAGTCGGCATAGGCGAAATTCTCGACCGGGTTGACGATCTGGATACCGGCGTTGGAGACGAGCACGTCCACCGTGCCCCATGCCTCGACGACCTGCGCGACGCCCGCATTCACCTGGTCCTCGCTGGTCACGTCCATGGCGACGGCGAGGGCCTCGGTGCCATACTTGGCCTTGATGTCGTCGGCGGCCTTCCGGGCGGCTTCGAGGTTGAGGTCGGCGATGGCCACCTTGCCCCCTGCGGAGGCGTATTTATGGGCGATGGCGTTGCCGATGCCGCTGGCGGCGCCGGTGACGATGCAGGCCTTGTCCTTCAGTTTCATTCACCTACTCCTCGTTGTTCGGCCTCTTCGCGCGTGTGCCCGCGAGGTCGAACGTCATGATTTCGTCGGGTTTGAGTTGACGATCGGTCCAGCGTGCATCGCGCAGCGAAGAGTGCGCGTCGGCCTTTCCGGCTTTCCAGTGCTCGGTTACGGTCATGCGGGAGAACTCGTAGTCCTTCGACATGGTCTCGTAGCCGCGCGGGCGGTTGATGAGGTGCATCACCGCCACGGCGCCTGCCGGGCGGCAGCCGAGCAACTGGTGCAGGTCGGGATCGTCCCGCAGTTCGGGCGGCAGCTTGTGGGAGAGCCGCTGGGCGGCGGCGCGCATGTCCTGGAGGCGCTTGGACAAGTCGGTGTTGAGGCGCGTGCGGCTGGAGAAGCGGATGTCCTTTTCCCGCTGGGCGATGTCGGCCATGGTCTTGGGTACGGCCCCGCGCGAGGGGAACAGGTCCACCTGGAACACCGTCATCTCGCAAGGGCTGCGGTTGTCGAGCACGTATTGCAGCGGGGTGTTGGAGACGAGGCCGCCGTCCCAGTACCACTCGCCGTCGATCTCGACCGGCGGGAAGCCGGGGGGCAGGGCGCCGCTGGCCATGATGTGCTCGGGACCGATCCTGCGTTCGTTCTGCCCGTTTTCGCTCTGGTTGTCGAAATAGACGAAATTGCCGGTCATCATGTTGACCGCGCCGACCGAGAAGCGGGTTTCGCCCCGGTTGATGCGATCGAAATCGACGAGGTTCAGCAGGGTCTGGCGCAGTGGGGCGGTGTCGTAGAAGCTCAGGCGGCCGAGTTCGTCCGGCCATTCGGGCAGCGGCACCGGCAGGCGCGGGGTGAAGAAGCCTGGCACGCCGAAGGTCGCGGCAAGGGCGGCGGAAGTCTCGTTGAAGGCGCGGCGGGCGAAGCCGTTTCCGGCGTCGAGCCGGTAGAGCAACTCGTGGCTGACCCCGTCCCAGAAGGCGCGCAGCTTCCCGACGCGTTCCTCGGGCGCATTGCCGGCGATGATCGCGGCATTGATCGCGCCGATCGAGATGCCGGCCACCCAGTCCGGCGCGTGGCCTTCGGCGGTGAGCGCTTCGTAGACTCCGGCCTGGTAGGCGCCGAGCGCGCCTCCGCCCTGAAGCACGAGCACCGACTGCGGTGCGTTCGAAAACGGGGACGAAACGGCGGCGCTATCGGCATTCATGGGCAGGGTCCTGCGCATGGTGGATGTTGCGATGCAACAAGTGGGACCGTTGGCGCGCGCTTTCAACTGTTTATTGGCGAGATTTTGCAGGAACTTTTCTCGCGGTCTTACCCTCGTCATCCTGAACTTGGTTCAGGATGACGAGGGTATTGTGACGCGTAGTGTGCGGCAGGCCTTGCACGGAATACGTGTTACGCCGCCACTTCCGTCAGGCTGCCCTCGCTGGCCGCTTCCAGCAGGCGGCGTTCCAGAGTCTTGATCCGGCTGGATGAGGTCAGCTTCTCGCCCAGCAGATCGGTGACGTAGAAGGTATCCGCCGCGCGTTCGCCATACGTCGCGATATGGGCGGAGTGGACCATGAGCTTCGATTCGAACAGCGCATGGGCCAGCCGGTTGAGCAGCGCCGGGCGGTCGCGGGCATTGACCTCGACGACGGTGAGGCGATTCGAGGCCTTGTTGTCCACCAGCACGCGGGGCCGTACTTCGAAGGCATCGGCGCGGGGGCGGGCATCGGGGCGGGCGACGAGCTGGGGCAGGATCTTGATGCGGTTGGCCAGCGCATTCTCGATCGAGGAGCGCAGGCGGGCAAGCTGGGTTTCCTCCATGAAGGGCCGTCCGAGCGGGTCCTGCACCAGGAAGTTGTCCACCGCGCGGCCGGTGCGACTCGTATGGATGCGCGCGTCGATGATGTTGCCGCCCGCGAGATGGATGCCGCCGGCGATGCGGTAGAACAGGCCGGGGTGGTCCGAGGCGATGACGGTGACGAGCGTGGCCCCGCGCGCCGGATAGTACTCGGTCGCGATCGAGAGGGGTTCGTCCTGTGAGGCATGGAATTGCGCCAGGTTCTTGGCGATGACGTCTTCCTGCTCGGCGATCCAGTAGGAATCGGCGAATTGCGCTGCCAGCTCCTCGACAAGCGCGGCATTCTCCTCGGCGCTGCCGGCAACGATGGCCTTCTTCGCGGCGACGCGCTTCTCGCGCCCGAATTCGACATGGCCGAGCCGCAGGCGCTCCTCGGAGGCGCCGTAGAGTTCGCCGATGAGCTGGCGCTTCCACGAGTTCCAGGTGCCGGGGCCGACCGCGCGGATATCGACGATGGTCAGCAGCGTCAGTTGCCGCAGGCGGTCCACCGATTGCACGAGTTCGACGAAATCGGTAATCGTCTTGGCATCCGACAGGTCGCGCTTGAAGGCGGTGGCGGAGAGCACGAGGTGGTGCAGCACCAGCCACGAGACGAGTTCGGTCTCTTCCTCGTCCAGCCCGAAACGCGGGCAGAGCTTCAGGGCGATCTCGGCGCCGATCTCGGAATGGTCGCCGCCGCGGCCCTTGGCGATGTCGTGCAGCAGCACCGCGGCATAGAGCGCGCGGCGCGAGCGGACCTTGTGGATGATCTCGTGGCTGAGCGGATGGTCCTGCTTCAGCTCGCCCTTCTCGATGCGGGAGATCAGGCCGATGGCGCGGATCGTGTGCTCGTCCACCGTGTAGTGGTGGTACATGTCGAACTGCATCTGCGCGTTGACGCGGCCGAATTCGGTGACGAAGCGGCCGAAAACGCCCGCCTCGTTGAACGAGCGCAGCGCCGTTTCCGGGTTGTTGCGGCTGGTGAGCAGTTCCATGAACAGCTCGTTGGCGCGCGGGTCTCGGCGCACCTCCTCGCGGATGAGGGCGGCGTCGCGGGAGACGAGGCGCATGGTTTCGGGGTGGATTTCCAGCCCCTCGCGGTCGGCGATGACGAAGATCTCGATCAGGCGTACCGGATCGGCCTCGAACCAGGTTTCGCCGGGCGCCATGATACGTCCCCCGAACACCTTGTAGCCCTTGACCGAGCGCGGACGGGCGCGGAAGCCCGCCAGCAGCCCGCGCGGCTGGCGCTTGGCGAACTGGTCGTCGAGCTGGGCGAGGAACACGCCGGTCAGGGTGCCGACCATCTTCGCCTGGAGGAAGAACATCTGCATGAACCGCTCGACCGCGCTCTTTCCGGGGCGGTCGGAATAGTTCATCCGCGCCGCCACTTCGCGCTGGAGGTCGAAAGTCAGGCGGTCCTCGGCGCGGCGGGTGATCGTGTGGAGGTGGCAGCGCACTGCCCAGAAGAAGTTCTCCGCCCGGCGGAAGGCGCGGTATTCCTTGTGGGTCAGCAAGCCCACGTCCACCAGTTCGCTGGGATCGCGCACCTTGTGGATATATTTTCCGATCCAGTAGAGCGTGTGGAGGTCGCGCAGGCCGCCCTTGCCTTCCTTCACGTTCGGTTCGACGACATAGCGGCTGTCGCCCATGCGCTTGTGGCGTTCCTCGCGCTCGGCCAGCTTCTCGACCACGAACTGGCGCTCGGTGCCGGCGACGACGTCCTTCCAGAAGCGCGCGCGCACGTCCTCGTAGAGGTCCTGGTCGCCCCAGACGTAGCGGCCCTCCAGCATGGCGGTGCGGATGGTGAGGTCGGAGCGGCTCATGCGGACCATGTCGTCCACCGAGCGACTGGAATGGCCGATCTTGAGGCCGAGGTCCCAGAGGAAGTAGAGCATCGCCTCGATCACCTGCTCGCACCAGGCGGTCTGCTTGATCGGGGTGAGGAAGGCGAGATCGACGTCGGAATGGGGCGCCATCTCGCCGCGTCCGTAGCCGCCGACGGCGATGATCGAAAGACGCTCGCCCTTTGATCGGTTCATCGCCGGATAGACATGGGTGGAGACGTGATCGTGAATGATCCGCAGCAACTGGTCGACCAGATAGGCCTGCGCTTCCGCCACTTCGTGCCCGGCGGAGGGCTTTTCCACGAGGCGGCGGGCGATCTCGGCCCGGCCCTGCTCCAGCGCCTCGCGCAGGAGTTCGACCACCCGCTTGCGACCCTTGGCGGCGCCGGTCTCGGCGACGACGGCTTCGATGGTCTCGACCAGCGCGCGGCGGTCGATCACGGAACGGGGCGAAGGGATGCGGATCACGCTCATGTCGAGCGATATCTAGACATTCAACGGCTTGAGGGGAACAGCATCCGGGCGCCGGGCGAGCGATTTTGGCGGCCCGCCGAAAAATCCGGCCTACCATCGCCTCTCGCGCTATGCCAGAAGGCGGCCAGCATACCACCGTCGAGGCCGTCCGGCCCGGCGACCTTACGAGAATTTACGAGGTCCTGCCCTTGTCCCTGACAGCACTTGCCGCAGCCGCCGCCGCAGAGGCGCACCAGCCGATCTACTGGGTCAACTTCGGCCTCAAGAACTACCTGTTCCGGATCGGCAGCTTCGAACTGCGCTGGTACTCGCTGGCCTATCTGGCGGGCATCATGCTCGGCTACTGGCACTTGTCGCGCATGATCAAGTCGCCCGGCGCGCCGCTGGCGCAGCGCCATGCCGACGACCTGTTCTTCTATTGCACGATCGGCATCATCCTCGGCGGACGCCTGGGCTATGCGACGTTCTACACCGGCGGCGACACCGGCATTCCCAGCCTCTGGAGCGATCCGGGCGCGCTGGTTTCGCTCTGGCACGGCGGCATGAGCTTCCATGGGGGGCTGATCGGCGTGCTCTTAGCGATGATCTGGGTCTCCTGGCGCGGGAACCTCGATTTCCTGCGGGTGGCGGATTATGTTTCGGTCTGCGTGCCCTTCGGCATGCTGTTCGGCCGCCTCGCCAACTTCGTGAACGGCGAGCTGTGGGGCCGGGTCGTCACCGATCCGAACCTGCCCTGGGCCATGGTCTTCCCTGACGCCGGACCGCTGCCGCGCCACCCCAGCCAGCTCTACGAAGCGGGCCTCGAAGGGCTGCTGATGATCGTCGTGATGCTCAGCCTGTTCTGGAAGACCCGTTCGCGGTTCCGTCCGGGCCTGCTGGTCGGCGTCTTCACCACCGGCATCGCCTGCGCGCGCTTCACCGTGGAGTTCTTCCGCGAACCGGACGCCCAGCTTCAGGACTTCGCCGCGCGCAGCGGGCTGTCGATGGGCCAGTGGCTGACGATCCCGCTGATCCTGCTCGGACTGGTGCTGATCGCCCGCGCGCTCAGCAAGCCGGCGCTGGCCACCGTCCGCCCGATCGCCGCTTAGTCCGATGTCCCAAGCCGAACCGCTCTCGGCCGTGTTCCAGCGGCTGATAGCCAATTACGGGCCGATCTCGCTGCTGCACTACATGGGCGAATCGAACGCCCGCTACTATGCCGACAAGGACCCGTTCGGCGCGGACGGGGACTTCATCACCGCCCCCGAGATCAGCCAGATGTTCGGCGAACTCGTCGGGCTGTGGCTGGCCGATATCTGGGTGCGGGCGGGCAGCCCGCAGCCGGTCCACTACGTCGAGATGGGGCCGGGGCGCGGCACTCTGGCGCGCGACGCGCTGCGTTCGATGAAGCGGGTGGGGCTGGAGCCGCAAGTCCACTTCGTCGAAGGTTCGCAGGCGCTGCGGGCGCTCCAGGCCGAGGCGGTGCCGCAGGCGCAGTGGCACCACGATCTCGGCAGCGTGCCCACCGATGCGCCGCTGCTGGTGGTCGGCAACGAATTCCTCGACGCGCTGCCGGTGCGCCAGCTGGTGAAGACCGCCAAGGGCTGGCGCGAG
Source organism: Novosphingobium sp. (assembly GCA_017745295.1). Classification (GTDB taxonomy): domain Bacteria; phylum Pseudomonadota; class Alphaproteobacteria; order Sphingomonadales; family Sphingomonadaceae; genus Novosphingobium. The sequence continues at coordinate 221,749 of JAGHZR010000007.1, forward strand.
CGCATGGTAGACTGGGCCGAGGACCGCTTCCGTCCTGTCGCCGGGGAAAAGCCGATGGACGCCGCCGTGCCGGATGCGCTGAAGGATGCACCGGAAAGCACCCTGCTGGAAACCTGCCCCGGCGCCGCCGCCGTCATGCACGAGCTGGCCGCAAGGCTCGCAGCGCAGGGCGGCGCGGCGCTGCTGATCGACTACGGCTATGCCGCGAGGCAGACCGGCTCCACCTTGCAGGCGCTGCGCGCGCATACCAGGGTCGATCCGTTCGCGATGCCGGGCGAGGCGGACCTCACCTGCCTCGTCGATTTCGCGATCCTCGCCGAGATCGCGGCGGGTGAAGGCGCGACATGGCAGGGCACGGTGACGCAGGGCGCGTTCCTGCGCGCGCTGGGCATCGAGATGCGCGCCGCCCATCTCGCCGCCGCTGCGCCGCATCACGCGGAGACTATCCAGCGGGCAAAAGATCGGCTTATCAACGACGATCAGATGGGAACCCTGTTCAAGGTCATGGGCGTGACCGGGCCGCAATGGCCGCAAGGCGCGGGGTTCTGACGACATAACAGGGGGCAGAATGAGCGAAGCAGCGGTAGCGCCGTCGGGGGCGACGGCAGTGCGGGGTGTCACGGCGCAGGACTTGCGCGGGCCGGACAGGCTGGAACGGGCGCTCGGTTTTCTGGCCGTAGTGATGCTGGCCTTCATCTTCGCCGCCCTGCTGCGCGGGATGAACGAATGGGCGCGCGTGCCCGTGGTCATCTGGTTCCATCTCGCGACGATCCTGACCGCGCTGGTCTTGACGCCGGTGCTGCTCTGGCGGCGCCGCGGCGATACCCGGCACCGGGTCTACGGCTATGTCTGGAGCGGGGCGATGATGCTGACCGCGCTGGACAGCCTGTTCATCCATATGGGCGGGCCGGGGAAGTTCAGCCTCATCCATGTCCTCTCGCTGTTCACGCTGGTCATGGTGCCTGTGCTGGTGCTGGCGGCGCGGCGGCACAATGCCGCCCGTCACCGCCGCACCGTGCGCGGCCTCATCATCGGCGCCCTGCTGATCGCGGGCTTCTTCACTTTCCCGTTCGACCGCCTGCTGGGCCACTGGCTGTTCGGGTGATCAAGCCCGCGATTTTTCTCGTCATTGCGAGGAGGCGGAGCCGACGAAGCAATCCAGAGCGGTGCAAGACTGCTCTGGATTGCTTGGCTACGCTCGCAATGACGAGGATAGGCTGAAGTCAGGCGGCCCTCATGCCATTCAGCGCGTTTCCGGCGTCCGGTCCTCTTCCGGCAGCTGGCGTACCGGCACCGCCGAGAGCCAGTCTTCCAGGGCATCGAGGTCGATGGCGCCGTGCACGCGGTCGGTGCCCTGAATGAAACCGCTGAAGCCGTCGCCGCCTTCGGCCAGGAAGTTCACCACGCTGATCCGGTAGGTCCGGGCCGGGTCGAGCGGCTTGCCGTCCAGAGTCAGCGCGGTGATCCGCGAACCCGAGGGGCGGCGCATGTCGAAGGCAATGCGCAGGCCCTGGCTGGGCGCGAGCATCTGCTTGTCGCCGCTGTCGTCCAGCCCCTGTTCCAGCGTCGCGCGAAGTTGGGCGCCGGTCAGCGACAGCGTGACGATCTCGTTGTTGAACGGCTCGACCGCGTAGATCTGGCCGAAGGTAACGGTGCCGTCCGCCGCCGGGATCAGCGAGGTGCGGATGCCATAGGGATTGACGAAGGCGATCTCGGCCCCGGCCTTGCGGCTGGCGGCGAGCTGCGAATCCGCGATCAGGTTGCCGAGTTCGCCGCCCTTGCCGACGCCCTTTTCCTCGACTTTGCCCGCCGGGCCGGAGAGCTTGCCCACCGGCCGCGCGACGAGGTGCAGCGAGGCGTCCTTGTAGCGCTGGATATAGGCGGCCACGTCCGCACGCGGCTGGAACTGCGGGAAGGCGGGCTGGTTCGGCACCTCGCCTTTGGCCGACTTGTAGGCGGGCGACTGGACGATCAGGTTGCTGGCCTGCTTGCCCAGGAGCTTGTGCGTCGCGGGATCGAACCTGAGGGTGATGTCCGTCACCAGCTTTCCGTAGACGCCCGCGCTTGTCAGCAGGATCGGACCTGCCTGCGTATTGGCGGTGTAATTGCAGACATAGGCCCAATGCGTGTGGCCCGAGACCACCACGTCGACGCCGGGGTTCAGGCGGGCGAGGATCGGCTGGATATCGCCCACCGCCTGGTCGCAGCCGTTGGGATCGGCGGCGCCATTGGTGCGCAGGCCCTGATGGATCAGCACGACGACGGCGTCGGCACCCGCGGCTTTCAGCTGCGGCACCGCGTGGTTGATCGTCTCCGCCTCGTCCGCGAACTTCAGGCCCGCGACCCGGTCCGGCGCGACGAGGGTGGGCACGCTGCTCAGCGACAGGCCGACGAAGCCGATCGTTATCCGGTCCTTGCCGGTGCCGAAAGTCTTGAGGCCGGTGCCGGGGAACAGCGGCGTACCGTCGGCCAGCGTGGTGCTGGCGGCGAGGTACTTGTAGTCGGCGCCCTTGAACGGTTCGAGCTGGCAGGGCTGCCCGCGCGTGTTCTTCTCGCAGCCGCCGTTCTGAAGGCGGCGCAATTCCTGCCAGCCCCGGTCGAACTCGTGGTTGCCCACCGCGTTGAACTCCACGCCGACGCGGTTCATCACGCCGACCGAAGGCTCGTCGAGATAGAGCGAGGAGGCGAGCTGCGAGGCGCTGGTCAGGTCGCCCGCCGCCACCACGATAGTGTTGGCATGCCGCGCCTTCAGCGAGTCCGCCGCCGAGGCGAGCCATGCCCCGCCGCCCGCCGGAACCGCGACTTCGCCGCCGTGCCCGTCCGGCGTCTCGACCGACTGGCTGGGCGGTTCGAGCGCGCCGTGGAAGTCGTTGATCGCGATGACCCCGACTTCGATGGGCGCGCTTGCCTGGTGGGAGATCGGCGTCGTTGCGCAGCCTGCAAGGAGGGCGGCCATCAGCGAGGCGGAAAGCAGCGGCAGACCGCGATGGAGGGGGAGAGTCATGGCGCTCGTCCTATCGGATCATTGCGCGGGGCGGCAACGATTTTTCGTGCCTGATGGAGGCGTAAGGTGACGGTTTGGTTGACACGGTTGACACGGTCCAAAGGGAGAAAAAGTGTCGTCTTGTGGTGGGGGTGTCACCTTGTGATGGGCTGTGGTGGAGGGCGGCGTGAGGCATGGGGAAGAGAATAGCGTGCGGGGGTGGTTGTAGGAAAGCGGGCTGTCGGCAAGCGCCGAGAAAACGGCTTTTGGCTTTCCAAATCGTCGATTGCCGCATTCTTACCGAAGAGCTAGCTCCAGTTAATGCTGCGATCATCCATCAGTCTGTGCTTGCTCTTTTTTCTCGCAGCGTGTGGGCAAGAAGCAGGCGACCCGTATGTGCGTTGCAATGCGTTGCGCAGCCTTACTGTTGCGAAATCTGAGCAAGATGCTCTTGCTGCCAAGTTGCGCGGGGACGTGCGATTGTTAATGATCGGCGGGCTTGTTGGTGAGGTTCCCGGCGCAGATGGGCGGAACTGGGCTGTCCGTATGATCGAAGGCACGACTGATCGCGAAACGCCGGAGTGTCGGCGGTTGCGTCCTAAAGCGGAGAGTTACGCTCGACGTTACAATCGACGGATGGCGGAGCTCGTCTCGCCGTAAGCATCGCATCTGAAGTTCAAGCGTCCGCTTTCCCCACATGTCTGGCGTCACCCTGAACTTGTTTAGCTGCGCTGGCCTTCGGCTCAGGGTCCATTTTGCCGGAAGCACTGTCGCTCAGTTTGCTAACCGAGAGAGCGGCTTGCTGTCCAAGGCTTTGTTTGAGCGGCACGATGGATCCTGAGCCGAAGGCCAGCGCAGCTAAACAAGTTCAGGATGACGAGGCGGCGAAACGGGGAGGTTGCTTCTCCACAATTGCCGTCATCTCCGCGTAGGCGGGGATCCCGCTTGGCTTGCGGTTCGGCGTTAGGGTTGCAGAAGAAAGCGGGGTCCCCGCCTGCGCGCGGGCGACGATAGGTTTCGCTTCGGGTGTTTCCGGGAAGTCGGGGGGCGGAAACGGGTTCGCGCGGAGGCGCCAAAGGGAGTTAGCCTCCGCGCGAAACCTCAGTCCGCGTCGTCCTCCAGCGCATGCATGTCGTCGTCCGACAGGCCGAAGTGGTGGCCGACTTCGTGGACCACGACATGGGTGACGAGATCCTCCAGCGTCACGTCCGTCTCGCACCATTCGGCGAGCAGGGGCTGGCGGTAGAGCGTGATGCGCGGGCGGAATTCGCCTGCCACCCAGACCGATTCCTCGTCGAGCGGGCGGCCGTGGTAGAGGCCGGTCAGTTCCCAGGCGTCCTCCAGGCCGACCGCGTGCAGGGTCTCCGCGTCCGCGAATTCCTCGACGTGGACGGTCACGCCGACGAGGTGCTGCGCGAAAGGTTCGGGAATGCGCGCGAAGGCGGCGTGGGCGAGGGCCTCGAACACGTCCGGGCCGGGGGCATTGCCGAAACGGGTCATATCGCGGTTACTCCTGCGGTGCTTCCGGGGCGACGATGCGCGCGATCCCGGCGGCGGTGGAGGGGTGATAGGTGGGCCGGGCCTCGGCGAAGAAGTCCCGCGCCTTGCCGGTGCCCCAGTCGCCCTGCTTCATCAGCCCCTTGTAGAGCGGATAGACCAGCAGCCCGCGCCCGATCCGCGAGAGATAGGCGCGCAGATAGGGCACCGCCGGATCGTAGCGGTTGGCGATGGCGAGTTCGAACCAGGCCGACTGGATATAGGCATTGCCCGAGGCCGAGAGGCCTAGCGCCGTGTCCAGTTCCTTGAGGCGCGCGGGCGTCTGCTGCCGATCGATGCCGTTCAGGAAACGCAGCCATTCCTGCGTGGTCCAGCCTTGCGGCTGCACCGCGCTGGCCGGGCCGCCCGCGTTGAAGGCGGCCAGTTTGGTATCGACTTTCGCCAGTGTCGCGCTGTGGACGCGAACGGCATTGTCCGGCAGGCCCGCGCCGTAGGACCAGCGGTCGAGCTGGAGTTTCAGTTCGAGGTCCGGCTGGCCCTTGAGCAGGCGCTCGCGCAGGTCGCCAAGGAATCCGGCGGTGGTCTGCGGTTGGAAGGCGTGGCGGTCGAAGTAGGAGGTGAGGTAGGCGTCCCACTTGTCGCGGCCCACGATATATTCGATCATCCGCAGGAAGTTGGAGCCCTTGGTGTAGTCCACCTCGCCCGCGCCCGGTTCGCCGTTGAGGCGCGTGGCGGCGCCGGTCTGGCCGCCGCCCGCGGCGATCTCGCGCTGGAGCACGTCCCAGTCGAGATCGGCATACGTCGCGGCCTGCTCCTTGCCGTAGAGCGATTCCATGATGCGGTTTTCGAAGTAGGTCGTGAAGCCCTCGTTCAGCCAGGAATCCGACCAAGTGGCATTGGTGACGAGGTTGCCCGACCACGAATGCGCCAGTTCATGCGCGACGACGTCGGTGTTGGAGCGGTCGCCGGTGACGATGGTCGGCGTCAGGAAGGTCAGCATGGGGTTTTCCATGCCGCCGTAAGGGAAGGCGGGCGGCAGCACGAGCATGTCGTAGCGGCCCCAGCGATAGGGGCCGTAGAGCTTGCTGGCGGCGTCGATCATCTTTTCGACGTCGACGAATTCCTTCGCCGCCTTGTCCAGCATCGGCGCCTCGGTCCAGACGCCGGAGCGGGGGCCGAGCGACTTGAACTTGAGGTCGCCCACCGCGAAGGCGATCAGGTAGGGCGGCACCGGCTTGTCCATGCGGAAGCGGAATTGGCGTCGGCCGTCGGGCAGGGCCTCGCCCTTGTCGCCGGAGAGCTTTTCCGCGCTCATCACCGCGACCATGTCACCCGGCACGCGCAAGGTGGCTTCCCAGGTCTGGCGGATGCCGGGGCTGTCCTGCGTGGGCACCCACGAACGGTTGAGGATCGCCTGGCCCTGGCTGAACAGGAAGGGCTTCTTCTTGCCGAACGTCATTTCCGGCGGCAGCCATTGCAGTGCGGTGGCGCCGGGCTTCGAGCGGTAGGCGATCCTGATCTTCGTAGCGCCCGCGAGGTCGATGGTAAGCGCCGAGCCGATATCGGCGTTCGCGGTGTCCTTGGGGCCGAGCGTCCACTTGAGCGGCTTGCCCGCGCCGTCGGTGACGGCCGAGATATCCATGTCGTTGACGTCGAGCACGACTTGCGTGGCCCCCGGCGCGGCGAGGATGTCGAGCAGGGCGCTGCCGGACAGGGTCTTGCCGGCGAAATCGACATTGAGGTCGAGCGCGACATGGGTGACGCGGGCGACTTGCGGCTGGGCGTGGGTCCAGACGTCCTTCGCATCGGGCGTGGTCAGGATCGGGGCGGGGGCCGGGGTTGGTGCCGGGGTTGGTGCCTTCTGGGCGAAGGCGGGGGCGGCGGTTCCGGCGAGCAGCGCGGCGGCAAGAAGAATACGCATGGCCGCGACTTATGGTCGCGGCCATGGCCGGGTGCAAGAGCGCCTAAAGACCCGAGGCCTGGACGTCGAACTTTCGCGTTCCGCCCGCGCTGGCTATTGCCGCCTGCACATCGGGGCGCTGCTTCAGGGTAGCGAGGCCTGCGGCGAAGGGCACCGGAGGCAGGTTCGCGGGCGGCGGCGCATAGTCGCTGAGCTGGGCGAGGGCATCGACCCGGCGTTCGGGATCGCCCAGGCGCGCGATCAGCGAGGCGGCGGCGGCGTCCAGCCGGTCGAGGCAGATCAGCAGGTCGGTAACGGCCTCGGCGTGGTCCCCGGCATGGGCCTCCATATAGGCGAGGTCGACCTCGGCGAGGTCGGTCTTGCCCGCGCCTTGCGCCGCGCAGCCGTGGGCAAGGTGATATTCCATCGCGCCATAGGGGCTGGCACCCGTGTCGATGGTGGCGCCGAGCGGGGCGAGGGTCTCCAGCGCCGCATCGTGGTGGCCGAAGCGGCTTTGCAGATAGGCGAGGTTGATGCTCTGGCTGATATTCGGGCTGCCGTTCTCCCCCGAAGCGATGGCCTGCCGGTAGGCGGCGACCCCGTCCTCGTAGCGGCCGAGCTGTTCGTATGTGCGGGCGAGGCTGTCCCACCACCAGTTGAGCTGGCTGTCGCGGTCGGAGAACTGCTTTTCGAGCACGCCGTAAGGGCGCGCGGCTTCGAGCGTGACGCGCGCCTTGTTCGGCTCGCCGATCGCCCGCTGCGCCGCGGCGAGTTCGATGGGAAGGGTGAGCAGGCCGGGGCGCAGGATGCTGCGGCGTTCGAGGTCGGCGATCTCCCGCTGGTAAGCGGCGTTGAGGTCGAAGGTCTCGGGCAGCAGGCCGCGCAAGACGGGGTCGAGGCTGATATCGCGGAGCAGGCGGGCGCTGCCGATCGCGGCGATCTGGGCGGAGGCACCGGCGCTGTCGCCGGAGTCCTGGAGCATGCGGGCATAGGCGCGGCGGATGCCCTGGAAGCGGGGATCGTCCTGCGCGCGGGAGGAGGTGGAGAGCATCGCCAGATAGCGGCGATAGGCGGGGTTGGCCTGGTCGCCCGCGAACTTGCGGCCCAGCGCCATCAGCCAGTCGGTCTGGATCGGGTCGATCCCGTCCGGCAGCTCCTTCTGCATGGTCTCGAGCGTGGCGACCGCATCGGCGGGCCTGCCGCCGTCGAGTTCCAGTCCGAAACGCAGGCTCCAGGCGACGCCGGGGGCGCCGGTGATGGCGGTCATCTCGCGGGCATGGAGCAGGGCCGGTTCGATCCGGTCACCGCGCGCCTCGCACAGAGTGGCGATCATCAGGAAGGGCACGCGCACGCGGTCTTCCAGCGTGGCGAAGGCCTTGTCGGCGACGACCGGCGAGACCTGCCCGAGCGCGCCTTCGCAATTGTCGGTGGCCATGTAGCTCTGCGCCTGCGGCAGCGCGGCGGCGGCCGTCTCGCCGATGTCCTTGCGCGCCAGCGCGACCTGCGGCGCGGCGGCCAAAGCCAGAGCGGCGAGAAGAGTCGCGCGGAGTCGGGCCGCGCGTGCGAAGTTCGTCATGATATTCCCCGTTGCCTCGGGATGACGCTAAGGCAGCGGGCCGGGCTTGTCAGCGGGGCGCGGCGTGAAAAACGCCGTCATGCGGGGGAAAGCTCCGGAATATCACAGCTTTTTGAGCACGCCGGTCACGGGAATGGCAATGCTGGCGCCGCCGGTTACCGGATCGCCGTCGAAGCTGGCCTGGGTGCCGTCCTCCGCCGCGACGTTCACGGTGCCGCCGGACTGGGTGAAGGTAAGCGTGCCGCCGCCGAGCGTCGGGATCGCCACTTTGCCGTCCTTGCTGGCCTTGATCGCGGCCAGGATGTCCTGCGGGGTCATGTAGCCGGTCAGCAGGTGGTCCTTGATGAGCGCGGCCAGCGCGGCGTGGTCGTCGGCCTCGGTCAGCTGCTTGGCCGGATCGCCGAGCTGTGCGAAAGCGGCGTCCTCCGGCGCGATCAGGGTGTAGCTGGCATTGTCCCGGAACACGCCCTCGATGCCGGTTTCCTTGAGCGCCTCGGCCACGGTCTGGAGGCCGGAGGCATTGTCGAGCGCCTGGGGCAGGGTCTCGGACGCGGCCGGGGTGGCGGTTGCGGTCTGCCCCCCGGAACTGTCCTTGCCCGAGCAGGCGGCGAGCGAAAGGCCGAGGGCAGCCAGAAGCGGGAGAGCGAGATGGTGCTTGCGCATGTGTCCTTCCTGGCCCTTTCAGGCGAGCAGTTCGATGGCCGCCCGCACGCGGCGGGAAGCGGGATCGAGCTGGTAGATGTAGCCGTCGCTGTAGCGGTAGAGCGCCTCCGGCCCGTCGCGGTACTGGTCGCGCCAGGCGGCGGGGAGATTGTAGGCGTCATGGCCCGGCGGCATGGGCTGGCCGATCCGGATCGGGGCGCCGAGCAGGATCGCGGCGACTCCGGCGATTGTGCTGCCACCGGGCTTCATCCGGTAGATGGTCCGGTCGTAATAGCGCCAGGCGCCCTCGCCGCCGAGGCCGTAGTAGCGGGTGTAGTAGCCGGGCAGGGTGACCGGCTTGTAGGCGCCGGGCCAGGCCTGCCCGACCGCCAGCCCGCCGCCGAGCAATGGCAGGTAGCCAACCACGCCGTTGCCGCTTTCCGTCCCGCTCCCGGCAGGAGCGGTCGCCGCGCCGAGGCGCAGCAGGTAGCCGCCATCGAAGCGGGCCTGGGTGTCGTCGGCCCAGGCGGGGGAGAACCAGCCGGGATCGTGCCAGGCCTTTTCCGGCGGATGGGTGCGCGGCGGCAGCACGCAACCGGGATATTTCCCGGAGATCGCGGCGGGGCAGCCGGAGAAGGTCGGGGCGGCAGCGGGTGGGTTCCAGGCGATGTCCTGCTCGCGGGTGAGCACGTGCACGCGGTCGCTGGTGGGGACGCGGAATTCCCGGCCAGTGGAATCCTTGAACGTGGTCACGGCCGCGTTCTCGCGGGCACGTTCCTGCTGGCGCTGTTCGCGCGCGGCAGTGATGCGGTTCTGCGCCTCGGCCTGCCCGGATTGTTGCGCGCCGGATTGCCCGGCCGCGGCGATGCCGATCGCGAGCGGGGCGATCAGGGTCAGGCCGGTCATCCCGGCGAGAAAAGTCCACGTTCTCGGCATCGCTGCTTCTCCTTCGAGGGGCGCAACGCGGCGGGACGATAGCCGTTCCCGCGCAATTTGTCGCCAGCCGTCGCAGCGGAACGTCGCGCCGGAAGAGCGGGTTAGCCAGTGAAAAGGGCGCCCGGATTGCTCCGGGCGCCCCACTCGGCGAACTGAGGCTCCTTCCCCGAAAGGAAGGACGCGCGATCAGGCGCTGTAGTACATGTCGAACTCGACGGCCGACGGCGTGGTTTCCCAGCGCAGCACTTCCGGCCACTTCAGTTCGAGGTAGGATTCGATCTGGTCCACGGTGAACACGCCGCCTTCGAGAAGGAAGGCATGGTCGGCCTGGAGCGAATCGAGCGCTTCACGCAGCGAACCGCAGACGGTCGGCACTTCGGCGAGTTCGGCCGGCGGCAGATCGTAGAGGTTCTTGTCCATGGCTTCGCCCGGATGGATCTTGTTCTTGATCCCGTCGAGACCGGCCATGAGCAGCGCGGCGTAGCAGAGGTAGGGGTTGGCCATCGCGTCGGGGAAGCGGAATTCCACGCGCTTCGCCTTGTCGCCCGCACCGTAGGGGATGCGGCACGAGGCCGAGCGGTTGCGGGCCGAGTAGGCCAGCAGCACCGGGGCTTCGTAGCCCGGCACCAGGCGCTTGTAGCTGTTGGTGGTCGGGTTGGTGAAGGCGTTCAGGGCCTTGGCATGCTTGATGACGCCGCCGATGAAGTAGAGGCACATGTCGGAAAGACCGGCATAGCCGTTACCGGCGAACAGCGGGTTGCCCTTGTCCCAGATCGAGATGTGGGTGTGCATGCCCGAGCCGTTGTCCTTCATGATCGGCTTCGGCATGAACGTGGCGGTCTTGCCATAGGCCTGCGCGACCATGTGCACGACGTACTTGTAGATCTGCATGCGGTCGGCGGTGGTGACCAGCGTGCCGAAGGTCAGGCCGAGTTCGTGCTGGGCAGCGGCCACTTCGTGGTGGTGCTTGTCGCAGGGCAGGCCCATTTCGAGCATGGTGGTGACCATCTCGCCGCGGATGTCGACGGCCGAGTCGACCGGCGCGACCGGGAAGTAGCCGCCCTTGGCGCGCGGACGGTGGGCGAGGTTGCCGGTGTCGTAGTCGCGGTTCGAGTTGCCGGGCAGCTCGATGTCGTCGATCTTGAAGCCGTTGCCTTCGTAGCCGTCGTAGAACTTCACGTCGTCGAACATGAAGAACTCGGCTTCGGGGCCGACGTAGACGGTGTCACCGAAACCGGCCGACTTGACGAAGGACTCGGCGCGCTTCGCGGTCGAGCGCGGGTCGCGGGCGTAGAGGTCGCCGGTCGAGGGTTCCACGATGTCGCAGAACAGGATGAGCATCGGGGTGGCCGAGAACGGATCGACGTAGACGGCGTCGAGGTCGGGCTTGAGGATCATGTCCGACTCGTTGATGGCCTTCCAGCCCTCGATCGACGAACCGTCGAACATCAGGCCGTCTTCCAGCTCGTCCTCGCCGAGGATCGAAGCGACCATGGTGAGGTGCTGCCACTTGCCCTTGGGGTCGGTGAAACGCAGGTCAACCCACTCGATCTCTTCGTCCTTGATGCGCTTGAGGACGTCCTTTGCACTCGCCATTAGAGTAGTCTCCAGTGATGCTCTTCCGATCCCGAAAGAGACTTTGATGTTGCATTGACCACGGGACGTTTCGGGCTTTCTCGCCGTTTCTTCCCGATCCGGCCGCAGCCGGGCAATCTATTTCCGGCGTGAGCCGGTTTCCGACGTGGGCCGGATGGATATTACACGATAGGTATTACAGGGCGTCGTCGTCGCGCTCGCCGGTGCGGATGCGCACGGCGGTTTCGATGGGAACGACGAAGATCTTGCCGTCACCGATGCGGCCGGTCTGCGCGGCGTCGGCAATGGCTTCGACCACGCGTTCGGCCAGGGCGTCGGGGACGACCACTTCGAGCTTCACCTTGGGCAGGAAGTCGACGACGTATTCGGCGCCGCGATAGAGCTCGGTATGGCCCTTCTGGCGGCCGAAGCCCTTGGCTTCGGTGACGGTGATGCCCGAGACGCCAACTTCGTGCAGTGCTTCCTTCACTTCGTCCAGCTTGAACGGCTTGATGATAGCTTCGATCTTTTTCACGCCAGTGTTGACCCCTGCATGGTCCCGGATTTTTTCCGAAGACAATTCCGGTCCGGGAACCAGATGCCTCGCGCGCGATTCCTATCAAGAATCGTGCCAGTGCGGATGGCCCCCTCGTAGGCCAAGTGTGCAGCCGCGAAAAGACGGTAATCGTCGCTTTCGACAGGGTGAACGCACTGAGTCATGCGGGCAACACCCCGATTGGCGACATTATGTGTTCAAGATTCGGGCACACCCTGCCTTAAAATTGTGCAGGTGGGTGCGGAGGGACTCTTGGAACCTAACTCCCTAACCTCATCATTGCGAGCGAAGCGAAGCAATCCACGGCGGCTCTGCGAAACTCTGGATTGCTTCGCTTCGCTTGCAATGACGAAGAGGCGGCAGAATCGGGTCGCCGTAAGCTAACGCAAGAAGGCGCCGGAAACCGCCTAGTCTCCGGCGCCTTCTTTGCGCTGACGAAATGTCGCTGCTGTTACAGCCGCAGGCCGGCGGTCTCGGGGAGACCGGCCATGAGGTTGAGGTTCTGCACCGCCGCGCCGCTGGCGCCCTTGCCGAGGTTGTCGAGCAGGGCGACCATGCGGGCCTGCGAACCGTCCTTCGCGCCGAGCACCCGCAGGGTCAGCGTATCGACCGGCGCCATCGAGGCGCGCAGCAGCAGTTCGTCGGGCTGGTCGTCGACCACGGTGACGATCTCGCTGCCCGCATAGAATTCGGCGAGCGCGGCGCGCAGCGCGGCCGGATCGCCCGCCTGCGGCATCATCGAGAGGTGCAGCGGCACTTCCACCAGCATGCCGCGATGCGCGGGAACCACGGCCGGAGCGAAGATCGGCGCATTGGTCAGGCCGACATGCGCGGTCATTTCCGGCACATGCTTGTGGCCGAGCGCCAGGCCGTAGGCGCGGAAGGCGATGTCGCGGTCTTCCTCGAAGTGCGCGATCAAGGCCTTGCCGCCGCCCGAATAGCCCGAGACGGCGTGGCAGACGTAAGGCCAGTCGGCAGGCAGCAGGCCAGCCTTCACCAGCGGCGCGACGAGGGCGATGAAGCCGGTCGGGTAGCAGCCGGGATTGCTGACGAAGCGCGCGGCGGCGACGGTCTCGCGGCCGACGACTTCGGGAAACCCGTAAGTCCAGTCCGGCGCGACGCGGTGCGCCGAGGAGGCGTCGATCACGCGCGTCGTGTCATTGCGGATCATGCCGACGGCGGCCCTGGCGGCATCGTCGGGCAGGCAGAGGATCACGAAGTCCGCCGCATTCAGGGCTTCGGCGCGGGCGGCGTCGTCCTTGCGGCGGGCATCGTTGAGGACGATCAGCTCGAATTCGGCGCGGCCCGCGAGCCGTTCGGCGATTTCCAGGCCGGTGGTCCCGGCGGCGCCGTCGATGAAGACCGTCTTCGTCATCAGGCCTGAGCCTCCAGAGTGTCGAGCAGGGCATAGCCGACCTGGCCGTCTTCGCCGAGCTGGCCCCAGGCCCAGGCACCGGCGATGTCGAGCACGTTGAACGTCTCGCCCGCCGGAAGCTCGCGAATCGCCTCGGCATCGGCGCGGCTCATCGCGCGCAGCACGGCGCCGGGCAGGACCTTGTGCGGCATCGGCACCGCATAGTGCGGCACGAAATAGAGACCGGCCAGCTTGATATGCGCCAGATCGCCGCGCACGGGAAGGCATCCGGGATCCGCGGTCACGCTCGGCCCGGTCATGGCAAGCAGTCCATCGATCCGGGGAGGGCGGGTATAGGAATCCTCAGTGGCCAACGCGGGTGCTACTCCAAATGCAAAGATGCGCGCGCTTAGCGGGGGCATGGCAAAGACGCAAGTTCAGCCGTGTTCGCCGGTGTAGCGCCGCTGCAACATCCGCCATGCCGCGCGCAGCCCGAGCGCGTCGCCGCCCTTGGGCCGACCGGGCTTGGCGGCGGGGCGCCAGGCGAAGGTATCGAAGTGCGCCCAGTCGAGGCCCTTGGGCACGAAGCGGTCCATGAACAGCGCTGCGGTGCTCGCCCCGGCAAAGCCGCTGGACCCGGCGTTGTTGATGTCGGCGATGTCCGATTTCAGGTATTCGCGGTAGCCGTCGTAGAGCGGCAGGCGCCAGCAGGGATCGTCCACCGCGAGACCGGCGTCGAGGATGTCCTGCGCGGTCTTGTCCTCACGGGTGAACAGCGCGGGCAGGTCCGGGCCGACGGCGACGCGGGCGGCGCCGGTCAATGTGGCGAAGTCGATCAGGAGTTCCGGCTCCTTCTCGCCCGCGCGGGTGAGCGCGTCGCCGAGGATCAGGCGGCCTTCGGCGTCGGTATTGCCGATCTCCACGGTGATCCCCGCGCGGCTGCGCAGCACGTCGCCGGGGCGGAAGGAATTGCCGGAGATCGCGTTTTCGACTGCCGGGATCACGAGATGCAGCCGCACCGGCAGCTTCGCGCCCATGATGAGGCGGGCGAGAGCGAGGGCATGAGCGGCGCCGCCCATGTCCTTCTTCATCAGCAACATGCCCGCGCCCGGCTTGATGTCGAGACCGCCCGAATCGAAGCAGACGCCCTTGCCGACGACGGCGATCCTCGGATGCGTGGGATCGCCCCATTCCAACTCGATCAGGCGCGGAGCATGGGCGCGGCCTGCCGCGCGGCCGACCGCGTGGACCATCGGATATTCGCGTTCGAGCATCTCGCCGCGGGTGATTTTCACCTCGGCGCGGAAGGCCTTGGCCAGCGACTCGGCTTCCGATTCGAGCTGGCCCGGACCCATGTCCTCGGCAGGCGTATTGACGAGATCGCGGACGAGCTCGATCGCCTCGGCCTCGGCGATCACGGCGTCGATCGCCTTGACTTCGGTGGTGAGGAGAATGCGCGGGCCTTCCTCGGAGGGTTCGGAAAGGTAGCGGTCGAAGCTGTACTGTCCCGCGATCCAGCCGAGCGCGGCCTTTCCGGGCTCACCGGAGGCGCGGCGGTAGGTTCCGGCGGGGAGCACATCGGCCAGCTTCGCGAGGCACCAGGTGGAGAGCGCGGCGGGATCCGCCACGCCCGCGACGACGAACCAGCCGTCGCCGTCTGGCAGGATCGCGTGACTGCCGGCGCTGCCGGTGAACTTCTGCGCTTCGAGCGCGGCGCGCTGGGGAACCGACAGGCCTTTGATGAATTGCTCCAGTCCGTCCCCGGTCCCGTCTTTCCTGACGAGATGGATGGCGACGGCCTTCTGGCCGCGATCGGGCTGAATCAATGCGTTCTTGTCGGTCATGGTTCCATTCTCTAGCCTTGCCGCAAGCATGAGCCGAGAGGGAAAATGATGCGATCTGGTGCTTGGTATCTTGTCTCCATTGCAAGCGCGGCCTTGCTGGTGAGCAGCTGCAAGGGCGATAAGCCCGCTCCTGCGGCGTCGGAAACCGCCGCGAGCAAGGTGGAGACGGCGAGCGAAGCCGCTTCCGAGCCTGCCTCCGAAGCCAGCGAAGTCCCGGTCGGCGGCGGACGCGCGGAAAAGGTGGAGAACGATACGTACGAGTTCAGCTACGCTTATCCCGATGCCGCAGGCGCGATTCCGGGGCTGAAGGCGAACCTCGACAAGCAGCTTGCGGCATCGCGTGCGGATCTTGCGAGCAGCGCGAAGGAAGGGCAGGCCGACGCGAAGAAGAATGACTTCCCTTACCACGCCTACAGCTACGGCGAGGAATGGAAGGTCGTCACCAGCCTGCCCGGCTGGCTCTCGCTTTCCTCGGAGACCTATACATATTCGGGCGGCGCGCATGGCATGACCACGTTCGATGCCCTGCTATGGGACCGCCATGCCGACGCGGCCAAGAAGCCCATCGACCTCTTCACCAGCAAGGAAGCGCTGTCGAAGGCGATCCGTACCCCGTTCTGCGTCGCGCTCGACAAGGAGCGGGTCAAGAAGCGCGGAGGCCCAATCGACAAGAGCGACGAGATGTTCTCCGAATGCATCGATCCGGTCGAGCAGGTGGTGATCCTGGGTTCGACCAACCGGCAGACGTTCGACCGTATCGGCCTGCTGGTGGCACCCTACAATGCCGGGCCTTATGCCGAGGGCAGCTACGAGGTGACGGTGCCGGTGACCGGCGCGGTCATGGCGGCGCTGAAACCGCAGTATCGGTCGAGTTTCTCGGTGGGGAAGTAAGAGGTCGTTTGAAAAATGCCCGAGGGGCATTTTTGAGCGGCACCGGCCCACTCCTGATCTCGCAATTTGCGCGCGCAATCGTTATGTAGGCTCCATGACCGAATACCAGATCGTCGAACCCGGAAGTGAAACCGTCCTGCGTGACGGCACCATCAAGCTGCACGGCCCCGAGGGCTTCGAGGGCATGCGCAAGGCAGGCCGCCTAGCCGCCATGATCCTCGACGAGATCGCGCCGATGGTGCAGCCCGGCGTCACCACCGCCGCCATCGACGACAAGGTTCGCGAACTGACGCTGGATGGCGGCGCCGTTCCTGCCACGCTCGGCTACCGGGGCTATGCACATTCGTGCTGCATCTCGATCAACCATGTCGTCTGCCACGGCATCCCGTCCGAAAAGACGATCAAGGACGGCGATATCGTCAATATCGACGTGACCCCGCTGCTGGACGGTTGGCACGGCGACACCAGCCGCATGTATCTGGCTGGCGACGTCTCGCTGAAGGCACGCCGTCTGGTCGACGTGACTTACGAATGCCTGATGATCGGCATCGAACAGGCCAAGCCCGGCAACCGCGTGGGTGACATCGGGGCGGCGATCCAGGCTTATGCCGAATCGTTCCGCTACGGCGTCGTGCGCGAGTTCTGCGGCCATGGTCTCGGCCGTCTGTTCCATGATGCGCCTGAAGTGGTCCATGCCGGTCGTCCCGGCACCGGTCCGCTGCTCAAGCCCGGCATGTTCATGACCATCGAGCCGATGATCAACCTCGGCAAGCCGCCGGTGAAGCTGCTTGCCGACGGCTGGACGGCGGTGACGCGCGACAAGTCGCTGTCGGCGCAGTTCGAGCACTCTATCGGCATTACCGAGACTGGGTGTGAGATCTTCACGAGCAGTTCCAAGGGACTGCACAAGCCGCCTTACGCCTGATTTTTGCGAAGGAGGGGCGTTCTTCTCCTGGTTTGCGCTTTCATTGTGCCACTCCACCCCGGTTTAACCGGCGGAATGGATGCTGAACCGCGCGCAAAGCGCCGCAGGCTATAAAGGTCGTTTCCCGCAAGGAGCGCACCCCGTTGCTGCGCGCGCGGGGTAGACAGTCTTGGGGGTGCAGGGGGCTAAGCTCCCCTGCTTTTCTCTTTCTGCCCCTTCAAGCCGCCAGAGCCGCAGACGGCTTACTCAGCAGCGCAAGCAGCGAAATGCGGTTGAAGAACCACATGCGTTGCAGTTCGAGGCCGCTGTATTTCCGCAGGGTGTTGGCGAAAGTATAGGGCGTGTACCAGACGTTGTGGTCGGGGTGGACGCCTTCGAGGAAGGTCTCGGTTTCCGGCACATAGTCGAAGTGGCGGGCGCGGCACTGGAAGGCGTCGGGCACGGAAATGAGGAAGAGGCCAGCGTCCACCGCCTCGATCCGGCCGAGGAAGTCGGAAACGTCGGGGACGTGTTCCATGACTTCGGGGACGAGCACCACGTCGTAGCGGTCGGTCACTTGCGCGAAATCGGTGAAGAGCTGTCCTTCCACGAAGGGTCGCAGCTGTTCGAGTGCCTCGCCGTGGGGATCGAGTCCGTCGAGCCGGGCGCAGTGCGCTTCGAGGCGGACGTGGAGGGAAGTGCGCGGATCGGTGATCGGCCAGTCCGCGCAGCCGACGTGGAGCACACGCTGGCCGGATAGCAGGCTGGCGAAGACCTCCATCCGGTCCAGCGAGGCGAGTTCCGATCCTACCGGCACGCGCTGGAGGAAATAGGGCGCGTGGATGCGTTCGAGGGGCGAGCTTTCGGGCGGTTCGGGGCCAAGTGGCGGAGATGGTGGTGGCGGGGATGGCGGCGGCGAAGGCGGCGGCGGGGATGCGATCTCGCGCACGTCGGCCTTATGGATGTCCGCGTAAGTGCGCAGCGTCGAGCCCCAGAGCTGGTGCGCATAGACCGGATCGCGGCCTTCGTAAGTGACGCCGGTGAAGTGGCGCGGGATGAACGTGTGGCTGGGGTAGATCCGCAGCGGGGTATAGGCGAACTTGCGGTAGCAGTCGGTCAGGCGCTGCGGTCCCACGGTCTTCCACGCCATGTCCTCGACCACCGAGGGGCTTGCGGCGATGTCCTCGACGATCCGCTTCACGAAAGCATTGCCTGCCTCGCAGCCGAAATAGCCTGCCGCGATCAGGCCGGGGCGGGCGATCTCGCTTTCCCAGCAGGCGAAGGCCTCGCAGTCGAGCAGGTCCTCATCGAGTGGGCGCAGGCAGATGGAATCGGCATCGAAGACCAGTCCGCCGTGTTCGAGCAGGATTTCCCAGCGCATCATATCGGCCACGCCGTTGAGTTCGCGCGGGGCCATTGCGGCCATGTGGCGGGCGTTGATCCAGTCGCGCCCTTCCAACTCGGCATTGCCCCAGAGGCGGAATTCCCAGTCGGGATGGGCTTCCTGCCAGGTCCGGATGCAATTGTCGGGGCGGCGGGATTCGTCGCCGACCCAGATGAAATGGAAGCATTTCGGAATCATCGCGGCGTTTCCCGGCGGACGAGGGGTGTCCCTTCCGGGGCTAAGGCGACAGAGTGAAGCAAGTCCGAAGGCGGGCTAGGCATTCACGCGTAAATGGGCCTGCTCACGGGGGAACGGAGCAGGCCCATCCCCCTCCGGGAGAGGGAGAAGCGATCAGCCGGAGCGGCACGCAAGTGCGGAAGTGTGCCGCTCCGGGCGGGCGACCTCCGGGGGTTTCGAGGTCAGTCCCGCGGGATGATCCAACGGATCGTCCCCAGGTAATTGCCGGCGACCGGCTGGCCGTCGGCATTGGTGGCCGGTTCGAACCGGGCACGCCTGCTGACATATTTGCAGGTGGCCTCGTCGAGGCCGGTATAGCCGCTCGACGCGACGATGGTGCACTGGCCGACGCGGCCGCGCTCATCGATGTCGAGCCTGAAACGGACGCTGCCCTGGTGTTCGGCGCGCAAGTCGGCGGTGGGATAGTCCTGCGTCGTCACCCAGCCGGAGGCCGCATTGCGCGGCAGGGCGCCCTTGGGCTGGAACCGGGCCGGAGTTTCGGTCGGCGTTGGGAGGGCGATGGCGACCCTCTCCGTCTCGAACGCGGTCGGGGTGGCGGTGGGGGTGGTCGTCGCAACCTGGACCGGATCGTTCACCGGAACCGGAATGCGCGGCGCGGGCGCGGTCAGCAGCGGCTGGTCCACCGGCTGATCGGGCTGAACTTTGGGTTCGGGCGGCGGCGGCATGGGAATGGGTTCGAGCTTGATCTGCGTGGCTTCGGTATGCTTGGGCGGATCGCTCTTGAGCATGGTGACGGCAAAACCGTTGACGAGAGCAAGCACAAGCCCGCCCTGAATCAAGGCCACTATGCCGCCGGTCAGGGCCTTTTGATTGGCGTTGGCCCCGTAGCTTTCTGTGGAATGTCGATCGGCGTAGGACATCGGCAATCCTTTCCCATGGGTGCACCGCGTTCTTGCGACGCCTGCTTGCGGTTCATCGCAAGTCCGGTACACTTCATGGATAGAAGATTATCACGAACCGGTCCGATTCAAACGAATTTATATTAAGCGGGACATCTATTTAACCAAGCTAGGTGATCATCGTCTTGGTTAGTGCCTCGCTCAACGAACCGCGGCGATGGCCTTCTGTCTGCGGCGCTGCACCGAACTGCCGAGGCCGATAGCCTCGCGATACTTTGCCACCGTGCGGCGGGCGAGTTCGAAGCCCTTGCCCTTGAGCAAGTCCACCAGCGTATCGTCGGAGAGGATCGCCTTGGGGTCTTCGGCATCGATCAGCTGGCGTATCGCCGCCTTCACCGCCTCGGCCGACGCACCCTCACCGCTTGCCGCCGCCACGCCGGAGGTGAAGAAGAACTTCAGCTCGTAGGTGCCGCGCGGGCAGTTCAGGTACTTGTTGGAGGTCACCCGGCTGACGGTCGATTCGTGCATGCCGATGGCCTCGGCCACGGTGCGCAGGGTGAGCGGGCGAAGCTGCGACACGCCCTGGCGGAAGAAGCCTTCCTGCTGCTTCACCAGTTCGCTGGCGACCTTGAGGATGGTCTTCTGCCGCTGGTCCAACGCTTTTATCAGCCAGTTGGCGTCGGCCAGCTTGTCGGAAAGCCAGGAGCGCGAGGTCTTGTCGGGGCAATTGCCCTTGAGTTCGACGTAATAGCTGCGGTTGACGATCAGGCGCGGCAGGCTCGCCTGGTTGACTGCCACGTTCCAGCCACCATCGGCGCGCGCGGTGACGAGGATGTCGGGCGTCACCGCCGCGCTCGTCTCGCCGCCGAAGCGCAGGCCGGGCTTGGGGTCGTAGCCGCGCAGTTCGGCCAGCATGTCGGCGAAGTCCTCATCATCCACGCAGCAGAGCCGCTTGAGCCGGGCGAGATCGCCGCGCGCCAGCAGGTCGAGGTTCTCGATCAGGCGGGCCATGCAGGGGTCGTGGCGGTCGGCCTCGCGGGCCTGGAGGGCGATGCATTCGGACAAGGTGCGGGCGCCGACGCCGGTGGGGTCGAGCGTCTGCACGACGGCGAGCGCGGCTTCGGCCGCTTCGCGCTCGACGCCGAGGTCTTGCGCCACTTCGAGGAGGGTGATCGGCAGGTAGCCCGCGTCGTCGAGCTGGCCGATGATGTAACGGGCGATGGCGGCGATCAGCGGGTCGGCGGTGGCAGGGCCGACTTGCGCTTCCAGATGGGCGGTGAGCGAGGTTTCGCCGCTGCCGCGCTCGTCTATCCTGGCGTCGATGCCGGGCAGGTCCTCGCCGGAACCGGATCGCACATCGGCGGACCATTCGCCGGTGTCGCGGTCGCGATCGAGGGCGGTGGCGTCGATATCGAGCGGCCGGTCATCCTCGCCGCGCCCTTCGCCGATCAGCCGGTCCACCGGCGAATCTTCGAGCGTGGTGCGGCGGGCTTCTTCCGGGGGTTCGCCCGCTTCGGGTGCGGTGGGTGCCGGTTCGCCGCCAAGGTCCAGCAGCGGATTGGCTTCCAGGGACTCGCCGATGAAAGCCTCGATTTCGAGGTTGGACAGCGCCAGCAGCTTGATTGCCTGCTGGAGCTGCGGCGTCATCACCAAGGACTGACTTTGCCTGAGATCCAGGCGAGGCCCCAGCGCCATGGTCTAGCGGACCTGCGAACAGGAGCCTTTCGACAGGCGTAAGCCTGCCGCGAGCATCACAGCGTGAAGCCTTCGCCGAGGTAGAGGCGGCGCACGTTCTCGTCGGCGACGAGGGCTTCCGGGCTGCCCGCGAAGAGCACCTGGCCGCCGTAGATGATGCAGGCGCGGTCGACGATGTCGAGCGTCTCGCGCACGTTGTGGTCGGTGATGAGCACGCCGATGCCGCGTGTCTTGAGGTCCTTCACGAGGTCGCGGATGTCGGAGATCGAGAGCGGATCGATACCGGCGAAGGGTTCGTCCAGCAGCATGATCGAGGGCTTGGCGGCCAGCGCGCGGGCGATCTCGCAGCGGCGGCGCTCACCGCCGGACAGGGCCATGGCCGGGCTGGAGCGCAGGCGGGTGAGGCCGAATTCCTCAAGCAGGCGCTCCAGTTCGCTGGCGCGCACGTCCTTGTCCGGTTCGTTGAGTTCGAGCACGGCGCCGATGTTCTGTTCCACCGTGAGGCCGCGGAAGATCGAGGTTTCCTGCGGCAGGTAGCCGAGGCCGAGGATCGCGCGGCGGTACATCGGCAGGCGCGTCACGTCGACGCCGTCCATCAGGATGCGGCCGGAGTCGGGACGTACCAGACCCATGATCGAATAGAAGCAGGTGGTCTTGCCCGCGCCGTTGGGGCCGAGCAGGCCCAGAACCTCGCCCTTGGCGACGGACAGCGAGATGTCGGTGAGGACGGCGCGCTTGTCGTAGCTCTTGGCGATCGAGATCACTTCGAGCCCACCCGCTTCGGCGACGGTGGGCACGTGATGGCCTGCCTGTGAAGGGTCAGCCTGTGCGGGAAGTTCGGTGGTTCCGGTCATCTTCAGAGCGGTTTAAGCATCCGCCGGGGCCTCGGCAAGTCGGCATTCGACGGATATCGAGCCGATTGGCAGGTTTCCTGCATGGTCCGGCGCGCGGCGGCACGGGCATCGCACCGGGATCACCCGTGCCGGGAACCGGACGGCTGTGGAACCGGGCAACAATCTTGCGGGTTTATGGGGTGAACTTGAAATCCTCCGCATCAAGTGATCTAGTGGATTTCGGGGACGGCGACCGGGGCGGTCGCCCAAGTTCGGGTAGCGGAAAACGGCCCGAAATAATCAGAGTCGCAAACGAACGGGAAACAGCGATGGACAGGACCGGCAAGCATGACGTGATGCCAAAAGATCTGGGACCCACCAAGCTGGGAACCGGCTGGGGTGCGCCCGGCGGTCTGTCGGACAAACCGGTGGCGCCCGAGGGCGGGTCCGCGAAGGACTGGGCGAAGGCCGACTGGCGCCGCAAGATGAGCGACAACATCGCCTATGCCCTGCTGGTCTACACCGCCTTGCAGATCTTCGTCACCGTCGGGGCGCTCAAGACGCACGGCGAGTCGCTGCTGCCCTATCTGGCGCTCGTCATCCTGGTGGTCGCGATCATTCCGGCCTGCCGCCGGTTCGAGGCGCGCTGGAACCGGCTCGACGACCGGCAGGCCCACGATCCCGCGATGGCCCCTTACTACCGCCGCGACCGCCTGATGCTGTGGCTGCTGGCGATCGGCCTGCCCTTCGCCATTGCCGGCCTGTTCAAGGGGCTTTCCCTGCTCATGGCATGAGCCGATTCCACGCGGGATTTGCGCTCCGCTCTCGCGGCGGTTAGGGCTGCGCTCCCCCGCCCTTTCGGGGATCTGGAGACCGCAAGAAGATGCTCAGCCCACAGGAAGCGCTCGGCCGCGCACAGGACCTCGTCGACCGCGCGCGCAAGGCCGGCGCCGATGCCGCCGATGCCGTGTTCGGCGCCAGTTCGTCCGAGGGCATCCAGGTCCGTCTGGGCAAGCTCGAAGATGTCGAACGCTCCGAAAGCGAGCATATCTCGCTGCGGGTGTTCCTCGGCCGGCGTTCGGCCAGCATCGGTTCCTCCGACCTTTCTCCGCAGGCGCTGGACGAACTTGCCGCCCGCGCCATCGCCATGGCCGGGGCGGCGCCGGAAGACGCCTATGCCGGTCTCGCGCCCGAGGAATTGCTGAGCCGGGGACCCTGGCCCGAACTCGATCAGTTCGATCCCGCCGAACCCAGCCCGCACGATCTGCGCGCCGCCGCGCTGGAGGCCGAGGACGCCGCGCGCGCCGTAGCCCGCGTCAGCAATTCCGACGGCGCCACCGCCAGTGCCGGAACCGGGGTCTTCGCGCTGGCCACCAGCCATGGTTTCGCCGGGGCCTATGGCTCGACCAGCCATTCGCTCAGCGTCTCGATCGTCGCGGGCGAGGGCGCGGCCAAGCAGCGCGACTATGCCTGGCGCTCCACCCATCACCGGGCCGACCTGCCGCCGCCTGCCGAGATCGGCGTGCTGGCGGCCGAGCGCGCGGTGGCCCGGCTCGAACCCGGCCGCATGACGAGCGGAGCGATGCCGGTGGTCTTCGACCCGCGCGTCGGCGGCTCGCTGATCGGGCACTTCACCGGGGCCATTTCCGGCAGCGCCATCGCCCGCCGCTCCAGCTTCCTGCTGGACAAGCTGGGCGAGCAGATCTTCGCGCCGGGAATCGTGCTGGTGGAGGAACCGCATACGCGGCGTGGCCTGCGCTCGCGCCCCTTCGACGGCGAGGGCCTGCCGACCCGCGCGCGCAACCTGATCGAGGACGGTCGCCCGACGACCTGGCTGCTCGACAGCGCCTCGGCGCGGCAGCTCGCCCTGGAGCCGACCGGCCATGCCGCGCGTGGCGGTGGCGGCGCGCCCGGTGTTTCGGTGGGCAACCTGCACCTCCAGCCCGGCACGGCAAGCCCGGCCGAATTGATCGCCGACATCGCCGACGGCATCTATATCACCGAACTGGTCGGCCACGGCGTCAATGGCGTGACCGGCGACTATAGCCGGGGCGCTTCGGGCTTCCGTATCGTCAATGGCGAGATCGCCGGGCCGGTCGCCGAGTTCACCGTGGCGGGCAACCTCCTGGCGATGTTCGGAGGGCTGACGGCCGCCAACGACCTCGAATGGCACCGCGCGATCAATGTGCCGACCCTGCGGATCGACGGGATGACGGTCGCGGGGGATTGATCCGCTGCACCGGATGCAAGAACCCCGGCCGCCAAGGGGCAGGAGACCGGGGTTCCTGCAGCGCGGGCGGCGATTGCCGCCCGGCCGGTAGCGGATGCGACGTCAGTTCGCGCCGGCACCCGATGGGATAGGGGTGCCCTGCTTCAGGTAGACCCGGTTGTCCTCGATGCGGTCGACGTTGTCGAACGCGATGAAGTGGTGGGCACCGTCGGAACTGTCGGAACGGGTCAGCTTGATCTGGTCGTCCTTCACTTCGTCGATGGTGCCGACGTGCTGGCCGGTATGGTCGGTGACTTCCATGTGCTCACGAATGCGAAGCTTCTCGAACATGCGATTTCTCCGGTTCGGGTGGGTTGGCGTTCAGAGGGTTCGAATGCTTCTGTAACGGCCCGCCTCGATGCTTCGTTCCTGCACTGGTCCCACCGTGGCAACGGCGCGGCTCAGGCGGAGTCAGGGCTGCGCGCCAAGCCCGAAAGTGGCGTCTCCGCGCGGCGAGAGCAGGATCCTGTCACCGTCCACCCCGTCGATTTCCGAGACCGCGATGAACGGCGAGCCTTCGCCTTCCAGCACGACTTCCTGACCGTCGAGATGGTCGACCGTGCCGATCGCGAAGCCGTCCGCGTCGATCACCGTCATGCCCTTGCGGATCACCCCCGATTCGGTGGGCCAGGAGGTCTGGACGGGATCGAAGGGGGATGGTGAAGACGACATGGCAGGTCCTCCGGTTGGGGGCCGAAGTGCGGCCCGGTCATGACAGGAATAGCCTGCGAACCGGCGTGGTTCCACGATTTGCGCGAAATCGCCGGTCCAGGGACTGGCCTACAACCCCTAGCGTCCCTATACCGGGGGAGGCGCTAGATGTGCTTTTCTAAGCTGTGGGAAGTTTTGCCCAACCCGCTCCAAAAGCGATCGAATTTGGGTATCGTGCAGCGTATCGGCACCGGGGCTTGCCCCGCGCCCCTGAAATCATGTGCCGGGAATGGCGCGAAAGGCCGCTTTATGGCCTTTCGAATCGCCCGGCGCCCCCTACGAATCGAACCCCCGGAGTTGTCCGCCCATGTCCCTTCTCGAAGCCCGCAAGACCTACAAGCCCTTCGAATATCCTTGGGCCTACGACTTCTGGAAGACGCAGCAGCAGATCCACTGGCTGCCGGAAGAAGTGCCGCTGGGCGAGGATTGCCGCGACTGGGCGCAGAACATCTCGGATCACGAGCGCAACCTGCTCACCCAGATCTTCCGCTTCTTCACCCAGGCCGATGTGGAAGTGCAGGACTGCTACCACGAGAAGTACGCGCGCGTCTTCAAGCCGACCGAGATCAAGATGATGCTCACCGCCTTCTCCAACATGGAGACGGTGCACATCGCCGCCTATTCGCACCTGCTCGACACCATCGGCATGCCCGAGAGCGAATATGGCATGTTCCTCGAGTACGAGGAACTGAAGGCCAAGCACGACTACCTCCAGAAGTTCGGCGTCGACAACGACGAGGACATCGCCCGCACCCTCGCCATGTTCGGCGGTTTCACCGAGGGCGTGCAGCTCTTCGCCAGCTTCGCGATGCTGATGAACTTCCCGCGCTTCAACAAGATGAAGGGCATGGGCCAGATCGTCTCGTGGTCGGTGCGCGACGAATCGCTGCACTGCGAGGGCATCACCCGCCTGTTCCACGCTTTCGTGCAGGAGCGCGGCTGCCTGACCAAGGCGGTGAAGGACGATATCGCCGACCAGTGCCAGACCACGGTTCGCCTGGAAGACGCCTTCATCGATCTCGCTTTCGAGATGGGTCCGGTCCCCGGCATGACCGCCAAGGACATCAAGAAGTATATCCGCTACATCGCCGACTGGCGCATGGGCCAGCTCGGCCTCAACCCGATCTACCTGATCGAGGATCACCCGCTGCCGTGGCTCCAGCCGCTGCTCAACGGTGTCGAGCATGCCAACTTCTTCGAGACGCGCGCCACCGAATATTCGAAGGGCGCGACGCGCGGCAACTGGAACGACGTCTGGTCGAACTTCGATTCGCGCCGCAAGGTGAAGGCCAACGACGAAGTGCTGGTCGTGGAAGGCACCGAGCCGGACATGTTCGGTGCCACCGAGGCTGCCGAGTAAGCGGAAGCCTGGTCCAAACGAGAAAGGCCCGGAAGCATCGCTTCCGGGCCTTTTCGTATCAGCACCAGGTGCCGCGGCGGCCTTTCCAGCGTTCGGCGAGGCCTTCGTCCACCAGGGTCGCGCCGAGGCTGCGGCCGTCGCGGGTGACGATGCGCAGGGCGCGGCCGTAGCGGTCCTGGTCGCGGCCGTCGCCGCCGGGCTGGAGCGAGAACGGTCCGTCGTTGAGCAGGGCGATCAGCCGCTCGGTCGCCTGCGCGCCGAGCCGGGCCTCGGCGCTGCATTCGGGCTTGCTGGTTTCCGGGGTGTTGATGTCGGCGATGCGGATCTTGGTGCCGCGATACCAGAAGGTGTCGCCGTCGACGACGCAGGTCTTGCGCACGGGGCCGGAGCAGCGGGCGAAGCGGGCGTTTTCGCTGTCCGGCGCGGTGAACAGGCCGCTGCCGGGGGCGCCGGTCTTCGCGCCATGCCAGTAATAGAGGGCCGCGACGAGCACGAGGGGGAGCAGGATCCAGATCGGCGCGGAAATCGAGCGCCGACGGGTACGATTTGGCATGGGGGGAGAAAAGTCCTCAGGTTCCGTAGTCGCGTGCCTCTGGCGCGTCGAATTCTCCCCGGCAAGTGCGAATCAGCCGGTCCAGTTCGTGATGGTGGAAGGGTTGGGCGAGGCGGAAACCCAGGGTGCCGTTGCCGCTCCAGCGCACGAGGGCATCGAACGGCTCCGCGCCCTCCGGAGCGATGACCAGCACGTCACCGTTGGCAATGGGATCGGACAGGAGGTCGGCGGGTACGACGCAGCCGATCCGGCAGCCTTCCTGCGACACTTCCACCAGCAGGCCAGTGCCGACGCAGCGTATGCCGCGCAGCATGTGCGTCTCCCGGCGGACGGCGTAGCGCTGGTGCGCGCGTATTCTCAGCGTGTTCACAGGCAGCAGCCCCCGGCACCCTTCCCTGAAATCGACTTTACGGCACCGGCCTTAGCATCCGGTTACCGCGGTTCAGACCAGCCAACTGCCCGGATTTGGCATCGGCGCATGCTTCTGAGCGTTGAGCAGGCTCATCACGCTGCGCACGATCACCAGAATGGAGACGGCGGCAAGCACGAGCAGGCCGATCGCCACGATCAGCAGCAGGAAGCCGACCACGGTTCCGGCGAGACCGATCCAGAACGTGTTGATGTGATACTGATAGTGGGATTCTTCCCAGGCTTCCTTGGGCTCACCGCGCCAGACGAAAGCCAGCACGATGCCGACGATCGCCGTGATCCCGGTGAAATAGGACGCGAGATAGAGCAGGCTGATGATTGTCGGGTGATTGAATTCGAAGCCGGAAGTGGTGCCGGAACCCGTATTCGGGCGATTCAGGTCGTCCATGGCTTTCTCCATGCTGTTCCCGGACGGGGATGCTGCCCAATTTATGACAAATGTGCAAGCATTGGGCGCAAGACATGGATTTCCGGGCCTTTGAAAGACCGTCGGAGGCAATGCGTTATCGGAGCCGGGCCGCTAAAGCCCGGCGCGCAGAGGGAAGGAAATCAGGCCGCCTGCTGGTCGGCCGGGCCGCCCTTGAGGACGAAGTGGCGGTCGCAGTAACCGCAATCGACATAGCCCTTCTCGTCGATCTCCAGCCACACGCGCGGGTGGCCGAGCGCAGCAGCCTTGTAGGTGCCGTTCGAGCGGATTTCGGTGGCCCCGTCGCAGGAAACGCGGTGGGAATCGGTGAAGACGGTTTCGGGCTGCGTGCTCATGGATCGGCCGATTACCAAGCCTTCACGGGAATTTCCAGCATGCAAATGGCCCCAGCGCGTATCGAGGCGCGCCGGGGCCATTCGCTATGCTTCTATCAGGCCGGGACGGCGAGGGCGCCCGCTTCCGCGAGAGCCTCGGCAACCGCCTTCTCGCGGACTTCCGGACCGATGGCGATGCCTTCGGCCAGCACGAAGATGGGATCGGTGATGCCCACGAAGCCGAGCACGGCGCGCAGGTAGGTTTCGGCGTGCTCGATGGCGGCGCCGGGCTGGCCTTCACCGTAGTAGCCGCCGCGCGACAGGGCGATGTAGACCTTCTTGCCGCCGGCCAGACCCTGCGGGCCTTCGGCGGTATACTGGAAGGTCTTGCCGGCCACGAGAACGCGGTCGAACCAGGCCTTGAGCTGGCTGGGGATGGTGAAGTTGTACATGCCCGCGCCGATCACGATCACGTCGGAGGCAAGGAATTCGGCCAGTTCGGGGGTGCCGTCCGGGTTGCCGAGGACGTCGAGCGTCAGGTGCGGCAGGGCTTCGGCGGCGAGGTCGTGGTAGCTGACTTCGAGCGCGGGATCGGCCTTCGTCAGGCTCTCGACGATGGCGGCCGAGACGGCGCGGCTCACCGAGTTTTCGCCGAGGATGCTGGAATCGAGATGGAGAAGCTTCATGGGGAGAGAACCTCTGTGGGATGATGGTCTGGAAAAGGGTCTTGGTTTGAAATCGTGACCGGCCATAGCTATGTTGCACTGCGACGAACGCCAAGAGCGCATTTTTTCAGGACCAGGTAACATGAACGTGACCACCCTCGTCGCGAAGGAGCGGGAAGCAGCAGCTCCGGCTCCGGCCCCGGCCGCACCGCAAGTCGTGCATTCGGCGGGCGCATGCCGCGTGATCGGCGATATTCTCAGCCGTGTGGGGGACAAGTGGTCGATGCTGGTGGTCATGACCCTGCTGGAAGGCGACCTGCACTTCAACGAGCTGAAGCGCGCGATCGACGGGATTTCGCAGCAGATGCTCTCGCGCACCCTGCGCGCGCTGGAGCGCGACGGACTGGTGGTGCGCACCGTCCATGCCAGCGTGCCGGTGCGCGTCGAATATGCGCTGAGCGACCTCGGCCATTCGCTGTCGCTGCCGGTGAAGGAACTGGGCGCCTGGGCCTTCGCCAACCGCCCTGCGATCGAGGCGAGCCGCTCGGTGTTCGACAGCCGCGAGGGCGTGTAGGACCGGCTGGCCGGACGGCGCTTTCGATGACGGACGGATAGACGCCCTTTACTGGCGCGCCGTCCTGCCCCACATGCGGGCCATGACCAGCTCGATTTCCGCCGCCATCTCGATCCGCGACCTCAAGAAGCGCTATGCCCCCGCCGGAAGCGGCGAGGGCAAGCTGGCGCTCAAGGGCGTATCCTTCGACGTGCCGGAAGGCGGCATCTTCGGCCTGCTCGGCCCCAACGGCGCGGGCAAGTCCACGCTCATCAACATCATGGCGGGGCTCGTCCGCAAGACTTCGGGTTCGATCGATATCTGGGGCTTCGACATCGACCGGGACCAGCGCAACGCCAAGCGCGCGATCGGCATCGTCCCGCAGGAGATCGTGTTCGACCCGTTCTTCACGCCGTTCGAAGTGCTGGAGAACCAGGCCGGACTTTACGGCATCACCAAGGCGCTGCGCCGCTCGGAAGACCTGCTGCGCGCCGTCCACCTGTCCGACAAGCGCGACGCCTATGCCCGTACCCTCTCGGGCGGGATGAAGCGCCGCCTGCTGATCGCCAAGGCGCTGGTCCACCAGCCGCCGGTGCTGGTGCTCGACGAGCCGACTGCGGGTGTCGACGTGGAACTGCGTCGCCAGCTCTGGGAACTCGTCAGCGAACTCAACCGCGAAGGCGCGACGATCGTGCTGACCACGCACTACCTCGAAGAAGCCGAGGAACTCTGCGACCGCATCGCCATCATCAACCACGGCGAACTGATCGCCAACAAGCCGACCCGCGAACTGGTGGGCATGGCGCGCGAGAAGATCCTCGTCCTCACGCTCGACCGCGACGTGACCGCGCTGCCCGGCCATCCCGGCTTCGTGAAGTGCGAGAAGACCGGCGAGCGCGTGCTCCAGATCACTTACGACAAGGACCGCAGCAATGCGGGCGAGATTCTCTCGGCGGTGCAGGCCCAGGGCTTTGCAGTGGTCGATGTGACGACGCGCGAGGCGGACCTGGAGGACGTCTTCGTCAGCCTGACGAGTTCCGTCGCGGCGTGAATTACCTCTACCTCGCGATTGCCATCGTGGCCGAGGTGATTGCCACGTCCTTCCTCAAGCAGTCGGAAGGTTTCGCGCGGCCGGTGCCGACGGCGATCATGGCGGCGGGCTATATCGTCGCCTTCTACTGCCTTTCGCTGGCATTGCGCGGAATTCCCACGGGGGTCGCCTATGCGATCTGGTCAGGCGTGGGGATCGTCCTGATTGCGGGAATCGCCTGGCTGCTCCAGGGGCAGAAGCTGGACCTGCCCGCCATGATCGGCATCGCGCTCATCATGGCCGGGGTGCTGGTGATGAACCTGTTCTCCAAGGTGGCGGGACACTGACGGCTTATTGTTCGCCGGGAATCCTTTTCCAGATACGATGGGCATGACGGCGGATCGGCGCCTGGCAAGCACGGCAAATGCCGGCATAGTGAGCGCCCTCCCAGTGCACACTGTCGCGGTCGGGGTCATGCCGGTCGAAACGGCAGAACACGGCCTGAAATGGGCGTCTGGACAAAGCGGACAGCACGGCAGGCTCCCTGATGGGTTCAGTTGGAAAACAGTTTCGCCTGTTTTCCTGCATGCGACCGCCCGGCTGCTCTGGTGCTTGTATCTTGTTATGAATGCAGGGCAACCTTACCGAGTGTGACGCTGCACTGCAACATGATTGCAGGGCATGTCAGCAGGCAAAGCTAATTATTGCGTCATCGTCATAGTCCCGGCATGGAGCCGCGATGGCTACGCATATCGATCCCGTTCCCGCGCATGATGTAATCGTTGTCGGCTCCGGTGCCGCCGGTCTCACCGCCGCGCTGGCGCTGGCGGACAAGCTCAAGGTGCTCGTCCTCGCCAAGGGCACCCTGACCGGCGGCTCGACCGCCTGGGCGCAAGGCGGGATCGCGGCGGTGCTCGATGCGGGCGATACCTTCGAGGAGCATATTTCCGACACCATGGTCGCGGGCGCGGGGCTGAACCGGCGCGACACCGTGGAGTTCGTGATCGAGCGTGCCCCCCATGCGATCGAGCGGCTGGTCGAACTGGGCGTGCCGTTCAACACCGAGGGCAGCGAACTGCACCTCACCCGCGAGGGCGGCCATTCCCACCGCCGCATCGTCCACGTCGCCGACGCGACCGGATGGGCGGTGCAGAGCGCCTTGCTCAAGGCGGCCGAGGAGCATCCCAACATTACCCTGCTGCCGGGGCAGTCCTGCATTGACCTCATCACCGGGCGGCATGAACTGCGCTATTCGGGATCGGGCCGGGTCTGGGGCGTCTACGCGCTCGACGAGAAGACCGGCCGGGTTTCGGCGCACACCGCCCGCGCGACGATCCTCGCCACCGGCGGGGCTGGGCGCGTCTACCAGTTCTCCACCGCGCCGCGCGGCGCCACCGGCGACGGCATCGCCATGGCCTGGCGCGCCGGCGCGCGCGTCTCCAACATGGAGATGATGCAGTTCCACCCGACTTGCCTCTACAACCTGGAGGTCAAGAACTTCCTCATCACCGAGGCGGTGCGCGGCGAGGGCGGGCGGCTGCTCCATCCGGTCACCGGCCACCGCTTCATGCCCGACTATGACGCCCGCGCCGAACTCGCCCCGCGCGATGTCGTGGCCCGCGCCATCGACGACCAGATCAAGCGCTACGGTCTCGACTACGTCCACCTCGATATCAGCCACCAGCCCAATGCGTTCATCCGCGAGCACTTCCCCAACATCTACGAGAAGCTGCTCGGCCTCGGCATCGACATGACGAAGGAGCCGATCCCGGTCGTGCCCGCGCAGCACTATACTTGCGGCGGCATCCTGATCGACCTCGACGGCAAGACCGATCTGCCCGGCCTCTATGCGGCGGGCGAGTGCACCGAGAGCGGCCTTCACGGCGCCAATCGTCTCGCCTCGAACTCGCTGCTCGAATGCTTCGTCTTCGGCGAATCCTGCGCCGCGCATATCCTCGACCATTGGGATGCTTTCGACGCCCCGCCGCCGGTGCGTCCTTGGGACGAAAGCCGGGTGACGGATTCCGACGAGGAAGTCGTCATCAAGCAGAACTGGACCGAAATCCGCCGCTTCATGTGGAACTACGTGGGCATCGTGCGGACCACCAAGCGGCTGGAGCGGGCCATGCACCGCATCCAGATGCTCAACGGCGAAGTGGAGGAATATTACCGCCACTTCCGCGTCTCGACCGACCTGATCGAACTGCGCAACCTGCTCCAGACCGCTGAGCTGATCGTGCGTTCGGCGCTGCACCGGCATGAGAGCCGGGGGCTGCACTTCACGCTGGATTATCCGGAGACCGAGGGGCAGCCGCAGGATACCGTGCTGGTGCCGTGATGGGGCGTTGAGCCTTCTTCACGGCCTCCCGCCAAGTACCCACCAAAACTCTGCCCCAAAACCCCCCGTCGTCCCCGCGAAGGCGGGGACCCCGCTTTTCTTGCGGCTGGCCGATAGCTTGGAGAAGGAAGCGGGGCCCCCGCCTTCGCGGGGGCGACGGGGTGTGTCGTGTTAAGTAGTAGCGAAACGCGAGCGCCGCCGAACCGGCCTCAGCCCTCGACAGGCGCCGTCGTTACCCCAAGGTCCGGCAGCCCGACCGAACGCTTGCCGGAAAAATCGGTGCGGACCACGATCAGCCCGTCCTTCTCCAGATAGTCGAGCAGACGCTGCACGCGGCGCGGGCTGCTGGTGCCGTAGACGCGGGCGAGCACCATGTCGTCGGGGCAGGGCTCGTCGTTCATCGCCGCGCGGGCGATCATGTAGAACGGCGCCAGCGCATCGTCCGGAACATGCTTGGCGAGGTTGATGAGGTCGAACCAGCGCTCGTCCTCCGGGTCCTCGATCCCGGCGATGGCGGCGGCGAAACCGCGGCGGAACATCGTCGCGTCCAGCCCGCGCACCGAAATGCCCTTCATGCGGCAGCGGATGGTGAAATCCTGGAACAGCGTGGTCGCGGACTGGAAGGTGCATTCCGGGTCCTGCGCCATGGCATTGAGGATCTCGAGCATCGCCGCGCGGTTTTCCTCCGGCTCCGGCTCGGGACGTTCCGGGCGTGAGGGCGGCGCCGAGGCGGATGTCGGGCCATGGGCGATCGATTCGCTCAGCTCATCGATATCCACGCTGGGGCGCGGGGCCGGGCGCGGGAATTCGGGGCGCTCGGGTTCGACATGGAGATTGTCGTGCAGCAGCTCGCGCAGCTCGTCGGTCGAGGCGGTGGGCAGCGGCATCAGGCCGGGCGTGACCGACTTGGCGCCGGTCAGCACCGAACCGATATTGACCGCCACCGGGCGGCGGCTGATCGCCGGGCCGAGGCCGAGGAACTGCCCGCGCGCCAGATCGCGGATTGATTCGGCCTGGCGCCGCTCCATGCCGAGCAGGTCGGCGGCGCGCACCATGTCAATATCGAGGAACGTGCGGCCCATCAGGAAGTTCGAAGCCTCGGCGGCGACGTTCTTCGCCAGCTTGGCGAGGCGCTGGGTGGCGATTACCCCGGCGAGACCGCGCTTGCGGCCCCGGCACATGAGGTTGGTCATCGCCGCGAGGCTGACGCGGCGCGCTTCTTCGGAGACCTCACCGGCAGCGGCGGGCGCGAACATCTGCGCTTCGTCCACCACCACCAGCGCCGGATACCACTGCTCGCGCGGGGCATCGAACATGGCATTGAGGAACTGCGCGGCGCACTTCATCTGCTGGTCGATTTCCAGCTCGTCGAGCGCGAGGACCACCGAGGCGCGATGCTCGCGGATGCGGGCGCCGAGGCGGACGATCTCGGCTTCGGCATAAGCGGCGCCGTCGATCACGACATGGCCGAACTCTTCCGCGAGGCTGACGAAATCGCCTTCCGGATCGATCACCACCTGCTGTACGACCGAGGCGCTCTCTTCGAGCAGGCGGCGCAGCAGGTGCGACTTTCCGGACCCGGAATTGCCCTGCACCAGCAGGCGGGTCGCGAGAAGTTCCTTGATGTCGATCTCGATCGACTCGCCCTGCGGGGTCTGGCCGATCACGATATTGGCGCTCACGGCTCTGCCTTGGGCAAGGCGCTCGCGAGAGGCAAGCCGGGGGAGGGGCTTTATCCATAACTTGGATCGGCTCCGTGGCTGGAAGGTCCGGCGAATCGCCAGTCACCGCGCTGTCACACGCAGGCGGCATAGGGGCAGGGATCATGGCTTCTCCTGTTTCTCCCGATATCGACGATGATGGACGCAGGCCGCTCCGGCTGGTGGTTCTGGCCGGGCACGGCCTTGGCCCGGTGGGCGCGGACGCGCTGGCCGAGCGGTTCGGGCAGCGGCACCGCTGCCTGATCCCCCTCGCGGGACGGCCGCTGATCGCCCATGTGCTGCAAACCGCCGCGCAGCATCCGCGCGTGGCCAGCCTCGCCGTCTGCGTCGAGCGCGAGGCCTTCGATCCGATCTGGGACGTGCTCACTCGCCTGCCGGGTCGCGGGTCGGTCGCTCTGGTGGAGGCCCGCGAGGACATTGCCGCCAGCGTCCGTGCCGCCGCGCAGGACTGGGACGGGCCGCTGCTCGTCACCACCGCCGACCATGCCTTGCTGAGCGCGGAATCGATCGATGCCATGGCCGATGCGCTGGAGGGCTGCGACGTGACTTTCGCGCTGGCCCGTCGCGAGGCGGTCGAGGCTGCGCATCCCAGCGCGCTGCGCAGCTACCTCACCTTGCGCGACGGCGCTTTTGCGACATGCGATCTCTACGGCATGGCGCATACGCGCTACGTCGATGCGGTAGAGGTGTTTCGCGGCGCCCGGATCGGCGGGCGCGAGAGTGCGCGCATCCTGCGGGCCATCGGTCTCGTGGGTCTGGCGCTGGTGAAGCTGGGGGTGGAATCACTCTCGGGTGCGGTGGTGCGGGCGTCGCGGCGGATGGGCCTGCGGGTCCGTGCGGTGATTCTGCCGGACGGGACACAGGCGATCGATGTCGACAATGACCGCACTTACGCGATCGTGCGCGATCTGCTGGGTGACGGCTCGCCCGATGAGCTGGAGAGGGATGTCACGCGCGCGGTAGCGTGAGGTTCATGCCGCCCTTATTTCCACTTCGTCGTTGCGAGCGCAGCGAAGCAATCCAGGGCGGTTTAGGCGACTCTGGATTGCTTCGCTGCGCTCGCAATGACGAAGTTTGAGGGGGACTCTCAGAGGCCCAAACGACTTTCGGGCCCCCTTGCGGGGGCCCGAAGGCTTTACTCTATCTCTTGCGAGAGTGATGGTGCGGTCAAGAAGACTCGAACTTCCACGGGCTTTCGCCCACAACGACCTCAACGTTGCGCGTCTACCAATTCCGCCATGACCGCTAAATCATCACCGGGGAGCCTTTGGGGGCGCCCCGTGGTAGGAGCGCGCCACTAGCAAAGGGTTCCGGACCCGGCAAGAGGGCTCGGCCAATTATTTTTAAAAAGAGTGATTTTTTTCGGACCGGCCCGAAAATTCGGCGGAATTCCGCCAAAACTTCAAATCGATACAAAAACGCGCCCGAGCCATCCGGCCGGGCGCGCCTGTTTCCCGGCGGGTTTCCGCCGGGGTTTTGCGGGAAAGATTACTCGGGCTTCCAGCCGATCTCGGCGGCGGAGGCGGCCTTGGGAATATCCGTTAGCGCTTCGTTGACGGTGATCGCCTCTCCCGGCGCGAGCTGGCGCTTGGAGGGGACGACTTCCTTTTCGTAGACGATGCGGTCGCGCTTGTCGCGCAGCACCACCAGCAGCGAGGGCACCTTGCGGCTCTGGCTGCCGATATTGCTGATCGTGCCGCTGACCGAGAAGAACTCCGTGCCGTCGGGCAGGGGCTTGCGGTCCTGCCGCTTGCGCGGGAAGTCGAGCTGGAGGTCGGGCTGGGCCTGCGAGAAAGTCTGGTGCGGGATCGGCAGCCAGTCCGGCAGTCCGCCCCAGGCGACCGCGCCGGTCAGGCCGAGCGCGACGACGGCAAACAGCGCCGAGCCGAAGGTTGCGATCCGCGTCCAGTTGCGGCGCTGGCGGAACGGCGGGGCGAAGTCGAAGCTGGAGTGGCCTTCGTCCGCATAGTGGACCGCCGTGGTGTCGTCATAGACGGGCGCGGACTTGCGAGCGGGGCGTTCGGCGGGCGCCGCTACGCCAGCGGGTTCCGCCGGTGTTGCCGCGTCCGGAGCGGGGTGGCGTCCGGGTACGCGGATGGCTTCGCGCGCAGGGGGCGCGGGTTGCTGAACCGGAGCGGCCTGCACGGGCTGCGGCGCGGCAGGTTCGGCGGCCACGTCTTCATAGGCCGGGGCGGCGGGCGCGGGTGCCGGAGCTTCCGCCACGGTCTCGACCGGCGGAGCTGCGAGATCGGGGCCTTCCTGATGCCAGCTGTGGCGGCACTTGGCGCAGCGCACGGTGCGGCCGTCCGCACCTATCGCGCTGTCCGGCACGGCATATCGTGTAGAGCAAGCTGGGCAGGCGATGATCATGATAATGAGCTAAAGCACGAGTGAGTCGCCCGCGACAAGGCATCGACCTGTGGGCACAAGCCGGAACGCCCTTTTTTCCACATTCAATGCTCGCTATAGCCGCTTGCGTCGCCCGTTCGGACCCGACGCAGCACAGATACCATGAGCATGATCGCCGACGGGGAAATCGTTCATTTCGACAATGTCGGCCTGCGCTACGGTACGGAGCGCGAGGTCCTGTCGGATCTGACCTTCACGCTTTTTGCGGGCCGTTTCTATTTCCTGACCGGGGCCAGCGGCGCGGGCAAGACCTCGCTGCTGCGGCTGCTCTATCTGGCGCAGCGCCCCTCGCGCGGCGCCATCCGCATGTTCGGCACCGATGCCATCACCCTGCCGCGCAGCGGGCTGCCGGGCCTGCGCCGGCGGATCGGCGTGGTGTTCCAGGACTTCCGCCTGATCCCGCATCTTTCCGCTTTCGACAATGTCGCCCTGCCGCTGCGCGTCGCCGGTCATCAGGAGCGCGACATCGGCGGGCCGGTGCGCGACATTCTCGAATGGGTCGGCCTCTCCGACAAGATCGACGCGCGCCCCGCCACGCTTTCGGGCGGCGAGCAGCAGCGCGTCGCCATCGCCCGCGCGGTGATCGCCCGCCCGGCGGTGCTGGTGGCCGACGAGCCGACCGGCAACGTCGATGCCGAAATGGCGCTCAAGCTGCTGCGCCTGTTCGAGATGCTCAACCGGCAGGGCACCACCGTCGTCGTCGCCACCCACGACCTCGACCTGCTGCGCAAGGTGCCCGACAGCCTCATCATGCGGCTGGACCGGGGGCGCCTGGCCGATCCCACCGGCGCGCTGCGCTATCCGCCGCGCAGGCCGACATGAGCGACGCGCGGCGTTTCAGCTTCCCCGGTTTCCGCCTGCGCCGCCTCGGCGTGCGCGGTGCGGAGCTTATCCCGCAGACCCGCATGTCGGGACCGATGCCCTGGGTCATCGCGATCATGGTGGCGATGACCGCGATTGCGCTGGCGGCGGGGCTGGCGCTCGGCAATGCCACCAGTTCGGCGCGGGC
This sequence comes from Novosphingobium sp., assembly GCA_017745295.1. Taxonomy (GTDB): domain Bacteria; phylum Pseudomonadota; class Alphaproteobacteria; order Sphingomonadales; family Sphingomonadaceae; genus Novosphingobium. The sequence continues at coordinate 259,204 of JAGHZR010000007.1, forward strand.
CGAGATCGAGGGCGGCGTGACCGTGCAGGTGCTCGAACCGCGCGACGATATCCGCGCGCGCGAGGCTGCGGCGGCGGTGGAGGCGATCAAGCACCTGCCGCGCGTGGCCGGGCTGCGGCAGGTGCCGCAGGCCGAACTCGACGCGCTGATCGAACCCTGGCTCGGCACCGGCATCGCCGCCGCCTCCGGAGCGGCCATTCCGGTGCCCTCGCTGATCGACGTGCGGATGAAAGGCGCGGCCACGCCGCAGCAACTCGCCGCAATCGAGAAGGCGCTGGCCAAAGTCGCACCCTCGGCGAAAGTCGATGCCCAGTCGACCTGGCTGAAGCCGGTGTTCGACGCGATGGTCTCGCTTCAGGTGCTGTCGATCTCGCTGGTCGTGCTGCTGGCCTGCGCGCTGGCTGCCGCCGTGCTGCTGGCGGCGCGCTCGGCGCTCGGCGCCAACCGCGACGTGATCGAGATCGTCCATCTGCTCGGCGGCACCGACAGCCAGGTGGCGCGGGTGTTCCAGCGCTCGATCGGCTATGACGCGGCGGGCGGCGGCACCGTGGGGCTGGGGCTGGCGCTGGTGGTGATCCTGTCGCTCGGCCGCCGTTTCGCGAGTCTCGGCGCGGGTCTGGTGGACAGCGGCGCGCTGGTCTGGAGCGACTGGCTGCTGCTGGCGCTGGTGCCGCTGCTCTCGACCCTGCTGGCCATGCTGACGGCACGGCTGACAGTGCTTCATGCACTGCGCAAGATGCTATAGTCGTCACAAGCCGCTATAGATCGTTCATGTTCCGTCGCACCGCCGCCTTCCTGCTGCTGATCTGGCTCTTCGGTTTCCTCTGGTTCGCGGTGACTCTGCCGGGGCCGCTGGACGATAGCCTGCGCACGGATACGGTGATCGTGCTGACCGGCAGCAAGGGCCGGATCGAGCGGGCGCTTTCCGTGCTGGAGGCCGGGCGCGCGCCGCGCCTGCTGATCTCCGGTGTCGACCGCGAGGTGAAGCCCGGCGAACTCGCCGCCGAGTTCCGCATTCCCGCCCGCCTCATGAAGTGCTGCATCACGCTGGGCTACGAGGCCTACGACACCCGCTCCAACGCGATCGAGGCGGCGGGCTGGGTGGCGCGGCGCAAGGCGCGCTCGGTGCGGCTGGTCACGGCGGACTGGCACATGCGCCGCGCCGCCTACGAACTGGCGCGCGAGCTGCCCGATCACGTCACCGTGCTGGAGGACGGGGTGCCGTCGCGCCCGAGCCTGAGCACGCTGTTCCTCGAATATCACAAGTTCTTCGGGCGCATGGCGCTCGATTTCTGGCAACGGCCACCCTGGAAGAAAGCTTGATGCGCACCACTCCGCTCGACGTCGTTCGCAGCATTCTCTTCTATCTGATGTTCTATCCCGGAACGCTGGTGTTCATCACCGGTGTCTGGCTGGCCTCGCTGATCGGGCAGGAGCCGATGCGGCGCACCGTGCGCGGCTGGAGTCGTTTCCATCGCTGGTGCTGCCGCTGGCTGCTCGGCATCCGCCTGAAGATCGAGGGCGAGATGCCGGAAGAAGGCGTGCTGGTGGCGATGAAGCACGAGAGCTTCTTCGAGGCCATCGACCTGCCGGCGCAGATGAATTTCCCCGCGCCGTTTCCCAAGGCCGAGCTGGTCGACCTTCCCGGCTGGGGCTGGGCCGCGCGCCAGTACGGCGTCGTCAAGGTGGAGCGCGAGCAGGGCGCCCGCGCCTTGCGGGCCATGGTGGCCTCGGCCCGCGGGTTCTCGGCGCAGGGGCGGCCCTTGGCGATCTTCCCCGAAGGCACGCGGGTGCCCTCTGGCCAACGGGCGCCGTTGCAGTCGGGCTTTGCGGGGCTTTACAAGTTGCTGGCGCTGCCGGTGGTGCCGGTGGCGGTGGACAGCGGGCGGCTCTATCACCGGCTCTGGAAGAAGTCGGGGACGATCACTCTACGGGTCGGCCCGCGCATCGAGGCGGGCCTCCCGCGCGAGGTTGTCGAGGCGCTGGTGCTGGAAGAGATCAACGCGCTGAACGGGTGAGTTCGGTAGGCGAGGTTTCGTTTGCCCGCTCCGTGATCCTGAACTTGTTTAGCTTCGCTGGCCTTCGGCTCAGGATCCATTTCTGACCATCAGCGGCGGGGTGTTCGGCACGATGGATCCTGAAACAAGTTCAGGATGACGAGTTTAGTGGGGCGAGGAAGTGTGCCGATCTTCGGATAGCGGTGCCTGGGCCTACTCCGCTGCTTCCGCTCCCGCCTCATGGTCGCCGCGTCCGAAATCGGGGCGGGAATCGTCCTGGCCTTCCTCGATGATCGAGCGGCGGATCGCGCGGGTGCGGGTGAACTGGTCGAACAGCGCCTGCCCGTCGCCCACGCGGATCGCGCGTTGCAGGGCGGTGAGGTCCTCGGTGAAGCGTTGCAGCATCGTCAGCACCGCGTCCTTGTTGGACAGGAACACGTCGCGCCACATGGTCGGGTCGGAGGCGGCGATGCGGGTGAAGTCGCGGAAGCCGCCCGCCGAATACTTGATGACTTCGCCCTGGGTCACGTCCTCCAGGTCGGAGGCGGTGCCGACGATCGTATAGGCGATGAGGTGCGGCACATGGCTGGTGACGGCGAGCACGAGGTCGTGGTGCTCGGGCGTCATGATCTCGACATTGGCGCCCAGCGCTTCCCAGAACCCGACGAGTTCGCTGAGCTTGACGAGATCGGTCCGCGTCTCCGGGGTGACGATGCACCAGCGGTTGCGGAACAGGTGCGCGAAACCGGCGTCCGGGCCGGAGTTCTCGGTGCCCGCGACCGGGTGGGCGGGGATCACCATGTGGTCCGGCAGGGCCTCGCCCAGCGCCTTGGAGATCGCCTGCTTGCTGGAGCCGACATCGCTGACGAGGGCATTGGCGGGCAGGGCATCGCGCACTTGTTCGGCGGCGAGGCCCATGACGCCGGGCGGCACGCAGAAGATCACGAGATCGGCGTTCTGCACGGCCTCGGCCGGGGTGTCGCAGACCTGATGGACAAGGCCGCGCTCGGCGGCGCGGGCGCGGTGGGCAGGGCTGAGGTCATAGCCGGTGGTCCGGGTGCCGGGCAGGCATTCCTGCACGGCGAGACCTATGGAACCGCCCTGAAGGCCGAGGCCGATGATCGCGACTTGTGCGAAGCTCATTGCGCGGCTTCCGCCATTTCGCGCAAGGCCACGGCGATCACGTCCATGTCCTCCGACTTGCCGATGGTGATGCGCAGCGCCTGCGGCAGGCCCTGTCCAGGCAGCCAGCGGACGATATAGCCGCGCTCGGCAAGGCCGTCGAAGGCGACCTCGGCGGTGAGGGCGCCTTCGAACAGCACCAGCACGAAGTTCGCCTGGCTCGGCAGGGCGCGCAACCCGTGGTTGCCGAGGGCCTCCAGCTTGTCGACGAAGCGGGCGCGTTCGTCGCGGTTGTGGATGCGGCTGGCCTCGACGAACGCCGTGTCGCCCAGCGCGGCGAGAGCCATGGCTTGCCCGGTGGCGGAGACGTTGAAGGGGCCGCGAATGCGGTTGAGCGTGGCGACGATGCCCGGCGCGCCGGTGGCCCAGCCGATGCGCTCGCCCGCGAGGCCGAAGATCTTGGAGAAAGTGCGCGTGACCAGCACGTTGTCCTGCGCGGCGGCCAGCGCCAGTGCTCCGTCGTCGTCCTCGGCCGCGACATATTCGCCGTAGGCCTGGTCGAGCACCAGCAGCACATCGGACGGCAGGCCTGCGTGAAGGCGCGCGATCTCGCCGCCCGGCAGGTAGGAGCCGGTGGGGTTGTTGGGGTTGGCGACGAAGACCACGCGGGTCCTTTCGGTCACCAGCGCCAGCAGCGCATCGACGTCGGTGCCGTAATCGGCATCGGGCGCGACGACCGGCGTCGCGCCGCAGCGGCGCGCGGCGATGTCGTAGACGGAGAAGCCGTAGCGCACGTAGATCACTTCGTCGCCCAGCCCGGCAAAGCCCTGCGCGGCAAGGTTGAGCAGCTCGTCCGAGCCGGTGCCCATGACCACGCGGGCGGCGTCGAGGCCGTGTTTCGCGGCGATCGCCGCGCGCAGGGCGGTGCTGTCGGGATCGGGATAGAGCGAGGGGACCTGCGCGCGGGCGTCGAGCGCCGCCTGGCCGGTGCCGAACGGATTTTCGTTGGCCGAGAGCTTGGTCAGCGGCCTGCCGTCCTTGCCTTTGGACTTGCCCGGAACATAGGCATGGATCGCGTCGATCCAGGGCTTGGGCTGCGGGGCGCCGTGGGAGGCAGTGGTCGGGCGGAGGGTCTGGCTATCGGTCATGACGGGGCGGCCTTAGCTTAGCATGGGGCTTATGCACAGGGGGCGATTTGGGTGCCGGCGACCGGATATGTCCGGTGCCGGGTTTTCTACCGTGGCAATGCTGCGTCCTTCGCAAGGACCTATCGCGGAAAGTTACCCGTCGCCCCCCCGCGCAAGCGGGGCGACGAGGTGAATTGGGCATCGGCGCGGGCGATTGACAGGCCTTCATCGCTCCCCCACCTCCATCCTGCATCATGTCTACGCCGATCACCGACGCCGCCCAGGTCCTCAGCCTCACCCGTCCGCTCCCGCTCGACGGCGGGCAGAGCCTTGCCGATGTGCGCATCGCCTACGAGACGCACGGCACGCTGAATGCCGCGAAGGACAACGCGATCCTGATCTGCCACGCGCTGACCGGGGACCATCATGTCGTCTCGAACCATCCCAAGACCGGCAAGCCCGGCTGGTGGGTGCGCATGGTCGGCCCCGGCAAGCCGATCGACACCGACCGCTTCTTCGTGATCTGCGCCAATGTCATCGGCTCCTGCATGGGCTCCACCGGGCCGGCCAGCCTTGCCGAAGACGGCAAGCCCTGGGGCATGCGCTTCCCGGTCATCACCATCCGCGACATGGTGCGCGGCCATGTTGCCCTTCTCGACGCGCTGGGGATCGAGAGCCTCTATGCCGTCGTCGGCGGATCGATGGGCGGGATGCAGGCGCTGAGCCTGGCTGCCAACTTCGCCGACCGCACCCGTGCGGCACTGGTGATCGCCTCCACCGCGCGCCATTCGGCCCAGAACATCGCCTTCCACGAAGTGGGCCGCCAGTCGATCATGGCCGACCCCGAATGGCGCGACGGCGATTATTACGATCATGGAAAAGGGCCGGAAAAGGGCCTCTCCGTCGCGCGCATGGCCGCGCATATCACCTATCTGTCGGAAGCGGGCCTCACCGAGAAGTTCGGCCGCCGGTTGCAGGACCGCGAGGAAAAGACCTTCGGCTTCGACGCCGATTTCCAGATCGAGTCCTACTTGCGCTATCAGGGGCTGGCCTTCACCGACCGCTTCGACGCAAACGCGTACCTCTACATCACCCGCGCGATGGACTATTTCGACCTTGCCGAAGAACATGGCGGGTTGCTCGCCAACGCTTTCGCCAAGTCGAAGGCGCGCTTCTGTCTCGTCAGCTTCGACACCGACTGGCTCTACCCCACGGCGGATTCGCGGAACGTGGTCCACGCGCTCAATGCCGCCGGGCTGCCGGTGAGCTTCGTCGAACTTTCCGCCCCGTTCGGGCACGACTCGTTTCTGCTGGACGTGCCCGCGCTGGACCGCGTGGTCGAAGGGTTCCTGGGAGAAGGCCGTTGAGCCTGCTGCGGCCCGACCTTGCGGTGATCGCGGCGAACGTCGCGCCGGGCGCCCGCGTGCTCGATGTCGGCTGCGGCGACGGTACACTGATGCAGGCCCTGCGCGACGACAAGCGCTGCGACGCGCGCGGCATGGAACTCGATTCCAGCAATGTCGGCCTCTGCGTCGGCAAGGGGCTGTCGGTGATCCAGGGCGATGCCGACGGGGACCTCGCGTTCTACCCGGACCAGTCGGTGGACTATGCGATCCTCTCGCAGACGCTCCAGACGACGATGCGGCCGGACCTCGTGCTTGAGGAACTGCTGCGCATCGGTCGCCGGGCTTTCGTGAGCTTTCCGAATTTCGCCCACTGGCGGGTGCGGCTCTCGCTGCTCTGGCGCGGGCGCATGCCGGTGACGCGGCTGCTGCCGGTCGCCTGGTACGAGACGCCGAACATCCACCACCTCACCGTGAACGACTTCCGCGAACTCGTGGCAAGCCGCGGGATCGCGGTGGAAGGCGCGTGGTTCCTCTCCGGCGACCGGCAGTGCAGCCCGGCAGCGGCCAACTTCCGCGCCGAGCATGCGGTGTTCCTGCTCGCGCGGGGATAGGCCAGGATGCGGCGAAGGCGCGACTTATCCACGCGTTTCGCCCGTGGTCGGGAACGGGTCTTGCGGTTCGGGTGGACGCTTGCGGGCAGGTTTGGCATTCGAAAACGCCATGTGGCACATCTTCCAGTTTCCGCTCTGTCCCTTCAGCCGCAAGGTCCGGCTGCTCATGGCCGAAAAGGGCATCGCCTACGAACTCCAGACCGCGCGGCCCTGGGAAGGTGAGGACCGGCTGTTCGAGATGAACCCGGCAGGCCGCACCCCGGTCGTGCGCGAGACCGAGCGCGGCACGGTGATCGTCGACAGCCGCGCGATCTGCGAATATTTCGAGGAAACCGTCGATCGCAATCCGCAGATCAGCGGCACCGCCGTCCAGCGCGCCGAGATCCGCCGCCTGATCGCGATGTTCGACGAGAATTTCTTCAACGACGTGTCCGGCCCGCTGCTGCATGAGCGGATGAAGAAGCGCCTCGTCCTGCGCCAGTCGCCGGACGCCAAGATCCTGCGCGAATCGATGAAGCTGGCGCACGACTATCTCGACTACATCGACTACCTGATCGACAACCGGCCCTGGCTGGCGGGCGCGACGATGACGCTCGCCGATCTCGCCGCTGCCGCGCAGATTTCGGTGGCGGACTATCTCGGCGGTCTCGACTGGTCGAGCCACGAGCAGGCGCGCGGCTGGTATCTGGTGATGAAGTCGCGGCCCTCGTTCCGGCCGCTGTTGAGCGAGCGCATGGAAGTGATCCAGCCGCCCAGCCATTACGCCGAAGTGGATGCCTGAGGGGGGGGCTGCCCGGTCGTCTTTCGCACCGTCGCACCAAGACCTTCGTCCCCATTACCTTCGTCATTGCGAGCGGCGACGCCGCGCGGCAATCCAGGGCGGTTTACGCGGCATGGATTGCTTCGCTTTGCTCACAATGACGAGACTTGGCTTCGCCAGCAATGAAGAGGCAAGGCTGGCTCAAGACCAGCCTTGCCATTGACGTGCGGGTCCCTCACGCCCCCGCGCGGTAGCTTTCCAGGATGTCGCGGCGCAGGGCCGCGCCACTGTCGGTGCGGGAGTAAAACATGTGCCCGCCCGGATACATGTGCAGGCGCACGCGGTCGGGGCGGCCGAACTCCGGCATCTGCGAGACGATCAGGCGCGAACCGAAGTAGGGGCACGAAAGATCGTCCCAGCCGTGGACGATATCGACGGTCATCTTCGGGTCGATCGAGATCGCCTGACGCAGGTCCTTCACCGGAGTGTCGGTGTTGTCGCGGGTCCAGGCCTCGTTCACCTCGAACGACAGCGCGTTGTAGCGCGCGTCGACCTTCCAGCCGACTTGACGGGTCACGAAATCGACCATGGCCGAAGTGGTCGGCGCGATCAGCGTGGTCAGCAGCGGGTCGCCGTACTGCGGGCGGGCGCTGGCCGGGAACGGGTCGAACGAGGTGAAGTTCGAATCGTAGACCGAGCCGATCAGGCCCTGATCGCGGCGGATTTCGCGGAGGTACGTGCCGATGTCGACGCGGCCGTCCATGCGGCGCACGAGCACCGGGTCGAGGCCGGTGATCTCGGCGACTTTGGCGGAAAGGCGGTCGGTCGCGGCCTTGTCCCTGGGGCCGGCGAGGAAGTCGGCGACGAATTCGGTCTTCAGGTACTGTTCGACCGGGGCCATGGTGGCCTCGCTCAGGTGGCCCTGACGCTCGAAGTGACCGGCGGCCATGGCGGGCAGGTTGAGCATCCAGGGCAGCGGCGAAAGCGCGTCGTCGTCGCCGATGGCGGGCGGGTCGAGGTAGGGCGAGACCAGCGTCATGCCGTTGATGCCCACGCCCATCTGGGTCTGGAGGTAATAGGCAAGGCGCGGCACGCGGTAGCCGCCGTAGCTTTCGCCCGCGAGGTACTTGCGGCTGGTCAGGCGGCCGTTGGCGTTCAGCCAGTCGTAGACGATGCGGCTGAGGTACTTGATGTCGTTCTCGGAGGTGTAGAACGCCTTCTTGGTCGCGTCGGCATCGACGCGGCTGCGCGAGAAGCCGGTGCCGATCGGATCGATGAACACGAGGTCGGTGAAGTCCAGCCACGAGTTGGGATTGTCGCGCAGCACGGCCGGGTCGGACGGCGCATCACCCTGCGCGCCGAACTGCACACGCTTGGGGCCGAGGGCGCCGAGGTTCAGGTAGACCGAGGCCGCGCCGGGGCCGCCGTTGAAGGCGAACGTGACCGGGCGATTGGTGGGCGCGCCGGGGACGGTATAGGCAGTATAGACCACCTCGCCGATGGTCTTGCCCTTCTCGTCCTTGATCGGCAGCGCGCCGACGGTGGCGGTGTAGTTGACGGTCTTGCCGCCGATCACCGCGCTCTGCTTGATCGACTTGGGGGCGGGCAGGAGGGGGGCTTCGTCGCCGCCCTTATCGTCCTTCTTCGCCTCGGCGCTGTCGGCGGGCTTGTCGGCCGCGAAAGCCGGGACTGAGGTGGCGGCGAGCACCATGGCCAGACAGGCCAGCGAAACTTTGCGCATGGAAGGAACGACCCCTTTTGTCGATGCGTCCGAACGGACGTCAGGGGCGATAGGTAGAACCCGAAGATAGTATACGACAAGAGTGCCAAGCATTTTCTAATCAGGTGGAATCACCTGATGACTCGGAAAATGCGGTAAACCATAAATTTGGAGCAGTTGATCCGATGCAGTCGGATCAACTGCTCACGGCAAAAAAGATGGTGCCTGGCCCGTCCTGCCTTCCGGGGATTGGCCATGGGTTGAGCCATCGGAAGGCAGGGCAGGTCAGGCGTTCGGACGGCGCGGGGGTGCCGTCCGAATTGCGTTTGTCAGGGCAGCATCGAACCCGTCTCGATGAAGCGCTGGTGCCACGACAGCGCCTCGCCCGGCAGCGAGGGCGACTGGAGGCCGTAGGAGCCCTTCAGCGCGCGGGCGTAGTAGTCTTCCAGCAGCGGGCGATAGTCCGGATGGGCGCAGTTGGCGATGATGACCTGGGCGCGCTCCTTGGGGCTGAGGCCGCGCAGGTCGGCGAGGCCCTGCTCGGTGACGATCACCTGCACGTCCTGGTTGATGTGATCGACATGGCTCGCCTGCGGCACGATCGCCGAGATCTTGCCGCCCTTGGCGGTGGAGGGCGTCATGAAGATCGAGATATAGGCATTGCGGGCGAAGTCGCCGGAGCCGCCGATGCCGTTCTGGATGCGCGAGCCCATGACGTGGGTGGAGTTCACGGCGCCGTAGATGTCGGCCTCGATCAAACCGTTCATGGCGATGCAGCCGAGACGGCGGATCAGTTCGGGGTGGTTGGAGATTTCCTGAGGGCGCAGGATCATCTTGTCGCGGTAGCGGTGCATGTCCGCGTTGACGCGCGCCGCTGCCTCGGGGCTCAGCGAGAAGGCCGTGGCCGAGGCCATGCGCAGCTTGCCCGAATCCAGCAGGTCCAGCATGCCGTCCTGGATCACTTCGGTGTAGGAGGTCAGGCTGTCGAACGGCGCGTCGACCAGGCCGGTCAGCACGGCATTGGCGATGTTGCCCACGCCCGACTGGATCGGCAGCAGCGCCGAAGGCAGGCGGCCGAGCTTCACCTCGTGGCTCAGGAATTCGAGGATATGGCCGGCGATCGCCTTGGCCTTCTCGTCCGGCGGACTGAACGGGGCGTTGCGGTCGGGACGGTCGGTCTCGACGACGGCAACGACCTTGGCGGGATCGACCTTGAGATAGGGTTCGCCGATGCGGTCGTCCGGCTTCACCAGCGGGATCGGCACGCGGGCGGGCGGCAGGGCGGTGCCGTAGTAGATGTCGTGCATCCCCTCCAGCGCCTCGTTCTGCCACGAATTCACTTCGAGGATCACCTTGGAGGCGCGGTCGAGCCAGGTCTTGTTGTTGCCCACCGAGGAGGAGGGGATCAGACTGCCGTCGGCACGGATGCCCGCCACTTCGATCACCGCCGTGTCAAGCGGGCCGAGGAAGCCCTGCCAGGCCATCGGCGCGACCTGCGAGAGGTGCATGTCGAAGTAGTTCATCTCGCCCTTGTTGATGCGTTCGCGGGCGATGGGGTCGGAATTGTAGGGCAGGCGGAATTCGATGCCGTCGGCCTTGGCCAGCGCGCCGTCGAGTTCGGGGCCGGTCGAGGCGCCGGTCCACATGCGCACCTTGAAGCCGCGTCCGGCGGCGTGCTCAGCCTCGATATGGGCGGCGAGGGCAAGGGGAACGGCCTTGGGATAGCCCGAGCCGGTGAACCCGCTCATGCCCACGGCGGTGCCGCTTTCGATCAGGCGCGCGGCCGCTTCGGCGGGCATGACTTTGGAGCGAAGCTCGGCACTTTCGATACGCATGGCAACCTCATCCTTTCTGTCTGACCTTTGCAGCGCCAGTCGGCCTCCGCGCGCGAGGAATCCAGTGCAAAGTAAAACCGCACGGTTGCGGCGGATGCATGACAGATAGCTTGTTTGGAAATCCGCCGCAGGCGGATTTCGGCGGCACCGGCCCTCTCCCCCACCCGACCTCCCATAGGGTACTATCGTTGGGAGGTCGGGTGGGGAGAGGGCCGGGGCCGCTACGAAAATGCCCGAGAGGGCATTTTTCCGAACAAACCTTACCGAGAGGCCATTTCTATGACGGTTCTGGCGATGGCCACGAGTTCCGCCTCGCGGTTGACGCCGCATTTCTGAAAGATCGTGCGGAGCTGGGCGACGACGGTCTGGACGCTGACGCCGCGCATCTGCGCGACGGTCTTGCGGGAGTGTCCCTGCGTGAGCAGGGCGACGACTTCGGCTTCGGCGCCGGTCAGTTTCATCGCTTCGGCCAGTCGCCGGGCGGGGAACAGGTTCGGGGCCAGCGGCGTGCGCAGGGTGACGATGGCGCGGGGCGAGAAGCCGAAGGTCCAGTCGTGACGGGGCAGGGTGCGCACGTCGAGCAGGATGAGCGTGTCCTCGGTCCGCATCCAGAGGTCGGCGGGGCCGATGATCGAACCGTCGAGCGCGGCGGCGATGCGACTCTGGAGCAGGAAGTCGATATCGTGCCGCACCGCGTGGAGTGCTCCGCCGCGGACCTGGAGCGTCGAGCGTCCGAGCAGCGCCTGCGCTGCCGAGGTCATGCCGCAGACCTTGCCGACCGCATCGAGCAGGATCGCTGCGCTGCTGATCGATTCGAGCGAGCCTTGCAGCAGGGCGGCGCCCTGGTGCTCGATGGCGTCCTGGAGCCGGATCGCGTCGAGCACGGTCGGGCCGATTCGCCGGAACACCTCGCGCTGGACTTCGGTGGTCGCGCCGTCGCTGCCGCCGTGGAGGGCGGCAAGGCCGAACATCACGCCGGGGCGCTGGCTCAGCACCATCTGCACGCCGAACTCCGCCTCGTGCCGGCGCACATAGTCGAGGTAGGCCTCATTGGTGGAGACGGCGCGTGCGGCGGCGTAGTGCACTTCCCACGACAGTTCGAGCGGCGGCCGTGTCGCGGCGACGCGATAGTTCACGTCGGGCCGATAGCCGCCGATCGCTTCGAATTCGGAGAGGAAGATCTGGTCGCCGTCGGTGACCCAGTTGAAGGCCGTGTGGCGATCGCCCAGCGCGAGCAGCTGCGCCCGGGAGGAGCCGGTCATGCTTGCCAGCGTCTTCAGCGCCCGGTCCCAGCCCGCCTCCTCGAAAGGCGCGCGTGCGAACAGGGCGGCCAGCCGCTCCGTTTCGGATTCGTCCCCACTTTTGCCCACGAACCCAGTCATGGAGCTACAATTCGTGCTTAACAAGTACTGTTATGAAACGTGGCTGCGCGAGAATTACCATGAACGTGGTATGCCACTGATCCGAAACGGGTTCAGAAAGGATTCGCGACCCGAGGGATCGGCGACAAGCCATCCTGACACTTGCCCGGGGCCTGTTTCGGCAGGTCTCGGGCATTTTCTTGATAGCCGCCGATGCTATCCTTCGTCGTCTTCACCAAAGTTGGCAAATGGATTCGGCAGGGCGCTTTCCCAACGGAAGGCTATCGGCCAAACTTCCTTTGCGATTTTCCATAACGCGTCTTCCTCGTCCCCGGTTTGCCCTCGTTGCTGCGGCCGACGATCGGCGCCTTCTTGTGGTCGTCGGGAATGCCGAGTTCGCTGGCTTCCAGGCGCCGGATCTCGTCGCGCAGGCGGCCGGCTTCCTCGAATTCCAGGTCGGCGGCGGCGTTGCGCATCTTCTGTTCGAGTTCCTCGATGTAGGCGCGCAGATTGTGGCCGACGAGGTTGTTCTGCCCTTCCGCGTCGATGTCCACCAACACGCCGTCGCGGCTGGCGGTGTCCGCGACGATATCGGCGATGCGGCGCTTGATCGTCTGCGGGGTGATGCCGTGCTCGGCGTTGTATTCTTCCTGCTTGGCGCGACGGCGGTCGGTTTCGGCGATGGCGCGTTCCATCGATCCGGTCATGCGGTCGGCATAGAGGATCACCCGGCCATCCACGTTGCGCGCGGCGCGGCCGATGGTCTGGATCAGCGAGGTCTCAGAGCGCAGGAAGCCCTCCTTGTCCGCGTCCAGAATGCACACGAGGCCGCATTCGGGAATGTCGAGGCCTTGACGCAGCAGGTTGATGCCGATCAGCACGTCGTAGACGCCCATGCGCAAGTCGCGGATCAGCTCGATGCGCTCCAGCGTCTCCACGTCGGAGTGCATGTAGCGCACCCGCACGCCCTGTTCGTGCATGAACTCGGTCAAGTCCTCGGCCATGCGCTTGGTGAGCGTGGTGACGAGAGTGCGATAGCCGCGCTCCGCCGTCGTCTTGCACTCGACGATGCAGTCCTGCAC
>JAGHZR010000008.1:0-128404 GCA_017745295.1 Novosphingobium sp.
CGTGCATCCCGTTCGGCTTCAAGGGTAGGGACGGTATCACCGCTCATTCGAATGGGAACTTTCTGCAACACGCGCCGCGCTAGCGCGTTTCCTAATGCCATGGAGGGCCGGGTAGTTCCCGGCGCGGCGCATTTGCGTCATAGCAGACAAAGCGGGGATTGGACAAAATGTCCTATGTGCGCTGCAACATGAGACGCCTAGGCGCCCGCCATGCCTAGACCCCGTCCGCTCTCCGCACGCCTCCGTGCGCTGCTGACCCTGCCGGCTTTCGCGCTCTTGTGCGGATGCGACATGGTCGTGCTCAACCCCGCCGGCGACGTCGCCCGTCAACAGGGCGACCTGGTGATCGTCTCGACGCTGCTGATGCTGCTGATCATCGTGCCGGTGATGGCGCTGGTCGTCCTGTTCGCCTGGCGCTACCGCGAGTCGAACAAGGAAGCGACCTATTCGCCGGACTGGGATCACTCGACCAGCCTGGAGCTGGTGATCTGGTCGGCCCCGCTGCTGATCATCATCTGCCTGGGCGCGATCACCTGGGTGAGCACCCATCTGCTCGATCCGTACCGGCCGCTGTCGCGCACCGGCCCGAACCAGCCGGTGGCGGCCAATGTGAAGCCGCTCGAGGTGCAGGTCGTCGCGCTCGACTGGAAGTGGCTGTTCATCTATCCCGAGCAGGGCATCGCCACGGTGAACGAGATGGCCGCACCGGTCGGCCGCCCGATCCGCTTCCGGATCTCGGCCTCGTCGGTGATGAACTCCTTCTACATCCCCGCGCTGGCCGGCCAGATCTACGCCATGCCGGCGATGGAGACGCCGATGAACGCGGTGTTCGACAAGACCGGCGTGTTCCAGGGCCTGTCGGCCAACTATAGCGGGCATGGCTTCCCGAAGATGCGCTTCAAGGCGCACAGCCTGGACCAGGCCGGCTTCGACGCCTGGGTGGCCGAGGCGAAGAAGGCGGGCGGCAACCTCGACCGCGCCGGCTATCTCCAGCTCGAGCGCCCGAGCGAAGGCGAGCCGGTCCGCCGCTTCGCCGGCGTCGAGGCAGGGCTGTTCGACCGGGTGGTCAACATGTGCGTGCCGCAGGGCAAGATGTGCATGCACCAGATGATGATGCTCGATGCCCAGGGCGGCACGGGCAAGGCCGGGCTGCACAATGTCCACCACAGCGAGGACAAGACCAGCGCCACCGGCACGCACATGCATGGCGGCAAGAGCTTCGTCGGCGAGCTCTGCGCCGACCAGCGGGACGTCGCCGTCGGTGCCAAGCCCCAGACGGCCAAGCCGGTGAAGCAGGCCACGCTCACCGGCGCGGGCCTCAAGCAGCCCTCGGCCAAGCCTACTCCGATCGCTCCCAGCGTCGCGTCCGACACCCGGCCGCGTCCCTTCTCCTGATTGCGAAGCAGATATGATCCCGCAACCCGCCCCCGTTAGCCCGTTCCTGGGCAAGCTGTCGCTCGACGCGCTGCCGCTGCACGAGCCGATCGTCGTCGCCACCTTCTGTGGCGTCGCGCTCGGCGGCATCGGACTCGTCGCCGCGCTCACCTATTTCAAGCTCTGGGGCTATCTGTGGAAGAACTGGTTCACCAGTGTCGACCACAAGAAGATCGGGATCATGTACATGATCCTGGGCCTGGTGATGTTCCTGCGCGGCTTTGCCGACGCGATCATGATGCGCGGCCAGCAGGCGATGGCGTTCGGCGGCAACGAAGGCTATCTGAACGCGCATCACTTCGACCAGGTGTTCACCGCCCACGGCGTGATCATGATCTTCTTCGTGGCGATGCCGTTCGTCACCGGCCTGATGAACTACGTCGTGCCGCTGCAGATCGGCGCGCGCGACGTCTCCTTCCCGTTCCTGAACAACTTCAGCTTCTGGATGACGACGGCGGGCGCGGTGCTGGTCATGGCCTCGCTGTTCGTCGGTGAGTTCGCGCAGACCGGCTGGCTGGCCTATCCGCCGCTGTCCAACATCGCGTACAGCCCGTGGGTCGGCGTCGACTACTATATCTGGGCCTTGCAGATTGCCGGTGTCGGTACATTGCTATCGGGCGTCAACCTGATCGCGACCATCGTCAAGATGCGCGCGCCGGGCATGACCATGATGCGCATGCCGATCTTCACCTGGACCTCGCTCTGCACCAACATCCTGATCGTCGCCGCCTTCCCGGTGCTGACGGCGGTGATGACGATGCTGACGATGGACCGCTATCTCGGCTTCAACTTCTTCACCAACGACTTCGGCGGCTCGCCGATGATGTACGTGAACCTGATCTGGATCTGGGGTCACCCCGAGGTCTACATCCTCATCCTGCCGCTGTTCGGCGTCTTCTCGGAAGTCACCTCGACCTTCAGCGGCAAGCGCCTGTTCGGCTACTCGTCGATGGTCTACGCGACGCTGGTCATCACCATCCTCTCGTACCTCGTCTGGCTGCACCACTTCTTCACCATGGGTTCGGGCGCGAGCGTCAACTCGTTCTTCGGCATCACCACGATGGTGATCTCGATCCCGACCGGCGCGAAGCTGTTCAACTGGCTGTTCACGATGTATCGCGGCCGCATCCGCTTCGAGCTGCCGATGATGTGGACGGTGGCCTTCATGCTGACCTTCACCATCGGCGGCATGACCGGCGTGCTGCTCGCAGTGCCGCCTGCCGACTTCGTGCTGCATAACTCGCTGTTCCTGATCGCCCACTTCCACAACGTCATCATCGGCGGCGTGCTGTTCGGCATCTTCGCGGCGATCAACTTCTGGTGGCCCAAGGCCTTCGGCTTCAAGCTCAACGAATTCTGGGGCAAGGTCAGCTTCTGGCTCTGGGTTCCGGGCTTCTGGTTCGCCTTCATGCCGCTCTACATCCTCGGCCTGATGGGCGTGACCCGCCGCATGCGCGTGTTCGACGATCCGTCGCTCCAGCCCTTCTTCATCGTCGCCGCCTTCGGCGCGCTGATGATCGCGGGCGGTATCGGTGCCATGCTCGTCCAGTTCGCCGTGTCGATCTGGAAGCGCGAGGAACTGAAGGACGTGACCGGTGATCCGTGGAACGGCCGTACCCTGGAATGGTCGACCTCGTCGCCGCCGCCGGAGTACAACTTCGCCTTCACCCCGATCGTCCACGACATCGACGCCTGGGAAGACATGAAGCGCTGCGGCGTGGAACGTCCGACCGAAGGGTTCCGTCCGATCCACATGCCCAAGGGCACCGGAACGGGCATCATCCTGGCCGGCCTGTCGGTGGCCCTCGGCTTCGCGATGATCTGGTACATCTGGTGGCTGGCAGCCGTCTCGTTCGCGGGAATCCTCGGTTATGCCATCTTCCACACCTTCAACTACAAGCGCGACTACCACATCCCGGTCGAGACGGTCGAAGCGACCGAGGCCGAGCGTACGCGCCAGCTTGCAGCGGCAGGAGCCTGATCGATGACTGCCACTGCCGAAATGCCCAAGAACCTGAGCCAGCCTGAACTTCAGGCTGCGTTCTACGACCTCAACGAGCACGACCATCCCGAAGGCGGCAGCACCATGCTGGGCTTCTGGATGTACCTGATGAGCGACTGCCTCATCTTCGCGATGCTGTTCGCCGCCTACGGGGTGCTCGGCGGCAGCTTCGCGGCGGGGCCGGGTCCGAAGGATCTCTTCGACCTGCCGCTGGTGGCGTTGAACACGGCGATGCTGCTGTTCTCGTCGATCACTTACGGCTTCGCGATGTTGGCCATGGAGAAGAACAGCAAGGGCGCCACGCAGCTCTGGCTGCTGGTTACCGCCGTGTTCGGCGGCGCCTTCCTCTTCATCGAACTCTACGAGTTCAGCCATCTGATCCACGAAGGCGCGACGCCGATGCGCTCGGGCTTCCTCACCGCGTTCTTCTCGCTGGTGGGCACCCACGGTCTGCACGTCACGTTCGGCCTGATCTGGCTGTTCACGCTGGTCGTCCAGATCGGCAAGAAGGGCCTGATCCCGGCGAACAAGCGTCGCCTGATGTGCCTGTCGCTGTTCTGGCACTTCCTCGACGTCATCTGGATCGGCGTCTTCACCTTCGTCTATCTCATGGGAATGCTGTGATGAGCGAGCACGTTCACCCGAACCACCATCACGACGACGATCACGGCAGCCACGGCTCGCTGCGCGACTATGTGATCGGCTTCATCCTCTCGGTCATCCTCACGGCGATTCCGTTCTGGCTGGTGATGACCGGCGCGATCACCGACAAGTCGACGACGGCTCTGGTCATCATGGCCTTCGCGGCGGTGCAGATCGTGGTCCACATGATCTACTTCCTGCACATGAACACGAAGTCGGAGAACGGCTGGACCGTCATGGCGCTGATCTTCACGATCGTCGTGCTCGTCATCACGCTTTCCGGTTCGCTCTGGGTGATGTACCACCTGAACCACAACATGATGCCGATGACGACCCACGACATGGGCCAGCTCCCTTGAGGCTTGGCCTGACCGAGGTCGGGAAAAAGAGACGAAACTGACCGAGCAAATGCGGACAGAAACGGATCGAACGGAAGCGCGGCGGCCCTGGGGGCTCGCCGCGTTTCTGCTGGTGGCGCTCCTCGCTTTCGTGGCGCTGGGCGTCTGGCAGGTGCAGCGGATGCACTGGAAACACGCGCTGATCGCCCGCGTCGAGGCGCGCGTCCATGCCGCGCCGGTCGCGGTGCCGGAGGATGCCCGCCTGACCGGCGAAGGCGCGCGCGAACTCGACTACCTGCGGGTCAGGATCGCCGGGACTTACGAGGGCAGGGCGACCGCGCTCGTCCGCGCCGCGACCGAACTCGGCACCGGCTACTGGACGATGACGCCGATCCGCACCGCCGAAGGACGGCAGGTCTGGATCAACCGCGGCTTCGTCCCGGCCGGAACCAGGCGCGAGCAAGCCGCGGCCACCACCCCGCCGGGCCGAGTCGAAGTGACCGGCCTGCTGCGCCCGACCGAACCGGGCGGCAGCATTCTCCAGTCGAATCAGCCCGGCATCGACCGCTGGTACTCGCGCGACGTAAAGGCGCTGGCCACGGTGCGCGGCATCGGCGCGGTCGCGCCGGCCTTCGTCGACGTGCAGGTCGAGCAGGCCGCTGCGGTGGAAGGCCTGCGCCCGGTTCCCGGCCTCACCCAGATCCACTTCCCCGACAGCCACCTCAGCTATGCGCTGACCTGGTTCGCGATGGCGGCGATGTCGGCTGCGGCGCTGGTCTTCGTCTGGCGGCGGGGGCGATGGAACGCCTGATCGAGCTGTTTGCGCCGCAAGGCCTGCCGCGCGGCTCGGCGAGCCGCGCCAATGTGATTCTGCTTACCCAGCTGCGCTGGACGGCGGTGTTCGGCCAGCTCGCGACGATCGTCATCGTCTCGCAGGGGCTGGGCGTGAAGTTGGAACTGGCGCCGCTGCTGCTGGCGCCGTTGCTGCTGATCGTCGTCAACCTCGCCTCGGCCAGCGTCGTGCTGCGGCGGCGGGACTTCACGCAGGGCGAGCTGTTCTCGGCGCTGATGGTCGACGTGATCGCGCTGTGCTGGCAGCTCTACCACAGCGGCGGCGCGACCAATCCCTTCACTTTCCTGTTCCTGCTCCAGATCGTGATCGCGGCGGTGATCCTGGACTTGCGCTGGAGTTCGCTGGTCGCGATCAACGCCTGCCTCTGCATGCTGCTGCTGACGTATTTCTACGTCCCGCTGCAACTGCCCGCGCGTTATGCGCAGCACCCGTTCGAACTCTACATCTACGGCAGCCTGTTCTGCTTCGTGCTGGCGGCGGTCTTGCTGATCGTCTTCGTCGCCCGGCTCGACTTCACCCGGCGCGAGAGCGACGCCAAGCTGGCGGCGCTGCGCCAGCAGGCGGTGGAGGAAGACCACATCATCCGCATGGGCCTGCTCGCTTCGGGCGCGGCGCATGAACTGGGCACGCCGCTGTCGTCGATCTCGGTGATCCTCGGCGACTGGGCGCGCCAGCCCGGCATTGCCGACGACCCCGACATGGCTGCCGACCTTGCCGACGTGCGCCGCGAACTCGCGCGCTGCAAGAACATCGTCAGCGGCATCCTGATGTCGGCGGGCGAGATGCGCGGCGTCGACCCGGCGGTGACGACCCTGCGCGGCTTCCTCGGCGAGATCCTGGAGGAATGGCGCGCCCGCATGCCCGGCGAACTGCGCTTCATCGACCGCATTGCCGAAGACCGTTCGATCGTCTCCGATCCGGGCCTGCGGCAGGTGATCGGCAATGTGATCGACAATGCCGTGGAAGTCTCTCCCGACCTCGTCGTCATCGAGGCGTGGGAAGAGCACGGCCGCCTCGTCCTCACCGTCAGCGACCGCGGCCCCGGCTTCGCGGTGGACATGCTGCCGCGCGTCGGCCAGCCCTATGCCTCGACCAAGGGGCGCGATGGCGGGGGACTGGGCCTGTTCCTCGTCGTCAACGTGATCCGCAAGCTCGGCGGCAAAGTCGCGGTCGACAACCTGCCCGACGGCGGCGCGAGGGTGCAACTTTCGATTCCCCTTGCTACACTGGCCTACGAGCCCAGAAAGGGCGACGATACAGTCGGTGGCATAGCAGGCGGAGCCCCATGACAGACGCAGCAGTGATCGACCCGGACGGCGCCAGCCTGCTGATCGTCGAGGACGACCCGACTTTCGCGCGCACATTGCGCCGCTCGTTCGAGCGGCGCGGCTATCGCGTCAGTTCCGCCTCCAGCCCCGATGAGGCCGAAGCGCTCAGCCGGGGCGAAGCCTTCGAATATGCAGTGGTCGATCTCAAGCTTGCCGCGTCATCTGGCCTTGCGGTGGTACAGTCGCTCCACGCCCGCTCGCCGGAGACGCGGATCGTCGTGCTGACCGGCTACGCGTCGATCGCGACGGCGGTGGAGGCGATCAAGCTTGGCGCGTCGCACTACCTCGCCAAGCCCTCGAACACCGACGATATCGAAGCGGCCTTCACCAGCGGCGAGGGCGATGCCAGCGTGCCGGTCGACGGACGCAAGAGTTCGATCAAGACGCTGGAGTGGGAATATATCCACCGCACGCTTGTCGAGTGCGAGTTCAACATTTCCGAGGCGGCGCGCCGTCTGGGCCTCCATCGCCGCACCCTCGCGCGCAAGCTTGAGAAGCGCCAGATCTAGAGCAGGCGATCCGATGCAGTCGGGTCGGAAATCGCTCTCACGGCGCTTGTGGCGATATGTCCGGACCGCCTCTCAGACGACGACAAGCTTCACCCCCAGATCCCGCAGCCGATCCGCCATGTCCTGCGGAATCCCGGCATCGGTGACGATGGTATCCACTTCGTCCAGCCCGCAGACGATCGCGCCCGAGGAGGAGCGGAACTTCGAGCTGTCGACGAGCAGGACGACTTCCTCGGCCCGGTCCATGAACCGGCGCTCGGCGGCGACGAGGATCACGTCCTGCTGCATCACCCCCTGGGGTCCCACCGCCGCCGCCCCCATGAACAGCTTCGGCGCGTGGAAGCGCGGCATCGAATCCTCGCCTGCGGGGGCAAGGACGATGTTCTGTTCGCGGAACACTGTGCCGGAAGGCAGCAGCACCCGCGTTCCGGTCTGCGGGAGCAGGGCGTGGACGATGTGCAGCGAGTTGGTCAGCACCTGCATGTCCAGCCCGTCGAGGTAGGGGCACATCTGGAGCGTGGTGGTGCCGCCGTCGATCATGATGCCTTCGCCGGGGCGGCAGAGCTTGGCGGCGGCGCGGCCGATGGCCTGCTTGGCGGGCAGGTTCTGGGTGATCGACTGCTCGAAGGGCGTGCCTGCGAGGCCGCGCGGATTGTCCGGCTTCTCGTCCTCGGGCAGCTTGGCGCCGCCGTGGACGCGCTGGATGCGGCCGGATTCCTCCAGCCGCGTCAGGTCGCGCCGGATCGTGGCCGGCGAGGCGTCGAGCCGGGCTTCGAGAGCGCGGTAGCTCACGAAGCCCGTGTCGGCGACGGCCTCCAGTATCAGGCGTTCGCGTTCCTCGGCGTGCATGCGACTTGTGCTTCCTTCTGAGAGCGATTGCCCGAACCGGCCTGTTCCGCTTCGAGCTGTTCGAGCGACTTGCCCTCGTTGCGCGGCGCCCAGAGTGCGCCGATGATCCCGCTGATGACAAGGAACCCGGTAAGAATCCAGGCCAGGTTCGTAAAGCCCGTGGCGTTGAGCATGGGCACGAAGAAGCTGAACACCCCGAGCGAAATGCGCACGATCGCGAAGCAGACGCCCTGCGCGGTGGAGCGCAGCATCGTCGGGAACATCTCCGAACTCCAGAGCTGGAAGAAGCTCTGCGCGCCGAAGCCGCCGCCGAACTGGAGCAGGAAGACGTAGAGCAGGGCGACCGGGATCGTCAGCGGGAACACCGCCAGCAGCATCATGCCCGCGACCTGGATCACGGCGGAGATGATGAACAGCGTGCGCTGGTTCACCTTGTCGGACAGGCGCATGAACACGAACGTCACCGAGATCATCGCGACGAAGAACGAGACTGCCTGGATGGCGACGCTCTGTGCCTGCGTGGCGGCGCCCATGGTGCGCAGGATGTAGGGGAAGAAGAACCCGTTGGTGCCCGCCCAGAGGTTCCAGAAGCCGTACATGCCCACCAGACCCAGGATCGAGGCGAGGTACTTGCCCTTGAACAGGCTGGAGAAGGGCGGGCGTTTCACTTCGGATTTCTGGGCTTCCACCCAGCGTTCCGATTCCTTCATCTTGGAGCGCAGCAGGGTAAGGCCGAGCGCGATCACCACGAGGTGGGCGAAGACGATCCGCGCGCCGAGCACGCCGAGCGAGGTGAGCGCGAGGCTCATCAGCAGCACGACGACGGGGCCGAGATACCAGAGAGCTTGCGCCACGCCGGAATGCTTGCCGCGTTTGTTGTCCGGTGCCTGTTCGGCGATCAGCGACCAGCTGGCGGGAATGTCCGCACCCACCGCGAGGCCGACGATCAGGAAGCCGACCACGATCATCCACGGCGCCACCGCGAAGACCAGCATCGCCATGCCTGCCGCGTAGATCAGCATATCCCACTGATAGATCTTCTTGCGGCCCAGCTTGTCGCAGAGCCAGCCGCCGATCAGCGCGCCCACGCCCGCGCCGATGGCGTTGGGGCCGAAGGCGGCGATCAGGCCGACGAAATCATTGGAAAGGTGGTAGCTCTCCTGCCACAGCGCCAGCGCGGCGGAACCGGCGACGATCGAGCCGGCGTCGATATAATTGGCGAGGCCGGCCAGAATCGTGTTCCGCCAGTTGTCCTCCCCTCCTTGAACTTGCGTCATTTTCAGGTCCCTCCCGCGAGGATCGTTCTGTCGATCTCTGCGATTTTCGTCGTGCCGGTGAGCGCCATGGCGACGCGCATCTCGGCCTCGATCAGTTCGAGCATCTTGGTCACGCCCGCCTCGCCCCCGGCGCCGAGCGCCCAGGCCCAGGCACGGCCGAGCAGCACGCCCTTGGCGCCCAGCGCCAGCATGCGCACCACGTCGAGTCCGGAACGGATGCCGCCATCGGCCAGCACGGTCATGCGGTCTCCCACGGCGTCTGCGATGGGCGGCAGGGCACGGGCGCTGGAGAGCACCCCGTCAAGCTGGCGGCCGCCGTGATTGGAGACGACCAGCCCGTCCGCGCCGAGCGCGGCGGCTTCCTTCGCGTCCTCGGGGTCGAGAATGCCCTTGATGACCAGCGGCCCCTGCCATTCCGAACGGATGAAATCGAGGTCGCGCCAGTTGATCGAGGGGTCGAAGTTGTTCCGCATCCAGGCGAAGAAGTCCTCGATGCCGGTTCGTCCCTGAAGCACCGGGGCGACGTTGCCCAAAGTGTGCGGGCGGCCGTTGAGGCCCACGTCCCAGGCCCATGCCGGGCGCATCGCGGCCTGTGCCGCGCGCCAGGCGGCACCTTTCAGGCCGCCGGTTCCGGCAAGGCCGGTGTGATAGTCGCGGTAGCGGCTGCCGGGGACCGGCATGTCCACGGTGAAGACGAGGGTG
Organism: Novosphingobium sp.; assembly: GCA_017745295.1. Taxonomy (GTDB): domain Bacteria; phylum Pseudomonadota; class Alphaproteobacteria; order Sphingomonadales; family Sphingomonadaceae; genus Novosphingobium. Next base: position 9,935 of record JAGHZR010000008.1, read on the forward strand.
GAGCAGCCCGCCTCGACCGCCTTGGCCAGCAGGTCCTTCATGAAGGCGCGGTCGCGGATCATGTAGAGCTGGAACCAGAACGGCTTGCTGGCCGCCGTCGCCACTTCGCCGATGGTGCAGGCGCCCACGGTGGAAAGCGTGAAGGGAATACCGGCCTGTTCCGCCGCGCGTACCGCCTGGCACTCGCCGCGCCGGGCATTGAGCCCGGCAAGACCGATCGGGGCGAGGGCGACGGGCAGGGCGATCTTCTGGCCGAACAATTCGGTCGAGAGATCGAGTTGCGACACGTCGCGCAGCACCCGCTGGCGCAAGGCGAGTTCGGCGAGGTCGGAGACATTGCGCCGCAGCGTCGCCTCGGCATAGGAGCCGCCGTCGATATATTCGAACAGGAAGCGCGGCAGGCGGCGGCGGGCGGCCTCGCGGAAGTCGGGAATCGAGGCGGTGATCATCACGCAAGCTCCCGCATGTGCGCGCGCCACTTCTCACGGTAGGCCATGAGATCGCCTTCGAGCGGCTCGACCCGGCGCAGCCCGCCTTGCGCTTGCAGCAGCGGGTTGATGAGCCGCAGCGCGCCGAACGAGACGTCGTTATGGGCGTTGGCCACGAAGACCTCTGTATCGGGCCGCAGCGCGGCGAGGGCGCGGACGAAGACTTCGGCATCCGCAAAGCGCCCCTCGATCAGCAGGCGCTCCTTCGATCCAATCAGGTCGAGCGAGGTATCCGCCACCATCGCCGCATAGAGGCAGATCGCGGCGCGGCGGGCATACCAGGTTCCCGCCCATTCCTCGGGCTTGTCCACCCATTCGGCCTTGCCGTGGGGGAAAGGTCCGAAGCCCGGCGCGAGCGTCGGCATCATCATCGTGCCACGCGCGAGCAGGCCGGGGACGGCCTCCATCAGTTTCGGCTGGTCGGGGCGGATGTCGACGCGGCGGGTGTCGATCTGGATCACCGATTCGATCTCGCGCCCGCCCATGAAGCGGGCCGAGGGCACCGGCCAGCCATAGGCATCGACATTGACGAGGGTGTCGCGCGCCTCGGGCAGCGAGGCGATGGAGAATGTCTCGGCGGCAAGGCGCATGGCGATGAACCAGGTGCCGGTGGAGAGGATCGTCGCTTCCTTGCGCGCGATCTCCGCAAAGCCGCGCGCGGCGAGCAGGGCGGCGTTCGAATCGTGCAGGCCTGCCAGCACATGCGCGGTGGCGGGAAGCCCGCTCTCGGCGGCGATCTCGGGGCGGAGCGTGCCGACCACGTCGCTGGCGGAGACGACCGGCGCGAAGCGTTCGGCCCAGCCGAATCGCTCGGCCATCGGCGAGAAGCGGGCGTCGGCGGGGCACCAGAGGTCGGTATGGCAGCCGAGGCTGGTCACTTCGCTGGCGGCCTTGCCGCAGAGGAACCAGGCCCAGTACTGCGCCCAGGGTACCAGCGTGGCGCGGGCCATTTCCTCGGGGTGAAGGCGCGTCGCCCAGTAGGCGTGGGTGCCGAGGTTGAGGCCGTCCGGGAGGGCGGGCGAGCCGGTGAGCAGGAAGGCGTCCCGCTCGCGGCGATAGTCCGCCATCACGTCATCGGGAACGGCCTGTTCGTAGTCGAGCGGAGGGAACAGCAGGCCGGTTTCGTCGAGCGCGGCAAAGCCCGCGCCGTGGGCCACGGGGATGATCGCTTCCACCGGATGGCCCGACCAGCCGCGCAGGGTCGCGCGCAGCCATTGGCCGATTCCCTCCACGTCCAGACGGCGCAGGCCCTCGTGCTCGCAGACCGCATTGGGCCGCACCTGACGGTCTATCATGCGCCCGCCGCGCGTCCACAGCGTCACCTTGCTGAGGGTCTTGCCGATATCGACGACGATGAAAGTACCCGTTCCCGCCATGCCTCTCCAACCTTATGCGCTCTGACCAATTATGATTGACTTTGATGATCGAACGTGATCGTTTTGTAGCGAAACAGATTGCTCATGCAAGCACGAATTGGTAGAGGATGACTATGGATACCATGACCGCTTCCCGCACCGCGGCGATACCGTTTGCCGTTCCTTCCAGCCGCTGGGACGAGTCGCTGGCCGCGACGCTGTCTCCCGAACAGTTGCTGCTCTACCGTTCGAACCTGCTCGGTTCGGACCTCACCGTCACCAACTTCGGCGGCGGCAACACTTCGGCCAAGCTGACGGAAGTGGACCCGCTCACCGGCGCCGAAGTGGAAGTGCTTTGGGTGAAGGGCTCGGGCGGCGACATCGGGTCGATGAAGCTCGACGGTTTCGCCACGCTCTATCAGGAAAAGCTGCTCGGCCTTGAGGCGCACTATGCCGGGCCGGAAGACGACGACAAGATGGTCGGCTACCTGCCGCACTGCACCTTCAACCTGAACGCCCGCGCGGCTTCGATCGATACGCCGCTGCACTCGCTGCTGCCCTTCGCCCATGTCGATCACGTTCACCCCGATGCGATCATCGCGCTGGCGGCCAGCTCGGGCGGCGAAGCGGCGACGCAGGAAATCTGGGGCGGCAAGATCGGCTGGCTCGGCTGGAAGCGCCCCGGCTACACGCTCGGCGTCCAGCTTCGCGACTATGTGGCAACCAATCCGGGCGTCGAGGGCGTCATGCTCGCAGGGCACGGCATCATCTGCTGGGCCGACAGCGCCAAGTCCTGCTACGAGCACACCGTCGAGTTGATCGCCGATGCTGCGAAGTACCTCAACGCAAAGCTGGGTGAAAAGCCGGCGTTCGGCGGCGTCGCTCACGGCACTTTCGAGGATCGCGCCGCCATCGCCGCCGACCTGATGCCGCGCCTGCGCGGTCTGATGACCGGCGCACGCCGCAAGCTGGGTCACTTCTCGGACGACGCCGAAGCGCTGGAATTCGTGAACTCGGTGGAGTTCGAACGTCTCGCCGGTCTCGGCACTTCGTGCCCCGATCACTTCCTGCGCACCAAGATCGCTCCCCTGACCCTCGACCCGTCGCGTCTTCAGGACCAGGACTATCTGGCTCAGAAGATTGCCGATTATCGCGACATGTATGCAGCCTATTACGAGCGCTGCAAGCGTGGGAACTCGCCTGCCATGCGCGACGCGAACCCGGTGGTCGTGCTGGTGCCGGGCGTGGGCCGCATGACTTTCGCCACCGACAAGACCACCGCGCGTCTCGCCGGGGAATTCTACGGCAACGCCATCAATGTGATGCGCGGCGCCGAAGCCATCGGCGACTACATCGCGCTCGACGAGCAGGAAGCCTTCGACATCGAATACTGGCTGCTTGAGGAAGCCAAGCTTCAGCGCATGCCCGCACCCAAGCCGCTGGTCGGCCGCGTGGCGCTCGTCACCGGCGGTGCGGGCGGCATCGGTGCCGCCACCGCCGCGCGCCTGATGGCGGACGGCGCCTGCGTGCTGCTCGCGGATCGTGACGCCAATGCCGTGGAAGAAGTGCGCGCCGGTTTCGCCAAGCAGTTCGGCAAGGACGTGGTTCGCGCCGCTGTCTGCGACGTGACCGACGAAGCGCAAGTCTCCGAAGCTTTCGCCGTGGCCGCGCGCGAATTCGGCGGGCTCGACATTCTGGTCGCCAATGCCGGCATCGCCTCCTCGGCCCCGATCGAGGAGACCACGATCGAGCTGTGGAACCGCAATTACGATGTGCTGGCGCAAGGCTACTTCCTCACCAGCCGTGCCGCCTGGCCGCTGTTGAAGGGCATGAAGGAGCAGGGCGGTACTTCGGTGGTGTTCATCGGCTCGAAGAACGGCGTGGCCGCAGCCACCAATGCCTCGGCCTATGCTTCGGCCAAGGCGGCGGCGAACCACCTTGCGCGCTGTCTGGCGCTGGAAGGCGCAGCCCACGGTATCCGCGTCAACGTCGTCAATCCCGATGCGGTCATCAAGGGCAGCAAGATCTGGGACGGCGACTGGCGCAAGGAACGCGCGGGCGCCCACGGCATCGACACCGGCAAGGAACTGGAAGAGCACTACCGCCAGCGCTCGATGCTGAAGCGCGACGTGCTGCCTTCGGACATTGCCGAGGCCGTTTATTTCCTTGCGGGAGACCAGTCGGCGAAATCCACCGGCAATATGATCAATGTCGATGCCGGTAACGCACAGGCCTTCACGCGCTGATACAAGATGATTTCGGGGAACGCGCGAACCGGCGCGTTCCCCGAACGGGCAAGAGGATAGAAGAATGAGCAGACTGCCGATTTCCGAAGAGCTGATCGCCGAAGCCAATGCCCGCGCGGCGGATGCGCTGGAGGACGAATACGCCTCGCTCGGTCGCAAGCTGGAGCGTTCGGGCATCGCCATCGATGCGATCAAGGACAAGGTTGCCGCTTTCTCGGTCGCCGTTCCCTCGTGGGGCGCGGGCCGGGGCGGCACCCGTTTCGCCAAGTTCCCGCTGGCAGGTGAACCCACCAACATTCACGAAAAGCTGGAAGACTGCGCCGTCATCAACCAGCTTTCGCGGCTGACCCCGCGCGTCTCGCCGCACTTCCCGTGGGACAAGGTGAGCGACTACAAGGCGCTGCGCGAGGAAGCCGCCAGCCTCGGTCTCGGCTTCGATGCGGTGAATTCCAACACCTTCCAGGACCAGAAGGATCAGGCCCACACTTACGCCACCGGCTCGCTCTCCTCGACCATCGAGGCGACGCGCCAGCAGGCGGTGGAGCACAACATCGAATGCATCGAGATCGGCCAGCAGCTCGGCTCCACCGACCTGACCGTCTGGGTGGGGGACGGCACCAACTTCCCCGGTCAGCAGGACCTCGGTCGCAGCCTCGACCGCTATCTGGATGCCGCTGCGCAAGTCTATGCCGCGCTGCCGGACGACTGGCGGATGCTGCTGGAACACAAGATGTTCGAACCGGCGTTCTACTCCACCGTCATCAGCGACTGGGGTTCCTCGATCCTCGCCGCGCAGGAACTCGGCCCCAAGGCCAAGTGCCTCGTCGACCTCGGCCATCACGCGCCGAACGTGAACATCGAGCAGATCGTCGCCCGCCTCCACCGCTTCGGCAAGCTGGGCGGCTTCCACTTCAACGACAGCAAGTACGGCGACGACGACCTCGATTCAGGTTCGATCAACCCGCACCAGCTGTTCCTGGTGTTCAACGAACTGGTAGAGGCGGAACTGGCTCCGCGTGACGGGTTCAAGCCCAGCTACATGATCGACCAGTCGCACAACGTGACCGACCCGATCGAATCCATGCTGTCCTCCGCGGAAGCGATCGGGTCCTGCTATGCCAAGGCGCTGCTGGTCGATCGCGAGGCGCTGCATCTTTCGCAGGAGGCCAACGACACGATGATGGCGTTCCAGGCGCTGCGCCGGGCCTACAACGTGGACGTCAGCCCGATCCTTGCCAAGGCGCGCGTGGAAGCGGGCGGCGCGGCGGACGTGCTCGGCGTCTACCGCGAAAGCCGCTGGCGCGACCGCAAGGCGCAGGAGCGCAAGGCCGTGGGACTCGGCGCCGGGATTGTCTGATCCTCGTCATTATTTGAGAATGCCGCCGGGAGGAGCGGACAGCCGGGCGCCTCGACGGCGATGCCGACCTACCGGGCCGGTTACTTTGGGGAAGTAATTGAAGAGGAAGTCCTGGGGGATGATCCCCCAGACCCTCGGAATGTCGGCGTCGCGCTCGACCTGTCCGTAATGCGCTCCTTGCGGCACAGCCATTAGGTCTCCCGACGCAAGCCTTGGGTGCACTACGCGGTCCGTCCGCGTGACATCGACGGTATTGGGGGGGCAGGGGGTCTATGATCCCCTGCTTTTCCTTTACCCCTTCTACTCCCCATGCGCATGGGTGGACTTGTCCAGATGCGGCCGATGCCCCGTCATCCGCAGGTAGAACCGCGAGAAGTACGAGGGATCGGAAAACCCGAGTTCGTTCGACACCTGCACCACGCTGGCATTGGCGAAGCACAGCAACCGCTGCGCCTCCAGCGCGAGCCGCGCGTGGAGCAGTTCCTGCGGTGAGCAGTCCAGCTTCGCGCGGCACAGGCGGGTCAGGGTGCGCGTTGTCATGCCCAGCCGCTCGGCGTACCAGCTCACCGGCAACTGGTCGCGAAAGTGCAGTTCGACAAGGTGGCGGAGGTGCGAGATGCGCTGGTCGCCGCTGCCGTCGTCCGCAGCCTCCTCCTCGGGCAACAGCGAACGCAGCAGCGCTTCTGCCATCGACAGGAACAGCGCGTTCGGACGTCGCCAGTCCTGCGGAATGGCGAGCATCTCCGCGCAGAGGAACTCGATCCGCTTGAGTATGTCCACCGGCGTCGGCGCGAAACGGCCATGGGTGGCGGCGTGGAGCAGGGGATCACCGGGATTGCTGCGTCGCTCCGCGAAGCCGCTGCTGAGCATCAGCACATAGCCCAGCGTCTCCGGCTGGAAGCGGAAGCCGTGGATGCTCCCCGCCGGAATCACGATGTGGCAGGGCGCTTCCAGCGTCTCGGTCCTGTCGTCGACGGTCAGCGTTACCTGTCCTTTCGATACCAGCATGACCTGCACGCCGCGAACATGGCGATGCGGCGCGATTTCCCAGTCATGCAAGGAACTTCGCGCGGCGATTGTCTCGATATGGCCGAATTCCGGAGAGCTGTCCGGAATGTCCTCGCCATAGAGGACATAGGAGGGGACGGGCCGGGCAAGTGTCATGCGTGTCTCGAAAGTACCGGAAGAATGGCCGTCCGGTGCATTCCGCCAGACCGCCCGCGGTGTCAATCCCAAGGGTGAAGCGAGGCTCCCCGGCAAGTCGGCCACAAGGTCGAAGAGCGAGCCCGCAGGTTTGGAATTGGGAGAATGCGAAAATGCGCACGCAAGTAGCCATCATCGGTGCCGGTCCGGCCGGTCTGCTCCTCGGGCACATGCTCCGCGCCGAGGGTATCGATTGCGTCGTCGTCGAGCGTCAGACCGGCGAATACGTTCTTTCCCGCATCCGCGCGGGCGTGCTGGAGCAGGGCACCGTCGCCCTGATGGAGCGCCTCGGTCTCGACGCGCGCATGAAGGCCGAGGGCCTGCCCCACGACGGCTTCAACCTCGCCGACGGCGAGCGCCTGATCCGCATCGACATCAAGGCGCTGACCGGCAAGCAGGTCATGGTCTACGGCCAGACCGAACTCACCCGCGACCTGATGGAAGCGAGCGCGGAGCGCGGCCTCGAAGTGATCTATCAGGCGGCGGATGTCGCCCTCCACGACATCGAAAGCGACGCGCCCTTCGTCACCTATACGAAGGACGGCGCCGAGCACCGCATCGACGCGCGCTTCATCGTCGGCTGCGACGGCTTCCACGGCGCCTCGCGCGCAGCGGTCCCGGCCAGCGTCGGCCAGACCTTCGAGCGCGTCTACCCCTTCGGCTGGCTCGGCATCCTCGCCGACGTGCCCCCCTGCAACCACGAACTGATCTACGCCCACCACGAACGCGGCTTCGCGCTCGCCTCGCAGCGCAGCCACACCCGCAGCCGCTACTACATCGACGTTCCGCTGACCGAGAAGCTGGAGGACTGGAGCGACGAGCGCATCTGGGACGAACTCTCGATCCGCCTCGGCCCGGACGCCGCCGCCCATATCACGCGCGGCCCGTCCATCGAGAAGTCGATCGCTCCGCTGCGCTCCTTCGTGTTCGAACCAATGCGCCACGGCAGCCTGCTGCTCTGCGGAGACGCCGCGCACATCGTCCCGCCGACCGGCGCCAAGGGCCTGAACCTCGCCGCCAGCGACGTCTACTACGCCCACGAAGCCCTGACCGCCTTCTTCAAGAACGCCGACAACGATGCGATCCCGGCCTATTCGACCAAAGCTTTGCGCCGCGTCTGGGCGGCGGAGCGCTTCAGTTGGTCGCTGACCAAGCTGATGCACCGCTTCCCCGAAGACGGCCCGTTCGAGCGCCGAATGCAGCTGGCGGAACTCGATTACATTGCGTCGAGCGAACATGCGCGGCGTGTTATTGCCGAGAATTACGTGGGGTTGCCGGTTTAAGAACAAGAGGAAGTTCTGGGGCCCTTCGACAAGCTCAGGAGATCCCCCAGACCCTCGGAATGTCAGCGTCGCGCGCCGCCTATCCGTAGTGCGCTCCTTGCGGCCCAGCCATTAAGTCTCCCGACGCAGTCATGGGTGCGCAACGGATTAGGCGAGGTGTGACCTAGACGGTATTGGGGGGGCAGGGGGTCTATGATCCCCTGCTTTTTCTTTGATCCTTTCGACACCCTCGCCGCTCCCATGCGTTTCGGCACCGATCGACCGGAATGCAGCGAGGGGATGACGGAGCATGGATCGGGAAGCGGCCGGTGGCCAGCAGACGGCCGTGGGTGCGTTTTTCGTCACCCCGGCAAGAACTTGGGGTCTTCGCATGCGCAGCACGATTGCCTCTGCGCGCTTTGCTGCTATCGCAGCCGATGTGCGAAATCTTGTTGTCATCCGCCGCGCAAGCGGTCCCCTGGCGCTGGCTCTTGCCTGCGCGTTGGCCGGGTGTGCCACGACCAAGGCGCCTGAAACCCATGCCAGCCTGACGATCGCCCCGCCGGTATCCGCGCCGCAGGACGGCGACTGGTGGAAGGCGGCGGGCGATCCGTTGCTGGCCAATCTCATCGAGCGCGGTCTTGCCGCGGACAACGATCTCGCCTGCCGCGCCGCCCGTCTGCACGAGCAGGAGGAGACGGACGCGGCGGCGTCGCGACGTCTGTCGGGCAAGGTCCGCGCGCTGGTCGGCAAGGACGAGGCGCCGGAGCGCGATGCCGCGCGCATGGCCTGGGCCTATGCCTATGCGCAGGCGCGCGCCGATCGTGCGACCGAAGTGGCGCTGGCCTATGTGCAGGTGCGCCGTCTTCAGCAGATTCTGATGCTGCGGACCCAGCGGCTCGACCAGTTCCGCGACAATGCGGTGATTGCCGAGTTCCGCCGTCAGGCCGGTCTCGTTACCGCGATCGACGGGGGGCTTGGCAACAGCATGGCGGGCGTGGTCGATGCCGATGTCGCCGCCACCCGTGCGCGCTACGATGCCGCGCGGGCTGCGCTTTCGGCGCTGACGGGGATGAGCGACACCGATCTGCTCACCGCGCTGGGCGAGAAGGCGGATATTCCCGTTTTTGCCGTCGATGGGCCTGCGCAACTGCACCGCGCCGATCTTCTGGCGCTGCGCAGCCGTCTCGAATCCAGCCTCGCGCATGAGAAAGTGACGCAGGCGCAGCTCGATGCCGCTCTGGTCGCGCCGGAGGCCCCCGCGACGCCGCAGGCGCTGCGCGATGCCTTGCAGAAGCTGGCGAAGGCGGATGAAGGCGCGCGCGCCGAAGTCGCCTCGACCCGCGAGGCGCTCGCTGCTTTCGACAAGCGCGAGGCCGCGCTGGCAGATACCGCCGCCCAGGCGAAACGCGCCGTGACCGACGCACGCGCGGCCTATCGGGCGGGCTTCGGCGATTTCGCCACGCTCTATGTCGCCGAAGCGGCGGCGCTGGCGGCCGAGGAAGCGCGCGTCGGCATGAAGGCCGACCGTGCGGCGATGACCGTTCGCCTGCACAAGCAGGAAGGCGCCGGCTGGTCCGCCGCCGATCTCGATCCGCCGATGGGGGCAGCGACCTGTGACTGACGCCGAATCGGGGGCACTCGATACATTCCTGGGGTTCGGGAAACGGCGGGGCCGGGGGCACCTGCTCAGCTGGCTGCTGCTGGCGCTGGCGGCGGTCGCCTCGGTAATGCTGCTGGTCCGGTTCCTGAGCGGGACGGATTCGCCTTACTATACCGCTCTGGTCGAGCGCGGCGATGTGGTGCCGCTAATCTCGGAGCAGGGGACGATCCACGGCAGCGGCGAAGTCGGGCTGACGGCGACGCTGGACGGCACCGTCACCGCGGAAGGTGTCCCGGCGGGCGGGCGCGTCGAGGAAGGGCAGATACTGGCGACCATCGATGCCGAGCCGCTGCGCAGCACGCTTTCGGCAGACCGTTCGCTGGTTTCGGCGGCGGAATCGGAGCTTGCCGCAGCGCGGGCGTCGCGGGACGAGGCGGCGGCCAGGCTGGGCCGGTTCGAGGATGTCTGGCGCCGTTCCGGACACCGGGTCCCGGCGGTCAATGAATTGGAAAGCGCCCGCAGCGCCGTCGATCGGGCGACGCGCGAGGTTGCGGCGGCGCAGGCGCGTCTTGCGGCGGCGCAGAGCGGTCTCAAGGCCGACAGCGAGAAGCTGGCCGCCGCTGTCGTGCGCGCGCCTTTCGCGGGCTTCGTGGTGGACCGCAACATCAGCACTGGGCAGCGCGTGCGCGCCGGGATGCGCCTGTTCACGCTCGCCGCCAGCGACGAGACGCTGGAGATCGATATTCCGCTGGCCAAGGCAGGCGATGCCGAGATCGGCACCGGCACCGTGGCCCGCGTAAGGCTGGATGCCATGCCGGATGCCGTGCAGCAGGCCCGGCTCGCGCGCGTGCTCCTGGACCGCGCCGATGCGCCGGGATCGCGCCGCGCCGCTTTCGCGCTCGAAAATCCGGCGGAAACCGTCCGTCCGGGCATGGCCGCCACGGTCGAGATCGCCTTGCCCGCGCGCAAGGGCGTGATGCTGGTGCCCGATTCCGCGCTTACGTTCGATCCGGAGAACTCGGCCGACCGCAGCCGGGCGCGCATTTATCTCGTTTCGCCGGACGGAGAGCCGCGCCGCGTCTATGTTTCGACGGGCGCAGGCGACGGCAAACGCACGGAAGTCTTCGCCAACGACCTCAAGCCCGGTGACGAAGTGATCATCGGCTGGCGCAATCCGCCTGCCCGGTAACGGCGCAGGTGATCGCGCCCGACAATAGAAGGACCCTTCAGGCGCAACGAAACTTTGGTTTCGTCTATGCGTATTGACCGCATGAACCGAACGAACATGAGGGGCGAGAGCCCGGATACGGCTGTCGAAGCCGATCTTCCCGTCTCGCAGCGAGCGCTCGCCCGGCGCGAATTTTCGGGCCTTCTGGCCCTCATGGCCGGGCTTGCCGCTTTCCCGCGCATGGCCGAGGCCGCCGTGCAGCCGAAATTCTCTGCGCCCACGCCGTTTTCCTGGGATAAGCTGGTCCAGCAGGCGCGCGCGCTTGCCGGGCGTCCCTGGGCCGAACCGACGACCTCGCCCCATGCCGCCGCCGATTTCGATGCGGCGGGCAAGCTGACCTATGGGCAGGCGCAGGCGCTCGGCGGCAATGTCCGCCTGTTCCCGACCACGCGCGGCACCTCGCCCCATGCGGTGAAGCTGCACCTTGTCGAGAACGGCGCGGCGCGCGAGCTTGTCGATGCGCGCGGGCTTTTCGTGGGCGGCAAGCAGGGCGATCCGGCGGGGTTCCGGGTCATGACAGCCGACCAGCACTCGGACTGGATGGCCTATCTCGGGGCATCCTATTTCCGCGCTTCCGGCTCGCGCGACCAGTACGGGCTTTCGGCGCGCGGCATCGCCGTCGACACCGCGCTGCCCAAGGCGGAGGAGTTTCCCGCCTTCACCGAGTTCTGGATCGAGAACCTCGGCGGCGATCATGTGCGCATTCATGCGCTGCTCGACGGGCCGAGCGTGACCGGCGCCTATGCCTTCGACTGCCGCAAGGGAGCCGCAGGCGTGACGCAGGACGTGCGCGCGGCGCTGTTCTTCCGCCGCGACATCGAGCGCCTCGGCGGCGCGCCGATCACCAGCATGTTCTGGTACGACCAGTCCGACCCCGCCAAGCGCACGGACTGGCGCCCGGAAATCCACGATTCCGACGGTCTCGCCCTGTGGCCGGGTAGCGGCGAGCGCATCTGGATGCCGCTTTCCAATCCTTCGGTGAACCGCACCAACGCCTTGCGCGCCGATCATGTGAAGGCCTTCGGGCTGCTCCAGCGCGACCAGACGTTCGACCACTATCAGGACGACGGCGCCTTCTACGACCGCCGCCCCTCGCTCTGGGTCGAGCCGCAGGGGGACTGGGGCACGGGCACGGTCATGCTTTACCGAATGCCCACCGATGCCGAGACGCAGGACAATATCGCCGCCTTCTGGGTATCGGACCAGCCCGCAAAGGCTGGAGAGAACCGTGAGTTCGCCTATCGCCTCACCTGGACCTCGCAGGACCCCAGCGCCGGGACCGCCGCGCGCTGCGTGGACAGCTGGCAGGGCCGCGCCGGGCGACCGGGCGACACCCCGACTTCGCAGGAAGCGCGCAAGTTCGTGTTCGATTTCGAAGGCCCGGCGCTGAAGGGCCTCACCCGCGACAGCGGGGTCACGGCGGCGACCAACCTGCCGCCCAAGGCGCTGCTCCATTCCGCCGCCTATCCGGTGGCCGGACAGGAAGGCCGCTGGCGGGTGACGCTGGACGTGCTGCCCTCGGCTGTGCCTTCGCCCGAATTCAGGTTATATATAAAGCGGGCCAGTAAATCGGAGGGCGACCAAGCGCTCAGCGAGACGGTGATCCAGGGAATTCAGCCATGAACCGCGCCCTCAACCCGCTTCCGGCGGAAGCGCCGCTGGCAATGCCGATCCAGGACCTCGACGGCATCGCACCGGGCACCATTGCCGTCGCCACCAGTCCGCACGGCATGCTGGTGAAGCGCCTGCTGCTGATCGCACTCACCGCCACGATCGGCCTTGCCGCGTCGAGCGAAGTCCGCTTCGCGCTGTCGCGCGACGGTCTCGGCGTGATCGACGTGATCCTGCTGCTGTTCTTCGTGCCTCTGTTCTGCTGGATTTCGTTCGGCTTCGTCACCTCGACCATAGGCTTCCTCCAGCTCATCAGCGGCAAGCATCCCGGCTTCACCGCGATCCCCAGCCCGGCCTCCTCGCTGCGGCACCGTACCGCCGTGCTGATGCCGGTCTACAACGAGAGCGTCGAGGCGACGTTCGGCCGCGTGCGGGCGATGACCAATTCCATCGCGGCAGCGGGCGCGGCGGAGTGGATCGACTTCTTCGTCCTCAGCGATTCCAATGCCTTCCACGGCAAGCGCGAGGAAGCCGCCTGGCGCGAGATCGCCGCCGAAGCGCCGATCCATGTCTATTACCGTCGCCGTGAGAAGAACATCGCGCGAAAGCCCGGCAATATCGCCGAATGGGTCCAGCGCTTCGGCGGCGCTTACGAGAACATGCTGATCCTCGACGCCGACTCGCTGATGAGCGGCGACGCCATCGTCGGCATGGCGGCGATCATGGAGGAGCGGTCCTCGATCGGCCTGCTCCAGACCGTGCCGATGATCATCAACGCCAAGACCGTGTTCCAGCGCTGGATGCGCTTCGCCAGCGAGGCCTATGGGCCGATCGCCTCGGCGGGGCTGCTCTGGTGGTCGGGCGCGGAATCGAACTTCTGGGGCCACAACGCCATCGTCCGCACCCGTGCCTTCGCCGAGGCCTGCGGGCTGCCGGAGCTGCCGGGCAAGCCGCCGTTCGGCGGACACATCCTCAGCCACGACATGCTGGAATCGGCGCTGCTGCGCCGCCGCGGCTGGGCCGTGCACATGGTGATGATCGACGGCAGCTACGAGGAATTCCCGCCCACCATCGTCGATCACGCGATCCGCGACCGGCGCTGGATGCAGGGCAATCTCCAGCATCTGCGCCTGCTCGACGCCTCGGGCCTGCACTGGGCGAGCCGCCTGCACCTGCTGATCGGTGCTTCGGCCTATCTGACCTCGCCAGGCTGGCTGCTGCTGCTCATCACTTCGATCGCGCAGGCCGCCGCCAGCAAGGGCGGGCAAATCCTCGGCGTGGTGACGCCGCCGAGCGTGCTCTGGCTCACCGTGCTGCTGCTGTTCGGGCCGAAGGCAATGGGCACGATCTGGGTCCTCGCCGACAGGACGCGCCGCCGCAGCTTCGGCGGTTTCAGCGGCGTCCTGCGCACGGTCGCGCTGGAAGTGCCACTGGCGATCCTGCTGGCGCCGGTGACGATGGTCATGCAGGTCAAGGCGCTGGTTGGCCTCGCGCTCGGCATTCCCGTGCACTGGAACACGCAGGACCGCGACGCCCGCCGCATTTCCGTGCGTGAGGTCCTGCCCGATCTCAAGGAGCATATTGCGCTCGGTGTGCTCTTCGCGGCGACGGTGTTCATCGATCCGGTGACGGCGCTGTGGCTCTCGCCGCTGACCCTGGGCTTGCTCGCCTCGCCCTGGCTCATCAGCCTGACGTCCAGCCAGCAGATCGGCGAGCGGGCCGAGCGCCACGGCTACTTCCGCGTGCCCGCGCCGACGATCGACGATCCGATCGAACATGCCAACGATGATGTCGAAGAGGGCGGCACGCCGCCGCTGGTGATCGGGTGAGATGAGCCGTCGTCCCGGACTTGATCCGGGACCGCTGGCCTCGCCTCACCGCGCTCTCGGCGGGGTGCTTTCCTGAGGGGCTGCTCCTAAAGAATTGCCAGCGGTCCCGGATCAAGTCCGGGACGACGGGCTAGGCGCTCGCCTCCGCTAACCTTGCAGGCAGGTTGGCCCGCAAATGCGCCACCAATGCGCCGACTTTGGGCGAAAGATGGCGGCGCTGCGGATAGACCGCCCAGATCGGCTCCTCCTCCGGGGCGAGGTCGGTCAGCACCGGGTCCAGCCGTCCCGCCGCGACGTGATCGCCCAGATAGAAGGCGGGCAACTGGCATAGCCCCATGCCCGCCAGTGCCGCTTCCAGCAGGGCATTGCCGCTGTTGCAGCGCCAGCGGCCTTGCGGGCGGAAGGTCTTGCCCCCCGTGAAATGCCACTGCGCCGCCGAACCGACGAGGCATTCGTGGTGCCTGAGGTCCGCGAGGTCCTGCGGCCGCCCATGCGCATCGAGGTACGCGGGCGAGGCCAGCGTCACCAGCGCCCGGCTGGCCACGCGCGTCGCCACCAGCCGAGAATCGTCGAGATGCCCGGTGCGGATGGCCAGATCGTACCCTGCCGCGATCAGGTCCACGAGCGCGTTGTCGAGGTCCAGCGTCACCGAGATCGCCGGATAGGCCTGCGACAGTTCGCGCACCAGTGGCGCCACGAACTTCTCGCCCAGCGCGTAGGAACAGGTGACGCGGAGGTGCCCGCGCGGCTCACCCTGGGAGGTGATGGCGGCAATCGCCTCGTCCCGCTCCTCGATCAGGCGGCGGCAGGTTTCGAGGAAGATCTGCCCCGTTTCCGTCAGCCGCAGGGTGCGCGTTGTGCGCAGCATCAGCTGGACCTGCAGCCGCGTTTCCAGCCGCGCCAGCGCCCGGCTCATATGCGTGACGCTGGCGCCATAGGCCTCCGCCGCCAGCGTGAAGCTGCCGTGGCGGGCCACCATCACGAATTCCTCGATACCATCCCACTGGCCCAGCATCATTGTCCCCGTATGGTGATAATACTTTTCAGAACGGGCGCTTTATCACAGAACTCGCCGGTCCTACAAAGCGCGCCAGCAGTTCAAGGAGCATACCCCATGAAGACCCGCGCCGCCGTTGCCTTCGAGGCGAAGAAGCCGCTCGAAATCGTCGAACTCGATCTTGAAGGCCCCAAGGCCGGCGAAGTCCTGGTCGAGATCATGGCCACCGGCATCTGCCACACCGATGCCTACACGCTGGACGGTTTCGACAGCGAAGGCATCTTCCCTTCGGTGCTGGGCCACGAAGGCGCCGGCATCGTGCGCGAAGTGGGCGCGGGCGTCACCTCGGTGGTGCCGGGCGACCACGTGATCCCGCTCTACACCCCGGAATGCCGCCAGTGTAAGTCGTGCCTCTCGGGCAAGACCAACCTCTGCACCGCGATCCGCGCCACGCAGGGCAAGGGCCTGATGCCGGACGGCACCACGCGCTTTTCCTACAAGGGCCAGCCGATCTACCACTACATGGGCTGCTCGACTTTCTCGAACTTCACCGTGCTGCCCGAGATCGCCGTCGCCAAGATCCGTGAGGACGCGCCGTTCCAGTCGTCCTGCTACATCGGTTGCGGCGTCACCACCGGCGTCGGCGCGGTGATCAACACCGCCAAAGTGCAGGTGGGCGACAACGTGGTGGTCTTCGGCCTTGGCGGCATCGGCCTCAACGTGATCCAGGGCGCGCGCCTTGCTGGCGCCAACAAGATCATCGGCGTGGACATCAACCCGGACCGCGAGGAGTGGGGCCGTCGCTTCGGCATGACCGACTTCCTCAACACCAAGGGCATGAGCCGCGAGGACGTGGTCGCCAGGATCGTGCTGATGACCGATGGCGGCGCGGACTACACCTTCGACGCCACCGGCAATACCGAAGTGATGCGCACCGCGCTGGAAGCCTGCCATCGCGGCTGGGGCACCTCGATCATCATCGGCGTGGCCGAAGCGGGCAAGACCATCGAGACGCGCCCGTTCCAGCTCGTAACCGGCCGTAACTGGCGCGGCACCGCGTTCGGCGGCGCCAAGGGCCGTACCGACGTGCCGAAGATCGTCGACATGTACATGACCGGCAAGATCGAGATCGACCCGATGATCACCCACGTCATGGGCCTCGAAGAGATCAACACCGCCTTCGACCTGATGCACGAAGGCAAGTCGATCCGTTCGGTCGTCGTCTTCTGATGGAGACGGTTTCGACCAACCGGGCCTTCGGCGGGGTGCAGGGTGTCTACACCCACGCCTCCGCCGAGACGGGCACGCCTATGACTTTCTCGGTCTTCGTGCCCGAGCATGCCCCGGGTACGAAGCTGCCGGTACTGTGGTATCTCTCGGGCCTGACCTGCACCCACGCCAACGTTACCGAAAAGGGCGAATTCCGCCGCGCCTGCGCCGAACATGGCGTGATCTTCGTCGCGCCGGATACCTCCCCACGCGGCGACGATGTGCCGGACGACGAAGGCTACGACTTCGGCAAGGGCGCGGGCTTCTACGTCGATGCGACGGAGGAACCGTGGAGCGCAAACTTCCGCATGCGCTCCTACATCGAGACCGAGCTTCCCGCCGTGATCGCCGAGCACTTCCCCGCAGACATGGCGCGGCAAGGCATTACCGGCCACTCGATGGGCGGCCACGGCGCGCTGACGATCGCACTGCGTGATCCGTCGCGCTTCCGCTCGGTCAGTGCCTTTGCGCCGATCGTCTCGCCGCTGAACTGCCCCTGGGGTGAGAAGGCGCTGACAGGCTATATCGGTGCGAATCGTGCGGCATGGCGCGAATACGACGCCTGCGCGCTGATCGAAGACGGCGCGCGTCTGCCGGACCTGCTGGTGGATCAGGGGACTGCCGACGGCTTCCTTGAAGGCCAACTGAAAACGCACCTGCTGGAAGAGGCTTGCGCCGAGGCCGGGCAGCCTGCGACGATCCGGATGCAGGAGGGTTACGATCACTCCTACTACTTCATCTCCAGCTTCATGCCTGAGCATATCGGCTGGCATGCGGAGCGGTTGAAGTAAAAAGAGGAAGTCCCGGGGGATGATCCCCCGGACCCTCGGAATGTCCACGCCGCGCGCGGCCTATCCGTTGTGCGCTCCTTGCGGCGCAGGCTTTATCACGTCTTCCGACGCAATCGGCGCGCCAACCGCGAGTGCGGGGCGCGCCGAGAAATTCACTGTCGAGCCGCCACCCCAACTTTCGTCATTGCGAGGAGGCGAAGCCGACGAAGCAATCCAGAGTGGTGCAGAACCGCCCGTGGATTGCTTCGCTACGCTCGCAATGACGATAATCGGGTTAAAGCTCTTCCGGCCAGTAAAGCCGCATCGGATTGGTCACCAGCAGCTTCTGCTGAAGCTCTGTCGTAGGCGCGATGCGGGGGATCATGTCCACGAGGTGGCCGTCGTCGGGGATGTTGTCCTGCATGTTCGGGTGCGGCCAGTCGGTGCCCCAGATCACGCGGTCCGGGTAGTCCGCCACCAGCGGCGCGACCGCTTCGGCGAACTTGTCCCACGGGTCATTCGTCGGGTCGAGGCGGTCGGGGCAGGTGGCCTTGAACCAGATGTCTTCGCGCGAATCGAGCAGCGCGCGGAACGCCTTCATGTCCACGCCGTCCGGCCCCTGCGTCACGTCGGGGCGGCCCATGTGATCAATCACGACCGGCACCGGGATCGCGTCGATGAAGGCGCGCATTTCGTCGAGGATATCGGCTTCGAAGTAGATCACGACGTGCCAGCCCTCGGGCAGGCGACCGGCGACTTCGAGGAACTTGTCCTTCGGCGCATCGTCGACGAGGCGCTTCAGGAAGTTGAAGCGGATGCCGCGAATGCCGCCTTCATGCAGCTTGGCGAGATCGGCGTCCGAGATCGCCGGATCGACCACGGCCACGCCGCGCGCTTTTCCGTCCGACTTGGCGATGGCGTCTAGCGTCGCGGCGTTGTCGGTGCCGTGGCAGCTGGCCTGCACGATCACGTTGCGGGCGAAGCCGAGGTGATCGCGCAGGGCGAAGAGCTTGTCCGGTCCGGCGTCCTCGGGGAGGTACTTGGCCTTGGCGCTGAACGGGAACTCGGCCATCGGGCCGAAGACGTGGCAATGCGCGTCAATGGCGCCCGCGGGCGGCGTGTAGAGCGGCTTGCTCGGGGCCGCGTGCCACGAGGTGATCCGCTCAGACATACTTGAGGCCTTCCTTTTCGAGGCGCTCGCGCATCTTGTACATGTCGAGACCGAGCACGCCGGCGGCCAGCTTCTCGCGCTTTTCGCCTTCGTTGGCTTCGCGGGCCTGCGCGGCGGCGAGCACTTCGGCGGCCTTTTCGCGGGGGACCACGACCACACCGTCATCGTCGGCCACGATCACGTCGCCGGGGTTCACGGCGGCATTGGCGCAGACGACCGGCACGTTGACCGAGCCGAGCGTGTTCTTGACGGTGCCCTGCGCGTAGACCGCCTTGGACCAGACCGGGAACTCCATCTCGGTAAGGTCGCGCACGTCGCGCACGCCGGCGTCGATGATGAGGCCGCGGCAGCCGCGGGCGATGGCGCTGGTGGCGAGGAGGTCGCCGAAGTAGCCGTCCTCGCAGGGGCTGGTCGGGGCGAGGAGGAGGATATCGCCTTCCTTGAGCTGCTCGATGGCGACATGGACCATCCAGTTGTCGCCCGGAGGCGCGCTGATGGTCACGGCCGAGCCGGCGATGCGGGCACCGCGATAGATCGGGGTCATGTAGCTGGCGAGAAGGCCGGTGCGGCCCTGGGCTTCATGGACGGTTGCGACGCCGCACTTGGCGAGGCCGTCGATCACCGCCGGGTCGGCCCGCTCGATGTTCTGGACGACGATACCACTCATCACGTGCTCTCCTGCATTATCGGAATTTCAGGCCGTCATTCTAGGCCCGAGACCGCAGGAAAGGCGAAGGGGATTGGCCTGAAAGGGTATTAGTTCTGGCTAATCGTGGTCTCGGCGGAGGCGCTGTCGGGGACATTGCGCATCCAGTCGGCGAGGCGGGCCATCGACTCGTAGATGGCGGCGCGCGCCGCTTCGTCGGCCACGGTTTCGGCGAGGGCGCCGCGCATGCAGAGCAGCCAGGCATCGCGCGCGGCGGAGTCGATCGGCACCCGCATGTGGCGCTGGCGCATGCGCGGATGGCCGCGCACCGGCGAGAACAGTGCCGGGCCGCCGAGCCATTCGGAGAGGTAGTCCTTCAGCACCTGTCCCAGCGGGGCGAGGTCTTGCGGGTGCATGGCGCGGATCGTGCGGGCTTCGTCCAACTGGTCCATGCGCGCGTAGAAGCTATCGACGAGGGCGTCGATGGTCGCGGCGCCGCCGATGCGGTCGTATAGGCTGGTCTCGGTCATCGTGGCGGCGTCTTCGGGCATAGCGGCCCCCGGTTCAAGTCCGATCGGTGTTCAAGCCCCGTCAGCCGCCTGCGAGATCGTCGCCCAGGCCCACCTGCTTGCCGCGCGTGATATAGACCTTGTCGCCGATCTTCGTCGTACCGAACAGCTTGGCGGCGAAGTCCACCGGCATGCCCACGCAGCCGTGGCTGGCGTAGCCCAATGCGACGTCCGAGCCGTGCAGGGTGATGCCGTCGTTGGTCAGCCGCTGCATGTAGGGCATCGGCGCGCCGGTATAGATGTTGGAGACGTGGTCCTTGTCCTTCTCGGTGATCGGGAAGACGCCGAGCGGGGTGGGCGTGTCCCCGGTGCCGAGCAGCACCGCGCTCGTGCCGATCTCGTAGCCGCCCCGGAACACCGAGATCACCCGCGCGTCGAGATCGACGGTCATCACGATCGGCCCGGCGGGGACGTTGGCCTCGTCCCAGTGCCATTCGCCGTACTTGATCGCGCCCTCGATCGGCAGGATGCGCTTGATGACGAACGGTTCGTCCTTGGGCGGCACGGAAGGCTTGGGGGAGGGCTGGGGGGCGGGCTTTATGGGGATTGCTGCGGCGATCCGGTGCGGGACCGGCGCGGCGGGTTTCGAGGAGGACAGCGCGAAGACGCCGACGATCACGGCAATCGCGAGTACACCGGAGGCGAGCAGGAGGCGGGCGTTCACGGGAAGAGATGTCCTGTCGGTTCGGCGGCTTTCACGCGGCCATCATCGCGCAAGGTCGCCGCGATTGCCAGTCCGTCGCCAGCGCTGTCCCGAGAGGGGACTGGCTGGGGGTGAAAGTTAATGCTGAGTGGGCAGGCGCGCCTGATCGTTCGATCAAAACACCTCGTCATCCCCGCGAAGGCGGGGATCCCGCTTCTTCCTGCGGCATAGCGAAAGGTCGGAAAAAGGCAGCGGGGTCCCCGCCTTCGCGGGGACGACGAAATGTTCGTCGTTGGTTTGGGGCTTTAACTCTCATCGCCATCCCGCGCGGCGATGCCTTCGCGCAGGATCGAGTTCGCCAGCTCGGCAAGCCCCTCCGGCGTGCCCTCGTTCGACCAGACCGCATAGCGCAGGCCGAGAAACACGTTCATCCCCATGATCGCCCAGGCATGGGCCTCGCCCAACCCCTCGCGCAGCTCGCCCTTGCGGGTGCCCTCGGCGAGGCGCTCGCGGATGCGGCGGGCGGTCGATTCGTAGTGGAGGCGGAAGGCGGCGGGATCGACGAACTCGCTCTCGTCGATGATGCGGTAGATTTCCTTGTGCTCGCGGGCGAAGCGCAGGAAGGCGGTGAGGGCGGCCTGCTCGGTTTCGAGCGCGGGAAGCGGCTCGCGCAGCGCTTCCCGCGCTGCCTGCTTCACTTTGCCGGAGAGGTCGTCCACCAGCGCGCGGAAGATTTCGTCCTTGGAATCGAAGTAGGTATAGAAGCTGCCGAGTGCGGTTCCGGCGCGCCGGGTGATCCCGGTTATCGAGGCTTCGTGAAAGCCGTTCTCGCCGAATTCGACGGCGGCGGCATCCAGCAGCTTGCGCAAGGTGCGCCGTCCGCGTTCCGTGCGCGGAACTTTGGCTGAAATCGCCGGTTCCCGCGAGTCTTCCCGATCCTGAGGCGCTTTATCTGTGGTCACAAAGTCACAGCTAGACCCGGATCGCTGCCATGGCAAACCTTCAATATTGAAAGGTGGTTCATGTTTCGATATCGAGAGAGCAACACCAGCAGAGTGTGATGGGAGTTTCAGCGATGCAGAAGGGGCGTTTTCGCAGCATGGGGATCGGCGGGGGGGCAAGCTGCCTTGCGCTGGCCATGGGCCTTGGCTTTGCCGCACCGGCTCTGGCGCAGGACGCCGAGCAGCCAGCCGCCACGAATGACGTGAGCACCGGCGAGATCGTCGTCACCGCCCGCCGCCGCGAGGAACGCCTGGTCGACGTGCCGATCGCCGTCACCAGCTTCAGCGGCGAGCAGCTTGCCAAGTCCGGCGCGCTCGACATCACCGATATCGCCCAGTCCACCCCCAACGTGACGCTGGAAGTCTCGCGCGGGACCAATTCCACGCTCTCCGCCTTCATTCGTGGCATCGGCCAACAGGACCCGGTCTCCGGCTTCGAGCAGGGCGTCGGCATCTACCTCGACGACGTCTACCTCAACCGCCCGCAGGCTGCCGTGCTCGACATCTACGACGTCGAGCGCATCGAAGTGCTGCGCGGGCCGCAGGGCACGCTCTATGGCCGCAACACCATCGGCGGCGCGGTGAAGTACGTGACGCGCGAATTGCCCGACCACTTCTCGCTCAAGCTGCGCGGCACTTACGGGACTTACGACCAGGCCGACGGCGTGCTGACCGTCTCGACCCCGATCAACGACATCGTGCGCGTCGGCGGTTCGGTGGCGCGCCTGTCGCGCGGGGGCTTCGGCAAGAACCTGACGACCGGCGAGGACAACTACAACAAGGACATCTGGGCCGGGCGCGGCACCGTGGAAATCGGCGGCAAGGGCCAGCCGGTGCTGATCCGCATCTCGGGCGACTATACGCGGGACAAGTCGAATTCGCGTGGCGGTCACCGCCTGATCCCCGGCATGGTCTCGGGCACGCCGGTGCTGGACGACGTGTTCGACAGCCAGGGCGGCCTCGACGATCCCCGGCAGGACGTGAAGGCCTATGGCTTTGCGATCAATGCCAGCGCCGAACTCAGCGACGCCCTGACGTTCCGTTCGATCAGCGCCTGGCGCAAGGACAAGAGCGCCTCGCCGATCGACTTCGACGCGCTGCCCGCCGTCGATGTCGACGTTCCGGCCTATTACAACAACGAGCAGGTCAGCCAGGAATTCCAGCTGCTCTACGATAACGGCAGCTGGTTCCAGGGCATGGTCGGCGCCTATTATCTCGGCGCCAAGGCGGACACGGCCTTCGACGTGCGCCTCTTCACCACCGTCAATGGCCTGACCGCCTATACCCAGGCCGATGTCGATACCAGCACCTGGGCGGTCTTCGGCGACTTCACTTTCGACTTCACCGACCAGCTCAGCCTCGCGGTCGGCGGGCGTTATACCTGGGACGAGCGCAAGGCCGAGATCCTGCGCCAGAACTACCTCGGCGGCGGTTCGCCGGTGTTCGGCGGGCTCGGCGTGCCGTTCGGGGCGCCGAGCACCGATTTCTCCGGCAAGGCGGTATTCAAGAAGTTCACCCCGCGCGCCTCGCTCAGCTTCAAGCCGACGCCGGACCACAATCTTTACGCCAGCTTCTCACAGGGCTTCAAGGGCGGCGGCTTCGACCCGCGCGGCGTCGGCGTGAACGCCCCGGCGGCGACGCCTGGCCGTCCTACCGACGCCGAAGTCAGCGACTATCTGAGCTTCAAGCCGGAATCGGTGGACAGCTACGAAGTCGGCTACAAGGGCAATCTGTTCGGCGGCGGTCTCTACGTGGCGTTGGCCGCGTTCCACATGGACTACAAGGACGTGCAGATCCCCGGCTCGGCAGGCTGCACGGTGAACGGGTTGCCGACCTTCTGCGGCGTCATCACCAATGCCGGCAAAGTGAAGATCGACGGTATCGAGTTCGAGGCCAATGCCCGCCTTGGCCAGAACCTCGCGGCTGCGGGAGACCGCCTGAACCTCTCCGGCTCGCTCGGCTACATCAACGCCCGCTACAAGGAATATATCACCCAGGTGCCGGGCCAGGGCCCTATCGACGTGGCCGATTTCCGCAAGGTCCAGAACACCCCGAAGTGGAACGGCAGCGCGACCCTGGCCTATACCGCGCCGGTGGGCGAGGGCGACGTCTCGTTCAACACCACGGTCTCCTACCGCGGCAAGACCTACCAGTTCGAGGTCCCGAACCCCTATATCGACCAGAAGGGCTATGCCCTGCTCGACGCCAGCCTCGTCTATACCGCGCCGGGCGGGCGCTGGAGCCTGGGCGTCCACGGCAAGAACATCCTCGACAAGGAATACAAGACCTCGGGCTATACCTTCATCGGCGCCGACCCGGTGACCGGGGCGATCCTGCGCAATGGAAGCGGCGGGCTGATCCCGACGCTCGGCCGCGAGGGCACGCTGACCGCGTTCTACGGCAATCCGCGCCAGGTCTTCGTTACCGGGACGCTGGAATTCTGATCACGCAGGATGGGCCTCACCGGGGGAAGGTGAGGCCCGTCATCCGGTCTCCTGCGGGCCGAAAGGACAATGCTCGCCATGGAATATCGCCTCCATCGCTACCGCAGCGCCTGCGGGAGGCTCGATCTCGTCGCCCGCGACTATCCGGCGGGAGAAGCAGGGGCGCCGGCCCTGCTGATGATGCACGGCCTCACCCGCAATTCCGCCGACTTCGAGCCGCTCGCGGCGCATCTGGCGGGGCGCTACCGGCTCATCGTGCCGGACCAGCGCGGGCGGGGACTGTCCGAATGGGACCCGGACCCGGTACAGTACCGACCCGACGTCTACGCGCAGGACATGCTGGCGCTGCTGGACGGCCTCGGCATTGCCCGGGCCTGCCTGATCGGCACCTCGATGGGCGGGTTGATGGCCATGGTGATGAATGCGCTGAGGCCAGACCTCGCCAGCGGCTTCGTGTTCAACGACATCGGCCCGGTGCTCGATCCCGCCGGTCTGGCGCGCATCCAAGGCTATGTCGGGCCGGGTGCGGTCATGGCCTCGTGGCGGGAGGCGGCGGCGCGGTGCCGGGCGGTCAACGCGGCGGCCTTTCCGGATTTCGGCGAGGCCGACTGGCTGGGCTTTGCGCGGCGCACGTGCCGGGCGAACGCGGACGGCACCCTGTCCTTCGCCTACGATCCGGCCATCGCGAAAAGCATTTCCGGTGATGCGCCGCAGACGGTGCCGCTCGATCTCTGGCCCTTGTGGGACCTTCTGGACGCGGCGCCGGTGCTGGTCGTGCGCGGGGCGCTGTCCGACCTCCTCTCCGCCGAAACGGTGCGGGAGATGGAGCGGCGCCATGCCGGCGTCTTCTCGGCGGTGGAGGTTCCCCGCGTGGGCCATGCGCCGATCCTCGACGAATTGCCCGCCGTGGCGGCGATTTCCGCCTTCCTGAAAGAGCATATGCCGCTATCCCGGACCTGATCCGGGGCGACGAAACGGGGCGAATGGAATGCGTGACGAAAAAGTGGCCGGTTCGAGATCGCCCCGGCTGGTGCTGGCGATGCTGCTGCTGGTCTATATCTTCAACTTCGTGGACCGCCAGATCCTCGCGATCCTGGCCGCGCCGATCCAGCAGGAACTGAGCCTCGACGATGCGCAGATGGGCATGCTGGGCGGGCTGGCCTTCGCGATGCTCTATTCGACGCTCGGCGTGCCGCTGGCCTGGCTGGCCGACCGCACCAGCCGCTCCTGGGTCATCACCGGTTCGCTGGTGGTCTGGAGCCTGTTCACCGCGCTCTGCGGCGCGGCCACCGGGTTCTGGGACATCTTCCTCGCCCGGCTCGGCGTCGGGGTGGGGGAGGCGGGCGGCGTCGCCCCGTCCTATGCGGTGATCGGCGACCACTTCCCCAGCGAGCGGCGGGCCTTTGCGCTATCGGTCTATTCGCTGGGCATTCCGCTCGGTTCGGCGGCGGGCGTGCTGGCGGGCGGCTATGTCGCGGCGCGGGTGGACTGGCGCGCGGCCTTCGTCGCCGTGGGCCTCGCCGGACTGCTGATCGCGCCGCTGTTCAAGCTGGTGGTCAAGGACAAACCCCGCCCCGTAACGACAACGCCCACGATCCGCTTCGGCGAAGTCGCGGCGCTGCTCGCCCGCAAGCGCGCGTTCTGGTTGCTCAGCTTCGGCGCCGCCTCCAGTTCGATGCTGGGCTATGGCCTCGCCTTCTGGCTGCCGAGCCTGCTCCAGCGCAGCTTCAGGCTCGATCTGGTCGAGACGTCGTGGTTCATCGGCGCGGTGCTGATGATCGGCGGGACCGTGGGCGTGCTGATGGGCGGGCTGCTGGCCGACCGCCTCGGCAAGGCCGACCGCGCCTGGTACGGCCGGGTTCCGGCGATGGCCTATGTCGTGGCCGTGCCGCTCTTCGCGGGCGGAATCTGGACTTCCAGTGTGCCGCTCGCGTTCCTGCTGTTCCTGGTGCCGCAGGCGCTGGCCTATGTCTGGCTGGGACCGGTGACGAGCGCGGTCCAGCACCTCGTCGAACCGCCCGCGCGGGCGACGGCTTCGGCGCTGTTCCTGCTCATCAACAACCTGATCGGCCTCGGCGGCGGTATCTATGCGCTCGGCGCGTTGTCGAAGGCGCTGGCCCCGGTCTATGGCGCGGAATCGTTGCGCTACTCGATGCTGATCGGACTGGCGCTCTATCTGTTGGCCGCGCTGCTGATGAGCCTTGCCGGTCCCGCCCTGCGCCGCGAATGGGTCGCGGAGAGATCCTAGCCGTCCCAACGGCCAACGTCCTCGTCATTGCGAGCGATGGGCTAATCAGGGAGATATTGCGCCGCTCCCGGCAATTGCCGATAGGAGGTGTCTGAACCATCAGACACTTCCGGAGGCTTCCAGGACGCCATGCCGAGCCAGACCGAGACCCGGCCGACAGGCCTGCTGGAACGCCGCTTCGCGCTGAGTGCACGCGGCACCGATGCCCGCACCGAAGTCCTCGCGGGCGCGACGACCTTCCTGACGATGGCCTATATCGTGCTGGTGAACCCGGCGATTCTCGGTGCGGCGGGCATGCCGGTGGCCTCGGTGGCGGCGGCGACCTGCTTCGCGGCCGCGTTTGCCTCGATCCTCATGGGTCTCGTCGCCAATACCCCGCTGGCACTGGCGCCGGGCATGGGACTCAACGCCTATTTCAGCTTCACCGTCGTCCAGCAGATGGGTGTGCCCTGGCCGGTCGCGCTGGGCTGCGTGTTCCTCTCCGGCGTGGCCTTTCTGGCGCTGACGGTAACCGGCGTGCGGCAGCTGATCATCTCCTCGATCCCGCAATATCTCTTCGCGGCGGTGGCGGGCGGGATCGGCCTGTTCATCGGTTTCGTGGGTCTCAAGAGCGCGGGCATCGTCGTGGCCGATCCGGCCACTTTCGTCGCACTGGGCAACTTGAAGGCCCCCGGTGCCGTCTTGGCGCTGTTCGGGCTGGTGCTGATCGGCGCGCTTTCCGTGTGGAACGTGCGCGGGGCGATGCTGATCGGCATCCTCGCCACGACCGCGCTGGGCTGGCTCTGCGGTCTCGTCACGGTTCATCCCGAGCCTTACTCGCTGGAGGCCCTGACCGGCACCGCCTTCAAGCTGGACCTTGCGGGCGTGTTCGGGCTTTCCGGCAGTCACGGTCTCGGCCTGTTCGAGATTCTCTTCGTGTTCCTGTTCGTCGACCTGTTCGACAATATCGGCACGCTCGTCGCCGTCACCAAGCGGGCCGGGCTGATCGACCGCGACGGGAAAATCCCGCGCCTCAACCGCATTCTCGTGACCGACGCCGCCGCCACCATCGTCGGCTCGATGGCGGGCACCAGCACGGTGACGAGCTATGTCGAGAGCGCGGCGGGCGTGCAGGCGGGCGGGCGCACCGGCCTGACCGCGGTGGTGACCGGCCTGCTGTTCCTCGCCACCCTGTTCGTCGCGCCCTATGCCCAGATCATTCCGCTGGCGGCGACGGCTCCGGCGCTGATCGTCGTCGGCGGCCTCATGCTGCTGCCGCTGACCGAAGTGCAATGGGAAGACCCGCTGGCGGCGATCCCCGCCTTCCTGACCGTGGCGATGATCCCCTTCACCTTCTCGATCGCCAACGGCCTCGCTTTCGGGATCACCGCCCATGCCCTGCTCAAGCTGGTACGCGGCACGATCGAGCGGAAGGACTGGTTCCTGCTGGTCCTAGCGCTGGTCTTCGTCGCGCGCTTCGTCTGGCTGGCGGGCGGTTGAGGGACAGGCCCGCATGATCCACGCCTTCCGCGCCGAATTGCTCTCCGTTTCCCGCGATCCCACCGACGATCCCGATGCCGTGCGCCACGAACCGGACGGGCTGCTCGTCATCGAGGACGGCCTGGTTATCGCGCGCGGGGCCTATACCGAACTCTCCGGACGGTTTTCCGATATCCCGGTGGAAGTGCTGCCCGGTCTCGTCGTCCCCGGCTTCGTCGATGCCCATGTCCACTACCCCCAGACCGACCGCATCGCCGCCCACGGCGAACAATTGCTCGACTGGCTGGAGCGGCACATCTTCCCCGCCGAGAAAGCCTTCGCCGACAAAGCCCACGCCGATACGGTGGCGGCGTTCTTCCTCGACGAGCTGCTGAGGAACGGCACCACCAGCGCACTCGTCTTCCCGACCGTCCACGAACAATCGGTGGACGCCCTGTTCGAGGCGGCGCTGGCGCGGGACATGCGGGTGATCTCCGGCAAAGTGCTGATGGACCTCGGTCCGGAAGGGCTGAACGACACCCCGGCCTCGGGCCGTGCCGCAAGCGAGGCGCTGATCCGCCGTTGGCACGGTCGCGGCAGGCTCGGCTATGCGGTGACGCCGCGTTTCGCGCTCGCCTCGTCGGATGCGCAACTGGCGGATGCCGGGGCGCTGCTGGCCGCGCATCCGGACGTGCTGATGCACACCCACCTCGCCGAAAACCGCCGCGAATGCGCCGCCGTGGCCGAGCGTTTCCCCGAGGCGGCGGACTATCTCGACGTCTACGACCGCTTCGGCCTCGTCACCCCCCGCTCGGTCTTCGCGCACGGTATCCATCTGCCCGACCGCACCTGCCAGCGCCTGCATGAAACCGGAGCCGGGATCGCGGTCTGCCCTGGTTCCAACTTCTTCCTCGGCTCCGGCTGCTTCGATTTCGCGCAGGCCCAGCGCCATGGCCTGCGCCTCGGCCTCGGCACCGATGTCGGGGCGGGGACGACGTTCTCGCTGCTGCACACCCAAGGCCTCGCCTACCAGGCCGCGCAGCTGAAGGAACTGGCGCTCGATCCCTTCCGCGCGCTCTGGCTGGCGACCGCAGGCAGCGCCGACCTCCTCCACATCGGCGACCGGGTAGGCCGCCTCGAACCGGGGCAGGAGGCCGATTTCGTGGTACTCGATACCGCCGCCACGCCGCTCCTCGCACGCCGCACCCGCGACACCGACCTTGCGCAGCGCCTCTTCGCGTTGCAGGTGCTGGGCGACGACCGCGCCGCGATGCGCACTTATCTGCTGGGCCGATGCGCCTGGAACAGGAACAAGCCATGACCGACCTCGACACCTTCATCGCCGGCCTGCCCAAGGCCGAGCTTCACCTCCACATCGAAGGCAGCCTCGAACCCGAACTGATGTTCGCGCTGGCGACCCGCAACGGCGTCTCGATCCCCTTCGCCACCGTGGAAGACGTGCGCGCGGCCTACCAGTTCTCCAACCTCCAGGACTTCCTCGACATCTACTACGCCGGCGCCAACGTGCTGCTGACCCGGCAGGACTTCCACGACCTCGCCATGGCCTACTTCGCGCGGGCGGCGGCGGACGGCGTGGTCCACGCCGAACTCATGTTCGACCCCCAGACCCACACCGACCGCGGCGTGCCGTTCTCCGAAGTGATCGAGGGCCTGCTCTCCGCCATGGCCGCCGCCCGCGAGGCACACGGCATGTCGAGCAGCCTCATCCTCTCCTTCCTGCGCCACCTCTCCGAGGAAGCCGCCTTCGCCACCCTGGCCGAAGCCGAACCCTGGCTCGACCGGATCGAGGCCGTCGGGCTGGACTCCTCCGAACTGGGCCATCCGCCCGAGAAGTTCGCCCGCGTCTTCGCCGCCGCGCGCGAAAAGGGCCTGCGCATCACCGCCCACGCCGGCGAGGAAGGCCCGCCCGAATATGTCCACCAGGCGCTCGACTTGCTCGGCGTCCACCGCATCGACCACGGCAACCGCGCCCTCGAAGACCCGGCCCTGATCGCACGACTGGTGCGCGAGGAAATGACCCTCACCGTTTGCCCGCTCTCCAACCACAAGCTCTGCGTCGTGGACGACCTCGCCGACCACCCGATCGACGCGATGCTTGCCCATGGGTTGAAAGCCACCGTCAACTCCGACGACCCCGCCTACTTCGGCGGCTACGTGGCCGACAACTACCGCGCTATCGCCGCCGCGCGGGGGCTGGACCGCGATGCCCTGGCCACCCTCGCGCGCAACAGCTTCACCGGCTCGTTCCTGCCCGCCGAAGCCGTGGCGGAGCACCTCGGCCGCCTCGACGCCTACCTTGAGGCCCACCGCTGACCGACTGGCAGGCGGCCCTCGCGGCGAGCGGTGTCCTGACGCGGCTCGCCCGCTTCGATCCGCATGTGGCCGGAACTTTCCCGCTCGGCCTCGCCGTGCCCGGCAGCGATATCGACGTGCTCTGCCACGCTCCCGACGCTCAGGTGTTCGCCGAGGCCCTGTGGGAGACCTGCCGCGACTTCGAAGATTTCGCGATGTGGCAGTGGCAGAAGGCGGATCGCCCGGTGGTCGCGGCGTTTTCGGTGGCGGGCGTGCCGTTCGAAGTCTTCGGACAGGCGCTCCCGGTGCAGGAGCAGCACGGCTGGCGACACTTCGCAGTTGAGGCGCGCTTGCTGCGGCTGGGCGGTACGGACCTGCGCGAGGCGGTCATGACGGCGCGGCGGGCAGGGGTGAAGACGGAGCCTGCTTTCGCGCAGGTGTTTGGGCTGGAAGGCGATCCTTACGGCGCGATGCTGGCCTTGGCGGGGGAGGAAGATGGCCAGTTAGGGGAGATTTTGAAGAACAGGAGAAGTCCTGGGGGATGATCCCCCAGACCCTCGGAATGTCGGCCTTGCGCGCTACCTGGCCGTTGCGCGCTCCCTGCGGCGCAGCCAATAGGTCTCCCGACGCCACCATGAGCGCGCAACGGAGTTGGTCCGCGTGACTTAGACGGTAATGGGGTGCAGGGGTGTTAACCCCTGCGTCTTCCCTTAACCTTTAAGCCTTCAGGCCAACCGTTCCGGCACCGAAAGCGCCTCTTCGACGATGCTGTCGCGGGTGCCGACCGATTCCCACGGGAACACGAACCAGCGCTTGTCGTCGGCGCGGTCGATCACGTCCGCCCAGACGTCGACTTCGACCTTGGAGCTCTTGTTGTTGATGACCACGGCGAAGCGCAGGTTGTCGTGGTTGCCGCCGCCCTGGGTCAGTTGGCCGCGGATATATTCGATGGTGCCGCCGGTGTCGTTGATGTCGTCCACGAACAGCATGCGTGTGCCTTGGGCGCTCATCGCGGCGACTTTCGCCAGCAGTTCGTCGGCGAAGCCGGGGATCTTGGCGGAGTGGTCGATCGACAGCATCGGCAGTGAAAGCTGGTGCGAGATATAGACCGCCGGAACCAGTCCCCCGCGGCCCAGGCCGATGATGAAGTCGGGTTGCCAGTCGTTATTCTGCACCTGCCGCGAGAGCTGGCGGACTTTGGCGAGGAAGTCTTCGTAGTATTCGAGAAAATGGAGCTGCGGCTCGGAAGCTTCACTCATAGCGGGCACGTCCTGAACGGGAATGTGGGGAGGAAGCGCCTCCGCTTATCGGTTTTGCCGGAAATCCGCAATTGCGCGAAGCGCAGGGGTGGGTGCGTCTTGGGGCGTGGAGGGCTAAGTCGCTGAAATGGCGTGGCCGAGCTGGGCGAAGCCGGTCTCGAATTCGCCCAGCACCATGGCGGCGGCATAGGACGGGGTTCGGGCCGTGGCGGTGCAGAGTGCCAGCGTCATGGGCCGCAGCAGCGAATCGGAGATGCGGGTGAAGGCCAGCAGGCCGCATTGCACTTCGGTCCGCACGTCGAGCGAGGTCAGCACGCCGATGCCTGCGCCTTGCAGGACGAGGGCGGTGATCGTCTCGATATTGTCCGAGCTGGCCCGCCGGTCGAGCGTCACGCCGGTCGCGCCTTCGAGCACGGCGATCTGCTGGTGGACGGCCAGCGGGGCGGAGGGGACGATCATCGGCTCGTCGGCGCAGATCGAGAAGCGCGCGGCGGGCTTTTTTGCCAGCCGGTGATCGGGCGGGGTGACGAAGCCCAGCACGACTTCGGTGAAGGCGCGGACCGTCAATTCGCGGTAGGACTGCGGCTCGAACAGGATGCCGAAATCGACTTCGCCGTCGATCACGGCGCGGCGCACGGCGTCGTTGCCGAGGACGCGCACCCCCATGGTGATGCCCGGATAACGCTGCTGGATCGCGTGGATCGTGGCCGGGACATGCCCGCGCGCCAGCGAATCGATCACCGCGATATCGACATGGCCGCGCTTGAGGCCGCGCAAGTCCTCCACCCGCGCCCGCAGTCCGGCCAGGTCCTGCTGCCATTGCACGCCGGAGGCCATCATCATCTCCCCGGCGGCGGTGAGGCGCAGTCCGGTCGGCAGGCGCTCGAACAGGGGGAGGCCCAGTTGGGCTTCGGCATTGAGGATCTGCCGGTCGATCGCGGAGGCCGAGACGTTGAGTTCATCTGCCGCGCGGCGGATCGAACCGAGGCGGCCAACGGCGAGGAAGTAGCGAAGGAAGCGGGAGAATACCGGCATGGATCGAGGGCTCTTCGGACCTGCTCTAATTTTTGCAACGCTTCGTCAAATTCATTGCGTTTGCGCGTATCGTGTCAGGACTTTACGCATAGGGCAACGCCGAAACGTGCGATGCGATGCCGGAAGCGATTTCTCCTCCCAACGAGGTCGCGGAAGGTTCGTCGTAGCATGGCGGCTGGGGGCGCATTTCTGCGGACGGGCGTAAAAAGGGACCCCGTTCTGCAGTGGCGCCCCCGCTTGCAGGTCTTTTGCTTGTAAGGGGCAGGTTCGGGGCAGGTTTCATAAAAGCAAGGGTTTGCGGCGTCCACGCGACAAAGATCGCCACGACAGAAGGCGCGCCGCTCAATTCAATCCAGAGGTTCAGGGCCTAAGGGAGGGAAGGCTGGCGGTGACGATCTCCAGCGTCGCCGTCAGTCGTTCCTCTGTTTCCGCGGGAAAGTCGGTGCCGCGAACCAGACCCAGCCTGCGTTTCAATCCATAACCGAGAATCTCGGCCACTGCCGTTCCGGCAGGCGCCAGCGAGCGCGGCGCTACCGTCACGCCCAAACCCGCCGCGACCATGCGCATGCAGCGGTCCTCGTTCTCGCTGCGCAGCGCAAAGCGCGGGCGCACCCCGGCATCGGTGAAGAACCGGCTGGTCCTTTGCAGCACCTCGCAGGACCGCCGCGCGATCATGATGTCTCCGGCAAGGTCCTGCGGCGAGACTTCCGGCAGACCGGCACAGCGGTGCGTGGCGGGCATGACGAGGACGTAAGGTTCCTCCAGCAGCGGATCGGCGCTGTCATCGCTCTCGCCCAGCAGGGTCAGGGCAAGCTGGATCTTCCCGCTGGCGAGCTGGCCGCGCAAGTCCCGGTCGTCGCCTTCGACAAGTTCGATCCCGAAATCGCGCGAGAGTTCGCGGGCCACACATTCCAGCATCGGCCCGGAAATCGTCGAGATCACTCCCAGCCTCAAGCCCGGCCACTGCGCCTGCACGGGCCGCCCGAACTGGTCGGCGCGGCGGAAACCGGCTTCGAGGTCGCGGGCGATCGGCAGGAAGGCGCCGCCCGCCTCGGTCAGCCGCACATGGCGCCGGTCGCGCACGAACAGCACCGAGCCGACCAGCTTCTCCAGTTCCGCGATGCTGGTCGACACCGTCGGCTGGGTGACATGGAGCCGCGCCGCCGCCTGTTTGAAGCTGCCGGAATCGGCGACCGCCAGGAAATGCCGGATATGCGCGCGCTTTATCATTGGGAAAATCTATTCAAAGGCCATGCAAGTTTCAATTTGTTTGAGTCATGCCCTTTCGATAGTCTCCCCGTAAAGGCCGCAGGAACGCGGGCCGTCGTTTTGGGAAGATGAGATGAAAGCCACCCCCGACTTCGATTTCGCGCTGGGCGAAAGCGCCGAGATGATCCGCGAAAGCGTCGCCCGCTTCGCCGACGAACAGATCGCCCCGCTCGCCGCCCGCGTCGATGCCGAGGACTGGTTCCCGCGCGAACTCTGGCCCGCCATGGGCGAACTCGGCCTGCACGGGCTGACGGTCGAGGAAGAGTGGGGCGGCACCGGCCTGGGCTATCTGGAGCATGTGATCGCGGTGGAGGAAGTCAGCCGCGCCTCGGCCTCGGTGGGCCTCTCCTACGGCGCGCACTCCAACCTCTGCGTCAACCAGATCCGCCGCTGGGGCAACGACGCGCAGAAGGCCAAGTACCTGCCGAAGCTGATCTCCGGCGAGCACGTCGGCAGCCTCGCCATGTCCGAAGTCGGCGCCGGGTCGGACGTCGTCAGCATGAAGCTGCGCGCCGATGCGGTCGAAGGAGGCTTCCGCCTCAACGGTACCAAGTTCTGGATCACCAATGGCACATATGCCGAAGTGCTGGTCGTCTACGCCAAGACCGATGCCGCAGCCGGTTCGAAAGGCATCACCGCCTTCCTGATCGAAAAGGATATGCCCGGCTTCTCGATCGGCCAGAAGATCGACAAGATGGGCATGCGCGGCTCGCCCACGTGCGAACTGGTGTTCGACGACTGCTTCGTTCCCGCCGAAAACGTCATGGGGCCGCTCCACGGCGGCGTGAAAGTGCTGATGAGCGGCCTCGACTACGAGCGCGTGGTGCTTGCGGGCCTTCAGATCGGCATCATGCAGGCCTGCCTCGATACCGTGATCCCCTACGTCCGCGAGCGCCGCCAGTTCGGCACCGCCATCGGCACGTTCCAGCTGATGCAGGCGAAAGTAGCGGACATGTACGTCGCGCTGCAATCGGCGCGGGCCTACGTATATGCGGTCGCGCGGGCCTGCGATGCTGGGCAGACCACGCGCTTCGATGCAGCCGGGGCGATCCTGCTGGCCAGCGAGAACGCCTTCCGCGTCTCGGGCGAGGCAGTGCAGGCGCTCGGCGGCGCGGGCTATACCAAAGACTGGCCGGTCGAGCGCTATCTGCGCGATGCCAAGCTGCTCGATATCGGTGCTGGGACCAATGAGATTCGGCGGATGTTGATCGGGCGGGAGTTGATTGGGGGTTAAGGAAAAAGGGAAGATTCCGGGGGATGATCCCCCGGACCCTCGGAATGTCGACCTTGCGCGCTACCGATCCGGTGTTCGCTCCTTGCGGCGCAGCCATTAAGTCTCCCGACGCCACCATGGGCGCGAGACGCTGTTGGTCCGCGTGACCTAGACGGTATTGGGGGTGC
The DNA here is from genome assembly GCA_017745295.1 of Novosphingobium sp. Lineage (GTDB taxonomy): Bacteria > Pseudomonadota > Alphaproteobacteria > Sphingomonadales > Sphingomonadaceae > Novosphingobium. The sequence continues at coordinate 44,610 of JAGHZR010000008.1, forward strand.
AGGGGGGCTATGCTCCCCTGCTTCTTCCCTTGTTCTTCAATGCCGAAGGTTCTTCGCCGCCACCGGCTCTCCGGGGAAGATCCCCGCAATCGCCATCGCCGCGCCGAGCTTGGAGAGGGTCTCCAGCATATCGCCCACGCTGTCTTCGGAGATCACCATCTCCAGCGTGTCGCGCGTCTGCTGCGGGCCGCGGTCGCGCAGGGAGGTGATGAGTTCGAGAATCACCGCCTCATGCTCGGAAACGTGGCTGCAGGCCATCGGGCAGAAGGCGAAGGTCTCCAGCGCATCGCGGTTGAACAGCAGCATCGCGCGGTGGAACGGCTGGAGTCCGCCGATCATCCGCCACTTGGCGAAAGCCGGTGCCAGGGCCTGTGCGGGGCACTGGCGGCGGGCCAGAGTCGTTACCCAGGCCCGCATGGACCAGACCAGGAAACGGCATCCCTCGTCGAGCGAATTAAGAGGGCGATCGACATATTGATACATGCCTGTTCTCCATGGGCTTGCACTTGAGAATGATTATCATTAGCTATGTCTACGCAGCTTGTCTTGCCCGTCAAGCCTGCACCAAGGACCTGGGGCCGGCGCTTGTCATGGGGCGCCGTCCTGTCTTTCCTGTCGACTGGGCCGGGGCGATCTCACGCTATGTGCGAGAGAGCGCCCCGGCCCACTTTTTCCCAGAAAATCCAGTGGTTTTGCCGGCTCTATACCGAAGTTATGCCGGGTTTACCCACAGCCCTCGCGCGTCGGCGAGCCGGTGAACCGTGTGGAAAAAGAGGCGATTTTTTCGCGCAAAGAGGCCCCGGCAGGCGATGGCGGCCCATTCCGAATCGGCCGCGAATCAGGCCGACTCGAATCTCCGATTCGGCGGTTTTCGTCCGGCGACTCGCGCGGGAGCGGGGTCAGCGGTAGTCGAATCCGCCTTTAGGCTGAATTTTCAGGGAATTCTGCTGCATCGCCGTCATCAGATAGGCTCCGACCAGCATCGGCACTTCGAGCATCTGTTTCTCGTTCCAGGTTCCGGCAAGCGTAGCCCAGGTCGAATCGCTCATGCAGTGGTCGGCCACGAGTTCCTCGACGGCGCGCAGCATGGCCGATTCGTGCTCGCTCCAGCCGGGCGCGGCGGAACCGGCGATCACCCGCTCGATTTCCTCGCCGGTAATGCCGAAGGCCTTGCCGATATCGACATGTTCGCACCACTCGAACGGCGCGCGGGCGAGCAGGGCGAGGCGCAGGATCATCAGTTCGCGGTCGCGGCCGGGAATCGCGCCTTTGGCGGCGAGTTCGATGCCGAGCACCATCTGTCCCTTGAACATGCCGGGATGACGCAGGGTGATGAGGCTGACGTCCGGGAAGGGGCGACTATCGGGAATCTGGAAGGCAGCGCGAATCGCATCGACCTGTTCCTGGCCCTCGGGACTCACTTCATCGAGTCGCAGTGGCGCATAGCGCGGGCCGCCCGCGATCGTCTGGGCCTCTCGCGCGGCGGCGTCGAACTGGACCGGGCCTGTGATTACCTCGCGCATCGTCATTACCCTTTGTCCCGATAACCGTCCGGCTTTGCGGATCCGGGGCACTATGGGCGGCTCGGCGAGGCTGGGCCAACCGCCTTGGCGATAAAACGCTTCCCGCTCAGCCTCTCGCCGCGCGCACGGCCGCGCCGCCCGCGAAAGGCGCAATGGCAAGCAGGACGAGGCTGGCGGCGGCGGTCAGGGCGAGGCCGCTCTCGCCGCCGGTGCCGAGGCTGCCGGCGCCGAAGATCAGCACCGGCACCGCCATCGGGATGACGAGGAGGCCGCCCAGTGCCGCACCGCCGCGCAGGCCCGCCGTAAGCGCCGCTACCGTCACGCCCAGCGCGGCGAGGCCGGGGGTTCCCGCCAGGAGGCCGATCTCGACGGTGAGCAGGCTATCGCCGTCCAGCCCGAGCAGGGCGGCGGCGGGCAAGGCCGCCAGCATCAGCGGCGGGCCGAAGCTCAGCCAGTGGGCGAGTACCCGCACCGAGATCACCAGCTCCTCGGAAATGCCGCGCAGGGCCCACTGGTCGAATAGGCCGAGGTCGATATCGGGTTCGACGAGCCGGTCGAGCGGCAGGATCGCGGCGAGCAGCGCGGCCACCCAGATCACCCCGCCGCCCGTCCTTGCCAGCAGCGGTGCGTCCGGGCCGACCGCGAAGGGGTAGAGCATCGCGACGCAGAGGAAGAACAGGATCGGCAGCAGCGCCCCGCCGCCCCGCCCGCCGAGCAGCAGCCGCGCAAGGTCGCGCTTGAGCAGGGGGAGGAACCGTCCGCTCATGCCGCGAAATCCGCGAGTGGGAGCACCTGCATCCCCGCCAGCGCGAACGGCTGGTGCGAGGCGATCAGGGCGATGCCGCCGCTTGCGCAGTGCTCGGCGGCGAGCGCCTCGGTCAGGGCAACGGCATGGCTGTCGAGGCCGTTGAGCGGCTCGTCGAGCAGCCAGATTTCCGCCCTCTGGCCCAGCAGGCGGGCGAGGGCGGCGCGCTTTTTCTGACCGGTCGAGAGATAGCGCACCGGGACGTCGAGCAGGCTGTCGAGACCGAGCCGGGCGAGATGGCGTTCGTCGTCTCCGCCGTCGATCTGCCGCCAGAACGCCAGCGCGCCGCCCAGCGTCAGCGCCGGATCGAGCGCCGGGCGTTCGTCGACGAGGCCGATCGCGCCTGCGCTCGCCACGGTTCCGGCGAAGGCGGGGGCCAGTCCGGCGACGATCCGCAGCAGGCTGGACTTGCCGATTCCGTTGCTGCCGGTGATCTGCAGCGCCTGTCCTGCCGCCAAGCGCAGCGAGACGCCGCGAAACAGCAGCCTGTCGCCGCGCCGACAGGCGAGATCGTCGATGGCGATGGAGGCCCCTTGCATGGGGTGACGCGATAGTGGAAAGCCGCGCAAGTGCCAAGTTGGCCGCCCCTTCACGGAGTTCCGCCATGTCGATAGCCCGCCTTACCGATGCCGAGCGCGAGGAAGCGCTTGCCGTGCTGCCCGGCTGGAACCTCCGCGAGGACGGCCTCGCCCTGGTGCGCGTGTTGAAATTCGCGGATTTCAACGCGGCTTTCGGGTTCATGACCCGCGTGGCGATCCAGGCCGACAAGGTCGATCACCATCCCGAGTGGTTCAATGTCTACAACCGGGTGGAGATCACGCTGACCACCCACGACGCGGGAGGACTCAGCCGCCGCGACGTGGACATGGCCCGGTTCATCGACGCCGTCGCGCCCTGAACCCCCGCGCTGTCACAGCGCGGGGTTGTTGTAGCAGTGCCAGGTGAAGATCGCCGCCGCGCCGCGGTGCGGGCGCCAGCGTTCTGCCAGAACTCGCGCCTCCTTCTCGTCGGGCCGCGCTTCCAGTCCGAGAAGCTTGTGCAGCCCGGCCTGAACCGCGAGATCTCCGGCGGGCCAGATGTCCGTCCGGCCTTCCGCGAACAGCAGGTAGACCTCTGCCGACCACCGGCCGATTCCCTTGATCCGCACGAGCTGGGCGATCGCCTCCTCATCGTCTTCGGGGAGGTTTTCCAGATCCAGGGTTCCGGCGGACACCAGTTCGCAGAGGCTGCGGGCATAGCCCTGTTTCTGGCGCGACAGCCCGCAGGCGCGCAGGGCCTCGAAATCCGCCGCCAACAGGGCTTCGGGCGCAATTCCCGGACCGAGCAGGTTTTCCAGCCGCGCCCATACGGCGGAGGCCGCCGCCACCGAGACCTGCTGGCCGACGATCGTGCGCAGCAGGGTGGCATAGCCGGTCGGCCGGATGCGCGGTTCGGGATAGCCTGCGGCTTCCAGCGCCCGCGCGATCGCCGGTTCCTTGGCGGCAATGGCGTCGAGGCCCCGTTTCAGTGCGTCAGCGCTCAAGCCCATATGTCGATTACCTTGCAAAAGGAGGTGTCAGCCATTAGCAGCCGCCGTCAAAAGCCATGACAAGCATGTTGTCCTGCATGCACTATCACCAAGGGGATCGACGAGAATGCCGCAGATCATCGTCATCAATCAATCGGGCGAAGAATCCACCGTAGAGGCCGTCGAAGGCCGCACCCTGATGGAAACGATCCGCGACGGCGGTTTCGACGAGCTTCTGGCCCTCTGCGGCGGTTGCTGTTCCTGCGCGACCTGCCACGTACACATCGACCCCGCCTTCGTCGACAAGCTTCCGGCGATGAGCGACGACGAGAACGACCTGCTCGACAGCTCCGACCATCGCAACGAATTCTCGCGCCTGTCCTGCCAGGTGCCGGTGACGGCCGCGCTCGAAGGCTGCAAGGTCACGATCGCCGCCGAGGATTGATTTCTCGATAGCCTGCCGGCTCCCGCCAACGACTCTTCGGTCGTTTTGCGGGAGCCGGTGCAGCGGGTCTTTCGCGAGGGGCGAATGGCTTGCTCAAAAAACTCTGCAAATCATTTGCGCCTTTCCGCCGGACTTCCTACCTGTGCGGCCATGACTGCACCCATTCCCCAGCGCGCCACTCTCGACCTTATCGGAAACACCCCGCTCGTCCTGCTCAAGGGACCGAGCGAAGCCGCAGGCTGCGAGATCTGGGGCAAGTGCGAATTCGCCAATCCCGGCGCCTCGGTGAAGGACCGTGCCGCCCTGTGGATCGTCCGCGATGCCGAGGCGAAAGGCCTGCTCCAGCCCGGCGGCACCATCGTCGAGGGCACGGCGGGCAATACCGGCATCGGCATTGCGCTCGTCGCCAATGCGCTGGGCTACAAGACGATCATCGTCATGCCCGAGACCCAGTCGCGCGAGAAGATGGACACGCTGCGCGCGCTCGGCGCCGAGTTGGTGCTGGTTCCGGCCGCGCCGTTCTCGAATCCGGGCCACTTCGTCCACACGTCGCGCCGCCTCGCCGAAGAGACGCCGGGCGCGATCTGGGCCAACCAGTTCGATAATATCGCCAACCGCAAGGCCCATATCGAAAGCACCGCGCCGGAAATCTGGCAGCAGATGGAAGGCCGCATCGACGGCTTCACCTGCGCGGCGGGCACCGGCGGCACGATCGCAGGCACCGGCCTCGGCCTCAAGGCCTTCGACGAGGCGATCACGATCGCGCTGACCGATCCGCACGGCGCGGCGCTCTACAATTATTACGCCCACGGCGAACTCAAGGCCGAGGGCAATTCGGTAGCCGAGGGCATCGGGCAGGGCCGCATCACCGCCAATCTCGAAGGCGCGCCGATCGACACCCAGTTCCGCATCTCGGACGAGGAAGGCCTCGAATGGGTCCGTCGCTTGCTGTCGGAAGAGGGGCTTTGCCTCGGCCTGTCCTCGGGCATCAATGTCGCGGGCGCGGTCGCGCTGGGACGCAAGCTGGTGGCCGAAGGCAAGAGCGACGCGCGGGTGGCGACGATCCTGTGCGACACCGGTTTCCGCTACCTCTCGTCGCTGTACAATCCGGAATGGCTGAAATCGAAGAATCTGCCCGTCTTCCCCTGGCTGCAATCCTGAGGTAAACGGTCTGTCGATGGCAGGACACATTCCGCCTAAAATGGTCGAGCAGATCACCGCTCCGCAGCATTTCGTGCCGCCGACGGGGCGTGAGCTGCGGTCTCAGGCCGTACACAGGTTGCAGGTCGGACTATTCGGCCTCTGCGCCATGCTCCTGATCGTGGGCCTCGCGAACATCATCAACGATCGCACGCGGTTGATCGATACGGCCGATCCGATCCAGCAGGTCGTTGCGGTGGATGCCAAGCCGAAGAAGGCCGCCAGCGACCCGCTCGCGGATATCGGCGTGGTGCCCGCATCCGATCCCAGCCCGACCCCGGCGCCGACGGCAGCCACCGATGCCGAAGCGAGCGGCGCTGCCGTTCAGTAAGCTGCGCGCCGCTCTGCTGCTGGCGAGTGCCCTGACGCTCGCCGGTTGCGGCGATTCGCAGCCTTCGTCGTCGTCCGGCCGCGAAATCGGCCTCTACACCAGCCTGCCGATCGTCTGGGGCGAGAGCGGCGACATCCGCGAATTGCTGGAGAAGGAACGCCCCCGGCACTGGGCGCTGGCCGTCCTGTCCTCCGCCGGGACGCTACATCCGCTCGACACGGTGACGGATCGGCTTCCCCGCGATGCTTTGCTGGTACTTGCCCAGCCGCGCCCGCTTTCGCCGCAGGAGAACGTCGCGCTGGACCGCTGGGTGCGGGAAGGGGGCAGGGTCCTGCTCTTTGCCGACCCGCTGCTGACGGCACCGACCCGCTATGCCCTGGGCGATCCGCGCAGGCCGCAGGACACCGTGCTGCTCTCGCCGATCCTTGCCCGCTGGGGCTTGCGGCTGGAATTCGATGAGGCCCAGCCCGCCGGTGAGCACCTGGTCGAAACCGCGCTTGGCCCGCTTCCGGTGAACCTCGCCGGACGCTTCCGCCTTTTGGGGAATTCCGGGGAGAGCGCATCATCGCCGGGATTTTCGGGGAAACACGGGACGGTCGGGGATCACGGCGTCGATCCGGGAAAATCCGGGATCATGGGGACCAGCGGGGATGCACCCGGTCGCTGCCATCTGGAGGCGGAGGGCGTCCTTGCCCGCTGCTCGGTTGAAAAGGGGCGGGTTTTCGCGGTTTCCGATGCCGCCGTGCTCGAAAAATCGGACGATCCCGCTTCGATTGCTCTGCGCCGAAACATCTTCTCGACGCTGATAGGCTGGGCCGAAACCGGGGATTGAGCGGGGAAGTATAGAGTGGCGCTTCGATTGCGGGAAAACCCGTTAAAAATCAGGTATTTTTGTAGTTGATCGGAGATTAACCCACCCGCCCGCGGGACGACCCGTGCCGAAAATCCGAAGAAATCCGCCGATTTATTCCCGCTGATCCCCACATTTCCCTTTAATCCCCAAAATTCCCGTTATAAAAGCAATGTCAATCGGAATGGCTGAGTCTCGTCGTGCCCTCTTCGCAGGGTGCGGACCTCATCGCGCGACTGCGCGGCGGGGCGGGGTTCTCTCATGCCCGAGAGGCGAGCTTAGGGGCGAAACAGGGATATCATGGCTGGGCAGCCATTCATCTACAACGGACAGGGCTTCTCGCTGCTACGCGACAAGAACCGTTTCGTGCTGCCCAATGCATTTCGCGGCACCGTGCGCGAATCGAGCGGCAAGGACCTGCTCTGCCTGACCACCCATGACCGCTGGCCCTGCCTTGTCGGCTTTGGTCTCTCGCGCATCCAGGACTTCGAGCAGGAAATCCGCGAACAGCAGGACATGGCGATCCGCGCGGGCAAGGACTTCGACGCGGAAAAGCGCGCGAGCGACATCTACGCCTCCTACGAAGTGCCGTTCGACGGCAGCGGCCGTTTCGTCCTGCCCGAGGACCTGGCCGCGCTCGCCAATGTTACCGACCAGCTCTACTTCCGCGGCAACGGCCGCTTCTTTACGGTGTGGAGCCCGGAAAACCTCAACGAAATGGACCAGGACTGGAGAGCGGCGCAGACCGCCTGCCGCAGTCTTGCGGCCAAGGAACTTCAGAAAGCGTCGAAGAAATGAGCGCCTCTCGCACCATACCCGAGGGCGTTCCCCACGTTCCGGTGCTCCTTGAGGAGGTCGTCGCCGCCCTGAACCCCCAGGGCGGCGACGTCATCGTCGATGGCACCCTCGGCGCGGGCGGCTATACCCGCCGCCTGCTCGACGCGGGCGCGACCGTGCATGCCTTCGACCGCGATCCCGACGCCATTGCCGCGATTGAGGCGAACCGCGCCAAGTGGCCGGAACTGGACACGGTTCCGCCCCGCCTCGTGCTGCACGCCCGCCGTTTCTCGGAAATGGTCGCGGGGCTGGAGGAAGTCGGCGTCGCGCATGTCGACGGCGTTGTCATGGATATCGGTGTCTCCTCGATGCAGCTCGATCAGGCGGAGCGCGGCTTCGCTTTCGGCGCCGACGGCCCGCTCGACATGCGCATGAGCCAGGCGGGCATGTCCGCCGCCGATTTTGTGAACGAGGCCGACGAGGCCCAGATCGCCGACGTGCTCTACCTCTATGGCGAGGAGCGCCAGTCGCGCCGGGTGGCCCGCGCGATCGTCGCCGCGCGTCCGATCGAGACGACCGGCGAACTCGCCCGCGTGGTCCGCAAGGCCGTGGGTTACAATCCGAATTACAAGGGGGCTGCCGCGCCGAAGGATCCGGCGACGCGCAGCTTCCAGGCGATCCGTATCCATGTGAACGGAGAGCTGGACGAACTCGATGCCGGGATGGAAGGGGCCGAAACCCTGCTGCGCGCCGGGGGGCGGCTGGCGGTGGTGACCTTCCATAGTCTCGAGGACCGCAAGGTGAAGCGCTTCCTGCGCGACGCCGCCGGGCAGGCCCAGAGCACTTCGCGGCACTTGCCGCAAGTAGGTTCGGGTCCGCAGGCGACGTTCGAGCAGGTGGCGAAAGCCGTGCGGCCGGGGGAGGCGGAACTCACCGCCAATCCCCGTTCCCGATCCGCAACCCTGCGCGCCGCCGTGCGAACGCAAGCCCCCCCAAGAACAGCGGCCCACGATGGCCGTAAAGACCCCAGGAGTGCCCCATGAACCTCACTCGCGATCGCGTCCATTCGATTGGATGGATTTCCGTGCTGCTGGTCTGCGGGGCGCTGACGATCGGCCTCACCTTGCGCGTCAACGCGGTGAAGAGCCAGGTCCACGATACCGAGAAGCGGATCGTCTGGGTGCAGCAGGACATCAACTTCCTGGAAACCGAGTTCCAGACCCGCTCGAACCAGCAGGCGCTCAAGGAACTCAACGACGTCGAGTTCGGCTACAAGGCGCCGACCGCGGGCCAGTACATCGAGGGCGAGCGCCAGCTTGCCGCGCTGGGCATGCCGGTGGGACCGGGCGCTCCGGCGCCGATCCGCTATGCCAATGCCGACAAGACCGGCGAGGACGGCGCGGCCGACAACGGCGGCCTGCTGGCGATGGTCTCGCCGGTAAGCGGCGCTGCCGCTCCCGCGCAGCCTGAAGCCAAGGGCGCGGGCGGCAAGAACCGCGATCCTGAGCGCGACCAGATGGCCCGTGACGCCGCCGCGCTCGGCAGCCGCCTGGCGCGGATCGAAGTGGCGGAGGCCGCCCAGCAGTGAACGCTCCGGCCTTCCCGATCGGAGCGGTCCCCACCACGGTCTCGACCGGCAGGCGCAAGCTTTTCAACGTCCGGCAGCAATCGCTGCTGACGGCGAAGATGCGCACCTTGTGGATTCTCGGGGTGTTCACGCTCATCGGGATGCTGGCGTTTGTCCGCATCGTCTACCTCGGCGTGACCGGCCCTTCGGTGCGCGGCGGCGACCTTTCGGACCTGCTGGTGCCCCAGCGCGGCGAGATCGTCGACCGCAACGGCGTGCCCCTGGCGCGCGAGTTCCGTACTTATTCGCTGTGGTTCAACCCCAAGGCGATGAGCGAAGGCTCGTCGCTGATCCACACGCCCGCCGAAATCGCCGACGGGTTGATCCGCATCTTCCCCGATCTTGACCGCGCCGAATTGATCGCCAAGCTCTCGTCCGACAAGCCCGGCTATCTGCGCAAGTCGATCCTTCCCGAAGACGCCAACAAGGTCCACGCGCTCGGCGAACCGGCGCTGGAATATCCGCAGGAAGCCACGCGCTTCTATCCGCAGGGTTCGATGGCGGCCTCGGTGCTCGGCTATGTCGATACCTTCGGCAAGGGTCAGGTCGGCATGGAGCAGGCCTTCGACAAGCAGCTCACCAGCCCCGAGGGGCGCGCGCAGCCCGCCACGCTCTCGATCGACTTCCGCGTGCAGAGCGCGCTGGAGGACGAACTCGGCAAGGGCATGGCGCTCAGCAAGGCCAAGGGCGCGGCGGGGGTCATCCTCGACGTCGATACCGGCGAAATCCTCGCGCTGGCCTCGCTGCCCTCGTTCGATCCCAACCACGTCCAGCCCAGCGACCTCGTCATCACCGAGGAACAGGCCAAGGCCGGCGACGTGCCGCGCGGCTTCAACCGCGTGACCAACCAGGTCTACGAACTCGGCTCGACCTTCAAGCCGATCACCGTCGCCGCCGCGCTCGATGCGGGGACGATCACCGACTTGCGCCGCCGCTGGCCCGCCACGCCGCTCCATGTCGGCAAGTTCACGATCCACGACCTGCACAACTACGGTTCCTCGCTGAACGTGCTGGAAACGCTGATCCATTCGTCGAACACCGTGACCGCGCATATCGCCGACGAACTCGGCGGAGAGCGGCTCAAGAAGACCATGGAATCGCTGGCGATGAACCAGCGGCCCTATGTCGAACTGCCTGCACGCGGCTTCCCGCTCTGGCCGCGCGGCGAATGGCCGCGCCTGCGCACGATGACGGTCGCCTATGGTCACGGTATCGCGGTGACGCCGCTGCACCTCGCTTCCGCTTATGCGTCGCTGGTCAACGGCGGCATCTGGCGCCCGGCGACGCTGAAGAAGCTGGAGCCATCCGAGGTTCCTGCGGGACGCCGCGTCTTCACCGCCGCGACCAGCGCCCGCATGCGCCAGCTGCTGCGCATGATCGTGTCCTACGGCACCGGCCGCAAGGCCGATGCGCCGGGCTTCCGCGTCGGCGGCAAGACCGGCTCGGCCGAAAAGCCCGGCGTCGGCGGCTATCGCAAGCACTCGCTGGTGGCGACTTTCGCCGCCGCCTTCCCGATGGACCGCCCGCGCTACGTCGTCATCGCCATGATGGACGAGCCGCAGGGCACCGAGGCGACCTCGTTCCAGCGCACCGCCGCGTGGAACTCAGCGCCGGTGATCCAGCGCGTCGTCCCGCGCATCGGCCCGCTGCTCGGCGTGATGCCCGACGAGACCCGCGACATCGACATTTCCGACCTCAAGCCGCTGATCCCGGCCGGAACCGCTGAAGAGTGAGCCTGGAAGAATGAAATTGACTGCCCTCTGCGCCGCTGCTGGTGTTTCTTTCGCGGGCGCAGACTCGAACGTGACCGGCTTTGCCATCGATCATCGAAAGGTCGCGCCCGGCACGGTGTTCGGCGCGTTTCGCGGCACGAAGTTCAACGGCGAGGACTACATCGCCGCGGCCGTCGAAGCAGGCGCCGTCGCCGTGGTCGCCCATCCGGACGCCAAAGTCGAAGGTGCGGTGCACTTCGCCGACGCTGAGCCGCGCCGTCTCTTCGCGCGTCTCGCCGCGCCGTTCTTCCAGCCGGTGCCCGAGACGCTGGTGGCCGTCACCGGCACCAACGGCAAGACTTCCACGGTCGAGCTGACCCGCCAGATCTGGCGCATGGCGGGCCAGCGCGCCGCCTCGATCGGCACTCTGGGCGTCAGCACCAGCGACGAGACGGTCTCCACCGGCCTCACCACGCCGGATATCGTGACTTTCCTCGCCAATCTCACCGGCCTTGCCCGTGAGGGCGTTACCCATGTCGCCTACGAGGCGTCGAGCCACGGCCTCTCGCAGTTCCGCATCGAGGGGCCGCGCGTGGCGGCGGGTGCCTTCACCAACCTTTCGCGCGATCATCTCGACTACCACGCGGACATGGACGACTATTTCGCGGCGAAGATGCGCCTGTTTGACGAAGTGGTCGTCGATGGCGGCACCGCCGTGATCTGGGCCGACGATGCCTGGTCCGACAAGGCCATTGCCCATGCCGAACAGCGCGGGCTCAAGACTTTCACCGTTGGTGCCAAGGGCACCGGCATCCGCCTCTCGGGTCGCAAGCCGGGCGGACTCGGCCAGAAGCTGGAGCTCGAGCATGAGGGCAAAGCCTACGTGCTCGAGCTTCCGCTGATCGGCGCCTATCAGGCCGCCAATTCGCTGGTCGCGGCGGGGCTGGTGCTGGCCAGCGGCGGTGACGCGCATCGGACTTTCGATGCGCTGAAGCGGCTTGTCACCGTGCGCGGGCGGCTTGAGCGTGCGGCGATTTCTTCGGTAGGCGCGCCGGTCTATGTCGACTATGCGCATACGCCCGATGCGCTGGAGGCGGCGATCGCGGCGCTCCGTCCGCATGTGGAAGGGCGCCTGATCGTGGTGTTCGGCGCGGGCGGCGACCGCGACCAGGGCAAGCGGCCGGAAATGGGCCGGGTGGCGAGCGAAGGCGCGGACGTGGCGATCGTCACCGACGACAATCCGCGCGGCGAGGATCCGGCAGCGATTCGCGCCATGGTCCTCGCCGGGATGGGCGAAGGCGCGAAGGAAATCGGCGACCGGCGCGAGGCGATCGGTGCCGCCATCGCGGAAGCCGGACGTGGGGACATCGTCCTCATCGCCGGTAAGGGGCATGAACAGGGGCAGATCATCGGCAGCGGCGACGCAGTGCGCGTCCTGCCATTCGACGACGTCACCGTGGCCAGGGAAATGTCCGGTCCGCAGGGAAGGTAGTGCGATGAATGCTGTAGCCCGGATCCTCGAATGGCCCAACGATGCGGCTGAGGCGAACCCGCTTGCCCCGTGGTCTTCTTCCGCGCTTTGGCCCGCGCTCTGGGATTCCGCCACGCTTGCGCGGGTGATGAAGGGCGAGGCCAGCGGTGAATTCGCCGTTTCCGGCGTCGAGATCGACAGCCGCGACGTGCAGGGCGGCGACCTGTTCTTCGCGCTCAAGGGCGAGGCGATGGACGGCCACCGCTTCGTCGAGGGCGCTTTCGCCAAGGGCGCGGCGGCGGTCGTGGTCGACCGTCCGGTCGATGGCCCGCATATCCTGGTCGAGAACACCACCGAAGCGCTGGAACTGCTCGGCGCCGCCGCGCGCGAGCGTTCGCGCGGGCCGATCATCGGCGTGACCGGCTCGGTCGGCAAGACCGGCGTGAAGGAAGCGATTTTCGACGCGCTCGACCGCGCGAGCCGGGGTGATGCGCACCGCTCGGTCAAGAGCTACAACAACCACGTCGGCGTGCCGCTCAGCCTTGCGCGGATGCCTGCGCGCGCCCGTTTCGGCATTTTCGAGATGGGCATGAACCACGCGGGCGAGATTGCCGCGCTGACCCGGCAGGTCCGCCCGAACGTGGCCGTCATCACCACGATCGCGCCCGCCCACATCGAGATGCTCGGTTCGATGGAGGCCATCGCCGACGCCAAGGCGGAAATCTTCGAGGGACTGGAAACGGGCGGCGTGGCCGTGATTCCCGCCGACAGCCCCTATTTCAACCGGCTGAAGGAAGCCGCGCTGGCCTCCGGGGCCGAAGTCGTCTCGTTCGGCAAGGCACGCGATGCCGATGTCCGGCTGCTCGACGCGGTTCCGGCGATCGGCGGCGGTTCGCTGGTGACGATCGACATGGGCGACCGCCGGGTCTGCTACACCGTCGCTGCGCCCGGCGAGCACCATGTCATCAACTCGCTCGCGGTCATGGCCGCCGTGCGCGGGGTCAAGGGCGACCTCGGTGCCGCAGGCGTGGCGCTCGCCGAAATGGGCGGACTGCCGGGCCGGGGCGCGCGGCTCCAGATCGACGTGTCCGGCGGCGATAAGGCGCTGCTGATCGACGAGAGCTACAACGCCAACCCCGCCTCGATGCGCGCGACGCTGGAACAGCTCGGCCGCACCCCTGCACACCGCCGGATCGCCGTGCTCGGGGCAATGAAGGAACTCGGCAGCCACGGCCCCGACTATCACGCCGCCCTCGCCGGTCCGATCGGCGAAGCGGGCGTCGATTACGCCGTGCTGGTCGGCGAGGAGATGGCACCGCTCGCGCAGGTGCTTGAAGCGGGCCGAAATTCAGGGGAACTGGGGAAATCCGCCGCTCTTCCGCTTGGCAAGGCCGTGCCCTTCGCGCATTGCCTGACTGTGCGGGAAGCTCTGGACGCACTGCGCGAATTCGGCCTCGAAAAGGATGACGTCATCCTGGTCAAGGGTTCGAATTCGGTGGGCCTGGCTTCCCTGGTGAACGCGCTCGACAAACAGGAAGGGTAGGGGGCAACCCCGCAAGATGCTGTATCTTATCGCAGATTGGTTCCACTACGAGGGACTGTCCAACCTCTTCCGCTATCAGTCGTTCCGTTCGGGCGCGGCGCTGATGACGGCGCTCGGCCTCGGCCTGCTGATCGGGCCGCGCTTCATCAACATGCTGCGCGTGCGCCAGGGCAAGGGCCAGCCGATCCGCGAGGACGGCCCGCAGAGCCACCTCGCCAAGCGCGGCACCCCGACGATGGGCGGGCTGATGATCCTGACCGCGCTGGTCAGTTCGATGATCCTGTTCATGGACGTGACCAATCCCTTCGTCTGGGCCTGCGTGGCCGTGACCGTGGGCTTCGGCATCATCGGTTTCCTCGACGACTACGATAAGGTCGCCAAGCGCAGCACCGCCGGGCTTTCCAGCAAGCTGCGGCTCGCGCTGGAATTCGTGGTGGCGGGGATCGCTTCCTACATCATCGTCAGCCAGCTCAACACCAACCTCTACGTGCCGTTCCTCTCGGGTCGCTACATTCCGCTGGGTCCGTTCTACTACGTCTTCGCCGCCGTGGTGATCGTGGGCGCGGGCAATGCGGTGAACCTGACCGACGGCCTCGACGGCCTTGCGACGATGCCGGTCATCATCGCGGCGGGCACGTTCGCGATCATCTGCTACCTTGCAGGCCGCGTCGACTATGCCAGCTACCTCGGCATTCCGCACGTTCCGCGCGCGGGTGAACTCGCGGTGTTCTGCGCCGGGATCATCGGCGCCTGCCTCGCTTTCCTGTGGTTCAACGCGCCGCCCGCCGCCGTGTTCATGGGCGACACCGGCAGTCTCGCGCTCGGCGGCGCGCTCGGCGCCATTGCCGTGGCCGCTCACCACGAGATCGTGCTGGCCATCGTCGGCGGTCTCTTCGTGCTGGAAGCCGCCTCGGTCATCATCCAGGTGTTCTGGTTCAAGCGCACCGGCCGCCGCGTGTTTCGCATGGCCCCGATCCATCACCACTTCGAGCAGAAGGGCTGGAAGGAATCGACCGTCGTGATCCGCTTCTGGATCATCTCGATCGTTCTCGCCGTCCTCGGCCTCTCCACCCTCAAGCTGCGATAAGGGGCGCTCGGCCGTGATCGTCTCCTCCGCCTTTGCCGCAAAGCGCTACGCGGTTCTCGGACTTGCGCGCTCCGGCCTCACTGCGGTCGAGACGCTGCTCGCCAGCGGCGCCCATGTCATGGCCTGGGACGCGCGCGAGGAGCCGCGCCAAGCCTTCTGCGCCCGCAGCCATGAGGAAAGCATCGAGCTGGCCGATCCGGTCACGGCGGATATCTCCGGCTATGACGGCGTGATCGTCTCGCCCGGCGTTCCGCTCAACACCCACCCGATCGCCGAAGCCGCGCGCCGTCAGGGCGTGCCGGTGATCGGCGATATCGAACTCTTCGCGCTCGCCCGTGAGAGCCTGCCCGCGCACCGCGTGGTCGGGATCACCGGCACCAACGGCAAGTCGACGACGACTTCGCTGGTCCACCACCTGCTGGAAAGCGCCGGCGTGCCCACCCGCGTCGGCGGCAATATCGGCGTGCCGGTGCTGGGCGAGGAGCCGCTGCCGGAAGGCGGCGTCTATGTGCTCGAATTGTCGAGCTACCAGATCGACCTCACCCGCAGCCTCGACTGCGACGTGGCGGCGCTGCTCAACATCACCCCCGACCACCTCGACCGCTACGACGGGTTCGAGGCCTATGCCGCCTCCAAGGCGCGCCTCTTCGCGATGCAGGCCGCCGACCGTCCCGCCGTGTTCGGAACCGGCGACCGCGAAACCGCCGACATCGCCGAAGCGGAAGAAGCGCGCCGCGTCCCCGGTGCGGTGCGCCGGGTGGACGGCAGCGATCTCGCCGCGCTCCAACCGGACTGGCCCTCGCTGCAAGGCCCGCACAATCTCCAGAACGCCGCCGTGGCCGTCGCCATCGTCGAGGCGCTGGGGATTTCCGCCGAGCAGTGGCAACCGGCGCTGCGCACGTTCAGCGGCTTGCCCCACCGCATGGAGCGCGTGGCCGAGGCGGGCGGCGTGCTCTACATCAACGACAGCAAGGCGACCAACCCGGCCTCCACCGCGCCCGCGCTGGCGGCCTATCCGCCCGCGCCTGCACCGCGCATCCACTGGATTCTCGGCGGGTTGCCCAAGGGCGACAATCTCGACGAATGCGTGCCGTACTTCGGCAATGTCGCCGCCGCCTATACGATCGGCGATGCCGGTGCGCGCTTCGCCGAGATTCTTGCGCCTTACACCGAAGTGCACCGCAGCGAGATGATGGCCGAGGCCATCCGCGAGGCGATGACCCGCGCCGTCCCCGGCGACGTCATCATGCTTTCGCCCGCCTGTGCCAGCTTCGACCAGTTCCGCGACTACGAGGCGCGCGGACTGGCCTTCCGCCAGATCGTGGAAGCGCTGCTGGAATCGCAGGGCACGGATGCCGAAGGGATGAAGCACTGATGGCCACGATTGCGCCCGGCAACGCGCCCGGTAACGCACCCGGCACCGGAACCTCTCCCGCCAATGTCCGCTACAACCGCAACCGTCGCGGCCAGCTGGCGATCTGGTGGCAGGAGATCGACCGCACCGTGCTGGCCATCGTCCTGATCCTCATGGGGATCGGCGCCGTGGCCGTTGCCGCGGGTTCTCCGGCGAGCGCCCGGCGCCTGTCGACCGCGCACGAGAAGCTCTCGCAGCTGCACTTCTTCTGGCTGCACCTCCGCTGGCAGTTCGTCGGCCTCTGCGCGATGTTCTGGGCCTCCAGCCTATCGAAGGACAGCGCGCGCCGGGTCGGCATCCTGATCGCGGCGGTCATGCTGGTGGGGCTGGTGCTGGTGCCGGTGGTCGGCTCCGAAGTGAACGGAGCGCGGCGCTGGCTCAAGCTCGGCTTCTCGATCCAGCCTTCGCAGTTCCTTGGCTCCGGCTTCCCGATCCTGCTGGCCTGGATCCTGTCCTGGCGCGCGCGCGATCCGAATATTCCGGTGGTGGCGATCTGCTTCTGCCTCATGGGCCTGCTCGGCGCGCTGCTGATGGCGCAGCCGGACTTCGGCTCGACGATGCTGTTCTCCGGCACCTTCTTCGTGATGATCCTGTTGGCGGGGATTCCGCTCAAGCGCATCGGCATGTTCGCCGGGCTGGGCGTCGCGGGGATTGTCCTGATGTATTTCACCTATGACAACGGCCGGAACCGCATCGATTCGTTCCTGTCGGGCGGCAATGCCTTCGACCAGGTGGACCTGGCCCAGCGCACCCTGCTCAACGGCGGATGGTTCGGGCAGGGCTTCTGGATGGGCGCGCGCAAGATGGCGCTGCCCGAGGCGCATACCGACTACATCTTCTCGGTCATCGGCGAGGAATTCGGGCTGATCGCCTGCGTTATCATCGTCATGATCTACCTGGCGCTGCTGACGCGGGTGATGCTGCGCCTGACCGAGGAGGAAGACCTCTTCACCGTGCTCGCCGCTTCCGGCATCGCCTCGCAGTTCGGCGGGCAGGCCTTCATCAACATCCTCGTCAACCTCCAGCTCTTCCCCTCGAAGGGCATGACCCTGCCGCTGATCAGCTACGGCGGCTCCTCCACGGTCGCCATGTGCATGACCGTGGGCCTGCTGCTGGCGATCACGCGGCGCAACCCGTTCATCAAGCGCGAGAAGTTCTCGCTCCGCGCCGTTGGAGACTTTTCTTCATGAGTTCGGCCGAAAAAGGCTCGGTAAGCCGCCATTACGTCCTCGCCGCGGGCGGGACCGGCGGACACCTCATTCCCGCTTTCGCGCTCGCCGCCGAACTGGACCGGCGCGGCCACCACGTCGCGCTCATCACCGACGAGCGCGGCGCGGCGATTCCCGGCAAGCCCGACTATCTGCCCGCCCATGTCCTGCCGCAGGGCCGCATCGCGGGGAAGAACCCGCTGAACTGGCTCAAGGGCCTCAAGGGCATCCTGTCGGGCCGCGCCATGGCGCTGCGCCTGTTCGAGAGCTTCCAGCCGACCGCCGTGGTCGGCTTCGGCGGCTATCCCGCGCTGCCGACGATGCTGGCGGCGAATTCCGCGAAGATCCCGACGATCCTGCATGAGCAGAACTCGGTGCTCGGCCGCGTGAACCGCTATTTCGCGGGCAAGGTGAACGCCATCGCCACGGCCTTTGCGCAAGTGGACCGGCTCGATGCGAAGTATGCCGACAAGGTCACGCTCGTCGGCAATCCGGTGCGTGACGAAGTCCTGGCCCTGCGCGAGGCGCCGTTCCCCGAATTCGGCGAGGACAGCCTGCTGCGCATCCTCGTGACCGGCGGCAGCCAGGGCGCGCGGGTGCTTTCGGAAGTCGTGCCGGACGGTCTCGCCATGCTGCCCCCGGCGCTGCGTTCGCGGCTTCAGGTGATCCAGCAGTGCCGGGCGGAGGATATCGAAGCCGTCCGCGCGCGCTATGCCGGTCACGGCATCCCCGCCGAACTCGCGACTTATTTCGAGGACATGGCGGAGCGGCTTGCCGGTGCGCACTTGTTCATCGGCCGCTCGGGCGCTTCGACGATCGCGGAACTCACCGCCGTCGGTCGTCCCGCGATCCTGATTCCGCTGCCGATCGCCACCGACGACCACCAGGCCGCCAACACCCGCGAGATCGTCGCGGCAGGCGGCGCCCGTGCGATCCGTCAGGAAAACTTCACCGCGAGCACACTCGCGAAACAGATACAGGCCATGGCCCAGCATCCCGAAACCCTTGCCAATGCCGCCCACGCCTCGTGGAACTGCGGTTATCCCAATGCCGCCAGCGATCTGGCCGACCTCGTCGAGAGCTTCGGCGCCGCGCCGATCATGGACGTGATCCGCATGGAGAAGGCCATGCCCGCCAAGAGCGGTGAGGCCCTCGCGAAAAGCAAGCTCGCGAAGGAGTCCGTGCAGTGAGGGGCGTCGGCACCGACATCGGCACGATCCACTTCGTCGGCATCGGCGGCATCGGCATGTCCGGCATTGCCGAAGTGATGCACAACCTCGGCTATTCGGTGCAAGGCTCCGACATTGCCGAGGGCTATGTGGTCGAAGGCCTGCGCGGGCGCGGGATCAAGGTCATGATCGGCCAGTCGGCCGAGAACGTCGAGGGCGTGGCCGTCGTCGTCACTTCCACCGCCGTGAAGCGCGACAATCCCGAAGTCGTCTATGCGCTCGAAAACCGCATTCCCGTGGTCCGCCGCGCCGAGATGCTGGCCGAGCTGATGCGGCTCAAGAACACCGTGGCCGTGGCCGGTACGCACGGCAAGACCACCACGACCTCGATGGTCGCGGCGCTGCTCGATGCGGGCGGGATCGATCCCACCGTCATCAATGGCGGCATCATCAATTCCTACGGTTCGAACGCGCGGCTCGGCGCTTCGGACTGGATGGTGGTGGAAGCCGACGAGAGCGACGGCTCGTTCCTGCGTCTCGACGGCACGATCGCCGTCGTCACCAACATCGATCCCGAGCACCTCGATCACTACGGCTCGTTCGACAGGGTGAAGGACTCCTTCGTCGAATTCATCGAGAACGTACCGTTCTACGGCGCGGCGATGCTCTGCATCGATCACCCGGAAGTGCAGGCGATCATCCCCAAGGTGCGCGACCGCCGCGTGGTGACTTACGGCTTCTCGGCCCAGGCCGACATTCGCGGCGAGAACGTCACCCCGATTCCCGGCGGCAACCGCTTCGACGTGGCCCTGCGCCAGCGCGACGGCTCGTTCCGCCGGATCGAGGGCATCGAACTGCCGATGCCGGGACGCCACAACGTCCAGAACGCACTCGCCGCCGTGGGCGTGGCGGTGGAGATGGGCTGCTCGGATGAGTGTATCCAGACCGGTTTCTCGAAGTTCGGCGGGGTGAAGCGCCGGTTCACCAAAGTCGGTGAAGTCGAAGTCGAGGGCGGTGTCGTGACCGTGATCGACGACTATGGCCACCACCCGGTCGAAATCCGCGCCGTGCTCGCTGCCGCGCGCGAGGGCGTGCGCAATCGCGTCATCGCCGTGGTCCAGCCGCACCGCTTCACCCGCCTGCGCGACCACATGGAAGACTTCGAAGGCGCCTTCAACGACGCCGACGTGGTCTATGCCGCGCCGGTCTACGCAGCGGGCGAGCAGCCGATCGAAGGCGTCGATTCTGAGCACATGGTCTCGGGCATGAAGGCGCGCGGCCACCGCTCGGCGCAAGTCGTCTCCGGGCCGGATGCGCTGGCGGACGTGCTGGCAGGTTCGATCCAGCCGGGCGACATGGTGGTCTGCCTCGGCGCGGGCGATATCACCAAGTGGGCGGCAGGGCTGGCCGACGCGATCCGGGCACGGAGGGCAGGGTGAGCGGCATCGTCACGCCTCGTCCATGTGCTTCGACCCTTCGACAGGCTCAGGGCTCAG
Organism: Novosphingobium sp.; assembly: GCA_017745295.1. Lineage (GTDB taxonomy): Bacteria > Pseudomonadota > Alphaproteobacteria > Sphingomonadales > Sphingomonadaceae > Novosphingobium. The sequence continues at coordinate 64,775 of JAGHZR010000008.1, forward strand.
CACGAGCGGGTTTTTACGTGTCTCGTGAAAGCTCGCTCATCCTGAGCCTGTCGAAGGATCATCCTGAGCCTGTCGAAGGATGATGGACGTGGCGCAACCTCACCTCCCGGACGTGCAGGGCAAGTTGAAGGCCGACGCGCCGCTGGCGCCGCTCGTCTGGTTCAAGTCGGGCGGGACGGCCGAGTGGCTGTTCGAACCGAAGAATCTGGCCGACCTGCAAGGCTTCCTGCGCGATCTCGATCCCTCGGTCCCGGTCATGGCACTGGGCCTCGGCTCGAACATGATCGTGCGCGACGGCGGCGTTCCCGGCGTGGTGATCCGCCTCGGCAAGGCTTTCGCCAAAGTCTCCCGCGTCGATGAGGTCACGCTGGAATGCGGCGGCGGCGCCAGCGGCATTCTCGTCTCTTCGACCGCGCGCGACAACGGCATTGCCGGGGTCGAATTCCTGCGCTCGATCCCCGGCACCGTCGGCGGTTTCGTGCGGATGAACGGCGGCGCTTATGGCGGCGAGGTCAAGGATGTGCTGATCGACTGCGATGTGGTCCTGCGCGACGGTTCGCTGGTGACGCTGGGCAATGCGGACCTTGGCTATACCTATCGCCACTCCGAATTGCCCGACGGCGCCGTGGTCGTTGCCGCGCGCTTCAAGGGCCGCGCGGGCGAGCCTGACGCGATCCAGGCCGAGATGGACCGCATTTCCGCCAGCCGCGAGGCCAGCCAGCCGCTGCGCAGCAAGACCGGCGGCTCCACCTTCAAAAACCCCGAAGGCCACAAGGCCTGGCAGCTCGTCGATGAAGCCGGATGCCGCGGCCTGACCCTCGGCGGCGCGCAAGTGAGCGAGAAGCACACCAACTTCCTGCTCAACGTCGCCGACGCCACCAGCAGCGATATCGAGGCCCTGGGCGAAGAAGTCCGCCGCCGGGTCAAGGAACAGTCGGGCGTGACGCTCGAATGGGAAATCCAGCGGGTCGGACGATCCGCAGAGAAGAAGTGAGTGATCCAGTGACCCTCTCCAAACTCCACGTCGCGGTCCTGATGGGCGGTTGGTCGAACGAGCGGCCGGTCTCGCTGATGAGCGGCGAGGGCGTGGCCAAAGCGCTCGAGTCCAAGGGCCACAAGGTCACCCGCATCGACATGGACCGCGATGTCGCGCTGCGCCTGTCGGAGGCGAAGCCGGATGTCGTGTTCAACGCGCTCCACGGCGCGCCGGGCGAGGACGGCACGGTGCAGGGCATGATGGACCTGATGGGCCTCACTTACACCCATTCGGGCCTCGCCACTTCGGTCATCGCCATCGACAAGGAATTGACCAAGCAGGCGCTGGTCCCGCACGGCATCCCGATGCCCGGCGGGCGCATCGTCGAGAGCGCCGAAATCCACGAGCGCGATCCGCTGCCGCGTCCCTATGTGTTGAAGCCCGTCAACGAAGGCTCGTCGGTCGGCGTCGCCATCGTCACCGATGAGGGCAATTACGGCAATCCCGTGGCCAAGGACGCCAAGGGCCCGTGGCAGGAATTCGACCGCCTGCTCGCCGAGCCGTTCATCCGCGGCCGCGAACTGACCACCGCCGTGATCGGAGACCGCGCCCTGCTGGTCACCGAACTCAAGCCCAAGTCGGGCTTCTACGACTTCGACGCCAAGTATACCGACGGCATGACCGAACACGTCTGCCCGGCGGAAATCCCCGACGAGATCACCGCGGCCTGCAAGGACCTCGCGCTGCGCTCCCACCAGTTGCTCGGCTGCAAGGGCACCAGCCGCGCCGACTTCCGCTGGGACGATACGCAGGGCGTCGAAGGCCTGTTCCTGCTGGAGGTCAACACCCAGCCGGGCATGACCCCGCTCAGCCTCGTCCCCGAACAGGCGCGTGCCTGCGGTATGGAATACCCCGATCTCGTGGAGGCGATTATCGCTGAAGCGCTTGCCGACGCCGGAAAGGTCGCCAAGGGGGGCAAATGAGCCAGACGATCCGGCGCAAGCCGAAGACAGCGCGAAAGGCCGCAGCGGCCCGGAACACCAAGGCCAAGGTGCGCCAGGCCAAGGCGACGAGCGGCACGGCCGTCGACACGGTGATGAGCTGGCTGCCCTTCACCGAGGAGCAGCTTCACAAGATCTTCCTCGTCGCCATTCTCGGCGGTGCGGGGCTGCTCATCTGGGTCGTCGCCAATGCGGCGGGCGTGCCGATGCTGGCGGGCAAGCAGTTCGCGCAAGTGGCTGCCGATGCCGGGTTCGAGGTCAAGCGCGTCGAAGTGCGCGGGGTGAAGAACCTCAATGAGTTGAAAGTCTACGAAAAGGCGCTGGCCGAGCGCGACCGGGCGATGACCCAGGTCGATCTCGACGGGCTGCGCGGCGAATTGATGGGCCTCTCGTGGGTCAAGGACGCGCGCGTCTCGCGCCAGCTGCCCGACACGCTGGTGATCGACATCGTCGAGCGCGCGCCCCATGCGGTGCTGCGCAAGGCCGACCGCTTCGTGCTGATCGACGAGACCGGGCAGGAGCTTGAGGCGATCAACCGCAAGGACGCCAAGGGCAAGCTGATCGTCTCCGGTCCCGGCGCCGGGCAGCAGGTGACGCAGCTCGGGCACTTGCTGGAAGCCGCGCCCGCGCTCCAGCCGAAAGTGCAGGAAGCCGAATGGATCGGCAACCGCCGCTGGAATCTGACGTTTCAGACCGGGCAGGTGCTGGCCCTGCCGGAAGGCGACACCGAATCGGCGAGCGCGCTCGTCACGTTCGCAAGGCTGGACGGTACCAATCGGCTGATCGGCGGCAAAGTGACGGCGATCGACATGCGCGCGAAGGACCGCATCTACTTGCGGGTGCCCGACGGCGAAGGACAGGAATTGGCGATGAAGGCGGGGGCAGTGCCGCATACGGGTGCAGAAGCGAGCGGGGCCACGGCGCCCACGACCGCCGTTGCGGCGGAGGAACAGTAATGGCGCCCCCTCGCATCACCCGCGTGTTCGGCGCGGTCAATATCGGCTCCTTCCGCATTTCCGCGATCGTCGCGGGCATGTCGGAAATGGGCGACATGATCGTGCTCGGCTCCGGCCACCGCGCCAGCCAGGGCATCAAGCGCGGCTATGTCACCGACATGGCCGCGGCGACCTATGCGGTGCGCGACGCCATCGACCGCGCCGAGAAGATGGCCGACACCAGTGTGTCGAAAGTCTGGATCGGCTGCTCGGGAGCGGGCCTTGCCAGCCGCATCGACCAGTTCGATGCCGAGATCGGCGGTCGCCGCATCGAGCAGGAGGATATCGACCAGCTGCTGATCTCGGCGCGCGAGGTGATCCAGCCGGACGGGCGCATGGTGCTCCATGCCCAGCCCGCGCAATATCGCCTCGATGGCGCCCACGGTGTCGGTAATCCCACCGGGCTTCATGCCGAGCGGCTCGGCGTCGATATCCATATCGTGCTGGCGGACGGCGCCCCGATCCGCAACCTGACCGAGGCGGTGCAGTGCGCGCATCTGGAGGTCGAGGCGGTGGTCGGCTCCCCGATTGCGGCGGGGCAGGCCTGCCTCTCGCCCGAGGAGCGCGATCTCGGCGTGGCGCTCGTCGAATTCGGAGCGGAAGTCACCAATGTCGCGGTCTATTCGCATGGGCTGCTGATCGACATGATCTCGATCCCGATGGGCTCGGCGGATATCACCGATGCCGTCGCCTCGGCCTTCGGCATCCGCCGCTTCCAGGCCGAGCGTCTGAAGTGCGTGAACGGCTCGGCCATCGCCAGCCCGCACGACCACCGCGAGATGATTCCCGTCAATGCCCCCGGCGAGGAGGGCACCGGCCCGATCGCCCGTCATGCCGACGACAAGAACCGCATTCCCCGCGCCGAACTGATCGGTGTCATCACCGGCCAGCTCGGCATCCTGATGGAAGAGATCAACAAGGCGCTCAAGCTGATGCGCTTCAACGCCCAGCGCGGCAAGCAGGTGGTCTTCACCGGCGGCGGCGCGGAACTGGTGGGACTGGCCGACTATGCGCAGGCCGCGCTCGGCAAGCCGGTGCGGATCGGCCGGGTGCCGCATCTCTCCGGTCTGGCCGAAGCCCACGTAAAACCGGGCTTCTCGACGCTGGCGGGCCTCGTGCTCTATGCCGCCGCCGACCCCATCGATATCCGCACGTTCGGCAAGAACCGTCAGGGTACAGTACGTTACAGCGGGCTGGGCGTAGTCAATCGCGTCTATAGAGCCTTGAGGGAATACTTTTGAGCACTTTGGCAAGTCGTGCAATTCCTGCGACGCGAACGCCGCGATTGGCGGGAATTGGCGGTTTCGCCTGTGGACAACAGTACCGCGCGCTTTGCCTTGACAGAGGCAGCCGTGCAATCAGGCTAGTCAAGATAATTTTCTTCGCGCACGTGCCTGCCAGGAGAACGAAATGAGCATCAACATCGGACCGCCGGCGATCGAAGAGCTTCGTCCGCGGATTGTCGTCATCGGCGTAGGCGGTGCGGGCGGCAACGCCATCGCCAACATGATCCAGGCCCAGATAGAGGGCGTGGACTTCGTCGTCGCCAATACCGACGCCCAGGCGCTCAACAACTCGATCGCGGAAACGCGCATCCAACTCGGTCCGGAAATCACCCAGGGTCTCGGCGCCGGTGCGCGTCCGGAAGTGGGCCGTGCCGCTGCAGAGGAAACCATCGAGGACATCGAGCGCCTGCTCGAAGGCGTCCACATGGTCTTCATCGCCGCCGGCATGGGCGGCGGCACCGGCACCGGCGCCGCACCGATCATCGCCCAGGCCGCGCGCGCCAAGGGCGTGCTGACGGTCGGCGTGGTTTCCAAGCCGTTCATGTTCGAAGGCACGCGCCGCATGCGCTCGGCCGACGCCGGTATCGAGGAGCTGCAGAAGCACGTCGATACGCTGATCGTCATCCCGAACCAGAACCTGTTCCTGGTCGCCAAGGCGGACACCACCTTCAAGGAAGCCTTCTCGCTTGCCGACGAAGTGCTCCAGCAAGGCGTGCGCTCGATCACCGACCTGATGATCATGCCGGGCCTCATCAACCTCGACTTCGCCGACGTCCGCTCGGTCATGGGCGAGATGGGCAAGGCGATGATGGGCACGGGCGAGGGCGAAGGCCCGAACCGCGCGCTCGAAGCCGCCGAACGCGCCATAGCCAACCCGCTGCTCGACGGCGTTTCGATGCAGGGCGCCAAGGGCGTCATCATCTCGATCATCGGCGGCGACGACATGAAGCTGCTCGAAGTCGACGAAGCCGCGAACCATATCCGCGAACTGGTCGATCCCGATGCGAACATCATCTGGGGCTCGGCGTTCAACCCGGACCTCCAGGGCAAGATCCGCGTCTCGGTGGTTGCCACCGGCATCGAACAGACCACCGAAATGGCCGAGATCGCGGCGCGTCCGCTGAACCTCAGCGCCTCGCGCGGCCCGGTCCGCCCGATGGTATCGCGTCCGGTGCCCAGCGCGCCCGCGCCGCTCGTCACCCCGGCTCCGGCCGTGGCGATCCCGCAGGCGCCTGCTGCTTCGGTCTCCGAGCCGTTCGAACTCTCGACCCCCGCTTCCGAGGCGGCCGAGCAGCCGTTCGAACTCGAACTCGGCGCCAGCGAGGAAGTCGAGCCGGAAGCGCCGGTCGCCTACGCCGGTCTGCGCAGCAGCCAGCCGCTCGATCTCGGTGCGCCCCAGCAACCGGCTGCACGCCCGCAGGACGAACTGCTGCTGAACGGCAACCAGCACGCCGAGCCGGAAGCGCCGATGCGCGCGCCTGCGCCCAGCCAGCCTGCAATCAGCCAGCCTGCCCCCGCTCCGGCCCGCCCGGTCGGCGGCGGCTCCACGCTGTTCGAGCGCATGACCAGCCTCTCGCGCCCCAAGCCCGCTCCGGCGGAGCCTGCCGGTGACGAGGACGACAGCGCGTCGATCAGCATCCCGCGCTTCCTCGGGCGGCAGAACAATCAGTAAGCGGGACGGGTGGTGATGCGCGCATTGCTGCCCGTTTTCGCAAGGTTCAGGATCGGCGCGCCATAGGCGCGACCGGTCGATTTCCAGCAAAGGCCCGATCCCGTCGGGCCTTTGTCTGTTTGAAGAGGTTTTTCGGTTCGTGCGGCTACGTCAGAGGGTTTCGAGCAAGTGGCTGGCTTCGGCAGCTGCCCATGTTGCGCTCGCCGTTCCCGCCGCAAGTTTCGCGGTCGCTTTCGTGGCGACACCGGCCTCAGCCGCGCCCGTGGTTCAGGCGCTGCCCAGCGCGGACCAGACGAAGCTGAATGCGGCGCTGGCCCGTCTCGGCCGCGACCCGCGCGACGTTTCCGCCCTGATCGATGCCGGCGATGCGGCCCGCAGGCTCGGCGATTTCGATGCCGCGATCGGCTTCTATCGCCGCGCCGACGAGATTTCCGCCGGGAATGCCCGCGTGAAGGCGGGGCTCGCGGCCTCGCTGGCGCAGAGCGGCGATCCGGTGGCGGCGCTGCCGCTCTTCGCCGAAGCCGAGCGGGCCGGGGCCAGCCCCACCAGTCTGGCCGCCGATCGCGGCCTTGCCTACGACCTCGTTGGGGATAACGCGACGGCGCAGCGCTATTATGCGATGGCGCTCGGCGGTGCGAGCGACGAGGACGTGCGCATGCGGCTGTCGATCAGCCAGGCGATTGCCGGGGATGCCCAAGCCGCCGAAACCACGATCATGCCGCTGCTCCGCAAGCAGGACAAGCCGGGCTGGCGCACGCGCGCCTTCGCGCTGGCGATCGCGGGGGATACCAAGCAGGCGGTCGAGGTGTCCAACACGATCCTGCCGCCGCAGCTTGCCCAGAACATCGCCCCCTACTTGCGTTACATGCCGCGCCTGACCCGTGCGCAGCAGGCGGCGGCGGCGAATCTCGGCAAGTTCCCGCGTGCCTCTGAAATCGGTCACGACGATGCCCGCATCGCCGCCTACAAGCCGGTGCAGGTCGCGAGCGCGGATGCCAATCTCGTTCCGCGCGGCGAGGCGCTGGGCAGCGGCAAGGCACCGGAGCGGCCTGCGCGCACCACGCGGACCGGCAGCGGAAGCAAGGCAGGTGCGAAGACAGGCCCAAAGACAGGCCCAAAGACAGGCGGGGCGTCGCTCGCGGCGGCCGATCCCTATCGCCTTGGCGGCACGCGCACGACGCGCTCCACGTCCAGCGCCGCGAAGGCACCGGAACCGGCCCGCGTCGCCCCGCCCGAGCCGAAGCCGACCATCGAGCGTGATGGCACGACCGGCGAACTGCCGCCGCTCGCGAGCGCGGCTCCGACCACGACGCCTGCATCGTCCCCGGTTCCAGTCTCGACTTCGGCGCTTGTCGCGGCCAAGCCTGCGACCACGTCGCCGGCCGCAGCCTCGTCGCTGCCGCCGGGCTTCGATCCGAAAGCCGTCGGTGCGGCGCCGGTTCACACGGCGGCTGCGTCGCCTCTGAGCAGTGGCGCTGCACCGGGCTTCGATCTGGCCCGTTCCGTTCCGACTCAAGGCGCTCAGGCAACGCCTGCTTCGGCTTCGGCGGCGGTGACGCCCACCCCCACGCCCACGCCCGCGCCCGTCCCGGCGGCGATCGTGCCCGCCGAAAAGCCGCCCGAGCCAGGCGCGCAGCAGCTTTCGCTGGCGCAGATCTTCGCCGATATCGGCAAGCCGACGATGCAGAGCATGCCTGCCTCCGGCGCCGTCGATATTCGCCAGATCGAACCGGCCCGTCCCGCACCGCCGAAGATCGTCCTGCCCAAGCCGGAACCGGAAGCACCCAAGCCGGCCGACTCCAAGACGAAGCCGGACCCCAAGGCCAAGGCCGGCACCAAGGCAGAGGCCGACGACGAGGACAAGCCCGCCGGAAAGGCTGCTCCCAAGACCAGGGCGGAAATCGCCAAGGCCAAGGCGGAAGCCGCCAAGGCAGAGGCGGCCAAGGCGGCCAAGGCCAAGAAGCCCGCGCCCCCCTCGCACCCCAGCCGGATCTGGGTGCAGATCGGCGTCGGGCGCGACAAGGCCGCGATCGCCTTCGACTGGCGCCGCTACAACAAGCAGGCTCCGGCCCTTTTCAAGGGGCGCGAGCCTTACGTCAGCGAGATGGGGCGGACCAACCGCATCCTGATCGGTCCTTTCGCGACGCAGAAGGCGGCCAGCAGCTTCATGGCCGATGCCAAGAAGCAGGGCTTTTCCGATGCCCTGCCGTGGACCAGCCCCGCCGGGCAGGTCGTGGACGCGCTTTCCGCAAAGTAGACTGGCCGCGAAGTAAGGCAGGCTCGGTTCGCCCCGACTGCCTGTCGTCCGGCCTTATCCACATCCTGTTAACAGGCTAGTGGAGTTTTGCGCAGGCGATCGCGTGTCCCGGATTGTGCTTGCCCCCCTTGGCAAAGCATCCATGCCTCCGTCGCGTCGCGGAGGGCAAATGTCGGAAATCATGAGAACGGTACAGGACGACATTGGCCGAGAGGACGAATCCGCTCCGATCGAGATGCTGGCGTCGCTGTTCGAAGCGCGCGACTGGGCCTTCGAATATGCGGGCGAGGACGAGATCTCGGCCGAAGTGAAGGGCGCCTGGGCGACCTACCAGATCCAGGCGATCTGGCGGGTTGAGGACCGGGTCCTGCAACTGCTCTGCCTGCCCGACATTCGCATCGCCGACAGCAAGCGGCAGGCGATGTTCGAGGCGCTGGCGCTCATCAACGAGCAGATCTGGGTCGGCCACTTCGACACCTGGTCCAGCAGCGGCGTGGTGCTCTATCGCCACGGGCTGATGCTTGGCGAGGACGGACTGCTCGGCCCCGGCCAGGCGCAGACCGTGGTCGAGGCCGCGATCGAGGAATGCGACCGCTTCTACCCGGTGTTCCAGTTCATCCTCTGGGGCGACAAGACCCCGACCGAGGCGCTGGCCGCCGCCATGATCGACGCTGCCGGAGAGGCCTGAACTGGTCCCCTCACGGCCGGTCCCATTGGGTCTTGGCAGCCTTCGGGCGCTCGCCTAAGCGCGTGATCGCATACGAATTCGCGCAAGGGGAATGACATGAACCGCTTTGGAAACATCCTTCTGGTCGGTTGCGGCAACATGGCCGGTGCCATGCTCGAAGGCTGGCTGAAGGGCGGCATGTCGCCTTCGGCATTCACCGTCGTCGATCCCCGCCGCGAAAGCGTGCCGGAAGGCGTCACCCTGCTGCGTGAACTGCCGCGGGAAGGGCGCTTCGATGCCGTCATGCTTGGCATCAAGCCGCAGGGTCTGGACGAGGCGGCGCCCGCCATCGCCCCGTTGGTCGGCCCGGGCACGGCGCTGTTCTCGATCCTTGCAGGCGTCGAGTTCGACAGCCTGGCCGCGCGCTTCCCCGAAGCTGGGGCCATCGTGCGGATCATGCCCAATCTCGCCGCTGCCATCGGCAAGTCGCCGATCGCGCTCGATGCGCGGGGGCTCGACGAGACCGGCCGCGCGGCGGTCACGGCGATGATGGCGCATCTCGGCACGCCCGAGTGGCTGGCGCGCGAGGACCTGTTCGATTCCGTGACTGCGCTTGCGGGCTGCGGCCCGGCGTTCGTCTACCGCTTCATCGATGCGCTGGCAGCGGGCGGGGTCGCGCTTGGTCTGGAAGAAGGGCAGTCGCAGCGCCTTGCCGTGGCGATGGTGGAAGGCGCGGTGCAGCTGGCCTCGGCCTCGCCGTTCTCGCCGGGCGAACTGGCCGACAAGGTCGCCAGCCCCGGCGGCTCGACCCGCGCGGGCATGAACGTACTCGATGCGGGCGAAGCGCTCGCCCGTCTGATCGCCGCGACGATGGCCGCCTCGCGCGACCGCAATGCCGAAATGGCGGCCGAAGCGCGGAAGGCCTGAAGCAGGTCGCTGCGTTTTTCGGCATTTTTACATTTTGACACAAAGTCTAGCCTGCGGTTTTTCTTGAAATCGCGGGCTTGCGAGACGATATTCCTCCTGTCCGGGCACCGCATTTCGCTGGTGCCCGCCAAAGGAGTTTGAAATGGCGAATTGGAACGACCCCCAGCCCCGCACGGGCTTCGGTGCGTCTCCGAGCCTTGACGGACGCGAAGCCGGCCGGGCCACGTATGACGCGGGTCTGCGCAGCTACATGCTGTCCATCTACAACTACATGGCCTCGGGCGTGCTGCTGTCGGGCATCGTGGCGGTGCTCTTCGCGAATTCTGGCATGGCGGTGCAGGTGCTCAGCACCCCGCTGCGCTGGGTGATCATGCTGGCGCCGCTCGGCTTCGTGCTGGCGATGAACTTCGGCCTGAACCGGATGAAGACCTCGACCGTCCAGATGCTCTACTGGGGCTTCTGCGTGGTCATGGGCCTGTCGCTCTCGGCGATCTTCCTGGTCTTCACCGCGACGTCGATCGCGACGACGTTCTTCGCGACCGCTGCCGCCTTCGCAGGCCTCAGCCTCTACGGCTACACCACGAAGAAGGATCTGTCGGGCTTCGGCACCTTCCTGATCATGGGCCTGGTCGGTATCCTTGTGGCGATGGTCGTCAACATCTTCGTCGGTTCGACGGTGCTCCAGCTGGCCATCTCGGTGCTCGGCGTGCTGATCTTCGCGGGCCTTACCGCCTACGACACGCAGATGCTCAAGAACCAGTACGCGCAGCTTCGCGGCACCGAATTCCTCGGCAAGGCCGTGGTGATGGGTGCGCTCAGCCTCTACCTGGACTTCATCAACATGTTCCAGTTCCTGCTGAGCTTCCTGGGCGATCGCCGTTAATCCACGGTTTTTTGATCGGGAAACAGGATATGCCCGGTGCGATTCGTCGCACCGGGCATTTTCATTGGAGTCGAGTCGCGATAGAATCCCGGCCATTGTAAGAACTGGGCTGAAATCGGCCTGAGCACTGGAGTTCCCGGGGTGGTAAACCTGAAGAATAGAGGCCTGCTGCGCGGTCTCTCGCTGATGACGGGCTCGCTCGTTGCACTGCTCTCGGGCTGCGGTCCCAAGGAAGTCGCTGTGGCACCGCCGCCGCCGCCGCCCGTCGTGGTGATCCCGCCCCGGCCGATGCCGCCGCTCGGCGCCTCGCCCAACATGGTGGTTCCGGCGCTGGCGGTTGACGGTTCGCGCCGCACGGTCAACACCGGCGTTTCCTCGGCCCAGACGGTCTGGAACCTGCGTTCGGCCTACAATGTGGCGGCGCTGAACTGCGTCGGCCCGCAGTACGAGCCGATCCTGGCGGGCTACAAGGACTTCCTGAAGAAGCACCTGAAGTCGCTGACCGCGGCGAACAAGGCCTTGGATAAGGAATTCAAGACCCGTTACGGCGCCAAGTCCGTGCGCGAGCGGGAATCCTACCAGACCCAGGTCTACAACTTCTTCGCGCTGCCGCCGGTCGTTCCGGCGCTCTGCAACGCGGCGATGGGGCTTTCGGTCGATCTTCAGGCGGTGCCTGCCGGTCAGCTCGATGGTTTTGCCGTGACCGGTCTCGCCAAGGCGGAGGCTCCGTTCAAGGAGTTCTTTAACAGCTACGACCAGTACCGCGCCGACCTCGCCGCCTGGGAATCCCGCTACGGTGCCGGTGCCACGGCGGGTGCACCTGCCCCGACCACGCCGGTGGCCGTCGCTCCCAGCCTCGGCCAGCAGGCCTCTTCGCGCTGAGCCGTCGCCCGCGGGAAGGCTCGCCCCAAGCACTCCCGCGAGGTCCGCGAATTTGCGGGCACTTCATTTTTGCTCTTTCATGGGGAAGAGCACTTCGCTAAGGGAGCGCCTCGCAGAGCGCCTTGCGCCTTGCGAAAATACTGGAACGGGGCCGTAGCTCAGATGGGAGAGCGCGTCGTTCGCAATGACGAGGTCAGGGGTTCGATCCCCCTCGGCTCCACCAGTATATAAGGATTGATGTATGTCCGGCCCCGCGCCGGGCATCACCCGGCCCGAGACATGGCCGGGTTTTTTGTTTATCTGCGATGCGCCGCTTTTCCCGCGGCGCAAGGCACTGGAAGAGAGCCGGTGCCGCCGCGGCGATGCCATCGCCAGCCCATTTCAGCTCTCAGGATTGCCGGAAGCCAGACACATGCATTTTCTCGACCAGGCCAAGATCTACATCCGTTCGGGCGGCGGCGGTCCGGGTGCGGTATCCTTCCGGCGCGAGAAGTACGTCGAGTACGGCGGCCCCGACGGCGGCAACGGCGGCAAGGGCGGTGACGTGGTGTTCGAGGCCGTGGCCGGTCTCAACACGCTGATCGACTTCCGCTACACCCAGCACTTCAAGGCCCCGCGCGGCGGCCACGGCATGGGCAAAAACCGCAACGGGGCGGCGGGCAAGGATCTTGTCATCAAGGTCCCCGTCGGCACCCAGATCATCGACGACGAGGACCGCGAGACCGTCCTGGCCGACCTTACCGAGGCGGGTCAGCGGGTCGTGCTGCTCGAAGGCGGCATGGGCGGACGCGGCAATGCCAGCTACAAGACCAGCACCAACCGCGCCCCGCGCCAGCACCAGCCGGGCATCGCCCCGCAGGAGCTGTGGGTCTGGCTGCGCCTCAAGCTGCTGGCCGACGTCGGCCTCGTCGGCATGCCGAATGCGGGGAAGTCGACCTTCATCAACAAGCTGTCGAACACCAAGGCCAAAGTCGGCGACTACGCCTTCACCACGCTGCGCCCGCAGCTTGGCGTCGTCACCCACAAGAACCGCGAATTCGTGCTGGCCGACATTCCCGGCCTGATCGCGGGCGCTGCCGACGGCGCGGGCATCGGCGACCGCTTCCTCGGCCATATCGAGCGCTGCCGCGTGCTCGTCCATCTCATCGACATCTCCAGCACCGACCCGGTCGAGGCGATGCAGATCGTCGAGGAAGAGCTGGAGGCCTATGGCGAGGGGCTTGAGGACAAGCCGCGTCTCGTCGCGCTCAACAAGATCGACCTCGTGGACGATGCCCTGGCGGCGGACTACGCGAAGGAACTGCTCAAGGCCGGTGCCGACGAAGTGTTCCCGATCTCGGGCGCGACCGGCAAGGGCATGTCGAAACTGCTCGACGCGGTGATCGACTATCTCCCCGCCGCCACCGTGACCGAGCGTCCCGAAGGCGAGCGCGAGGAAGCCGACGACAAACCCTGGTCGCCGATCTGAGCTGATACGTAAGCGCGGGCGGCGCAAGCCGCCGCTCGCCTTTATTCGGTTGCGTTTCAAAGCCATGTTGGCAGGCCCGGTGGTCCTCGCTAGACCATGGCGATGACGCTCATGAAGACGCTTCTTGCCGCCGCGCTGTTCCTGTCGCCAACCGCCGCTTTCGCGCAGGAGACGCCGCAGGAGGTTTCCAGCAAGCCCATCGCGCTCGGCACCAGCTACCAGCTTCATTCCGCCGTGCTGGATGACACCCGCGAACTGAACGTCTGGCTGCCGACCGGCTACGAGAAATCGCAGGATCGATATCCCGTCGTCTATCTGCTGGACGGCGGGCTGGATCAGGACTTCGTCCATATCGCCGGCCTCGGCAATCTCGCCTCGCTCAGCTGGACTTACGGCCCGATGATCGTGGTCGGGGTGCAGACGAAGAACCGCCGCGCCGAACTGACCGCGCGGCCCACCGATCCGCGCTACCTTTCCGCCTTCCCCGAGAGCGGGGGCGCCGACAGGTTCCGCCGGTTCCTGCGGCAGGAAGTCGTGCCTTTCGTCGAAGCGCGCTTCCGCACCGGAGATCGCCGCGCGATCATGGGCGAATCGCTGGCCGGGCTGTTCGTCGTCGATACCCTGCTCAAGGACCCGACGCTGTTCGGCGACTATATCGCGATTAGTCCCAGCCTCTGGTGGGACGACCGCCGCCCGCTCGCCGATCTCGCCCGCACCGCCCGCGTGAAGGACATGACCAAGGCGCGGCTCTATCTCGCGGTGGGCGACGAGGGCGGCACCATGCAGGACGGGATCGACCGCCTTCGCACTTTCCTCGAAGCGCAGCCGCCCGAGCGCGTCAGCTTGCGCTACGACGATTTCAGCAAGAGCGCCTCGCACGCCACCGTCTATCACCAGGCGGCGGAAGACGCGCTGCGCTGGCTCTATCCGGCCCCGCCCTACGAAGGCGAGGGCACCCCGTGGTTCATGATCGAGGGCGCCCAGCCGCCGCAGAAATAGGGGCGCAAAAAACTACTGCCGCGTCCACGCCGGCGAAGCTATGGGGCGGCGCATGAACACTATCGCTCCCCGCAAACCGGTCGACGGCAAGGCCGCGCTGCTCATGCTCGGCCTTTGCGCGATCTGGGGCATGCAGCAGACCGCGATCAAGGCCGCCGCCGCGGACATGGCGCCGGTCCTCCAGATCAGCCTGCGCTCCGGGATCGCGGCGCTGTTCATCGCCGCGCTGGTCTTCATACGGAGCGAGGGCCATGCGCTGCGCGGCGGCACCTGGAAGCCGGGCGCGGCGATCGGCGCGCTTTTCGCGCTCGAATATCTGTTCATGGGCGAGGGGCTGCGCTTCACCAATGCCTCGCACATGGGCATCTTCCTCTACACCGCGCCGATCTTCACCGCGCTGGGCCTCCATTTCGGCCTGGCCGAAGAGCGCCTGAGTCCGCTGCAATGGCTGGGCATTGTCACTGCGTTCGGCGGGGTGGCGGTCTCGTTCCTTGGCGGCGCGGGAAGCGGGCCTGCACGCGGCACCGCCTGGATCGGCGACCTCATGGGCATCGGCGCCGGCGCGGCCTGGGGCGCGACGACGCTGACCTTGCGTTTCTCCCGCCTCTCGCAGGCGCCGAGCAGCGTGACGACGCTCTACCAGCTGCTCGGCGCCTTCGTGCTGCTGGGCCTGCTCGCGCTCGCCACCGGGCAGACCGGGGTGACGATGACGCCGCTGCTGGGGCTGAGCATGACCTTCCAGATCGTCTTCGTCTCGCTGATCAGCCTGCTGGTCTGGTTCGGCATGCTGCGGGTCTATCTCGCCTCGCGGCTCGGCGTGCTCTCGTTCATGACGCCGCTGTTCGGCGTGGTCTTCGGCGTGGTGCTGCTGGACGAGCGGCTCGAACCGGCCTTCATCGGCGGCGCGATCATGGTGATAGCGGGCATCCTGCTGGTCAGCGGCCACGAGATGTTTCGCGCCCGGCAGGCGCGGCGCATCGCTTCGGCGCCCTAGGATGCGCTTTCGCAAGCGAATGCTTTCCCCGAATCGGCAACTGTCCTAGAGGCTCGGCTTCCATGCCTGTATCGCGCCTTTCCGATCTCTCCGACAGAACCCTCGCACCCCGCCTCGTCATCAAGGTCGGCTCGGCGCTGCTCGTCGGCAAGGAGGGCGTGCGGCGCGCCTGGCTGACCGCGCTGGTCGCCGAGATCGCCGCAGCCCGCGCGCGCGGGCAGGACGTGATCGTCGTCTCCTCGGGCGCCATCGCGCTGGGCGCGGCGACGCTGGGGCTGGAAAAGGGCGGGCGCGGCTCGCTGGCCGATGCGCAGGCCGCCGCCGCCGTCGGCCAGATCGCGCTGTCCGGGCTCTGGGCCGAACTGCTCGGCAGCCATGGCCTCACCGCCGCGCAGATGCTGCTGACGCTGGACGACCTCGAGGATCGCCGCCGCTACCTCAATGTTACCGCCACGCTGACCCGCCTGCTCGATGCGGGCGCGGTGCCGGTCATCAACGAGAACGATTCGGTCGCGACCCAGGAAATCCGCTTCGGCGACAACGACCGCCTCGCCGCCCGCGTCGCCCAGGCCGCGCAGGCGAGCGCCGTGCTGCTGCTCTCCGATATCGACGGCCTCTACGATCGCCACCCCAAGGAGCCGGGCGCCCGGATGATCCCGGTGGTTGAGGGTGTCACCCCGGAAGTCCACGCCATGGCCAGCACCGAATCGAACTCCGGCATGGGGTCGGGCGGCATGGTCTCGAAATTGCAGGCCGCCGAGATCGCCGAACTCGCGGGCATCTGCCTCGTCATCGGCAACGGCCAGCACGAGCGCCCGGTGGCGCGGATCATCGGCGAAGGCATCGGCACGCTGTTCCTGCCGCGCCGCCGCGCAGGCGCGCGCAAGGCCTGGCTCGGCGGACGGCTGCGGCTCAAGGGCAGCATCCATGTCGACGCCGGTGCCGCCGCCGCCCTCATGCGCGGATCGAGCCTGCTCGCCAAGGGCGTGACCGGGGTGGAAGGCCATTTCGAGCGCGGCGATCCCGTCGCCATCGTCGATGCCGAGGCCCGCGTCGTCGCCCACGGCCTTTCCGAATACCACGCGGGCGAGTGCGCCGCGATCCGGGGCCTGCACTCCAGCGAGCAGGCCGAAGTGCTCGGTTATTCGCCCCGTTCATCCGTGGTGCATCGCGATCAGCTTGTTCTGAAATGATGGAATTCGATTACCCCACCATCGCGCTGACCGGAGCCACCGGCTTCGTCGGCCAGTCGCTGCTCGATGAAGCCGTCGCCGCCGGATACAATGTCCGCGCGCTCACCCGCCGCGAGCAGGAACCGCGCGAGAACGTCACCTGGGTCCGCGGCGAACTGCGCGACACCGCCTCGCTTTCCGAACTGACGCGCGGGGCCGAGGCGATCCTGCACGTCGCGGGCGTCGTCAGCGCGCCCGACGCCGCCGGATACGAGGCGGGCAACGTCACCGGCACGCTCAACGTGATCGAGACGGCAGTGGCCAAGGGCATCCGCCGCCTCGTCTTCGTCTCCTCGCTCTCCGCCCGCGAGCCGGGGCTGTCGGCTTACGGCGCCTCCAAGGCCAAGGCCGAGAAACTCCTGCGCGCCAGCCCGCTCGACTGGACCATCGTGCGCCCGCCGGCGATCTACGGCCCGCGCGACCGGGAGATGTTCGAACTGTTCCGCGCCGCGCGCTGGGGTCTGGTGCCGGTGCCGAAAGGCGCGGCCTCTATGATCCACGTCGAGGACCTCGCGCGCCTGCTCGTGGCGCTGATTCCGGGCGGCGAGGACGTGACCGGCAAACTCTTCGAACCCGACGACGGCAAGCCGCTCGGCTGGGACAATGCCGAGATGGCCCGCGCCATCGGCACCGCCGTCGGCCGCCGCGTGCGGGTGTTCACCCTCTCGCCGGGGGCGCTGGACAAGGCGGCGAAAGTGGACCGGTTCCTGCGCGGCGACGGGGCGAAGATGACCGCCGACCGCGCCGGGTATCTCAGCCATCCGGACTGGGTGGTCGGCGCGGAGGCGGCGGTGCCCGCCTCGATCTGGGAACCGCGCATCGATACGCGCGATGGGCTGCGGGCTACCGCCGAGTGGTATCGGGCTAGCGGGTGGCTTTGAAGAAGTAGGAAGTCCTGGGGGATGATCCCCCAGACCCTCGGAATTTCGACTTTGTGCGCTACCTATCCGTAGTGCGCTCCTTGCGGCGCAGCCAATAAGTCTCCCGACACAGCCATGGGTGCGCTACCGAGTTGGCCCGCGTGACCTAGACGGTATTGGGGGTGCAGGGGGGCTAAGCTCCCCTGCTTTTCTTTTTCTACTTCAAGGAAACCGCTGCCTGCACCACCCCTGCGCAGGGCCCGAACCCGATCGAAACCGCGCCCTCGGCCACGAACCGGCCCGAGAGCGTGAGTTCGTCACCATCCTCCAGGAACGTGCGCGTCTCGCCGGTCGGCAGCGTCACCTTTTCGCGGCCCGAGCGGGTGATCTCCATCAGGCTGCCTTGCGAACCGTCCTCGGAGCCGGAGATCGTGCCGGTGCCGAGCAGGTCGCCGGGGTTCATCTCACAGCCGTTGGAGGCGTGGTGCGCCACCATCTGCGCGATCGTCCAGTACATGTTGCCCGCCGGACCATGGCTGAGGCGCTGGGCGGGGACACCTTCGCCGCGCATCCTTGCGGTGCTGAGGCTGACTTCGAGGTCGAGCGAGAGCGCACCTTGGCGCTGGTCGGTCTCGTCCCAGAGGTAGGGCAGGGGGCGGGGATCGCCTGCGGGGCGCGGGGCCTGCGCCATGCGGAACGGTGCGAGCGCCTCCATCGTCACGATCCAGGGCGAGACGGTGGTGAGGAAGTTCTTGGCAAGGAACGGCCCGAGCGGCTGATATTCCCAGGCCTGCACGTCGCGAGCCGACCAGTCGTTGAGCAGCGTCACGCCCGCGATGTGATCGAGCGCCTTGTCGATGGGGATCGGTTGGCCGAGCTGGTTGCCCTGCGCCATCCACACGCCGAGTTCCAGTTCGTAGTCCAGTCTTCCGATCGGGCCGAACGAGGGCGCGTCCGCGTCGGGGGCCTTGGTCTGGCCGTTCGGGCGGATCACCGGGGCGCCGCTAGGGCGCACGGTCGAGGCGCGGCCGTGGTAGCCGATGGGGACGTGCTTGTAGTTGGGCAGCAGCGGATTGTCGGGGCGGAACAGCTTGCCGATATTGGTAGCGTGGTGGATGCCGACGTAGAAGTCGGTGTAATCCGCGATCCGCGCGGGCAGGTGGAGCGTCGCCTCGGCCATCGGTACGAGCAGCGGTTCGACTTGCGCACGCTCGGCGGCGCCTTCGACCAGCAGCGCGGAGACGCGGCGGCGCAGGGCGCGGCGCGGACCGGAACCGAGGGCAAGCAGCGGGTTGAGCGTCTCACCCGAACCGGCGCGAGCGGCATCCAGTGCCTCTCCTTCGAGCAGCCCGGATGCGGCAAGCGCGGCGAGGTCGAGGATATGATCCCCGATGGCCACGCCGCCGCGCGCGGTTTCGCCGGGGCGGGAGAACACGCCGAGCGGCAGGTTCTGGATCGGGAAATCGCCGTGGCCATTCGCACTTTCCACCCAGGATCGCAGCGCGGCGTCATGGGTTTCGTCGATCAGGGCCATGGGGTTCTCCTCTTCCATTCGTGCTTGGCGTTATGCCTGGAGCGCATCTCTAGCCGCTTGAAATGGCGGCGTCACGGCTCCTCTTGCACATCGTCCCAGCCTTGCGTTTCGGTCATGACGAAAGGCACGGGATCGCCGCGCGCATCGCGGGCGGGGCGGAAACGGAAGCGTTCGGTGATGGCCCGACAGGTCTCGCCGTCCACGTCCGGCCTGCCGCTGGAGGTGA
Organism: Novosphingobium sp.; assembly: GCA_017745295.1. Taxonomy (GTDB): domain Bacteria; phylum Pseudomonadota; class Alphaproteobacteria; order Sphingomonadales; family Sphingomonadaceae; genus Novosphingobium. The sequence goes on from JAGHZR010000008.1 coordinate 83,634, forward strand.
TGACGGTGCAGCCGCTGACCCGGCCGTCCACGCCGATGCGGTAGCGCACGGTGATCTGCGCGCCGCGGCGCGCCTTGCGCAAGTCTGCCGGAAGGTCGGAGAAGCGGATGCGTCCGGCGGTCTGGCGCGGGTAGGCGGCGACACCGGCATTGCGACCAGTTCCATCTCCCATACCTCCGCCGCCGGTTCCTTCGCCGTCACCGCCCGCGCCGCTGCCGGTCCCCGCCGCGCCCGCGCCTTGCGCCGATTGCGCGCCCTCGCCGGGGCGCGGCGCGGCGAGGATCGGGGACGTGACCGGCAGGACGATGCGCGGCGGCGGCGCGACGATGGGGGAGGCCTCGGCCTTGCGGCCTTCCGGCGCGGCACGGTCCTTGGGCGCCGGCGCGGATTTTTCCGGAAGGGGCCGCTCGGGAGGGGCGGGCGGTGGCCGGTCCGGTTTTGTCGTGACGGCGGTCAGCACCGCGCGGGCGGGGAGGAACGGCAGGTTCACGCGCAGCCCCAATCCCAGCGCGACCAAGCCGCCGCCGACGATAGCCGCCGAAGCGAGGGCGGACAGCAGCCGGTCTCGTCGCGGCACTTGCAAGCCTGTGTTCTCCTGTACCGTATCCGGACCTCTTCGGAAAAAAACAAGTGGAGACCATGAAGGCTCCCGCCCGGCTCGAAGGCGGGCGGCTGCGGCACGCTGCGATAAATGGTTAGCCGCAGGGCGGAACCTTGAGTTCACAACGTCGTTACTCTGCCAACGACACATTTTGCGGAGAAACGGCAATGACTCTACTTCTCATTCTCCTCGTCGGCGGCGTCATCGGCTGGCTCGCTTCGATCGTGATGCGGACCGATGCGCAGCAGGGTATTTTCCTGAACGTGGTCGTCGGCGTGGTCGGCGCACTGATCGCGGGCCTGCTCATCACCCCGCTGATCGGCGGTGCGCCCATCACCAGCGGCGCTTTCGACATCATGTCGCTGTTCGCCTCGTTCCTGGGCGCGGTGGTGCTGCTGGCGATCGTCAACCTGTTCCGTCGCGGTTCGATCCGGTAAAAGGACGGCTCGCGGCTCCGGTCGGGGTCGCCAAGGAGGCTGGCGCGTCCTCCAAACCCGAACGCGCCCTTTTAACAGGGATAAGGAAGCCTGACATGAAAGCCATGAACACTTCGCGTCTTGCCATGATCGCTGTCGTCGCCGCCGGTTCGCTGGGCCTTGCGGCCTGCAACAACAAGGCCGACGACGCCACCGAGAAGCAGGCGGACGCCGTCGAGCAATCGTCCGATGCCGCTGCCGATGCCATGCGCGACCAGGCGGACATGATGACCGGCGCGGCTTCCGAGGCCGTGGACGAGAAGGCCGATGCCGTCGAGGCGGCGGGCAAGGCCAAGTCGGACGCCCTGGAAAACAAGGCGGACGAGATCAAGAAGCAGAACTGATCGTTCGCCTGCAATCCCCTTGCAGCGAAACCCGGAAGGATGGCGGTCTCCGCCATCCTTCTTGCGTTGTGGGCAGGCTTCGGGGCAACGAGGCGGCCTACCGCACCGGCCGATGGGACGGGCAAGCCGCGCTATCGCATTTACAATCAAAATCCCGCCAATAGATGCTTGAATTGTCGGGCAAGAGGGCAGACATAGCCCCGGAAACAAGATGCCCCAGTTCGATGCGCGCCCCGTCTTCCCGCGGGGTGCGTGGTCCAAACCTTCGATAACCTGAAACAGGAAGACAGCCATGACCATTTCGCTGATGCCGCTGCCCTACGCGCTGGACGCGCTCGAACCGCACATCTCGTCCAAGACCCTGGAAATCCACCACGGCGCCCACCACAAGACTTACGTCGACAAGCTGAACGCCGCCATCGAAGGCAGCGACAATGCCGACAAGTCGGTCGAGGAAATCACCAAGCTCGCTTCGGGTCCGCTGTTCAACAATGCCGCGCAGACCTGGAACCACGGTTTCTACTGGCACTCGCTGAACCCGGCCAAGACCGCGCCGAGCGCTGAGCTGTTGGCCGCGATCGAAGCTGACTTCGGTTCGCTCGACGCGCTGCTCGAAGCGCTCTCGGCCGAAGCCGTCAACCACTTCGCTTCGGGCTGGGCATGGCTCGTCGTCGACGGTGGCAAGCTCAAGGTCATCTCGACCCACGACGCGGGCACCCCGATCACCACCGACGTCAACCCGCTCATCACCATCGACGTCTGGGAGCACGCCTACTACATCGACCAGATGAACAAGCGCCCGGTCTATGTGAAGACGGTTCTCGAAAACCTCATCAACTGGGACTTCGCCTCGGAGAACTTCGCGCGCGGCACGGCCTGGACCTACCCGGCCTGATCCTTCAGTCGCCGCAAGGCTGACATGACCCGCTGAACGGGCCGGGTCGCGCTGCAAGGCGCGATCCGGCCCTCGGCATTTCCGGCATCTTCTTTTTCAGGACATTCACTATGGATATCGGCTTCATCGGTCTCGGCGCGATGGGCAGCGCCATGGCGCGCAATCTCGCGGCGGCGGGGCATCGGGTACGGGCATGGAACCGCTCGGGCGGCGCGGTGGAAGGCGTCGAGATGGTCGCCACCCCCGCCGAGGCCTTCGCCGGCGACGCGGTGTTGACGATGCTTTCTGAAGACGGCGCGATCCGCGAAGTCCTGCTGGACAGCGGCGTGCTCGATGGGGCGCCGGAGGGCGTGGTTCATCTCGTCTGCTCGACGATCTCGGTCGCCTTCGCCCGCGAACTGGTGGAGCGCCACGAAGCCGCCGGCGTAGGCTATCTCTCGACCCCGGTGCTGGGTCGTCCGGACGTGGCGGCGGCGGGCCAGCTCAACGTGATTCTCGGCGGTCCGGCCGAACATGCGGCGCGGCTGGAGCCGGTCTTCGCCGCGATCGCCGGCAAGGTCTGGGACATGGGCGAGGACGCTACCGTCGCCAATGCCGCCAAGATCGCCTGCAACATGATGATCACCATGGCTATCGAGGGCATGGCCGAGGCGGTCGTGCTGACCGAGGGCAAGGGCCTCCCGCGCGAGAAGTTCTTCGAGCTGATGCTGGGCACCCTGTTCGGCAGCCGCGTCTATCAGAACTATTCGGGCATCATTGCCGAACGCACGTACGAGCCGGGCTTCAAGGCCGTGCTCGGTCTCAAGGACCTGCGCCTCGCGCGCGAACTGGCGGCGGAGACCGCGACGGGCACGCAAGGCAGCCTGCCGATGCTTGACGCAGTCCACGCCCGCATGGGCGAGGCGATCGCCGCAGGCCATGCCGACCGCGATTGGGGTGTGATGGCGGAATATACCATCGACACGGCGCGGGGCTGAGTGGGAAGCGGGGCCTCCGCCTTGGCGAAGCCCCGCTTGTTCTTGCGGCCAAACGAAACCCCGGCACTCAGCCCGGACGGTGTTCGCTCACTTCCAGCAATTCCGCCTCGCCGTTGAGCATCCGTGCCAGGTCGGCGCGGGCGCGGGCGACCCTGCTTTTCATCGTCCCGATCGGACAACCGGCGATATCCGCCGCTTCCTCGTAGCTGAAGCCCGAGGCGCCCACGAGCAGAACGGCCTCGCGCCGCTCGGGCGCCAGCTTCTGCAGGGCCGTTTCCATGTCGCCGAGGTGCAGGGGGCCTTCCTGGTCCGCCTCCATCACCAGCATCCGTTCCACCGCGCCTTCGTCGAGGTCGGTCTGGCGCCTGCTCTTGCGCAGTTCGGACAAGTAATGATTGCGCAGAATCGCGAAAGTCCAGGCGCGCATGTTGGTGCCCGCCGTGTAGCGGTCCCGCGCGGTCCAGGCCTTGATCGCGGCTTCCTGCACGAGATCGTCGGCGAAATCCGGTCGGCCCGAAAGCCCGCGGGCGAAAGCGCGCAAATGGGGAAGCACCGTCAGCAATTCGCGGCGGAACGATTCGTCCTCGGGGCGCGGGATTCTGGGGTCGGGGCGCCGGTCGGCTGCGGATGGCCGGTCCGTGCCGGGGGCGGAAGCCTTGGCGTCAGGCATCGTCCGCCCCGTCCAGCTTCTTGAGAAGATCCCTGAAGCTGTCCGGAAGCGGTTCGTCCACCACGGAGTTGTAGAGCTTCCTCAATCCCCCGGCCCAACCCGGTTCGCCGTCCCTGCGCACTTCGGGCGGCAGGCCTGGATTCGCCGAATCGCCCCCTCCCTGGGCGCTCAGGCGTTCCCCGCCATGTCCTTTGGATTGATTCAACTTAGACTCCATCGCAACCTGGACACTTGCTTGCTGGCCGGGAGCGGGTCAAGAGTCATGCTGCAACCGCGTTGCAGCGCCGTCGAAGGCAGACCGATCCACTGTCCTATCGCCGGCCAGGCAACCGAACGTCGTTTTCGTTGGAACAATTGAGGTCGGTCTTGGTTCCCTCAGCTACAAAGTCTTGTCCCGGCCTGCCTCGCAATCTGCCTCGCGAAGGGTTCGGAGCATGGCGATGCTCCTGAGAAAAGATGCGGTTCGGCTGAAATGGCGTGGATTTCCGGTGATTGACCAGGCTCTGCTCGACAGGGTGCAGAAGCAGGCGTGGTTCCACAAGTATCCGCGCGGCTGGCCATTCCTGCTGTTCATCATCGCGTCCATCACCACGGCCGTCTCGGTCATGGCGATCGAGCGGGCGGACCGGCAGACCCGTCAGGTCGAACTGGACCGCAACCTCACGGAAATCTCTTCGGCATTGCAGCGCCGCGCAACCGAGAACATCGCGTTGCTGCGCGCCGGCGCCGCGCTCTTCGCCACGCAGGAGCAGGTGAGCGCCGCACAGTTCCGCTCCTTTGCCGAGGATCTTCAGGGCAAGGGTGATCTCTACGGCTCGCTCGGCATGGGCTGGGCGCCACTGGTACAGGTCGACCGTGTGACCAGTCTGGAACTGTCGATCCAGGGCACAGAGCGCCCCGATTTCCTGATCTATCCGCGCCCCGACTATTCCCGGCGCTATCTGGCGCCGATCGTCTACCTCGAACCCGACGACGGCACCAACCGGGCGGCGATCGGCTACGACATGCTGTCGGAAGATGTCCGCCGTGCCGCGATGGAGCGGGCGATGAAGGTCGGCAAGCCGGTCGCCTCGGGCAAGGTCCATCTCGTGCAGGACGTGGGCAACAAGCAGCAGACGCCGGGCTTCCTGATCTACATGCCGGTGATCGCGCCGCGTTCGGGCGGGCAGGTGAAGGGCTTCGTGTTCAGCCCGTTCCGCGCCGAGACCTTCCTGGAATCGGCCAGCGAACTCTATCGCAACAACAATATCGACGTCGCGGTCTACGACGGTTCGGTGGAGCCGGACCGGCTTCTGGCCGAGCGCCGCGCCGAAGGCTCCGCCGGGCCGCAGATGGAGCGGCGAATCGACCTCGGCAGCCATACCTGGGTCGTCGTCATCAGCGACCGCAAGAGCGGGGTGCTCTCTACCGCCTCGCGAATCACCCTGTTCTTCGGCGCGCTCGCCTCGCTGATGGTCATGGCGATCGGACGGCTCATCACCCGCCGCGCCGCCGAGGACCGCATGGTGCTGGAATGGCTCCAGAGCCAGTCGGCGATCCGCAACTCGCTCACTCGCGAGCTGAACCACCGCGTCAAGAACACCCTGGCCAACGTGCTGTCGATCGCCGCGCTCACCCGCCGCCGCGCCACCGATATCGACGATTTCACCGAGAGCCTCACCGCCCGCATCCGCGCGCTTTCCGCCACCCACGACCTGTTGTCCCAGTCGGACTGGACCCACGCGATTCTCGGCGATGTCGTGCGCTCGGAACTGGCGCCCTACATGGAGGGCAACGAGAGCCACGTGGAACTCTCCGGTCCGGAGATCCGGCTGGCGCCCAACGATGCCATGTCACTGGGCCTCGCGATCCACGAACTGGCCACCAATGCCGCGAAATACGGCGCGCTGAGCGCCAGCGGCGGATGCATCCACGTCAACTGGACGCTGGTCCGCCCCGACCTTGCCGAGCTCGACTGGCGCGAGGAAGGCGGCCCGCCGGTGCGCGAACCCACCAAGCGAGGCTTCGGCCGCGACCTGATCGAGAAGATTGTGGCGCACGAGCTGAAGTCCGAAGTCGATCTCCGGTTCAAGCCGGAAGGCGTCGAATGCCGCCTCAAGGTTCCGGTACGCGCCAGCCGCGAATTTGCGCTGCGCACGGAGCGCCGATAACGAAAACTTAGGTGATTCGCCCTTAGAGATGAACGATTGTTCATCCGGGAGGGGTGGGTAAGTGGAATCACGAGGCTGGGATCGGCGCATCGTCGACAAGAAAATCGAATGCCGGGAGGCGGGACTTAACGGTCCGGTCTTCCTCTACGACCTGTCGGCCGGAGGCTGCATGGTCGAATTCGCCGGGGACGCCCCGGCTATCGGCGCACAGATCGAACTGGAACTCTGCCGCGAACAGCGGGCGAAAGGGGAAGTGGTCTGGCAGGCTGCCGGCTGCGCAGGCGTGCGCTTCCTCGCCCCGGTCCACGACGCCGTGGTGCGCTATCTGGGCTTCCAGCCGCCGCCGTCAGAGGAAATGCCGCGCGACCACTTCGGTCGTCTGCTGCCGCCTATCGATGCCGGGGAGCGGCGGTTGGGGCGTCGGCATTGAAGGGTGGAAGATGGTAAAACAGGGGGTCAACACCCCCTGCACCCCCGATACCGTCCAGGTCACGCCTCGCCTATCCGTAGCGCGCCCATGGCTGCGCCGCGAGGTGCGCGCTACGGATAGGTAGCGCGCGAGGTAGGCATTCCGAGGGTCCGGGGGATCATCCCCCGAAATCTACTTCTTCCTTGTTACCCGAGCGGCTTGCTCGACCCAAAGAACAACGCCTGACTGATCGCCGCCCGCACGGTGGCTTCCTGGAACGGCTTGGTGACGAGGTAGGTCGGTTCGGGCCGTTCGCCGGTGAGCAGGCGTTCGGGGTAGGCGGTGATGAAGATCACCGGCACGTCGCCGAACTTCAGCAGGTCTTCCACCGCTTCGATGCCCGAGCTGCCGTCGGCCAGCTGGATGTCGGCGAGGACGAGTCCGGCGGGGGAGCGTTCGAAGATGTCGAGCGCCTGGGCGTGGGTGGCGGCGGTGCCGACGACGCGGTGGCCGAGGTCGCTGACGAGGCCTTCGAGCTGCATCGAGATCAGCGGTTCGTCCTCGATGATAAGCACGTCGGTCGTGCTCTCGCCTTCGATTTCGAGCACGGCCTGGGTCACCAGCGCATCGACGTCCTCGGGCGAGACGGCGAGGATCTGGGCGGTATCCTCGCGCGAGAATTCCTCCACGGTGGTCAGCAGCAGGGCCTGGCGGTGCGTGGGGGCGATCGTGGCGAGGCGCGTCTGCGCCGCCTGTTCGTGGCGGCCGCCTTCGCTGTTCAGGCCCGGTTCCTCGATATGGCCGGTCGCCCAGATGCGGGTGAAGGCGGCATAGAGGGCGGCGCGGCTGCGAGCGATATCGTCGCGCAGCACCTTGTCGGCCAGGGCGGCTTCCAGCGTGGCGCGCACATACGTGTCGCCGGACTGCTGGGAGCCGGTGAGCGCGCGCGCGTAGCGGCGAAGGTAGGGCAGTTGGATGGCGATCTGGTCGGAGACGGACATCGAAATTCCTTGGATCGTGGGAAGTCTGGCTTCCCGTGTTTTCATCGCATCGGTGGCCCGCGCCCCCATCCGACCGGTCATCGATTTCTGACGCCGCAGGAAGGGCAGGGCAACCTCAAAATTTTTCGCCAGCCGCCGGTTGTTCCGGGAACCAACGCGGGAGGCCCACGTTTGCTCCATGTCACCACTGGCTCCCCCACCCCCCGCAAACCGGTGGTGACCCGATCCCGGAGGCCTCCGTTCACCGCAGAGTGGACGGAGGCCTCAAAGTTTACGGACGGGGGTTGTTCCCACGATGAACGGAAAAAAGTTTCTCCGCATTTTTGACCCGCACCTTGGTCATGACGCCGGATGATCGCGCGCAGGCCTCGTTCTGTCTTGTATTGAACGCACGGAATCGCTGAAAACTGCGGCAAACCGTTGGAACATTTTCAGGTAAGGCACTGCGCCGGAGCGGTTTGGGGAACTTTGTGTGCATTAGTCGCGTTTGCCAATTCGACGGGTCCTGGAACGGGATCAGCCAAGGAGGGAACGCAATGACCGCAGCAACCGAAACCAGCGCCGGTGCCATCGCAGCAACCGGAATGCAGCAGGGTGCGGCACAGGCCGGGGAAGTGGCAACTCTCAGCGACCGGGATTTCAAGCGCGCACTCGCCGATGTGGCGCCGCACCTTCGCGCTTTCGCGCGCGGCCTGTGCGGCTGCCGCGATCGTGCCGACGATCTTGCGCAGGAAGCGATGCTCCGCGCCTGGGCCGCGCGCGGCCGTTATGCCGCCGGGACCAACTTCAAGGCCTGGACTTTCACGATCCTGCGCAACCACTTCTACAGCGAGGCCCGCCGCGCCCGCTTCCACGGCGAGTACGACGAACTGGCCGCCGAACGCATTTTGCGCGCGGAAGCGAGCCAGGAGAGCGCCATCGAGCTGGCCGACGTGCTCCGCGCGCTAACGGCCATTCCCGAAACCTACCGCGAGGCTCTGATTCTTGTGGCGGCGGGGAACCTGTCCTACGAGGAAATCGCCCGGATCTGCGGCATCGCCCTCGGCACGGTGAAGAGCCGCATCTGCCGCGCTCGCGCGATGCTGTCCAAGGTCATCGAATCCGGCCAGCTTCCGGATTTCCGTCACAACTTCGTGCTGTCCGGAGACGCCATCGACGCGTTCTTCGCGGAACTGGTCAAGATCGCCAATGTTACCGACGAGCAGGACGATGCCGTCGCGGCGTGATGCAACAGGGCGCCCTCGCCTGAGGCGGGGCGCATGACAGGGACGGATGTGTCTTGGGTGCGATGACGGCAAATTCCTCTCGTGGTGCGGCCAAAGTCCTCATCGTCGAGGACGAATTCCTGGTGGCGCTACAACTCGAAGACATTCTTTCCGACGGCGGACATGCGGTGCTCGGCACTTTCCCCGATGCGGCTTCTCTGGCCGCCTTGGGGGAAGCGCCGGATGTCGCGCTTGTCGATCTCAACTTGCGGGACGGGCTGACCGGTCCCGCAGTCGCGCGCGATCTCGCAGGACGCTTCGGCGCGCGGGTCATCTACGTCACCGCCAATCCCGGCCAGATCGACAAGCCTGCGGCGACGGCAGTGGGGATCGTGCAAAAGCCGTTCTCGCGCCAGGCGATCCTTTCGGCCATCGCCTATGTTCTGGCGGGCTGCCCGGACAGTGCGCGCCCGGCCGAGCTGGAACCGGTGGCAGTCTCCGGCGCCTGACCTTTTTCTCTCAAGGCTTTTTAGGGTGCCCCTGCGTTCCGGGTTTCGTCCAGAGACTCAAAGGGGCGCGAAGGGGCTGGCCTTCGCGCCCCCCGGGAGCACGGTTCGCGCGGTCGACGAGGGATTCAGACCGCGCCCAGTTCGTGCTCGCCAGCTTTTGACGGATCGATCGTGCCACCGGTCGCCAGCTTGAACAGGCCGGTGATGCCCACGTCCGATGTCCAGACTTCGGCATCGTCGATCTCGAAGCGCAGCATGACGATGGCGGGATCGGCCTTGCCCTTGGGGAACCACGCCTCGACGGCGTTGCTCCAGTGCTTCTCGCGCACCGCAAGGTCGGTTTCCTCGACCAGGGTTCCGGCGAGGCAGGCGAAGACGTCGTGACCCTTGGTCATGACCTGTCCCATCGCCCGGCCGCCGCCGCCGATGCGGTTGTCCCGCTTGCAGAAGAACCACACGGCATGGTGCGCGTCGCGGTCGAGCAGGGCCGTCATCGGCTCGGCATGGCCATGCGCGGCATCGAGCTTGATCATCATGAACGGACTGGCGGCGAAAGCTTTCCAGAACCTATCGCGTACGTGGCTTTCCATGGCAGGTCTCCTCCTGATCGTTAACCAAGCAACGCCGCCGGACATGCGGATGTTCCCGGATGCGATCAGCGGTTAGTCCCGTTCGTCGCCGGGCTTCTGCTCGGCCGCCAATGCCAGTTCCTTGGGCTTGCGCTTCTCGAAGGTCCTGGCGATCTCGCGCTCGGCCTCGGCCGAAAGCGACTTCGCGGCGGTAGGGAACATCTCCTCTTCCTCCTCGTCGATATGGTGGAGGTAGCGGTGGCGCATGTCCTTGAATTTCATCAGCCAAGCGCCCGAACCCATGTCGATGTCGAGCAGTTCGCCGAGGAAGTCGTCGATCTCCTTGTGTTCGGAGACGGAATGGCGCGCCTCGTCACGCAAGTCCGGATCGGCGAGCATCGTCGCATAGAGCGCTTCTTCCTCCGCCGCCGCATGGGCCTGGAGTTCGCGGCGCAGCGCCTCGAACAGTTCGCGGCGTTCGGGACTGTCGCCCTGCGTCTCGCCCAAGCGGGCAAGCATGTCGCGGTGGCGGTCGTGGTCGGCCTTGAGGTCCTTGAAGATACGGGCATCTGCCATGGTGTCGCTCCTGTCTGGGGCTGTTCTATGCACAAGCAACGGCTGCCCCGGCGCGCCGGTTCCATTCGGTCGCCTGCCCGCCACAACTTCGCGCCGGATCGTGCGTTTCCATCGGACAGATGTTTTGGAGCCATGATGCCGCGCCTCACTTTCACCGAAGCAAACGAACCGGGGATCACCCGCAAGGCGATCCGGCGCGGCGGGGCACGCCCAGGCAAAGTGACGCCCGTGAAATGGGCCTACTTCGATCCGGACGGCGACCGCATCAAGGACCGCGACGAGATCGACCGGCTCAATCGCATCGCCCTGCCGCCCGCCTATGTCGACTGCTGGTTCTCGCCTGATCCCGAGGCGCACCTGCTGGCCACCGGCTTCGATGCGCGCGGGCGCAAGCAGTACCGCTATCACCCCGACTGGCGTGCCGACCGCGATGCCCGCAAGTTCGACCGCTGCGCCGCCTTCGGCCATGCCCTGCCTGGCCTGCGCCAGCGCGTGGCCGAGGACCTCGCGCTGTCGCGCCTGTGCCGCGAGCGGGCGGTGGCCTCGGTGGTCGCCCTGCTGGACAGCGCGGCGATGCGCATCGGCAACGAGCGTTATGCCCAGCAGAACCGCAGCTTCGGCGCCACCACCCTTCGCGGCCGCCATGCGACGCTCAAGGGCCGCACCCTGAAGCTGCGTTTCCGCGCCAAGCACGGCAAGCTGCGCGAGGTCCTGTCGAGCGACCGCGCCCTCGTCGCCTGCGTCCGCAAGATGCAGGACCTGCCGGGGCAGCACCTGTTCCAGTACCTCGATGAGGATGGCTGTGCCTGCCCGGTCGGCTCGCAGGAAGTGAACGACTACCTTCACGAGACGATGGGCGAGGACTTTTCGGCCAAGGATTTCCGTACCTTTGCGGCGAGCGCCCTGGCTTTTGCGCGGATATGGCGGGAGCCGGAGGTGACGCTGAAGGCGATGCTGGAGGATGTCGCCGAGCATCTCGGCAATACGCCGGCGATCGCGCGCAAGTCCTACGTTCACCCGGCGCTGATCGCCTTCGTGCGAGGGACCGAGCCGGTGCCCGATCTGCCGGAAAGCCTGCCGCGCCGCACCCGTTGGCTGGCGGGTGAGGAGCGGGGACTGATCGCCTTTCTGGAAGCCGCGCCGCCTGCGGCGAGTTGGGGGTGAAAGGGCGGGGGCGACGGGCTATTGGTCGGCGGGCAGGGGGCCGTTTCCATTTGTCATCGTGCTTCGCTCAACCCCGCTTGAGCCGCCCGATCGCCGCGCGCACCTCGCGTTCGCCGTAAGGCTTGGTCACGACCGGTACGCCCTTGAACGCGCCGGACATCAGCGAGCGTTCGCCATAGCCGCTGGCGAAGATGAACGGCACGCCGCGCGCCAGCAGGGCCTGTGCCACCGGCTCGCTGGTATCCTTGCCGAGATTGACGTCGAGCATCGCGAAGGACACCCCGCCGCTCTCGACGAGGGCCATGGCGGAAGCGACCGCGCCTTCGATCCGGCAGTCGTTGAAGCCGAGGCCGCGCAGCACGTCTTCGGCCTCCATGGCGATGATGACGTTGTCCTCGACGATCAGCGCGATCCCGTCCTGGAGCGTTCCGGCCAGATCCGCCGCTTCCGGCACCGGGGGCGCGGGGCGGTCCTCGGAAGGGCTGGGCGTCTCGAAGCTGGCGATATGGTCCGCCGGGATCAGGAACAGCGCCTTCATGCCCTCCGGCGGATAGATCACCGAGGCCGAGCCGCCGAGTTCGTGGGGGATCGTGCGCTCGATGATGGTGGAGCCGAAGCCACGCCGGGTCGGGGTCTTCACCGGAGGACCGTCCGACTCGCGCCAGTCGATCTCCAGCGAGCCGTCGTCGCCGCGATCGAGCGTGACCGTCACCGTTCCGCGCGAGTCCGAAAGGGCGCCGTACTTGCAGGAATTGGTCATCAGCTCGTGGAACACCAGCGCCAGCGTGGTGAAGGCGCTGGGGGCGACGAGCGCGTCGGGACCGTCGATCACCACCCGCTCGGCACTGTCGCTGACATAGGCGGCGGTCTCGGTGCGGATCAGGTCGTAGAGCGAGGACGGCGTCCAGTCCTTCTGCGTCACCTGGTCGTGGGCGCGGGCGAGGGCATGGATGCGGCTGCCGACGATCTCGGCGAATTCGTCGATCGTGCTGGCGCCTTCCTTGCTCTGGGTGACGAGGCCGCGGATCAGGTTGAGGATGTTGCGCACGCGGTGGTTGAGTTCCGCGATCAGCATGTCCTGCTGGCGCGTCGCCTGCTCGCGCTCGACATGGGCGGCATCGGCCAGGCGCAGGACGACTTCGAGCAGGGTGACGCGCAAGGCATCGGCGGCGAGCGTCTCTTCCTCGGTCCAGGGGCGGGACTGGCCGCGCCGCTCTTCCTTCCAGATCTCGAAGCTCTTGCGCGGGGTCAGGCGCGGGCCGTTGGGGCCGAGTTCGATGGCCTTTTCCGGATTGCCGGCCCAGTTCACCTCGCGCAGCTGCTCGCGGCGGAACAGCACGATATAGTCGCGCGGGCTGCGGCTGACCGGCAGCGCGAGCAGGCCCGCGGCGCGGTCCGCCCATTCGGCGGCCGGGGCGTAGACCGCCGCGATCGTGTCGGTGGACCAGACGGTGCTGGCGCCCGCAGTGTTGAGGAAACGGGCCAACTCGGAGAATTGCGCCTCGCTGGGCGTCGAGCCGTGGCTGACGAAGCGCCCATCGACCCAGCCGATGATCCCGTCGAAGGGAATGACGCGCCCGATCGATTCCGAGAAGTCCTCGAAGGCCTCCAGCAGCGAACCCCCGGCGGCAACGCGCGACATCATCTCGTCGTGAAGACGCATCGAGGCCGAGCGCTGCTCCAGCGCGAAGTCGGTTTCCTTCTGCTCCAGCAGATAGGCGAAGAACTCGCCGAACAGCTCGCTGGCGGTGCGCACGGAATAGGAGAGCGTCAGCGGCGAATAGTGGTGGCAGGCCATCAGCCCCCAGAGCTTGCCGCGCCGCATGATCGAGACCGACATCGACGCCTTCACGCCCATGTTGCGCAAGTATTCGACGTGGATCGGCGAAACCGCGCGCAGGCCCGACATAGACAGGTCCAGCGGATCGCCGTTGGGATCGGTGACCGGATGGATCGGCACCGTCGGGTCGTTCACGTCGCTGATGATGCGCAGCATGTTGCGGGTGTAGAGCCGCCGCGCCTGGGCGGGAATGTCGGAGGCGGGGAAGTGCATGCCCTTGAAGCTGTCCACCATGCCGTTGAGGCTCTCGGCCACGACTTCCCCGGCGCCGTCGCCTTCGAAGCGGTAGACCATGACCCGGTCGAACCCGGTCAGCCCGCGCAAGTGGCGAGCGGCGCTGGCGCAGAGCTGCTCGATCGAGGTGGACTGGCGCAGCCGGTCGATCATCGGACGCACGTAGCTGACGAAATCGCGGCGACGCCCGCCTTCGTGCGGTTCGATCTCCAGCACGTAGGAGCGGCCGGAGACGTGGATCGCCATGTCGAACAGGCGCCCGTCGCCGCGCAGGTCCACTTCGAACACGCGCTCCACCGTGCTGGCGCCGCCCAGCACCTGCAGGCGGGTGCGCACGTCGTGCATGGCGTCGGGCGAGAGGAACTGCATGGCAGGCAGGCCCACCATGTCGCGTGCGGGGGCGCCGAACAGTTCCTCGCAATTGAGCGAGACGTGGTTGATGATCCAGTCGCTGGAGAACGAGAGCAGCCAGCCGAAGCTCTGGATGCGGCCGATGATGTGGATCGGCTCGAGATCGCAGGTGCTGAGGTCTACCTGGTGCACGCCGTCAGCCACGCAGGGCGCTTTCCGTCCGAAGCATGGCCGGGTTGGCTTTCAGGGCAGTCAGGTCCTCGGTCCGCATCGCTCGTTTCGCCTAGAATTGGGAATAACTACAGGCGGTTGGACGCGCTCGCCGTAACGCGCAAGCCCCCCGCTCAAGGGACCACAACTCCGGCGCCAGAGAAATGTTCCTGAGGAACGCTTTAGCAACCTCGCGCCCTTGCGTCTGTTCACTTCTGTACGCTGACGACGGGAACCGCAAGCGGTCTGCCGCATTGTTGGCGTTGCGGCGCCGTTTCGGCGTGGGAGAATGGCGCCGGTCCGGCGCGGGAGAATTCGGTGCGGAATTTCAGGGAGCCGGTGAAGATGGCGTCACAGACCAGCCAGGAGCAAAGCGATCTGCTCGCGGTGTTGCGTCCGGGCGACTTCGCCCTGCTCGAACCCCATCTGAGCGAAGTGCAATTGCGTTCCGGCGAGGTGATCTATCATCCGGGCGACCAGGTGGACTACTGCTACCTGCCGCGCGGTGCGTCGATCTGCTCGTTCTTCGTCGAGCTCGACAGCGGCATTTCGGTGGAGACGATCCTGGTCGGGCGCGAGGGCGCGCTGGGCGGCGTGGTCAGCCAGGGCAGCCTGCCCGCCTATGCCCGCGCCAATGTGCTGCACGGCGGCCTGTTCTGGCGCATTCCCACCCGCCAGCTGGATGAGGTGAAGGAGGGGGTGCCGACGATCGCCGGGCTGTTCGCCCGCTATGCCGACTGCATGATGGCCCAGGTGTTCCAGTCGATTGCCTGCAACGCCGTCCACACGATCGAGGAGCGCGCGGCCAAGTGGCTGGTCGCGGCGGTCGACCGGATCGGGCGCAACGACGTGACGATGACGCAGGAGCAACTCGCCTCGATGATGGGCATCGGCCGCAGCTATGCCAGCCGCGTGCTCCAGCGCTTCAAGCGCGACGGACTGGTGCGCACCCGGCGCGGCGGCATCGCCGTGGTCGATCGCGGGAGCCTCAAGGCCAAGGCCTGTTCGTGCAACGATCACGTCGCCGCGCATTTCGAAAAGGTCCTGGCCGGGGTCTATCCCGAGGTAGGCTGAACTTCCCCAAATTTCGTCACTGCGAGCGTAGCGAAGCAATCCGGAGCGTCGTGGGCCGGACTCTGGATTGCGTCGCTGCGCTCGCAATGACGAAGGGGAGGGGCAAGGCTGGAAGCGCGAACAGTGCCTGTCGGGGAGGGGGTGGAGACCTTCATCCCCTACGACATCATTGTCGTGAAACCGCCATCGAACTGACGCGGAAATTGCGCTCAGTTGCCATGAAGCGCTTTTAGCAACGCCCCTGCGATTGTCGAAAGAACAGGGGCACACCATGACTGAAGGGCTTCCCGCCAACGGCTATACCGATGGCGATGTCGATACCAATTCCACCACCGAACGCTCGCTGGAAAGCATGGCGGCGGAGCGCTATTCGCGCCGTCAGGCCCTGTTCCGGGGCGCCGGTGCCACGACCATGGCCTTCATGGGCACGGCCCTGCTGGCGGCCTGCGGCGACGACGACGATCAGGAAGGCGTGTCCGTCAGCGCCGGTGCCAATGCCGCGACCAGCGCGGGCCGCGTCGTCACCCTGACCGGCAGCCCGGAGAACGGCTACGGCGGCTACCGGACCGGCTGGGCGCAGACTTCGGGCACGACCGTCGAACTGATTGGCTCCGGCTCGAAAGTGACGTTCATCGCGCCCGCGGTTGCCGCGGCGACCGATCTGGTCTTCACCTTCACCGCCACCGACAGCCTCGGCAAGGCACGCACCGGCACCACGACGATACGCGTCTCGCCGGGCGTGCTGGGCTTCACCGCCGTCGCCCATAGCCTGGCGGACGTGGTCAAGGTGCCGACCGGCTATTCGGTGACGGTGATGACCCGCCTCGGCGATCCGCTCGCCACCGGGGTTTCGGCTTATGTCAACGACGGTTCGGACACGAACTTCGCCCAGCGCATTGGCGACCACGGCGACGGGCTGCACTTCTTCGGCCTTGCTGCGGCGGGCGGCCGTGACGACAACAGCTCCACGCGCGGCCTCATGGTGCAGAACCACGAGAACCTGAACGTCCAGTATCTCCACCCGAACGGCCCGACCAACGTCTCCACCGGCCCGCGTCCCGCCGCAGAGGCGATCAAGGAGATCGAGGCGCACGGCGTTTCGGTGTCGGAATACGTGGATGCGGGCAGCCGCAAGTGGTCCTACGTGCCCACCAGCAGCTACAACCGCCGCATCACCCCGAACACGCCGATGAGCTTCCACGGCCCGGCTGCCGGATCGGCGATGCTCGTCACTGCCTATTCCACGAACGGCACCGCCGGTCGCGGCACGATCAACAACTGCGCCAACGGCATGACCCCCTGGGCCACCAACCTCACCTGCGAGGAAAACTGGGCCGGTTACTTCCGCCGCGATGCCGCCGACGATGCCAAGCGCAGCGTTCGCGAGATGACCGCGCTCGCCCGTTTCGGCGTGACCAGCCGCACCGGCAACTATGCCTGGTCCTTCGCGGATTCCACCGACTCGACCTACACCAAGTGGAACGCGACGATCACCGGCGCCACGGCGGCGGACGACTATCGCAACGAGCCGAACCAGTACGGCTGGGTGGTCGAGATCGACCCCTACGATCGCGCCTCGGCCCCGCGCAAGCGCACCGCGCTGGGTCGCATGGGCCATGAGGGCGCCTTCGTGCGCGCCGTGAACGGCCAGAAGCTGGGCGTCTACATGGGCGACGACTCGCGCCGCGAATATCTCTACAAGTTCGTGTCCTCGGCCACGTATGCCGCTGCCGACGCGGCTTCGACCAGCCGTCTCGCCATGGGCGACAAGTACCTCGACACCGGCACGCTCTACGTGGCGAAGTTCAATGCCGACGGCAGCGGCCAGTGGCTGCCGCTGGTGTTCGGCTCGGTGCCGAACCGTCCGGCAAACGGCTCGACGCCCGAATATGTCTTCGCCGACCAGGCCGACATTCTCGTCAACACCCGCCTTGCCGCCGATGCCGTGGGCGCGACGCCGATGGACCGTCCGGAATGGACGGCAGGCAACCCGGTGACCGGCGAGATCTATCTCACCCTCACCAACAACAACGCCGCCGGACGCCCGCTGAACGGCACCGATGCCGCCAACCCGCGCCACTACAACGATCCGAAGGGCGCCTCGAAGACCGCGCAATACGGCAACCCGAACGGCCACATCGTCCGCCTGCGCGAGAACGGCGACACCACCGCCGCCACGACCTTCAAGTGGGACATCTACCTGTTCGGCGCCGATGCCGCCGATGCCGGGGCCGACGTCAACATCTCGGGCTTGACCGCCGACAACGACTTCTCCAGCCCGGACGGCGCCTACTTCTCGCGCGCCACCAACCCGGCGGGGCAGTTCAACCCGGTGCTCTGGATCGAGACCGACGACGGCGCCCTGACCGATCGCACCAACTGCATGCTGCTGGCGGCGATCCCGGGGCGTGTCGGCGACGGCGGTGCGAAGACGATCACCAATACCGGCTCGAACGGGGCCACTGCCACCCAGGCGACCGTGGTCGGCGCTCCGGCGACGGCGGCGAACCTGCGGCGCTTCCTGGTCGGCCCGGTCCAGTGCGAGATCACCGGCATCGACTCGACCCCGGACGGTCGCACGCTCTTTGTCGGCATCCAGCATCCCGGTGAGGACGGCACTCCGACGGCGCCGTCGAGCCACTGGCCCGACAGCCAGACCGGCACGCCCGCCGCGTCCGTGCGCCCGCGTTCGGCAGTCATCGCGATCACCAAGGATGACGGGGGTGTTGTCGCTCTGTGAGCGACGGCGGCGATGTTGTCGCTCTATGAGCGACGGCGGGGGCGTCATCGCGCTCTGATCGCAAGACCGGATGAAAGGGAAAGGGCGCGCCTGCGGGTACGCCCTTTTCCATTTGTATCGCAGGGGCGTTGCGGCGGCCCGGTTCTGCGGTGGAACTGGTTCCCACGATGGCTTAATGAACAGTCCTGTTGATAACAGGAGAGGCCATGTGAACGAGACGGGCACCAAGGCAGGCTTGACCGCGCAGGACATGGACGAGGAACGCCTCGCCACCTACCCCACCGCCGCCTTCCTTTCGAGGGACTACCTTCAGGCGGAAAAGCAGCTGCTCTGGCCCAAAGTCTGGCAGATGGTGGAGCGCGAGAGCGACCTGCCCGATCCCGGCGACTGGATGACCTACGACGTCGCCGACGAATCGATCATCGTCCTGCGCAAGGACGACGGCACGCTGAAGGCCTTCCACAACGTCTGCCCGCATCGCGGCCGCCAGCTCGTCTCGGTGCCGGACATGCTGCCGGGCCCCAAAAATCCAAATGGGGTGCACGACGTGCGCGGCAACAACCGGCGCAATTTCATCTGCGGCTTCCACGGCTGGACGTTCGACCTCGACGGAAACAACACCTACATCCTCGACCCGCAGGACTGGCATCACAAGCTGACGCCGGAGATGACCTGCCTCTCGGAGGTGCAGGTCGATACCTGGGGCGGCTACATCTACATCACGATGGACCCCGATGCGGTGCCGCTGCAGGAATGGATGGGCCGCGCGGGTGAGATCCTCGATCACTTCGACCTTGCCGGCATGCACTACAAGTGGCGCCAGTGGGCGATCTACGACTGCAACTGGAAGACCGCGATCGAGGCGTTCCTGGAACCCTACCACGTCGCCGGCACCCACACGCAGCTGCTCGCCTATGGCGACTACTATGCACTGTCGAAGCAATACGGCCTCCACTCGGTGTCCAGCTACGACACCCGCGACAGCAAGTTCCAGATGAGCGAAAGCGCGGGAACCACTCGCGCCGGCAAGGGGGACGACGCCCGCGTCTCTACTTACGAACTGATCCGCGAGAACTATGAGACGGTGAACTACTCCGCCTCCACCGAAACGCTGGTCAACGCCGCCAGCCGTCTGGTGGACGAACTGCCCGAAACCGCCACGCCGGGCGAGATCATCGCCCACTGGCTCACGTCGGCCAAGGCCGACGATGCCGCGCGCGGGGTGGTCTGGCCCGAAGTTCCGCCGGAGATCAAGAAGGAGGGCGGCCTCGCCTGGGGTCTGTTCCCCAACCAGAACATCCTCCACGGCGAGACGTTCGCGCTCTGCTACCGCGTGCGCCCCTATGGCGACGATCCGGACAAGTGCATTTTCGAAAGCTATGCCCTCGAACGCTTCCCCGAGGGCGGGGCGCCACAGACCGAGTGGGTCTATGCCGATCCCATCGGCGAGCACTGGGGAGCGGTGCTGGCGCAGGACTTCTCGAACATGCAGTTCGTGCAGAAGGGCATGAAGTCCTCCGGCTTCCGCGGCCCGCTGCCCAATCCGCATCAGGAGCAGAAGGTCATCAACCTCCACCGCAACCTGGCGAATTTCATGGACGGCATGGGCGCGCCGACCCGGCTGGAAGTGGAGTGAGCGGACTTACGCCGCGTTTCGCGCGGAGTTCTTCCAGCGGGAAAGGTCGAGACCGCAGATCGCCTCCAGCGTTTCCACGTCACGGGCGTAGAAGTCCTGGATCTGCTCGCGAAGACCGGGCGCCAGCGGCGGGTAGGTGATCTCGCGGGCGAGGAGGGAGCGGACGTTCTCGAACATCGCGGTGCCGCGCAGCGGGCGCACCGTGTCCTTGAGCGGGGCCAGCGCCTTGCGCAGCGGCAGCGGCAGAATGGCGGAACGACTGCTGTTCTCGGTCGCCTGCGCGCGCTCGGGGCGGAACACCGGGGCGACGCCGATATGGTCCGACACCGCTTCGACGATCCGCTGCGGCTGCACGGTCACGTCGTCGTAGAGGTAGATCAGGATCTGCTCGCGCGGGAACAGGTCGTACCAGCGGGCGAGATGGCGCGCGTAGAGGCCGTCCTGCAGGAAGCGCGGATAGGCACTGTCGAGCGAGCGCAGATATTCCTCCGGCGGGCCTTTCACGGTGCCGCGCCGGTAGAACATCTTGTAGTCGGAATAGGCGCGCTCCACCGGGTTGCGCAGTTGCAGGACCAGCCGGGTCTGCGGCAGGGCGCGGGCGATGCGCTGGGCGGCGAGGGGGTGGGCGAGATAGTCCGCAGATTTCTCCCCGATCAGCTCCACGCCTTCCGGGCGTTTCGCGAAGAACCTGCCGTACCAGTCCTCGCCGCGATCGAACTGGGCGCTGAAGTAGTGCGGCTCCGGATCGGGCATGTAGATCGCCGGGTTGTCCTGAAGCCGCGCCTGGATCCAGGTCGTGGCGGCCTTGACCGCGCCGATGACGATGAAGCGGGGTTGCCAGTCGGGAGCCATCATTGCGCGCGTGTCTCCATCATCGTCTCTTTCAGAGCGTCGGCCATGCGCAACATGTCCTGTTCGTCCAGCGTATGATCGACCGGGAACAGCAGCGTCCGGCGGCCGAGATCGACCGCCTGTGCCAGTGCGCCGTCGCGGCGGATCGGCAGGCCGGAAAGGGCATGCTCGCGGCTCATGTCCGGGCAGGAGCCGCTGCCCGCCGGGATGCCGCGCGCGATCAGGCCCGCCAGCACCGTGCGGCGGCGTTCCTCCACCCGGTCCGCGGGGCCTTCGAGGCGCAAGGTGAACTTGTACCAGGCATGGCCGATTTCGGCGGGAGGCCGCGGCAGCAGCAGGCCGGGCACTCCGGCGAGGGCTTCACGCAGCGCCCCGGCATTGCGGCGGCGCGCCTCCAGCCAGCGCGGCAGCTTGCCGAGCTGGCAGCGCCCGAGCGCGGCCTGCATCTCGGTCATGCGGTAGTTCGAGCCGGGGGTGTCGTGGATGTAGCGGAACGCGCCCGGCGTACCGGCACCGTCGGTGACTTTGCGGTAGCTCTTGCCGTGGTCCTTGAACGACCAGCCACGCAGCCAGACCTCGTGGTCGCGCAGCAGCAGCAGCCCGCCTTCGCCGCCGGTCGACAGGATCTTGTCGGTGCAGAACGAGAAGGACGAGGCCGCCCCGAACGAGCCGACCTGCCGCCCGCGCCAGGTGGCGCCGTGGGCCTGCGCGCAGTCCTCGATCAGGTGCAGGTCGTGATCGTCGCAGATCCGGCCGAGCGCATCCATGTCGCAGGGCCAGCCGCCGAGATGGACGCAGATCACCGCACGGGTGGCGGGCGTCACCATGCGCGCCACCGAGGCGGGGTCGATGTTCTGGCTGACCGGATCGACATCGGCGAAGACCGGCAAGGCGCCGACCGCCAGCACGCAGCTCGCCGTCGCGAAGAAGCTGCGCGCGGGGACGATCACTTCATGCCCCGGCCCGACCCCGAGCGCCCGCAGCGCCACTTCCAGCGTCAGCGTGCCGTTGGCGAGACACATCCCTTCAGGCATGCCGACGAAACGCGCGAAGTCCGCCGCGAAGGCCCGGTTCTGCTCGCCGTGGACCAGGGCGTTGACCTTGCCCGATCGCAGGACATGGGCGACCGCCTCGATCTCGTCCGGCTCGTGCCGGGGCCAGAGCGAGCGCACGGCGCGGGGAGCGGGTTCGCTGCGGAAGGTCTCCGGCGCCGGGGACGAATCCTCGATTCCGGGAAGGCTTGCCAGGTTCACGGATGGTTTCTCCCTCAAGGCCCCCTGTCGGGCTTTCTTGTCAGGCTTTCACGGGTTCGCCGGTGCCCTGCGGGCGGTTCAGGCCGGCGTTCTCGACCACCTCGAAACCGGCACTGCCGCTCGGCACCTTGACCAGGGTATGGGTGATCCGCCGCGCCTCGACATGGTCGCCGAGTTCCACCGCGCGGGCGAGCCGGTCGATGCTGCGCGAGATGAAGGGCAGGGGGATCGGCTTGGACTGCGCCTCGAAGATGCCCTTGATGCCGGAGGGGAGCTGCTCCTCGCAGATGTCGAACAGCTCCTCGTAGAGCTTCTCTCCGGGGCGCAGGCCGACGAATTCCACCGGCACGTCGATCTCCGGCTGGAGGCCGTAAAGGCGGATCATCCGGTAGGCGAGGTCGACGATGCGCACCGCCTTGCCCATGTCGAGCACGAAGATCGTGCCGCGCTGGGAGTTCTGGCTGAGCGCCGCCGAACTGCTCTGGAGGATCAGCTGCACCGCCTCGCGCACGGTCATGAAGAAGCGTTCGATATCGGGGTGCGTCACCGTCAGCGCGCGGCCTTCGCGCAGCTGGCGGTGGAACAGCGGGACGATCGAGCCGCTCGATCCCAGCACGTTGCCGAAGCGCACGGTCATGAAGCGCGGGGCCTCGGGATCGTCCACCCCGCACATGTCGAGCGCCTGGCTGTAGAGTTCGCCCACGCGCTTGGTCGCGCCCATCATGCCCACCGGGTTCACCGCCTTGTCGGTGGAGACCTGGACCATGGCCTTGGCCGAGAACTCGCAGACCGCGTCGGCGACGATCCGGGTGCCGAGGATATTGGTATGGACCCCGGCGCAGGGATTGGCCTCGACGATCGGCACATGCTTGAGCGCGGCGGCGTGGTAGACGATCACCGGGCGGTGCTTCTCGAACACCCGGCGCACGTCGTCGCGCTCGCGGATGTTGCAAAGCTCGGGCTGGACGTCGAGGTCGGGGTACTGCTCGCGCAGCTTCATCTCGATGGCGTAGAGGTGGTATTCGCTATGCTCCACCAGAACCAGCCGCGAGGGGCGGAAGCTGGCGAGCTGCCAGCACAGTTCGCCGCCGATCGTGCCGCCCGCGCCGGTGACGAGCACGCACTTGCCGGTGATCTGGCTGGTGATCTGCTCGCCTTCCAGCGTGAACTCGCTGCGGCCGAGCAGGTCCTTCACCGAAAGCTCGTCGGGCGAGGCGCCGTGGTTGCGCTGGAGGATATGGCTCCAGCCATCGCGGATGCGCGAGAGTTCGAGGCCGAGATTGCGCGCGCGCGAGGTCAGCCGCGCCATCTCGCGGTTGGACAGGTCGGTGCCGTCGTCGCAGGCGATCACCAGCGAGGGGCGGCGGCCTTGCAGTTCCAGCGTCTCGACCGCGTGGGCGAGGTCGTCGTGGCTGCCGAGCACCGGCACGCTGGCGATCTGTTGCAAGGTGTCGTTGTCGGCCGGGAGCAGGATGCCGGTGACGAAGAAGCTGGGCGTGGTCTCGCGCTTGAGCATCTCGATGATCGAGAGCACCCAGTCGGGCGAGCCGACCAGGAGGGCGCCGCGCAAGTTCTTGCTGTCGACATGGGCGGGCAGGACCTTGGCGGTATGGGTCAGCTTCTCGCGGAGCGCACGGCGGGCGCCGCGCACGAAGAACAGCGCGGTCATCGCGAAGAGCCACTGGGCCAGCGCGATGTCGACGAGCTGGCCGCGCTCGGCCCGCACGCCCGGCACGATCATGATCGCCACCCAGGCGAGCGCGAAGGCCGGAACCGTCAGCATCGCCAGCTGGATCGCGTGGGAAAAGCTGAAGAAGCGCCACGAGCGGCGATAGAGTCCGGCGGTGTAGAACACCCCGATCACCACCAGCGCGAAGGACAGGATCGCGCCGAGATGGCCGTCCGACTTGGGGAAGCCGGTCTTGCCGATCAGCTCGAACGCCAGCGCCAGCGTCAGCGAGAGCACCAGGAAGTCGATCGTCATCAGCACGGTGTTGCGGAAGGTGCGGCGCAAGCTGAACTGCGCCGAGCCGCCCCGGGAACGCCCGCTCGAACGGCCATTCGCCGATCCCAGCTTGCGCACCCGCAGGAAGCGGTTCCCGGCCCCTGCGGCAACCGTCGCGGTACTGCTTGGCGTAGCGGCATGGCTCATTGCGTCGACCTTCTCGGCTTTTGTCTGGTCAGGTCCCGGATAGCGCTTCGCCGCCATGCTCTCGTTGCTTCCGGTTTTTCGGACCGACCCTTGCGGGACCTGGTCGTCGGGGCCGGAAAACAAGCACGGGGCCGCACCCGGCCTCATGGATTCATGATCTATTGACCATTTCCGGGGCACGCACTTGTGCATGAAGCCATCAGCCGTAATTGCCGCTCTCCTTGCGAAGGGGGCGCGATTTCGACTGTCGGACAGGGGCCTGATCCAAAGGGAGCGGGCCGGGCGGCGGCTATCCCGCCCTTAATCGCCGCAAGTCATCTCGAAGGGCTATCAGCCGATTAGTCGGCTTGCGGTCGGCGGTTCGAGGGCCATCATTCAGGGCGAAGGGATGGGGGCACTTACGCGGGGGCGTGGTGGCTGCCTCACGGCACACCATCCGCACGTCAGGCCGTAAGTCTGGCCGTCAGCCTGGGGCTCGATCACGCATGAAAATACTCGTCCTTTCCAGCCTGGCCTATTCGCTCACCAATTTCCGGGGCGCGCTGCTGCGGGAGCTGAAAGCGAACGGGCACGAGGTCGTCGCCATCGCGCCCGACCGGAATGCCGCCGTGGAGCAGGACCTCGCCGCCTGGGGCGTCGCCTTCCGCCTCGTGCCGATGGCGCGCACCGGCACCAATCCGCTGAAGGACGCGGCGCTGCTCTCCGCTTATGTGAAGCTGATGATGGCGGAAAAGCCGGACCTCGTGCTGGCCTATACGCAAAAGCCGATCATCTACGGCGGGATTGCCGCGCGGATGCTCTGCGTGCCGCGCTTCTTCGCGCTGATGTCGGGCCTCGGCTATGTCTTCAGCGAGGACAGCAAGGCGCGCAAGGGCCTGCGCTGGGCGGTGACGCGGCTCTACCGCGAATCGGTGCGCCGGGCGCGCGGGGTCTTCGTGTTCAATGCCGATGACCGGCAGGACATGATCGACCTCGGCATCGTCACGCCGCGCCAGAACGTGATCCAGGTGCCCGGCTCGGGCGTCGATCTCGACCGCTTCCGCCTCGAACCGTTGCCGCGCGGACGCCTGCGCTTCCTGCTGGTCGGCCGCCTGATGCGCGACAAGGGCATCTACGAATTCGTCGAGGCGGCGCGGCAGCTCAAGCTCGATCATCCGGAGGTCGAATTCTGCGTGCTTGGCCATTACGAGCGCGCCAATCCTACCGGGATCGACGAAGTGGAATGCGCCCGGCTGGCACGCCAGTTCCCGGTGCAGTTCATTCCCGGCACCAGCGACGTGCGGCCCTATCTGGCCAGCAGTTCGGTCTTCGTGCTGCCGTCCTACTACCGCGAGGGCCTGCCGCGCACGATCCTCGAAGCGATGGCGACCGGCCGCCCGATCATCACCACCGACATGCCCGGCTGCCGCGAGCCGGTGATCGAGGGCGAGAACGGCTTCCTGGTGGCCCCGCGCGACGTGTCCGCGCTCAAGGCGGCGATGCAGCGCTTCATCGAGGCGCCGTCGCTGGTCACGAGCATGGCCGCCCGTTCGCGCGACCTGGCCGAGAAGATCTACGACGTGCGCAAGGTGAACCACCAGCTGCTCGACGAGATGGACCTCCTGCGCGAACCCTGGAACGAACCGGCGACGATCCGCGCGCAGCCTTCGCCGGAGGGCGGCCTTCCGCCCGAAACCGCCCCCGTGCGCCGTGCCGGGCCTTCGCGGGCCGTGGCGGGCTGAGAAGCGGGAGCGGGGCAATGCGGGCTGTCGTGATCGGGGCCGTGGGGAGCACCCAGGTCCTCGTGGAAGAACTCACCGCCGCGGCGGACTGGGACCTGACCATGGTCGGAACCCTGCCACCCGAACTCCACGGGCGCCATTCCGACCTCGTGGACATGGCGCCGTTCGCCGAGCGGGCCGGGGCGCAGTTGTTTGCCATCGCCCGGACCAACGATGCCGACGTGCTCGAACGGGTCCGCGCCGAGCGGCCGGACTATGTCTTCGTGGTCGGCTGGTCGCAGATCGTCGGGCCGGAGTTCCTGTCGATCGCCGCGAAAGGGGCGATCGGCTATCACCCGGCGCCGCTGCCGCGCCTGCGCGGGCGGGCGGCGATCCCCTGGACGATCCTGCTGGACGAGCCGATCTCGGCCTCCAGCCTGTTCTGGATCGCCGAAGGCACCGACGACGGCGACATCCTCGCCCAGCAGTATTTCCACCTCGCCCGCGACGAAACCGCGCAGGGCCTCTACGACAAGCACATGGACGCCCTGCGCGCGATGCTGCGCACGGTGCTGCCCCGGCTGGCATCGGGCGAGCAGCCGCGCGCGGTGCAGGACGAGCGCTACGCCACCTGGGCGACCAAGCGCACCCCCGCCGACGGCCTGATCGACTGGCGCGATCCGGCAGTCGCCATCGACCGTCTCGTCCGCGCGGTGGGGCGGCCCTATCCGGGCGCCTTCACCCATGTCTCCGGGCGCAAGCTGACGGTCTGGGCCACCCGCCCGGTCGGCGGCGGCGAGCGGCATCACGCTATTCCGGGGCAGATCATGGCCAGCCGCGACGGCATCCTGACCGTGCAGACCGGCGCGGGCCTTCTCGAACTGACCGACTGGGAGCTTGCCGAGGGCAAGCCTCCGGCCCTCCATGCCGTGCTGAAAGGATAACCGGTGCCTCTCGATCACTATGGAAAGGTGCTGGTCGTCGCGCCGCATCCCGATGACGAGATCCTCGGCTGCGGCGGCACGATGGCGCGCATGGCGGCGGCGGGGATGGACGTGCAGGTCGTGGTCGTCACCAGCGGACGGCCTCCGGCGTTCTCGGAAGAGGGCGTGGCCAAGGTCCAGGCGGAGATGCGCCGGGCGCACGCGCATATCGGCGTCAGCGAGGTGCACATGCTGGATTTTCCGGCGGCCTCGCTCGATATCGTGCCTGCCGCCGAACTCAATGCCGCGCTGGGCCGGGTGGTGCGCGCGGTGCAGCCGGACACGCTCTTCGTGCCGTTCCTGGGGGACATCCACCAGGACCATCAGCTGGCGTTCCTCGCCGCGATGGTCGCCGCCCGCCCGCGTGACCGCACGGTGCCGACGCGGGTGCTCGCCTACGAGACGCTGTCCGAGACCAACTGGTACGCGGCGCCGCTGACCCCGCCGTTCGTGCCGAACGTCCACATCGACATTGCCGCAACCCTGCAACGCAAGCTCGATGCCTTCGCGATGTTCGAAAGCCAGCTCCGCGACTTTCCCGACGAGCGCTCGCTCATCACCATCGAGGCGCTGGCCCGCCTGCGCGGATCGACGGTGTTTTCCGAAGCCGCCGAGGGCTTCGTGCTGGTCCGCGCGATCGAGCGCTGAAGTCCGCCCGGCGCAACGGATTTCCGTCCGAAAACGCGGTGTCGCCTAAATAACGCCCGGCTACTCCCCGGCTTCCGGCAAGCATAACTCCGGATTATTCGGGAGGTATTTCCCTGTATAGT
Organism: Novosphingobium sp.; assembly: GCA_017745295.1. Taxonomy (GTDB): domain Bacteria; phylum Pseudomonadota; class Alphaproteobacteria; order Sphingomonadales; family Sphingomonadaceae; genus Novosphingobium. The sequence goes on from JAGHZR010000008.1 coordinate 110,975, forward strand.
GGGTGAATACTTTTCCTGAGATATCGCGGACGCTTCACCGTTGGTCGCATAGGCGGCCTTTCGCTGCGCCGTGAACGGGAACAGCCGTGTCACAAATGGCAGTCAGGTTAGCTTACTAAATAAGCGAAGCTGTTCGGCGCGTTTGCCCCATACCGCAGTGCCGCATAATCCGGCGATCGAATCCCGATGCCCGCTGCGGATCTGCTCGAATCGACTGTAATGGAGACATGAATTTCCTCGCGCCGGCCCGCCTGTAGCGGGCGGCGCAGTCGATTGCAGGGAAACGGCGAGTCGCACCGCGGAAATCCTCGCTTTGCAGGGAATCGGGCAGTGCCGATGGCTGGGGGAAAGTTGAAGCCGATTCACCTTGCCGGACGGTGTCTCACAAGGGGGTAGCTAACTTCCGTAAGTTAACCGTTTGAAAAACGATAACTTAATCCGGTAACTACCTCTTTCGAGGTAGAGTGTACCAGAATTATACGTTCGACTCCCGCAAGCCGAGAATGAAAATTTGGAAACCCTGGTTATCTCACTGATCATAGGGGGAATTCGGAAAGCTCGTAATGACTGTTTCGGGGCTCAATTGCACCAAGGCGCCCCCTCGACTTGAAGACGAGGATATGTTCTAAGATGATCTACCTAAGGAGTGGGTGGAAATAGGGGGCATACAAAGGGGGCTCGCCATTTCTGGCACGGTCATCCGGCGATTGTCGTTGATTTTCTGATATGGGATTTCCTTAGGTGAAATCCTTGGCCGATCCGTCCTGCGCATCCGCACGACGAACTCTGCCCTAAAAAAATGAAAAAAAGAAAATGGGTCGTCCGTATTTCCGTTATTCAGGAGAGAAAGACGATGTCGACTTTTGATGAAGTGTCCGTGAGCATTGTCGGTTTCAACTCCCTCGTCAGGGAAGGGATCTGCAAGATCCTCGACAAGTGTGAATTCAAGTGCACCCGGTTCTTCAAGGACTGTGACGCGGTGCTCAGCGACAGTGACATGCCGCCGGTGGGCCTCACGGTTTTCGACATGGGAACCTGCGGCGACCTGCTCGAATGCCTTCCCGCCATGAAGGAACGCCATCCGCAGATGCGGGCGGTGCTGCTGACCGACGAATTCGACTTCGGCCAGATGGTGGAAGCCTTCCAGCTCGGCGCCCATGCCTTCCTGCTGAAGGAAATCGGCTCCGAACCGCTGATCGAGTCGCTGCGATTGGTTAACCAGGGCGAAAAGGTATTGCCGAGCGCGCTGCTGCAGCACCTGCCGCAGAAGCAGATCATCGCCGAGGGCAAGGCGGAAGTGCAAGTCCAGCTCAGCGAACTGCTCTCCGAACGCGAGATCGACACGCTGCGCTGCCTGGTCATGGGCTATCCCAACAAGGTGATCGCCTATCGCCTCGATATCAGCGAGGCGACCGTGAAGGTCCACGTCAAGGCGATCCTGCGCAAGCTGATGGTGCAGAACCGCACCCAGGCGGCGATCTGGGCGGTCAACCAGGGTCTCATCACCCATGGCGGCGAGTTCCGCGAGACCGCGGACTACGTGCCGGTCGAGGAAACCGTCCGCGCACCGGTGGCGCTGGCGATCGCCCGCTGAAACGGGCGACGGGGCAAGAAACAGGGGGCCGGCCGATATCTCGGCCGGCCACTGGAACAGGGTTCTACTTTTCCCGCACGACGCAGCGGAAACCGATATGCGTCGTAGCCGTGTCGATCATTTCGGGATGGCGCGCGGCAGGGCGATAGCGCTGGCAATAGTTCGCCGCGCAAAGATGCGATCCGCCCTTGATGACCTTGCGGCCGATCTTCACCAGCGGCTGGGACGGGTCGAAGCTCTCCTTCAGCTTGGCGCCCTTCGGATTGCTGATCGCGCAGCACGAACTTCCGGACTTCTTCGGCGCCTCGGGACGCTCGGACCACCAGTCCCGCGTCCATTCCCAGGTATTGCCGATCATGTCGTAGAGGCCGTAGCCGTTGGCCGGGAAGCTGCGCACCGGCGACGTGCGTTCCCATCCGTCGAGGCACTGGTTGGCGAAGGGGAACAGCCCCTGCCAGTAGTTCGCCATCATCCGCCCCTCGGGCGCGAGTTCGTCGCCCCAGGCATAGTCCGCGTCATCGAGGCCGCCCTTGGCCGCGAATTCGAACTCGGCTTCGGTCGGCAGGTCCTTGCCCGCCCATCTGGCATAGGCCTCGGTATCGGCGTAGGCGACGTGGACGACGGGATGATCCCAGAGATCGAGCGCCTCGACATCGCTGTCCGGGCCCAGCGGATGGCGCCAGTCCGCGCCGAATTCGAAGTTCCACCAATTGGCGGGATTGGCGGTATCCACCGGGGTCGCGGTCTTGCGGAACACCAGCGATCCGGCCTGTGCCATCTCCGGCGGCATGCCGGGATAGTCCTTGGGGTCGGGCGCGATCTCGGCCACGGTCGTATAGCCGGTCGCTGCGACGAAGCGGGCGAAGTCGCGGTTGGTGATGGGCGCTTCGTCGATCCAGAAGGCATCGACCGAGACGCGCCGCAGCGGCGCTTCCTCCGGGTAGAAGTTTTCCGATCCCATCGAAAAAGTGCCGCCCGGCACGCGGATCATGCCGCGCAGGCGTTCGCTGCCTTCGGCCGAAGTCGGGGGCAGGGTCTCGGTCATTCCAGGTCCTCTCAGTGGATCTCCGCCCTCTCTAGGGTCGCTTCGATCCCGCGCCAAATGCGTAATTCGAAAGCAAGGGGATCGGCCTGAACCTTACCCGAGTTCCTTTTCCTTCTCCGCATAGAGACGCTCCAGTTCGGCGCGGCTCTTCTTCTCGGCGGCGGTCTTGAGCTGGCCGCAGGCCGCATCGATGTCGCGCCCGCGCGGGGTGCGTACCGGGGCCGAGATACCGCCCTTGAACACGATGTCCGAGAAGGCCCTGATCCGCTCCGGTGTCGAGCATTCGTACTGCGCGCCCGGCCAGGGGTTGAACGGGATCAGGTTTACCTTGGCGGGAAGGTCGTACTTCTTCAGCAGGCGGACGAGTTCGTGCGCGTCGGCGTCGCTGTCGTTCTTGTCCTTGAGCATCACGTATTCGAACGTGATGCGTCGCGCGTTCGAGGCACCCGGATAGTCGGCGCAGGCCTGGAGCAGGTCCTCGATGCCGTACTTCTTGTTGACCGGCACGATCTCGTCGCGGACGTCCTTGGTCACCGCGTGGAGCGAGACCGCCAGGTTCACGCCGATTTCCTCGCCGCAGCGGGCCATCTGCGGGATCACGCCCGAGGTCGAAAGGGTAATGCGGCGCTTCGACAGGGCCAGGCCGTCACCGTCCATGACCAGCTTCAGCGCATCGCGCACATTGTCGAAATTGTAGAGCGGCTCGCCCATGCCCATCATCACGATGTTGGTGAGCAGGCGGCCGTCCGACGAGTAACCGCCTTCCTCGTCGTCGCTGTCGGCGCCATCCACGCCGTCCCCGAAGGCGAAGTCCATGCGGCCCTTGGGCCATTCGCCCAGCGTATCGCGCGCCAGCATGACCTGGCCGACGATCTCGCCCACCGTCAGGTTGCGCACGAGGCGCATCGTGCCGGTGTGGCAGAAGCGGCAGTTGAGCGTGCAGCCGACTTGCGAGGAGACGCAAAGCGTGCCGCGATCCGCATCGGGGATGAACACCATCTCGAAGTCGTGCGCGTCCGCCGTGCGCAGCAGCCACTTGCGGGTGCCGTCGCTGGAATGCTGGGCCTCGACGATTTCCGGGCGGCCGATCACGAAGCGCTCGGCGAGCCAGGGGCGCATGGTCTTGGCGATGTCGGTCATCGCCTCGAACTCGGTGACGCCGCGGTGGTAGAGCCAGTGGTAGACCTGCTTGGCGCGCAGCTTGGCGGCCTTGGCGTCGAGACCGGCGCTTTCGAACAGTTCCGCGATCCGCTTCTTCGGCAGGCCGATCAGGTCCAGCCGGCCGTCCTCGCGCGGGGTCACGCCCTCCACGAGGTTCGGGCGGGGCACCGGCACGGGGTCGATATGGCCCGGGATCGGCATCGGGGCAGCGCCGTTGGCGCCGGGAAGGGTCTGGGTCGCGTCTGTCATGATTGGGCGGCCATATAGTGCATTCGCGGCCAAAACGGAAGATGCGCGCGCAGAGGTGCCCGCGCGAACCCCGCGACAGCCCTTGGAGTTCCCGCCGCCGGGCGCTCGCCGGGGGCGCTCCGTCGATCAAGTGTGACAGAAAAACATCAGCATTTTCGTTGTGTTAGGTTCAGGAAACCGACCACGTATGACGAACATTTGACCAGTCCGGACGGGCCGGTCGCCGAAACGGATGCCCGCCGAAAAGAACAAGGAATGGAGCATCACATGAAGAACATTCTCGTCTGCCTCGCCGCCGGTTCGGCACTCGCCTCGGTCCCCGTCATGGCGCAGGACACCGGCCCCGCGCAGCCTTTCTCGGGCTTCCACGTCGAGGCGCTTGCCGGTTACGACGTGACCAAGGCCGGCAGCAGCGTCGATGACGACGTCAATGTCGACAACGACCAGTCGATCGACGGCTTCGCCTACGGTGTCGGCGCGGGCTACGACTTCCGCTCGGGCAACCTGGTCTTCGGTCCCGAGGCCGAAGTGACCTGGTCCACCGCCAAGACCAAGTTCAACAATGGCGATTTCGAGGGCTTCGGCATCGGCAACGTCAAGACCAACCGCGACCTCTACGTCGGCGCCCGCCTCGGCTATGTCGTCACGCCGACCACGATGGTCTACGCCAAGGGCGGCTACACCAATGCCAAGTTCGACGTGCGCAGCACTTTCGGCACCGTCGAGACCAACCGCGACATCGACGCCGACGGCTGGCGCATCGGCGCGGGCGTGGAGCAGGCAGTCACCAACAACGCCTTCGTGAAGCTCGAATATCGCTACTCGAACTACAGCAAGGGTGAGATCGACTACACCGGCGACATTCCGGACGGCACCCGCTTCAACCTCGACACCGACCGTCACCAGGTCATGGTCGGCGCTGGCGTGCGCTTCTGAGCGAGCGACGAATGCGGAAGAGGGCGGGGACGAAAGTTCCCGCCCTTTTTCGTGGGCGCGCAAGGGCGGCTGCCAGACCAATCACTGTCCCTACGTCCAACCCCTAAGCGCCCACCTCCCACTCCGCTCAGGCTGAGCTTGTCGAAGCCCCCCGCGGCGTGGCGCTGTGGCTCCCATCCTTCGACAAGCTCAGGATGAGCGGAGTGGGAGGCCGAGAGCGGGAAACTGCGGAACGGACACCCGCGACCGTGCGCTATTGCAGCTTGGCGCAGCCGATCAACGCGGCATCCATCGCCGAGGCAGCGCCCGAGAGCGCCCAGGCATTGACGAAGCGCCGCCCCTGCCGGTCCCGCGCGGTGACGGTCATGCGGGGAGCCGAGCGCATGGCGGCGACGATGGCGGCATTGTCCTTCTCGTCCCGCCCCCAGGCATCGCCTTCGCCCGCTGCAAGAACGAAGCGCTGCCCGCTCAGCGAAAGCGTGACTTGCGCCCCCTGCGCCAAGCGCCGCGAAAGCCGGAAATGCACCTGCCCCCGCGCCCCGCGCCGGGGCCAGGTGCCTATCGCCGCGAAAGGTTGATACTCGCGCGCCGCCGTGTTGGGCTCGGCCATGGCGATGGCATAGCAGCGCGGGATCACCGGATCGCGAAACGCGCCCCAGCCTGCGTAGATACCCAGACTCTCGCGGGCGAGCGCGGGTGCAGCGGGCAGCGCAATGAGGCAGCCCGCAATCGTCAGGGCAAGTGCAGGGAATCGGAAAGTCACCGGACCGGGTACTCGATCTCCATGACTTCCCATTCCTTCTCGCCCGAGGGCAGGCGGACCATCTTGAGGTCGCCCACGGCGGCGCCGCGCAGGGCGCGGGCGAGGGGGGCGCTCCAGCCGATCAGGCCTTTCGCCGCGTCCTGCTCGTCGTCGCCGACGATGGTCAGCGTCTTGTGGACGTCGTCCTCGTCGGCGATCGTCACGGTGGCGCCGAAGAAGACCTTGCCGCGCTCGGTCTGGTCGGCCGGGTTCACCACCCGCAGCGCCTTCATCCGGCGCGCGAGATAGCCGAGTTCGCGGTCGATCTCGCGCATGCGCTTGCGGCCGTAGAGATAGTCGCCGTTCTCCGAACGGTCGCCGTTGCCCGCCGCCCAGGAGACGATCTCGACGATCTCCGGGCGCTCCTTGCCGAGCAGGTGGTCGTAGCGGGCGCGCAGTGCGGCCATGCCTGCGGGCGAAATCGGAGGACCGGACAGTTTCATGGCCTGATCCTTATAAAGCATTTCCCCAGACGCAAAGCCCCGGCCAAGTCCTCCGCCACCTTCTCCACCACCTTGCACCGGCGCTATTAGTCCGACAAAAGAGCGGCCTAAGAATTGGGAGCAAGGACAGATCATGGAATTTTCACGCCGTATCGCGTTGCTCGCCGCCGCTTCCGCGCCGCTGGCCGGGTTCGCCGCAAGGGTGGGTGCGCAAGTCGCTGGTCCTTCGGCTGCCCTCGAACCCGCCCCCGGCGCCGCGCTTGCGCCGCGCCCGCCGATGGGCTGGAACAGCTGGAACAGCTTTGCCGGGACCATCACCGAAACACAGGCCCTCGAAACCGCCGCGATCATGCGCGAGAAGCTGCTGCCCTTCGGCTACGACGTCTTCACCGTCGATATCCAGTGGTACGAGCCGGAGGCCAAGAGCTACACCTACAACGCCAACCCGGTCCCGGCGCTCGACGCCCATGGCCGGGTGATCCCCGCCCCGAACCGCTTCCCTTCGTCGAAAGGCGGGAAGGGCTTCGCGCCGCTCGCCGCCAAAGTCCACGCCATGGGCATGAAGTTCGGCATCCACGTCATGCGCGGCATCCCGCGCCACGCCGTGAAGCTCAACCTCCCCGTGCTGGGCACCAGGCTGCGCGCGCAGGACATCGCCGATACCTCCAGCGTGTGCTCCTGGAACCCCGACATGTACGGCGTCGACATGAGCAAGCCCGGCGCCCAGGAATACTACGACAGCGTGTTCCAGCTCTACGCCTCCTGGGGCGTCGATTTCGTCAAGATGGATGACATGAGCCGTCCCTACGACGCCCACGCGCCGGAGATCGAGGCCGCCGCCAAGGCCATCGCCCGCTGCGGCCGCCCCATGGTGCTGAGCCTCTCCCCCGGCGAAACCCCCGTCCTTCGCGGCGCCCACGTCCGCCAGCACGCGCAGATGTGGCGCATCTCCGACGACTTCTGGGACGAGTGGGCGCAACTCCACGCCCAATTCACGCGCCTCGAAAACTGGACGCCGTTCCGCGGCCCCGGCTCCTGGCCCGACGCCGACATGCTCCCCCTCGGCCGCCTCGCGCTGGGCGACCGCGACACCCGCTTCAACCCCGACGAACAGCGCACGCTGATGACGCTCTGGTCGATCGCCCGCTCGCCGCTCATCATGGGCGGCGACCTGCGCCACCTCGACGCACCGACACTGGCGCTGCTGACCAACCGCGAAGTGCTGGCGGTGAACCAGTCGAGCACCGACAATACGCCGCTGTTCCTTGACGACGGCACCAAGGTCTGGACGGCGCGGGCCGAGGGCAGCACGGATCGCTACGTGGCGCTGTTTAACGTGTCCGACCAGCCGCGGGAGGTGAGCGTGGCGCTCTCGTTGCTTGGTCTCGGTGGCAAGGCGTCGGTGCGCGATTTGTGGGAAGGAAAGGACCTTGGCGTCGTCGAAGGGCGCGTTTCGGTGCGGCTTGCTTCGCATGGGGCAGGGTTGTTCAGGGTGAAGAGCATTTAAGGAGGAAGTCCTGGGGGATGATCCCCCAGACCCTCAAAATGTCAGCGTCGCGCGCGGCTTGACGTTCTGCGCTCTCTGCGGCGCAGCCAATAAGTCTCCCGACGCGACCATGGGCGCGCAACGGATAGGCTGGGCGTGACCTGGACGGTATTGGGGTGCAGGGGTGTTAACCCCTGCTTCTTCCCTTAACCTTCCAAACCTTCACCCCGGCGCCCGCTTCCCGATCAACTGCGTAAGCGGCGTACTCCCGCGATAGCCCGACTGGGTCGGATACATCGACTCATAGACCACGGCGTTCTCCAGCACGCGCTGGATATAGTTCTTGGTCTCGTAGATCGGGATCTGCTCCAGCCAGTCGATCCAGTCGACTGCGCCGGTGCGGGGGTCGCCGTTGGCCGCCAGCCACTTGTTCACATTGCCTGCGCCTGCGTTGTAGGCGCCCACCGCCAGCGGCAGCGAGCCGCCGAAGTAGTTGCGCATGCGGGTGAAGTAGGCGTCGCCGAGGCGGATGTTGTAGGTGGCGTCGCTGACCAGCTGGTTCTGGTCGTAGGCGAGGCCGAGCTTGCCCGCCTGTTCGCGCGCGGTGGCGGGCATGAGCTGCATCAGGCCGCGAGCTCCGGCGTGGCTGAGTGCGTTCTGGGCGAACTGGCTCTCCTGCCGGGTGAGGGCGTGGACCATGGCGAAGTCGGCGCCCGGCGGCATGGGGATCAGCGGGTAGGCGATCTGGCCGAAGTCCTGGTAGCCGTCGCCGTGGGCGCTCTGGCCGAGGATCACGGCAAGGTCGCGGCGGCCGATGTCGCGGGCGAGTTCGGCGACGAGGACGTGGTCGCTCTCGCTCTGGGCCTGGTCGGAGATTTCGCGGAAGAACTGGACGGTGGTGCGCCAGTCGCCGTCGCGGGCGACGTCACGCACGGCATTGGTCAGCGGCTTGGCGAAGAAGGCGCTGCGTTCGGCCTGTGTCGGCACGCCGCGTGGGCGGGTGTCGAGGTCGGGCAGGGGGCGGCCCAGCCGTTCGAGCGCGAGCTGGCCGTAGAAGTAGTGCGGATAGGCGGCGGCCATCTGGAAGTAGCGGTTGGCGCCCGCAGTGTCCCCGGCCTTGGCGAGCGCGCGGCCTGCCCAGTAGAAGCCCTTGGAGCGGGTGCCCGGCGTTTGCGCGGCGGCGCCGTAGCGGTAGAACAGCGGCGCGGCGCGGCGGGCGTCGCCCAGTTGCCAGAGCGCCTTGGTGCCGCCCAGCCAGACGAGCGTGGTATAGTCGTCGCGCAGGCGGAACGAGAGCTGGCTGATGTCGGTGCCGGGGGCGAAGGCGTCGTCGATGCCGCCGGCGATCCGCACCGCCGAATCCGCGCCCGCGCCCTTGGCGGCGGTGAGCAGTTCGCGCACCCACTTCTCCGGCTCGGGCACCGGCGTCGTCAGGGTGGGGCGATTGGACAGGAGGGCGATCTCGGCGGGCAGGTTGCCGCTCTTGCGGGCCTGCACGGCGCGGGCGTAGATATAGCCCGCGTCGGCGTTCATCTGCGGGGTCAAGGTCAGGCCCAGCGTGCCGGGGGGCGAGCCTTGCAGCATCGTCAGCCGCTCCATGAACAAGGCGCGGCGCTCGGCGGAGACGAAGGAGATCTGCCGCTCGGCTTGCGCGGTCTCGCCCTGCCAGAGCAGGCGGTCCATGCGGGTGTCGTGGTCGGCTGTGGTGAGGGCGCCGCGATATGTCGCGAGGATCGCTGCCTCATCGCTCGGCGCCAGAGTGCCGCCGCGCCAGGCGGCGAGGGCGCGCTGTTGGGCTTCGGGGCGGCGTAAGGTGGTCAGCGCCGTGGCATAGCGCCCGGCGGCCTGGTTCGAGAGCGGCGGATAGCGGGTGAAGAACGCGACCACGGAATTGGCGTCGGGCGACTGGCTCACCAGCGCGCGCTCGGCCGAACCGCGAATCTTGTCGGCCTGCGGATAGCCGGGATAGGTCAGCAGAAAGCTGGAATAGCTGCCGAAATCGAACCCGTCCGAGGCCACGAGCTGGCGCCAGCGGTCGATCGACTGGTGGACGGCCATGTCGTGCGACTGCATGGAACGCGCCTTCGCAAGGTCCCATTCGCGGCCGTCCTGAGCGGCTGCGGGGGTCCCGAAAGCGATGCCGAATGCGGCGGTCGAAGCAAGCAAGACGAGGGGGGCAACACGCTGCATGCTGGACATTTTGGGAAAAGGCTCCTTATCAGGCGCTGAACATCGGGTCCGTCGGGCTCGATCATTGAACATCCGGTGAGGTAAAGTCCATGTTCTCGGGTTCCATTCCAGCGCTTGTTACACCGTTTCGCGACGGAGCGTTCGATGAACAGGCCTTTCGGCGACTCGTGGACTGGCAGATCGAATCGGGGTCCTCGGCGCTCGTTCCCTGCGGCACGACCGGCGAAAATTCGACGCTTTCGAACGCCGAGCACCACCGCGTCATCGAACTCTGCGTCGAGCAGGCGGCGGGCCGAGTGCCAGTGATCGCCGGCTGCGGCAGCAACGATACGATGAATGCGCTGCTGCACATGAATTTCTCCAAGAAGTGCGGCGCCTCCGCCGCGCTGCTGGTGGCGCCGTATTACAACCGGCCGAGCCAGGAAGGGTTGCTGGCGCATTTCACTTATCTGGCGGAAAACAACGACCTGCCGATCGTGCTCTACAATGTGCCCGGCCGTACCGTCACCGACCTGCTGCCGGAAACCGTCTGCGAACTGGCACGCCGCTTCCCCGATCGCTTCATCGCCATCAAGGACGCCAGCGGCGATCTCAGCCGCGTGACCGACCACCGCATGGGCATTGGCAAGCATTTCGTGCAGCTCTGCGGCGACGACGAGCTGGCGCTGCCGTTCAACGCGGCGGGCGGCGTCGGCTGCATCTCGGTGACGGCCAATGTCGCGCCGAAGCTCTGCGCCGAGTTCCAGGCGGCCTGCGCCGCCAACGATCTGGAGGAAGCGCGCCGCCTCAACGACCTGCTCTATCCGCTGCACTACGCGATGTTCGAGGACAGCTCGCCGGGACCGTGCAAGTACGCGCTGGCGCAAGTCCACGACTGGATCGAGAACGAACTTCGCCTGCCGCTGGTGCCGTGCAGCGACAAAGCCCGCACCGCCGTGGACGAAGCGCTGGTCCACGCCGGACTGGTCTGAAAGTGAATATGCCGTCGTCCCGGACCTGATCCGGGACGACGTTTATAGGCCGGCCCTCACTCCGCCGGATTGTTCTTTTCTACGAAGCGCACGGCCTCAGACAGCATGCGCTTGCGCGTTTCCTCGCGCGACAGCCAGTGGTCTTCGCCCGCCAGCGTGACGAATTCGTAGGGCTTGCGGGCGTCCTTTAGCGCATCGGCCATGACCTGGCTCTGCTTGTAGCCGACGACCGTATCGTCCTTGCCGTGGATCAGCAGCACCGGCGCATCGGCGCGCGCGGCGAAGCGGCGCGGTGACACGTCGTCGTAGGCCTTGGGATCGCCGAGCTGCTCGCGCAGCGCCTTGGTGAGCATCTTCGAATCGCCGCTTTCGCGGATGTCGGTGGAATACATCAGCCTGAGATCGGCGACGCCCGCCACCGAAACCGCGCAGCGGTAGAGCCCCTGTTGCAGGGTGACACCGGCCAGCGCCGCATAGCCGCCATAGCTCGCGCCGACGATGCAGGCGCGCTTCGGATCGACGATGCCCTGCTTGGCCAGTTCGGCGAGACCGTCCGAAATGTCGGTTTGCATCTTGCGGCCCCACTGGCCGTCCCCGGCATGGCGGAAGGCATCGGTGCGTCCGGTCGAGCCGCGGAAGTTCGGCTGGAACACCGCATAGCCGCGCGAGGCGAAAGCCTGCGCCCACCAGTCGAACTCGGCCTTGTCATGCGCGGCGGGGCCGCCGTGGGGCAGCAGGATCACCGGCAGGTTCTTCGCCTCGCGGCCGGGCGGCAGCGTCAGGATGCCGTCCATATCGAGGCCGTCCTGCGCCTTGTAGCCGACGACAGAGATCGACCCGACCTGGTCCGGCGGGATATCGGCGCGTTCGTAGCCGATCGGATCGGCACGCTTGGCGCGCACATCGACCAGATACCAGGTGCCGCTGTCCTTGTTGCCGGTGGTGCGCACCAGCACTTTCGCAAAGTCCGGCGTCCAGTCGATCAGGTGCGCCTCGCGGCCGGAAAAGGCCTTGAAGATGCGGGTGATGGCGCTTTGATGGGCAGGATCGTCCATGACCGTCTGCGGCGTCTCGCCCTGCGTGCGATAGCCGACCATGTCGCCGCTGCTGCGATCGACGAAGAGGCGCTCGATGCCGGTGTCGTAGAGGATTTCCCGGGCTTCCCCGCCCGCCAGTGGCACTTCGAACCAGCGCGATTCGCCGTCCTCGTCCTCGATCGCGTAGACCGCGGTGGCGCCGCCCTTGCCGAACGCGATCAGGCTGACATTGCCGGTCGGATCGACCCCGCGCGCCAGTTCCGCCCCGCGCGGGACATTGATCTTCCAGGTGCCGGTCGCTTCCGAGATGTCGAGGGTCACCGCAACGTTGCCGCTGCGGTCGACCAGCCAGTCGCGGTAATGGTTTTCCGCTGGGGGCTGGGCGAGGACGCGGGCGCGGTTGGTCTTGAGGTCCACCGCATAGAGTGTGGAGCGGCCATGGCGCCAGCGCGGCTGGCTGCCTTCGACATCGAGCGCGATGCCGCCGAAATAGCCGACCGTGCGGCCGTCGATCGTGCGAATGCCGTAGCGACCGCGCGTGGTCTTGGCGATGGCCTGGTTCTTCGCGAAGACCATGCCCGATTCGCCGCCCGGCTTCAGGGGCAGGATGATCGTGCCGTTCATTTCGTACTTGGCGGCGGTGAAGCCGAACAGCGGCACCGTGGCGCTGTTGGTAAGCAGCACGGTGTCGTTGTCCGCCCATTCGATCGCGCGGACCTTGGTGGTTCCGGACGAGGCATTCAGCACGACTTCGTTGTTCCTGAGCACGATGACGCGCCGCTCGCCGCCCATGTGGGTGACGCTGGCGATCGAGGTGCCGTCCGGCGAAAGCGCGGCATCCTCGACTTGCGGCAGTTCGCCATAGGCATCGAGCGGCGGCGGCGGCGATAGTGGCGGCGAGGCCGGGCCGGGCGCGGCCATGGCGGCGGTCACGATGGATTCGGCAATCAGCAAGGCGGCCGGAAGAGCCGACCGAAGTTTCAGGCGCACTGTAGATTTCCCCCGTTTGTTCCCGACTATTCAAATCGGCGGGGTGCTTTGGCAAGGGCAATCTCCGGCACCGTCGCGGTTAAAATCCTTTTATGCCGACGGTCCGACCACCGATCGTTCACGGCATGACGAAATCGCGCAAACGGGGCGTTTCCTTTTTGCGCGCGAATCCCTACATGCCGGGACATCATGGCACGTCCGCAGCACAAGACATTCGACAAGCACAAGAGCGTCGCGGAAAACCGCAGGGCCCGCTTCGAGTACCACATCGAGGAAACCTTCGAGGCCGGCATCGCGCTGACCGGCACCGAGGTGAAATCGCTGCGGTTCGGCGAAGGCTCGATCGCGGAGGCCTACGCCGAGGTCAGGAACGGCGAATGCTGGCTGGTGAACTCCAACGTACCGGAATTCAGCCACGGCAACCGCTACAACCATGTGCCCAAGCGACCGCGCAAGCTGCTGCTGCATGAGCGGGAAATCTCCCGCCTCCAGGGTTCGGTGGAGCGCAAGGGCATGACCCTGGTGCCGCTGTCGATCTACTTCAACGGCCGGGGCCGCGCGAAAGTCGAACTGGCGCTGGCCAAGGGCAAGAACGCGGCGGACAAGCGCAGCACCATCAAGGAACGCGACTGGAAGCGGGAGCAGGGCCGCATCCTGCGCGAGCACAAGTGAGCGCGCTGCTGCACCGGCTGGGTGCCTGGCTGCACGGCCAGATGCCCACCCATGCGCAGCTTGAGGCGAATCGCTTCACGGCGCCCTTCACGCGCCGCCCGGAACTGTTCCGCTTCACCCGCCGCTCGGTGCCGCGCGGCGTGGCGGTGGGCATGTTCATCGGCATCTTCGCGCTGATTCCCGGCGTCCAGATCGTCGGCGCGGCGCTCATGTGCGTGCCGTTTCGCGGCAATATCCCGCTCGCCGCCGCGATCACCTTCATTTCCAATCCGGTGACGACGCTGCTCATCATCCTGCCGCTGGCGGTCGCGATCGGCAACAGCTTCGGCTACCACGCCGACATCGCCACGGTGGAGGCCATGGTGCGTGAAGGCGCGGGGCTTGCGCAGTGGCGAAACTGGCTGCTGTCGGACACCGCGCCCGCCGTCGTCATCGGCCTGTTCATCCAGTCGGTCGTCGCCGCTTTCGTCAGCTATTTCCTGACGATCTGGTTCTGGCGCTACTGGATCGGGCGCAAGCACCGCGCCCGCCGCCACCGCGCGGCGGCGGCTGCAGTGGCGGCGAAACCCGCCGATACGGAAGGAATTGCATGAAGGCAGGCCAGCGGGAGCGGGAAGCGGGCGAGGTCATGGCGGCGGGTAAAATCGGCGGTCTTTCCGATACCGCCGTCGTCGGCATCGCGCTGGTGCTCAGCGCCGGGCTGGTCTGGCTGGTCAGCGGTGACGGACTGCTCACCGCGATCCTCACCGGCACGCTGCTGGTCTTCGCGGGTCTCGCCTGGATGGTCGCCAATCGCCGGACCGAGGCCGCCGACGTGGAATTCGCCCAGCCCGACTGGTCCGTCACCGTCGCCGCGATCGACCGCGCCGACAGTGCCATTGCCGTCACCGACCGCGCCGGGCGTCTCGCCTGCGCCAATGCCGGTTTCGAGCAGTGGTTCGGCACCGCCAGCCCGCCGCCGCGCCTGCCGGTGGGCGATGCCGCGATGGAACGCCTCACGGAAGCCGTCCGCGCCGCCTGGCGCGACGGCCATGCCCGCACCGAGTTGCGCACCGAAGGCGATATCCCGGCCGACTGGCGGGTGGAGATCCAACGCTCGGGCCGGGGCGACGACTTTCTCGTCTGGCGCTTCCAGCCGGTCAATTCGGTCGATCTCGTGGGCGAGATGGTCCGCCAGATCGACGGAAAACTCGGCAAGGGCCTCGCACGGGCCGGCATCTCGGCGGCGGTGGTCGATCCCGACGGCATGATCCGCGCCGCCAGCGCCGGTTTCTCCCAGCGCGCCGCCGGCGATGCTCTCGCCGACATGACCGGCCTCGATTTCGTCTCGCTCATCAGCCAGGAGGAAGGCGAGCGCATCGGCTGGGCGCGCGACGCCGGGCGCGGCGGGCCGCTCGTACTCTATCACGTCCCGATTGCCGATCCCGATGCGCCGGGCGAACCCGATCCCCATGTCACGCCGTCGCTGATGCTGGTGATCGAGGCCGGGCAGGGCATCGGCGCGGGCGGCGGCGGCGGTACGGCCGCGCCGCATCTGGAGGCGCTGATCAGCCAGCTGCCGCTCGGCCTTGCCATGGCCGACCGCGACGGGCGGCTGCTCTTCGCCAACCCCGCCTTCATGCGCGCCGCCGGGCAGGAGGGCCAGCACCCGCCGAGCTACCCCACCGACCTCGTCGTCCGCGACGACAAGCGCGCACTGTCCGAAGCGATCCGCCGCTTCGCGCAGGGCCCCGCCGCGGCGGGCGACATCGCCGTGCGCCTGACCACCCAGCCCGACGATCCGGTCTCGCTCAGCCTTGCGGGCGTGCGCGGTCTCGGCGAGGCGGCGGTTCTGCTCGGCCTCACCGATACCTCGGAGGAAACCCGCCTCAAGCGTCAGGTCGCGCAGGCCACCAAGATGCAGGCGGTGGGCCAGCTTGCGGGCGGTGTCGCGCACGATTTCAACAATGTGCTGACGGCGATCCTCGGCACCTGCGATCTCATGCTGATGCGCCATACGCCCGGCGATTCGGACTATGACGACATCCAGCAGATCCGCGCCAATTCCAACCGCGCCGCCTCGCTGACCCGCCAGCTTCTCGCGTTCTCGCGCCAGCAGACCCTGCGCCCCGAAGTGCTCCAGCTGCCCGATGTGGTGGCGGACGTCTCGCAGATGCTGCGCCGCCTGATCGGCGAGAAGATCCAGCTCGTCGTCACCCACGACCGCGACCTCGGCCCGGTCCGCGCCGACCCGACCCAGCTGGAGCAGGTGATCGTCAACCTCGCGGTGAACGCGCGCGACGCGATGCAGATGAAGGGCGACGGCGCGGGCACGCTCACGCTGGCCACCTGCCGCATCAGCAATACCGACGTGCGGGCGATGCGCAGCGAGATCATTCCGGCGGGCGACTATACCGCGCTGATCGTCGAGGATACCGGCGGCGGCATTCCGCCCGAGCACCTCGGCAAGATCTTCGAGCCGTTCTTCACCACCAAGGAGCAGGGCAAGGGCACCGGCCTCGGCCTCTCGACCGTCTACGGCATCGTCAAGCAGTCCGGCGGCTTCATCTTCGCGGAAAGCGAGCCGGGCCGGGGGACGCGCTTCGTCGTCTACCTGCCGGTCCACCACGTCGCCCCCGGCTCCGCGCCGGAACCCGCGCCGGTCGAGGAACCCGAGGTCGAACCCAGCCAGTGGGCGGGCGGCGGCGCGATCCTGCTGGTCGAGGACGAGGACCCGGTGCGCATCGTGGCCGAACGCGCGCTCACCCGGCAGGGCTATGTCGTGACCTGCGCGCGCGACGGCGAGGAAGGGTTGGAACTCGTGGAGGAGGGCGGCCGGTTCGACCTCGTGATCTCCGATGTGGTCATGCCCACGCTCGACGGCCCCGGCATGGCGCGCGAGATCCGCCGCATCGCCCCGGACCTGCCGGTGCTGTTCATGTCGGGCTATGCCGAGGAGCAGCTGCGCAAGGAAATCGGCATCGCCAACGCCTGGTTCATGCCCAAACCGTTCTCCGTGCAGCAGCTCTCGGAAAAAGTCGGGGATGTTCTGGCCCGTACCGCAGGCGGCGTTAAAAATAGGAAATAAGCCGTCGTTCCCCTCTTGTTCCAAGAGAACAAAGTGGATACATAGTTCCCCACGACGTTGACCTTTCCGGTCAGGCCGGTAGCAAGGGGAAGTGACATGGCTGCTCAGCTCAAGCTGATCCAGGAAGGCAAGGAAAAGGACAACATGGACCGTCAGAAGGCGCTCGAAGCCGCGCTTGCGCAGATCGACAAGGCGTTCGGCAAGGGCTCCGCGATGAAGCTGGGTTCGAAGGAAGCGATGCAGGTCGAGGCGATCTCCACCGGCTCGCTCGGGCTCGACATCGCGCTGGGGGTCGGTGGCCTGCCGCGCGGCCGCGTGATCGAAGTCTATGGGCCGGAAAGCTCGGGCAAGACCACGCTCGCCCTCCACGTCATCGCCGAGGCGCAGAAGTCGGGCGGCACCGCTGCCTTCATCGACGCCGAACACGCGCTCGACCCGGTCTATGCGAAGAAGCTGGGCGTCAATATCGACGAACTGATCGTCTCGCAGCCCGATACCGGCGAACAGGCGCTGGAGATCACCGATACGCTGGTGCGCTCGAACGCGATCGACGTGCTGGTGGTCGACTCGGTTGCCGCGCTGGTTCCCCGCGCCGAAATCGAAGGCGAGATGGGCGACAGCCACGTCGGCCTCCAGGCCCGTCTGATGAGCCAGTCGCTCCGCAAGCTGACCGGTTCGATCAGCCGCTCGCGCTGCATGGTGATCTTCATCAACCAGCTGCGCATGAAGATCGGCGTCATGTACGGCAATCCGGAAACCACCACCGGCGGCAATGCGCTCAAGTTCT
>JAGHZR010000008.1:128476-213109 GCA_017745295.1 Novosphingobium sp.
GCAACCCCGAGACGACCACGGGCGGCAACGCGCTCAAGTTCTACGCCTCGGTCCGCCTCGACATCCGCCGCACCGGCCAGATCAAGGACCGCGACGATATCGTCGGCAACGCGACCCGCGTGAAGGTCGTGAAGAACAAGGTCGCGCCGCCGTTCAAGCAGGTCGAATTCGACATCATGTACGGCGAGGGCATTTCCAAGATCGGCGAAATCCTCGACCTCGGCGTCAAGGCCGGCATCGTCGAGAAGTCGGGCGCCTGGTTCAGCTACGATTCGATCCGCATCGGTCAGGGCCGCGAGAACGCCAAGACCTATCTGAAGACCAACCCCGAAATCTGCGACCGCCTCGAAAAGGCGATCCGCGCCCAGACCGCCGGTTTGGCCGAAGAAATGATGGTTGGTCCCTCGGCGGAAGACGATATCGAATAAATCCTGCGCGTACCCGCAGAACGAAGAAAACCCCGGCCCTTGGGCCGGGGTTTTTGTTTTCGGGGTTCGATCGTTTTTCGCCGTTGCACCTATTCCCGTCGTCATTGCGAGCGTAGCGAAGCAATCCAGAGTCACGCAGAACCGCTCTGGATTGCTTCGCTACGCTCGTGATGACGAAAGCGGTGTGGCGAGTGGGTGTGGGATGCAGGGTATAAGCCCACCGCCCAAACCCGTGGCGCAGATGCAACACACCTGCACCGCCGCCGCTTATCGCGAGAACCGAACAGTCTGACCGCAGCAACCCGCTTGCCGCCGCCGCGTCGCTGGATTATCGGCGCGTTCTATGCACACGACCAACGAAATCCGCCGGTCCTTCCTCGACTATTTCGCCAGCAATGGTCACGAGGCCGTTCAGTCCGCGCCGCTCGTTCCTTACAACGACCCGACGCTGATGTTCGTGAATGCCGGCATGGTGCCGTTCAAGAACGTGTTCACGGGTCTTGAAACGCCCTTCGCGCCGCGCGCCACGTCCTCGCAGAAGTGCGTCCGCGCCGGCGGCAAGCACAACGATCTCGACAACGTCGGCTACACCGCGCGCCACCACACGTTCTTCGAAATGCTCGGCAACTTCTCGTTCGGCGACTATTTCAAGGAACAGGCGATCACCCACGCCTGGACCCTGCTGACCAAGGAATGGGGCCTCCCGGTCGAGAAGCTGCTCGTCACCGTCTACCACACCGACGACGAAGCCTTCGACCTCTGGAAGAAGGTCGCGGGCTTGCCGGAATCGAAGATCATCCGCATCCCCACGAAGGACAACTTCTGGGCGATGGGCGACGAAGGCCCTTGCGGTCCCTGCTCGGAAATCTTCTTCGACCACGGCGACCACATCTGGGGCGGCCCTCCGGGATCGCCGGAAGAGGACGGCGACCGCTTCATCGAGATCTGGAACCTCGTGTTCATGCAGTTCGAGCAGTCGGCGGGCGAGATCGTCGGCAACCTGCCGAAGCCCTCGATCGACACCGGCATGGGCCTTGAGCGTATCTCGGCGGTAATGCAGGGCGTGCACGACAACTACGACATCGACACCTTCAAGGCGCTGATCGCCGCCTCGGAAAGCCTGACCGGCGTCGCCGCGCAGGGCGAGCAGCGCGCCAGCCACCGCGTCATTGCCGACCACTTGCGCTCGACCAGCTTCCTCCTGGCCGACGGTGTGCTGCCGTCGAACGAGGGCCGCGGCTACGTCCTGCGCCGCATCATGCGCCGCGCCATGCGCCACGCCCACCTGCTCGGCGCCCGCGATCCGCTGATGCACCGTCTGGTGCCCGCGCTCGTCGCCGAAATGGGCCAGGCCTATCCGGAACTCGGCCGCGCCCAGCCGCTGATCGAGGAAACCCTGGAGCGCGAGGAAGTGCAGTTCCGCCGCACCCTCGCCAACGGCCTCAAGCTGCTCGACGAAGCGACCGGCGATATGGGCGAAGGCGGCGAACTTCCCGGCGAAACCGCGTTCAAGCTCTACGACACGTACGGCTTCCCTTACGATCTGACCGAAGACGCGCTGCGTTCGCGCGGCATTGCCGTCGACCGCGCCGGTTTCGACGCCGCCATGGCGCAGCAGAAGGCCGCCGCCCGCGCCGCGTGGAAGGGCTCGGGTCAGGCCGCCGACAGCGAAGTCTGGTTCGACATCGCCGAGCGCGAAGGCGCCAGCGAGTTCACCGGCTATGCCTCGACCACCGGCGAAGGCCAGGTCGTGGCGCTGGTGAAGGACGGCAAGGAAGTCCAGTCCGCCACGGCGGGCGAAGCGGTCGTGGTGCTGACCAACCAGACGCCGTTCTACGGCGAATCGGGCGGTCAGGAAGGCGATCGCGGCACGATCCTCGGCGGGAACGGCCTGAAGATCGTCGTGACCGACACCGCCAAGCCGCTCGGCCGTCTTCACGCGATGAGCGGCACGGTCGAGGCAGGCACGATCAAGGTCGGCGATGCCGTCAACCTCAAGGTCGATGCCGAGCGCCGCGATGCCGTGCGCGCCAACCACTCGGCCACGCACTTGCTTCATGCCGCGCTGCGGAACCGTCTGGGCGATCACGTCACCCAGAAGGGCTCGCTGGTCGCCGCCGAGCGCCTGCGTTTCGACTACTCGCACCCCAAGGCGCTCGAAGCCGAGGACATCGCGGCGATCGAAGCCGAAGTGAACGCGGAAATCCGCGCCAACGATCCGGTGCTCACCCGCCTGATGACGCCCGACGACGCCATCGAAGCAGGCGCCATGGCGCTGTTCGGCGAGAAGTACGGCGATGAAGTGCGCGTGCTCTCGATGGGCCGCAGCGCCAAGACCGAAGCGGGCGAGCGCACTTATTCGGTCGAGCTGTGCGGCGGCACCCACGTGCGCGCCACCGGCGACATCGGCGTGTTCCGCATCGTTTCGGAATCTGCGGTCTCTTCGGGCGTGCGCCGCATCGAGGCGCTGACCGGCGAAGGCGCGCGCCAGTGGCTGGTGGCCCGCGAGGAAGCGCTGAAGGGCGCCGCCAGCGCGCTGCGCACGACGCCGGAAGACGTCGAGGCCCGCGTCACCGCGCTGCTCGACGAGCGCCGCAAGCTCGAACGCGAACTGGCCGAAGCCAAGAAGGCGCTGGCGCTGGGCGGCGGCTCGGGCAATGCCGAAGCGGCTGACGAGGAAGTGAACGGCGTGAAGTTCTCGGGCCAGGTCCTCGACGGCCTCGATCCCAAGGAACTGCGCGGGTTGCTCGATCAGGCCAAGCAGCGCATGGGCTCGGGCGTCGCGGCGATCGTCGCGGTGAACGAGGGCAAGGCGAGCATCGCCGCTGCCGTCACTGAAGACCTCACCGGCACGATCAGCGCCGTCGATCTCGTCCGCAAGGGCGTGGAGACGCTGGGCGGCAAGGGCGGCGGCGGCCGCGCCGACATGGCGCAGGGCGGCGGTCCCGACGGCGACAAGGCGGCGGATGCCATCGCTGCCGTGAAGGCCGTGCTGGCGGGGTGATCCTTCGGGAGAATACCCGCAAGACCTTGGCCTTCGCAGGCTTTGGGCTATGGCTGGGATCGTCTCTCATGCCTTGGTTCGGCGGCTTGGCGAAGCATGAAATCGAGTGCCGTGGACATGTACCTGTCCACGGCACTTTCGACGATTGCTTCAACGACTACATACCGTTCCTGGAAATCGGCGCGCCGATTCTGGCCGTGCCGCTGTTGGTTCTGTTCGGCTCATTCGCGATGGCAGTGTGGTCGCCGCCGCCGCATCTGCGGCGACATGCCTGGCGACTTGCGCCCGGTTCGGGAACGGCAGCCTATCACCCCAATTTCGTGATCGTGTGTCTGATCGGGGTTGCGTGGTGCCTCTGGCGGGCGTGGCTCTATCCGCTCGACGAATTGGCCTTTCCGTTCGAGGCGTTCTGGCTGGTCTTCGCGGCATGGTTCGCAGGAGCTGCCTTCGTTTGCTGGCATGATGCAAGGGAGGCCGAGGATGAATGACCTCTCCGCCATCGTCACGGCCATCGCCGGGGAAATGCGTGAGGTCGGCAGTCGGGGGACGGTTGCCGACTATATCCCGCCGCTGGCCGCCGTGCCGCTGGACAAGTTCGGCATGGCGGTGGTCATGGCGGACGGCGAGGTCCATGTCGCGGGCGATGCCGACGAAGCGTTCTCGATCCAGTCGATCTCGAAGGTCTTCGCCCTCACGCTCGCGCTTGGCGCGGTGGGGGATCAGCTGTGGGAGCGGGTGGGGCGCGAGCCTTCGGGAAGTGCGTTCAACTCGATCGTCCAGCTGGAAACCGAGCACGGCATTCCCCGCAATCCCTTCATCAACGCCGGGGCCATCGTCGTCACCGACGTGCTGCTGGGGCGGCTGCAACCGCGCGAGGCGATCGGGCAGATGCTGCGCTTCGTGCGCGAACTGGCGGGCGACGAGAGCATCGCCATCGACGAAACGGTCGCCGCCGCCGAGCGCGAGACGGGCTTCCGCAACCGCGCGCTGGCCAATTACATGCGCGCCTTCGGCACCGTCCGCGGCGATGTCGAATTGGTGCTGGGGACCTATTTTCACTTCTGCGCGCTCGCCATGAGTTGCCGCCAACTGGCGCTCGCGGGGCGCTACCTGATGGACGGCGGGCGTTCCGACGGCCACCGCATCATCAGCGAGAAGCGGGCGCGGCGCATCAATGCGCTGATGATGTCCTGCGGCCACTACGACAATTCCGGCGACTTTGCCTATCGCATCGGCTTGCCTGGAAAGTCGGGCGTGGGCGGCGGCATTCTCGCGGTGGCGCCGGGGATCGCCAGCGTCGCGGTGTGGTCGCCCGGTCTCAACGAGAGCGGCAATTCCCGGCTCGGCCAGATGGCGCTGGAGCGGCTCGTCCAGCGCACCGGATGGTCGGTGTTCGAGCCGCGCGCGATCTAACGCCTCGTCTTTCAACGCTGCTCTCAACACCGCTCAGGCTGAGCTTGTCGAAGCCCCCGGCGGCGTGGCGCTGTGCCTCCCATCCTTCGACAAGCTCAGGATGAGCGGGGTGTAGGACGTTCAGGATGAACGGGGAGGGAGGCCGCCAAGCATTGGGCAGGCTCTGTCCTAGACCTTCTCAGGCTGGCGCAACTGGCCCGACTTGAGCGCCGGTTTCTGCGAGAGGCCACCCTGCTGCATGATCTGCTCGCGGAATTCGTCGCGCTTTTCGTGGATCGAGGCGATCACCGGGCCCATCGCCACGCCGATCTCGACCAGTGCGGCTTCGGAAAGCTGGAGCGAGCTTTCCAGCGTCTCCGGCACCGAATGCGTGGCCCCGGCGCGGTAGAGCACGGCGGCGTGCTCGGCGTCGCGGGCGCGGGCGATGATTGGCAGGTCGGGGAAGTCGGCGCGCAGCTTGCGGACGATGCGCTGGGCCGTCACCGGCTCGTCCATCGTCAGGATCACCGCCGCCGCGCTCGCCGCGCCGAAGCGCAGCATCGCGTCGCCGCGTCCGGCGTCACCGAAAGCGACCGTATAGCCGTGGCGGCGACCGTCGGTGACGAGGTCGGTATTGCTGTCCACCGCGAGGTAGGGGCGGCCGTGGCGCGCCAGCATGTCGGCGACGAGCCGTCCGACGCGGCCGAAGCCGACGATCAGCACGCGCGGCTTGTCCGGCGCCTCGGCGGGCTGGTGCGGGGTCTCCACGCTGTCCACCTGCCGGGCCAGCATCTTGCCGATCATCGACAGCAGCGGCGTGACCGTCAGCCCGAGGGCGGTGACGATCTGCCAGAACATCGCCGTGCCGGGCTGGATCAGCTGCGCCGCGCCTGCCGCGCTCAGCACGATCAGCGTGGTCTCCGAAGGGCTGGACATGAGGATGCCGGTCTCGGTCGCGGTGCCGCGCCGCGCGCCCATCATGCGCAGCAGCAGGCCGGTGACGGTGGACTTGAGCAGCACCACCCCGACCGTGGCGATCAGGATCGAGGCGAGGTTCTCCCAGACGATCCGCAAGTCGATGCTCATGCCGATGGTGATGAGGAACACCCCGAGCGCGAGACCCTTGAACGGCTCGATGATCTGCTCGACTTCGGTGTGGTATTCGGTCTCGGCGATCAGCAGCCCCGCGACGAGCGCGCCGACGATCGGCGAGAGGCCGGTGGCGCCGGTCGCCAGCGAGGCGAGGATCACCACCAGCAGGCTCGCGGCGAGGAACAGCTCCGGGCTCTTGGTGCGCGCCGCCTGGGCGAAGAGCGGCGGCAACAGGTAGCGGCCCAGCACCAGCAGCGCGGTGATGACCAGCGTGCCCCAGACCAGCGTGTGGATCAGCCCGTCCACGCCCGCGCCCTTGGCATGGGGAGCGAGCGCGCCGAGCAGGAAGATGATCGGCACCAGCGCGATATCCTCGAACAGCAGCATCGCCAGCGCGGCGCGGCCGACCGGGGTGGTCGTGTCGGTCATCTTCAGGACCAGCGCGGTCGACGACAGGGCGAGTGCGAGGCCCAGCGCCATGGCGCCGGAAAAGCCCTGTCCGATCGCGGCGAAGAAGAAGGTGAGGGCGCTGCCGGTCAGGATCAGTTCCAGCGATCCCAGTCCGAACACGAATCTGCGCATCGCCCACAATCGCCCGAACGAGAGTTCAAGGCCGATCGAGAACAGCAGCAGGATGATGCCGAACTCGGCGAATATCTCCAGCCCGTCGGGGTCGGTGATCGTCACCCAGGACAGCCACGGGGTGTCGAACACCAGCCTTCCCAGCCCGAACGGCCCGACCAGCAGGCCGACGAGGATGAAGCCGATCACCGGAGTGATGCGGAATCGGTTGAACACGGGAATCACGATGCCCGCCGCGCCGAGGATCACGAGCGCGTCGGAGAGGACCGGAGAGGAGAGTGCGTTGCTGCCTGCCATTATCTTTCCGACTATGGCAGGCACGGCGCGACAGACAATGGCGAAGCGGCCCTGTTCACGGGTATTTCTGCGTTTGCACAGGAGCGCGCGCTCCTGCTGTCCACGCTAAAGTGTATCCCCGCGCAACTTCACTTGGCGTTCAGCAAACCGCTGGCTATAGACCGGCCCCATGTTCGAACGCTCGCGCTTCAAGATCGCCCTCGCCGCCGCCGCTACCGGGGCGCTCGTATTGACCGCCGGATGTGCCGGGCGTGGAGGCGGCAACAAGGATACCGCCTATGTCGCGCGCGACGTGGACACGCTCTATGCCGCCGCGCAGGAACGCCTGAATCAGGGCCGCACCCGCCAGGCCGCCGCGCTGTTCGACGAAGTCGAGCGCCAGCACCCCTATTCGCCCTGGGCCCGCCGCGCCCAGCTGATGAGCGCCTTCAGCTACTACGCCGCGCGCGACTATACCAAGTCGATCCAGTCGGCGCAGCGCTTCCTGTCGATCCACCCGGGCAACAAGGACGCGCCTTACGCCTACTACCTGATCGCCATCTGCTACTACGAGCAGGTCAGCGACGTGACGCGCGACCAGAAGACCACCGAGCAGGCCAAGCAGGCGCTTACCGACGTGATGCGCCGCTATCCGAACTCGCCTTATGCCTCGGACGCCAAGCTCAAGATCGACCTCGTGAACGATCACCTCGCGGGCAAGGAAATGACCATCGGCCGCGCCTATGAGGCCAGCGGCAAGTGGCTGGCCGCCACGCTGCGCTTCCGCAACGTCGTCGACAATTTCCAGACCACCAGCCACGCACCCGAAGCGCTGTTCCGCCTTGTCGAAGGCTACCTCGCGCTCGGCGTTCCCGACGAGGCGCAGAAGGCCGCCGCCGTGCTTGAACACAACTATCCGAACAGCAAGTGGTACGACCGCGCCTACAAGCTGATGGGTAAGTACGCGCCGCAAGACGTCACGGCCTGAGGGTTTGCCGGAAGAGGCGGCGCACAAAGATGCGTGACGGACGGTCTGGTATCCGCTAGAACGGAACGCGAACATGCTGAACCGCCTCTCCATCCGCAATATCGTGCTGATCGAAGCGCTCGACCTCGATTTTGCGAGAGGGCTGGGCGTTCTCACGGGTGAGACCGGCGCGGGCAAGTCGATCCTGCTCGACGCGCTGGGCCTCGTCATCGGCAACCGCGCCGACAGCGGCCTCGTCCGCGCCGGAGAGGCCCGCGCCACCGTCACCGCCAGTTTCGAGTTCCCGCAGCTTCCTGCCGCGCTGCGCGCCGTGCTCGACGATGCCGAGGTGGAGATCGAGCCGGGCGAGCCGCTGATCCTCAAGCGCCAGCTCAAGGCCGACGGCGGCAGCCGCGCCTTCCTCAACGACCAGCCGGTCGGCGTCGCCCTGCTGCGCGAGATCGCCCCCGCACTCGTCGAGATCCACGGCCAGCACGACGATCGCGGCCTCGTCAATTCCAAGGGCCATCGCGCCCTGCTAGACCGCTTCGCCGGGGGCGATGTCGCGGGCGTGGAAGCGGCATGGAAGGCCTGGCGCACAGCGCAGACCGCGCTCGACAGTGCCCGCGCGCAAGTCGCCAAGGCGGCCGAGGACCAGGACCTGTTGCTCGCCCACCTCGCCGAACTCGATGCCCTTGCCCCGCTGGAAGGCGAGGAAGAGGAACTCGCCCAGGCCCGCGCGGGGATGCAGAAGGGCGAGAAGCTCTCGGACGATCTCGTCGCGCTCCAGCATCTCTGGAACGGCTCCGATTCGGCACTGGCCACCTTGCGCGGTGCCTCGCGCCGTCTCGACCGGATCGCCGGGGAACACCCGTTGCTGGCCGAGGCGCTCGAAGCGCTCGACCGCGCCGTGATCGAGGCGAGCGAGGCGGAAGACCGGCTCGACCGCGCCGCCGAGGCGCTGGCCTTCGATCCCGACGAACTCGACCGCATTGAGACCCGCCTGTTCGACCTCCGCGCCGCCGCCCGCAAGCAGGGCTGCCAGGTCGACGATCTGCCCGAAAAGATGCGTGAGATGCGCAGCGCGCTCGACGCCATCGAGGGCGGAGAGGGCCATGTCGCGGCCCTCGAACGCACTGCGCAGAAGGCCGCGCTGGCCTACCGCGAGCAGGCCGAGGCGCTGCACGACCTTCGCCGCTCCGCCGCCAAGCGGCTCGACAAGGCGGTCGCCGCCGAACTCGCGCCGCTCAAGCTCGACGCCGCGCGGTTCCAGACCTCGGTGATCCGCCTGCCCGAGGAGCGCTGGAACGTACAGGGCATGGACGCGGTCGAATTCCTCATCAGCACCAACCCCGGCACGGATTTCGCCCCTCTGGCCAAGATCGCCTCGGGCGGCGAACTCTCGCGCTTCATTCTTGCGCTCAAGGTGGCGCTGGCGGAAGAAGGCGGCGCGGCCACGGTGATCTTCGACGAGATCGACCGCGGCGTCGGCGGCGCGGTGGCGAGCGCCATCGGCGAACGCCTGGCCCGGCTCGCCTCGGACGGGCAGCTGCTCGCCGTCACCCATAGCCCGCAAGTCGCGGCGCGCGGGCGGCGGCACTACATGATCGCCAAGTCCAGCGAGGGGACGGTTACGCGCACGTCCGTGGCGTTGCTGGATGACGGCGAGCGCAAGGAAGAGATCGCGCGGATGCTCTCCGGAGCCGAGGTGACGGCTGAGGCTCGGGCGCAGGCGGATCGGTTGTTGGAAGTTTAAGGGGAAGATTCCGGGGGATGATCCCCCGGACCCTCGGAATGTCAACGCCGTGCGCCACCTATCCGTAGTGCGCTCCCTGCGGCGCAGCCATTAAGTCTCCCGACGCAGCCATGGGCGCGCAACGGATAGGCTTGGCATGACCTCGACATTCCTGGGGGTGCAGGGGGGCTATGCTCCCCTGCTTTTCCTTTTCTTCCTTTGCACTGAGAAACAGCAAGCCTAGTGTCCGCCCGATCAATCCCCCCAGACGGACCATACCCCATGCCCAAGTTCCTTCTCGCCTCCGCGCTGCTCGCCGCGACCGGTCTCGTTTCCGTTCCGGCGCTTGCTGCCGAACCGGCCTACGACCTCGCCGCGCAGAAGGCGAAGCTGGCGACGATCCCGATGGAGGTGGACACGAAGTTCCTCTCGGCCGAGGAGCGGGACGTGGTGAATCTGCTCATCAAGGCGTCCGACCTGATGAGCGAGGTCTATCTGCGCCAGCGCTACGCCGAGAACCCGCAAGTGCGCCGCGCGGTCTCGATGAACCGCCGCGCCGACCGCGATCTGCTGGTCGAGATGTTCGACCGCAATTTCGGACCGTGGGACGAGCTGGCCGACCTCCATCCGTTCTGGGGCACCACGGCGATGCCGGAAGGTGCCGGGTTCTATCCCAAGGACCTGACGCGCGCCGATTTCGAGGCTTACCTTGCTGCGCACCCGGAGCAGAAGTCAGCGCTGACCAGCCCTTACACGGTCGTTCGTCGGGACGGTGCGAAGCTGGTCGCGGTGCCTTATTCGGTCGCCTACAAGGAGTGGCTGGAACCGGCGGCGAAGCTGCTCGACCAGGCGGCGGCGCGGACGACGAACGCCAGTCTGAAGAAATTCCTTTCGCTGCGCGCCAAGGCTTTCCGCACGGACGACTACTACGAGAGCGAACTGGCCTGGATGGACCTCAAGGACACGCCGATCGAAGTCGCGATCGGGCCTTACGAAGTCTATACCGACCGACTGATGGGCGCGAAGACCTCGTTCGAGAGCTTCGTGACGCTGAAGGACCCGGTGGAATCGGCTTCGCTCGCCAAGTACAAGAACTACTTGCGCGATATGGAAGCGAACCTGCCGATCGCGGAAGAGTACAAGAACTTCCAGCGCGGTTTCGAAAGCCCGATCGCCGTGGCAGAGCAGATTCGCGGCGGCGGCGACAATGTGCCGGGGCCGCAGACGGTGGCCTTCAACCTCCCCAACGACGAGCGCGTGCGCGAGGCCAAGGGCGCGAAGAAGGTGATCCTTTCGAACGTGCTCGGCGCCAAGTTCGAGCGTATCCTGAAGCCGATGGGCGCGCTGGTGCTGGTACCGCCGCAGGCGGCGCAGGTCGATCGCAAGTACATGCAGCTGGAGACCTTGTTCCACGAGCTTTCGCATAGCCTCGGGCCGGGCACGATCGTCGTGAACGGCCAGACGACCACGGTGGACAAGGCGCTCAAGGAGCAGAACTCGGCGATCGAGGAAGCCAAGGCCGATGTCGCGGGCGTCTGGGATATCCTGCTTATGATGCAGAAGGGCGAGATCCCGGTTGCCGAGCGTCCGCAGCTGTTCGCCACTTATGTGGCGGGGATTTTCCGCGCGGTGCGGTTCGGCGCAGTCGAGGCCCACGGCAAGGGCGCGGCGCTTCAGTACGGCTATCTGCGGGCGAAGGGCGCCTTCACGTACGACGCGGCGACGAAGCGCTACACTTACGACGACGCGAAAATGGAAGCGGGTCTGCGCGACCTGCTGCACGACATGCTGATGCTTCAGGCCAAGGGCGACTACGAGGGAACCAAGGCCTTCATGGCGCGCTGGGCGAAGCTCGATCCCGAAGCGGAAGGGGTGATTGCCAGCATGGCCGACCTGCCCGTGGATATCCGCCCGGTCTATCCCGAGGGAATCTGAGCGCTCCTGCTTCCGCCCCTGAAGCACCCCGTCATCCCCGCGAAGGCGGGGGCGACGGGATAGGGTTGGTCAGTCGATCAATCAGCCCGCGACCTCATGCCCCTCAGGGGCGCATCACCACATGGCCGAAAGGCAGGCCGCGAAGGATGAAGTCATAGGCCTCGGCGGCTTCGCAGAGCGCGAATTCGTGCTCAATGGGAAGCTGGATCGTGCCGTGCCCCACCTGATCGAGCAGGCGCGCGACCTCGGCGTGGATCTGGCGGTCGCGCATCGGTCCGGCGGGGGCGATGGTGAAGCGCGAGATGGCCGGGGCATCGGCGCCTTCCCGGCCGTACGCGGGGGGCACTATCGCGCCCGCTACCGAAATCGAGGCGTAGCGCCCGCCGGGGATCACCAGGCGGACGAGTTCGGAGAAGCGTTCTCCGGCGCTGATGTCCAAAACGAAATCCACGCCGCGGCCCTCGGTCAGTTGCAGGCACCCGGCGAGCACGTCGTCCTTGTTGTGCGCGTAGAGGTGGTGCAGGCCGAGCCGGGAAAGCCGGGGGTGCCGCGAGGAATCACGGGTTACGCCGATGACGATGGCCCCGGCCTGCCGCGCCAGTTGCGCGGCGACGATGCCGAGGCTGCTGGTGGCGTGGTTGATGAGCACGGTCTCTCCGGCCCGCAGGTTGCCGCGCGTGAACAGCGTGCCGTAGGCCGCCGCGAGCGTATAGGGCGCGGCGGTGCCGACGCGGGAATCGAACCCTTCCGGCAGCAGCCATGTCGAGGCTTCGGGGGCGGCGAAAAACTCGGCGTGGCTGCCGCAGCCGTTGTAGGCGACCACGCGGTCCCCGGGACGGAACTGCGTGACCTCGGATCCCACCGCAACGACGGTGCCGCTCGCCTGGCAGCCGACCACGCCGCAAGGCGGAACTTCGGCCATTCCGGTGCGATAGAGCGCCAGCTTCACGAGATCGATGGCCTCGATCGAAACCAGGTCCACGCGGATCAGGACCATGTCCGCGCCCGGTTCCGGTTCGGGCGCTTCGCCGAACGTCAGCACGGAGCGTTCTCCGAAGCCGGAGCAAAATACAGCCTGCAAGCGATCCCTACCGTCTTCAGTTCACATACGAATATTAGACAACTCTGTATGAATCGTTTCTGGATAAATCGTTTGCACGTCAAGCCTGTCGCATCCCTGCTGCGTCCCGTTACGGAGCATGCTTCTTGATGGCGGGGCGCAGGACGATGGAGGCGGTGCCCTCGGCCGTAACCGGCAGGTAGAGGCCCTGGCCGCTCGCCTGGATACGGCCGGTATTGGCCCGGCGAACTTCGGCGCGGATCAGGAAGGCGCCTTCGCGCTTGTCGTCGATGGCGCGGGCGATCTTGCCGAGCAGGTCCTGATAGTCGTTCTCGAAATTCTGTCCGAGCGCGCCGGCGAGCGTCCCGGCCAGACCCGGCGTGTTGGCGAAACCGATCAGCAGATCGCCGCCCACCGCATCGGTGGTGCCGCTCACGTGGAAGTCCGCGAAATCGACCTTGCGGGAGTTCTCGGCATTCACCGGCATCGCGGTCATCCAGACCGTGCCGTGTGCGGGCTTGATCCGCCCGGCCTTGTCGCGGGCGGTGAAGGTCACGCCCACGGCGATGCGCCTGCCGGTGGTGCCGTAGATCGTCGCCTTCTCGAAATCGGCCATGATCGGCCCGAAGTGGGGGACTTCGAAGGGCCGCTGCGCCCGCTTGCGCAAGGCGCGCATCAGCACCGGCTCCAGCTGGCGATAATCGGCGATCACGGGGATGAAGAAGGTCAGCCTGCCCGCTTCCTGTTCGAGCGGCTGCACCGGCGGCAGCGGCTTTACCTTGGGATCGGCAGGCCGCTCGCCGATGAAGGTTTCCGTCACCGCCTTCAGGCCGAGGCGCAGCAGCAGGCGATTGTCCTGCAGCTCGTAGCCGCCGTACTGGAGTTCCTCGGGCGTCACCCGCATCCAGACCGGCGGGTTCCTTTCGTTGAGTTCGAGCGCGGTGAAGGCCGAGGCCCAGGCCTTCTCGATCTGCGGGCGCAGTTCCAGCCGGGCGAGGTGGCCGGGCAGGGTGCGCTCGAGCCGGGCGATCACCGGCTTCAGCTTCTCGTCGGCCTTGTCGGTGAAATCGATGCGCTGGCCGAGGAAGTCGAGATGCGGCGTGTTCGTCCAGTCGTAGCGGATGTCCACGGTGCCGCGCGGCGTCCAGTCGCTGCCGAGCGTCAGGCGGATCGTGGCCTGTGCATCGGCATCGGCGGTGGCGGTCTCGCGCTTGAGCACACCGCCGATGTCTTCGGCCCGGAGCACGGCGTGGAGCGACATGGTCAGCACGATGTCGCGGCCCTTGCCGTGGAAGCGCAAGGCCCCGCGCGTCACTTCGCCGACGACGCGGCATTTCAGCGTCGGGGTCTTGAGCTTGACGAAGGCGACCTTCACCTTCTTCGAGGCGACGCAGGTGGTCTCGGGCCGGTCGATCGACCAGAGCTTGCGGGGAATTTCCTGTTCCAGCGCAGCGGCCAGCCCGCTGACGTCGGCGTGGAGCGGCACCGTTATCAGCGAGGCGCGCGGCTCCACGGCGATGGTGTCGGTGGCGCGCGGGGGTGGCTCATGGTCGGCATGGCGCTTGCAGCCTGAAACCGAGAAGGCGAGGCAGAGTGCGATCCCTCCCGCCGTCATAGTTTCCCGGACGCCTCGTGTCGTCATGCCCTGAATGCCCCGGATATGGCCCCTGAATTAGGCACAATACCCGAGACATGCGCCGGTTCCCAGCCCGCGTTACGGCGTGAAGCGCAAGTAAGCCGCTAGGCGCGTGCCAGTGTCGCGGTCCACATAGCGACCGGGTGCAAGATCGTCGCCGATCGTGGTGCCGGTGAAGCGCAGGCCCAGCGCGAGGCGGTCCATCTGGTGCTCCACGCCGAGGTAATAGTCCCAGTAGCTGCCGTCCGGCCGCAGGCGCCCCACGCGCTCGGCGGCGAGCGCGGTGTCGCGGGTGGAGCCAGTGCTGTAGCCGCCGCCGCCGTAGAGGGTCAGTGCGGTGCCGGGGATGCCCACGGTGGCATTGCCCTCCAGATAGAGGTCGCTGCCGCCGATCGCCTTCTGCGACGGGGCGAAGCTGGCGCCGAACGAGAGCTGGGCCGGGCCGATGGCATAGGCGAGCGTCGAGTTCAGCTCGCCATAGCTCAGGCCCGAGCCGCCGACGAAGACATGCCCGGTCGCGCCCGCCGAGAGCGTCCAGCCGCCGGCGGACAGCAGCGAGACTTCGGGCGCGACCGAAAGACCGAGGTCGGCGCCGCCGTGCCGGGGGCTACTCCGCAGGCTGGCGGCGCCGAGATCGACCGAGACGCTCTGCGACACGGGCAGGGTGGCATCGAGCGAAAGGGCTGGCTTGCCGTCCGACCAGCTCAGCCCGCGCTTGCGCAAGTCGGTGGTCGCCTCGACGGAAACGCTGGGCGAGGCGGACTGCGCGAGGACGGTCGTCGGCGCGGCGAAAGCGGCGGCCGAGAGGGCCGCCGGAATCAGGAAACGGTTCATGCTCAGGCCTGTAGCCTGTTTTCAGTTCACCGCGAAATCGCGAGCGGCATCGATAGCGGCCAGAGTGTCGTGGTGGTCGGCCGAGGCGAGCTGGCGGACATGGGCATCGATGGCGTCGGAGCGGGCGGCGACCAGCTTGGCGCCGTCGTCGCTGCCCTTGCGGCAGTCGCCGGGGTGGTTCTGGGTGAAGCTGCGGGTGCCGGGCAGGCGCGAGGCGATCGCGCGGCCGCCGCTCGCGGGCTGGATGCGGCGCTCCACGCTGACTTCGGCGCTGACGATGCAGCGGCGCGTGCTCGGCCGCGTTCCCGGCGACATGCCGATGGCCTTGGCGCGGGTCTCGACATGGGTGACGTATTCCACCGCATAGCTGGCACCGCGATGGTCGATCTGGACGCTGTGGGCCGGAGTGGGGGCGGTTGCGGCGAGTGCGGCGGCGGTCAGGGCAAGGAGGCTCACGTCTTACATCCTCTCGTTGTGCCTAAAAACAAGGCATCTTCTGCTCAATTGTTGTGCACGAGAGGTAGCAGGCGGACGTGTCCGGTTTGTTTCCGGACGTTGAATTTGCCTGTCTTGGGACTGTTCAGTCGGTTGCGAAGAGCTGGCCGAGATCGGCGAAGGCCTTCATCTCGATGGCGTTTCCGGAAGGGTCGCGGAAGAACATCGTCGCCTGCTCGCCCGCCTGTCCGGCGAAGCGGATATAGGGTTCGATGCCGAATTGCGTTCCTGCCGCGCGCAGCCTTACGGCCAGCGCCTGCCAGTCTTCCATGGCCAGCACGATCCCGAAATGCGGCACCGGCACGCCGTGGCCGTCGACCGGATTGGCCCCGGCATCCCCGCGCGCCATGCCGGGAACGTGATGGGCGACGATCTGGTGGCCGTAAAAGTCGAAGTCCACCCACGCAGCACTGCTGCGCCCCTCGCGGCACCCCATGACCCCGCCCCAGAACGCCCGCGCGGAATCGAGATCGTGGACGGGGAAGGCGAGGTGGAACGGGCGAAGGGTCATGTTGGTGGAATAGCGGGGATGGCGAGGGGTGGCCATGGATATCACCCGTCCGTCATCCTGAACTTGTTTCAGGATCCATCATTCCATTGGCGCCGGAGCGTCGAGAAGTAAGCTGAGATTCCGGTTTGTCGATCGAGGTGCAGAGCGGTCGGCATGATAGATCCTGAAACAAGTTCAGGATGACGGAGGGAATTACGGGAAAGTTGCCCGTGCACCGCCACCTCATGTCTCGTCGCCCCCGCGAAGGCGATCTGGAGGCACGACTTCACGCCTGAAGAAAAAGCGTCGTCCCCGCCTACGCGGGGACGACGACTTTGGGAGGTTAGACGACCGTCTGGTTTCTGCTGTTCCACGTCCATAGGCGGACAATTAGAAAGCAAAGAGATAAAGCGAGAGCGATGGCCGTCCCAACAATCGCCCACGTTGGACCGTTCGGAACCTTGTGCTCTGTCCAAAGAAACAGGTGAGAGGACATGACCACTGCCAAAGTGGGAAGCGTCATCCCCGAGAACCACGAAAGAAATCCAGCTTTCTCCAGAATGTAGATCGCGCATACGGGAATGACCGCTGCGAAGTGCATCGGGTTGCTCAATTCGTTGGCGAAATGGCCGACAATCCAGATCGATGAAGCCCAGATAAGCAAAAGCCCCGTCAATCGAAGTCTTTTTCCATATTGTTGGGTAAGCACACGCTCAAACATGCCCGACTTGATGGCAGCTTCCGGGCAAAGCTGCAACTTAGCCTTATGTCCGCAACGGGGCGAGAGTGGACATCCTCGTAAACCATCAAAAACGAAAAGACCGGCGATGCCTACGCATCGCCGGTCTTTTCTTAAGCCTCGAAAGAGGCCGCCGATCAGATGTGGATCGGCTTGCCCAGAACGGCCATGGCCGCTTCCTTGATCGCTTCCGAGTGGGTCGGGTGCGCGTGGCAGGTGTAGGCGATATCTTCCGAGGTCGCGCCGAATTCCATGGCCTGCGCGGCCTGGCCGATCATCGTGCCCGCCACCGAGGCGATGCACCACACGCCGAGGACGCGGTCGGTCTCGGCATCGGCGATCACCTTCACGAAGCCGTCGGGCTCGTGGTTGGTCTTGGCGCGCGAGTTGGCCAGCATCGGGAACTTGCCGACCTTGATCGCACCGCGTTCCTTGGCGGCTTCCTCGGTGAGGCCGACGCCTGCGAATTCCGGCTGGGTATAGACCACGCCCGGAATCACGTCATGGTTCACGATGCCGGTGAGGCCCGCGATGTTCTCGGCGACGGCGATGCCTTCGTCCTCGGCCTTGTGGGCGAGCATCGGGCCGGGGATCACGTCGCCGATGGCCCAGACGCCGTCCACCTTGGTGGCGAAGTCGTGGTCGGTCTCGATCTGCGCGCGGGCGTTCAGTTCGAGGCCGATGTTGCCGAGGCCGAGGCCTTCGGTGTTGGGACGGCGGCCGATCGATACCAGCACGACGTCGGCTTCGATGACTTCCGCATCGCCGCCCTTGGCGGGCTCGACCGTGACCTTGGCGGTCTTGCCTTCCACGGTCACTCCAGTGACCTTGGTGCCGAGCTTCAGGGTCATGCCCTGCTTCTTGAAGATCTTGCCGGCTTCACGGCGCACTTCGCCGTCCATGCCCGGCAGGAGCTGGTCGAGGAATTCGACGACGGTGACTTCCGCGCCGAGACGGCGCCAGACCGAACCGAGTTCCAGACCGATCACGCCGCCGCCGATGACGACCATCTTCTTGGGAACGGCCTTCAGTTCCAGCGCGCCGGTCGAATCCACGACCACGCCGCCCGCATTGTCGATCTCGACGCCCGGAAGCGGAGTGACCGAGGAGCCGGTGGCGATCACGATGTTCTTGGCGGTCACGGTCTTGCCGGCCACGTCGACGCTGTGCGCGTCCTTGAACTGGGCATAGCCCTTCAGCCAGTCGATCTTGTTCTTCTTGAACAGGAATTCGATGCCGCCGGTCAGGCCCTTCACCGCGTCGAGGCGCTGGCCCTGCATGGTGTCGAGGTCCAGCTCGGGGGTGACCTTGATGCCCATCTTGGCCATCGAGCCGCCTTCCTTCGCCGCTTCGAAGTATTCCGAAGCGTGGAGCAGGGCCTTCGAGGGGATGCAGCCGACGTTGAGGCAGGTGCCGCCCAGCGTCTCGCGGCCTTCGGCGCAGGCGGTCTTCAGACCGAGCTGCGCGGCGCGGATCGCTGCGACATAACCGCCGGGGCCGGCACCGATGACAAGGACGTCGTAATCGTAATCAGCCATTGTTTAGGCCTCCGTCGCGCTAAGGGGCTTCGACAAGCTCAGCCTGAGCGGGAATTGGTATTCAAGTCAATCGCACCCGCGCACCCTGAGCCTGTCGAAGGGTGTTTGGGCTTGCCGCTCCGCCTGCCGAAATGGCGGGCGGAGCGGCGAGGCAACCTCAGAGGTCGATCAGAAGACGGGTGGGATCCTCGATCGCTTCCTTGATGGTCTTGAGCGCGGTGACGGCTTCGCGGCCGTCGATGATGCGGTGATCGTAGGACAGCGCGATGTACATCATCGGGCGGATCACGATCTCGCCGTTGCGAACGACCGCACGGTCCTCGATGCGGTGCAGGCCGAGCACGGCCGACTGCGGGGGGTTGATGATCGGGGTCGACATCAGGCCGCCGAACACGCCGCCGTTCGAGATGGTGAAGGTGCCGCCGGTCATGTCGGCCATGGTCAGCGTGCCTTCCTTGGCCTTCTTGCCGAATTCGGCAATGGCCTTCTCGATGCCCGCGAAGCCCAGCTTGTCGCAGTCCTTCACGACCGGAACGACGAGGCCGTTCGGGGCCGAGACGGCGACCGAGATGTCGACGTAGTCGTGGTAGACGATCTCGTCACCGTCGATCTGCGCGTTGACGGCCGGGATGTCCTTGAGCGCGAGGACCGAAGCCTTGGCGAAGAACGACATGAAGCCCAGCTTGATGCCGTGCTTCTTCTGGAACACGTCCTTGTACTTTTCACGCGCCTCGATGACGGCCGACATGTCGACGTCGTTGAAGGTGGTGAGCAGCGCGGCGTTGTCCTGCGCGGACTTCAGGCGCTTGGCGATGGTCTGGCGCAGGCGCGTCATCTTGACGCGTTCCTCGCTGCGCGCAGCCGGAGCGGCGGCAGCCGAAGCCGCGACAGGCGCCGAGGCGGGCTTGTTCTTGGCCGCTTCGAGGACGTCGTCCTTGGTGATGCGGCCGTCCTTGCCGGTGCCCTTGATGGTCGCCGGGTCGATGCCGTGTTCCAGGATCGCGCGGCGCACGGCCGGCGAGAGGACCGAGGAACCGGCCGAACCTTCGTCCGCAGCAGTCGCGCTGGCGGCAGGGGCCGGAGCGACGGCAGCAGCGGCGGGGGCAGGCGCCGGAGCGGCTGCCTTTGGCGCGGCGGCACCGCCGGTGCCTTCCTCGATCGTGGCGATCAGGGCGCCGACGACGACGGTGTCGCCTTCCTTGGCGATCTGCTGGCCCATGACGCCCGCGTGGGGCGCCATGACGTCGATCGCGACCTTGTCGGTCTCGAGGCTGGCGATGGGCTCGTCAGCGGCAACGGCTTCGCCGGGCTGCTTCAGCCATTGGCCGATGGTGGCTTCGGCGACGGATTCCCCAAGGACGGGGACCTTGACTTCGGTGGTCATGATTTATCTCAAGCCTTCTGCTTGCGACGGAGTTCGGAACGAACGGAAAGATGCAGCGCGTCGGCAACCAGCGCGGCCTGTTCGGCAACGTGGCGCTTGGCGAGACCGGTGGCCGGCGAGGCCGAGGCATTGCGACCGGCGTAGCGCGGACGGGGCTGGGCCACGCCTGCTTCGATGGCGGCAGCCTCGATCTGCGATTCGACGAAGAACCAGGAACCGTTGTTCTGCGGTTCTTCCTGACACCACACGACCTCTTCGAGGTTCGGCATGCGCGCAAGGCGCTTGGCCAGCGGCTCGCCCGGGAAGGGATAGAGCTGCTCGATGCGGATGATCTGGGTATCGTCGATCTCGGCGGCATCGCGGGCTTCGAGCAGGTCGTAGAAGACCTTGCCCGAGCACAGGATGACCTTCTTGGTCGCGGCGTCTTCCGAGCCCTTGGGATCGGAGAGGATGCGCGAGAAGGTGCCGCTGGTGAACTCCGAGGCAGCCGACTTCGCCAGCGGGTGGCGGAGCAGCGACTTCGGGGTCATGATGATCAGCGGCTTGCGGAACGGACGGTGCATCTGACGGCGCAGAACGTGGAAGTAGTTCGCGGGCGTCGTGATGTTGCAGACCTGGATATTATCCTGCGCGCAGAGCTGCAGGTAACGTTCCAGACGCGCCGACGAGTGCTCCGGACCCTGGCCTTCGTAGCCGTGGGGCAGCAGCATGACGAGGCCGTTGGCGCGCAGCCACTTGGACTCCGCCGAGGCGACGTACTGGTCGATGATGATCTGCGCACCGTTGGCGAAGTCGCCGAACTGGGCTTCCCAGAGCACCAGCGTCTTCGGATCGGCGCTGGCGAAGCCGTACTCAAAGCCGAGCACGCCGTATTCCGACAGCGTCGAGTTCAGAACCTCGAAGCGGCCGTGCGGCAGGGTGGTCAGCGGCGTGTACTTGCGCTCGTCGGTCTGGTCGACCCAGACCGAGTGACGCTGCGAGAAGGTGCCGCGTTCGCAGTCCTGGCCCGAGAGGCGCACGTTGTAGCCTTCGGTGACGAGGCTGCCGAAAGCGAGCGCTTCCGCCGTGGCCCAGTCGAAGCCGTCGCCCGACTTGAACATCTCTTCCTTGGCCGCGAGCACGCGGGCCAGGGTCTTGTGGACGGTCAGGTCTTCGGGAACCGTGGTCAGGGTACGGCCGAGGCTGTCGAACAGCTTGTTCTCGATCGTGGTGTCGACGTTGCGGCGCGCGGTTTCCGGATCGGCGGGCTTGTGGAAGCCGCTCCACTGGCCGGAGAACCAGTCGGCCTGGTTGGCCTTGTAGGTCTTGGCCGCCTCGAACTGTTCTTCGAGGTGTGCGGTGAATTCCGCTTCCGTCTGGGCGAGGAACGTGTCGTCGATGACGCCTTCCTGCTTCAGGCGATCGCCATAGATCTTGCTGACCGGCGGGTGCTGGCGGATCTTCTGGTACATCAGCGGCTGCGTGAAGCCGGGCTCGTCGCCTTCGTTGTGGCCGAAGCGGCGATAGCACCACATGTCGATCACGATGTCGCGGCCGAAGGTCTGGCGATAGTCGATCGCCAGCTTGCACGCGAAGGTCACGGCAGCCGGATCGTCGCCGTTGACGTGCAGGATCGGCGCCTGGACGCCCTTGGCGACGTCCGACGGGTACGGCGAGTTGCGCGCGAACTGCGGGCTCGTCGTGAAGCCGATCTGGTTGTTGATGATGAAGTGGATGCAACCGCCGGTGTTGTAGCCCTTCACGCCCGAGAGGCCGAAGCACTCCCAGATGATGCCCTGGCCGGCGAAGGCCGCGTCGCCGTGGATCAGGACCGGCAGGACCTGCTTGTGCTTGGCGCCCGGCCCGATGTCGTCGCCGATGTCGTCGGCGATGGTCTGGTAGGCGCGGACCTTGCCGAGCACGACCGGATCGACGGTTTCGAGGTGCGACGGGTTGGGCATCAGGCTCATGTGGACCTTGATGCCGTCGAACTCACGGTCGGCCGAAGTGCCGAGGTGGTACTTCACGTCGCCCGAGCCGCCGACGTCTTCCGGGTTGGCGGTGCCGCCCGAGAATTCGTGGAAGATGACCTTGTAGGGCTTGGCAAGGACGTTCGCGAGGACGTTCAGGCGGCCGCGGTGGGCCATGCCGTAGACGATTTCCTTCACGCCCAGCGTGCCGCCGTACTTGATCACGGCTTCGAGCGCCGGGATCATGGCCTCGCCGCCGTCAAGGCCGAAGCGCTTGGTGCCGACGTACTTCTTGCCGAGGAACTTCTCGTACTGCTCGCCGCGCACGACGGCCTGAAGGATCGCCTTCTTGCCTTCGGGGGTGAACTCGATTTCCTTGTCGGCGCCTTCCATCCGCTCCTGGAGGAAACGGCGTTCCTCGACATCGGCGATGTGCATGTATTCGAGGCCGACCTTGCCGCAATAGTTCGCGCGCAGGATCTGCACGATCTCGCGAACGGTCGTCCACTCCAGGCCGAGCGCACCGCCGACATAGACCGGACGGTCCTGCGCGGCGCCTACGAAGCCGTGGTATTCGGGCGTGAGGTCGGCGGGAAGCTGGCGCTGGTTGAGGCCGAGCGGGTCGAGTTCCGCCGCCAGATGACCGCGCACGCGATATGTGCGGATCAGCATCATGGCGCGGATGGCATCGGCCGCGGCTTCGTCTATGCGGGACTGGTCGATCTTCTGACCACCCTTGGCGGCGGCCTTCTCGATCTTGACCTTGAGGGCGCTGGGATCGAGGCCCTGGGTCAGGTCGTCCTCGAACTCCGCGCCGACGAGCGGCCAGTTCTTGCGTTGCCAGCTCGGACCGGCCTGCGGGCCGTCGAGGATATCATCGGGGGTGAAGTCGAAACTTTCGTCGCCCATCGGGTGTCACCTTTTGTCGCGCCGGAAAACGGCCGGCGCTGCCAAATCTGTTATAGCGACCGATGGTCCCGAAAGGGGGGAGGGGCCGGTTCGTTCGCATCGCATCCGCTCGCGCCAACGCGCCGGATGGTCATGTGGGTCCGCAAGGCGGCGCGGGTCCGAAGACACGCGCCGCCCGCGGGGATGGATCAGGCGATTTCCTTGAGGACTTCCACAAGGGTTTCACCCAGCAGCGACGGCGAGGGCGAGACACGGATGCCTGCTTCTTCCATGGCTGCGATCTTGTCTTCGGCGCCGCCCTGGCCGCCCGAAACGATGGCACCGGCATGGCCCATGCGGCGGCCCGGAGGCGCCGTACGACCGGCGATGAAGCCGACCATCGGCTTCTTGCGGCCGCGCTTGGCTTCGTCCTTGAGGAACTGGGCCGCTTCTTCTTCGGCGCTGCCGCCGATTTCACCGATCATGATGATCGACTGGGTGGCTTCGTCGGCCAGGAACAGTTCCAGCACGTCGATGAAGTTGGTGCCGTTGACCGGGTCGCCGCCGATGCCGACTGCGGTGGTCTGGCCGAGGCCGGCGTTGGTGGTCTGGAACACGGCTTCATAGGTGAGCGTGCCCGAGCGCGAGACGACGCCGACCGAGCCCTTGGAGAAGATGCTGCCGGGCATGATGCCGATCTTGCATTCGCCGGGGGTCAGGACGCCGGGGCAGTTCGGGCCGATCAGGCGCGACTTCGAACCCGAAAGGGCGCGCTTCACGCGGACCATGTCGAGAACCGGCACGCCTTCGGTGATCGCGACGATCAGTTCCATCTCGGCGTCGATGGCTTCGAGGATGGCGTCGGCGCAGCCTGCGGGCGGCACGTAGATGCACGAGGCGGTGGCGCCGGTCGCGGCCTTGGCTTCGGCGACGGTGTCGTACTGGGGCAGGTCAAGGTGGCTGGTGCCGCCCTTGCCGGGGGTGACGCCGGCAACCATCTGGGTGCCGTAGGCCAGCGCGGCTTCCGTGTGGAAGCTGCCGGTCTTGCCGGTCATGCCCTGGGTAATGACCTTGGTGTTCTTGTCGACGAGAATGGACATAGGTCGATCCTAATTCCTGTTCCTGGTGTAGGCCGATTCCGGCTTGGGTAGCGCCATGACGCAAATTCCGCGAAGTGCAACCGTCCCAGTGGTAAAATCAGCTTGGTAAAATCAAGGGCCGGATGGCCGAAGACCCCGCCCGCCCCGTGCGATCACGGGGCGGGCGGGGCCGTCATGGTTCGGATCAGGCCAGCGAGGGGTCGATGCCCTTGCAGGCGACCAGCAGTTCCTTGACCGCGTCGACCGAGACCTGGAGGTTGGCCTTGGCTTCGGCGTCCAGTTCGATCTCGACGATTTCCTCGACGCCGTTCGCGCCGATCACGGCGGGCACGCCGACATAGAGGCCGTCAACGCCGTACTGGCCGTCGACGTAAGCGGCGATCGGCAGGATGCGCTTCTGGTCGTTGAGGTAGGCTTCGGCCATGGCGATGCCCGAGGCGGCCGGCGCGTAGAAGGCCGAGCCGGTCTTGAGCAGGCCGACGATCTCGCCGCCGCCCGAACGGGTGCGCTGCACGATCGCGTCGATCTTTTCCTGGGTGGTGCGGCCCTGCTTGATGAGGTCCGGAACGGGGATGCCGTTGACGGTCGAGTACTGCACGACCGGCACCATGGTGTCGCCGTGGCCGCCGAGCACGAACGTGTTCACGTCGCGGATCGAGACGCCGAATTCCCAGGCGAGGAAAGTCGAGAAGCGGGCCGAGTCGAGCACGCCGG
Organism: Novosphingobium sp.; assembly: GCA_017745295.1. Classification (GTDB taxonomy): domain Bacteria; phylum Pseudomonadota; class Alphaproteobacteria; order Sphingomonadales; family Sphingomonadaceae; genus Novosphingobium. Next base: position 152,715 of record JAGHZR010000008.1, read on the forward strand.
CCATGCCGACGACCTTGTTCGCGGGCAGGCCCGAGAATTCGCGCAGCGCCCAGACCATCGCGTCGAGCGGGTTGGTGATGCAGATCACGAAAGCGTCGGGTGCGTTGGCGGCGATGCCTTCGCCGACCGACTTCATCACCTTGAGGTTGATGCCGAGCAGGTCGTCGCGGCTCATGCCGGGCTTGCGGGCGACACCGGCGGTGACGATGATGACGTCTGCACCGGCGATGTCGGCATAGTCGTTGGTGCCGGTGATCTTGGCATCGAAGCCCTCGACGGGGCCGCACTGCGACAGGTCGAGCGCCTTGCCCTGCGGCAGGCCTTCGGCAACGTCGAAGAGGACGATGTCGCCCAGTTCCTTCTGCGCGGCGAGGTGCGCGAGGGTGCCGCCGATGTTGCCGGCGCCGATGAGGGCAATCTTCTTACGAGCCATGATGCTTGCTTGTCCTTCCCAAAGGCGGGACCTACGGACGAAAAGGCGGCCTGCTCTTGTCCCGCTGAGGCAGGTGCCGGTGTTCAACGAGGGGCGGCCTACGCCCCCCGAACCGACATTGCAACCGGGAAAAGCCTGCGGGAAAGGCTCGTGTGTCGCTTTTTACTGATAATAGTTCGCAATTGCAATAAGTCACGGAAGTGCGCGGAAAGTGCGGCCCGAAACGCAGGTTTCGGCCTCTTTTCCGCAACCGACGGGGCGCATATTGCATCCGTCGCAAGCAATGTCGCGGTCGTACTCACTGTCTCGCACGACACGATGACCGGCAAGCGTCACGCGACGCGAGTCGCCTTGGAGAAAGGGCAGACGGTCGCGCCGCGCGATTGCGGTTCAGGCTATTGTAGAGGGAGGAACTGAACGGCGGGTGTCGCTGGGCTTGCGGAATGTTGCCGTGCCCTAAGGGGCGGAACGGCAGGCCTCGATCGCCTCGTTCACCAGCCGATCGAGCATAGGGTCGCTGGAGGGAGCTGAAAATGCTGCGAGATCGTCCGCGAGTGAGGGGTCCGCGACCAGAATGGCGGCTTCGAGAAGGGGCATGTTTACGACATCGCCTGCCAGTTCCCGCTTCACGAGAGGCAGCGCGACGGCTCGGTCGAGCATGGCGATCCCGAGCAGCGCCTCGGCACGGACCGCAGGTTCCTTGTCCGAAGTTGCGCCGATCAGGGTTTCGCGAACGTCCGGTCGGTCGAGTTCGAGCTGCGATAGAAGCATGATCGCCCAGTCTCGATTGGCCGGTTCGCGGTCACGAGTCATTTCCATGAGGCGCAAGAGGTTAGTCTCGCCGAAGTCGTGATCGCCGAAGGTTACGTTATCGTCGATGATCGCCTGGAGGAAATCGGAAGGCGGAAGATAGCGCTCGCTCATAGTGTCACGATGCCATTGAGGAGAGCGTTGGGCCAGCGCGTCTTATTGAATGTCCTCACCCGTTCCGGGCGATGCGCTGGGCGAAGGCGTCGGCCATGCGGCGGTCGAGTTGGCGGCAGATGGCGATCCACCAGGTGCACGACAATTCGTCCCCGGCAAGGCGGGCGGCGGCGGCATGGGCGCGGGCATGGGCGGCGGCGGAGAGACCGTGGCGGGCGAAATGGCGCAGGGCCTCGGCGAAGATGCGCTCGTTGGCGGTATCCGCCGTCGCTTCGTGGATGCGGCGGCGCAGGCGGGCGCGGGCCGGGGAATTGTCGTTGGCGGCGCAGAGCGGCACCGAGGGGCAGAGCGCGCGCACGAGCACGGGGCAGGAGCCATTCCGGGCGGCGGAAAAGCGGATGGCCATGGTGGAAGGGCGCCTCGTTTCTTGGAGACGCTCAGGGGCGGCGTCCCGGAGGCTCTTTATAGGAGGAAGCCGCTAAGTCTTGGTGAGAGCCTATGGTTGCTGAAACCTTGCAGCCTATCCTTGGAAAATCCTTAAGCCCCTGCTTCTCAATGGGTGGGCTGAGCGATCCATTTTCCGGAATTGGCATATTCCGGGCGCACGGTCGCTTCCGGCAGGTTGCGGGCGCGGTAGAGGTCCTCGCCGCCGCGTTCGCGCACCTCGCTGGAATAGAGCGGGGCCTGAACCGGGGCTGCGGGAGCGGCTGCCGTTTCAAGCCGCGCAGGCGCGGAAGCCTCGAAGGCGCGCTGCACCGCCAGCGGGTCGAGCGCGGCATTGGCCAGCGCACTGGCGGCGGAATCGTCGCGGCGGTGCGGGGCGGCAAGCGGTTCACCGCCGAGATAAGCGAAGCGGAATGAGGCCGGGTTCCCCGCAGCGCCGTTGAAGGCATAGAAGCGATGCGCGCCGATCGTCGTCAGGTAGTGGAGGCTCGGCGCCCAGTAGGGATTGACCTGGATCGTGTGGTAATGCGTCGCCAGCCCGATGGGGGCGTAGACGTAGCCGGAGAGCGCGGCGCGGGCGACATCCTCTGCCCGCTGCCAGAAATAGCGCTGCGGCGCGCGGGCCAGCGATCCGTCGCAGGTGAACGAGAACTGGCAGCCGGTCGGCCGCTCCGATCCCTGGTAGACGACGCCGCAGACGGTCTTGGGATAGGCCGGGTGGGCCACGCGGTTGAGCACGACTTGCGCCACCGCGCGCTGGCCGCCGTCCGGCTCGCTGGCGGCTTCGTAATAGATCGCGGCGGTGAGGCACTGAAGCGCGCGGCTGCGGTCGACGCCGGAATTGTCGATCCGGAAGGCGCGGGCGACGGGGCCGCTCACCGGGTCTTCGGCGTCCGAATGGATGCCTTCGCCGATCTTCAGCACCGGCTGTTCGGCTTCGAGATAGTAGTAGGCCGAGCCGGGGAAGCTGGCGCCCGCCTGTTCGAAGGGCATCGGCAGCACCGGCGGCTGCGCGGTTTCGCTCCCCATTACGGTGAAGCCGTCCCATCCAGTCAGCGGCGGCGCGGCGAAGGCGGGCAGGGCCACGGCCACGAGCGCCGCCGCGCCGAGCGTCCAGCGGCGGCGCCGCCGCAGGAGCCGTCGCCGTCCGCCGCGCACGAAATTCCCCTGGAAATCGCGCGGACGCGGCTCCCAGGTTTCGGGGCAGGAGTGAAGGGCGGCAGCGGTCAATCCGGGTCCTCTCGGCGCATCTTCAGCGAGGCGCACTTCGCGCCTAACCTGCTTCGGAGCGCAGGGCATCTGCCGAGATCGGCGCGTCCCGAAGCGGTACAGCCGGGAGGGATAGCGTGAATCGCTTAAGACTTTCTTGGGGATTTGCCGGGGAGATAGACCAGCGCCGCGCTTTCCGCACCGCTTGCCAATCCGCGCCACGCCCGGTAATCCGCGCGATACGTCATGGGTGGCCCGCAGCCGGGCCTCAAAAGGGAATTCGGCGCGAGTCCGAAGCTGCCCCCGCAACTGTGACCGGGGAGCGCCCCTTCCATGCGATGCCACTGGGTCACACCGGGAAGGCGGGAGCGGCGCGACGATCCGGGAGCCAGGAGACCTGCCCTTGACGGTCGTTCCGCAGCCGGGCGGGGTGTCCCGGTGTGCAGCGAGCCCATGCGCACAGCAAACGCGCGCGGCTCCGCCATGGACGGCACAAGTCGTTCAGGTTGGAGGAATACGCGTGAAGTACCTGTTTCTGCTGGGGACCACCCTTGCGGTCTCTGCCCCCTTTGTCACACCCGCACGCGCGGATGAGGCGGCCCTCGACAATATCGGCGACAATATCGTCGTCACCGCCACCCGCACCGAAACGCCGGTGAGCGAGATCGGCCAGTCCGTCTCGGTCGTCACCCGCGCCGATATCGAGCGCACCCAGGCGGTCACCGCAACCGACATTCTGGCGCGCCTGCCGGGCGTGACCTTCACCCAGTCCGGCGGCTTCGGCCAGCCCGCCAGCGTCTTCATCCGCGGCGCCGAGAACGCCCAGAGCCTCGTGCTGATCGACGGCGTGCGGATCAACGATCCGGGCGATGTCGGTGGGGGCTTCGACTTCGGCAGCCTCACCGTCGGCCAGTTCGACCGGATCGAAGTGGTGCGCGGTTCCTCGGGCGTGCTCTGGGGCAGCCGCGCCATCGGCGGCGTCGTCAACCTCATCACCGCGCGCCCGACCGACGAGTGGACCGCGCGCGGGCAGGCCGAGTACGGCTGGCGCGACCAGAAGCAGCTCGGCGCCTCGGCGGCGGGCAAGCTGGGGCCGGTCGGGCTGACGCTGGGCGGCAACTGGCTCAAGGGCGACGGCTATTCCGCCTTCAACGAGCGCCGCGGCGGCACCGAAAAGGACGGCTTCGAAAGCAAGAGCGCCAATGCCCGCGCCGAAGTGCAGATCGCAGGCGGCCTCTCCGCCGATGCCGGGACCTACTGGACCAAGGCCAATTACGATTACGACAACACCGGCGCCGATGCCCTGAACCTGGGCATGAAGCGCGACACGGTGGGCTATGCGAACCTTCGCTACAAGGATCTCGACGGCCGCCTCACCGCCCGCGTGGGCTATGGCCTGACCGACACGCGCCGCATTTCCGACGACGCCGCTTTCGGTCCCTACACGACCAACGGCCGCACCGACCGCTTCGAGGGGCAGGTCTCCTACACGCCGGTCGAGATGGCGAGCATCCTCGTCGGCGCCGAGACCGAGAAGCAGAAGTTCTCGGACAACTACGGTTCGAAGGACTCGACCTCGATCGACAGCTACTTCGGGATGCTGACCCTGCGTCCGCTCACCGGCCTGACGCTGAACGGCGGCCTGCGCTACGACGACAATTCGGACTTCGGTCACAAGACGACGTTCTCGGCCAACGGCGCCTGGGTGCTCGGCGGCAGCGAAAGCGCGCCGATCCTGCGCGCCAGCTACGGCGAGGGCTTCAAGGCGCCGTCGCTCTACCAGCTCTACACCAATGCCGGTTTCCGCGCGCTCGATCCCGAGACCTCGAAGTCGTGGGACGTGGGCGTCGAGCAGCCCTTCGCGGAAGGGCACGGCACCTTCTCGGTCACCTACTTCGATCGCAAGACGAAGAACCTGATCGACTACGACCTGGCCGCGTTCAATTACTATAATGTCGGCCGCGCCCGCGCCAAGGGCGTGGAACTGGGGATGCAGGTGAGCGACTGGGAAGGCTTCGACATGAGCCTTTCCGCCACTTATCTCGACGCCACCAACGAGGACACCGGCACCCGGCTCGCCCGCCGTCCCAGGACCAACCTCTATGCCAGCCTCGACAAGCACTGGTCGGACGGTTTCCGCCTCGGCGCGGACTTGCGCGTGGGCGGGGGCCGCTATGACGACGTGGCGAACACCTATTACCTCGGCGGCAATGTCGTGGTCGGCCTGCGTGCGGCCTATGACGTGACGCGGAACATCCAGCTCTACGGCCGCGTCGAGAACCTGTTCGACGAGCACTACGAAGTGGTCCGGACATACGGCACGCCGGGCCGCGCGGCTTACGCCGGGGTGCGGGTGAAGATGTGATCCTGCCGCTTCCCCTGACGGCAGCCGGGAGGGGGAAGCGCAAGGTCCTCCCGGTCGCGGCGGCGCTGGTTCTGGCCACTGCCGCCGCGACACTGGCGGGCTGTGGCGGCAGCGGTGCGGGCGAGGCCGCTGCGGTGACGCGGCATGCCGCGCAGCCCACCATCGTCTCGCTCAATCCCTGTACCGACGCCATTCTCGCCGAAGTGACCGGACCGGGGCAATTGCTGGCGATTTCCAGCTATAGCCAGGATCCGGAAAGCAGCTCGATGCCGATGGCCGAGGCGCGGCGTTACCGCGCGATCGCGGGCACGGTGGAGGAAGTGGCGACGATCCGCCCGACAGTGGTCGTCGCCAGCGCCTTCCTCGACCCGGCGAGCGAGGGGGCGTTCCGACGGCTCGGCTATCGTCTGGTGAAGATGCCGATCGCCCCGGACATTGCTTCCGCCCGCGAGCAGGTGCGAGAACTGGCGCGGCTGGCGGGTCATCCCGAGCGCGGCGAACGGCTGGTGGCGCGCATCGATGCCGCCCTGCGCCGGAGCGCGCCGCCCCCCGGTTTTCGTCAAGTTCCTGCACTCATGTGGGAATCCGGTGGACTGGTGGCCGGGGATCGGACCCTGATCGTTGACATGATGCACCGCACCGGCTTTACGAATATTGCCGGCGCGCGAGGCCTTTCCCAGGCCGATTTCCTACCCCTGGAGCACGTGCTGGCGGACCCGCCGCGCGTGGTCTTTGCGGTAGGCGACCCGCTCGCCGAGGAGGACCGAATGCTGCATCACCCGGCGCTTTCCGCGCTGACCAGTACCCGGCGTTTCATGCTGAGCCGCTCCATCCTGTGGTGCGGCGGGCCGACTATTCCCCATGCTCTGGACGAACTGGCGGCGGCGCGGCGGGCGCTGGGTTCGGCGCAGCCCTTTAATAACAGGACTGTTTCTCTCTCGCCATGAACCTGCGTTTCGTCCTGCTACTGGCTCTCGCGCTTGTCGTCGCGGTGCCTTTTTCGCTGCTGGCGGGCCGCGTTTGGATCAACCCCTTTTCCCCGGAACTTCAGAACGCCTCGGTGATCCTGGTGCAATTGCGGCTGCCGCGCGCGGTGCTGGCGCTCGTGCTCGGCGCGGGCCTCGGCGCGGCGGGGGCGGCGATGCAGGGGTACTTGCGCAATCCGCTGGCCGACCCCGGCCTGTTCGGCATCGCGCCGGGCGCGGCGCTGGGCGCGGTGCTCAGTTTCTGGACCGGCTATGCCTCGGCGCCGTGGATGCTGCCGCTCTTCGCGCTGATCGGCGCGGGCGGGGCGATGACGCTGCTGGCGCTGATCGCCGGGCGCGGCGGCGGCGTGGCGCTGTTCACGCTGGCCGGGCTGATGGTCTCCAGCCTTGCCGGGGCGCTGATGAGCCTCGCCATCAGCCTCACGCCTTCGCCTTTCGCCATGAGCGAGATCGTCACCTGGATGATGGGCTCGCTGGCCGACCGCTCCTGGCGCGAGGTCTGGATCGCGACGCCGCTGACCGTGACCGGCCTCGGCGTGCTGTTCTACGCCGGGCGGGACCTCGACGCCATGACACTGGGCGAGATGGCCGCCCGCTCGCTGGGCGTGGAGCCGCTGCGGCTTCAGGCGCTGATGATCCTCGGTGTCGGCCTGATCGTCGGTTCGGGCGTGGCGGTGGCGGGGATCATCGGCTTCGTCGGCCTCATGGTGCCGCACCTCGTGCGGCCGATGACCGACCGGAAGCCGTCCTCGCTGCTCGTGCCTTCCGCCGTGGCAGGGGCGCTGCTGCTGCTTTTCGCCGACTGTCTCTGCCGCATTCTACCGCTCGCGGGCGGGGAACTGCGCCTCGGCATCGCCCTCAGCCTGCTCGGCGCGCCGTTCTTCCTGCGGCTGCTGCTGAGGATGCGGCGGGGGATGGTGGCATGAGCTTCGGCGCCGACAACGTGACGGTCGCGGGCCGCCTCGACGGCGTTTCGCTCAATTGCCGCCGGGGCATGATCACCGCGATCTGCGGCCCTAACGGAGCGGGCAAGTCGACGCTGCTTTCGGTCATCGCCGGGCTGGTCAGGCCCGATTCCGGGCAGGCGGTGATGGGCGGACGTCCGCTCACCGCCGTCTCGCTCGCCCAGCGGTCGCAGTGGATCGGCTATCTGCCGCAGATGCCGGAAGTGGCCTGGGACGTCTCGGTGGAAGTGCTGATCTCGCTCGGCCGCCTGCCCTGGCGCGGCGCTCCCGCCACCGAGACGCAGGCGGCGATCGAGGATGCCATCGCCGCGATGGACCTTCAGGACCTTCGCCACCGTCCGGTCTCGACCCTCTCCGGCGGCGAGCGCGCCCGCGCGCTGATGGCCCGCGTGCTGGCGACCCAGCCCGGCTGGCTGCTCGCGGACGAACCGTTCGCCAGCCTCGACCTCGCCCACGGGCTGGCGCTGATGCAGCGCCTGCGCCAGCAGGCACGGTCGGGGAAGGGCGTGGTTCTCGTCCTCCACGACCTGGCGACGGCGATGAACCATGCCGATCAGGTACTGGTGCTGGCCAAGGGGCGGGTAGAGGCGGAAGGCCCGCCCGAAATGGCCCTCTCGCGCGAAGTCGTCAGCCGCGTGTGGAACTGCCCCGCGCACTGGCTCGGCGAACCCGGCGAACGCGCGCTTTCGATCGGCGCTCCGGCACCGCTGGCAGTGGACTTTCGGCAGCAGTTCTAGATGACGCCCGATTAAAACTCTGTCGTCATCCCAGCGAAAGCTGGGACCGCTGCCGGTTTACGGTACGCTGCGGGCATGGGCGGCTGGACCTACATTCTCACGAACAAGCCTCGCGGCGTTCTCTATATCGGCGTGACCGGCAATATTGCGGCGCGGATGATGCAGCACCGGGCGGGGACAGGTTCCGCCTTTTGCCGGAAGTACGGGCTGAAGCAGCTTGTGCTGGCGGAGGAGCACGGGGAGATTGTCGACGCGATAAGGCGTGAGAAGGCCATGAAAGCGTGGAAGCGGGACTGGAAGATCGCGCTTGTTGAAGAGCGTAATCCATCGTGGCGCGATCTCTTTGAGCATCTTGTCTGAGACGGTGCGCCTGGCCGACAGCGGTCCCAGCTTTCGCTGGGATGACGGGGTAGAGTGAATGCAAAACCGCCGCCCCGTTTCCGGAGCGGCGGCTTGTACGTCGGTAGCGGGAGGCACCGGCCTCCCACGCCCTGTTACTGAGCCTTCGGCGCCAGACCGCGCGCCTCCAGCATCGGTTCGACTTGCGGGTCATGCCCCGTGAAATCGCGGTAGAGTTCCGCGAAGTCCTTCGTATGGCCCTGGCCGAGGAACGACTTGCGGATGTGGTCGCCGTTGGCGCGGGTCATGCCGCCGTGCTTGACCACCCAGTCCCAGCCGTCGTGCGCCAGCATCTCGGTCCAGATGTACGAGTAGTAGCCCGCCGCATAGCCGTTGTCCCAGATATGGCGGAAGTACGGGGTCTTGTAGCGTGGTGGGATCAGGTCGGTGTTGAGACCCGTGGCGGCCAGCGCCTTGGCCTCGAAGGCCATCGGCGGCTGCGCGGCTTCCTCGGGCGAGAGCTGGTGCCACTGGATGTCGAGCATCGCCGCCGACAGCGTTTCGCCGAGGCCCAGACCCTGGTTGAAGGTCTTCGCCGCCTCGATCTTGGCGATCAGCTCGGCGGGGATCGCCTGACCGGTCTGGTAGTGCTTGGCGTAGTGGTTCAGCACGGCCGGGATCGTCGCGAAGTTCTCGTTGAACTGGCTGGGGAACTCCACGAAGTCGCGCGCGGTGTTGGTGCCCGAGAGCGAGGGGTACTTTTGGCTGGCGAAGAAGCCGTGCAGCGCGTGGCCGAATTCGTGGAACATGGTCTCCACGTTGTCGAAGCTGACCAGCGCGGGCTGGCCTTCGGCGGGGGCCGGGATGTTCAGCGTATTGCTGACGACGGGCTTTTCACCCAGCAGGTAGGACTGCTCGACGAAGTTGTTCATCCAGGCGCCGCCCCGCTTGTTGGAGCGGGCGAAGGGATCGTAGTAGAAGATCGCCAGCGAGGTGCCGTCGGCATCGAAGACTTCGTAGGCGCGCATCGTCGGGTGATAGACCGGCAGGTCGGTGCGGCGCTTGAAGGTCAGGCCATAGGTCTGGTTGGCGGCGTAGAACACGCCGTCTTCCAAGGTGCGCCAGACTTCGAAGTAGGGCTTGATCTGGTTTTCATCGAGGTCGTACTTCGCCTTGCGAACCTTCTCGGCGTAGTAGGACCAGTCCCACGGCTCCAGCTTGATCGCCTGACCGTCAGCCTTTGCGGCGGCTTCGAGCAGGGCGGCCTCGCGGTCTTGCGTGGCGCGCAGGGCGGGGACGAAGCCCTTCATGAATTCCATCGCCTTGGCGGGCGTCTTCACCATGCGGTCGTACATCTGGTACGTCGCGAAGTCGGGGGCGCCGAGCAGCTTCGCCTTCTTGGCGCGCAAGGTGGCGATCTGCGTGACCATCGCCGTGGTGTCGTATTCGTCGCCGCCGGACGTGCGGTTGACGCTGGCGTCCCACAGGATCTTGCGGCTGGCACGGTTGTTGAGGCTGGTGAGCGCGGCCTGCTGGGTGGTGTTGTCCAGCGCCAGCATGAACTTGCCCGCATGGCCCTTGTCGGCGGCGAGCTTGGCGGCGGCGGCGATCTCGGCCTCGGAGAGACCGTCGAGCTGCGCGGCGGTGTCGAACAGCGGCGCCTTGGCGGCGGTGGCCGTGGTCAGCTTCTGCGCGAAGGCGGTTTCGAGCTTGGCGATCTCGAGGTTCATCGCCTTCAGCTCGACCTTCTGCTCGGCCGAGAGCAGGGCGCCGCGATGGACGAACTTGTCGTATGTCGTCGCCAGCAGCATGGCGTCCTCGCCGGTGAGGGCCTTGCCCCGGGCGCTGTCATGGACGGCCTTGACGCGGGCAAACAGGGCGTCGTCGAGGTAGATATCGTCGTTCAGCGCGGAAATCTGCGGGCTGACGGCGGTGTCGATGGCGTCGAGCGCGTCGCTGGTATTGGCCGAGGTGAGCTGGCTGAACACGTTGTAGGCGCGGTCATAGAGCGTGCCCGCGCGTTCCAGCGCGACGATCGTATTCTCGAACGTCGGGACCGAGCGGACGACGGTGATGGCACGGATCTCGCGGCGCTTGGCGGCGATTCCGGCCTCGATCGCGGGCTGCCAGTCGGTGTCCTTGTACTGGGTGAAGTCCGGGGCATGGAACGGCAGCGTGCTGGGCTTGGCGAAGGGGCCGGTGTAGGTCGCGGCAGCGGTCTTTTCAGCAGTCTTCGCATTTGCCGTCACGGAAAATCCTCCAAGCAAGGCGGCACCGAGCACGAGGGGAGCGGCGGCGGCCATGAGCCGGGTCTTCATCGTTGTTTTCTCCTGGCTTCGGCAACCCGAAAGACTATCCGCAGCGCCTCCCTGTGGCGGTGCGGATGGGTGCCGAGGTAATCGAGGAGCGGGGTTGAAGCGCAGAAAACCGGGGCTTGCAAGCACGGGTCAGGCCTGCGGAAGCACCTTGCGCAAATGACGTATGCGACGTTTCATCGCGCATACGAATACGCGCCGGAACGCAATCAAGTTACGTTCCGGCGCGCCGTCCGGTCGGTCCAACAGGGGAATCGGCCGACAGGGGATGGGGGATCAGCTCGTGCGGAAGCGACCGTTGGTCCATACGAGCATGGGATCGGTGCCGTCCTCATGGTCGCGGCGATTTTCCTCGCGCTTGCGGTCCAGGATCAGCGATCCCGTCTTGCGCGCGAAACGGCTGCGGCGAAACGGAATTTCGGCTCCGATGTTCATTTCAGGCTCTCCTCTTTCGAGGAGAAACGCGCAGGTGAGAGGAAAGTTCCCGGACAAACAGGTCGTTTTCCTCCTGTCGATGCCTGCCACTTCGTCGCCCCCGCGAAGGCGGGGGTCCCCGCTTTCTTGCTACCTTTCGCCCAACCGCAAGGAGCGGGATCCCCGCCTTCGCGGGGATGACGGGGATTGTGGGGCACTCATCGATGCAGGTGTCAGGCTGACAGGCCGAGCGGGAAGGGCAGCCGGGTGCCGCTCGCCGCATCGGCCAAAGTATGCGCGTCGAGTTCCGCCAGAAACGCACCCATCGCCTTGCGGAGCAGCGCGGTAAGGCCGCAGGCGCCCTGAAGCAGGCAGTTGCCGCAATCGGCGGGGCTCATGTTCGGCTCCGTCAGCCGCACGACTTCGCCCAGCGTGATCGCGCTGGCCGAGCGACCGAGGCGAAAGCCGCCGTTCCGCCCGCGCACCGTCTCCAGCAGGCCTGCATTGCCGAGCAGGTTCACTACTTTCATCGCATGGTTGCGCGAGATCGCATGGGCCTCTGCCACCTGGGCGATTGAGAACAACCGCTCGGGTTCGACGGCGGCGTGAAGCAGGATGCGCAAGGCGTAATCGGTGTGCGCGGTGAGGCGCAAGGCGGCTTCTCCGAAAAATGATGCTCTCCATTTACATCTTTTTGGATCAGCGTATAGATGCATCCAGTTTGCATCTTTTAAGAGGACGAATCGAAATGGCCGCTCCGCTCAGCGAACAGACTGTCGCCACGATCAAGGCGACCGCACCCGCGCTCCAGCAGCACGGGGTGGAGATCACCACGCGCATGTACGAGCGCCTGTTCCGCAACGAGGCGGTGCGCGCGATGTTCGATCAGGCCGCGCAGGATTCGGGCGAGCAACCGCGCCGTCTCGCCGCCGCGATCCTCGGCTATGCGCAGAACGTGGACAAGCTCCAGAACCTCACCGGCGCGGTGGCGCGGATGGTCCAGCGCCATGTCGATACCGGCGTGAAGGCGGAGCACTATCCGCTGGTGGCCGAAGCCCTGCTGCCCGCGATCCGCGACGTGCTGGGCGAGGCGGCCACCGACGAAGTGCTCGCCGCCTGGGGCGAGGCCTACTGGTTCCTCGCCGATATCCTGATCGGCAAGGAAGCCGAAGCCTACGCCGAGTTGGAAGCCGCCTGATTCCTCCCCCTTAGGGGGAGGGGGACCACCCGAAGGGTGGTGGAGGGGCACCCCCGAATTACGCGAGGGTGCCCTGCAAAACTACCGCGTCCCCACGCCGCTCGCGAACTGCGCCTGGAGGTTCGCCAGCGCCGCCGCCGATACCGGCGGCAGTTCCTTCGCCGCCTTGCCCTTGCGCAGGGCGGCGCGGTCCTTTTCGGCGGGTTCGACCACGCGCACCCGCACCGCCGCCTTGCCCTTGCCGCGCACGCCGAGCGCTTCGGCGGCACCGCGCGAGAGGTCGATGATCCGCGCGCTCTCCCCGAATGGCCCGCGATCGTTGACGCGCACGAGGATGCGGCGGCCGGTGTCGAGCGCGGTGACTTCGACATAGCTCGGTAACGGCAGCGTCTTGTGCGCGGCGGTCAGCCAGTTCGGGCGGAAGCGCTCGCCGTTGGCGACCTGGTTGCCGGACTCGCCCCCATACCACGTCGCATAGCCGAGCATGTCGTAGCCGGGCTGCGCGGCGGGCGTATAAGTCGTGCCGCGCACTTTGTAGGGCGCGCCGACGCGGACCGGGCTGTCGCTGACGGGGCGGAACTTCGTACCGCCGCCGCAGGCCGCAAGGCTTGCGGTGAGGAGGATTGCGAATGCGGCCCTGAAGGCCCCCGTTAAACTGCCGCTCATGCGCGGGTCCTAGCCTTGTAGCGTGCAGACTGTCCATGCCGGTGCCCATGCCTTTTGGGGGAACCGCGCGGCATCGGGGCAGGTTGTGCAGGGTCGAAGGAGTCAGGCATGTTCAAGTCGATAGCCGTGGCCGCGCGCGACCGGGGGCGGATGGCCGAAGTCTCGGCGGTGATCGCCCGGTTCGGGCTGGACTCGCTGGCCGTCCGCCTCGGGATCGGAGAGGGAGAGGCGAACGAGGGCGCTGAACCGCGCGATCTGCCCAGCCGCACGCGGCGGGCGCTGGAAGCGCTCGGGCCGACTTACGTGAAGCTTGGCCAGATTCTCGCCACCCGGCGCGACCTGCTGACCGACCCGTGGATCGCTGCGTTCGAGCAGCTTCAGAGCGATGCCCCGCGCATTCCCTTCGAGGACCTCCGCAGCGAAGTGGAAGCTGCGCTGGGCGGTCCCCCGGAAAGCGTCTTCGCCTATTTCGATACGGAGCCGCTGGCCGCCGCATCGATCGCGCAGGTCCACCGCGCGCGCTTGCAGGACGGCACCGAGGTGGTGGTAAAGATCCGCCGCCCCGGCATTCGCGCGCGGATGGAGGCAGACCTCCGGCTCATGCGCCACCTCGCCGCGCTGGCCGAGGCGCGCAGCCCGGTCGTGCGCCGGATGAAGCCCGCCGCGATGATCGAGCAATTGGGGCGCGAAATTCTCGACGAACTCGATTTCACCAATGAGGGCCGCAATGCCGACCTGCTGCGCGCCGATCTCGCCGCGCTGGAGCGGGTCTCGGTGCCGCGCATCCACTGGGAATGGACCGGCGAGCAAGTGCTGGTCATGGACTACGTCGAGGGCATCCCTCCGCGCGATCCCGAGGCGCTCAAGGCGGCGGGCATCGACCCTTCGCGCATCGCCTCGCTCGGCGCGGAACTGGTGCTGGAGATGGTGCTCGTCAACGGCCGCTTCCATGCCGACCCGCATCCCGGCAACCTGCTGTGCCTGCCCGGTGACGGGCTGGCGCTACTTGATCTCGGCTCGGTCGGCTTCGTCAGCCCGCGCCGCCAGCACGAGTTCCTGACCTTCATCCTCGCCTTGCGTAGCGGCGACCCCGGCGGCGTGGCGGGCATGCTGGCGGCGTGGTCGCAAAGCGGCGAGGTTCCGCGCGAAAAGCTGCTCAGCGCCTCCGAGCGCCTCGTCGCGCGCCACGGCACCGGATCGCTGGTGCTGAACGCGATGGTCGCGGACTTCTTCCCCTTGCTGCGGCAGGAGGGGCTGGTGCTGCCGCCCGACCTCGTGCTGATCTTCAAGGCGATGGTGACGATGGACGGCGTGCTCTCCGGCATCGCGCCGGACTTCGACTTGTCCGAAGCGCTCGGGCGGATGCGGGGCAAGCTGGTGGCCTCGCGGTTGCAGCGCCTTGCCGCGCCGGACAAGCTGGAGACGGCGCTGCTCGAACTCTCGCGCGTGGCGGAAGGAGCGCCGCGCTTCCTGCGCGCGGCCTCGGCGCGGATGGAAGCACCACAACCGCCGCCCCGCGATGACGGCACCGCGCGGGCGGTAAAAGGAGCCGGATGGCTGATCGGCGGCGCCGTGGTGCTCCACGCCGCCGCCGACCTGCTCATTCACTGGATTTGAAGCCCAGCCTAGCACCCCGGAGAGCCCAGCCAACACGATTCGACCCAATCCGCCTTCGTCATTGCGAGGAGGCGAAGCCGACGCGGCAATCCAGAGCGGCTCTGCGCGGCCATGGATTGCTTCGCTACGCTCGCAATGACGAAGTGAGGTTCTACTTCCGCACCGCGTCCGACTTGTCGCGCGCGGCCTTGAACTCCGAACCGGGTTTCCACTGCGGCCACTTGGCCGAACCCGCCAGTTCCTCGCCGATGGTGCGGATCAGCTCGACGTCCTGCACTGCGCCTTCCATCTTCCAGTCGGGCGACCAGGCGTCGCAGGCCTGGTGGTAGCACTGGCCGGTATAGGCATCGATCCACGCCTGCCCCGCCTTGACGCCGCCTTCCTTGAGGTCGGCCGCCCCGGCAAGGCCCATCATCAGCATCACCGGCACGCCGCGCTTGGCGAAGGAGAAGTGGTCGGCGCGGTAGAACAGCCCGCGCTCGGGCAGGCTCTCGACCGTCACCCGGCGGCCCTGCGTCGCGGCGACGCGCACCATGTCATCCTCCAGCGTGTCCTGACCCTTGCCGATCAGCGTCACGTCGTTCGCGGCGCCCGCGGTCTGGAGCACGTCGATGGTGAGGTTGGCGACGGTCTTCTCCATCGGGAACACCGGGTTGGCGGCGTAGAATTCCGAACCGAGCAGCCCGCGCTCCTCCGCCGTCCACGCCGCGAAGACGACCGTGCGCTGCGGCGCCGGCTCGCTCTTCATGACGCGGGCGATGTCGAGAATCCCGGCAATGCCGACGCCGTCGTCATTGGCGCCGGCGCGGTAGATGCGGCCCTGCGCATCGGGCGCGCCTTTGCCGTAGGCGTCCCAGTGCGCGCCGAACATCACCACTTCGTCCTTGCGGTTGGTGCCGGGGATCTGGGCCAGCACGTTGTGGCTCATGACTTCCTCGTGGTTCACCGGAACTTCGGCATCGAACGTCACGCCCTTCAGCTCCACCGGCTTGAAGTCCGTCCGGCGCGCGGCGACCGAGAGCCTGGCAAGGTCCAGCCCGGCCGAGGCGAACAGCCGCGTCGAGGCATCGGCGGAAAGCCAGCCCTGCAGCGCCAGACTGGTGAGCTTGTCGGCCTCGCGCACGATATCGTAGTTCTCGCCGCCGGGGCTGGTGACGACGTTCCAGCCGTAACCCGCGCCCGCCGTGTCATGCACGATCAGCGCGCCGACCGCGCCCTGCCGCGCGGCTTCCTCGAACTTGTAGGTCCAGCGGCCATAATAGGTCATCGTTCGCCCGCCGAACTTGCCCGCGGCAGGCTCGCCTTTCTTGGCGTAGAAGTCCGGGTCGTTGATGAGGAAGACGACGAGCTTGCCCTTGAGGTCCATGCCCTTGAAGTCGTCCCAGCCGCGCTCCGGCGCGTTCACCCCGTAGCCGACGAAGACCACCGGAGCACCGGCGATGCGCGCGGTGTCGTCGGGGCGCAGGGTCGAGACGTAGACGTCCTTGCCGACCGTCACCGGCATCGCCCCCTTGGGACCGGCGAAGGCCAGCGTCTTCGGCGCGCCGAGCGTGGTGTGCAGCAGCGGCACCTTCTGCACCCACTGGCCGTCCGGCCCGGCAGGCTGGAGGCCGATGTCCTGGAACCGCGCGATCAGATAGCCGATGGTGCGCTCCTCCCCCACGGTGCCCGGCGCGCGGCCCTCGAACGTGTCGGACGCGAGCGTCTTCACATCGGCGACCATCCGGTCGGCATCGATCGCTTCCTTGGCGACGGCAGAGTGGGAAACGGTTGCGAGCAGCGCGGCGACAGGCGCGAGGAGGAGCTTTGTCTTCATGGCCCTCGCTTTTAGGCGGCAGGGCAGGGGAGGCAATAGAGTCGTGGTCGGGTCCGCTATTCCAGCGACGGGAGTTGCGGGGGAGTAGACGCCGTTCAGCCTTGCCGGTCTTTAACCCGACCCCGCTCAGGCTGGGCTTGTCGAAGCCCGCCCGCGACGCCGGACATTCAACCCGATGGCATTGGAGCGGATGGCCGGGGATTGGCGGCTGTTGAGCGAATTAGCCCGCAGCGCCACGCCGCAGGGGGCTTCGACAAGCTCAGCCTGAGCGGGAGGAGGGGGCGGTCATGGGGTGGAAAGTTGCCCATGATCGCCGCCTCTCCATGTCTCGTCGCCCCGCGAAAGCGGGGGTCCCGCTATCTGGAGGCACGACTTCACGCCCGAAGAAAAAGCGGGGTCCCCGCCTACGCGGGGACGACGACTTTGGGTGGTTTGCGGTCTTACGGCTTCCGGCGCTATTATGCGGGGGAGTAGGCATAGTGAGGTGATCTTGGAGCGTGAAATTTGGTTCTATAAGGTGGGGCTGAGCTACATCCCCCGGCATTGGAAGGGCTTCGCCGTGATGGGTGCTATCATCCTGCCAACTCTCTGCGCTATGTTTTTAGGGCAATTGGCGTTGGATCGTTTGGGCTACGGCAGTTTGGATTGGCTTGCATTCCCCGCCTTCTTCATTCCCGCGCTAATCTCTCTCATTGTCGTTGCGGAGCGACACAGCTGAAAGAACGGCGGCTATTGGGTGCGTGCGTCATTATACTCTATGACGAAGTCGGGTAGATTCCGAACAGGCAGCATGTATGCTGTAGGCATGGAACAAAGCCTTTGCATCGCAACACTGCCATTGGCGATCATTGCATATTTTGTTCAGGGTAAAGTCGCGTCCATCAAGCTCGTAGTCTTAGGTGGAATTGCTATCATGGTTTCACTTGGCGCTGCATATGCTGGGACGGTGATGCCATTCACGCGCGACCTTTTTGCCGCTGACGCCGAGATGGCTGTCAGTGGCATCGCAGCAATTGGAATCTTCGGCGTCCTCTTAGCGGTGCCCGCGCTTTCGGATATTGTATTGCGACGCCGGAAGGTCTGATAAGGGGCGTCTGTCGTCAGGCAGCTCTTCGACGAAATGACCTGGAAAGCGGCCATCCCGCACGCGCAATCGCAAATTCCGCCGACATGAAAGAGGCGGACCGGGCGCCACGCCCGCTCCGCCTCGATCGCATCCCCAAGCCGATACTTCACTCGCAGCGCGAGTAATCCCCCGCACGGCAGGCGGCGACATCGCGGCGCCATTGGGCAAGGTCGGCCTCGTAGTCGCGGCGGGCCTGGGCATAGGCGCGCGACTGTCCGGCATATTCGCGCCTGCTCGCCTGATAGTCGCGGTCGTCGTCGGCGGCGTAGTCCTCGTCACCGTCGCCCTGGCGGTCGCGATAGGCCTTCCAGCCCGAGGCGTATTGCGCGTCGCGCTTGCGCACGTAATCGAGCTGGTCGCGGTTGAGCTTGCGGATGATCGCGGCATCGCGGGCGATGTCCTCGGGCGTCATGCGATCGTTCGGATCGTCGGCCCGTGCCGTGCCCGAAAAGGCCTGCGCCGACAGCGCCAGAGTGCCCAGTGCAAGCAGGATGCGCCCAGCTTTCATGTCTGTTGTTTCCGTCCCTGAAGAGTTCTTTCGCGGAAAATTCCCTGACCGAGCAGTGGGGCGGAAGCAATCTCGGATGCGACAGGCCGTTGTCCGCTGCGACGAGACGCGCGGGAGCTGAGCCGAATGCGGGAACCGGCCGGACGAACGTCAAAAGGCCGCCGACAGGATTGCCCTGTCGGCGGCCTTCCGGGGGGGGCGGTCGAAGCCGGTTACCTGCTGCGACGGGCGACGATGGCCAGCGAGGTCGGCGCGGCGACGGCCAGTCGGTCCGGGTTCTCCCTGGCGGCCATGCGCGTCGCCAGCAGTTCGTCACGGGCGGCGAAGGCCCGGTCGCGCGAAGCGTCGCGGCAATCGTGCACGTCGGCCAGTTCGTCCAGCCGATTGTTGTAGACTTGGCCGCAGACCGCGCGAACGGCGATTTCCAGCCGGTTGTTCAGCGTGGCCAGCCCTTCCTGGCTGTCGAGATTGAGGTCGCCGTAGCGCACTTCGCGATGTGGTACGTCCCGAAGCGAGCCGTCCTTGACGATCACGTCGGCAAGCGCCGGAGCCGCAAGGCCGGTAGCGGCCACGGCAATCATGCCGAAGGCGGCGAAAGCGGTGTGAATCCTGGTCATCTGCATTCTCCCGTTGCAAGAGCGCAGCTCTCCCGGCACGAACCCCCACGGCTCGTGGCAAACGAACTGCAAAGCGACCGCTATGGATGAGAGAAGTCGTTCCCAAACAACGCATGCGCTGAGGGGTTCCGTCACGACTCCACAATCATGTATAGACTTTTGAAGTGCCCCCGCGATCACGCCTTGGCTTTCGAGAAATGTCTAGATCATTACTTCAGTATGTAAGATCTGCATTCGGCAAAAGGTGAGTCGGTATTATTTCCGGGCGGTTTCTATATTGCGCAGAAACGTGCCTGGTTCAAGTCATCCATGCGGCGGGATCGTCGAACGACAGTGATCGGACGACGGACGACATGTGAGTGCCGCGCGCGTTGCAATTTCGCCCGCCGCTCCCACATGGGGGCCTGACTTTCGCAGCGGCAACCACGCCTGTCGCGGCGGCTTGCGCTTTGCGAACAAATCTGGAACACGTCACCCCCATGAGTCTCTCCCACATCACCGTCCGCGGCGCCCGTGAGCACAACCTCAAGGGTTTCGACATCGAACTCCCGCGTGAGAAGCTGATCGTCATCACCGGCCTGTCGGGCTCGGGGAAATCCAGCCTCGCGTTCGACACGATCTATGCCGAGGGCCAGCGCCGCTATGTGGAGAGCCTCTCCGCCTATGCGCGACAGTTCCTGGAGATGATGCAGAAGCCGGACGTCGAGCATATCGACGGCCTCAGCCCGGCGATCTCGATCGAGCAGAAGACCACCAGCCGCAACCCGCGCTCCACGGTGGCGACGGTGACGGAAATCTGGGACTACATGCGCCTGCTCTGGGCGCGCGTGGGCATTCCCTATTCGCCCGCCACCGGCCTGCCGATCGAGGCGCAGACGGTCTCCAACATGGTCGACCGGGTGATGGAACTGCCCGAAGGCACTCGCGCTTACCTGCTCGCGCCGGTCGTGCGCGGCCGCAAGGGCGAATACCGCAAGGAACTCGCCGAGTGGCAGAAGGCGGGCTACACCCGCGTGTGCATCGACGGCGAACTCCATGCCATCGAGGACGCCCCCGCGCTCGACAAGAAGTACAAGCACGACATCGAAGTCGTGGTGGACCGTATCGCGGTGAAGGACGGCATACAGACCCGCCTTGCCGACAGCTTCGAACAGGCGCTGAAGCTGGCCGAGGGGCTGGCCTATATCGACCTTGCGGACACGACCGTGGCGGAGGTTTCCGGTGCTTCGACAAGCTCAGCACGAGCGGGGAAGGGGAGCCGCTCCAAGCCCGCTCAGCCTGAGCCTGTCGAAGGCCCCGCGCAACCGAAGGGCATGAAGAAGGTCGGCCTGCCGCCGAACCGCATCGTCTTCTCAGAGAAGTTCGCCTGCCCGGTCAGCGGCTTCACCATCGAGGAGATCGAGCCGCGCCTGTTCTCGTTCAACGCGCCGCAGGGCGCCTGCCCGGCTTGCGACGGCCTGGGCGAGAAGCTGCTGTTCGACCCGCAACTGGTGGTCCCGAACGAGCATCTCAGCCTCAAGCAGGGCGCGATCGTGCCCTGGGCCAAGTCCAACCCGCCTTCGCCTTACTACATGCAGGTGCTCTCCAGCCTGGCCGAGCACTTCGGGTTCGACCTCACGACGCCATGGGACGCGCTGCAGACCGAGGTGAAGATCGTCATCCTCTACGGCACCGGCGGCAAGGCCGTGCCGCTGACGTTCAAGGACGGCAAGAAGGAATACACGGTCAACAAGCCGTTCGAGGGTGTGATCGGCAACCTCAACCGCCGCATGATCCAGACCGACAGCGCCTGGATGCGCGAGGAACTGTCCAAGTTCCAGACCGCGCAGCCCTGCGAAACCTGCGAAGGCAAGCGTCTCAAGCCCGAGGCGCTTTCGGTGAAGATCGCGGGCAGCGATATCGCCGATGCCGCGCGCCTTTCCGTGTCGGACGGCTTCGCGTGGTTCGGGGAGCTTGAGGGCAAGCTGACCAGCCAGCAGCAGCAGATCGCCAAGGCCATTCTCAAGGAAATCAACGAGCGCCTCGGCTTCCTCAACAACGTCGGGCTGGACTACCTCAATCTCGACCGCACCAGCGGCACCCTCTCGGGCGGCGAGAGCCAGCGCATCCGTCTTGCCAGCCAGATCGGCTCGGGCCTCTCGGGCGTGCTCTACGTGCTCGACGAACCCTCGATCGGCCTCCACCAGCGCGATAACGACATGCTGCTGGAAACCCTGAAGCGCCTGCGTGACCTCGGCAATACCGTGATCGTCGTCGAACATGACGAGGATGCGATCCGCACCGCCGACCACATCGTCGACCTCGGCCCCGGCGCCGGTGTCCATGGCGGCGAAGTCGTGGCCGAAGGCACGCTGAAGCAAGTGCTGAAAGCCAAGAACAGCCTCACCGCCGCCTACCTTAACGGCACCCGCAAGATCGAGGTGCCGACCACCCGCCGCAAGGGCAACGGCAAGCAGATCGTGGTCGAGAACGCCCGCGCCAACAACCTGAAGAACGTGACGGCGCAGTTCCCGCTCGGCACCTTCTGCTGCGTCACCGGCGTCTCCGGCTCGGGTAAAAGCTCGCTCACCATCGACACCCTGCAAGCGGGCGCCGCGCGCCAGCTCAACGGCGCGCGCGTCGTTGCCGGGGTGCATGACCGGATCACCGGGCTCGAACACTGCGACAAGGTGATCGAGATCGACCAGTCCCCGATCGGCCGCACCCCGCGCTCCAACCCCGCCACCTACACCGGCGCCTTCACCCAGATCCGCGACTGGTTCGCGGGCCTGCCGGAATCGGAAGCCCGCGGCTACAAGGCCGGACGCTTCAGCTTCAACGTCAAGGGCGGCCGCTGCGAAGCGTGCCAGGGCGACGGCCTCATCAAGATCGAGATGCACTTCCTGCCCGACGTCTACGTCACCTGCGAGGAATGCCACGGCAAGCGCTACAACCGCGAAACGCTGGAAGTGAAGTTCAAGGGCCACTCCATCGCCGACGTGCTCGACATGACGATCGAGGACGCGGAGGAGTTCTTCAAGGCCGTGCCGCCGATCCGCGACAAGATGCACATGCTGAACGAGGTGGGCCTCGGCTACGTCAAGGTCGGCCAGCAGGCGACCACGCTGTCCGGCGGCGAGGCGCAGCGCGTCAAGCTCGCCAAGGAACTGGCCCGCCGCTCCACCGGCCAGACGCTCTACGTGCTGGACGAGCCGACCACCGGCCTCCACTTCGAGGACGTGCGCAAGCTGCTCGAAGTGCTCCACCGCCTTGTCGAACAAGGCAATTCGGTGGTGGTGATCGAGCACAACCTCGATGTCATCAAGACCGCCGACTGGATCATCGACATGGGCCCGGAAGGCGGCGTGCGCGGCGGCGAGGTGATCGCGGCCGGTACGCCGGAGGATATCGTGAAGGTGAAGAAGTCCTTCACCGGGCACTATCTGAAGCCGTTGCTCTCCAGCTGGGCGAAGTGATCGCCTAGCTGGGTTGGGGCCTTTCGCGGCCCGCACCGTGCTCCCGGACCTGCCCGCCTTTGCGCTGGAGGGCGATCCGGGACCACTGCCCTGCCGACGGCCCACCGCGCCAGGCCCCGAGCCAATCCCGCCGCTCCCAACGACCCCCGTGGCCCTCGGCCAACCCCGCGTCTCGGAGCCAACCCGGCCGCGCCAGCGAACCCCCGAGGCCCTCAGTCAACCCCAAGGCCTCCAGCCAGCCCGGTCGCGCCAGTGCCCCCGTGGCCCCCAAACAACCCCGTCGTCCCTGCGAAGGCGGGGACCCCGCTTCCTTGTAAAGCACGCAGAGACGCGGAGACGCAGAGAAGCCGCGCAAAGCCGCCCCCTCAGCACAAACCGCAAGGAAAGCGGGACCCCCGCCTTCGCGGGGGCGACGAGTGTGAGGAGGAAAGGCCATGCACTCAATTCCTCCCCGGAACGGGGAGGGGGACCACCCGAAGGGTGGTGGAGGGGACTCTCGGCCAGGAACAGGGTTCGCGCAAAGGCGCAAAGGCGCGAAGAAGAAAAGGGAGAAAATGCGAGGGCCATCGCCCTCGCGCTCCCTAAATCCTCATCTAAGGCACGGCTGCGATAATCAGCGCCTAGTGAATGGCTTTAGATTTTGCCTATGTTTTTTGTGGCACTGCTTCGTCAGCCGACCTTGCGAGAGCTTTCTGTGCAAGAAGACCTAAAGGCGCAAATTTAGGAGCCATGTCGTTTGGTACAAGCGGCTCAAAGTCGGGGCTGATATAATTCTTTAAATGGTCCTTGAGTAAATCCATTTTCAATCGAACTCGAAAATTGTAAATTTCTTCATGGTTAAGATCTAAATCGTATTGAGAAGAATTTGATACATCTTTTGCGATGATGCTTATTTTAGTTAAATTTAGTCTTTGCCTATTGATATTTATCAACTCTACAATGAACGACCGGGCAAGTTTATAGCATGCTGTGATGATGGTTATTGCAACTGTGACGTAAGGCATCCGAGAAATGATTAATGCTTCTAAATTTATCTTTTGATCGGCAGTGATTTTGGTGGAAAGGTCAACTGCCCCGCTTATTAAAAGTAAGAACATTAATACAATTATCGCAATTGGTGCAGCTGCTAGCCAAAATAGCGTTCTGGTATTGCGTGCTCCTTGCCTTACGAAATCGCTAAGCTCGCTTGGGAAAAGGTCAAGATTGTCCTTAAGTGCTTTTAGTTCAGCTGTTTTATTTTTCACATCTGTTATTAAATTTTCGCGACTGCTAGATAATCTGTCTAATTCAGATTTTATATTAGATAACTCTCTTGAATTCACCGAGAATGACTGATTTAAAACTTCTAGTTTGGTGTTTAATTCGTCCCTGCTGGACTCAAGTCGTTTGAGGTTTAATTTTTGCCGGTCTGCGGAGGTTTTTAAGTTGTTAACTTCTTTGTTGGCCTCAGTCCTTCTTGATTCTGCTGCATCAGCCATCAATATTGTTTCATTGGCTTTATTTTCTTTCGCTGCAATTTCTTCCAGCGCTTTAATTTTGTAATCATCTATATCTCTGGCAAATTGTATAAATTTGCCCGATTGGCTTTTTCGGAAGCCATAGATTTCAACTGAATCTATTCTCTTAACCCCTGAAAAGTATGCTTTGGGGGGCTTGAATTCGACTGACTTGCAAAATTCATTTACGGCTAGAAACACGCGACCTGATGCAGGCTTGCTAGATGACGTGTATGTCTCTCCTGACTCAGTGAGAGCCCGGATTTCAAATTCCTTATAATCTGGATAGTTTGTATGTAGGACAACAATTCTATATATGAAAATTGGCTCTTTGAAGTCGTAGCGGTGCCATCTATTTTGGCCCTCAATTGATTTATTATTTCCAGAATTGGCGAGAAGTTTGGTTGTTTTATTTGATGTTTTGTCGACTATAGAAAAAGGAATTTGAGATATCTCGGGGGGATCTAGCTCTTGGATCTTCTCGTTGCTAGTTTGTGGTTTGCTGACGTTGTCTTGCGCTTTGCTCGCCATGTAATGCCCCCAGTAAAAGCAATAGATTTGCTGCGGTTGATGCTGCTGTCAAAGGGGCGCGAAAGAAAAATCCACATATGCGAGCCAAAGGTCGTGGTCGTTAAATTTCAATTTCGATTATGTGTTTTCCTACACATCCCCACATGCGATAAATGATCCGGTTCACCCGGCGCGGTTGCGCCGGGGCGTTGGCTCCAATTCTGGGGGTGAACCATGTCCGACCATTCGAACTCTTCGTATCCCACGGCTGCCGGGCGGGGGTGGATTCCGGCTTCTCGGGATATCGGGTTGCCGGGGGAGTCCTTTCCGCGCGGGCGGGGTGGGCGCCTGGCTGAGGACGATCCCGGCTTTCGCCGGGATGACGAAGGGGGTGGTGCTTCGGCTTGCAATGTCGCGCCGGACGAGGCTCTCAAGGAGGGCGCTCCGGGTCGGCGGGGCGCGACGGAAAGGGTCGGGGAGCGCGAGGGCGATGGCCCTCGCACTTCTCTTTCTTCTTTGGCCTTGGATGACTCGCGTGCGCCCCTCCACCATCCTGCGGATGGTCCCCCTCCCCCGGAGGGGGAGGAACAGGGGTGGTTTCCCGCGCGGAAGGTTCGGTTTCTGCATTATCTGGCCGAGAAGGGCGATGTGCGGGCGGCGGCGGCGCGGGTGGGGATGTCGCGGCAGTCGGCTTATGTGTTGCGGCGGCGGGATACCGCTTTTGCGCTCGGGTGGGAGGCGGCGTTGGGGCTGGCGCGGCGGCATGTCGAGGAGGTGCTGGCGACGCGGGCGCTCGACGGGGTGGAGGAGCCGGTCTTTTACCATGGCGAGCAGGTGGCGGTGCGGCGGCGCTATGACGCGCGGCTACTGCTGGCCCATCTGGCGCGGCTGGACCGGGCGGCGGAGGGCGGTCTGGCCGAGCGATTCGATGAGGTGCTGGCGGTGGTCGCGGGCGAGGGGCCGGTGGAGCTGGTGCCAATTTCGGTGTCGGTATCGGCGGAATTGCTGCCTCCGGCGCGGGAGGTTTATGCCGAGGCGGCGGGGGCCTTGCTTCAGGACGAGGCGGACCGGCAGTGGGAGCAGGCCGTGGCGGCGGGCGAGGCGGGGCCGGAGGACGAGCCCGATGCGCGCGTGGCGGTCTGGCGGGAGGTGGCGGCGCGGGACTGGGACGGCTGGCGTCGGCGCGCGGAGGGGGAGGTCGATGCGGTGGTGGCGGAAGCCTGCGGGGACTTGCCGCCGATGGAGTTCAAGTCGCTGGGCGGGAGGCGCGGGTTTTTGCGCTCTGGACCGTGTAAACCGTGTCAACCTGCCGAGGGCAGGGCCGGTGATTTGCAACTCGGCCGGGAACCCGATGCAGGGTGCGATGTTATCATGGGTGAAGGTCGGCGCGGTGCTTCCCCCACCCCCTCCGTTACCGCGTCGGCCTTCTCTTTTTCAGAGATTTTCGCAAGTTACTCGTCGTTGAGGACGGCGAGTTCGACTTTGCCGGAGCCCATGCGGGCGATGCCGATTTCCTTCGCGGCGGCCTCGGAGAGGTCGATCACGCGGTTGGAGTGGAACGGGCCGCGGTCGTTGACGCGAACCATGACGGAATCGCCGGTCAGCGCGTTGGTGACGCGCAGCTTGGTGCCGAAGGGCAGCGAGGGATGGGCGGCGGTGAGGTCGTCCGGGTTGAAGCGCTCGCCGCTGGCGGTACGGGCGCCGCGAAGCGAGTGGCCGTAGAAGCTGGCGGTGCCGCCCTTGATGGTCTCGAAGTCCTGCTCAAGCGATTGCGGCAGGGCGGCGACGGGCGCGGTGGTTGCGGGTGCGGCGATGATCGCGGCGGGCGCGGGTGCCTCTGCTGCGGCGGCCTTTGCGGGCGCCAGCTTCGACTCGGCGATCGCCGAGGAGGCCGGCGCTACCAGCATGGCAGCGGTGGCAAGAGCAAAGCCGATGCGCGCAAGTCGCTGGGCTTTATGCGGTTGGTTGTGCTTCCCCGTCATGGCGAGGACTCCTACAGGCAGTTCGTCGCTGTGGGGACCCATGCAAAAGCGGCCCGTCGCACTTTGGCAACGGGCCGCCGGATGTCGTTAAGACGTTGAAAGGATTCGGAAGGCCGAATCCGGGCCGTTACTTGGCGTCGCGCTGGGCCAGCAGGCGGAGTCGCAGGGCGTTCAGCTTGATGAAACCGGCCGCGTCCTTCTGGTCGTAGGCACCGGCATCGTCCTCGAACGTGACGTGACGTTCGGAGTAGAGCGAGTCCGCCGACTTGCGGCCGACGACCGAGGCATTGCCCTTGTAGAGCTTCAGGCGGACGGTACCGTTGACGCGGGCCTGCGAGTGATCGATGGCGGCCTGCAGCATCTCACGCTCCGGCGCGAACCAGAAGCCGTTGTAGATGAGCTCTGCATACTTCGGCATCAGCTCGTCCTTCAGGTGCGCGGCGCCACGGTCCAGCGTGATCTGTTCGATGCCGCGGTGGGCGCGGGCGTAAATCTCGCCGCCCGGCGTCTCGTACATGCCGCGCGACTTCATGCCGACGAAGCGGTTCTCGACCAGATCGAGGCGGCCGATGCCGTGCTTGCGGCCCAGTTCGTTGAGCGCGGTGAGGAGCGAGGCGGGGCTCATGGCCACGCCGTTGAGTGCGACGCCGTCACCCTTCTCGAAGTCGATGGTGATGTATTCCGGTGCGTCCGGCGCGTCTTCCGGGTTGACGGTACGCGAGTAGACGTAGTCGGGAGTCTCTTCCCACGGATCTTCCAGAACCTTGCCTTCGGACGAGGTGTGGAGGAGGTTGGCGTCGGTCGAGAACGGGCTTTCGCCGCGCTTGTCCTTGGGGACGGGGATCTGGTGCTGCTCGGCCCAGGCGATGAGGGCGGTGCGGCTGGTCAGGTCCCACTCGCGCCAGGGGGCGATGACCTTGATGTTGGGATCGAGCGCGTAGGCCGAGAGTTCGAAGCGAACCTGGTCGTTGCCCTTGCCGGTGGCGCCGTGGGCGACGGCGTCGGCACCGGTCTCGTGGGCGATCTCGATCAGGCGCTTGGAGATCAGCGGGCGGGCGATCGAGGTGCCGAGGAGATAGTCGCCCTCGTAGCGGGCATTGGCGCGCATCATCGGGAACACGAAATCGCGCACGAATTCTTCGCGCAGGTCGTCGATGTAGATGTTCTCGTCCGGCAGGCCCATCAGCTTGGCCTTGGCGCGCGCGGGTTCGAGTTCCTCACCCTGGCCGAGGTCGGCGGTGAACGTCACCACTTCGCAGTTGTAGGTGACCTGAAGCCACTTGAGGATGACGCTGGTGTCGAGGCCGCCGGAGTAGGCGAGGACGACCTTCTTGATGCTGTCGGACATGGGCGCGGGCTCCGAAGGAATGGGCATGGTTTCGGGACGCGCGCCTATCAGCACGCGTCCCCTTGCGCAATGAAGGAAAGCGCTGGGAAGGAAAGCGCCGGGAACGAAAGCGCCGGGCCTATTCGGCCAGTAGCGCCTTTTCCGCGGCGCCCATGTAGTCGCGGGCGAGTGGCAGGGCGTGGCGGCTGCGGGCGTACTGGATCTGGTAGTTGCACATGCCGCCGCTTTCGAAGGCGGCGGTGGCCCCGGCGAGGTAGAAGATCCACATGCGGTAGAACCGCTCGTCCATCAGGTTGACGATGGCTTCCTTGTTGGCGACGCAGCGCTTGTACCATTCGCGCAAGGTCAGGGCGTAGTGGAGGCGCAGGTTTTCGACGTCGGTGGCGATCAGGCGAAACTTTTCGCTCGCCGCCACGGTCTCGCTGAGGGCGGGGATGTAGCCGCCGGGGAAGATATACTTGCGGGTGAAGGCGTCGGTCGATCCGGGGCCGCCCATGCGGCCGATCGTGTGCAGCAGCATGACGCCGTCATCGGTGAGCAGGTTGCCGACGGCCTTGAAGAACTGGCCGAACTGCGCCTGCCCGACATGTTCGAACATGCCGACCGAGACGATGCGGTCGAACTTGGCGCCGCGCGCGGCGAGGTCGCGGTAATCGACGAGTTCGAAGGTGACCTTGTCCGCCACACCCGCCTGTTCCGCGCGCTCGCGGGCGAGAGCGAGCTGTTCCTCGCTGAGGGTGATGCCGAGCACCGAGGCTCCGGCATGCTTGGCGAGGTAGATCGCCATGCCGCCCCAGCCGCAGCCGATGTCGAGCACGCGCTGGCCCGGTTCGAGCGCGAGCTTGGCGGCGATATGCGCGAGCTTGGCGGTCTGCGCCTGTTCCAGCGTCATATTGGCGGGGTCGGGCCAATAGGCGCAGGAATACTGCATGTGCTCGATATCGAGGAACAGGTTATAGAGGTCGTTGCCGATATCGTAGTGATGGGCGATGTTCTTCTTGGCGCTCGCCGCCTTGTTGATGCCGTCGACCAGCGTGACGACTTTGCCCTTCAGCTTCTTGAACGCGGTATGTTCGTGAAGTTCGCCGCCCTTGTCCCACTTGGCATTGGCGCGGATCAGTTCGACCATCTCCATGATGTCGCCCTGCTCGATGACGAGCTGGCCATCCATGAAGGCCTCCGCCGCGCCGAGCCGGGGATCGGTGAGGATGCGCCGTTCACCGGCCTTGTCGATGAAGCGGATGCGGACTTCCGGAAAGCCGGGGGTGGGGGTGCCGAAGCGTTTGACGCTGCCGTCGGGGCGGGCGACCTCCAACACGCCCTGACGGACGCCGCGCTGGAGGAAGTGATCGAGAATTCCCATTACCATCAACCATTTGTGAAGGGGGCTTCGGCCCGGTGCAAGAAGGTTCGCTTGTCCTATGCGCAAGCGATGCGACGGAATCGTTACTGGCGTGCGAGGAAAAGAACGTCGCGCGGCTGCGCGAGGAGATGCTGGCCGGAATCGACGTAGAGCGTCTCGCCGCTGGCCAGCCAGCCTTGCGAGAGGAACAGGGCGGCGGAGGCGACGTCGTCCGGGGTGGTCTTGCGGCCCAGCAGGTTCATGCGGTGCGAGACTTCGGTTTCCGCCTCGGTCTGGTCGTGGCTGGCAAGGATCGCGCCGGGAGCGAGGCCGTAGATCCGGTCGTCCTCATGGGCGCGGGCCATGGACAGCATCGGGATCGTCGCGGCGAGGGCGTGCTTGCTCATCGTGTAGGAGAAGAAATCCGGGTTCGGATTGAGCAGCTTCTGGTCGGTGACGTGGATCACCCGCCGCCCACTCTTTGCGCGGGCATGGGCGAGGAAGGCCTGCGCCAGCCGGGCCGGGGTTCCGGCATTGACGCGCATGGCTTTCTCGAACGTCTGCGGATCGAGCCGCTGGGCGGTGTCGAGGTCGAACATGCCCGCGCAGTTCACCAGCACGCGCCAGTCGGGCAGGCGGGCGGCAAGCTCTTCCACCATGGCGGGACCGGCATGCCAGTCGTTCAGTTCGCAGCCGACGATTTCGGAGGAGGGCAGCTCGGTCGCGAGCGCTTCGGCCTGATCCCGCGAATGGCCGTAGTGGATGACGACGTGCCATCCCGCGGCGCCGAACATGCGGGCGATGGCCGCGCCGATCCGCTTGGCTCCGCCGGTTACCAGCATGGCTGGCCGCTCGCTCATCGCGGGGCCGTCATGGCGGCAGGTTGACACGGTTTACACGGTCCTGGGAGAAAATTCCCGTCGGCCCTGGCGTCTGGTCCGGTTCGGCAAGTGAGGCGACGCGGCGGGAGAGTTGGGCGAACGATCATTGCCGGGCATAGGAGCACAGACCGGGCCTGTAGGAAAGGCCTCTCCGCATAATCATATACTTCCGTTTAGGGCCTGCGGGGATTGAACCCCCAACAGGCCCCGAGTGGCGACTATCCCGCGAGCGAGGGCGCCGGCTTGATCGCGGTGCCTGCATTGCGCAGCGGCGCGGGGATGCCGGTCACGGCCTGCTGGCGCAGCGCGAAGTCGGCGGCGTAGAAGCGGTGCAGGAAGTCGAGCTGACGGGGTGTCGGGCGCCAGTCGGCTTCGTGTCCGCCAGTTTCGCTGCTGCGGTTGAACTCGGGCAAGGAGGAGAGTTCCTCGCGGCCGAGGCGTCTGCCGATCTCGCCGATCTGTTCGTAGGGGATGAGCCGGTCGACCGCCGAACGGCCCTGGGCGTCGAGCACGTACCAGCTTTGGGGGCGGAAGATATGATCGATGCCGAAGGGGGAGCGCGCCTCGGCAAGATGGTCGATGGCGTCGTCGATCCTCCGGAATGCCGCGTAACGCTCGCGGAAGGGCGCGGAGACGGTGCGGTGGCGGGTGCCGCCGGTGCGGGCGTAGCGGAAGGCGGAAAGGAAGCGGTCGACCGGATCACGGACGAGCGCGAAGCTGGGCAGGGCCAGCAGGTCGGGCGCGGCCTTGGCGTAATACCGGATCGAGCAGTGCTTCATCTGGGCGCCGTAGAGACGGTCGCAGATCGAGGTCCCGGCGTTCTTGGGGACGTGGATGAACAGCAGGCCGCTGTCGCGGATGCAATCGAGGCGGCGGCGCCGCTTGCCGTCCAGCCAGGGGCGCAGGCCGTGGCGGGAAAGTCGTTCGGGAATATCGCTGACGAGGCTTACGCCGAAGGCCGATGCGAGGAGGCGGTTGACGCCGGTGGTGCCGGTAGTCCGTTCGAGATCGGGAGCCATGGACCGGAGGCTTAGGCCTATCCCGTCACCGGGAGATTTCGAAATATTTCAATCGTGGCAGGTATCGGACGCGCCGCCGCAAGGGGCGGCGCGCCGTGGTTTTTCGTAGATCAGCGGCAGCGGGGGCGACTGTTGTTGCGGTCGATCGAACGGCCGAGCAAGGCACCGGCGCCCGCACCCAGGATGGTGCCGGTGGCGCGATCGCCGCGCGTGTCGATAGCGCGACCGGCCAGGGCACCGGCGACGCCGCCGATCAGCAGGCCGGTGGTGCCGTTCGACTTCTTGCAGCGGTAGCGGCCGTCGTTGCCGCGCCAGTAGCGGACGCCGTTGTCGGTGCGGTGGTAGCGGCGGTGATCGCGGGCTTCGGCGACTTCGGTGACGGCGAGCGTGGCGGGAACGGTGATAGCGGCCAGCAGGGCTGCGGTGATGGCTTTGCGCATCTGAAAATCCTTCCGAGTTGAATGTCTTGACGACCGGACTCCGCCTTTCCACCGGGCGCCAAAACGGAGGATGAACATTTGCGTCAATTTAACGATACACGCCGAAGCGGGGCCTATCGTAGACGAAAGGTGCCGGTCTCAGCTTGGCAACTTTCCGAAGGGCAGCAACTTGCGCGCCAGGGTCGCCGCCGTCCTGGTGTCGCCCGCGCGTAGCGACGGAAGGATGGCGAGGGCGCCGCGCTTCATCTGGGCGTCGAGCGGAGTGGGGGTGGGCGCCTTGGCGGCAGCTTCGGCCCAGCGCCGGACCTGGGCGATGTCCGCCGGGTCCTTGCGGATCTGCATGAGAGCGGCGAGGCCCGGATAGAAGGCCCGGTCTCCGCCAAGCGAAACCGCGCGGGTGAGCGCGGTTTCGCCCGTCTGGGTCTTTGCGCCCAGAGCGGTGCGGGCGAGGAAGCCGCCAAGCTGGTCGATTGCGTCGAGATGCCAGCCCGCGATCACCATCTGCGCTTCGGCATCGCGCGGGTTCTGGGCCGCGAGTTTTTCGAAGATGCCGAGCGCGGCGCGGGCGTCCGATCGGCTGCGGGTGAGCTTGGCGCGGTAGCCGATGGCGATTCCGCGCTGGAGTGTCGCTTCGTGGTCGCCGGGGCGGGCGGCCAATATCCGGTCGGACGCGGTGATGGCCTGGCCGATCAGGGCAAGCGCCTTGGCCTTGTCCGGCGCCTGGAAGGCTGCGGTCGTCAGCAATTCGCGCGGCGTGTCCGCCATCGCCGGGGACGAGGAAACGGTATATATCGCGCAGAGGGCGATCAGCGTCGGACGGTACACGCACTCTCCTTGGCTCGAAGGAGGCGGCACGATGACCGATGATCGCGGCAGAGGCCAGCCCCTATCGCCCGCTCGATGGCCGAGACTGCGCCAGTGCATACGAATTTGTCGTTGGGAAACGTTGCCTTACAAAACTTATCGCCTTGCCCGCGCAAGCAGTGCCTCCGCGCAAGGTCGCGGGTTTCGATAAAAATCTCGGTATTTCAAGACCTCTCGATCGATCCCGGATCGCTTTCCGTGGCCTGCGGTTCTCCCTTACGTATAATTACGAATGGCGTTGAAAGCGATCTGTTAACTATCCGGGCCTATCGGGCCTAAGGGGTTAAACGGGGTTCTTTCGAAATGAAAAGCCAGGGCTTGCGCAGTGTCGCTGCCGGGACGGGGCTGTCGGTGGCGGCGACCCTGCTGTTGCTGCAACTGGCGGCGTTCCTGCCCGGCTTCGCGATGCCGGTGCAATTGCTGGTGCTCGGCGTGGTGGTGGCGCTGGCCGTCTCGGCGCCGGTCTGCATCGTGCTGATGCGCCAGCAGCTCAGGATCGCGGCGCTCCATGGCGAACTGGCCCAGGCGTTCAAGCGGCTCGAACGCACGTCCCGCGTCGACGGCATGACCGGGCTGATCAACCGCGATGTCTTCATCGAAATGACGCGCGACGTCATGGCGGATCGCGACGGCTGGCTGATCGTGGCGGACGTGGACCATTTCAAGCAGATCAACGACGATTTCGGCCACGGCGTGGGCGACCGTGTGCTGGTCGCGATCGGCAATACCATCCAGCACAACTTGCGCGCCGGAGACTTGTGCGGGCGGCTCGGCGGCGAGGAGTTCGGCCTGTTTCTTCATGCCCGCAGCAGCCGCGAGGCCCATGCCGCCGCCGAGCGCCTGCGCCGCGCGGTGGAGCAGCTGGCCGTCTCGACATTCGCCGGGGGCGAGGTCGCGCCTACGCTTAGCCTCGGCGTGGCGGCGACGCGGGGGCTGTCGCTGCCGGAGGCGATGCGGCGGGCCGACGAGGCGCTCTACGATGCCAAGCGACAGGGGCGGAACCGCACGGTCTCCGCTGCCGATCCGGCCGCCGACAATCATCTGCGGCTGGTGACTTCCGGAAAAGCCTGACGACAAAGAAAACGGCGCGCCATGGAAGGATGGCGCGCCGTTTTTTCGTCCTGTCGCGGTTCAGCGCCTCAGCGGCACTTCACTTCGCCGCGATCGATCTCCCGACCCAGCAGGCCGCCGGCGACGCCGCCGATGATCGCGCCGAGGGTCTGGTCGCCGCGACCGGCGATCGTGTGGCCGGCCAGAGCCCCGGCTCCGGCGCCGATGATCAGGCCGGTGGTGCCGTTGTCGCGCTTGCAATAGTAGCGCCCGTCGTTGCCGCGCCAGACGCGGTCGTTGCGGCCGAGGCGGCGGGGTTCGCGATAGCGGCCGCGATTGTCGTAACGGTTGCTTTCGTACCGGTCCCGGTCGTAGCGGCCGTGGTTGTCATGACGGTCGCGGCGCCAGTCCTGGGCGGCTGCGGGGGTGGCAAGCGGGAGAACCAGGGCGGCCATGGCAAATGCCAAAAGGGTCTTTTTCATCGCGGTGTCCTTCCTGAGAACCTGTTTTCGTGACGGCATAACGAACCGAATGCGCCCTTGCTCCACAACCGCGAATGAACCACGGGAAATACCCTGGAAGCCGCATGTCGCCTCGACGTCGCAACCGTGCAAAAATAGCGCCAAATGATGGGAATTGAAAGGGAATGCGGATCATGACACTCGATCTTGTCGACGTCTTCGGCTCCGGCCCGCTGACCGGGAATCCGTTGGCGGTCGTGCATGGAGGCGAGGATCTGGATGCAGCGACCATGCTGCGGATCACGCGCTGGCTGGGCTTTTCGGAGACCACGTTCCTGCTGCCGCCGACCGACCCTGCGGCCGACTACCGGGTGCGGATCTTCTATCCGGCGGGCGAACTGCCATTCGCCGGGCATCCGACGCTGGGCAGCGCCCATGCCTGGCTGGCGGCGGGCGGCACGCCGAAGGCACCCGGCACGATTGTGCAGGAATGCGGCATCGGTCTTGTCGATGTGCGACAGGAGCAGGACATGCTGGCCTTCCGGGCGCCGGACTTGCGCCGCTCCGGGCCGCTCGACGCGGCGGATCGGGCCGAGACGATCCGCCTCTGCGGCGTGGAGGAGAGTGAGGTGATCGCAGCGGTCCATGCCGCCAACGGTCCCGGCTGGAAGCTGCTGCATCTCGCATCCGCCGAGGCGGTCCTCGCCGCCGAACCGGCCCCGCGCGCGCCGCTGCATACCGATGTGGCGCTGCTGGGACCCTGCGCCCCCGGCTCACCGGCGCAGTTCGAAGTGCGCGCCTTCTTCGCCGACCCGGCGGGCCGCATGGTGGAAGACCCGGTGACGGGCAGCCTCAATGCGGCAGTGGCGCAATATCTCTTTGCCGAAGGGCTGGCTCGGGAAAGCTATGTCGCGGCGCAGGGGCGCAAGGTCGGCGCGGACGGGCTGGTCCACTGCCGACGGGAGGCCGACGGTTCGATCTGGGTCGCGGGCCGGGTCGAGACGGTCTCGACAGGCGGGGCGCTGCCGGGATCGTTCTGATCCCGCGCCTCAGCCCGGCTTTTTGGGCAGGGCGATTTCCGCGTTGCCAGTGCACATCGTCTTGCCGTTCTGGTTGGTCATCAGGTGCTTGACGTGGATGAGATGGCGGCCATCCGCGTCCACCGATCTCCCGGTGACTTCGGCGGTCTGGATCGTCACGTCGCCGGTCAGCGCCGGGCCGCGGTAATGGGCGATGGAATGGACGACCATGCCGTGCTCACCCGCCCAGCCCGAGAGAAAGTCCGTGACCCATGAGCCCATCGAGGCGCCGTAGCCGTAGCCGCGCGGCATGCCGATGCGGCGCGCGTACTTGGGGAACAGGTGCCCGCGCGAGGGGCCGTAATAGGCGCCGTCGGTAAGGGACGGGTTCACCCGCATCATGTCGGGATCGTTCTCGTACCCGGCCATCTCGCGGGTGAAGCCCAGCGCTTCGAGGTCGTTCTTGCGCAAGTCCATCGTCCCCCAAGTGTTGACGATATAGGCGCGCCACTCGGTGGCGAAGCTGGCGATCGAGTGCGGTCCGAACACACGCTCGGGAAGCTGGTCGCCCACGGCCACGTCATCCCACCAGCGTTCCTTGTGGCCAAGGTCGTGGAGCATCTGCACCCAGGCGAACTTGCGGTCTTCCAGCGCGGCGATTGCCTCGTCGGTCCATTCCGGTTCGTCGAACTCCTCGGCCTTGACGGAATCGCCGCCGGCATGGGCGAGGTAGCGGATCGCGGTGGAGCGCTGCTTCGCGATCGGCTCGCCGTTCTGGTTCGCGTAATTGTTGTCGCCGCGCTGGAAGCAGGTGGGGCCGAAGCCGGTTTCCTTCACTGTATAGTCGAACGGGATGCGGGTGTTCGTCACCACGTCGCCTGCCTCGATGCGCGGGCCATGGAACCACCACTCGTCGCCGCCGAAAAGCAGGTGCGAGTTCGGGATGCAGCCGACGCAGGCGGGCGCGGCGCCGTGGCCGTCGTCGGTGGCGATGGCGAAGCTATGCGGGGCGACGAGACGGCCCCAGCGGCTCTTCTCGAACGTAGCCGGGTCGAAATGCAGCAGGTTGGCGTAATGCATGGCATGGACCCAGCGCCGGATGTCGTTGTTGGCGACGGGTTCGCGCAAGGGCGAGAAGTCCATGGTCTTGCCGAGGTATTGGTCGATATCGGTGAAGTCGATCGTTGCGGTGGTCATCGCCTGAAACGTCCTGAAAGGGGGAAGGCCGGAAAAGGTCAGGTGGTGCGGATGCCGGTGGCGTCCTCGGCCCTGAACACCGGGATTTCCGTGTCGGGCTTCATCAGCACCAGCGGCAGCACCCGTTCGGTCGAGGTCTGATAGGCGGCGTAGAAGGGGTGGCAGTCGATGAAGAAGTCCCAGACTTTCTGCCGTTCCGCGCCCTCGGGTTCCCGCCAGTTGCCCTTGAAGGCCTGGGTGGCGATCTGGAATTCCACCTCGGGATTGTCGATGAGGTTGAGATACCATTGCGGATGGGTGTCGGCGCCGCCCTTGGAACCGCAGATCGCCACTTCGCCTCCGATATCGGCGTAGCAGAGCGGGGTGATGAAGACCTTGCCGCTCTTGCGCCCGGTATATTTGACGAGGCAATGCGTTGCGAACCTCCGCCCGCCGACGGGCGTGATGTCCATGATGTGGCCCTGCGCACCGCCGGATCCGAGGTACATGTCGCGATGCTCGGTAATCCAGTCGCGCCGGACGGCACTGATCGCCGCTGCCGTTTCGTCGCTCATGACGCGTTCCCTCTCCTGATGTCGGCGGGAGGATCGCGAATGGCGCAGCCGGGGTCCAGCGGTGATGGACCGGCAGCGGCAGGTATCACCGGGGCGTAGTTCTCGCCCCGGTGGCCAGGGTCAGGCGTTGACCTGGCGGATCAGCGGCGCCTGATTGCGCCAGGAGTCCATCCAGTCGAGCACGTCGTCATAGGGCATCGGCCTGCAAATGCCGTAGCCTTGCCCCGCATTGCAGCCCAGCGAGACCAGCAGTTCCTGCGTTTCCGGATTCTCGACACCCTCAGCCACCAGCGGGATGCCGAGGCTTTCGCAGAGCACCACGAGGCTGTTGACCAGCGACTGGTCGAAGCGGCTCTCGGTGAAGCGCGAGATAAACGAGCGGTCGATCTTGATCTCGCTGATCGCGAAGTCGCGCAAGTAGCCGAACGAGGTGAAGCCCGCGCCGAAATCGTCGATGGAGAGCGGGATCCGGTGCTCGTGCAGCCGTTCGATCACCCGCTTGGCCTGCGAGGGATTGGTGATGAGCGCGGTCTCGGTGAGTTCCAGCGTCACTCGTTCGGGGGCGATGCGGTGGCATTCGATCAGTTCGACCACGCTGTCCACGAATGTCGGCCGTTCCAGCATGCGGGCCGAGACGTTGATGGCGATGGCGGCGCCGTCCACCTGGTCCTGGATGCGCGCGAACTGGGCGAGCACGGTGTCGAGGCACTGGTTGGTGAAGGTTTCCAGCAAGGGCGACTGCTCGACCGTGCGGATGAGCTGGTCGGCGGGGATATTGCCGCTGCGCGGATGGCGCCAGCGCACCAGCGCCTCGAAACCGAGCACCCGCCCGTCGCGCAAGTCCACCTTGGGCTGCCAGTGCCATTCGAGCGCATCGTGGGCGATGGCCTGGTCGATTTCCTCCAGCATGTCCTTGGGATCGAAGGCGGGGGCGGAGGGGAGGTTGTCGCGACTGGTCACGAGCTTGTCGAGCCCGCGCTTGGCCGCATACATCGCATCGTCGGCGGCGGAGAGCAGCCCGGTCGGCGCATAGCCGCGCTGCGGGCACATGGCGATGCCGATCGAGGCGCCGACGTGGAGGATGCGGTTCTCGTGGACGATCGGCTGCTCGATCACCCGCGCCAGCTTGCCTGCGAGGCCGGTCGCGGTCTCGCTGTCCGGCACGTCCTGAAGCAGCAGCGCGAACTCGTCGCCGCCGAGCCGGGCCACGGTATCGACCTCGCGCAAGTGGCCGCGTAGCCGCCGGGCGACGGTGGTCAGCACGACATCGCCCGCGGCATGGCCGAAGCTGTCGTTGATCTCCTTGAAGCGGTCGAGGTCGATCATCATCACCGCAAAGGAATTGCCGTTGCGGCGGGCGCGGGCGCAGGCCTGGCCGAGGCGGTCGAACAGCAGGGTGCGGTTGGGCAGGTCGGTCAGCGGATCGTGGAGGCTGCGGTGGGTCAGTTCTTCTTCGGTGCGGCGCAGGTCCTGCCGGTACTTGCGCCAGGCGATGCCTTCCTCGACCGAGGCGGCGACCCGCTCGGGCGAGAGCGCGCGCTTGGTCAGGTACTCGGTCATTCCCGCCTTGATCGAATCCGCCGCGACCTGCTCGTCGGCATTGCCGGTGACGGCGACGATCGGGCAGTCCTGATCGACTTCGGCGCGGATCGTCGGCACCAGATCGCGCCCGTCGCCGTCGGAGAGGCCGAAGTCGAGGAAGACGATATCGAGCGCCGGTTCGGCATGGCGGATGATCTGGAGCGCTTCGGCCTGCGAACTGGCCTCGATCACGTTGATCGCGCGCGGGCCGCGCTGGAGCATGCGGATCAGACGTTCCCGGTCGACATCGTCGTCGTCCACCACGAGGGCCTGGATTTCCGTCTTGCCTTTGTAGTTGTAATCCATCGTCTCGACTTCCTCGACTGACAGGCTGGGATCACGGATGCGCGATCGCGGGCAGGTTCTGGGTGGTGGCGTACTTGGTGATGAACTGGGCGAGCTGGGCGAACTGCGGGCCGACCGCCGACTTCACCATGTATCCGGCGACATGTTCGTCGTAGGCGCGCGAGCGGTCCTGATCGCGCGAGCTGGTGCTGAGGATGAACACGACCGTCCGCTTCAGCTCGGCGTCGGCGCGCAGTTCCTCCAGGAACTGGAAACCGTCCATGTTCGGCATGTTGAGGTCGAGCAGGACGATCACCGGGGTGGCGACCTGCTTGCCGGGGTGCCGCCCGCGCAGGATGTCCAGCGCCTCGCGACCGTCTCCGGCGGTCTGGCTGCGGCAGGGGACACCGTGGCGCCGGAAGCTGCGCAGCACGCCTTCGAGGGCGACGTCGTCGTCGTCCACCACCAGCACGGTATAGTCGAACAGGGCGGTTTCGCCGTCAGTCATCCTCGTTCTCCTTCAACAGGATGCGGGGCCAGTGGATTTCGAACGAGGCGCCGCCGAGCGGGCCGGGCGACTGCACCGTCACCATGCCGCCGTGGGCGTTGATCATCCGGCGGGTGAAGGCGAGGCCGACGCCGTCGCCGCTGGTGCCGGGCGAGGCGCGGTGGAACAGCTTGAAGATGCGGTCCTCGTTGCCGGGCGTCACGCCCTTGCCGTCGTCGTCGACGGTGAAGACCGAGAAGCGCCCTTCCTCGCGCATGGCGACGCGAATGCGGCCCGATCGCCCGCCGTGGTGCTTCACCGCATTGCCGATGAGATTGCGCAGCGAAGTCGCCAGTGGCGCGCGGGGGGCGGTGATATCGCCGCCCCGGATGTCGATCTCGACCGCGAAACTGTCGGGGACGAGGGCGAGGCTCAGCGCCTCGTCGACGAGATCGGCGGGGGAGAGCGTCTCGGTATGGCGGTCGCGCACCCCGGCGCGCGCATAATCGAGCAGATCGTCGATCATCTGCTCGGCGCGGGCGATGCGCAGGGCGATGCGGTCGAAATTGTGCTGCACGTCCTCGGTAAGCTCGACCCCGCTCAGGTCCTCGCGGATCCAGGTCACGAGATCGGCGATACCCCGCAGCGGCGAGCGCAAGTCGTGGCTGGCGACGTAGGTGAATTCCTCAAGCTGCGCATTGGTCTGCTGGAGCGCGGTCTCGCCCCGCTTGCGTGAGGAAATGTCGCTGACGATCGCCATGAACATCGGCTGCGCACCGTTTTCGAGCCGCGTCAGCGCGATCTCGACGGGGATTTCCTGGCCGGAGCGGTGAAGCCCGGTGAGGTCGCGGCCCGATCCCATCATCCGCGAACTCGGGGCGGCGACGTAGCCTTCGACATGCTGGAGATGGCCCTCGCGATATCGCGGCGGCAGCAGCATCTCCAGCGGCTGGCCGACCAGCTCCTCGCGCGGGTAGCCGAACTCGGCGGCGAGGGCGGAGTTGACCTGGACGATGCGCTGGCGGGTATCGACGACGAGGGCGCCGAGCGGCAGGTTCTCGAAAATCTGGCTGAAGCGCTTTTCGGCGACGGTCTGCCGCGTCAGGCTCTGGAACCAGAGGATCGCGCGCTTGTCGAACTCGCCGGGGGAGGAGGTCAGCGTCAGTTCGACGGTCTGCTCGATGCCTTCCAGCGCCCTGATCGTCACCACGCGGGTCCAGGAGGGGCGGGCTTCCGCCGGAGCGGCGAAGAACACTTCCAGCATCTGCTGCAGAAGCTCGGCATCGCTTTGCGAAAGCCAGACGAAGGCGAGAGTGAGGCGCAGGGCGGCCGGATCCGGTTCTCCCAGCAGCGCGGCCAGTGCCGGGTTCGCCCAGGAGATCACGCCCGCCTGATCGATGATCATCGCGCCGATCGGGGCATGGGTCAGGGCGACATGGACATCGGCCTGGTTCTGAAGCGCTACCGTCACGACAACTCCCTTCGCAGCGTAAGGACCGCCCCCCGAAACGGGAGGCGGCGTTACTGTGCGACCGGGAAGTCGTGCGCATTCATGAGCGACGCGGCGATCGGCCTTCCGCGCTCAGGTCTAGGGGGCAGCCGTTTGCGCCTGACGAAGGAGGCTTTCCGGTTTTGTCCTTAGTTCAAGATCATTTCGGGCGGGAATCGCGCCTTCAGAGCGCGACGAACTTCCCCGCCTCGCGGTCCTTGCGCACTTTGAGGCCGTTGAACACCGAGCCGTTCATCGTGATCCACACGCCCTCGGGCGCGGACTGGCAGCAGGCGAAGGCCATGCCGAGATTGAAGGTCGCGTCGCTCTCGGCGAAGCGGGCCGGGGCGAGGGCGCCGGTCAGCACTGTGGTCTTGCCCGGCACGTCGGCGAGGACCTTGGCGGTTTCGGTCATCGTATCGGTGCCGTGGGTGATGACGACATGGGCTTCCGGCGCCGAGGCGACGATGGCGCGGATCGCGGCGCGATCGTCGTCGGTCAGTTCCAGGCTGTCCTTGCGCATCAGTTCGACCACGCGCACCGGATGGGCGACGCGGGCGACCTTGAGCAGCTTCTCGATCACGCTCTCGGCGATCTGGTATTCGCTGAGGGCGTCGAAATACTGCTTGTCGAACGTGCCGCCGGTGGTGACGACGAGGATCGGGGAGAGTGCAGGGGCCTTGTCCATGCGCGCCGTTTCCTCTCCCGATCGTGTCAGGTCAAGCCCTTCCTCTGCACTCACCCCGCTTGCGGGCAGGGGCCGCGCGGCCAGTCGATCACGCCGATGAGGTTGTCCACGAAAGCCTCGCGCTCCTTGATAGTAGGGCGCTTGGGCCGCATCAGGATGTCCGAGCGGTAGCCGACGATCGCCGCAACCGTCACGAGGGTCAGGCGCTCCGCCTCTTCCCGCGTGAACTGGGTCGCGTAGAATTCGGTGATGCAGCTGCGGAAACGCCACGGCCCCCGCTCGTAGAACATCTCGTTGATTTCGGGGAAACGCTCGCCCTCGCTCATCACCAGGCGGAACAACTGCACCGAGTTCTCCCGCAGCAGGCAGTCGAGGAAGCGCAGGCATGCACGCCGCAGCGCCGGGAACGAAAAGGCCTGCCCGGTGAGCACTTCGTTCACCTCCTGCGCGAAAGCGTCCACC
Source organism: Novosphingobium sp. (assembly GCA_017745295.1). GTDB lineage: Bacteria > Pseudomonadota > Alphaproteobacteria > Sphingomonadales > Sphingomonadaceae > Novosphingobium. The sequence continues at coordinate 194,004 of JAGHZR010000008.1, forward strand.
TTGTTGTCCACGACGGCGGCGAACAGCTCTTCCTTCGAGCTGAAGTGCGCCCAGAGCGTCGCTTTGGAGCCGCCGAGTTCGTCCGCGATGGATGACATCGTGGTGGCGGCATACCCTCCTTCGAAGAACGATTTCGTCGCGACTTCCACGATTGCGGCGCGCTTTTTCGCCTTGTTGAGTTCTCTCTTGCCCAGATTTTCTGTCATAGTGGTACTGGCTGGTACACTTTTGCGTTGACAGGTGCAAGCCGGACTCCGATAAAAACTGTACCGATGAGTACGATCACTATCCCCCGAGTCGCGGCAGCCTCCGTGCTGGCCGTTGGCCTTTCGCTGTCCGCCTGCGCAGTGCCCGACCTCGGGCCGAAACCGCAGATGCGGGCTCCCGCAACCCTGGACAGCGCCCAATCGCTTGGGGCCCAATCGCTCGGCGCTACGGCCGATGCCGCATGGCCGCAGCAGCAGTGGTGGACCGCTTATGGCGACGCCCAGCTCGATGCGCTGGTGGCCGAGGCACTGGCCAATTCGCCCGACGTGGCGGAGGCGCAGGCGCGGATCCTGCAGGCGCGCGGCGCGGCGCTGGTCGCCGGGGCCTCGACCTTGCCGACCGTGGGCGGGCAGGGTTCCGCCGGAGGCAGGAAGCAGAGCTACAACAACGGCATTCCGGCCAATTTCGTGCCGAAGGGCTGGAAGAGCACCGGCGATCTCGCGCTCTCCGGAGACTTCGATCTCGACCTCTGGGGCAAGTATCGCAAGATGCTGGCCGCCGCGACTTCCGAGCAGAAAGCCGCCGAGGCCGATGCCCGCCAGGCCGAGTTGATGATCTCCTCGAACGTGGTCTCCTCCTACTTCGACCTCGCCCGCCTCGTGGCGCGCGGTGAGGCGCTGAAGGATGCGGTAAAGGCGCGCGAGGCGATGGTCACGCTCAGCGACCAGCGCAGCCAGCAGGGTCTCGACAGCGAACTGCCGCTGCGCCAGTCGGAATCGCTGGCGGCCTCGGCCCGCGCCCAGCTTTCGGCCAATAGCGAGCAGATCCTGCTGCGCCGCCACGCGCTTGCCGCGCTGCTCGGCGCCGGGCCGGATCGCGGTCTGTCGATCGCGCCCAGTTCCATCGCCAGCCTGCCGGTCACGCCGGTTCCCGCCGATGCCGGGATCGGTCTCGTCGGTCGCCGCCCCGATATCGTCGCCGCGCGCCTGCGTGCCGAGGGTGCGGGCAAGCGGATCGATGCCGCCAAGGCCGCGTTCCTGCCCGACATCTCGATCAGCGGGCTGTTCGGCCTCCAGTCGCTCGGCCTCTCGAACCTGTTCAAGAGCGGATCCACTTACGGCAATGCGGGCGGTGCGATCAGCCTGCCGATCTTCCAGGGTGGTCGCCTCAAGGGCGAGTACACCAAGACGCGCGGCGCCTACGATCTCGCCGTCGCGGACTACAATTCCACCGTGATCGGCGCGCTTCAAGACGTGGCCGACGCGCTCGCCACCCGCAATGCCGCGGCCGAGCAGGAACAGGCCTCCGCCGATGCGCAGGACAAGTCGGCCCGCGCCTACGACATCGCGATGAAGCGCTACAACGGCGGCCTCGCCAACTACCTCGACGCGCTGAGCGCCGAGACCACCGCGCTCGATGCGCGGCAGGCCGCCGTCGATGCCCATTTCCGGACCCTCGCCAGCGAAGTCGCGCTCAAGCGCGCGCTCGGCGGCGGTTACGAAGACAATTCAAGCAAGAAGGCTCCCGAGTGATGAGTGACGAACAGACAAACGAGCAAGGCTCCGGGAGCGTGCTTGGCAAGAACAGGCGCAAGCCGCTGCTGATCGGCCTCGCGGTCGGCGTGGCGGCAGTGGGCCTGCTCTACTTCGCCTATGACGCTTTCATCGGCAGCCGCTCGGTCTCGACCGACAATGCCTATGTCGGCGGCGACAATGCGCAAGTGACGCCGCTGACTTCGGGCCGCGTGGTGGAAGTGCTCGTCACCGACACCCAGCCCGTCCGCAAGGGCCAGCTGCTGTTCCGCATCGAGGACTCCGACCAGCGCATCGCGCTCGCCCAGGCCGAGGCGGAACTCGCCGCCGCGCAGCGCCGCTACGGCCAGTCGCTCGCGCAGAACCGGGCGCTCGGCGCTTCGGTGGATGCCAGCGATGCGCAGATCAACTCCGCCAAGGCCAGCGTGGCTTCGGCCGAGGCGACCCTGACCAAGGCCAAGACCGACTTCGCGCGCCGCAAGGCGCTCGTCGGCAGCGGCGCCGTTTCCGGAGACGAACTGACCAGCGCCCAGCAGCAGCTCGCCTCGGCGCAGGCCTCGGCCAGCGAGGCGCGCGCGATGCTCGCCCAGATGCAGGCCGCCGCCGTCAGCGCCCGCCGTCAGGAAGACGCTGCCGTCGCGCTCACCAAGGGCACGTCCGACACAACCGCGCCGGAAATCCGCCAGGCCCAGGCCAAGCTCGACCAGGCGAAGCTCGATCTCGAACGCACCGTGGTGCGCGCGCCGATCGACGGCGTGGTCGCCAAGCGCGCCATCCAGGTCGGCCAGAAGGTCCAGGCGGGCGGCGTGGCGATGACCGTGGTTCCGGTCGGCCACCTCTATGTCGATGCCAACTTCAAGGAAACGCAGCTCGGCAAGGTCCGTCCGGGCCAGAAGGCGACGCTGAAGTCCGACTTCTACGGCGGCGACGTGACCTATCACGGCAAGGTCGTCGGCTTCTCGGGCGGCACCGGCGCGGCGTTCTCGCTGATCCCGGCGCAGAACGCGACGGGTAACTGGATCAAGGTGGTGCAGCGCCTGCCGGTGCGCATCGAACTCGATCCCAAGGAACTTCAGGAGCATCCGCTGCGCATCGGTCTCTCGATGGATGCCGAGATCGAACTGACGGACGCCGACTGATGGCCGGCGCAGCCACTGCGCCCGCAGCCGGAAACGCGAACGGAGGCGCCGCAAGCGGCGAAACCACCTTCACGGGTGCGAAGCTGCTCATCGCCGGTTTCCTGCTGGCGATGGCCAACTTCGTCGTCGTTCTCGACATGACGATCGCCAACGTCTCGATCCCGCACATTTCGGGCGGATTGGGCGTCTCGGTGTCGAACGGCACCTGGGCGATCACCTCCTACGCAGTGGCGGAGGCGATCTGCGTGCCGCTGACCGGCTGGCTCGCGGGGCGCTTCGGTTCCTTGCGCGTGTTCCTGCTCTCGCTGATCGGCTTCGGCGTGTTTTCCGCGCTCTGCGGCGTTGCCCATAGCTTCGGCCTGCTGGTGCTGTTCCGTCTGGGGCAGGGCTTCTGCGGCGGTCCGCTGATGCCGCTGACGCAGACGCTGCTGCTGCGCATCTTCCCCAAGCACATGCACCCGCGCGCCATGGCCATGTGGGCGATGACCGTCGTGACGGCTCCGATCGCGGGTCCGATCGTCGGCGGCTACATCTCTGACAACTGGTCGTGGGAGTGGATCTTCTTCATCAACGTGCCGATCGTGGCGCTGGTCTTCTTCGGCCTCTTCACGATCCTGCGCGGGGTGGAGACGCCGACGCGCAAGCTGCCGATCGACGTCGTGGGCCTCGGCCTGCTGATCGCGTGGGTCGCCGCGTTCCAGATGATGCTGGACCTCGGCCGCGAGCACGACTGGTTCGGTTCGCCCTTCATCGTCGCGCTGGCGGTGATCGCGGTGATCTTCTTCATCGCCTTCGTGATCTGGGAGCTGACCGAGGACCATCCGGTGGTGGACCTCAAGGTCTTCCGGCATCGCGGCTTCTCGGCGGCGACATTCTCGCTGACCATCGCCTTCGGCACGTACTTCGCCTCGGTGGTGGTGATCCCGCAATGGCTGCAGACCGCGATGGGCTACACCGCGACGCAGGCGGGCGAGGCCATGGCCTTCTCCGGCGTGCTGGCGGTCTTCGCCTCGCCCTTCGTGCCCAAGCTGATGCAGCGCTTCGATCCGCGCATGCTGGTGTTCATCGGCATTTCGTGGATCGGCATCTGTGCGATCTTCCGGACGAGCTGGTCCACCGACGTGCCGTTCTGGACGATCGCCTGGCCGCAGCTGGTGCAGGGGATCGGCGTCTCGCTGTTCATGGTGCCGCTGACGACGATCAGCCTCGCCTCGGTCGATCCCGACGAGACGGCAGGCGCGGCGGGCATCGCCAACTTCGGCCGCACTCTCGCCAGCGCCATCGCCACCGCCCTGGTGACGACCACCTGGGAAGACATGGGCCGCGCCAACGGGGCGGACATGGCGGCGACGATGAACAATCCGCAGCAGACGATGGACCAGCTCCAGAACGCCGGGTTCTCGATGGAGCAGGCCCGTCAGACGCTGGCCAATCTCGTAAACGCGCAGGGTACGGTGCTGGGCACGGTGCACGTCTTCGCACTTTGCGCGATCCTGCTGTTCATTGCCGCGTGCACTATCTGGATTGCCCCGCGTCCCCCGCGCGGTGCGAAGCCGGCGTCAGGAGGGCACTGATCCCCAGGACTCCTCCCAAGGGTTCCTGAACGTCCTGCCTGACGCCAAGCGAGCCGCCGATGCCATCCCCTCCTCCGGCATCGGCGGCTTTTGCTTGTTCAGGAGAAGCTGCGCCGCACGAGGCGCGGCAGTACGGCCACCTGCGCGCAGGCCCGCATCACGAAGAACAGGGTGAAGGCGGCCCAGAGGCCGTGATTGCCCCAGGGATGCAGTCCCCAGAGCAGCGCTGCGTAAACCGCCATGGCCGCCAGCATCGTCCCCATCATCGCCCGCGTCCATCCGGCGCCGACGAACACGCCGTCGAGCACATAGGCCGAGACGCCGAGCAGTGGGAGCAGCACCAGCCAGGGCGCATAAGTGGCGGTGGCGGCGATGACGTCCGGCGCGGTGGTGAAGGCCGCTGCGAGCATGCGCCCGCCCAGCGCATAGCCGAGCGTCAGGATCAGCCCCATGACCGCGCCCCACAGCAGCGCCGAGCGGACCGTTGCGGTGAAGCGGCTGCGGTCGCGGGCGCCGAGGGCTTCGCCGCAAAGCACTTGCGCGGCACTTTCGAAACCGTCGAGCAGCAGCGTCGCCAGCATGAACAGCTGGAACAGGATGCCGTTCGCCGCCAGCGTGACCGGCCCGGCCTGCGCGCCGGTGCGGGCGAAGGCGAGGAGGGCGGCGGTCAGCAGCAGGGTGCGCAGGAACAGGTCGCGGTTGAGCGCGAAGAGGCGGGCGAGTTCGCGGCGCCGCCAGGTCGCCCGCTGTCGCACCGAGGCGAAAGCGGCGCGGGCCTCCGGCCGGCGGAGCACGAGGGCGGCCAGCACCAGGAACTTGAACAGCTCGGAGGAGAAGGTCGCCGTCGCCACCCCGGTCACGCCCCAGTGCACCGCGAGCACGAGGAACAGGTCTAGCGCGATGTGCACGATATTGGCCGCAACCTCGACCACCAGCACATGGCGGACGAGGCGCTGGCCGATCAGCCAGCCCACCAGCACGCAGTTGCCCAGCCACAGCGGCCCGGCCCAGTAACGGATGGCGATGTAGTGCCGGGCGCTCTCGCGGACCGCGCCTTTCGCTTCCAGCAGGTCCAGCCCGAACGGGATCGCCAGCGGCATCAGGCAGAGCAGCACCGCGCCGATGCCCAGCGCCACCGCCATGGCCCGCGCCAGGGTTTCGCCTTGCGCGCTGCGGTCGCCGCGTCCGGCACTCTGGGCGGTCAGCGCCACGGTGCTGGTGCGCAGGAAGTTGAACACGTTGAGCAGGCCCATCATGTATTTCGCGCCCAGCTCGACCGCGCCTTGCGCCGGGGCGTCGCCGAGGCGCCCGATCGCCCACATGTCGGCCAGTCCGAACAGTGCGGTGGCGACATTGGTCATCATCGCGGGAAGGGCGATCGACCAGAGCAGGCGGGTCTGGCTTCGGGCGGGCTGGATGAGGTGCTCGGTCAAGGTCGTTCGCGATTAGCGCAGGCTCTTGAGTGGGGCAATCGACGGGCGGGCATGGGGCGAATCGTCCAATCGACTCGATGGAGGACCCGCGTCAGGGTGATTCGATTTTCCCCGAATCTTCGCTTCGCAACGCTATCAAGGCAATGCTGCAACTGCGAACAGCGTCCGCGAACACGCAGCATAACGAGAGAGCCCCGGCCCGCTATGTGCGGGCCGGGGCTCTAAAACCTAGTCAGTAGAAGATGTTGCACCTGCGAAGATTCGGCGCGCCGGAAAGAAATTAACTTCCTTCCCGGCGCGCTCTCTCCCAACGCCGGTAAAGCCGCAAGCGACCTTTCGTTGACCACTCTGCAACAATTTCGCGGGATCGCAAAGCGGAATTGTACGAGCGGCAGTCGAATGTCCTGTTCGGTGTTGCGTGGAAACTACCAGACCAGCGGCACCGCTTCCGGACCGATCACGCCGCCGGGGCGGTACTCGATGCGGGTGCCCGGCTGGAGGTCGAAGTTCGGCACCCGCTTCAGCCATTCCTGCAGCGCGATCTTCACTTCGAGCCGGGCAAGATGCCCGCCCATGCAGCTGTGTACGCCCACGGTGAAGGCCAGGATCGTCTTGCGCGGCCGGTCGAAGTCCACCGTCATCGGATCGGGAAAGACCTCGGGGTCGAAATTGCAGGCAGGCAGGATGAAGGTGACGCGGTCGCCCTTCTTCATCTGCACCCCGCGCATCTCGAAGTCCTGGTCGAGCACCCGGCCGGAGAACGTCACCGACCAGCGGCGCAGCAGTTCCTCGACGATCCGGTCGATATCCTCGGGCCGGTCGATGATCTCCTGCCGCTGCTCCGGGTTCTGCGCCAGCCAGAGCCAGATGTTGTTGAGCGTGGCGAAGACGGTGTCGAGACCACCGATGAACAGGAAGCAGACGAAGCCGAAGATCTCCTTGTCGGAGAGTGGCACACCGTCAGGCTCGGCATGGGCGATCAGACTGACCACGCCGTCGTCCGGGGCTGCCTTCTTTTCGGCGATGGCGTCCTTGAGATAGGTGGTGATCTTGGCCATGGCCTGGCCCATGATCGCGCGGTCGTTGGAATGGAGCAGTTCCATCGCCCATGCCACGAACGTATCGCGCATGGCTTGCGGCAGGCCCATGATGTCGAGGAAGACCGAGACCGGCAGCGGCCGTCCGAAGTCCTCGGTGAACTCGCACGTGCCGCCTGCCGCCGCTTTGGCCTCGATCGCGTCGATCAGGTCGTTGGAGCGCCGGCGGATCAGTTCTTCCAGCTTGAGCACGCCCTTGGGGCTGAACACCGGGTCGACGATATTGCGGTACTTGCGGTGGTGCGGCGGGTCGATCTCGATCGGGATGAAGTAGAAATAGTCGTTCGGATCGCGCGGGAAGGGGGTGGCACCCTCGTTCGAGAAGATGTCCGGATGGCGCAGGCCGAACAGGGCGTCCTCGTGCTTGGTGAGGTGCCACATGTTCCCCATCGGGCTGACGTCGTAATAGATCGGCGGCTGCTTGTGATGGAGCGCCGCCATGAAATCGTGGGGGGCGGCCAGAAATTCCGGACCGACTGTCAGGCCGGACTGGCGGACGAGGTCGGCCGGGACATGGTCGGGGATCTGGTCCATGCCGACATGGCGCGGGAGGTTCGGCGGAACCGGATGGGCGGCGTCGATGGGCATGACTTTCTTCCTTTCCGGCGGATCAGAACTGATGTTCGGGCATGTGGACGACAAGCCCGTCGAGCGCCGGGGTCATCTCGATCTGGCAGCAGAGACGGCTGCCGGGCCTGAGTTCCGCCGCCACCGCTTCCAGCAGTTCCTCCTCGGCCTGCGAGGAAGGGCCGCCGACCGTCTCCACCCAGTCCTCGTCGACGTAGCAGTGGCAGGTGGCGCAGGAGAGGCCGCCGCCGCATTCGCCGGTTATGCCGTCGATCCCGTTGTAGACCGCGCCGTGCATGACGTTGTCGCCGAGTTCCACCTCGACGGCGGACGCGCGCCCTTCGTGATCGACGTAAGTGACCTTGGGCATCGAACTCTCCTGTCCTTCGACTGTTGTCGCGCTTCTGAGAACGCTGTTCTCACGATGTCTAACGCGGACTTCGGCGGCGAGTCAATGGGAGGCTGGACCGGGCGCGCCGGAGAGCCTAGTCCTAGACCGATGGCCACCCAGCGTCCGACTTCCGCTTCCCCCGCCGCTCCTTTTGCCGTCCCCTTCGCCGCGTCCGACGACGGCGAGAACGACCGCACCCGGCTGCTGATCGCAGCGGCGCACGACCTGCTCGACGAGGCCGGGCTGGAAGGGTTGACGATCCGCGCGGTGCTGGCGCGCACCGGCCTGGCGCGCCGCGCCTTCTATGAGCGGTTCCAGGGCAAGGACGATCTCGTGCTGGCGGTCTTCGATTCCTCGCTGCGATCGGCCGCGCTGCGGTTCGGCGAGATGACGCGGCAGGTGGCCAGCCCGACCGAAGCACTGAGGCTCATCGTCTCCGGCATTGTCGTCGGCCAGCTCGGCCATGGCCAGAGCGGCGGGATGGAAGGGGGCGCCCACCTGCGCAGCGCCGCGCTCAGCCGCGAGCACCTGCGGCTCGCCCAGTCCCGTCCCGCCGAGCTACAGGCCGCGCTCCAGCCTTTGCTCGATCTCATGGCCGGGCTGGTCGCGGCGGGGATCGCGAAAGGCGAATTCCGTCCGGCCGAGCCGCACTTGCAGGCGCGGCTGATCTACAACCTGGTGTCGACCACGGTGCACACCGTCCTGCTCCAGGAAGAAGGCGGCGCTCCCGACCTCTCCGAGCGCGAGGCCCTGGCGGCGGCGATCTGGGATTTCTGCAGGCGGGCGATCGTCGCCTGAAGGATCACAGCGGGGCAATCCGTTCCAGCATCCCTTCGATATCCGCCGGGCGTGCAAGATCGGTTCCGGCGCGCAGGACGGCGGCGGAACCGGCAGCCATGCCGCGGCGGAAGGCTTCCAGTTCGCTGTCGCCCCGGCACAGTGCATGGACCATCGCGGCGACGAAACTGTCGCCCGCGCCCACCGCACTGGCGGCGTCGATCTTGAGTGCGGGCAGGAACACCGGCCCGTCGGCGCGGGCGAGCACGGCGCCTTCATGGCCCATCGTCACCGCGACGAGCCGGGCCTTGCCGCTCTCGACGATCGCCATCGCGGCCTTGCCGATCGCCTCGACATCCTCCAGCTTGCTGCCGGTGTAGTCCTGCAATTCGCCCTGGCTCGGCTTGACCAGCAGGAGGCCGCCTTCGGCGATCCCCGCCGCCAGCGCCTTGCCCGAGCTGTCCAGCACGACCTCGCGCCCGCGTTCCCGCATCAGGCGCGAGACGCGCGCGTAAAAATCGTCGGGCACGCCGGGCGGCAGCGATCCGCTCATGACCAGCACGTCGCAGTCGGCTTCGGCGAGGCGGTCGAGGCATTCCTGCCACTCGGCCTCGCCGACATGGGGACCGGCGGGGGTGAAGCGGTATTCCTTGCCGGTATCGTGTTCGAGAATATCGGCGGCGATGCGGGTCGGTCCGGCAATGGAGATGCGGGTGCGCACGAGCTGGTGGAGGTCGATCAGCCCGTCCAGCGCCGGGCCGGTGGCGCCGCCGGAGAGGTAGAAGCATCGCGCATGACCGCCGAGCCGCACGAAGACCCGCGCCACGTTGATGCCGCCGCCGCCCGGCGCGTAATGCTCGTTTTCGGTGCGCATCTTGTGGGTGTGGCGCACTTGGCCGACATCGTAGGACACGTCGATGGTCGGGTTCATCGTCAGCGTGGCGATGCTCTTCATCAAGGCGGCTCCCTTCGTGAATAGGCCGGGTTCTCATGCATCCCCGCGCGGGCGGGGGGCGACGACAGGTCGTCTGGTGCCAATCGACCCGTAACCTGTCCGCGGCTCAGGCCGCGTCGCGTCTGTCCGGCGGTGGTCCTTCGGGAAACTCCAGCTTCGCCCCCGGTTGCGGCCTGCCGAACAGGAAGCCCTGGCCCTGGGTGCAGCCTTCGGAACGCAAGTATTCGCGCTCGACGTCGCTCTCGATGCCCTCTGCCGCCACGGTCAGCCCGAGGCTGCGCCCCAGGCCGATCACGGCCCGGATCACTGCGCGGGAACTGGCTTCCTCGTGGAGGTTGAGAATGAACGACTTGTCGATCTTGATCTTGGTGAACGGGTAGTTGAGCAGATAGCTCAGCGAGGAATAGCCGGTGCCGAAGTCGTCGAGCGAGATGCCGATGCCGAAACCGCGCAAGTTGCGAATGATCGCGGCGGGGCGCGGGCCTTGTTCCATCAGAACCGCCTCGGTGATCTCCAGTTCGAGCCGCTTGGCGCTGAGGCCCGAGGCGGCGAGGGCATCGGTGACCGTGCCCAGCAGGTTGCCGTTGCGGAACTGCACGGGCGAGACATTGACCGAGAGGCGCACATGTTCGGGCCAGCGCGTCGCCTCGCGGCAGGCCTTCTGCAGGACGAAGCTGCCGAGCCTGTCGATCAGCCCGAGGTCTTCCGCCAGCGGCACGAAGACTTCGGGCGAGACCGGGCCGCGCTCCGCATGATTCCAGCGCAGCAGCGCCTCGCAGCACTCGATCGCGCCGGTTTCGAGGTTGAGCAGGGGTTGGTAGTGGACGTCGAGTTCGCCGTCCTGCACGGCCTTGCGCAAGTCCGTTTCAAGCCGGATCTTGGCCTGCGCGGCTTCGTCGAGGGCGACTTCGAAGCGGCGGCAGGTGCCGCGCCGGTCGGCCTTGGCGGCATAGAGAGCGAGATCGGCATAGCGCAGCAGCGTCTCGGGGTCGCTGCTGTCGAGGGGCGCGGCGGCCATGCCCATGGTGGCGCCGATGTGCAGGGTATTGCCATCGACGTGGTAAGGCTCAGCAAGCGCGGCGATGATCGCCTTGCTGACCTGTTCCGCCTCGGCAAGATCGGTCCTGCGGAACACGACCGCGAATTCGTCGCCGCCGATCCGGAAGAGCAGGGTGCCGGGGCGGACCAGTCCGCGCATCCGCCGCGCGGCTTCGGCCAGCAGGGCATCGCCGGAGAGATGGCCGTAAGTGTCGTTGACGGTCTTGAAATTGTCGAGGTCGACGAGCGCCAGCGTCACCGTTTCCGAGGGCGAGGCCTTCGACAGCAAATCGCGCAGCGTTTCGCGGCAATGCGCGCGGTTCGCCAGCCCGGTTACTTCATCGTGGCGCGCCATGTATTCCATGCGCCGTTCGATGCGGCGACGCTCGGTCACGTCGAAGATCGAGGCGATCGTAACCGGCCGCCCCTCGATGACCGAGGCATGGGTGGTCACATGGGTTTCCACCACATCGCCGTCACGCCGGAACATCGTCCAGCCCGCATTGCAGGTGGGCGTGTCAGCACCGAGCATCCGTGCAGCCTCGGGCCAGGCCTCGCCGCCGAACAGGTGGCGGGCATCGAGGCCCTCGATCTCTTCCGGAGCATATCCGAACAGGCGGCAGGCAGCGGCATTCGCCGTGCGGATCCGGCCGGTTTCCGGATCGTGGACCAGCATGGCCAGCGGGTTTTGCTCGAACAGGAGGCGGAAGCTTTCCTCCTTCTGCTTGAGGTCGGTGATGTCCACGCGCAGGCCGATCGAGCCGCCGTCGTCCGTCCGGCGTTCCTCGATAAGCACGTAGCAGCCGTTGGAGAGGCGCTGTTCGTGCCGCGCGGTGGGCTGCTGCATCAGCGACAGGCGGTCTGCCAGCCACTCTTCCTCGCGCCCGCTGGCTTCGGGATAGTCGCCGCGCTCGACACCGACCCGCAGCGTGTCTGCCAGCCTTGCGCCGGGTTCGAGCAGATCGGCGGAACGGCAGTAGATTTCCTCGTACTTGCGGTTCCAGAGGATGTAGCGACCCTGCTCGTCGAGGAACACGACGCCTTGCGGCAGCACGTCGATAGCCTCGCGCAGGCGTCGTTCCGCGCGAGAAGCTGCCGCGAGTGCGGCGTCGAGCGATCCCGGTGGCGCTTCGCCTGCCAACGGCTCGTACTCTTCCGAAGTTACCAGAACCAACTTTGCGTCCCCGTGTTGGAATCAGGTTATGTCACAAGATGTTAACATTTCCGTCAACGCCTGATGGCGTCATGCGTTGCAATGCCGGTCGACACTCTTGACGGCAAGTTAACCAATAACAAGGGCCCGCCGCAGGGGGAGTGCGACGGGCCTGGTTTTCCTCCCCAGGAAAACGCTTAAGAGGTTGACCGGCCCCGGAGAGCCGGTGGTTCCGGTCGCAGGCGTTTTTGGGTGCCTGCGTTCCGGTATTTCCCGTCAGCGCCGGGTGGCGCTGGAGGTCGCAGGTTGTCGTCAGCGCCGGGTGGCGCTGCCGAGCCTGTGGTAGAGGTTCGAGTAGGTCGAGCTGATCGGATCGTCCTCATGCGCGCGCATGTAGTAGAGGACGGCTTCCTGCAGCAGCTTGAAGTCCTGGTTCGAAAGCACCGCGCGGGCGCGGGCCGGTTCGGTGGTCATGGTGGTCATAGTACCTTCCTTTCCTTGCTTGGCAGTCCCGGACGATTCCCGGAGACCTTCGAAGTTCGATTACGCTGCGAACTGATTCATCGTGTTGTGCGTGCCGCCCGCCTTCAGGGCGGCCTCGCCCGCGAAGTATTCCTTGTGGTCGTCGCCGATGTCGGAGCCGGCCATGTTCTGGTGCTTCACGCAGGCGATCCCTTGGCGGATTTCCTGACGCTGTACGCCCTTGACGTAGCCGAGCATGCCCGCCTCGCCGAAATACTCCTTCGCCAGATTGTCGGTCGACAAGGCGGCGGTGTGGTAGGTCGGCAGGGTGATGAGGTGGTGGAAGATCCCCGCCTCGCGCGCCGCGTCCTTCTGGAAGGTGCGGATGCGCTCGTCGGCCTCATTGCCCAGCTCGGTGCCGTCGTAGTCCACGCTCATCAGCCTGGCCCGGTCGTAGGCGCCGGTGTCGCGGCCTTCCGCAGTCCAGGCGTCGAAGACCTGCTGGCGGAAGTTCAGCGTCCAGTTGAAGCTGGGCGAGTTGTTGTAGACCAGCTTGGCATTCGGGATCACTTCGCGGATGCGGCTGACCATTCCGCCGATCTGGCCGATGTGCGGCTTTTCGGTTTCGATCCACAGCAGGTCCGCGCCGTTCTCCAGCGCATGGATGCAATCGAGCACGCAGCGATCCTCGCCGGTTCCGCTGCGGAACTGATAGAGGTTCGAAGGCAACCGCTTTGGGCGCATCAGCTTGCCGTCGCGGGTGATGAGAACCTCACCGTGGCCAACCTCGCCTGTCGCGATCTCCTCGCAGTCGAGGAAGCTGTTGTAGCGGTCGCCGATGTCGCCCGGTTCACGGGTGAAAGCGATCTGCTTGGTCAGCCCCGCGCCCAGCGAGTCCGTGCGTGCCACGATCAGGCCCTCGTCCACGCCCAGTTCCATGAAGGCGTAGCGAACCGCGCGGATCTTCGCGATGAAGTCCTCATGCGGAACGGTGACTTTGCCGTCCTGATGGCCGCACTGCTTCTCGTCAGAGACCTGGTTCTCGATCTGAATGCAGCAGGCACCGGCCTCGATAAACTTCCTGGCGAGCAGGTAGGTCGCCTCGGCATTGCCGAAGCCCGCGTCGATATCGGCGACGATCGGCACGACGTGCGTTTCGTGATTGTCGATGGCGTGTTCGAGGCGCTTGGCCTCGACTTCGTCACCGGCCTCGCGCGCCTTGTCGAGATCGCGGAACAGCATGCCCAGTTCGCGGGCATCGGCCTGGCGCAGGAAGGTGTAGAGTTCCTCGACCAGCGCGGAAACCGAAGTTTTCTCATGCATCGACTGGTCGGGCAGGGGGCCGAACTCGCTGCGCAGCGCCGCGACCATCCAGCCCGAAAGGTAGAGGTAGCGGCCCTTGGTCGTGCCGAAATGCTTCTTGATGGAGATCATCTTCTGCTGGCCGATGAACCCGTGCCAGCAGCCCAGAGACTGGGTGTAGTTGGCGGGATCGCGGTCGTATGCTGCCATGTCCTCGCGCATGATGCGCGCGGTATGGCGGGCGATGTCGAGGCCGGTGCGGAAGCGGTTCTGCAGGCGCATGCGCGCGACCGATTCCGCTTCGATGCCGTTCCAGTTCGGTTCGGTCGTGATCGTCTGACCGGCTTCGGTGATCTTGCTCTGATAGGTCACTGCCAAAAGTCCCCGTCGAAATAGGATTGGGCGATGACTTGGAGCTAACCCTCATTCGTGCGGCGCGGAACGGGTTGCGAAGTCCGGTTGTCAAACTTTACAGATATTCCTTGTAAAGATGTGCAGGCATGACAAACTGCGGAGGACATGGCGGAATCACGACCTCTCTACCTTGGCCCCAGACTGCGCCGCCTGCGCCGCGAACTGGGTCTGACCCAGCAGGCCATGGCCGACGATCTGGAGATCTCGCCCAGCTACGTCGCGCTGCTGGAACGCAACCAGCGCCCGGTCACGGCGGACATGCTGTTGCGGCTGGCGCGGACCTATCGGCTGGACATGGCCGATATCGCCGGGGACGATGGCGAGGACTATGCCCGCCGCGTAGGCGAGGTACTGCGCGATCCGCTGTTCGCCGATATCGACTTGCCCTCGCTGGAAGTGGCCGACCTCGCGATGAGCTTTCCGGGCATTTCGGAGGCGCTGCTGCGGCTCCACGGCGCCTATACCCGCGAAAGTCAGGCCCTGGCCGAGCAGCGCGCCTCCGGCCCGGCGGCGGGGGAGAACGAACCGGTGCGTGAGGCGCAGCGCTTCCTTGGGGCTTCGCGCAACTACTTCCACACCATCGACGTGCGAGCCGAGGAATTGGCGGCGGAGATCGAGCAGGCGAGCGGGGCCACTTCATGGCTGGCCGCCAAGGGCGTGCGGGTGCGCTTCCTGCCGCCCGACGTCATGGTCGATTCGCTTCGGCGGTTCGACCGGCACAACCAGCAACTGCTGATCGACGACACGCTCGGCCCCTCAAGCCGGGCGTTTCAGATCGCCACCCACATCGCCCATAGCGCGATGCGCAGCGATATCGTGGCGGTCGTGCGCGCTGCGGCCTTCGTGCAGACCACCACGGCGACGCTCGTGCGCCGGGCGCTGGCGGGCTATGCGGCGGCGGCGATCCTGATGCCTTATGCGAAGTTCGCCCGCGCGGCGGAGGCGCGGCGCTACGATATAGAGGCGCTCTGCGGGCTGTTCGGCACCAGTTTCGAGCAAGTCGCGCACCGGCTGACCACGCTGCACCGGCCGGGAGAGGAGCGGGTGCCGTTCTTCTTCCTGCGCGTGGATGAGGCGGGCAACGTCTCGAAGCGGCTGGACGGTGCGGGTTTTCCCTTCGCGGCGCATGGCGGCGGCTGTCCCTTGTGGTCGGTGCATCAGGTGTTTCGCTGGCCGGGTGAGGTCCGCACCCAATGGCTGGAACTGCCGGATGGGCAGCGTTTCTTTTCGATCGCGCGCACCGTCACTTCGGGCGAGGGAAGGCATGGGCGGATGAAAGTCACCCGCGCCGTCGCGCTCGCCTGCGCGGCGGAAGAGGCGGGCAAGCTGGTCTATGCGGCTGGCGACGAAGCAAGAGTCACCCCCATCGGCGTCACCTGCCGCCTCTGCCAGCGCGCCGACTGCGCCGCGCGCTCGGTACCGCCGATCGGACGTGACGTGCTGGCCGACGACTATCGCCGCGCCGCGCAGCCCTATACTTTCGCCGAAACCTGATCCGCCCCGGTACCTTGCCAAGCTGATGAACCTCATGGCATTTCCGCCCCATGGTGAAAGCCGACCTTAAACCGGCGCGAAAGACGCGTCTGGGCGCGATCGCGCTGGTCGCGCTGCTTCATTTCGTGGCGCTCGCCGCGCTGATCCGCGCCTTTACGCCTGAGTTTGCAGCGTCAATCGTGGGGTCGTTCACGCAGACGTTCGACGTGCCGCTAGAAACTCCGTCACCGCCGCCAGCGCCTGCACCGCAGCCCCGCCCTTCACCCGCGCAGGACGAAGGCGCAGCGGGGGCGGCCGGCAAGCAGGCCAAGCCCCGCGAAACCGCCGTTCCGAAAGCGCCGATCGCAATAAAGCCGAGCGAGGCGCCGCCCATAGCAGGCAAAGGCACCGAGAATGCCTCGGGAGCGAGGGAGGTCGGTGAGGGAACCGGCGCCGCGGGACTGGGCAGCGGAACAGGAGCGGGTACTGGCGGCTCCGGGCAGGGCGGTGGCGGAACTGCGGCCAAACCGGTGAAGATCGCCGGAGACATCAACTCCGCGCGAGACTATCCCCGCGAGAGCCGCGATCTGCGGCTGGGTTCGCAAGTGGTCATCGCCCTGAAAGTTGGAACGGACGGGCGGGTCAAGGCCTGCCGGGTCGTCCGCGCCAGCCCGGATTCCGAGGCGGACCGGATCACCTGCCGACTCGCCACCGAGCGCTTCCGCTTCAGGCCGGGCCGGGATGCGACCGGAAATCCGGTCGAGACGGAATTCGGCTGGCGGCAGCGATGGTTCCTCAAAGGGGAGGGGTAAGCCATATGCGGCAACATGCTCCAAAAGGGGCATTTTCCATATGGCGCGGCTCCGGTTCGGTTGGTCTCGTTCCGCCAAGACGGACGGCACGGTTCGCGCTAGCTTTGCGGGACGAAACGAAGTTTCCGGTTCCGGGCGCTTTTCCCGGTGCATTCGCGTTGTCCGATCATGCCCCGAAAGCCGCCGCGCAGGAGTGAATGATGAAGTCTGACTGGATCGATCCTGTTGCATTGGTCGAAGGTGCGTCTAATAGCGCGCCGGAAAATTCCCTCTCCCTTCATGCTGCGAGCGCTCCACTGCTGAACATGCCCGAAATCGTACCCGTCATTCTCTGCGGCGGCAGCGGCACCCGGCTCTGGCCGCGTAGCCGCGTCGCCATGCCCAAGCCGTTCCTGCCGCTCGTCGGCGACTCGACCCTGTTCGAGGCGACCGTGGCGCGCTGTCCGGCGGACGGCGGCTTTGCGGCGCCGGTGGTGGTCACGGGGACCAAGCACCTCGAACATGTCGAGGCGCAGCTTCGCGGCGTCGAAGGCGCTTCGGTCATCGTCGAACCCGCCGCGCGCAACACGGCCGCCGCGATCGCGCTCGCGGCCTGCCGCCTGCCGGAAGACGCGATCATGCTGGTCTGCCCCAGCGATCACCACATCGGCCGTCCGGAAGTCTTCGCCGAGGCCGCCTGCGCCGCCGCCGAACTCGCCAAGGACGGCTGGCTGGTCTCTTTCGGCATCGAGGCTACCGCACCGGAAACCGGCTTCGGCTACCTGAAGCGCGGCGAGGCTATCGAAGGGCATGAAAAAGCCTTCCGCACCGCCCAGTTCGTCGAGAAACCCGATCTCGAACGCGCGAAGTCTTTCCTGGCAGACGGCAATTACGCCTGGAACGGAGGCATCTTCGCTTTCCGCGTGGGCGACTTCATGGCCGAACTCGCCGCCCATCGCCCGCAGATCGCCGCCAAGGTGCGCGAGGCGGTGGAGAAGGGCGCCGAGGACGGCCATCGCTTCCATCCCGATGCCGCGACTTTCGCCGAAGTCGAAAGCGATTCGGTCGACTACGCGGTCATGGAAAACACCCGCCGCGCCGCACTCGTCCCCGCCGACATGGAATGGTCGGACATCGGCAACTGGCAGGCGCTGCACGAGGCTCTCCCGCAGGACGCGCAGGGCAACGCCGTGCGCGGCTCGGGCGAGGTCGAGATGGTCGATTGCCGCAATGTCCTGGTCGATAGCGACGGGCCGCGCGTCTCCGTGATCGGGCTGGAAAACGTGATTGTCGTGATCGACGGAAACGATGTGCTGGTCACGACCGTTGACGGTGTGCAAAAGGTCGGAAAGCTCTCCGGAGCCGTCAATCAGTAAGGATAAATCGATGACTGCTGCACTGCCGATCCGCCAGGTCGAAAAGCCCTGGGGCAAGGATGTGCTGCCCGCGCCGTTCAAGGCTCCGGACGGGGAACGCATTGGCGAGATCTGGTTCGAGCCGCCCGCCGCGCTGCCCGACCTCCTGGTGAAGTACATCTTCACCAGCGAGAAGCTCTCGGTCCAGGTGCACCCCAGCGATGCCCAGACGCTCGCCAAGGGGCTGGGCAAGCAGGGCAAGGAAGAGTGCTGGCTGATCGTGGCGGCCGAACCCGGCGCCACGCTCGGCATCGGTTTCGATGCGCCGATCGGCGAGCAGGCCATGCGCGAGGCCGCGCTCGACGGCTCGATCGAAGGCCTGATGACCTGGCACGAAGTGGTGCCGGGCGACTTCTTCTACATCCCCGCCAACACCGTCCACGCCATCGGCGTCGGGGTCAGCCTGATCGAAGTCCAGCAGAACAGCGACATCACCTATCGCCTCTACGACTACGGCCGCCCGCGCGAACTGCACCTCGACGAAGGCATGGCGGTCTCCCGCGGCGAAGTCTACGATCTCGCCCGCTGGCACAAGCGCATCCCCGCCGAAGGCAGCGCGACCCTCGTCGACGGGCCGCTGTTCCTGCTCGATCAGGTCGCGGGCAAGCCGTCCCCCGAAGTCGCGGCCCGCTATCCGCAGGCCCTGCTGGTGATCCCGCGCGAAGGCTCGGTGACGATCGGCGGCGACACCGTCGCGCCCGGCGGCTGCGGACTGGCCTCCTCGCTGGACGAGGTGGAATTTGCGGAAAACGGCGTATGCCTGCTCGCTCGCGCCTGTGCAGACTGACGCGTGTCGGACATAACCGACGCCATGATCGTCCAGACCATCCAGCTGGCGCTGACGCCCGTTTTCGTGCTCGTCGCCATCGGCAATATCCTGAACATCCTCTCGAGCCGCCTCGGCCGGGTGGTCGATCGTGCGCGTGAGCTTCAGCAGCGGCACAACCACACGGAAGGCGCCGAGCACGACATGGTCGTGCTGGAAATCCGCCTGGTCGACAAGCGGATCAACATCATCACCAATGCGATCCGCTTCATGGTGCTCTCCGCACTGTGCATCGGCACGACGGTGGCGGTGCTGTTCCTTCAGGGACTGGCCGGGCTTAACCTCCACGGCGTTGCGGCGGTGATCTTCCTCGCCTCGATCGTGCTGCTGCTGGTGGCGCTGGTGCTGTTCCTGCGGGAGACCCAGGTGGCGAAGGAAGCTCTGAGCATTCCGCGCGACTATCTGGAATTGCATCGGACTATTTGAAGGACGAAAAGGGAAAAGCAGGGGAGCATAGCCCCCCTGCACCCCCATTACCGTATGCGTGGGGGCACTCCCTCATCGTTGCGCCCAGATTTTGCCCGAAGGGCCTTAAATGCCCTGCGGGCGGCCGCAAGGAG
>JAGHZR010000009.1 GCA_017745295.1 Novosphingobium sp.
ACATAGGCCTCGAAGCCCTGGTCAATGGCCGAGGCGACCGGGCCGACGATGCAGACCGAAGTCCAGAGCCCGGCGAAGACGATGCGCGGCTTGGCGATGCGGTTGATCTCTGCGATCACGCCTTCGTCTTCCCAGGTGTTCATGCTGGTGCGGTCGAGCATGGCCTGGCCTGCGAGGGCTTCGGTGATCTCGTCGAACATCGGGCCGGAGAAGCTCTTCTCGGCCACCGTGGTGAGGATGGTGGGGACGTTGAAGGACTTGGCGCCGCGCGAGATCAGGGCGGCATTGTTGCGGAGGAGTTCGGCGGAAATCGACTTGGTGGCGAAGGCCATCTGCGACTGGAAATCGATCAGGACAAGTGCGTGATTGTCAGGCGAAATGAGCGACTTGCCGGGGGTTGCGGTAGCGGTGGGGGTTGCGGTAGCGGTCATTGGGTAGCTCCTGTCGTTGTCTGGTGAAGCTGTTCTTGCGGCATTTCCGCTTCCAGTGAAGCTGGATAAAATGGCGATAAACGTTCTATAAAATTGAAAAGTTGGCTTTGGACCGATCCGGTAGTGATTGCCGTGCTTTGCGGAGCGCATATGACGCCATGCGAAAGTTGGGCGAAACCAACCATTCGTATAGCCTTGTATGGGGGGGCTTCGGCTGCTGCCGACTCGCTCAGCGCCAGCGAGGTCCGATGGAGAGGCGGCAGTTCGCAAACGAAAACGCCGGACCCATGAGGCCCGGCGCTTCGAAAAAGCGTCTCCCGAAAGGGAGCGCATCAGGGATGCGAAATATTACTTTGGCGGCGTCACGCCGTGACGGCCGAGGAACGCGAAGATCGTATCCCAGACGTGCTTGCTGATCATCGGCCCCTTCACCGCATGGGTATAGCCGGGATAGAGCATCATCTCGAACGGCACGGCACTGGCCTGAAGCTTCGAGATCAGCGCGGTGCTGTTCTCGAACACCACGTTGTCGTCCGACATGCCGTGGATCAGCAGCAGCGGGTCGGTCATCTTCGTGGCGTTGGCGATAGCGTCGGAAGCCTGGTAGGCCTCGGGCACCTTGCGCGGGTCGCCCATGTAGCGCTCGGTATAATTGGTGTCGTAGAGTTCCCACTTCGTCACCGGCGCGCCCGAGATGCCCGCCGCGTAGAGGCCCTGGTCGGCCTGGAGCATCTTCAGCGTCATGTAGCCGCCATAGGACCAGCCATAGGTCGCGATCTTCTTCGGATCGACGAAAGGCAGGGTCTTCAGATACTCGGCCCCGGCGCGCTGGTCGGCCACTTCCACGGTGCCCATCGCGTGCCAGATCTGGCTCTCGAACTTCACGCCGCGATTGGCGCTGCCGCGGTTGTCGATGCGGAAGTAGATATAGCCCTTGTCGACGATCGCCTGCGGCAGCGCGCCGGTCCAGCCGCGCGAAACCTGCTGGTTGTGCGGGCCGCCGTAGTGCTCGAAGAACACGGGATAGCGCTTGCCCGGCTCCATCTTCGGGGTAATCATCATCCAGTGCAGATCGCTGCCGTCCTCGGCCTTGACGGTTCCGAACGTCGGGGTGCGGTGCCCGGCGAGATAAGGCGCATAGGGATGCGCGGCGTCGAGGCGGTTTTCCTCCACCCAGGCAAGGCGCTTGCCTGCCGCATCGGCGACGTAGCTCTGCGAGGGCTGCGTGGGCGAGGAGCGGGTGACGACGAACGTCCGCCCGTCCTTGTTGGCCACCGCTGCGTTCGACCAGCCGGTTTCGGTCAGCCGCTCGAGCGCTCCCGGCTTGTCGAGATCGACGGCATAGAGCTGCGGGGCGAGAACGTCGTCGCGGGTGCCGGTGAAAGTGATCCGCCCGCGGGCCTCGTCGATGGCGACGAGCTTCGTCACCACCCAGTCGCCGGAGGTCAGCTGGCGCCACGTGCCGTTCGCGTAGTGATAAAGATGCCCGAAGCCGTCGCGTTCCGACCACCAGACGAGGCTGCCGTCCTTGAGGAAGCGGTAGTTGCTGGTCAGGTTGATCCAGCTTTTCGGCGCGGCATTCTCGCTGAACAGGACGCGGCTCTTGCCGGTGCCGGGATCGACGGCCAGCACGTCGAGCCGGGTCTGCTCGCGGTTCAGGCGCTGGACGTAGAGCGTCTTGCCGTCGCGCGCCCAGTTGACGCGGGCGACGTAGATGTCCTTGTCGGCGCCAAGGTCGATCTCCACCCGGCCGCTGCCGTCCGGCTTCATCACGAAGAGCGAGACTACCGCATTGGGCGTGCCCGCCGCCGGGTAGCGCTGCTCGTAAGTCCGCGTGCCTTCGGCGCCGATCGCCGCGCGGGTGACGACGTTGACCGGGGCCTCGTCGTAGCGCTCGACCACGAGGCGGCTCTCGTCCGGCGACCACCAGTAGCCGGACATGCGGTCCATCTCTTCCTGGGCGACGAATTCCGCTTCGCCCCAATGGACGGTCTTCGCGGTTTCCTCGGGGGTGATCGGCTTCTGTGCGCCCTGTTCGAGCGAGCCGACCCAGAGCCGCTGCTCGCGCACGAAGGAGAGGTACTTGCCGCCGGGGCTGAGCGCGGAGTTCAGCTCGTCCTCGGGGGAATCGGTCAGGCGGCGGACCGAGCCGTCCAGCCCGGCGAGGTAGAGGTCGCCGTCGAGCGGGACGATGATCGAGCGGCCGTCGTCGCTCCAGTCATAGGCGACGATGCCCTTGAGATCGCCCACGCGCTTGCGTTCGCGCTGCATCTTTTCGGCTTCGGAAAGTTCGCGGTTGGAGCCGAGCTTGAGCGAATCCACCAGCATGCGCCATTCGCCGCTCTCGCGGTCGTAGCCCCAGAGGTCGTAGCGCTGGCGGTCCTCGGTGCGGTTGCGCAGCAGGGTGAGATAGCGCCCGTCCGGCGAGATCTTCACTTCGCGCGGTTGCGGCCCGTCGAGCGAGGGGCTGGCGAAGACGCGCTGGAAATCGAGCGGCGAAGCGGTCTGCTGGGTCACGGGCGCGGCCTCTGCGGTGATGGATAGGGCGGGAACTGTGGCGCACAGGGCGGCGAGCAACATGGAGATTCTGGACATCGCCCAAAGGCCTAGACGATTTTGGAGGCGGGTGGAATCATCTGCTTCCTTCAATTTTCGCCCTTTTTGCCTTCCCTCGTCACCCGCGAGGAGGCGAAGCCCGACGCGGCAATCCAGAATGGCGTAAACCGCCCCTGTATTGCTTCGCTATGCTCGCAATGACGAAAGGGGGGCGAAGGCCGGGAGGGCAGTGTCAATTGGCGCGGGCCAGTCGCTCCTGCTGATTCAGCGAGAATTCGATCGGCACGGCGACCTCGATCTCATCCGGGCGCTCGGGCGGAATCTTCGGGAGCGGCTCAGCGCTGCGGAGCATCTGCAACGCGGCGCTGTCGAGCACCGCGAAGCCCGATCCGCCGGTGACGCGGGCCGAGAGCACTTCGCCCTTGCGGTTCATCCGGAACAGCAGTTGCACCACCCCCTGCTGGCGGCGGCTGAGCGCGCTCGCGGGGTAGCGGCGCATTTCCTCGATACGGGCGAGCAGCAGGCCCTCGAAGCTCACTTCGCCCTTGCGCGAACGAGCGGAGGGCGGCGGCGCGGGTTCCTCGGACGGAACAGGCAGGGGCTGCGGCACGATCGTCAGGACCGGTGGGGAAAGATCCTGCGGCGGGCGCAACGTCAGCAGGGGAGCAGGCAGCGGCGTCTGGATGGTGCGAGACCGGCGCGTCTCCGGGGCCGTGCTGGGGCTTGCGGGGGAGGGCTGGACGCGCGGTTTCGGCGGTTCGACCGGCGTGGCCTCTACCGCCTTGAGCGGAACGACGGTAATCGGCGGCAGCGGGGGAAGGGCGCTCTGAACGCGCCATTGCCAGAGCAGTGCCGCCAGCAGCAG
Organism: Novosphingobium sp.; assembly: GCA_017745295.1. GTDB lineage: Bacteria > Pseudomonadota > Alphaproteobacteria > Sphingomonadales > Sphingomonadaceae > Novosphingobium. Next base: position 3,853 of record JAGHZR010000009.1, read on the forward strand.
GGCGTGAAACAGGCCAGTCAGCGCAAGGGCGAGACAGCGCCCGAATACGGTTTTCCTGAACTCCGACCGCCATCCGGCGAACTGCGACATGCCGCCCATCCTTTGCGAAGGCTAAGGGCTGGCGCCATATTGTTAATGAGAATTATTTTCAACTAAAGCGATTGAAGGCGGGTATTCGCTCACGGGCGGGTTGGCGGCTCCGCACTTTCCTCCAGTTCGGCGATCTCGAACACGAAGCTCTTCCAGCCGCGCATGCGCACGGCGTCCTGCGTGGCGGCGCGTCTCTTTTTTGCTTCGGCCAGCGAGCGGGTATGGCCCCAGAAGACTTCGGTCTTGCCGTTTTCCAGCTCGGCGACGATGCGCCAGTAATGGGTGAAGGGGTCGGCGGTCGGCCCGATCGTCTTCACATAGCCGTCCGGCATCCTTGCGGTCAGATATCGCTTTTTCCTGGCCATGGGCGGCCCGATAGGAGGTTGCGGTGGCAATGTCAGCCGTCTCGAGCTAGGTGCGGCGCGATTTTCAGGCAATTCAGGCAGAGGCATGGCCCGTAAGCATCGCAAAAATGGTTCCTGGGACGACGTTCAGGACGAAGAGGAACAGGCGCCGCCGCCGGTGCCCTGCTGGCTCTGCGGCCGTCCCACCGGCAAGACCATCGTCTGGCACCATCCCGTGCCCAAGAGCCGGGGCGGGCGCGATGTCGTGCCGATGCATGCCATCTGCCAGAACACGCTGACCACCAACTTCACCAATTCCGAATTGCAGCGCCACGGCATGGATGTGGAAGGCCTGCTCGCTCATCCCAACGTGCGCAAGTTCGTCGACTGGGTGGCGAACAAGGACCCCGATTTCACGGTCGCTCCGGCGAAGAAGCAGCGCTGAGCTTTCCTCCTCGTGCGAGAGAAAGCCGTGGTCCGTTCGGCAAATCGGGTGCGCGGTCTTGGCAAGGCGGGCGCGGGCGTGAATAATTTTACGTTCCGGGACCCATAGTCAGGCAACCGACAGGATGGACGCGCTTTGCCGATCAGCATGAAGGACGATGATTCGTGGACCGCGCGCGCCGGAGCGCTCCCCCTGTCTTCGGCGGGCGTTCTTGCTGCGGCTTTGCTGGTGCCCGCATCGGCCCTCGCCGATCCCGCACCGTTCGAACTGAACGGACCCGACTTGCGGATCGAGGTCACGCGCGGGCAGCAGACCCTGCCGATCGCGCAAGTGCCCAGCCTTGCCGAGGGTGACAAGCTCTCGATCCGCGCCGACCTGCCGGGCGATCAGGGCGAGAAGTTCCTGCTCACCTCGGCCTTCCTGCGCGGCGCCACCAATCCGCCGCCCAAGGACTGGATCACCACGGTCAGCACCTGGAAGCAGAAGGAAAAGGACAAGGCGATCTCGGTCACCGTGCCCAAGGGCGCGCGGCAGGTCGTGCTGCTGATGGTGGCGGATACCGGCGGGGCCGAAGGCGTGCTGCTTGATGCGGTGCGCGGCAAGCCCGGCGAATTCGTGCGCGCCAGCCAGGACCTCAACCAGGCCTCGCTCGACCATTCGCGTCTGGCCGCCTTCATGGCCGCGATCCAGGCGCAGGACAACACCGGGCCGGAATACCTGCGCACGCTGGCGCCGGTGCTGGCGCGCAGCCTCTCGATCAAGCTGAACGATGAGTGCCTGTCCAAGGTCGTCGACATGCAGGCGTCCTGCCTGCTGGAGAACCGCGAATCGCTGGTGCTGAACGACGTCCATTCCAGTTCGCTGGCGGATACGCTCACCGGCGCGCCGACCGATCTCGCCCTGCAACTGAGCGCCACGCCGGAAGGCGGCGCGGGCTACTACAGTGCCTATATCGGCGCTGCCCGCGATATCGCGCGGATTTTCGGCGCTTTCTCCAACCCGCAGTTCAACTATCTACCGACGCTCTGGGTGCGCAAGGAGGCGACGATGTCGCTGCTCCTCAACGCCGCGCCCTCGTTCCAGAAGCCCAAGTCGGTGATGGTCGCATCGCTGCCTGCGGTGGAGTCCGACATTCCGCCGCAGCTGCGCAGCACCGCCAAGGCGCCGATCTGCGTGGCCCGGCCCGGTGCGGTATTGCCGGTGGAGGGTGCGCCGCTTGTGTTCTCGACCGCCTTTGCCCACGACATGAAGGTAAAGCTGACGAATGCCTCGGGCCAGACCGTGGACCTGCCGGTGGTGCCGCGCGCCGACCGCGGCGGCTACGCGATCGGGCCGGACGACTTGCCGAGCGCCTTTGCGGGATCCGTGCGCGCGCAGCTTCACGGCACCTGGGGCTTCGCACCGTTCGGCGGTCCCGACTTCCTGTTGCAGCGACCGGATGGCAATGCCTGGAAGGTTTGGGGTGATCCCGATGCCTTGGTGGTCGGACGCGACAACACCGTGACCCTGGAAGGCGCGGCGCCCTCCTGCGTCGAGGAAGTCTCGCTGCGGCAGGGCAGCGGCGCGCCGAAGCCGCTCGACTGGAAAGTGCAGGACGGCAACCGCCTCGTCTTCAACGTGCCGCTGGCGGGTGCGAAGCCCGGCGAAGTGCGGCTGGAAGTACGCTATCAGGGCGCCAAGGGGCCGGAAACCGTAACCCTTCATTCCCGCGCGGAAGCGAGCCGGGTCGATGGTTTCGAGCTTCACGCCGGGGACAGCCAGGGGCTGCTCACCGGGCAGCGGCTCGATCAGGTTCAGTCGGTCAGGCTGGGTGAGACCGAGTTCCGTCCCGATGGACTTACCCGCGAAGATGCGGTCGATCACTTGCGCCTGATCGCGCAGGGGAATGCCCGCGCGCCGGAAGCGGGCACATCCACCAAGGCGGAAGTGCGGCTGGCGGACGGTCGCAACCTGACCTTGCCGGTCCGTGTCGGCGCGCCCCGGCCTCAGGCGGAAGTGCTGGGCAGGACCGTCTATCCCGGTCCGGTGGCGCCGGGAGCAAAGGCGCTGGAACTCGGCGCGGGCGAATTGCTGCCGGACAACGGCGAATTGGTCTTCTCGGTCAAGGCGGCGCCCGGCGCTGCGTTCGACATGCGCGACACGATCGAGGTGGCGACCGGCGATGGCCCCGTGGCCGCGCGCCTGTCTGCCGGGAAAGGACTGACGCTGGAGAGCCGGGAAGTGCTCGTCGGGCGGCTCAAGGCGGCGGATTTGCCCGCCGGATCGTTCGGCCCGCTGCGCTTTCGGCTGGTTGGGGGTGACATGACCGGGGACTGGCGCCCGCTTGCCACGCTGGTACGCTTGCCGCGCATCGAGAATGTGACCTGCGAGGCAGGTGAAAAGGCAGAGGCGAAGCCTTGCTCGCTTTCTGGGCGCGATCTCTTCCTGATCGATGCCGTGGCTGCCGAACCCGCCTTTGCGCAGGCTACGGCGGTGCCGCCCGGTTTCACCGGCTCCAGTCTAGCGGTGCCGCGTCCGGTCGGCGGGAAGCTCTATCTGCGCCTGCGCGATGCGCCGGGTACGCCGGTCACTTTGGAGCAGCCTTAACCCTCTGGTCATTGCGAGCGCAGCGAAGCAATCCAGGGGCGGCCCTGCGCGACTCTGGATTGCTTCGCTGCGCTCGCAATGACGAAGGAAGTAGCATGGGGCATCGCTTCCTTCTCAATTCTTTAGGCATTGCGATCTATTTTTGGACGAATGAACAGGGCTGCGACACATCGGTATGACATGGGTCGGATGATCGGGCGCAGCGAGGCCGTGCTATTGACCGTGGCAGTCGCCGCGAACCCGTCCGGGCTTGAGGTCGCGGGTACGGTGGTGGTCGGCCACGCCTGTGAAGGCACCGAAGTCCGCATCGCGCTCAATCCCGCAGGCACGACCTTTCGCGAAGGCGTGCTCGGACAGGGCAGGATCTATCACGACCGGATCGAGATCGACCTGATATTGGACGGGCGTGCCGAGCAGGACTTCGTCCGGCGCCTGCGCGAGGATCGCGTGCTGGTCCTGCACGGAAAGCCGATCACCGAAAGCCTGCTGCGGATCACCGGCTTCGAACTGCTCTGACGCGCCGAAAGGGGTAGGCCGCCGCTCGCAATAGCCGGGGCCGCCGCGAGGCCAGCGGTTATCCTGATTCCCTGTATCGGGAGAATTTCATGGACGGGGCCTCTCTGTGAACGTGGCGGTCGACCGCTTCCTGAAACCGCTCGGGCTTCAGGCCCGCCCCGCCGATCCGGGACCTTACTGGCCGAAACGCCGGGTGGAGCGCATTCATCACCCCTTCCTTTTCCTCCTCGCGCCGCCCGGAGCGGGGACGACCGCCGTGGCCCGCCATGTCGCCGCGCGCGCCGATGTCGTCGGCCTGCATTCCAGCTTCGAGGGGCAGCGGCTGGTGCGGGGACTGATGGACAACGACCAGTGGCTCGCCCAGAAATTCATCGACTACGAGGCCGTGCTCGGCGGCTGGAGTGCGCGCATGGCTGATGTCGAGCGCAGCCGCAGCCACGCCTTCTTTCTGGAAAAAAGCCCGCCCCATCTCGTCCGCTACGAGACGCTGTTCTCCCACTTCGCCGAATATCGCGTTGCCGTGTGCAACCGTGCGCCGCTGACCAATATCGATGCGCAGCTCAAGCGCTATGCCGTCCCCGCCTATCGCGGGGTTCCGCGCGAACAGGTGGTGCGGCATCTCGCGCACATGTGGATCTGGCGTAGCGGCTTGCTGCGCGATGCTGTCGAGCGTCACGGCTATCCGCTCGTCACTTACGAACGCTTTCGCAGCGATAACGATGCGATCCTGACGGCGTTCGAGCTGGAAGCGGCCGCCTCGGCCCCTGCGGCGGAGGATGAAGCCGGTTCGGCGCAAGTGCTCATGCTGACGACCGGAGAGCGCCGGATCGTCGCCGAGACCGTGGCCGAAGCGCCGGACCTGTTGGCGTTCTTCGGTTACGCGGAGGCTGATTAACCCGCCCTATCTTCTCGCAATGACGAGGGATTGGTTCTTAAGGCGAGGGATTGGCTCTCAATTCGCCCCGCGCGTAGTAGTATTGATAATACGCCATTTCCTCGCCCAGCACGGCCGAACTTCGCGTGTCCACCTGGGTCAGCAGCAGCCCGTAGATATGCGCCCCGGCGCGGTCGAGTTCGCGCAGCGCCGTCCTGACCACATTGCGCTGGGTGGTGCGCCAGCGCAGGATCATCAGCGTCACGTCCGCCATGGCTGCCAGCGCACGGGCCTCGGCCACCGGGATGACCGGCGCGATATCGAGCACGACGAGGTCGTATTCCTGCCGGAAGCGGTCGAACAGGGTGGCGGTGGCGTCGGAGTGGATGATGTCGAGCGGGGTCTGGGCCGTGGAATTGAGCGGCAGGACATGCGCCCCGGAGGGTTCGTCCACCACCAGCACGTCCTCGACCCGCGCCTCGCCGGTGAGCACTTCGGCAAGGCCGGGACGGCCCCGCAAGTCGAGCGCGATCGTCGTGCCCATGCGGCGCACGTCGCAGTCGATCAGCAAGGTGCGGCGCCCTGCCATGGCGGCGGAGCGGGCGAGCGCGATGGCAGTGCTGGTCTTGCCCTCGCCGGGGATCGACGAGGTGATCCCCACCGAGCGGGCGACCTGGCCCTTGTGGCCGATCTTCAGCGCCGTCCAGATCGCCCGCACGGATTCGGCGAAAGGCGAGTCCTTGTGCGCGACGAGGAAGTCCGGCACGCCCAACGTCTCGTCCTTGTGGAAGTCGGGCTCGTCCATCGTCGTAATGTCGGGAAGGCTGCTGACCACTTCGTAGCCGGTCAGTTCCTCGGCCTCGGCGCGGGTGCGGATGCCGCGTTCGCGCCATTCGAGCGTGAGCGCCAGCAGCACCGCGGCGATCACCCCGGCAATGCCGCCGCCCAGCATGTAGACGAGCAGGTCGGGCGAGGAGGGGCGGGGCGGCACCTGCGCGCGGGCGATGACCTGGGCCTTGCTCTTCTCCGTCCCGCGCGTGGCGAGTTCGACGCGGTAGCGGTCGAGGAAAGTCTGGTAGAGCTGGCGCGAGCTTTCGGCCACGCGCTCCAGTTCGTTGAGGCGCACCGAGGCGTTGTTGCCGGCCAGCAGGCGGCCCTTGGCGCCGCCGATGGCAGCTTGGATGGCGCCGACGCGCTGGCTGTCCACCTTGACGTCGGAACTGACCCCGGCGCTGGCGCGCGACACTTCGCGGCGCAGCGACTGGCGCGCGCTGTTCAGCTGGGCTTCGGTCCTCACCCGGTCCGGGTGGTTGGGGCCGAGCGTGGAGGACTGCTCGGCCAGTTTCACTTCCAAGGTCGAGACTTCGGTGCGCAAGTCGCGGATCACCGGGCTGCTGTTGACGGCGGTGCCGTTTTCCCCGGCATTGGCGCTGGCGCGGCCCTGCGAGGCGGCGAGTTCCGCCTTGGCCGAGGCGAGTTCGGTGTTGAGCGTGGAAAGCTCCTGCTGCGCGATCGTGCTGTCGTTGCTGACGGCGACGAGGTCCGCGCTGGCGCGATAGGAGGCGACGGCGGCCTCGGCCTTGATGACGTCGCCGCGCAGCTGGTCGAGCCGGCTGCGCAGCATGTTGATGTCCTGGCTGCGGGCGTTCTGCTCGCCCTGCACTTGCCCGCTGACATAGGCGTCGGCCACGGCATTGGCGACCATCGCCGAGACTTGCGGATCGCGCGAGCGGTAGGCGAGGTTTATCGCATAGGAGAGACCCTGACGCGCGACGGTGAGATTGGCGCGCAGGATGTTGGCGGCGGCGGCTTCGCTCAGCGGCCCCACGGCATCGGGCGCGGAAGCGGCGAGGAAGGCGCGGTTGGTGTTGAGCCGGGCATTGTGCACGGCTGCCGTCGCGACTTCCGGCGAGAGCAGGACCTGGACTTCGGTATCGACCGCCGGGGAATCGACGATCGTATCCTTGTTGCTCTGCGCGGTGCGGACGAGCTGCTGGTCGCCCCGGTCGAGCGCGAGGACGACGCTGGCATCGTACTTCTTGACCGCCAGGGCATAGGCCAGCGCGGTGACCGCCAATACGGCGAGGATCGTGAGAAGCATCGCCCATTTGTGCCGCCAGGCCAGCGTGGCCAGCCACGACAGGTCGATCAGCTTGCCGGCGTCGGGACCGGAGGCTACGCCGGAAGCGGCGGGATCGGTCAGTCCCAGCCTCTGCGCCGCGGAAGGATCAAGCTTGTTCGATGCCACGTGCAAGTTTCTACCTTCCGGGAATCGCGGAAATTCGCAGGGTCTATTCTGCGAGCCTTCACCCTTTGATATCCATGAGAAACAGGTAGTAACCCGAAATCTCAGCCACCACGGCCTCGGGCGAGCGGCGGCGGACGAAGTCTTCGGGCACGGTGCCCGCCACGGACCGCGCGGTCTCGGCGGCTTCGGCAATCTGCCAATGGGTTAGCGGAGCTTCGATGGCGATGGCGCGGGGGCCGCCGAGTTCGTCCAGCAGCGGTTCGAAGGCGGCGATGCGCGAGACCAGCAGCGGCGTGCCGCGCTCGGCGGCGAGAACCGCGAGGCCGCTGTTCTCGCCGCTCTCGTAAGGGAGCAGCAGCAGGGCGGCTTCGGCGAGGCGGTCGGCCATCTGCTGGTCGCTCAGGCGCTCCAGCGTCCATTCGATCCGCCAGCCACGTGCGGCCAAAGCGTTCAGGCGGTGTTCGAGCGCTTGGCCGGAAGCCTCATCCTCGGGGCGACCGTGGACGAGATAACGGCGTGCGTCCGGTAGCGCCTGTTCCAGCGCGGTGAGGAAAGCGTCGAGGCCCTTGTAGGCCTTGATGTCGCCGAGGAAGGCAATGGTTTCCGGGGTGTCCGGCACGAGGTCCGGCTGCGGATAGGCGTCCGAATAGGTCCAGTGCGGCGCGACCAGCGCGGGCAATGCGGCGAGTGCCGGATAATGCGCGCGGGCCTGCTCAAGGCTGTCCTGCGAGAGGGCGTGGACGCCGTCAAGCCGGGCGATCAGGCGCTTCATCCAGAAGCGTTCGAGCCGGGGCCGCTCGCCTTCGTGCGAGGCGACGTTGTGCATGGTCCAGACGATCTTCGCCCCCCGCGCCTTCTGCAGCGCGAGGAAAGCGGACCAGACCGCGATCGTGCGCAGGCTGCCGAACAGGCTCGCGCGGACGACTTTCTGCGGCCAGTGCAAGTGAATAACATCGCAGCGCCCGATGAAGCGTCCCGGCCAGCCGGGTGAGCAGACTTTGTGCCCCAGCCGCCTGAGCTGCGTGACGAGGATCGCGGTATAGGGGTTGCTGAGGCGGTTTTCCTCGCCGGGGAAGCACCAGATCCGAAGCATGGCTTCCTTCTGCTACGGCTTATATACCTAATTGCATTGGCTAGTTTCTTTGTTTGCACCGCACAATGGCGATTAAGTCTAGTCGCGGGGCGCCGATGCGAGTCGAACGGGTCGTCTTTCCATTCACCAACGAGAAGATCGGCGGGAGCCACGTCTCCGCCTTCACGCTGGGCACGACCCTGCAGCGTGATCATGGCGTGGACGTGGTGGTGGCCTGTCCGAAAGGGAGTCTGATCGAACGGGTTGCGCGCGAGCGCAGCTTCCGGATCTGGCCGCTCGACGAGAAGCCTGTCTTCCGCCACGGCCTCGTCGCCGAAGCGCGCCTGCTGCCGCAGCGGCTGGCGATCCTTGCGGGACAGCCGCAAGGCACGGTGATCCACAACAACGACCTTTCCGCGCAGCAGAGCTGGGGACCGGCGGCGCGGCTGCGCGGGATTGCCAGCATCTATCACAACCGTGCGTTCAACCGGCCGGTTCTGCCGAACCTCCTCGTCATGGCCACGGCGCAGCGGATCGTCTGCATCTCGCGCGCGGTCGAGGAGCGCCTGCCCGACTGGCTGCGCCGCCGCTCGGTGCGGATCGACAACCCTTTCGATCTTCCTGCCGCAGTGGACGCCGCGGTGCTGCGGCAACGCTTTGCCGCGGAATTTCCGGTCGCGCGGGAAGGGCCGCTGATCGGCTTCATCGGCAATTTCGCCGAGCGCAAGCGCCCGCGTTTCTTTCTGGAAATGGCGCGGGCGGTGCTGGCGGAGATGCCGCACGCGGTCTTCGTGATCTTCGGCCGTGCGGTGGACGAGACGAAGCAGGACCTCGAAGCCTTCGCAGCGCAGTTGGGGATCGCGGAGCGGGTGATCTTCGCGGGCTTTCGCCTGCCAGTGGAGGAGAACATCGCCCTGCTCGATCTGCTGGCGATCACTGCGGTCGAGGAGCCCTTGGGGCGCACGCCGTTGGAGGCCTTGATGCTCGGCGTGGCTTACGTTGCCACTGACGATGCTGGTCTTAGCGAGACCGGGCACCGGTTCGGGGGCGGGCTACTGGTGCCGCGCGAGGCAGGTCCCGGCGCATTCGCAGCGACGGTGGTGCAGGCGCTCGGCGCGGTGCGGCCGGATTACGTGGAAGAACGGCAGCGTGCCCGCGACAGCCTTTCGGCCGCCAGTCATACGGCGCAGATACTAAAGGTTTATGAGGCATTGCTCGGTTAGATCGCGCGTTTTGTTTCACTATCTCTGACATCGCCCAAAACCACCTTCGTAATCCCCGCGAAGGCGGGGATCCCGCTTTTCTTGCGGCAGGTCGGGAGGTCGAAAAAAGGAAGCGAGGCCCCCGCCTTCGCGGGGGCGACGGGGTGTAGGTTGCGGGAGTACATGCCGCCCCTAAACCACTAGATCGCCATGCGCTGGTCCACCGTGACCTTTGAGCCGGAATAGCTGGTCGAGCTGTTCAGGACCTGGTCCGGCTTGGCGATCAGGCGCTTGATGTGCAGATTGACCACGCCGTCTTCGGCACGGAACAACGGCACCGAGGGGTCGCCAGAGGCGATCAGCACGTCGATGGTGAGGGTGCGCGTGGCGGTTTTGCTGCCCTTGCCGATGATGCCGACGAAGCGGTTGGTGCCCAGTTCGACGAGGCCGTGGCTCTGGCTGGTCCAGGCCTTGATCCCCTGCCGGCATCCCGCGAGATAGACGTTGTCCACCCGCACATTGCCCTTGATGTCGAGGCAGGCGTCGCTGGCGTTCAGCACGCGGCCGTTGGAGATCGTGCCGGAATAGCCCGCCTCCGTCGAAATACCGTCGACGTTCAGGTAATGGCTGCCCGGCGCCATGAACAGATTCTGGAAGTCGAAGTTACTGATTTCAAAGGTGCCGACATCGTTGGCGTCCTTGCCCTTGAGAGTAATGGCGCCCCAGGCGTCGTCGCTGTTGATGGCGGGGTGGTCCTTGTCGCCGATCCAGACGAGGTCGCGGAACACTGCCTTGCCGATGCCGTTGCTGACATTGACGAGGCCGAGGCCCAGTGTCGCATCGGCGCGCGCCTGTGTGTCGGACACGCGCTGGACCTGGAGATCGGGCACGTTCTCGCCGCGCATCAGCGGGCCGTAGCGCTGCGATTTGACGTCCTGCATCACGAAACCGCTGGCGTCTCTGCCGTTGACCAGGATCTTGCCGTCGGCAATGCACAGTTTCGACACGCCCGGCGTCGCATCCGTCAGGCGGATAGTCGGCACGGCCTTGCAGGCTGCGGAACCCACTTGCGGGGCGGCGATCGAAGGCATCCGGAATGTCGTCGCGGCCGTTGTCGCACTGGCGGTCGTGACGGGGGCGGTCGTGACGGAGGCGGTCGTGACGGGCGCGGCGACCACGCTCGACAGCGAAGCGGACGGCACGCCGGTGGACGATCCCATCGCAGTCAGCGGAAGTGCAAAGACAAGCGTTCGGAACATGATGTTTTCCAATGACTTATGCGGTGTGTCGAGATTTATTTACGGAGGCATCGCGAATAGTCTCATTCGCATGGCCTGATTCTGCTCGGTTACTTGCCGAAGCGATGTCCAGGTCACAACTTGCGGCACGCGGAAAATGTCCTCAAACGGGGCGGAGCGCTGCTTGATTTGCGACGGGCCGTTTCGCCATCCGGCCCTGCAAGTTGGCATGGACAGTGAATCCGCAGAGCAATCCGTAGAACAACAGGCCCTCGATCATCCAGAACGGCATCGTCGCCATGTTGAGCAGGAAGAAGCCCAGATGCGCCATGACCAGCGTGAAGCGCGCGGGCGTTCGCGCGGTCAGCGCCAGGACGAACATCCAGATCCACAGCAGCAGCATCGCCGCCACGCCGAGCACGCCCAGTTCGTAGAGCGTGGAGATCAGCGTGTTGTGCGCATAGTAGCGATAGCGCCCCTCCCAGGCATTGGCGCCGAAGCCCAGCATGTGCTGCGGCGGGGTGCCCGCCTCCCAGGCGTTGACGTACTGGCTCCACAGCAGCAGCCGCCCGGAGAGCAGGGCCTGGTCGGCGCGGCTGAACTCGCCGGGATCCTTGCTGAGGATCGCCGGGTTCTGTGCCAGGGTCTTGATTGCATCGAAGCGGTCGCCCGCGACGATCGGCAGCACCGGCACCGCCGAAAGCAACAGCAGCAGGCCGAGGATGGTCGCGATGGGGCGCTGGGCGGGACGCACCGCTCCGGTAATGCTGGCGATGAACAGGCCCAGCATGAGCGGCCCGGCGGTGATGATCGCCGTGCGATAGTTCGCGGCGAAAATCCCGCCGAGGCAGATCGCGGCGATGGCCAGCTTGTAGAGCGCGCGCAACCGGGGGTTGAGGATTGCGGTCAGCAGGCCGGTGAGCAGGATGATCGAGAAGCTGGCCTCGTGATTGTAGCCGCCGATGTAGGAAGTGGAGCCGTCGCTTTCGGTCGCCTTGGCGATGTGCAGGAGCAGACTGAAGCCTTGCAGCAGCAGCGGCAGCAGGAAGGTGAACAGCAGCCGCAGCAGCACTTTTCCGGCGCCGTCGGCCATGAAGGCGTCGTAGGCGGTGAGCGCGATGATCGCGAAATAGGCGTATTTCACTAGGCTCTCGACCGCGCCGGACGCCTCGCCGTTGAGCATCATACTCATCACGATCACCAGCAGCAGCGGCACCACCGGGGCGAGGATCAGCGGCACCGCGCGGCTGCGCAGGAGCAGGAGGCTGCCGATCAGCACCAGCACGACCGAGGCCAGCGCGTTCCAGCTCAGCCCCAGCGGCGAGGAGGCGAAGGAAAATTTCGGCATTGCCGACATTGCCAGGCGCAGGGCGAAGGCCAGGATCAGGAACCGCGTCGATGCGCCTACGCGCAGGCAGAGCACCACGACGAGCACGCAGAACAGCAGCATCGTCGGCAGCAGCAGGAAGATCGGGATGGGCGGGCTGCCCGAAGTCAGTGCCAGCATCGCGTGCTCCCGGTCCTGTCAGTTGGCATGGGTGAGGGCATGGCGATGCCTCCTGCGGCCCTTGAGCTTGCGATACGTGGCGGCAGTGCGCGTGGCCACTTCGTCCCAGTCCATCAGGCTATCGGGCAGCAGGCCTTTCGCCTCGCGCGCTTCGGCATGGTCGGCGAGGCGCGCGGCGAGGGCGGCGACGTCGCCGACCGGGAAGTAGCGGCCGGGTGGCAGGTCGAGGTCGAGGTTGGGCTGGATGTCGCTGAGCAGGACCGGACAGCCGCAGGCCAGCGCTTCCAGCGCGGCGATCGGCAGGCCCTCGTGGAAGGAGGGCAGCACGAAAAGCGCGGCATTGCGCAGCAGCACGCCCAGCCGCGCGCGCGAGACCATGCCGAGGAAACGGATGCGCGGTTCGGCCCCAATCTCCGCGCCTGCCAGCAGGTCCTGCGCATAGCGGTCGTCCTTGCGACCGGCTCCGGCGATGACCAGCGTGCGAGTGTCGTTGCTGCGCCGGAACGCCTCGACGAGAATATGGATGCCCTTTTCCGGAACCAGCCGTGCCACGCAGATGACGTAGTTTCCGGCAATGAGGGCCAGTTCGTCCAGCACTTCCGCGTCGCTTTGCGGCGAAGGGGGCATCGTGCTGACGCCGTTGGGAATGAATTCGACCCGCTCGGCTCGTGCCGGATAACGCGCTTTCATGCGCGCCGCGAGCGAGGGGGAGACGCAGACCACGCGGTCGGCGGAGCGGACGCCGAGCCACTCGCCGAGCTTGAGCATGAGGCGGGCGCCGCGCCCCCATTTCTCGCGGTCGTAGTCGGCGCCGTGGTGGGTCAGCAGCACGCCGAGGCCGAGCAGGCGCGCGAGCGGTGCGAAGAGGGCCGGGCCGACCGCGTGGATATGCACGGCGTCCGCGCCACGGCGGCGGGCGTGGAGAATGCCGACGAGGGTGGAGACGAGCGCCTCGCTCACGCGCCCGGTCGGCGAATAGAGCGGGGTCAGCGCGACATGGCGAAAGCTGGTCATCGCGGGATCGACATAGGGCGCGCGGCAGCAGACCTCGATCTCGATGCCGGGATCGAGCGCGACGATGCGCGGCAGCAATTCCTCACAGTGGGTCTCCACTCCGCCCATCACGCCGGGAATGCCGCGCAAGCCGGTGACGCAGACTTTCATGGCCCGACAGGCCTTGCCTCTGGTCGCGCGGCCTCGACCAGCGCGGCGCGGAACCGTTCCACCGCGCTTTCCACCGAGAAGGTCGCGGCGCGCTCGGCGGCGGCGGCGGCGTAAGGGACGCGGCGCGGGCCGGTCAGTTCGGCCATGCAGCGGGCCATCGCGCCATCGTCGTTCATGGCAATGAGCGCGCCGCCGTGGCCGAATGCAGGCTCGTTGCCGGAGCGGCGGACTTGCAGGATTTCCGCCGGGCCGGACGGGCAGTCCGTCGCCACGACCGGCAGGCCGACCGCCATCGCTTCCAGCATCGCGTTGGGAAAGCCCTCCGCGTTGGAAGTGAGCAGATAGCATCCCGCCCGCGCGAGGACCGCGTAAGGATTGTCGAGAAAGCCGGGGAAGCGGACGCGATCGGCAAGGCCCAGCGATGCCGCCAGGGCGGTCAGGTCCTCGCGCAAGGGGCCTTCGCCCAGCACGATCAGGTCGCCCTCCGTTTCCGCTTTCGCGAGCGCGCGGATGGCCATGGCGGTGTTCTTGTTGTCGACCAGACGGCCCATCGTCACGAAGTCCACGGTGTTCACCGGGATCGCCGGTTCCTGCGCGGCAAGGCTGCGGATGCGGGCAATGTCCACCGGGTTGTAGATCACCGAGATCCGCGCAGGCTCGACAGCGAAGTCGCTTTCCAAGGTGCGGGAAACCCCTTCGGAAACGGCGATGATGCGCCGGGCCAAGGGATAGGTGCTGCGGATCAGCAACCGGCTGAGCACGCCGAGGCGGCCGGTCTTGAGGTGGGCGGTGGTATTGACCCGCTCGCTGATAACCGCCGCGCCGCCGCTGCGGCGCATCGCCAGGATCGCGGCGACATTGGCGCGCGAGAGGAACGAGAGCGTCACGTCGGGGCGCAACCGGCGCACCAGCTTGCGGGTGCGGGTCACGCTGCGCAGCAGGCCTCCGCGCGTATCGAGGCGCTCGATCCGCACCCCGGCGGGCAGGCTGTAGGCTTCCTCCGCCTCGTTATCGAGCAGGGCCACCGTGATCGCGAATTCCCCGGCGCTTTGGCTGAGCCGGTCCACCAGCGTCGTGAACACCCGCTCCGCCCCGCCGCCTGCGAGCGAGTTGATGACGAAGAGTGCGCGAAGCGGCGATTCGGAACGCATGCGACCTCTCGTGATCCCTGAGCAGGCGCAGCGTAACCAGCGCGTGGCGCCGGTGATATTCAACAAAAGGGCCAGTCCATGGCCCATCGGGGGTATCGCCAGCGTCGGTATCGACCGTTGCGCGGCTCTGATAAGCGGGGGTTTTGTTCCCGTTCCTCGTCATTGCGAGCGTAGCGAAGCAATCCAGAGTCCGGCTCGCGACGCTCTGGATTGCTTCGCTACGCTCGCAATGACGATCGGGAGGGAATAGGTTCCGGATCTCCGGGCAATCCCGGCCCTTCGGCTTGCGCGCGAAGGGCCGGGCGCCGGCTCGTGTCCCTTTTTACGGCCGGTAGAGAGCTTCGGTGGGCAGAATCACGCCGTTGGCCTTGGCATAGCTGTCCCAGTCGGCGGTCAGTTCGCGCAACTTTTCGGGGTTGTTTGCGGAAAGGTCCTCGGTCTCGCCAGGGTCCTTCGCGAGGTTGAACAGGCGCCACTGGCCGTCGCCGATGTCGGTCACTTTCCAGTCGCCCTTGCGCAGCGCGCGGCTGCCGAACAGTTCGGTGCCGAGCGGCTCGTTGGCGGCGTGGACGAAGGCGGCCTTGCCTTCGAGCCAGGGCCGCGCGCTCTTGCCGGTGATCGGCAGCACGGTGCGGCCCTGGAACGTGGTGCCGCCGCTCGGCAGACCGGCATAATCGAGCAGGGTGGGCGCGATATCGGCCACGCTGACATAGGCGCTGCCGATGCCTCTGGCCTTGGCGAGGCCCTTCCTGTTGACGAAGGCCACGGTGCGGGTGCCGCCCTCGGAGGCATAGGCCTTGGTCAGCCAGGAGGGGGCGGTGCCCGCTTGCGCCCATTCCGGGCCGTAAGTGATGTAGGAGTCCGGCTTGCCGCGATTGGCGAAGCTGTTGTCGGCTCCCTCGACCCGGCTGGCGAGCATTCGGGCGCCGGTGGTCCGATAGTCGAGGCCTTCGGCTCCATTGTCGGCGAGGAACACGATCACGGTATTGTCCAGTTCGCCGCTGGCGCGCAGGTTTTCGAGCACGCGGCCGACGTTGCGGTCCATCCGCTCGACCATGGCGGCGTAGATTTCCATGTCGCGCGCAGCCTCGCGCTTGTCGGAGGCCGAGAGCGCATCCCAGCCGCCGCGCGGGGCGCGGACGCTGTGGGCCACCGTGTCCTTGGGCAGGATGCCGAGTTGCTCCTGCCGGGCGAGGCGGCGGCGGCGGATTTCGTCGAAGCCGACATCGTATTTGCCTGCCTGGCGGGCCACGTCCTCGTCCGGTGCCTGAAGCGGCCAATGCGGAGCGGTGAAGGCGAGATAGGCGAAGAACGGCTTGTCCGGGCTTTCACTGCGGCTCTGCTTCAGCTCGGCGATCAGGTTCGTCGCGTAGGCGTCCGAGGAATAGAAATCCTTGTCCAGCGCGGTCAGCACCTGGCCGTCGCGGGTATAGGTCGCGCCCTTGCCGGGGCCGGTGCCAAGATCGCGGCCATAATGGTTGGCGCCGCCCTGAAGCAGCGCGAAACTGTGCTGGAAGCCGCGCGCATGCGGATCGAGGTCCGGCGTCAGCCCGAGGTGCCACTTGCCCGAGAGCAGCGTGCGATAGCCGCCTGCGGCGAGGCGCTCGGCCAGGTTGGCGACGTCGCGGCGGAGATAGCCTTCGTAGCCCGGCTGGCCCTTCTGGTTCGGCGCGGTCAGTTCCGCCATGCTGCCGAGGCCCGCGAGGTGGTTGTCGGTGCCAGAAAGCAGCATCGAGCGGGTGGGCGAGCAGGTGGGCGCGGTGTGGAAACCGGTCAGCCGCACCCCGTCCAGTGCCAGCCGGTCGAGATTGGGGGTGGCGATCTCGCTGCCGAAAGCGCCGATGTCGGAAAAGCCGAGGTCGTCGGCGACGATGACGAGGAAGTTCGGGCGCGGCTGGGCCGGAACGCTCGCAGGAGCGGGCGCCCTCGCCGCGACGGGAGCGGCCATCGTCGAAGAGAGCAGGGCCGCGCCGAGGGCGGCGGCGAAGGCGAGAGGCTTGGATTTCATCAAGGGGTCCTTGGCAGAAAAAGCCCGCGCCGCGCCCGAAGTGTCCACGTCGGCGCGGCGCGGGGAGTGAACGGCCCGTGCAGGGTATGAGGGATCAGGCCGGTTCGTAGGTGGTTGCCTTTTCCTTGCGGATGGTGCGGCTCTGGCGACCGTCGATCGAGACCGGCACCGAACCGGCGATCGTCGCACGGCGCAGGGTGCGGCGCTGGAGGCCGAAGTCGGCGACGGCGCGGTGCTGGGTCGCCTGATTGTCCCAGAACGCCACGTCGCCCGGCTGCCAGCGCCAGCGCACGACGTTCTCCGGACGGGTGATGTGTTCCTGAAGGATCGAGAAGATCCGCGCGGAATCCGCCTGGTTGAGACCGGCGATCCGCTTCACGAAGTGCCCGAGCAGCAGCCCGCGCTGGCCGGAGACCGGGTGCACCCGGACAAGCGGGTGCTCGGTCTCGTAGACGGTCGAGGCGAAGACGGTCTTCTGGAACAGGGCGCGGTTCTGGGTGGCGGCATCGTCCTTGGGTGCGTTGCCCAGCAAGGCGGCATAGTCGTAGTCGTTCGAATGGACGGCCCAGAGACCGTTCACCAACTGGCGCAGGCTTTCCGGCAGGCCTTCGTAGGCGGTTTCGGTATTGGCCCAGACGGTGTCGCCGCCCGCTTCCGGAATGGTGATCGCGCGCAGGATCGAACCGGCGGGATAGGCATCGGTGAACGTCACATCGGTATG
The DNA here is from genome assembly GCA_017745295.1 of Novosphingobium sp. Classification (GTDB taxonomy): domain Bacteria; phylum Pseudomonadota; class Alphaproteobacteria; order Sphingomonadales; family Sphingomonadaceae; genus Novosphingobium. The sequence goes on from JAGHZR010000009.1 coordinate 21,019, forward strand.
CCAGCTGGAGGCGGCGTAGCCTTCCTTGCTGTCGAGTTCGAGCAGGTAGCGCGAGCCTTCGGCCACCGGCACCGTGGGATGCGCGACCGGATCGCCGAACAGTGAGGCGAAGTCCTCGTGGCGCTGGTCGGTCAGTTCGTGCTGGCCGCGGAAGAAGATCACCTTGTGGCGAACGAGGGCGTCCTTGAGGGCCTGGACGGTCCCGGCGTCGAGATCGCCCGAGAGGGTGATGCCGCGGATCTCGGCGCCGATGGTGCCGGTGATCGGCACGATGTCCAGCGGCGAGGCGGGGTCCTTGGCATTGGCGTAAGTGGCAATCGAAGTCATGGCATTCACTCCTTCTTCTGGATGTCGGGAACTTATTCGGCGGGAACGAGAGCCGCGGCGTAGACCTCGTCGCGGGCCTTGAGCTGGCGGCGGATTTCGGCGTGGCGGTCGGCATCGAGCGGGAAACCGGCGACCAGCGCGGCGGCGAGCGTATGCGCCAGCGCCGGACCGAGGGCGAAGACCAGCAGCAGGGCGTTCAGCGCCTCGGGTGTGTTGGTGGCGGCCTTGGGGTCGAAGCCGAAGGCGGTGACGAGCGGCAGGGCGATCCCGAAAGCGAGCGCGCCGCCCAGCTTCATCGAGACGCTGAACACCGAATAGTAGAGACCGACGCGGTCCTCGCCGGTCTCGGCGCGGTGGAGGTCGGCAACGTCGGCCACCATCGAGCGCAGCATCAGGTTGCCCGAGCCTTGCGAGAGGCCCTGCGCCACGGCCAGCGCCATCATCAGGCCGAACCGGTCGGGGGTGAGAAAGACGAGGCCGAAGTTGATCGCCGCCTGCGTCAGTTCGGCGGCGACGGCGGCGCGGCCCTTGCCGAGATGCTGGCCGATGCGCCGCCAGATCGGCCCGGCGAGAATGCCGAACGAATACTGGAGCAGGAAGAAGCCCGCCGCCCACTCCGGGCGCTGGAAGTAGATGGTGACGATGAACAGCAGCAGCGCGGTGCGTACACCCTGTCCGGCGGTGACGGCGGCATCGGCGGCGAGCACGCGCAGCAGCAGGGCATTGCCGAAGACCGCCTTCAGCGTCCTGCCAAGCGCGAAGGGTTCGGCTCCGGTGGGCGCGCTGCTGTCGGGAAAGGCGGTCAGCGTCAGCAGCAGGCCGGGAACTGCGGTGACGAGCACCAGCGTTCCGAACAGGGTCAGGCGCAGCGGTCCGTCGTCGGGGCGCAGCTGGTCGGCCAGCGCGGGCATCAGCAGGGTCAGCACCAGCGCGCCCGAGGACAGCAGGGTGAACTGCGAGGCGATCCGGGTGCGCTGGTCGTAGTCGCCGCTGATCTCGCCGGACCACGCCATCAGCGTCGTCTGGGTGGTCGAAGCGCCGATGTAGTAGCAGATCACGCCGATGCCGACCCAGGCCAGAGTGGCGCCTTCGGGCGGAAAGAACAGCATGGCGCTGCCGACGATGAACAGCAGGCCGCCGCCCGCGATCCATGGCCGCCGCCGTCCGAAACGGCTCACCGTGCGATCGCTGAGCGAGCCGATCACCGGATCGAGCAGCGAATTCACCACCTGGCCGATCAGGTAGACCAGCCCCAGCCCCGCCAGCGGAATGGCATAGTGGCGCGACAGGATGGCGGGCACGAAGGCCATGACCGGCTGGGCGGCGGCGTAGACCGGCACCGACATGGCGGTGAAGCGCAGGAGGCGCCAGCTATCGGGCTGTTCCGGTCGCGATGGCGATCTTGGACGGGTCTCGCGGGTCATGGCTGGCGCCTCCTGATTGCTGGGGTCAGAGCTTGGTGCGCAAGGTCGCGCCGAAAGTGCGCGGTTCGCCGAGCTGGGCGGTGACTGCGCCGGTGTTGGCGGCGCTGAGGCTGACGAAGTAGTTCTTGTCGAACAGGTTCTTGGCCCAGATCGAGAAGTCCCAGAGGCCGTCGTCGGTCCTCAGCCCGATGCGGCCGTTGACAATGCCGAAGCCGGGAATCTGCGCCCAGGCCGAGTTCGAGGCCGACGTGTTGAAGTTCGAGCGATAGGCGTAGTCGGCATGGGCATAGAGGCCGAGGCCCTTGCCGCCGAGATCGCCAAGCGGGGTGTTGAAGTCCGCGCCGAGGGTCCAGGCCCATTTCGGCACGCCGGGCAGGCGCTCGCCGGAAAGGTCCTGGATCGCGCCGAGGTTCTGGCGCTCGAAGGCCTGCGGGGCATTCCTGTACGTGACGTACGTGGCGTCGGTATAGGTCGCCGAGGCGTTGAAGCTCAGGCTGTCGGTGGGCGCAATGTTGAACTCGCCCTCGATGCCGCGCGAGCGGACCTTTGGAATGTTCGAGATGTATTGGCGGCCGACGACGGCGCCCACCGGCAGGTCGGTGATCGTGGTCTGGTAGTCGCGGATTTCGGTCCAGAATGCGGCGGCGTTGAAGGTCGCGCGGCGGTCGAGAAACTGTGACTTGAGGCCGAGTTCGAAGGCATCGACTTTCTCCGGCTTCACGTCCGGATCGACCCCGGCGGGCAGGACCGAGAGGTTGAGCCCGCCAGACTTGTTGCCGCGCGAATAGGAGCCATAGACATTGACGTAGGGCGCGACTTTCCAGTTCAGCGTGACGAGGCCGGACAGGCTGTTGTCGGTGAAGCTGGTGGCATAGCTCGTCACCGGGTTGAATTGGGTGCGGATCGCGTTGATCGCCGTCTGCTGCGCGGCGGTGAAGCCGGAGATATCGGCCCCGTCCACCCAGTATTGCGAGAAGGCGCCCGACTTCTTTTCATGGGTGAAGCGCAGGCCCGTGGTGAGGGTCAGGGCATCGGTGATGTGCCAGTCGGTCTGGCCGAAAGCGGCGAGAGTCTTGGTTTCCGGCGTCGAGGTGGAGTTGGATTCGAAACCGTCGAGCGCGGCATTGGCGATCGTCTGGTTGGCGGTCGGCAGGTTCCAGAGCGCCGCCGCCGGACCGTAACGCGAGGCGCCGTAGCCGCGCACGATCTGCCAGAAGTAATAGGCGCCGATCACGTAGTCGAAGTTGCCACCGCTCTTCGAGGCAAGGCGCAGTTCCTGGCTGAACTGGCGCTGGCGATTGGCCTGCTGGGCCTTGGTGACGATCGGCAGGGAGGTGCTGTCACCATCGTTGGCTGGGTTCCAGTCCCACCAGCGATAGGCAGTGATCGAGGTCAGTGCGGCACTGCCGAGGTTCCAGTTAACCTCGCCCGAGACACCGTATCCGGCCATGTTCGACTGATAATGACTGTTCGCCTCGCCCACGCGGTCGAACGGCTGGAAGCTGGGCAGCGTGTAGCCGGGGAAGCGCGCGGCGCGCTGCGCCCAGTTGTTGGCGATCGTCGCGCCGTTCTCGTAAGTCGTGTGCAGTCCGGCGAAGACGTTGAGGACGTGGTTCTGCTTCTGCCTGGCGTAGTCGCCGATGACGCGGATTTCGAGGTCCGGGTCGGGCGTGAAGAGCAACTGGCCGCGGATCGACTTGTTCAGATAGTCCTGCGCGCGGGTTTTAGTGGTCTTGTTCCAGAGGAAGCCGTCGTTCTCGCTGATCGCGCCGGACAGGCGCACGGCCAGCAGGTCCTTGAAGATCCCTGTCGATCCCGAGGCGCGGAACTGGTAGAAGCCGTAGTTGCCGATGCTGGCCTCGGCCGAAAGCTCGGGGTCGAAGCTGGGCTTGCGCGAAGTGACGTTGATGACGCCCGAGGTGGTGTTCTTGCCGAACAGCGTGCCCTGCGGGCCGCGCAGCACTTCGATGCCCTGAAGATCGACGAGATCGAACTGGGCGAGGCCGACGCGTCCGTAGTAGACGTTGTCGATATAGAAGCCGACGCCGTTCTCCAGCCCGTCGTTGGTGAGCGAGATGTTCGAACCGAGGCCACGGATGTTGATGTTGGTGTTGCGGGCATTGTAGGTGATGACCTGAAGACTGGGCACCTGTTGCTGGATCGCGCCCAGCGTAAAGTCGCCGCGCCGTTCGAGGCTGGCGGCGCTGATGACGCTGATGGCGACCGGCACATCCTGGACATTCTCGTCGCGGCGGCGTGAGGCGGTGACGACGATGGCCTCTCCGCTGCCACTTTCGGCGGTCGTTTCCGGGACGGCTTCAGGCGCCTCTTCGGCAGCCAGAGCCGAAGGCGCGGCGGCGATCAGCGAAATGGAGAGGGCGAGCGGACTGCTGGCGGTAACGAAGCGGCGAAACATTCAAGTCGATCCCTGTTTTCATGAGTGCGCACCGATCTTTCGTCGGGCGTGACAATTTCCGGATTTTCGGGCTGACGGCCTTCAGGGCGCGAGGCGGTGGCCGGAGCCTGCGATGAGGCTTCGGCAAACCGGCACGGGACACGCGGGTCCTCCGGCGCGAAACCCCCGGTTTCGGCGCAAGGTGTGTGAAGTCTGTCAGGAAAGGCGCGGGCTGCCGCTGGGACGGCCCATCGCTGCGCGTCAGGCGCGCGGAGTCATGGTCTGCATCGTATCACCTCATCCTTGGCGTGAGGGGAACACGATGCCTGGCGCTGTCGCCTGGAGCATCGCGCGCTTTAGCGGTTGGTAACGCGGAGCAAGCTGCTTCCCGATCAAATGCCGCGGACCAGAGAACCTTGAACATGCACGGGCGGTCTGGTCAGCCGTTTGCCGTGCGGTGTGCTTGTCTAGTTATTTAGTTGAGAAAGCGAGGTCAATGCAAGGTTTTCTATCGGGGGCTATGGCAGGGATTTCGCGGCAATCCCTTTTTTCCGGGAAATCTTCATTCGGATCAGCCGGTTGCGGAAAGGGGGATGACCCGGTTCGTTTGTGAAGTCACCCCTGGAGAGATGGCTGGTCCGGTCCGGAAGAGAGTTGTAACGAAGCGGGATGACCGTTCCACCCCCCATTTCGCCTGCGAATCCTCTTTCGATGCCGCTGCAAGGCCGCCGCGCGCTGGTCACCGGTGCTGCGGGCGGTTTCGGCCGCGAGATTGCGCTGGGTCTGGCGGGAGCCGGGGCCCATGTGATCCTGCACGGGCGGCGCGAGGCGCAGCTTACTGCCGTGCTCCGGGAAATCGGGGAAGCGCAGGGGATAGCTCAGATCGCGGCTTTCGATCTGGCCGATGCCGAGGCCGCGCGGGATGCGCTGGCGCGGCTGGGACGAGTCGATATCCTCGTCAACAATGCCGGCCATCGCGATCGCCGCGCGATGGCGGAACTGGACCGCGAGGCCGTGCGGCGGATGCTGGAGATCAACCTCGTCGCGCCCTTCGATCTGGCGCGGGTTCTGGCGCCGGGCATGGATGCGGGCGGACGGATCGTCAACGTGACCTCCATCGCCGGGCAGATCGCGCGCTCGGGCGATGCCGCCTATACGATGGCGAAGGGCGGGCTGGACGCGATGACGCGGGCGCTCGCGGCGGAACTCGGGCCGCGTGGGATCACGGTGAATGCCGTCGCCCCTGGTTACTTCGCAACAGAGGCAAACGCCGCCATGGTCGCCGATCCGGCCGTGGCGGAGCATCTGGCGCGGCGGACTTCGCTGGGGCGCTGGGGGCGGCCGGAGGAGATCGTCGGGCCGGTGGTATTCCTGGCCTCCGATGCGGCGAGCTATGTGACCGGACAGGTCATCGGCGTGGATGGCGGCTATCTGGCGCATTTCTAGTGTATTGCGCTAAGTGCATGTTCCGCGGCGTTTGGTGCAACTGCGGTTGACGCTCTTGCAGCTCCGGCCCGTGCTATGGCTCGCGGTGACTAAAGTTGCGGTTCTTGCGACGGAAAACCGTGGCGTAGCAGACAATGAAATCGATGCGATGTCGGGTTTCAAGCAACGCAGCATGGGGAAGGTTCATCCTGATTTTTCATATTAAATGTTTGAAATCAGATTGTTAGTATATGTTAAAGGCGGCGCTCACCCATCCCGTTTCCGCCCAAGCAGCTGTGCGGAAAGCGCAATCAATTCGTTGCCGGATCGTCGCTCGACTTTTCCGAACGATCGCAAAGCAGTGGTATGTTGCGCAATATGCAACTTGAGATTTCTTTTCTTCATTTGCGATAATCGCGATTCTCGACCATTTAGCGCGGGCCTTTCAGGCATCCTCTCCCAAAAACTTTCCAAGGGCTGGTCTTCGGACCGGCCCATTTTTTTGTCTTCCGTGCATGAGCGCCCTTGCAAATCCGGCAATGCTGCCGTGAAGGCGATTGCAACGCGATCGCCATGCAGCAGGGAGAATTCGAATGCATCTCGGGAAATCAGCGGGTCTGACCGCTCTTGCGCTTGGCCTCGCGAGCCTCGATGCCGGATCGGCGGCGGCCGCTCCGCGCTGGTCGCTGGCGATCCATGGCGGCGCAGGCGTGATCGAGCGCGGCTCGCTGACGCCCGAGCAGGAAAAGGCCTACCGCGACGGCCTGGACGAAGCGCTCCGTGCCGGGGCTGCCATGCTGGATAAGGGCGGCACCTCGCTCGACGCCGTGGCCGCCGCCATCCATGTCCTGGAAGACAATCCCCTGTTCAATGCCGGGCGCGGCGCGGTCTTCACCGCCGAGGGCCGCAACGAGCTGGACGCGGCGATCATGGACGGCCGCACGCTCAAGGCCGGGGCCGTGGCGGGGATCACCCGCACCCGCCATCCGGTGGACGCTGCGCGCGCGGTGATGGACCATAGCCCGCATGTCATGCTGGCGGGCGAGGGCGCCGATCGGTTCTCGCGCGAGCAGGGGCTCGAACAGGTCGATCCTTCCTGGTTCCGCACCGAGAAGCGCTGGGAGCAACTGCTCAAGTGGCGCAAGAACCCTCAGGCCGCGCTCGATCCGACCCATCTTTATGGCACCGTCGGCGCCGTGGCGCTCGATGCCGCCGGAAACCTGGCCGCCGCCACTTCCACCGGCGGCATGACCGGCAAGCGCTGGGGCCGCATCGGCGATTCCCCGATCATCGGCGCGGGCACGTACGCGAGAAACGGCGAGTGCGCGGTCTCGGCGACTGGCTCCGGCGAATACTTCATCCGCGAGAGCGCGGCACGGCAGGTCTGCGACCGGGTCGGCTATCTGCACCATACTTTGGCTGCCGCGGCGCAGGAGACGATCGACTCGGTCGGCGCGATCGGCGGCGACGGCGGGCTGATCGCGATGGGACCGGAGGGCGTTCCGGCCTTCGCGCTCAATTCCTCGGGCATGTACCGGGGGCAGGTCTCGGCGGCGAGCGTGCCGCAGACCGCGATCTATGCGGATGAGACGATGCCCACTGTGCGTTGAGCGGCGGGCCATTCTTCGGCCAGGAGACCGAACAGGAGGGTGTCGCGAATGCCGATATGGGTCTGCCATTCGGCGCGCAGATGGCCTTCCTGCCGGAAGCCGAGCGCTTTGAGCAGCGCTATCGATCCGCGATTGTCGGGATCGGTATCGGCGAAGACCCGCCTTTGCCCTTCGGCGAACAGTCGCGTGAGAACCGCGCTCACCGCTTCCCGGCCGATCCCGCGCCCTTGCGCTTCGCGCGCGAGGAGATAGCCGACCTCGCTGACGCCGGGTCGCTTCTGCCCGGCCGAAACGAAGCCGATCGCCCGGTCCCCGCCGCGTTCGGCGATGGCCCAGGTTCGCCACGAACCCGCTTTCTCCAGCGCGAAATCGGCGCGCAGGGTGCCGAGGTCCGCGAAGGGCGCGCGCGACCACCATGTCATGCTGACCGGATCGGACATCGTCGGGAACAGGGCTTCGGCGTCGTCCGGCGTGCGCAGGCGCAGGGTCAGGCGTTTGGTCGCGAGCAGGGGGAGAGCGATGTCGTTCGAGGTCATGACCGGTGCCGTCGTTTCAATCCGAAGGATCGGGTTGCCAGAGTTCGATCGGATTGCCTTCCGGATCGTGGATGCGGGCGAAGCGACCCACCCCCGGCATGTTCCATTCCGGGTTGGTGACGACGACGATACCCGCCACGAGCAGCCGGGTGCAGAGATCGTCCAGATCGTCGACCCGGAAGTTGAGCATCCAGGCCTTGTCGGCGGGGAAATAGTCGGTGGCGGCGGGGAAGGGCGCGAAGACGCTGGGGCCTGACTCGGTGCCCCAGGCACCATAGGGCGCGGAGCCGACACCGAGGTGCTCGGCATACCAGGCGCGCAGGGCTTCCGGATCCCTGGCGCGGAAGAAGAAGCCGCCGATCCCCGTGACACCCATTGTTTCCGTCTCCCGATATCGAGTGCAGCGGCATATCACGAGACACTGCCGCAAGCGATATCCGAACCTCTGGCCATTTACGAAGTTCACATTTTGTTCGCTTGGTGCTAGGTCCGAGTCCATGCCGGACGCTGCGGACAGGAAGATCATCCACGTGGACATGGACGCGTTCTTCGCGTCGGTCGAACAGCGTGACGATCCCGCGCTGCGGGGCAAGCCCGTCGCAGTCGGCCACGCGGCGGCGCGCGGCGTGGTCGCGGCGGCCAGCTACGAGGCGCGCAAGTTCGGGGTGCGCTCGGCGCTGCCTTCGGTCACGGCGTTGCGGCGCTGTCCGGACCTGATCTTCGTGCCGCCCCGCTTCGATGTCTACAAGGCGGTGTCGCGGCAGATCCATGCGATCTTCGCCGACTATACCAACCTGATCCAGCCGCTTTCGCTCGACGAAGCCTATCTGGACGTCACCGCCAACCGGCGTGGCCTCCCCACGGCGTGGAAGACCGCCAAGGAAATCCGTGCGCGCATTCTGGAGGAAACCGGGCTGACGGCCTCGGCGGGGATTTCCTACAACAAGTTCCTCGCGAAACTCGCCTCGGACCAGCGCAAGCCCAACGGCCAGTTCGCGGTGACGCCGGACATGGGCGCGGACTGGGTGGAGACCCTGCCGGTCAAGCGCTTCCACGGCGTCGGCCCGGTCACGGCGGCGAAGATGCTGCGGCTCGGGATCGAGACCGGAGCGGACTTGCGCGCAAAGTCGCTGGCGTTCCTCCAGCAGAATTTCGGCAGTTCGGCCGAATGGTATTTCCAGATCGCGCGCGGGATCGACGAGCGCCCGGTCAACCCGGACCGCGAGCGCAAGTCGTCCGGGTCGGAGACCACGTTCGACCGCGACCTGACGCGCGACGAAGAGATCGAGGCGGGCGTGCTCGGACAGGCCGACGATGTCTGGGCCTGGTGCGAACGCGCGCAGGCCTTCGGGCGCACGGTGACGGTCAAGGTGAAGTATGCGGATTTCCAGATCATCACCCGCAGCCGCACCCATGGGGGCGTTGTCTGTCGCCACGAAGACTTGCGGGACGCGAGCCTCTCGCTGATCCGCTCGGTATTGCCGACCGAAAAGGGTATCCGCCTCGTCGGCGTGACCGTCTCCAACTTCGACAGGCCTGCAGAGGATGTCGCGCTGCCGCTGTTCGGGGTTGCGGGATGATATTGCAATAGAGTCGCAATAAAGATATTTCGCTGGTCTTGGGAGGGGTGTGTCGTTCCGGCTGCCCCGGCAATCACGACACGGAGATCGAGATGAACCTGAAATATCTGACGCCGCTCGTCCTCGCCTGCCTCGCACCGAGCGTTCAGGCCCATGAGGTCTGGATCGAGCGCGACGGTACGGGCCCGGCCCGCGTCTACCTCGGCGAGCCGGGCGAAGCGCTGCCGCTGGGCGGCGATCCGGAGTTCGACCACCTTCAGGCGCCGAAGCTGATCCCGGCCGCCGGTGCCGCCGGTGTCCGCAAGGCGGGCTATATCGAATACGCGGTCCCCGCCGGAGACGTTCGCGCCCATGACGACAGCGTGTTTGCGCCCTGGGGGCCGGACGACAAGAAGGAAGGCGTCGTCTATTACGCCCGCGCCGGTCGCAGCGAGGCCCGTGCGGCGATGCCGTTCGAGATCGCGCCCGTCACCGCGCATGGCAACGGCTTCGTGCTGGTACACGATGGAAAGCCGGTAGCAGACGCACCGGTGACCGTGATCTCGCCCGAAAAGTGGTCCAAGTCCGTGAAGACCGACGCTCAGGGTCGGTTCACGCTCCCCGCGCGGGAAAAGGGGCGGTATATCCTGACGGCCTCGCACAAAAACGAAGCCGGCGGCGAGACGAGCCTCGGCAAGGTCGCCACGCTGCACGCGGTTGCGACGACCACTTTCGTCGTCGATTGATCGCCATGCGGTCAGGCGGTTGGGTTCTCCAGACCTAGTCGCCTGACGGCCTGCTTGCGGCGCACCTTTCCCTGCAAGTGGCGGCAGATCGTCTCCAGCCCGGCTTCGGCATCGGCCTCCCGCCCGCAGACGAAGAGGTCGACCGCCGCGATGCCGTGCTCGGGCCAGGTGTGGATCGAGATGTGGGATTCGGCGAGCAGGGCCACGCCGGTCACGCCCATGCCGGGGCCGAAATGATGGAGGCGCACGTCGAGCAGGGTGGCTCGTGCCGCCTGTGCCGCCTCGCGCAGGCTCGTCTCGATCAGGGCGATGTCGCCAAGGCCTCGGCAGTGGTCGAGGTCGGCGATCAGGTGCAGGCTGCTGTCGGGACTATGCGCCATGTCAGGCGAGACTTTCGAAGGCGTGGCGAAGGTGGGCGAGGGCCTTTTCCGCCGCGATCACGCCGCGGTGGTGGGCTTCCTCGAACAGCGAGAGGCCGCTGAGGTCGGAATGGGCGAAGAGGATCGGCGGCGCGGCATCGTTCGCCGCGCGGCGGGCCGGATCGCTCAGGAAACCGGGCGAGGGGCGGACCATGGCATGGCCCCAGCGCCAGACGTCGATGCGCTCGATAGCGCCTTCGAGGTCCGGGTTCATGGCGAGGAGATCGCTGCGCACCACGGCCTGCCAGTCGCGCAGCGGGCGGGTCATCATGATCTTGCGCGCCTCCTTCGGGTCTTCCCGGGACAGCGGCATGTACCACGTCAGCACCGTCTTGCCGCCGTCGGTCGCTTCGCTCTGGTGGGTCGCGACCACATAGCCGAGCGATTCGCTGGCGGTGGAGACATTGTCCCAGGCCAGCGAGGTGCCCTTGCCTTCGGGATGCCGGGCGACCGTGACATTGGCCGTGACCCATGGCGCATAGCTGAAACCGCCCGCCTCGGCGGTTTCCGGTGCGATGCGGGTAGCAACGAAGTGCGGCATCGCCAGCACCGCGACTTTCGCGCGCAGGCGGCGGCTGCGGCGGGCGCGGTGGTTAAAGACATCGATATGCGCGCCATCCCCGGCGGGGGCGACGCGAAAGACCGTGTGGGCGGGGCGCAGATGCCCGGAGATGCGCCCGGCCATGCGGGCGGCAAGGCGGTCGTTGCCTTCGGGCCAGGTCAGTTCGCGGTCCCCGTCGTCATCCGTTGCCCAGCCCCGGCGTCCGGCGAAGTAGTGGATGCCCGCCCAGGCCGAGACATGTTCAGGTTCGCTGCCATAGTCGTCGCGGCAGCCATAGCGCAACCAGGCGCGCAGGACGCCCGAGGTGAAGCCTTCCCGGTCCAGCCACGCCGCGAAAGTCTCGCGATCGAGCGAGCGGAAGCGCGGGTCTTCGCTGGAGAAGGCCATCGGGATCGCGAAAGCGGGCTTGCCGTCGCTGCCGGTCGCGGCGCGGTATTCGGCCATGCGCCGCTCGAAGGCCTCGTGCTGGGCGCGGTCTTGCGCGGTTATCCCTTGCCGGGGGAACAGACCCTCCTGCCAATGGCCGCGCCAGAGCAGGCGTTCTTCCAGATCGGCGCAAAGCTGGTAAGGATCGTAGACCGGAACGCCGTCCCGCTCGCCGGTTATCATCCCGAATTGGCGGAGCATGTGCCGCAAGGCACCGGCCTCCCGGTTCGGCACCGGCAGGTAGTGGGCGCCGAGCGGATAGGCGCTCACGGCATTGCGGCCGGAGCGGGCATTGCCGCCGGTGCGGTCCTCCAGTTCGAACAGGGCGAAGCGGTCGAACCCCGCTTCGGCGAGGCGCCAGCCGGTGGCAAGCCCGGCGACGCCGCCGCCCGCGATGACCACGTCGACGTCCTCGACCGCGCCTTCCGGCTCGGGAAAGTGGCCGTCGCGCAGCAGGTGGCCGCGCTGCCAGTCGGCGCCGCCGAGCGTACCGGGAATGGCTTCCTCACCGCACGCGGCGAGCGTGCTGGCCGCCAGCGCGCTGCCGACCGCGAGAACCTCGCGCCGCGTCGGCTCAGCCTTCATACTTGCCCCATTCCTCGGCGAAGCTGCGCACGAGGGCCTGATTGTCGAGCCGGTTCACCGGAGCCGGGCGGCGCGCCATGTCGGGCGGGAAATCGAACATCGCGCGCTCGCTGGCCGGGGTCAGGAAGCGCAGGCCCTTGGGCAGGCGCACCGCATCGCCGATCGGGCGGTGCGCCGCGAGCGTGAAGCCCCACTCGCCGAAGCTGGGCACATAGGCGTGATAGCCCCGCGCATTGAAACCGGCGGCCTCCAGCGTGCTTGCCACCGTCCAGTAGGAGCGGGGGGCGATCAGCGGCGAGGTGCTCTGCACCGTCATCAGGCCGTCGGGCGCGAGCAGGCGGGCGACTTCGCGGTAGAAGCTCTCGGTGTAGAGCTTGCCCAGCGAGAACTCGGTGGGGTCGGGAAAGTCGACGAGGATCGCGTCGTAAGGTCCCTGCGCCTCGCGGACCCAGCGGAAGGCGTCGGCATTGTGCACGGTCATGCGCGGGGAAGAGAGCGAGCCGCCGTTCAGCGCGGCAAGCTGCGGCGTGTCGCGGAACAGATGCGTCATTTCCGGGTCGAGATCGACCAGCGTGACGTGGCGCACGCGCGGGTCGCGCAGCACTTCGCGCGCGGCGAGGCCGTCGCCGCCGCCGAGGATCAGCACCTTTGCGGGATTAGCGACGCGGCCCAGCACCGGCCAGACGAGCGCTTCGTGATAGCGATATTCGTCGCGGGTGGAGAACTGGAGGTTACCGTTCAGGTAGAGCCGCAGGTCCTCGCCGCGCCGGGTGATGACGATGCGCTGGTAGGGCGTCGAGCGGGCATGGACCACCGGCTCGGCATAGAAGGCCACTTCCGACCAGCGCTGCATGCGGTCGGCCATGGCAAGGCCCGCGATCAGGCTGGCGGTCACGACGAGGGCGGCGGCCATGTCGGCGGCGACGCTGCGCTGGCGGCGCAGCGCGAAGAGCAGCGCCAGCGCCACCGCGACATTGGCGAGGCCGAAGACGAAGCCGGTGCGGATCATGCCGAGCCAGGGCACGAGCACCAGCGGGAACAGCAGCGAGGCGATCAGGGCGCCGACATAGTCATAGGTCAGCACGTTCGACACGAGTTCGCGGAAGGCGAAGCGGTGGCGCAGGATGCGGATGAGCAGCGGGATTTCGAGGCCCACCAGCACGCCGATCGCCAGCACCAGCGCATAGAGCACCACGCGGAAGTCGCCGACCAGCGGGAACAGCATGAACAGGCCCGCCGCCGACCAGCCGCCCAGCGCCGCGATCATGATCTCCACGCGCACGAAGACGCCCATCTCGTCGCCGCGAACGTGGCGCGAGAGCCAACTACCCACGCCCATGGCGAAGAGATAGGTGCCGATCACCGTCGAGAACTGGGTGACGCTGTCGCCCAGCAGGTAGCTGGCGAGGGTTCCGGCGAGCAGTTCGTAGATCAGCCCGCACGTCGCGACGACCAGGACCGAAACCAGCAGGATGACTGCGAGCGAGGCGGGCGCTTTCTCGCCCTCCGGACTCGCGGCCGCAATGTCTTCAGCCATGAATGGCCGCGGCAATGATGTTCGAGATGCCGATCGCGACGGCTCCGGCAAGCAGTGCCACGGCCACGTTCTTGTGCTCGATGATCTCGCGCCAGAGTTCGCCGGGCGTCAGCCGGTCCACCAGCACGAAGCTGACGACGAAGATCACGATGCCCAGCCCCGCGTAGAGCAGTGTGGCGAGGAAGACGGAAAGTGTGAGCATGTCGGCTCCTTCCAGTGAGAGGGCTTTGGTGGACTACTTGTGGGTGGGGCCGACGCGCCCGCCGTAGAAGCCGCCGCCCCTGCCGCCGCTCCCGGCCTCTCGGGTCTCGTCCGAATAGGGCGACCAGGCGTAATAGGAGGCGGTGGCGGTTCCGGCGACGAGCAGCAGGCACCACAGCGTGAACAGGATCACACGCGGGGTCATGAATTCTGGTTCCTGAAGCGCCGCCAGACGAGGACGCAGGGATAGATCGAAAGCAGGATCACCAGGGTCCACCAGTTACCCCAGGGCAGGCTGCCGGTGCGCGCGTCGATGCGGATTTCGATGGCTTCGGGGGTGGACCAGGGGTTGCTACCGTCAGGCACCGTATCGACGGGCCACGAATGCGCGGCGGCATCGACGTAGAGGTCATAAGTGCCGCGCGGCACTTGTCCGAACAGGGTGCTGGCGCTGCGGCTGCCTTCGGTCCAGGCGCCGTCGGAATCGCTGCCCGAATAGTGTTCGGACAGGCCGTAGCCGTCGATCGACTGGCCGGTGGTCCGGTCTACCAGCCGGTAATCGAGTTCGATCCAGCGGTTATCGAAATTCTCCCCGCTGGCGGTGACGGTGACGAACTGCCAGGCCCGCCGCACCGTGATCGCGCCGATTTTCTGGCCCTCGCGCGCGGATCCGAAAGGCGCCGTGACAGTGCCGCTCACGCGTTCGACAGGCCCGGCGATGACGATCATCGCCAGCAGGGCGAGGATCGCGCTTGCCAGCACGAGCAGGCAGATGCGGCCGAGATCGTCCGGTTTCCGGGTGTTCCCGCCGCGGGCGTAGAGCGCGGACTGGCGTTCCCGAGACATGCGAGGCGGCACAATGCCGAAGGCCGTCTCGACATGACCTTCGGAGAGCGCGACAAGCTGGGTCCAGTTGATCTCGCCGCCCGCTTCCTCGCAAGACAGCATGAAGTCGCGGGCGACGTAGGAACGCGCCCGCGCGCTGTCGCCTTGGGCGACGCGCCAATAGAACTCGCCGACGAGCGAGCCTGTCACGGCCTCGCTCTCGTCGTCTTCCTGGCGAAAGCGCTGGCTGCGCCAGACCACGGAATCGCCCTTGGCTTCGGGGCGGTCGAGCAGCGGGGTGCCGAACTGCCACTCGCCTTCCCACTCGACCAGCCAGCGATAGCCGACGTAAGGGTTGAACAGCAGGTATTCGCGCCAGCGATCCGTCGGCCCGCGCCGGATCATCGCGCCGATCACTTCCCATTCGGTATCGAACAGGCTGCCGCGCGCGCCGAGCGGCAGCGAGAATTGCCCGGCAGCGCGCTTGTGGCGCTCGATGATCTGGACTTCGGGGCGCGAGACGTCGAGGATCGAGCCGCAATAGCGGCAGGCCAGATTGACCGACCAGCCTGCCGCGCGCACTTCCAGCGTGCCGCCACAGGCGGGGCAGGACAGCGTGCGGGTGCCCTTCTGCGCCTCGGTCATCGCAGCGCCGCCGGGAGCGGCCAGCCCTCGATCTCACGCAAGGCGCGGGGCGAGAGGCCGGACAATTCGTGCCAGGTGCCGAGCCAGGCGCTGGTGCCTTCGGCATCGCGCTGGAGCGAGAGCGCCTCGCCGCCGGGGGCGCGGCAGTCCACATTGGTCATCGACCAGCCGGGCAGGGTGGGAAAGGGCAGGTCGCCTTCGCTGCCGAGGCATTCGGCCTGCTTGATGTCGGAAACCTCGAAGGCGATGCCGTCTACCTCAAGGCCCTGTCCGACAAGCGGGTCGCGGCCTTCGGCAAAGGCGCGCGCCAGCGGATCGGTCATCACGTCAGGCCGCTCCGCCGTGAGCATGTAGAGGCCCATGGCCTCGCCCAGCCAGCGGCTTTCGCCGCCGGGCGTCGCCAGCAGCCATTCGTTCCAGGAACCGCTGCTCCAGCCCCAGCGCACGCGGCCTGCCGTGGTGTACTCGATGCCCGCAATCGTGAAGCGTGTGCCCAGCCGGATCGGCGAGATGTCGAACGGCACTTCGGCCACTTTGCCGATCTCTTCGAGTGCCTGCCCCTTGCGCAGGATCAGCGACTGGCAATGGGTGCAGGTCGTATAAGGCACGGAAAGCCCGCGCACGGGCAGGGCGGCGCCACACGACGGACAATGGATCACGCTGTCGCTCCCCCGAAACGCGGATCAGCGAATGCGCGACAGCAGTTCGGCCTTCTTGGCGTCGAACTCCTGCTGGCTGAGCGCGCCGAGCGTCACGAGCTTGTGCAGCTTCTCGATCGTCGCGATCGGGTCCTCCTCTGCCGGTGCGGAAGGTTGGCCCGCAGCGCCGAGACCCGCCGACATTGCCCCGCCGAGCGCGGTTGCCGCCGCGACTCCCGCGCCGATCCCGGCAACGCCGCCATCGACTCCAGCCGCTTTCTCGATCGCCTCGGCCGTCTGGAAGCGGGTATATTGGCCCAGGTCGCCGAGCACCCGCATCGACGAACCTTTGTCGAGGTGCGCCTGGACTTCTTCCGGCAGCGACACGCTTTCGACGTAGAAGCTCAGGCACTCCAAGCCCCACTGTGCGAAGGCCTTGTCCACTTCGCCCTTGATGCGGTCCGACAGCGCCTGCTGGTTGGCGGCGAGATCGAGGAACGGGATGCCCCCGCTGCCCAGCGCGGTGGCGATCGCGGTCTGGATCGCGGCGCGGAGCTGCGGCTCCAGCGCCGAGACGTTCAAGCCCTCCAGCGTGCCGACGACCCTCGACACGAACGGTTCGAGATCAGCGACGCGGAAGGAATAGGACCCGAAGGCGCGGATGCGCAGCGCACCGAATTCGGCATCGCGCACCGTCACCGGCTGGGCGGTGCCCCACTTGAGGCCGTGCTGTTCCTTGCGCGAAAGGAACACGACATCGGACTTGAAGGGCGACTTGAAGCCCTTGTCCCAGTTCATCAGGCTTGTGAGCACCGGCAGGTTCGCGGTGTTCAGAGTATGGAGGCCGGCCTCGAAGAAATCGGCGACGCAGCCTTCGTTGACGAAGACCGCGACTTGCCCTTCCCGCACCGTCAGCTGGGCGCCGTTCTGGATCTCGCGGTCCTCGAACGGCACGCGCCAGGCGAGTTGGCCCGGCTGTTCGAGCCATTCGATGACGTCCACGAACTGCTTGCGAAGAAATCCGAACATGACAGACCCCGAAAAGATGGTCTGCCGAGCGTAGAGAGTTTGCCGCTTGCTGAAAAGGACGGAAACAAACTCTCTACGGTTCGCAGGTACAGGGCTTCGCTCGACTGTCAGGCTTCCGCCAGATGGGGCTGGCCGATCTTCATCGGCCGGGTGCCGAACAGTACGAGCAGCAGTCCCGTCACGGCCAGGAGGCTGCCGGTAACGGAGACCGCGCCATAGCCGAGACCGAGCTTGACGGCGGCGGCGCCGGCGGCCGCGCCCAGCGCATTGCCGAGATTGAACGCGCCGACGTTGATCGAGGAAGCGAGGCCCGGCGCTTCCGAGGCCGCCGCCATGACCCGCATCTGCACGGGCGGCACCAGAGCAAAGGCGGCGGCGCCCCAGACCAGCAGTCCGATCGCTGCGCCGATCTGCGAGGTCAGCGCCAGCGGCAGGACCAGCATGACCAAGGCCAGCAGTGCGAGGAACAGCTTCGTCGCGCCGTCGAGCGACCAGTCTGCAAGCCGTCCGCCCGCCCAGTTTCCGATGCTGAAGCCGACACCGATCAGCGCCAGGGCCAGGGTCACGAAGGCGTTCGAGGCATGGGCGAGCTGGGTCAGCGCAGGCGTCACGTAAGTATAGAGCGTGAACATCGCGCCCGCGCCCATCACGGTCGTGGCCATGGCAAGCAGGACCGGCCCGCGGGTCAGGACCTTGAGTTCGCGCGCCACGTCCGGTCGGGTTCCGCTGCTGCCCTTGGGCAGCGCGGCCCAGAGCGCCAGAATCGCGGTGAGGCCGATCAGCGCGGTGCCTGCAAAAGCGGTCCGCCAACCGACCTGCTGGCCGATCCACGTCGCTGCGGGCACGCCGCCGATATTGGCGATGGTCAGGCCCAGGAACATGGTGGCGACGGCGCTGCCCTGCTTTTCCTTGGGGACCACGCTTGCCGCGACGACGGCGCCGAGACCGAAGAAGGCGCCATGATTGAGGCTGGTGACCAGCCGCGCCAGCAGCAGTGTGTAGTAGCCCGGCGCCATCGCGGACATCAGGTTGCCGAGGGTGAAAATGCCCATGAGCAGCATCAGCGCCGTGCGTTTCCCGAACCGGCTGAAGGCCAGCGTCATGACCGGCGCGCCGAGCATGACGCCGAGGGCATAAGCGCTGACCAGCAGGCCTGCTGTCGGGATCGAGACCTTGACGCCCTCGGCGATGACCGGGAGCAGGCCCATCGGCGAGAACTCGGTGGTGCCGATGCCGAAGGCCCCGATCGCCAGGGCGAGCAGGACTCGGCGGGAATGGGTTGGATCTGGGGTGCTGGCGGTCACGGGAACGTCCTTCGGTCGGTGGTCAAGCGGGGAGGGGATGATGAATGATGCAAAAATGGACTGTTCCGGTTCGGCGCGGTAGGCTGTCCGGATGCGAAAGATTTTTGAATCGGATGCAAAGGTTCCGCTCGGCGCGGATCGGGCGCGGGCGCTGGAAGTCTTCGCGGCGGTGGTGTCGGAAGGCAGCTTTTCCGCTGCCGGACGGCTGCTCGACCTGACCCCCTCCGCCGTCAGCCGGACTGTCGACCGCATCGAGGCGCGGCTGGGCGTCCGGTTGCTGCTGCGCACCACGCGGGCGCTGTCGCTGACGGCGGAAGGGCAGGCCTATCTCGGCGCGGCGCGGCGGATCCTGGCCGATCTCGACGATGCCGAGCAGTCGATCGCCGATCGCGGCGCGCCGCGCGGGCGGCTGCGGGTCAGCGTCTCCCATGCCCATGCCCGCCTGACCGTGGTGCCGCTATTGGGCGAATTCGCGCGGCTCTATCCGCATATCCTCGTCGATGTCGGGGTCAGCGACCGGCTGGTCGATGTGGCGGCGGGAGAGGCCGACGTGGCGATCCGCTTCGGGCCGCTGGCGGACAGTTCGCTCACGGCCCGCAAGCTGGGCGAGAACCGCCGCGTCATCGTTGCCGCGCCGGGCTATCTGGCGCTTCGGGGCATGCCGCAAGTGCCGGAGGATCTGCTGGAGCACAATTGCCTGAACTTCAACTTCCGCCGCGCCGAGCCGGTCTGGCCGTTCCGCAAGGACGGGCGCGATTATGCGCTGAGCGTGCGCGGCTCGATCGAGGCCAACAATGGCGAGACCTTGGGCCAGCTGGCGGCGGACGGCGTGGGCATCACCCGCGTCGGCCGTTTCAGCGTGGTGGAGGAGATCGCTTCGGGACGGCTGGTGCCGGTGCTCGAAGACTATAACCCCGGCGACGTGGAACTCGTCCACGCGGTCTTCGTTGGAGGGACGAACATGCCTGCGCGGGTGCGGGTCTTCGTGGATTTTCTGAGTGATCGTCTGAACGGCCAGATGAATCGCAGTCCGCATTTTTGACCTGTCGGCCCGATTGGGATTGGTTATATCGCCAAGCTTGAAGAGACCCCTGCAATGAAGGAACCCAGACGATGACCCGGCCTCTCCTGCCCCGCGCCGCCTGTTTGGCATCGGTGCTGACGCTGGCCGCCGTTCTGCCTGCGGGCATGGCTTTCGCGCAAGTCTCGCCCGACCAGTTCCCGATGCAGTCGCCGGTCGGCGCTCCCAGCCCGCCGCCGTCAAAGGGCAAGCCCTCAGGCCCGGCGGATCACATGCCCACACCGCTGGCCTGTCCTTCCGATCCGGTGGACTTGCCGCCCGAACTCGCGGCATGGACATCGCGCAGGCCCTTGCTTGCGGCCCGCGACACGCGCTCACTGTCGGGCGCGAAAATCGATCCCGGCAAGGCGATCGAGGGCGGTCTGCGGCCGACCTCCGAAATGCGCTACGCCCAGCGTCCCGAGAAGCCCGGCGGTTCGGTCAGCTTCGGCGGGCTTTACACCTTCTCCGTGGCCGATGCGGGCAGTTACCGCGTGGCGCTCGGCGCGGCGGCCTGGATCGACGTGGTGAAGGCCGGAGCCAAGGCGGGGAACGGTAAGGTCATGCCTTCGACCGCGCATGGCCATGGGCCGGATTGCTCGGGCATCCGCAAGATGGTGGACTTCACGCTCCAGCCCGGCACTTATTTGCTCCAGATCTCGGGCAATGCCGTGGCCCGGTTGCCCCTGCTGGTGACGCGCCTGCCCTGATACCGTTCAGTTGGCTCGTGCGGGGAGCGGCTCCCCGCGCACCGCGCCTTCCAGCGCCCGATATTCGTCGGACCGGCCCAGCGCGCCCATGAGCGCCTGAAGGCCGCGAAACTGCGCGAGCACCAGGCGGCCGGTGTCCGTCACCCTGGCGCCGCGCTCGCGGCCGCCACCGGCCACGGTCTCCACCAGCGGCGCCTGCCAGCAGCGATTCATTGCGTCGACCAGCAACCAAGCGCGGCGATAGCTCATGCCCATCGCCCGCCCGGCGGCGGAGATCGAGCCTTCGCGGTCGATGGCCTCCAGCAGGTCGGCCTTGCCCGGGCCCATTGCGATCTCGTCCCCGCAATAGATGCGGGCGTGCAGCTTCAGTTTCGATTTGGCGGTCATGGTCGATCGGCAGCAGAGAATTCGTGCGACCCTACATCGTGTTGAGACTTCGGGCGAGCACCATTCTTTGGCCTTGACTGATTGGATCCAATGCGACAAATTGGATCCAATAACGACGCCCCAGGGGCTGGAGAGGACCATGACCGAAGACACCCAAACCTTCACACCTACCCGCGATGCATCCGTTCACGAGGCAGCGCCTTCCAGCGATTCGGAGCGCGCTGCAGCGCCCTGGCCGCGCAATGCCTGGTACGTTGCCTGCACGCCCGACGAGATCGACGGCAAGCCGCTCGGCCGCAAGATCTGCGGCGAGCAGATGGTCTTGTTCCGCGGGCAGGACGGTCGCCCGGCGGCCATGGACGATTTCTGCCCCCATCGCGGCGCGCCGCTTTCGCTGGGCTTCATGCGCGAAGGCAATCTGGTCTGCGGCTACCACGGGCTGGCTATGGGCTGCTCGGGCCGCGCGGTGGACATGCCCGGCCAGCGCGTGAAGGGTTTCCCGCCGGTGCGGACTTACGCGGCGGTGGAGCGTTACGGCTTCATCTGGGTCTGGCCGGGCGATCAGGAGGCCGCCGATCCGGCGCTCATGCACCATCTGCCCTGGGCCGAAAGCGCGGAATGGGCTTATGGCGGCGGACGCTACCATATCGCCTGCGACTACCGGCTGATGGTCGACAATCTCATGGACCTCACGCACGAGACTTATGTCCATGCCAGCAGCATCGGCCAGAAGGAAATCGACGAGGCCCCGGTGAAGACCCGCGCCGAGGCCGATGAAGTCGTGACCAGCCGGTTCATGGACGGCGTGCAGGCCCCGCCGTTCTGGCGCATGGCGCTGCGCGGGGCCGGGCTGCCTGAAGATGCCGTGGTGGACCGCTGGCAGATCTGCCGCTTCTCGCTGCCCAGCCATGTCATGATCGAAGTCGGCGTCGCGCTGGCCGGGCAGGGTGGCTACGAGGCGGACGACGCGGCGAAGGCCTCCAGCATCGTCGTCGATTTCATCACGCCGGAAACGGAGACCTCGCACCATTACTTCTGGGGCATGGCGCGCAAGTTCGCGGTGGACGATGCCGCGCTGACCGACACCATTCGCGAAGGGCAGGGCAAGATCTTCTCGGAAGACCTGGAAATGCTGGAGCGTCAGCAGGCCAATCTGCTGCGTTATCCCGATCGCAAGTTGCTGAAGCTCAATATCGATGCCGGTGGCGCCCGGTCGCGGCTGATGATCGATCGCGCCATCGCGGCGGAAACGATGCCTGAATAGGCTTCTTCCTCGGTCGGAAAAACGCGGCTAGGCTCCCGGCGATGAATAAAGGAATGAAGCCGGGCCAGCATGTGATCGTCTCGCTGCGGCGCATGATCGCTTCGGGCGAACTGCAGGATGGCGAGCGTATCGCCGAGATTCCGACCGCCGAGGCCCTCGGCGTCTCCCGCATGCCGGTGCGGACGGCGCTGCGGGCGCTCGAACAGGAAGGCCTGGTCGCGAAGCTGGGCAGTCGCGGCTATGCGGTGCGCGGGCCTTCCGCCGTGGAGGTCGAGGCTGCCGTCGAGGTGCGCGGCGTGCTGGAAGGTCTGGCGGCGCGGCGGCTCGCGCTACGGGGACTATCCCAGCGCGAGGAGCGGGCCTTCGAGCAGTGCCTGGCGAGCGGTGATGCGCTCTTTGCCAAGGGCTATCTGTCGGACGAGGATCTCGAAGGCTTCCACGCCTATAACCTTGCGTTTCACGAGCAATTGGTGCGGGCCAGCGGCAACGGCGCGATCGAGGTCGCGCTGGCCCGCAACAACCTTCTGCCTTTCGCTTCGGCGGCGGCGCTCGCGCTGGACTGGGAGGACGACCGCGAGGCCGAATTCGAGCACTTGCGCAAGGCCCATGTCCAGCACCGGGCGGTCCTTGCCGCGATCCTTGCCGGAGATGCCGATCTGGCCGAAACCATCATGCGCTCCCACGCCCATGCCGCAACCGGAAGCGCACGGGTGTTCGAGGGATTGGGGCTGGGGACCGCGACTATTGCACCTGCGAAAGAATCCCGCTGAGGAGCTGTCTCCGGAAGCGGCCTCATTGCGTTGCAATGCCCCGAAAATAGCGGGTTGTTGCGCGCGTTTTCCGGCTCTCGACAGCGCCTTCGCAACTGCATAAACGGCGGGCGAATCACCCCTCCCGACGAGGATCTTTCGCCATGACCGCCATTCGCCACGGCCGCATCGAGGACATTTACGCGCTTGCGGTGGGCAGCCTGCTGATCGGGCTGGGCCTGACGATCCTCCATTCGGCGGGATTGGTAACGGGCGGGATGGCCGGTCTCGCGCTGCTGGTCGGCCATTTCGCGCCGCTGCCGCCGGGCCTGCTGTTCGCCGCGCTCAACCTGCCGTTCCTGTTCCTGGCGCTGCGGGCGATGGGCTCGCTGTTCACCTTGCGTACGGTCGTGGCGAGCGGCGGCATCGCGCTGGCCTCGGTGCTCTCCGAGCATGCCCTGACGATCGAGGTCAAGGATCCCTTCGCTGCCGCCGTCGGTGCGGGAACGCTCCTCGGTATGGGAACGCTGGCGGTGGTGCGCCATGGGGCGGGCGTGGGCGGTGTCGGGATCGTCACCGTCTGGCTCCAGCAGAGGCGCGGCTGGAACATCGGCCGCTCGCAGATCCTGATCGACTTCGCGATCCTCGCGGCGTCCTCGATCTTCCTGCCGCTCGACAAGCTGGCGTGGTCGGCGACGAGCGCGATCGGCATGGGCGTGGTGACGGCGCTCTGGCTGCGACCCGGTCGCTATGCCGGTTTCTCGCCGCTGCGCAAGGTGCGCCCGGTAGAGGCGGTCGCCGCCGGGAATTGCGCCGTTCGTCTAAAAAATTCATAAGCAGCGCGGCGCCTTCGCGCGCGTGACTTACGTGAGAACAGGCGCCCGTTCATGAGCGAGACTTCCGGGCATCACGCCCCCAATGAAAGCCTCACGGCGCTGTCGATCGGCGCCATCGGCGTCGTGTTCGGCGATATCGGCACGTCGCCGCTTTATGCCCTGAAGGAAAGCTTCATCGGCCATCACCCGCTGGTGGTGGACCGGTTGCACATGTTCGGCGTGATCTCGCTGATGTTCTGGACGATGATGCTGATCGTCACGATCAAGTACGTCTTCATCATCCTGCGCGCCGACAACAACGGCGAGGGCGGCAGCCTGGCCCTGCTGGCGCTGATCGGCCGCACCATCGGCAAGAACCGCTGGACGCCGCTGATCGCCATGCTGGGCGTGACGGCGACCGCGCTGTTCTACGGCGATGCCATCATCACTCCGGCGGTCTCGGTGCTTTCGGCGGTGGAGGGGCTGACGGTGGTGAACCCCGGCTTCGCCCGTTTCGTGCTGCCGATCGCGGTGGTGATCCTGATCGCGCTGTTCTCGGTCCAGTCGCACGGCACGGCGATCATGGGGAAGTTCTTCGGCCCCGTCATGATCGTCTATTTTCTGGTTCTGGCGATGCTGGGCATATCGTCGATCCTGCGCGCGCCCGAAGTGATCTCGGCGCTCAGTCCCCATCACGCGGTCGAGTTCTTCATGGTGAACCCCAAGCTGGCCTTTCTGGCGCTGGGTTCCGTGGTTCTGGCGGTGACCGGGGCCGAGGCGCTCTATGCCGACATGGGCCACTTCGGCCGCAGGGCGATCTCGATCTCGTGGCTCTATGTCGCCTTTCCCTGCCTGCTGCTCAACTACCTCGGGCAGGCCTCGCTGGTTCTGCGCAATCCCGAGGCGATCAGTAATCCCTTCTTCTTCATGGCGCCGGACTGGGCGCGCCTGCCGCTGGTGGCGCTGGCGACGATGGCCACCGTCATCGCCAGCCAGGCAGTGATCTCGGGCGCCTTCTCGGTCTCGCAGCAGGCGGTGCAGCTCGGTTTCCTGCCGCGCATCAAGATCCTGCACACGAGCGCCAAGGCGGCGGGGCAGATTTACGTGCCGCTGGTCAACTGGGGGCTGCTGGTCATGGTGATCCTGCTGGTCTTCGGCTTCCGCAGCTCGGGCAACCTGGCGGCGGCCTACGGCATTGCAGTGACCGGCACGATGGTCATCACCGCCTGCCTGCTCGGCGTGCTGACCTTCACTGTCTGGAAATGGCATCCGGCGCTCGCGGGCGCGGTGACGCTGGGCCTGCTGGTCATCGACGGCCTGTACTTCGCCTCGAACGTCACCAAGATCCCTGACGGCGGCTGGTTCCCGCTGCTGGTGGCGGCCGTGGTCTTTACCCTGCTCACCACCTGGGCCACCGGCAGGCAGCTGGTGCGCACGCGCCTGAAGGAGGATTCGATCCCCTTCGGCGTGTTCCTCAAGTCCGTGGGCGAGCGGGTGCGGCGGGTGCCGGGAACGGCGGTGTTCCTGGCCTCGACCAACGAGGGCGTGCCGCCGGGGCTGCTGCACAATCTCAAGCACAACCACATCCTGCACGACCGCGTGGTGATCCTGACAGTCTCCAACCGGGGCGTGCCCCATGTCGCACCCGAGGACCGCTGCGAGGTCGAGGACATGGGGCAGGGTTTCTACCGCATGGTCCTGCATTACGGCTTCATGGACGAGGCGGACATTCCCGCCGCGCTCGCGGTGGAGGACCGCGCGGGCGGGCCGTTCAAGGCGATGGAAACCAGCTACTTCCTCTCGCGCCAGACGCTGATCCCTTCCGCGCGGCCCGGAATGGCGCTCTGGCGGGAGAAGCTCTTCGCGCTGCTGGTCCGCAACGCCCAGAGCGCGATGGAATTCTTCAAGTTGCCCACCAACCGCGTGATCGAACTGGGCAGCCAGCTGGAGATCTGAAAAAGGCGCTCCCGGCCGCCGGGAGCGCCTTATCTCAAGTCATCAGAAGCGGGCAGTCACGCCCATCCAGACGCGGGCCGGGTCGATCATGTAGCCGGCCTCGTCGTAGTTCAGGCGCTTGTCGAACAGGTTCTGCACGCCGGCATGGAAGGTGAAGCCGTGCGAGACCTTGTACGATCCGCCGAGGTCGACGGTGGTGTAGGATTCGACGACGAGGTTGTTGCCGCTGATCTGCGCCTCGGTCACCGCTTCCTCGCCGCGATAGACGGCGCGGGCATATAGGCTTAGGCGATCGTCGGGGCGCCAGTTCAGCGAGGCGCTGGCCTGCTGCTTGGGCGTGTCGTTGAGCGCCATGCCCGCGCTGGCACCAGTGAGCTGCTTGGAATCGGTCAGCGTGCCGGTGGCGTTGAGGCGCAGCGTCTGGGTGAGATCGAGGGAGACGGTCGCCTCGATGCCGCGCACCTTCGCCTTGTCGACGTTCACGTAAGTCGTTGGCGGACGGCCGATCGAGCTGAGCGGCTCGTTGATGCACCAGGCTCCGGCCTGCTCGCAGGTAAGCCGCGTGATCTTGTCGTTGAAGCGGGTGTCGTAGGCGGTCAGGCTGGCCTCGAAGCCCTTGCCTTCGTACATCGCCACGGCCTCGATCGTGCGCGAGGTTTCCGCTTCGAGGTCGGGGTTGCCGTAGATCGTGCCGCCACGGCTG
Organism: Novosphingobium sp.; assembly: GCA_017745295.1. Lineage (GTDB taxonomy): Bacteria > Pseudomonadota > Alphaproteobacteria > Sphingomonadales > Sphingomonadaceae > Novosphingobium. The sequence goes on from JAGHZR010000009.1 coordinate 46,856, forward strand.
GCCTGGCCCCAGTCGGGCAGGGTCTGGCGCAGGTTCGGCGCGCGGAAGCCCTGCGAATAGCCGCCCTTGAGAGTGAAGCGCTCGGTGGTGTTCCACACGAGATAGACGCGCGGGGTCCAGTGGTTGCCGTACTGTTCGTCGTTGTCCATGCGGATGCCGCCGGTGAGGCGCAGGTTGTCGAGGATCGACAGTTCGTTCTCGGCGAACAGCGCCCAGTTGGTGCGGCTGGCGCCGGCACGGGTCGAGCCCGGCAGCAGATTGCCGACCGTGTCGGTCAGGTCTTCCTTGCGGAAGAAACCGCCGAGGCTCAGCATGTTGGACGGCAGCTGCACCGACCAGATCGACTGCGCGACGGTGTTCTTGATCCGCTTGGTAGTTTCGAGGTTCTTGGCGTCCTCGTACTGGATGTAGCTTTCCGAATTGGCGAAGCCCCAGCGGCCCGAGTGGCTGAGCGCGGCGACATAGCGCTCCTGGGTCTGGGTATCGAGCGTGCCTTCGGGGACCGTGGCGGTCACTTCCACGGTCTTGCCTGCCGTGGCGGTCACTGCCTGGCGGTAGTAGCCGCCTTCGACGAGGAAGTCGTGGTCGGGACCGACGGAGAAGCCGATCTTGCCACCCAGGCTCTCGTCCTTGCGCTGGGGCGTGCCGCCGACGACGCGGTCCTCGGTGCGGCGGTTGAGCGAGCCCTGGAGCTGAACGCCGATGCCCTTGGTGATGGGGCCGGAGAGGTAGAAGTTGCCGTCCTGGAAATTGCCGTAGTCGCTGCCGAGCTGCATCGTGCCGTTCACGCGCACGCTGCCGCGCCATTCGCTGGCGATGCGGCGGGTGATGACGTTGACGACGCCGCCCATCGCATCCGACCCGTAGAGCGAGGACATCGGCCCGCGCACCACTTCGATGCGCTCGATCGATTCCAGCGGGGGCAGCATGCCGCCCTCGGAATTGTTGCCGCCGTTGGTGCGGGTCTCGCGGCTGCTCAGCCGCTTCCCGTCGACCAGGATCAGCGTGTACTGCGGCGACATGCCGCGGATCGAGATGTCGCGGCTGTTGCCTTCGCCGGGGGTGACGGTGACGCCGGGAATTTCCATCAGCGCATCGGTCACTTCGCGGTAGGGCAGGCGTTCCAGCTCCTCGCGGGTGATGACGCTGATCGAGGCGGGCGCGTCCTTCACTTCCTGTTCGCGGCTGGTGGCGGTCACGACGATGGTGGTAGCGCCGGTGGTGCTTTCAGCCTCGTCGGCAAGGGCAGGCCGGGCAACCAGCGCGGCGCCGAGCGTGGCGGCGGCAAGGCTCAGGGTGGCCGCGCTCGCGCGCAGCCGGAACTTGTGGATCACGATTACCCCCCTTTGGGACACTAATGTAGAGCTAATGCGAATGCTTTGCAGTAGCGCCATTGGCGTGGGGGTGTTCGCAGGCCAACAATCAAGATCGGATATCGACTATTCAGGAAGCGCGCGCGGCGCCTGTCGCCTGCAGATTTGCGCCAGGCGTTCGCGGAGCCATTGCGAAGCGGGATCCCGATGGCTGCGCTCGTGCCAGAGCAGCCAGTATTGCAGAAGGCCCAGTTCCGAAGGTGCCGGGCGCGTGGCCAGTCCATGGCGCGGATCGAAATGCATGGCGGCGCGGGAGGGCAGGACCATTACCAGATCGCCTGCGGACAGCATCGCGGGGGCCAGACCGAAATAGGGCAGACTGGCGACGACCTTGCGCGCGGCGGCGGCGCTGCCCAGCGTCATTGCCACCCGGTCCAGCTCCGCTTCGCTCACCGTGAGGCCGAGATGCGGATAGGCCAGGAACGCCTCGACCGAAACGGATTCCTCGTTTCGGGCAAGCGGATGGTCGGCGCGGGTGACGCAGAGGAACTCGTCCTCGAACAGCAGGGCGCGGTGAAGCTGCGAGGGGTCATGGTCGAGACCCGAGATGGCAAGGTCGATATCGCCTTCGGCCAGCGCGCGGTGGGTGGCGTGGCTCAGCGGCACGATGTCGATGGCGATCGCCGGGGCTTCCTCGCGCAATGCTGCCATCGCCGGAAGCAGCACGGACATGACGCCGAAATCGGTTGAGGCCACGCGGAAGCGGCGTTCGACGCGGGTGGGATCGAAACGGTCCTCCACCAACAGGGCGGATGTCGTTGCCATCCAGTCAGCCAGCTTCCCCACCAGTTCGTCGCCCCGGCGGGTGCGGGCCATGCCGCTGCCCGAGCGGACCAGCAGCGGATCCTTGAGTGCGGTGCGCAGCTGCGAGAGCGAACGGCTGACGCTCGGCTGGCTCACGCCAAGCGCAAGCGCCGTACCGCTGACGCTCTTGGTCTTGAGCAGCAAGGTCAGCGTGAGAAGCAGGTTGGGCGAGATCGGCAGGACCATAGCGCGCGAGTATTGCAACTTCGTCTCAGTCGCAATGACCCCGAATCGGTATGGAAGCGCTTTGTTGCGGTGCGATCATGAGGTGAAGGGGTTAGGAAATGGAGCGGAAACAACGCGTTTGCAGACCGTTCTGCGTTTCGGGACGCGGCAATAGGCGCGGATCGGCGGAATTGCGCCGGAGCGGTGCCGATTCATACTCGACCGACGTACTTGTCTAAGCTATGCGAATGACTCGCATTAGCCGGGCCGACAGGGCGGCCCTGTGGGTTCGTTGGGGTTAGATCGCTTGACCATGTACGCCACCATTCATCACCCGGACGCACTGGCGCCGGATAGCCCGGCAAGTACCTCGATCCCGCAGTCGCGGCCCCCTGCGGAAGTCGTTGCCCTTCATGCGCCCCGCGCCGTCTCGCGCTATGGCGAAAGCCGCAAGCCTAATCTCGCGGCCATGCTGGGGGCCACCGCGATTGTCGGCGGCATGCTCGCCTCGATGCTGGCGCTCAACATCGTCACCGCGCATCGCGAGGCGCACAAGCGGCTGGTCGTCGCCGACCTCCAGCAACTCAAGCCGCCGCCGCCTCCCCAGCCGCCCAAGCCGCAGCCGCAGCCGGAAAAGGCGACGGTGCAGCCGGTCTCCCCGGTTGTCGCGCCGCCGCCTCCGATCGTGCTGACGACCGCCCCGGCCACGATCAGCACTTCACCCGAGCCGCCGGTCGTGCGCGTCGCGGTGCCCGGTCCGCCGGCGCCGCAGACCCAGAGCGTAGCGGTGGCTCCAGCCCCGCGCATCGAGAATGCCGGGGACCTGTCGTCGAAGATGATCTCGGCCGAGCCGCCGCGCTATCCGGTGGAATCGCGGCGCAAGCACGAGCAGGGCACGGTGGTGCTGATGGTGATTCTGGGCACCGACGGCACCGTGGCGGATATCTCGGTCTCGACGAGCAGCGGCTTCGACCGGCTCGACAAGGCTGCGCTTTCCTCGGTGCGGCGCTGGAAATGGTCGCCCACCAAGCGTGACGGCGCGATGGTCATGGTGCGCGGACTGGTGGAGATACCTTTCGTTTTGCGAACCTGATCGTCGCTATCCGGCGGGAACCGCGCTTTCCTCGCCGCGCAGCTGCGCGACCACGGCGTCGGCCTCCATGCCGATCCCGCGCGTCAGGGAGGCCGGAAGTTCCACGCGGAAGCCGCGCGCCAGCAGGCCCTCGATCGCCCATTTCACGCAGAAGTCCGCCGCGACGCCGACCACGGTGACATCGCGAAGACCCTCGGCGGCGAGGTTTGCGAAGAAGGCCTCGCGATCGATTGCGTCGCCGCGACGCGGTTTCAGCGAGAGTCCGGACTCCGCCCACATATCGAACACGCCCTTGTCCAGAGTATAGACCGGAATGGACGGTGCGATCGCCCCCGCGTCGAGCACGCTGTTCCAGCCCGGTGTGCCGTGGATGCAATGGATCGGGAACTGCGCGCTTTCGGGGGACCCGGCGTAGACATCGGGGACGTGGGTGTCGAACGTGAGCAGCACGCCCGCCGTGGTTTCCGGGTCGAGCGCGGCGAGCCAGTCCTGCATCGGCGCGACGATCGCCTCGGCATCCGGAACCGGCAGCGCGCCGGAGACGTGGACGAAGTCGCCCTGCATGTCGACGACGATGACGAAGCGCTTCCTGCCGGAAACCGGAAGCGGGGTTGCCGAAAGTTCGATCGCGGTAAGGTTTGTCATTGGCGCATATCGTCCTAAGACTGAGGCATGGTCTATACGGATATTGCAACCCGCACTTACAATCACAACTGGCGGCTCGATCCGATCGTGCGCAGTTTGCTCGATACGGACTTCTACAAGCTGTTGATGCTGCAGATGGTCCGGCATCTCTATCCGGACGTCCGGGCGACTTTCGAGCTGATCAACCGCACGAAATCGGTGCGGCTTGCCGAAGTTATCGACGAGGCGGAACTGCGCGCCCAGCTCGACCATGCGCGTTCGCTGCGGTTCGGCAAGAAGGAACTGATCTGGCTGGCGGGCAACAGCTTCTACGGCAAGGCGCAGATGTTCAGCCCGGACTTCATCGCCTGGCTGGCCGAATTCCGCCTGCCCGAATACGAGCTGCACAAAGTTGACGGCCAGTACGAGCTGCGTTTCGAAGGGCCGTGGACGCATACGATGATGTGGGAGATTCCCGCGCTGGCCATCGTCAACGAACTGCGTTCGCGGTCGGCGATGAAGGATCGCGGCCGTTTTGCGCTCGACGTGCTCTATGCCCGCGCCAAGGCCAAGCTCTGGGAGAAAGTGGAGCGGCTCGCGCAGCTTCCCGATCTCGTCCTCTCGGACTTCGGCACGCGGAGGCGGCATGGTTTCCTGTGGCAGCGCTGGTGCGTGGAGGCCCTGAAGGAAGGGCTGGGCAGTCGCTTCATCGGCTCGTCCAATGTCCTGCTGGCGATGGATGCCGATCTGGAGGCCATCGGCACCAATGCCCACGAATTGCCGATGGTGCTGGCGGCGCTGGCGGAAAGCGACGAGGAACTGCGCCAGGCACCCTACCGCGTGCTCAAGGACTGGAGCGACCACTACGGCGGCAACCTGAGGGTGGCGCTGCCCGATGCTTTCGGCACCGCCTCGTTCCTCGAACGCGCGCCCGACTGGGTGGCGGACTGGACCGGTTTCCGCCCCGACAGCGCGCCGCCGATCGAGGGCGGCGAGCAGATCATTCGCTGGTGGCGGGAAAAGGGACGCGATCCGAAGAGCAAGCTGCTGATCTTCTCCGACGGCATGGACATCGACAGTATCGAGGCGACTTATCGCCATTTCCACGGCCGGGTGCGCATGAGTTTCGGCTGGGGCACCAACCTCACCAACGACTTCCGCGGCTGCGCGCCGTTCGAGACGGCGGACCTCGACCCGATTTCGCTGGTCTGCAAGGTCGTCTCGGCGAACGGGCGTCCGGCGGTGAAGCTCTCGGACAACCCGGCCAAGGCGACCGGCAGGCCAGAGGAGATCCAGCGCTATCTGCGTGTGTTCGGCGAGGCGGGCCGGGTGGCGAGCGCGGTTTCGGTCTAGGTATCTGGACCGAAACCCGAACATCGCGGAAGACCAAACTCCACTAACGCTTGCGGGCGGTGTTCACGTGTCCGGTGCGAACATCGTCGCGCGGCTTGCCTTTGCTGGTACGCTGCGCCGAGGCGGGAGCGGCCGACAGCACCGGACCGCAGGCGGCCGACTTCGCATCGCCGACATCGACGAAGGCCAGAAGCCCGGCGACCGGCGTTGCCGCCACGGCGAGGCCCAGTCCTACTCCGGCACGGCCCAAGAGCTGGGGGCTCACGACCCGAAGCGAGGGCTGGGCAAACCGGCCGCCTATTCCTACCGGGGACTGGCCCGAAAACAGGCTGAATTTCTTTCCGTCTGCGCGGATTGCCAGATCGATCGCTTCCGTTCCGAAGCTGAAGCCGCCGCGTCCGGTAATCACGTTCTTCGACGTGTCGATGAGGATCGGGTCTGCCGCGGCGGCGCCGCTGCGCACGGTGAAGGCGATGAGGCCGCAATTGATCTCCACCGGCTTCTTCAACTTGCCCTCGAACATCTTCGAGGCGAAAGTCCCTAGATCCAGCTCGGCCAGTTGCACGTTGCGCGTCCAGAAAGTGCCTCTGGGCATCACGAAAGCGATGCGCCCGGATGCAGAAGCGAGCGAGTCGTGGATCGTGTCGCCGCGACCTTCGAGTTTGATGCGGCCGCTGATAGTCCCCGTCGTGCCGGATTCCGCCACGCCGTAGCCTGCAAGCAGGCGGCCCATCGGGGTCGGCGACAGCCGGATATCGTAGCTCGTCGCAGCGGGTCTCTGACGGGTGTCGAACACCAGGTTGGACGACACGTCGCCGCGCGCCATGGAGAATGTCAGCGGCGACAGTGCAAGACGGCCATGGTCCAGCGACAGTTTGAGCGCGATGTTCTGCACCGGCACGTTGCGGGAGCGGACGGTGCCGATCTTCCAGTCCAGCCCGGCGTCGAAGCGCTGCATCGTCTCTACCGGCAGTGCGGCGTCGGGCAGGACCCGGCGCGCTCCGGCGCCCGTTGCGGCGGCGGCGGCCACGGCGCCTTTCGCGGCGACGATGTCAGGATTGTAGCCGATGAACGGCGCCGCATCGACGATGTCGAGCCGCCGCGTCGCGAGTGCGGCATCCAGGCGCAAGCGCTCAGCGTTGGTGACGGTCAGCTTGCCGGCGATGTCGGATTGGCCGAACGTGCCGTGAAGACCGGTGAAGCGGTAGGTTTCGCCGTCCTTCACGAGCTGCGCGGCAAGGCCGTAGCGGCGGGTTTGCGGAATGGCGACGTCGATGATGGCGAGCAGGTCGGACAGGTCGCTTCCGCGCGCCCGGACCTTGAGGGGAACGTCCTCGAAATCGGCGATCGAGGGCAGCGTGCCGGAAACGTCGATCCGGTTTCCGGCGGCCCAGGCGGTGAGTTCCAGCGCATTGCGTCCGCGATTGACGGTGGCGTCCGGGGACAGCAGGCGCGCGGTCACGCGGAACGGGGTCTTGCGCAGGATGCCGTCGCCCTGAACGCCCACGGCCTTGCTGATCCGGGCATTGGCGGAAGCGATCGGGTCGACCCGGAGATCGGCCAGCAGCGGCATCCGGGGGTCGGCATAACGAATGCGGGTGTCCGCCACGACGGCGCGGTCTATGCGGGGAAACTCGAAGGGTTTGCCGCCTTCGCCGCCGCCGAAAGTCCAGGTGTTGCGGTCATGGCCCTTGTCCCATTCGAGATCGACGGCCCCGCCCTGAAGGTCCAGCGAGTAAACGTGCCGCCGCCCGAACAGCAGCGAGAGCGGGGCGATCCGGGCGTCGATGCGCCTTGCCGAGAAGAAGTGGCGGCGAGCGGCCCAGGCTGGATTGGAGACACTGAGCCCTTCGGCGACGAACTTGATCCGCAGCGGCGCGAAGTAGAGCTGGAAGTCGCCGCCGACCTCCACCTGCCGTCCGGCCAGAGACCCTGCCATGCGCTCGAACGGGTGCTTCAGGAACCGGCCCTTGGTGATGAAAAGGACGAGCCACGCGGCGAATACCGCGATCATGATTGCGAGCAGGATGTTGCGCAGGATGTGCAGGCGCTGCCTCGGGCGCCGTTGCGGAGGTTTCGCTTCCGTCGCCGCTGCGCCGGAAGCGGCCAGCGCATCGCTTTGCGTCGTTGCATCCATATCGCCCTAAACGACGGGAAGCCGTTTGGTTTCGCAGAAAGGCGCAGACCCGCCACGACCGGACGATAACCCACTCCGGCCATTGGACGATATCTCTACCCGGCCAGATCCAGCAATCGCTTCGCAAGTGCATCGAGGGGCACACTCTCGGCGCCCGGCACGAAGGCCAGGGCGGCGCGCGGCATGACCGGATAGGCGGCGCTTGCGGGATCTTCGACCAGCGCGGTCCCTCCCGCCTCGAAGAGGGCGCGCAGGCCCTCGGCACCGTCATGGTTGGCGCCGGTGAGCACCGCGCCCACCAGACCGGAGCCATAGGCATCGGCGGCGCTCTCGAACAGCACGTCGATGGACGGGCGGGAGAACTGTACGGGTCCCTCGACCGAAAGCGAGACGGTGCGGTCGGTCTCGACCAGCATGTGGTAGTCGGGAGGGGCGAAGAGGATCGTGCCCGGCGCGATCGGTTCCTTGTCGTCCGGTTCGCGCACCTCGAGGTTGCATTTGGCAGCGAACAGTGAGGCCAGCACGTTCCTGCGGCCGGGCGGTACGTGAACCACGACCAGAACCGGCAGCGGATAATCGCCTGGCAGGATCGGAAGGAGGCGGGAGAGCGCCTGCACGGCGCCCGCCGATGCTCCGATAACGACGGCGCGGGGCCGGGTCACGGATCGCGCCGCTGGTAGATCTTCTCCTCGCGCACGAATTCACCGAACGACCCGGCATATTGCGAGAAACGCAGGCTTTCCTTCGCCCCGAGGCCGAGGAAGCCTTTGCGCGCCAGCGAGCCGCGAAACAGCCCGACGGCGCGGTCCTGCAAGCCGCGGTCGAAGTAGATCATGACATTGCGGCAGGAAATCAGGTGCATTTCCGCAAAGACCGCATCGGTGACGAGGCTGTGGTCGGAAAAGACCACGCGCTCGCGCAGGCTCTTGTCGAAGGCGGCGTGGCCGTAGGCGGTGGAATAATAATCCGAAAGCGAGGACTTTCCGCCGGAAAACTGGTGGTTCTCGGTGAACGTGCGAATGCGGTCCAGCGGATAGATGCCCCGCGCGGCGGCATCGAGCGCATCCTGGTTGATATCCGTCGCATAGAACAGCGTGCGTTCTTCCAGTCCTTCCTCGCGGAACAGGATGACGAAGGAGTAGAGTTCCTCGCCGCTGCTGCATCCCGCGATCCAGACCTTGAGCGAAGGGTAGGTGCGCAGATGCGGCACGACTTTCTCGCGAATGGCGCGGAAGTAGGCGGGGTCGCGGAACAGTTCGCTGACCTGCACGGTCAGGAAGTCCAGCAGGCGCGAGACGGTGGCCGGATCGCGCAACAGGCGGTCCTGGAGCGCCGAGAACGTCGGCAGCCCCATCTGGTCGCGTGCCTGCCGCAACCGCCGTTTCAGCGAGGCCTGGGCGTAATTGCGAAAGTCGTAGTGATAGCGGCGGAAAAGCGCCTCCAGCAGGAGGCGGATCTCGATATCCTCGATCTGCTCGCCGTCCATCTGTTCTGCGTCCATCAGGGCCTCCGCATCATCGCGGCATCCACACGCGGACCAGCGAGAGCAGCTTGTCCACATCGAGCGGCTTCGACATGTAGTCGTTGGCGCCTGCCTCGATGCAGCGCTCCTGGTCGTCCGGCATGGCCTTGGCGGTGAGCGTGATGATCGGCAGTTTCGTCCAGCGCGGGTCCTGGCGGATTTCGCGGGTGGCGGTAAGGCCGTCCTTTACCGGCATCATCACGTCCATCAGCACGAGATCGATGCGGCGGGCCCTGTCCTCTGCGAAGCGGTCGAGCGCATCGATGGCCTCTTGCCCGTTGCGGGCGATCTCCACCACCGCGCCCTGCGGTTCGAGGATGTTGGTGAGCGAATAGACGTTGCGCACGTCGTCCTCGACCACCAGAATGCGGCGGCCTTCGAGGATCGCATCGCGATTGCGGGCCTGCTGGATCATCGTCTGCTGCTCCGCCGGCATTTCGGTGACCACCTGATGCAGGAACAGCGAGACTTCGTCGAGCAGCCGCTCGGGCGAGCGCGCGCCCTTGATGATGATCGAATCCGAATAGCGGCGCAGGCGCTGCTCGTCGTCGGCAGTGAGGTCGTGGCCGGTATAGACGATCACCGGCGGGAAGGCATAGCCACCCTCGCGGCTCAGGGTTTCGAGGAGCGTGAAGCCGCTGGCGTCGGGCAGGGCGAGGTCCAGCACCATGCAGTCGAACGTCTGGCCGGCCAGCAGTTCGAGGCATTCGGCGGCGGTGGCAGCGGCGACCGTCTCCACGTCGCCCGAAGTCAGCAGCCGCGCCACGGCGTCGCGCTGGACCGGATCGTCCTCGACGATCAGCACCCGGCGCGTGGGGGAATCGAGCCGGGCCGCCAGCGTTTCCAGCACGCCCGAAAGGTCTTCGCGCTTCACCGGCTTCACGAGGTAGCCCACGGCACCCAGCGACAGCGCCGTCTGGGTATGGTCGCTGCCGGAGACGACATGAACGGGGATATGGCGCGTCTCGACATCGCGCTTCAGGCGGTCGAGCAGGGCGAGGCCGGACTGGTCGGGCAGCCCGATGTCGAGCACGACGGCGTGCGGTCGGAAGCTGCGGGCCAGCTGGAGCGCTTCCTCGGCGGTTCCTGCGACCAGACACCGGAAGCCCATTTCCCGCGCCATGTCGCGGACGATGCCCGCGAAGGCGGAATCGTCCTCGACCACCAGCAGGACACGCTGGGCGGCCGTTGCCGCATCGCGGTCGTCCTCGACCTGCCGCAGCAGCACGGCCGGTTCCGGAGCGGTTTCGGGGCTGGGGGCCGGGGAGGGGATGGTAGCGACGGGCGCGGGACCGTTCGGCTTGATCTGCGCCGATCCGGTCAGTGCGGGGTCGTAGGCCAGCGGCAGACGCAGCGTGAAGCGGCTGCCCTGGCCGGGCACGCTCGCCAACGAGATCGCCCCGCCCAGCAGGCGGGCGAGTTCGCGCGAGATCGAGAGGCCGAGGCCGGTGCCGCCGTACTTGCGATTGACCGTACCGTCGGCTTGCCGGAATGCCTCGAAGATCGCGCGCTGCTGGTCTTCGGGAATGCCGATCCCGGTATCGGTCACGGAAAGCAGCAGGGCGGCTGTGCTCTCCGGGGCGCCGTCCGGTTCGATATCCAGCCTTACGCAGCCCGTTTCGGTGAACTTGAAGGCATTGGAGAGCAGGTTCTTGAGCACTTGCTCCAGACGTTGCCGGTCGGTGTCGAGCGTGACCGGGCAACCCGGCGCGACGCGGATTTCGAAATCCAGCCCCCGGTCCCGTGCGACCGGCTGGAAGACTTGCCGCATGTCGCCCGCAAGCCGCTCCAGCAGCACCGTCTCGGGCCGGATCTGCAAGTGTCCCGCCTCGATCTTGGACAGGTCGAGAATGTCGTTGATCAGTGCCAGCAGGTCGTTGCCGGAGGACTCGATGGTGCGCGCATATTGCACCTGTTCGCCGGTGAGGTTGGCCTTGGGATTGTCGCTCAGCAGCTTCGACAGGATCAGCAGCGAATTGAGCGGCGTGCGCAGTTCGTGGCTCATGTTGGCGAGGAAGTCGGACTTGTAGCGGCTGGCTTGCTCCAGCTCCTGCGCCTTCAGTTCGACCGCGGCGTTGGAGCGGGCAAGATCGTCGCGCTGGTGCTCCAGCTGCTGGGCCTGTTCCTCAAGCTGCGAATTGGTCTGCTCCAGCTCGACCTGCTGGTGCTCGAGCCGGACCTGCGATTCCTTGAGGGCGCGGCCTTGTTCTTCCAGCTCCTCGTTGGAGACGCGCAGTTCCTCGCTCTGGACCTGGAGCTCTTCGGCATGGTGCTGCAACTCGGCCCGGTAGCGCGCCGAACGCAGGGCAACGCCTGCCGCGTTCGAGATTTCGGCAAGGAAGGTCAGGACATGCTCGTCCACCGGTTGAAGGAAACCGAGTTCGATCACCCCGTGAACCGCGCCGTCAGCCATGGCAGGCGCGATCAGCAGGTGGCGCGGCTTGTCGCTGCCGAAGGTGGAGCCGATGGTCAGGTAGCTGTCGGGAATGTCGGCCAGCAGCACGGGTTCGCCGTCCGCGGCGACCTGGCCAAGCAAGCCTTCCCGCAAGGCGAAACGCTCGACGATCCCGGCATCTGCGGGCACGCCGTGGGAGGCGATGCGGCGGAACAGGTGGCCGTCCCCAGAGAAGACCGCACCGGCCTGCGCGCCTACGAACTTGACCAAGAAGGCGAGAATATTCTCGCCCAGTTGCTCGACCGGCTGGTCGCCCAGTATCGCCGAGGCGAGCGCGACTTGTCCCGACTGGAGCCATTGACGGTGCCCGGCGGCGATCGCCGCGCGGCGGATCAGGAAGCCGATCGCCAGCGTGAGGGCAATTCCCAGGAGGCAGGAGGCCATGCCGCTGGCCCAGGCCGAGCGATAGGCCTGTTCCATTTCGGCAAGCCGCTCAGCCCGCAGCCGCGCTTCGTCCTGCTGCATCAGGCCGAGCTGGGCGCGGATTGCGTCCATTTCGGTCTTGCCGCGATCCGAGGCGACCAATGGGAGGGCCGCTTCCAGGCCGCCGCTCTTGCGGGTTTCGATCGTTTCGCGCAGTTCGGCGAGCTTGGCGTCGATATGGCGGCGCAGCGGCAGGAGGCGGTCCTGTTGCTCGGGATTGTCACGGGTGAGACCGGCAATCGCCTCGAACTGCCCGCCGACATCGGCAAGCGCGCTGCGATAGGGATCGAGATAGCTTTCCCGCCCGGTCAGCAGAAACCCGCGCTGCCCGGTCTCGGCATCCTGCACGGCCGAAAGCAGACGGTTCAGCGCAACAATGACTTCGTGGGAATGGACGATCTTGCGCGTGTCGTCCCGCAGCACGCGCAGGTTGAGATAGGCCACCGTCCCGCTGGCGAGAAAGAACAGGACCGCGACAGCGAGACCTAACGCGGTCTTGGGGTCCAGTCCCGGCGCCGACCGCCGTGTCTTTCCGGAAAATTGATGGGAACCGTCGAGCGTTGGTTTGGCAGGGGCCGCCTGCTTGAAAGGTGAGTGCATGAGCCTGCCAGAAAAGGAGTGCGCCGGAAACGCCAGGCTTCCCGCATGCGGGGAAATTCACCAGCGATCAAGGCGTTCCATCCCACTCGCACGATCGGGTAAGATTCTTTCCGTGCAGATCTTGGCTGTCTTTCAGGAAGCGCCGTTTCCGGCCGGTGGCGGAGCCGGGCTCTGCATACCGGGTTGTTCCTGAGGCGTTACATCGCCTTGCTCGACGGCTTCCCGCGTGTCGTTCACCCCGCCGGTATCATCGGGAGCTTGAACGGCCCGAACGATCCAGATCAGCGAGAGCGCCGCAATCGCCAGTACCAGGCTGATCAGCAGAATGTACCGGACGGTGCCCGGCGTCGAACCGGCCCGGGCTTCATCCTTTTCGAGATGCACTTTCTCGTCGCGGCTATCCATCCTGCACCTTTCAAGCTGAGGGTCCTGAAACCGGGGGTTAGCAGTCAACGCATGCCGACCATCGACGTTCCCCCTGGCGATCCCGAACCTTCGGCAGCAGCCGGCGATGCGGCGCTGCAAACATCGTCACACGCCGGGTAACGACTGTTCGGCGAAACCCCAACCGCGCAGGTCCCGCGCCCTCTCTGCCAGCTTGGATGCGTCGGCGATCGAAAAGGGATGGGCGTCCTTCATGCCGTCCAGTTCGTCCCACGAGATCGGCACGGCGACCGGGGCGCCTTCACGGGCGCGCGCCGAATAGGGCAGGACGGCGGTGGCGCCGCGCTGGTTGCGTAGCCAATCGATGAAGATGCGCCCCTTTCGCTTCGCCTTGCTCATGGTGGCGACGTAGCGTTTCGGCTGCGCCAGGCTCATGGCCTCGGCGAAACGACGGGCGAAATCCTTGTGGGTGTCCCAATCGTGCCCCCGCTTCAGCGGAACGACGACATGCACGCCCTTGCCGCCGGAGAGCATGGCGAAGCTCACCAGACCGAGATCGGCCAGTCGCGCCCGAATGTCCTTCGCAGCGCGGGCGCATTCAGCGAACTCCAGGCCTTCGTCGGGATCGAGATCGAAGATCATCCGCTCGGGCAATTCCACCTCGTCGGCGCGCGCACCCCAGCCGTGAAACTCGATCGTGCCCATCTGCACGCAGGCGATCAGCCCTTCCGCATCATCGAGGTAGAGATAGTCCTCCACGCCGCCGTCCTTCTCGCGGATCGGCACGTGATGGACATGGTCGCCGAAAGTGCCGCTGTCATGCTTCTGGAAGAAACACTTCTTCGCCCGCCCCTGGGGGCACCGGACAAGGCTGATCGGGCGATTGGCGGCGAAAGGCAGCATGAGGGGGGCCACGGCGGCGTAATAGTCGGCAAGGTCGCCCTTGGTTTCGCCGCTTTCGGGAAAGATCACCCGGTCCCGGTTGCTGATCGTCATGTCGATCTCCGCTTTGGGCGCGGCCTGGGCGCGTTCCGGGGAGACGGACCTGGCGTCCTTGTCGGACCTCAGGCCGAGGAAACTGCCATGGCGCACGCGCCCTTCGCCGGTGAGTTCGGCAAAGGCCACTTCGGCCACCAGCTTCGGCGTCACCCAGCTGGCCCCGCGTGCCTCGGCGCGCTCGACTTCGACAGGCGCCGTCTTGCGTGCAAGCTTCTCCAGCTTCGCGGCCATGGCGGCCAGGCTCTCGGCATCGAAGCCGGTGCCGACCTTGCCGCGATAGACGAGATCCTTGCCTTCGTATTGTCCCAGCAGCAGCGACGAGAAGGGACGCCCCTTCGCGGTCGACCGGGACCAGCCGACGATCACGAACTCCTGCCGCCGCGTGCATTTGACCTTGACCCAGTTCTTCGTACGCCCGCCGCGATAGGGCGCATCCACCCGCTTGGCGATGATGCCCTCCTGCCCTGCCACGCACATGGCATCGTGGAGTTTCTCGCCAGCGCCGATCACATGGTCGGCAACGAAAACAGGTGGCTGCGCTTCGGCGAGCAGGGCTTCCAGCCGTTCCTTGCGTTCGATGTTGGGCATCGGGGCAAGATCCTCGCCATCCAGTTCGATCAGGTCGAAGGCATGGAATTCCAGTGCGTCCCGGTCGGACTGGCTGCCGTGGCCGCGCTTGAGCACTGCCTGGAGGCTGGAGAAATCGGGATTGCCGTCCTTGCCGCGCGCGACGATCTCGCCGTCGATCAGGCAGGGCGGCAGGTTCAGCGCGGCCAGATGCGCGGCCAGCGGTGCGAACTTGTCGGTCCAGTCGAGGCCGCTGCGGGTATGGACCACGATCTTTCCGCCCGCCGCGGCGATAAGCGCCCGGTAGCCGTCGAACTTGATCTCGTGCATCCACAGGTTCCCGGTCGGCACGGCGTCCACCAGCGTGGCGAGTTGCACCGGGCGGAATTTGGGGGAGCGGAACTTGGGTGGTTTGCCGCTGTCCCGGCGGGCGGGGCGGGACTTGCGCGCATTGCTGGTCGCCGCCTTTTCCATGATCTGCGCAAAAGCATCGCCCTTCTTGCCCTTGAGCGAATGGACGGCGCCCTTGTCGGCTTCGATCTCGGCCATGGTGCGCCCGGTCAGGACACTGGTGAGCGCCTGCGCCACAAGGACATCGCCGTCCTGCGCGAAAGCATCGCCGACCTTGCGCAAGAGCCAGTTCTCGCGCTTTTCGCCCGGACGGGGCTTCATCCGCACGAGCAGCCATTCGCCCTTCATCCGCTCGCCGTCGAGCACGAAGTGAAGGTGGCCTTCGTCGATATCCCGCGCACTCTTGCCGGCGACCGGCGCCCAGGTGCCGCGGTCCCAGAGCATGACCGTTCCGCCGCCATACTCGCCTTTGGGAATTCCGCCCTCGAAGGTGCCGTAGGAGAGGGGATGGTCTTCGGTCCGCACCGCCAGGCGCTTGTCGTCGGGATCGGCGCTCGGTCCTTTCGTCACCGCCCAGGACTTGAGCACGCCGTCTATTTCGAGGCGAAAATCCCAGTGCAACCGTGTTGCCGCGTGCTTCTGGACGACGAAGCCGTTTCCGCCCTTCCTGCCGCGCTTTCCGGCAGGTTCGGCGGTCCTGGCGAAGTCGCGCTTGCGGTTATATTCGGCAAGCAGGTCGGCGATGGGTTCTTGCTTGCTCACGGATCTGCCTGCGCGATGTTTCGACAAGCCTGTCAGGCCTGCTTGCGGGTGCGGGAGGTGGCGGTCGTCTTCTTCGCTGCGGGCTTGCGGGACGAGGAGGGCCTGGCAGCCTTCGTCCCGCTTTCACCGACCGACTTCTTCAGCGCCGCCATCAGGTCGATCACATTGCCCTTGCCGCTGGACGGTTCCTCGACATCCTCGAGAATGCGCTTGTTGCCCTTGGACTTGGCCTTCTTGTCGATCAAGCGGTGGAGCGCATCGACGTAGCGATCGTGAAATTCGGCGGGCTTGAACGGGCCGGTCTTCTTCTCGATCAGGGTCGTGGCAAGATCCAGCAGGTCGGCGTCGGGGCTGGCATCCTCGATATCGCGAAAATAGCCCTGGGCTTTCTGGACCTCGTCGGCGTAGCGCAGCACTTCCATGACGAGGCCCCGCCCGCAGGGCTTGATCGAGACGAGCTGCTCGCGTCCGCGTACCGCCAGTTGACCCAGCCCGACCTTGCGGGTCCGGCGCAGGGCTTCGCGCAGCACGGTATAGGCCTCTTCCGCCAAGTCGTCGGCAGGCACGACGAAATAGGGCTTTTCGTAATAGAGCACGTCGATCTCGTCGGCATCGACGAACTGCACGAGTTCCAGCGTCTTGCGGCTTTCGATCTTGACCGCCTCGATCTCCTCCTCCTCAAGCAGGACGTAGTTGCCCTTGGAGACCTCGAAACCCTTGATGATCTCGTCGCGGTCGACCGGGCCGACGCCGGGCGCGACTTTCTCGTAGCGGATACGCTTGCCGCTGGGCTCGTGGATCTGGTGGAACGAGATGGCAGCGCCCGATCGCGTCGCCGGATAGACTTCGATCGGGATCGAGACGAGCGCCAGACGGATCTGGCCTTTCCAGTAAGCGCGTGCAGGCATGGGCGCGTCCTTTCTCGTCTGGAGAAAGACGCGAAGGACTGAGGAGTTCCCCGGCTTTCCGTTCCATCCGGGCTGCGAAGGTATCCAAGAGGCAGTCATGGATGGGCGCTGCGGCGAATGCCTCCGGATGCGCGCCGGACAGTGGATCGTCCGGGGCCTTGCATCGTTTTCCTATCAGTCGACGCAAGGACGGCCCGGCAAGTCGGTTGGGCCGGTTTCGGCATAAAACAGCGACATCAAGGAGAGCATCGATGAATCGGCGTGATTCAAACCCGGCCAGCCGTCAGTCCGGCGGATATCGTGACGAAAGCTCCGATTGGGAATCGCCGCGTCAGGCCAGCCAGTGGCAGGACGACGCGCCCCGACAGGCCGGCGGTGGTTGGGGCAATGACGAAGGACGCACGCACCGCGATGACGCGGCGCCCCGAAATCCCCGATGGAACGAGAACGACGCGCGGTACCGGAGCGAAGAGCGTGAAGCCTCGGGCTATCGCGAACGCGGAGGCTACGGCTCGCAGGCGCGCGGTCAAAGCTATGGCGAAGGGCGGTACGGTAGTCACCGTCGCCAGCCGGGAAGCGAGCGAGGCTATCGTTTCTCGGGCGAGCGCGATGTCTATCCGATCCGGGAATACGACGCGAGCGGCGGCAACGACTTCGCCGATTTCACCAGCGAGGACTACGGCGGCCGCGACTTTTATGCCCGGCGCGGCGGTGGCGGCGGTTTGAGTCCCAGTTTCAGCTACCGTCCTACATTCGATACTTTTGGTCGAGGCTATTACGGCTCGCGCGATTCCCGGACGGATAACGAGCATGGTCGGCGCGATTACGGCGACTGGCGTGAATATGGCGAGGAGCGCGGCTTCTTCCAGCGTGCGGGCGACGAGATCGCCAGCTGGTTCGGCGATGAGGATGCAGCGCGTCGCCGCGAGCAGGATCATCGCGGTCGCGGTCCTTCGGACTACAAGCGATCGGACGAACGCATTCGCGAGGACGTGAACGACCGTCTCACGCAAGACTGGCGGGTGGATGCCACGAACATTCGGGTCCTCGCCAAGGACGGCGAAATTACGCTGGATGGCACGGTCGGAAGCCGCCCGGCCAAGCGCCGCGCGGAAGACCTTGCCGAGGATGTTTCCGGCGTGAAGCACGTGCAGAACAATTTGCGCGTGACCGGCGGGACGGGTTGGAGCGATACCAGCCCGGCTGCAAGATCGAGCACGACGAGCGGATCGACGACCGGCACGAACGCTTCCACCTCGCCCACGACCGGATCGACGACGGGCAGTTCCTCCTGATCCTTGGCGGTCACTGAGAATGGCCGTGGCTCCCTTGGGAACCACGGCCATTTTCGTTTTCGAAAGGCTTCGAGCTTCAGGCCCTTTCCGATCACTTCTGGCTCGGGGCCGAGTATTGCGAAATCGATGACCGTCATCCTGCCGGGAGGCTCTCGAAGAGGGGGGCGGTTGAAGGGACGACGCGAGACCCATGCATTCGATGCGAGATCGCTAACGGGAAAGGGCCTCGGCGAGGCCGTCGATTTCCGCTTCCGGGATGCGGCGGGCGATGACCGCCATCGGATCGCGCGGTTTTCGCGCGTCGATCACGGCTTCCTCGCCGCGCCATTGGCGCAGGCGCGCGGCGAGGTATTCCGGGCGCTGGCCGGACAGGACCGGGGCCGCCTTGCCCGGCGCGTGGCAGGAAAGGCAGGAGGGAAGCTGCTTGCCGGGCAGGCCCCGGTCGGCGGTCGGATGCGGAGCGGCGAACGAACCGGAGCGAAGGCCGGGCAGGTTCGCGAAGTATCGTGCCGCCGCGCGCATCTCGGTCTCGGTCATCCCGCTGGCGGCGCCTTGCATGACCGCCCCCTGGCGCTTCCCGGATGCAAAGTCGCGCAAGGCGGACAGGAGGAATTGTTCTTTCTGACCTGCAAGGATCGGGATGTCGGTTTGTCCGCGTCCCTTTCCGTCGCCGCCGTGACATCCCGTGCAGCGCGCGAGCGGGCCGGGAGGAGCCGCCGTCAAGGCCCGGTAGTCCTCGGCGCTCATGCCGGGCAGGCGGCGCAGGAAACCGACCATGCGGCGCACTTCGTCGGGACGCTCGCCGGCGGGCCAGGCGGGCATGCCGGTGTATTTCACGCCGTGGCGGACGATCCAGAAGAGTTCGCGGTCGCTGTAGTCGTCCACCGTCTTCGCAAGATCCGGCGCGGGCGGCGTGGCGGCCTGCATGACCGGCGAAGGCGGCGTGCCGGGGGCGCCATGGCAGACCGCGCAGGACTGGCGGAAATGCCCGGCCGCGCTCACCAGGGCGCCGTTGTCGTGCACCTCTTTCGGGGTCTGGAATGTGCTGTAGGTCCGCGCCGAATTCTGCATGGTCCAGTGCAGGAACCAGTCGGTGATCGCCCAGTGGCCCGACGAGGCGGCGATCGGGAACAGTCCCGACCAGGCGAAGCCCATGCCGAACAGGACAACGGCGACAAGGCCGAGGACGAGGCGTTTCCAGGTCAGTCTGATCGTCATGTCGAGGTTTCCGGCCGGACCTTGAGCAGCCCGGCAAGCAGGGCGAGGCCGCCGAGAAGGTAACTGACCCCGCCGATCACCAGCATGACCACGCCCCCGAGCTGCTGGTCGGCCAGAGTATCGAGACCGAAGGGCGGGGCGTGGTGGTGCATGGCGTAGAGCGGGCGCGGTGCAAGGCCGATCAGCACGCCCAGCAATGTCATGTGCATCGAGGTCAGGAGCAGCGCCCCGATCCCGGCGGCGCGGTTCGGAGCGTGGATCGCCGCGCTCCAGAGCAGGACTCCGGCGGCAAGGAAAATGGCGTGTTCGGCAGTGACGATGGCGGGGAAATCGACGGTCAGGCGGCGCAGCGCGGGCAGATGCCAGGACCAGACCGCAAGAAGTTCGAACAGCATCATCGCCATCGGGGTCACCGCGCGGGGCCAGCGCCGCGCGGGATCGAGCGGGCCACCTGCGAGGCCGAAAGCCAGCAGCGGCGCGGAGACGGCGACCGCCATCATGTGCCCGGTCATATGGCCGGTCATCCCCATCGGCGCGATTGCCCAGCCCGGCGGCAGCAGCGCGAGCCCTGCAACGAGGAAGGCCCGCTTCATCGGCAGTCCCCGATGAAAACCACGGGCAGAGCGGTGAACAGCACGCCGACGAAGCTCAGGCCTGCCAGCAGCAGCGTGGACTTCGCGAGGAAGCGCAGGCGGTCGATGTCGGTGCCCCGTTCGTGCGGCGGCGGATCGCCGCGCAGGCGGGTCTGGCGGTGGGCGATCCAGCCCGAGAGCGAGATTGTCGCCAGCGCCAGCACGGTCCCGGCGGTGAAGAGCGTGGGGAACTCGGCGAAGAAGCCGGTCTTGGCGCAGGATACGGCGGCCCAGAGGTAGGCGAACAGGAAATGGACCGCCCAGACCGTCGGCGGGACGATCAGGGTCCAGAGCGTGACCTGAAGCCGCTCGTGCCACTTGCGCCTTTTGTCGCTCATGCCACCTCCGGGAACAGGCCGATGGTGGCATAGGCGACCACGGCGGTGAGCGCGAAGAAATGCATGTAGACCGCGACGTTGCGGATATCGGCATCGTGGCTCGGCGTCATCCGTCCTGCAAGGCTGCGTGCCAGGACATAGGCCAGCATGATCGCGGCGACGGCGGCATGGAGACAGGTCCAGATCGCCAGGGTCCAGACGATGGCCGGATAACTGTGCGCGGTTGGGTCCATGCCGGAGAACCATGGCCCGGAGAGGCCAGCGGGAACGCCCGCGATGCTGGTCGCTAGACCGAAGAGCAGAAGGATGCGCGCCATGCCGACCCCGCCGCGCGCATGGACTTCGCGCGCCGCGATCGTCGCGAGCCAGCCCGCGAGACCGAGGGCGAGCGCCGAGAGCGGCCAGACCATTCCCGGTGCCGAGGCCATTTCGGGCGGCGGAAAGGCCTCGTGCCGGGTCCAGAAGAAGAAGTAGCCGAAGACTAGCCCGGAAAAGGCCGTCGCGTCCGCCATCATGGTGATGAACATCGCCCACCATCCCGGCGAGGCGCTGCCCGAGATGTAGAGCGGCAGTTCCATCCCGTGGCCAATCGGCTTGCACGGTTTCTCGGGGATTTCCGCCGTACCGGTCCAGAGCCACCAGAGCACCATGGCGAGCGTCGCTGCGCCCGAAAGAAGCGCGGGCCAATAGAGGTGGTAGGTCGTCAGGATGAACACGCCGCCCAGCGCCAGCGCCGTCAGCATCGGTTTCCAGCTCGGCGCGCCGAGGCGGATGACCGAGACCGGGCGGGCATCGAGCACCGAAGTGATGATCGTCTCGCGGCGACCTTCCTCGGCGTCGGGCAGGAAGTAGCGCCCTTCGTCCACCTTGCGCACGAAGTCTTCCTGGTCCCAGATCGGATAGCGGCTTTCGATCAGCGGGATCGAGCGGATGCCCCAGTTCTCGTCCTCCGGGTGGGCAAGCCATTCCAGCGTACCGGCCTGCCACGGGTTGCGCGGCGAACGCGGCCGCCAAGGGGAGCGGGCAAGGTCGAGCACGATCACCGCGACCCCGGCAGCGATCACGAAGGAGCCGATGGTGGAGGCAAGGTTCAGTCCGCCGAGACCAAGGTCCGCAGGATAGGTGAAGACCCGGCGCGGCATGCCTTCGAGGCCGGAAAGGTGCATCGGGAAGAAGCACAGGTTCGCGCCGACGAAGATGAGCCAGAAAGCAGTGCGGCCCAGCCGGTCGGACAGTTTCTTGCCGGTCACCAGCGGCCAGTAATAGTAGAGCCCGGCAAAGAGTGGCATCAGCGTGCCGCCGATCAGCACGTAATGCAGGTGGGCGACGACGAAGTACGTGTCGTGGGCCTGCCAGTCGAACGGGGCGAGCGCGACCATCACCCCGGTAAGGCCGCCGATCACGAAGATTGCGAGGCTTCCGGTCGCGTAGAGTAGCGGCGTCGACCAGACCACGCGGCCCGCCCATAGCGTGACGATGAAGACGAAGATCTGCACCGCCGTCGGGATCGCCACGGCCTCCGAGGCAGCGGAGAAGAAGCCGAGGCTGATCTTCGGCAGCCCGGTCGCGAACATGTGGTGGACCCAGAGGCCGAAGGACAGGAACGCGGTCCCGACCGCCGCTAGCACGATCCAGGGATAGCCCAGCAGGTGGCGCCGGGCGAAGGTCGGCACCAGCATGGCGAAGAGCGCGATCGAGGGGAGGAAGACGATGTAGACCTCGGGATGGCCGAAAATCCAGAACAAGTGCTGCCAGAGCAGCGGGTCGCCGCCGCGCGAGGCGTCGAAGAAGGGCCAGTCCAGCAGCCGCTCCATTTCGAACAGCACGTCTCCCGCGATCAGCGGCGGGAAGGCGAAGAGGATCATCACCGCCACCACCAGGATGTACCAGGCATAGAGCGGCATGAGGTTGAGCCGCATGCCGGGCGGACGGCACTTGAGCACGCCGACGATCAGTTCGACGGCGGCGGCGACCGAGGAAACCTCGATGAAGGAAAGCCCAAGCATCCAGATGTCGGCGCCGAGACCGGAGAGGTCCGTCCGCGTCGTCAGCGGCGGGTACATGAACCAGCCGCCGTCCGGCGCCGCATCGAAGAAGATCGAGCCGGAGACGAACACACCGCCGAGCAGGAACGACCAGTAGCCGAAAGCCGAAAGCCGCGGAAACGGCAAGTCGCGTGCGCCCAGAAGCTGGGGCAGCAGGATGATCGAGACGGCCTCGAACATCGGTACCGCGAAAAGGAACATCATCACCGAGCCGTGCAGGGTGAAGAGCTGGTTGAAAGTGCCGGGGCCGACGAGGTCGTTGTCCGGAACTGCCAGTTGCGTGCGCATGATCAGCGCCAGCACGCCCGCGAAGAGCATGAAGGCGAAGGCGGTGAGCACGTACCAGTTGCCGACCTGATTGTTGTTGGTGTCTGTCCAGCGCAGGAACAGGCCTTTCGGCGGCGCCCAGACTTCGCGCAGGCGCTGTTCCTGCGCGGCGCGGAGGGCGGGGTCGTCCTGGTCGTGCAGGCTCATCGCTTCGCCTCCTGCGCACCTGATTGCTTGAGCCAGACCGCCAGGGCCAACGCCTCATCCTGCCGCAAGTGGCGATAGGCAGGCATGCGGGCGCCGGGCTTGAAGCGATGCGGATCGCGGATGAAGGCGGCGGTGTTCCCAGGCGTCGGCGCGAGGATGCCGGCGCCAAGCGTCAGTCGCTCGCCGTAGCGGGTTAGATCGGGGCCGATTTCACCGGACGGAGTGCCCCTTGCGGCATGACAGCTCCCGCAGCCTTCGCGGGCGAAGAGCATCTCGCCCCGGTGGTAAATGGCGCTATCGGTCGGGCGCGGCGGTATGCGGGCTACCGCGAGCCATTCGTCGAAGGCGGCCGGTTCCATGGCGATGACGTCGAAAGCCATAAGGGCGTGGCTCAACCCGCAGAATTCGGCGCAGACACCGCGATATCTGCCCGGCTTTTCGGCTTTCACGACAAGCCGGTTGGTGCGTCCGGGGATCATGTCCATCTTGCCCGCGAGGCCGGGTATCCAGAAGCTGTGAACCACATCGGTTGCGGTGAGTTCGAACACCACTGTGCGTCCCACCGGCAGGCGGATCTCATTGGCGGAAAGAACAGGGTCGCGACCGGCCTCGCGATAGGCGACGCGCCACCAGAACTGTTCGCCCTCCACCCGGATGTGCAAGTCCTGCCCGGTGGCGGGCAGGGGGCGCATGGCGGGAAGCGACCAGATCAGCAATGCGGTCAACACCACGGTGGGAAAAACCGCGCCGAGCCACAACACGAGGCGCATTCCGCGCTCGTGCGTGAGCCTTCCTTCCGGCGCGCGGGCAGCAATCGCGTAAATCACCGCGACGCCCAGCGCTATGACCAGACCCCCGGCGGCGAGTACGACCGTAAGCGACAGCGTCGAGCGCGCTTCCAGTCCGAACGGGGCCAGCGCCGACTGGTGGCGGTTGCAGCCAGCCAGCATCAGCGGCCACAGGGGCAGGAATTTTCCGGCAACCGATCTTCGCAAGAGGCTTTTCCCTGAGGCGTTCGGGAGCAACGCGTCAGGAACGGGACGGTTCGCGCTTATCGATCGAATGCCGCGTTACAAATAGTTGCTGCGCGTCTGCCCTACCTCGGAATAGTCAGGGCCGTGGGCGCGCCGCCGTCCCGCTGTCGGTCCCGATATGCTATGTCTTTCGGCCGGGGGTTTTCTGCGGAATCGACGCGGAGGATGCCATGACGGAACCCATCGACGAAGCGAGGCTTCATGCTTTCGTCGGCAAGATGCTGGGCGATCTCGGCGGCGCGCTGGCCGTCCCCACGGTGCGGATAGGATTGCGGCTGGGCCTGTTCGACGCTTTGGCGCAAGGGCCTGCCACAGCGCCGGAACTGGCCGCGCGTGCCGGTGGGCTGCACGAGCGCTATGTCCGCGAATGGGCGATGGCGCAGGCGGCGAACGGCTATGTCGACTATGACGCGGCGGCGGGGACTTTCAGCCTTTCGCCCGAGCAGGCGATGGTTTTCGTCGTGAAGGACAGTCCGGTCTATCTGGCCGGTGCCTTCGAACTGGCCGCCGCGATGATCGAGGCGGAAGCCAAAGTCGAGCACTGCTTCCGTACCGGCGAGGGGGTGCGCTGGGGGGACCATGCCGGATGCCTGTTCTGCGCGACCGGCGCGTTCTTCCGCCCCGGCTACGTCAACAATATCGTCCAGAACTGGATACCCGCGCTGGAGGGCATGGAGGACAGGTTGCGCAGTGGGGCGAAGGTGGCGGATGTCGGTTGCGGGGTGGGCTTCTCGACCCTGCTGATGGCCGAGGCCTATCCGCAGAGCCGCTTCACTGGCTACGATTTCCACGAACCTTCGATTGCACAGGCGCGCCGTCACGCTGCCGAGCACGGGCTTGGCGACCGCGTCGATTTCCAGGTGGCGACGGCCAAGGACATTGCCGAACGCGGTTTCGATCTCGTGACCATGTACGATTGCCTGCACGACATGGGCGATCCGCGCGGCTGCGCGGCGCACATGCGCGAGATCCTGGGGGACGGCGGCAGCTGGATGATCGTCGAGCCGATCGCCGGGGATTCTCCGCAGGACAACCTCAACCCGGTCGGACGGCTCTATTACAATGCCTCGACGATGATTTGCGTGCCGACTTCGCTCGACCAGGAAGTGGGCGAAGGACTCGGTGCGCAGGCGGGGGAAGCGCGGCTTGCCGGGATCGTGCGGGAAGGCGGCTTCGCCCATGTCCGGCGCGCGACCGAGGGGCCGTTCAACATGGTGCTGGAGGCGCGCTGACTTCAGGCCAGCATGTCCTCCGCCGCGCCGAGGGCGTCCCTGAGCGTGCGCTCGATCGCCCCGCCCTGCTGCTCCGCATCGAGGCCGGAGAGCGCCTTCGTGCACCATTTCCGGCACTCGATCACATGCGACATGGCGAGGAAGACCGGCGCGCTGGCGGCTGCGAGGCGAACGCCGGTCGCGATCTCGCCGTCGGGGCCGAAGCACCAGTCGAGCGCGCTGCGTATATTGCCGAGCTGGGGGCGCAGGGTCTTGAGGTCCCGCAGGGCCTCGGCATCGCGCTCTGCCGCAGTTTCCAGTTCGCCGAGGAAGAATCCGGCGTGGCGCCGGGCCGCCGCGCGGTAGTCCGCCGGGCCGCGCGTGCGCAGCTTCTCGCGCGAATAGGAACGGGTCATTTCGAGCAGGCGATAGGCGCCGGTATCGAGCGCGCGATTGGTCGAGACCAGTGACTTCGTGACGAGTTCGTCGAGGGCGAGCGCAACTGCGTCGAACCCGATTGCGGCATCCGCGCCGACTTCCAGCGCGGCGTCGATCGAGAAGGGGCCGACGAAGATCGCCAGCCGTTCGAGCACGGCCTGCTCGGTGTGCGAGAGCAGGTCGTAGCTCCAGTCCAGCGTCGATTGCAGCGTCTGCTGGCGCGGGCTGGCGGTGCGCCGGCCGGGCCATGCGAGGCTGAAGCGCTCTCCGAGTTGCCGCGCGGTGGCGGCGATGCCGTGGGTGGCGACGCGCACCGCCGCCAGTTCGATGGGCAGGGCCATGCCGTCGAGACGGTGGCACATGTCGGCGATGAGCCGCGCGGCCTCCTCGTCGATCTCCAGCGCGCTGTCCGCCGCACCGGCCCGCTCGCAGAACAGGTCCACCGCCGGATAGGCGAGAAGTTCGGCGCGGCTCAGAGCCTCCGGATTCTCGGGATAGTCGAGGGCTTCCAGGCGATGGACGTTCTCGTCGCGGATGCGCAGCGGCTCGCGCGAGGTCACGAGGATATGGGCGTTCGGCGCCTGCTCGACGATCCGCTCGACGATTTCGGCGGTGGAATCGACCAGATGCTCGCAATTGTCGAGCACCAGCAGCACCTCCCGGTCGCCGATGTGGCGCAGGATGACCGAGAGCGGGTCCTCGGTGGGCACGGCAAGGCCCATGGCGCCCGCGATCATCGAGGGCACGATCGCCGGATTTTCCAGCATGGCGAAGTCCACGAAAGCGACCCGGTTCTCGAAACGGGGCGCTAGTTCGTGGCCGAGCGCGACGGCGAGCGCGGTCTTGCCGACGCCGCCCGGCCCGGCGATGGTGAACAGCGGCGATTGCGCTACCCGGTCGGCGAGCCTTTGCAGGTCCTTGTCGCGCCCGATCAGCCGGGCGAGCCGGGGCGGGAGATTGGTGGGACTGGGCGGTGTCGGCGTCGGAGGCGCTTCTGGCACGACGGCCGTTCCGCTCCGCTCGAACGGCGCGACGAAGGCATAGCCGACGCCGACCTGGGTGGCGATGTAGCGGGCGCCGTCCTCGCCGTCGCCCAGCAGCTTGCGCAGCCCTGCCATATGGAAGCGCAGGCTGCCGTCCTCCACGACGACATCGGGCCAGACCCGCTTGAGCAGGTCGCGCTTGGACAGGACCTGCCCCGGCCGGTCGGTCAGGGCGACGAGCAGATCGAACGAGCGCCCGCCGATGTCGACCGGCTCGCCGTGCTTCAGGAGCAGCCTTTCGGCGGGGGCGAGGCTGAACGGCCCGAAGGAAATGCGGTCGCCCGATCCCCGATTGTCGATGGTCGTATCCGCCAAGAGTTCGTTGTCCCGTTGATCGATGTCGTTGCAATCGCTCATACACGGTCAGCCGAAAGTGAACACATAGGCGCGCACGCCGGGGCGGGAAAACTCGATCGTGACGGTGCGATCCCCGATCGGGCCGGACTGGCGGATGAGCTGGTAGAGCCGGTCTTCCCCGACTTCGCCCCAGCCTTGCGCGTCGATGTCGCTGCCGTGGTTTGCGCCGGGCGCCTCGCTGTCGAGCAGGACGCGGAAACGCACGGGCTCGCCGTCCGGCGCGCCGCCCAGCACGAGATGGGCATCGCGGGCATGGAAGCGGAAACGGATCGATCCGCCCGGCGTGTCGAGAGTGGTGAACTCGCGGCCTGCCGTCCAGTCGCCCGACAGGTCCCAGCGATTGAGCGGCAACCGGTCTGCCGGGCTATAGATGCCGGGCGCATCCCTGACGAGACCGCCGGGGGACGAGAACCCCTGCGCCTTGGCATAGCCGAGATAGGCCTCGGGCGAGCGCAAGTCGGCCCAGTCCGCTTCGGCCTCGACGCCCTGTCCCGTGATCGGCGTGACGGGGATATCGGCAGGATCGTGTCCGGCTTCGGCGAGAAGCTTGCGGATCAGTTGCTCGCTCTGGGCATAGTCGCCTTCGCCGATGCGGTAGCCGCGCACTCGCCCCTTGGCATCGATGAAATAGAACCCCGGCCAGCCCTCGTTCGCGAAGTCCTGCCAGACGGCATAGTCGTTGTCCTGAAGGTTGGGATAGCGCACGCCGAGGCGGTTTGCGGCGAGGCGGATATTGGCCGGCTCATGCTCGAACTGGAACTCGGGCGCATGGACGCCGACGACGACCAGGCCCTTGTCGGCATAACGCTCGCTCCAGGCCCGCAGGTAGGGCAGCGCCCGGATCGAGTTGATGCACGAGTAGGTCCAGAAATTGACGATTACCACTTTGCCGCGCAGCGACTGCGGACCGCCGGGGACGGGGGTGATCCAGGGCTTGGCGTTTTCCAGCACGTCGATGGGCCTCGTTATGGCGCCGAAGGGCGGAGAGGGAAGGGCGGCGACCTCCCGCAGGTCGAAGATCTCGGACCCGGCGGGGGCCAGTCCCAGTGCTTCGGCGCAGCAGAAGGCGGTCGTCGCGGCGGCGACGAGGATCGATGTGGCGATGACGCCGGTGGAGCGGAGTTTGGGCATGTCTTCGAACCTTCCAGGGCGGCTGAGCGGGGCCTTCTTCCTCTAGCCCTGCCGCGCGGAGGGGGGCACGTTAGGGCTTGCCGTGCGGCGTTAGCTCCCGTGAGCACGGTCTAACGCGGCATAACCCCACCTAACGAGCGTCGCCGCAAGGCCTCCGCTATCTCCTTGGCAACCCGATGAGGACATCCGGCCCGAGGAGTAATAGCGTGATCCCAACCCTTTCCAGTTCCCGCAGGCAGTTCTTTGCCGGTGCCGCCGCGAGCGCGGCGGTCGCCAGTGCGCTTGGCGCGATGCCCGGCATTGCCAATGCCCTGACCGGTTCCACCGCCATCCGTCCGTTCAAAGTCGCGATCCCGGCTGCGGATATCGCCGCGATGAAGCGCCGCGTTGCCGAAACCCGCTGGGCCGACGCCCAGCCCGCACCGGACGACAGCCAGGGCGTGCGCCGGGAGACGCTGGAAATGCTGACGCGCTACTGGGTGAAGGACTACGACTGGCGCAAGGTCGAGGCCCGGCTCAACGCGCTGCCGATGTTCATGACCGAGATCGACGGCCTCGACATTCATTTCATCCATGTCCGCTCGCGCCATGAGAACGCCCTGCCGATGATCCTGACCCACGGCTGGCCCGGCTCGATCCTGGAGTTCCTCAAGGCGATCGATCCGCTGACCAATCCGACCGCCTATGGTGGCAAGGCGGAAGATGCGTTCCACCTCGTCATCCCCTCGATTCCGGGCTTCGGCTTCTCGGCCAAGCCGAAGACCGTGGGCTGGGGTTCCGACCGCATCGGTCGGGCGTGGTCGGCGCTGATGTTGCGGCTCGGTTACGACCGCTACGTCTCGCAGGGCGGCGATTGCGGTTCGGTGATCTCGCAGCGCATGGCGCTTCAGAAAGTGCCGGGGCTGATCGGCATCCACCTCAACATGCCTGCGACGGTGCCGGCCGATGTCGTCAAGATCCTCGCGGCCGGAGACCCGGCGCCTGCCGGCCTCTCGCCCAAGGAGCGCGCGGCTTTCGACCAGCTCGAAGCCTTCTACCGCGACAATTCCGCCTATGCCGCGATGATGAACACCCGGCCGCAAACGATCGGCTATTCGCTGGTCGACTCGCCCGTCGGCATGGCGGCCTGGATGTACGAGAAGATCGCGCAGTGGGTCCAGGCCGACGGCCATCCCGAACGCGTGCTCGGCGTGGACGCGATCCTCGACGACATCTCGCTCTACTGGCTGACCGGCACCGGGGCTTCTTCCGCCCGGATCTACTGGGAAGACCATACGAACAACTTCAACGCGCGCGGCTTGATCGATCTGCCGGTCGCGGTGAGCGTGTTTCCCGGCGAGATCTACCGCGCGCCGAAGTCCTGGGCGGAGCGCTGCTACACCGATCTCATCTACTTCAACGAAGCCAGTACCGGCGGCCATTTTGCCGCCTGGGAACAGCCCCGCATCTTCGCCGAGGAAGTCCGCGCGGGCTTCCGTTCGCTGCGCTGACCCTCATTCATAACGGAGAGATACCATGTCCGACATCAAGACCCTCTACACCGCCAACGTCCACGTTACCGGAGGCCGCGAAGGCCAGGCCCGCAGTTCCGATGGACGCCTCGACGTGAAGCTCTCGCCGCCGGGCACGCCGGGCGAGGGGACCAATCCGGAACAACTTTTCGCAGCCGGCTGGTCCGCCTGTTTCGAGGGCGCCATGGCCATTGCCGCCAAGGCGAAGGGGATCACCCTTCCGGCGGACCTCGCCATCGATGCCGAAGTGAGCCTGCGCCACGGCGCGGACGGCTACTCGCTCTCCGCCGAACTCCATGTGACTCTACCGGAAGTGCCGGAAGAGGTCGCCCGCAGCCTCATCGAGACCGCCCATCGCACCTGCCCTTATTCGAAGGCCGTCAGGAACAACATCGAAGTGCTGGTAACGCTGGCCTGAGCCGCGTTCCTTTTTCGGAGACACATCATGAAAACATTGCTTGCAAGCATGCTGGCCTTTTCCGCAGGGCTTCTCGTACCGGCTGCACAGGCCCGGCCTGAAGCGTCGGGCAAACCCACCGTCGTCCTCGTCCATGGCGCCTTTGCGGATTCGTCGAGTTGGAACGGCGTCATCACCATCCTCGAACGCGACGGCTACAAGGTCGTGGCAGCGGCCAATCCCCTGCGCGGCGTCCGCACGGATGCGGACGGAGTGGCCGACATCGTGAAAAGCATCGACGGGCCGGTGGTGCTCGTCGGCCATTCCTATGGCGGATCGGTCATCAGCGAAGCCGCCGAAGGGCAGGGCAATGTGAAGGCGCTCGTCTACGTTTCGGCGTTCGCGCCGGAAGCCGGGGAGACGGCGCTGGGCCTTACCGGCAAGTTCCCGGGCAGCACGCTCGGCCCGACATTAGCGTCACCGGTCCATCTGAGCGGCGGCGGCGACGACCTCTATATCCAGCAGAGCCGGTTTCCCGCCCAGTTCGCCGCCGACGTGCCGCTGGCCGCCGCCCGGCTGATGGCGGCCGGACAGCGACCGATCGCCCAGGCGGCGCTTTCGGAACCCTCGACCGCGCCAGCCTGGGAGCACGTTCCCGCATGGTTCGTCTATGGCGACAAGGATCGCAACATCCCGCCCGCCGCCATGGCCTTTATGGCCGAGCGGGCCCATTCCCGCGAGACCGTGGTGGTCAAGGGTGCCTCGCACGTCGTGATGGTGTCCAACGCTCCGGTGGTCGCCGCGCTGATCGAGCGAGCGGCCAAGGCGGGTTAAGGTCAGGCCGCGATCGCCTCGCGCAGAGCGGGCATCGTCGCTTCCAGCAACCGCAGGCTCTTCCAGCCCTCCTCGGGAGAAAGGCCCCCGAGCAAGGGCTGGAAGCCGATATTGCCGCCTTCCGCCTCGCGCACCCGGTCGAGTAGCATCTGCGGTGTCCAAGCGGCGAACATCCCGGCCTGACGCAAGGCGGCCGGATCGGTCAGGCCCTTGAACGGCGAGTTCGAACCGTCACCTTCCGCTTCGGCCCATCTGGCATATTCGGTGATGACGTGGACGGCATGAGGCGCGATGGCCTCCCATCCCTGATCGGGGTTCTCGCACAAGTGGACGGCCAGCGGCATGCCGGGACGCGGACGGAAATACTTGCGCGGCGCATGGCCCAGACGTTCGCATTCGGAGAGATAGATATCGACGAGTTCGCCCTTCATCGGCCCGAACCCGACGCCGAATTTCGCCGCGCGCTTCGCCGAAGCCGGAACGCCGCCGCCGACGAGAACGATGTCTTCCGGTTCCTGCACCGGCAGCGGGCGCACGAACAGCGGCCGTCCGTTATGCTCGAAGCGCTCTCCCTTCAGCGTGCGCAGGATGATTTCCAGCCCTTCGTCCATCAGTCGCGCCCGGTCCTTGAGCGACTTGCCGAACATCGCGAACTCGTGCGGCACGTAACCGGCCCCGAAGATCACCCCGAGCCGCCCGTTCGACAGGTTGTCGACCACGGTGATCTGCTCGGCGAGTTCGAGCGGATCGTGCAGCGGCAGGATCACCGCGCCGAGCAGGAAACGGATGCGGCTGGTGACGGCCGCCATGCCTCCGGCCAGCACAAAAGGTTGCGGCAGATAGCCGTCTTCTGAGCCGTGATGCTGCATCAGCCCGATCTGGTCCGCGCCGATCCGGTCTGCGAAAGCCGCCATCTCGATTGCCGCGCGGTAGAGCTGCGGCGTCGGCGCCGCCCATTCGGGAGAGCGCATGTCGAACGAGACGGAAATCGTGAAGTCCTTCATCGGCATCTCCCCGCGCGGACGGCTCGGCGCGGCCGGACGTTTGGTCCCGCCGTCCACCGGCCTGCGTCGATCGCGTTCAGTAGAAGCGGAAGCGGACCGGCGCCAAGCCGTCACCGCAGATTGCCGCCCCGGCGATGCCGGTCCGGATAGCCGCCAGCTATGGGGCTGCGGACATCGAACACGGCCTTGCTGACCGCGCGATGCCGAGCGGTTAAATCAGCAGGGAGGCGAGCAGTGCCGTCGTCTCAAGCCGTCTCATCGCGTCAGGATGGCCGCTAATCTTCCCTCCGTCCAATGACTTGCCGGAGATGAAGCGGTTCGAAACAGCAGCGGCAGTCACGACTACAGGAATGATGCGGTGCAAAATGGACGGCACTCGGCGCGGTGCTTGCCCTTGTTGTAATTCAGCAACAACTCCGGCCTATCTGATTTTTGCAATGCAACATGGAGAACATTGCGTTTGCTACAACTGCGCAAAGCCCCTAATCGCCCGCGCCATCAGGTCCAGGGTAATCAGGGTTTCATAAAAACATGCACCAGCGCCGATTCCGCCGCAGCGCCGCCGTTTCGCTTGTTGCGATCGCCTTCGCCACTCCGCTCGCCGCTGAGGCCCAGAGCGCGGCCGCTTCGGCCGGTGACAGCGCCAGCAGCACCGACATCGTCGTCACCGCGACTCGCCGCGAGGAACGCGCGGTCGACGTGCCGATCGCCGTCTCGGCGCTGAGCGGAGAAAAGCTCGCCGCGATCAATTCCAGCGGGCAGGACATCCGCTTCCTCTCGGGCCGCGTACCCAGCCTGCTGGCGGAATCCTCGTTCGGCCGCACGTTCCCGCGCTTCTACATCCGCGGTCTCGGCAATACCGACTTCTCGTCCGACGCGGCGCAGCCGGTTTCGGTGGTCTACGACAACATCGCGCTGGAAAGCCCGTTCCTGAAGGCCTTCCCCGCCTTCGACCTTGAGAACATCGAAGTGCTCAAGGGCCCGCAGGGCACGCTGTTCGGCCGCAACACGCCCGCAGGCGTCATCAAGCTGACCTCGGCCCGCCCGACCGACCACTACACCGGCCATGCCAGCGCCTCGTGGGGCACCTTCAACACGGTGAACAGCGAAGTTGCGCTGAGCGGCCCGATCACCGAGACGCTGCGTTTCCGCGTCGCCGGCAACCTCCAGCACCGCGACGACTGGGTGAAGAACGACTACGCCCAGACCATCAACGAGCGCAGCTTCGACGGCTACGACGATCTCGCGGGGCGCGCCCTGCTCGAATACGACAACGGCCCGCTCAACATTCTCGCCAATGTCCACGTCCGCCACTTGCGCGGTTCGGCCCGCGTGTTCCGCGGCAACTCGATCAAGCCGGGCACCAACGACTTCGTGGACGGCTTCGATGTCGAGCACACCGCGCAGAACGGGTCCAACCCGCAGCGCCTCGACGGCTGGGGCGCCAACCTCCAGGCCAGCTACGACTTCGACGGTCTCGGCACCCTGTTCTCGGTGACTGGCTGGGAGAAGGTCAACGTCTTCTCGCGCGGCGACACCGACGGCAGCTATCCCGCCGCCGTGCCGTTCTCGGTTGAGACCGGCAGCAAGGCCCGCCCGCGCGAATTCACGCAGGAACTGCGTTTCGCTTCGGAGAAGTTCGGTGACGTCAGCTTCCAGGCCGGCGCCTATTACTTCAACCAGAACCTCAACACCGCGGCGGTAAGCTGGGGAACCGACAATACCCGGACCAACGGCAATACCGCCCATCTCGACAACGAGACTTACGCGGTGTTCGGCTCGGTCGAATATACCCCGATCGAACAGCTGATCCTGCGCGGCGGCCTGCGCTGGTCGCATGACCGCAAGTACAGCGTCCTCAACGACGTCAACGGCGTTCAGCTCTCGGATGGCCGCGCCAAGGGTTCGAAGGTTTCGTGGGACGCCAGCGCGACCTACAAGCTGGACGACGATCACTCGCTCTATGCCCGCGCGGCATCGGGCTATCTGGGCGCCTCGCTGAAGAACGACGTCGTCGCCGGTGTCGCCACCGAGGCCAAGCCGCAGACGACCACGTCGTTCGAAGCCGGTTTCAAGGGTGAAGAGCGCGGCCTCGTCAGCTACTCGGCCGACGTGTTCTACATGAACACCCGCAATATCCAGCTGACCGCCGTCGGCGGCGCTTCGAACACCACCACGCTTATCAATGCCCGCAAGGCGATCGGCTGGGGCGTGGAGAGCGAAGTTACGCTGACCCCGGTCGACGGCCTCGTGCTGACGGCGGGCGGCAGCTACAACTTCACCAAGCTCAAGGACCGCAACCTGGCGGTTGCGCCCTGCTCGGGCGGTTGCACCGTGCTCGATCCGATCGTGGCGGGAACCTCGTTCGTCTCGATCGACGGCAATCGCCTGCCGCAGGCGCCGCGCTGGATCGCCAACTGGACGGCGGGCTACACCTACCTCGTGTCCGAGAACCAGGAAGTCTTCGCCTACACCGACTGGGCCTATCGCAGCTCGGTGAACCTGTTCCTCTACGATTCGATCGAATTCACCGGCAAGCCGTCGCTCGAAGGCGGCCTGCGGGCCGGCTGGCGCGACAACAAGGTGGGTGTGGAAGTGGCGGCTTTCGCCCGCAACATCACCAACCAGATCCGCATTGTCGGCGCGATCGACTTCAACAACCTGACCAGCATGGTCAACGAGCCGCGCATCATCGGCGGCGAAGTGAAGTTTCACTTCTGATCAGCGCTTTCCCCGGTCCGGCTTTCGGAAGTCGGACCGGGGAGGCCGATCCCTTTTTCGTCATTGCGAGCGTAGCGAAGCAATCCAGAGCGGCTTGAGACCGACTCTGGATTGCTTCGCTACGCTCGCAATGACGAGGTTGGGTGTAGTGATGCGGTCGTCACTGCGTGACCGCTTCGGCATGGACGACGTAGCGCCACGGCCCGCGCCGGATCGTGTCGAACGGGAAGCAGGTCACCAGATCGAGCCGCTCGCCCACCGGGGCATCGGCCACCGCATAGCCATTCCACCGCACCACTTCCATGCCGGTCACCCGGTAGCTGCGTTCCACGCCCTCGCGGGTCTGGAGGAACAGCAGGTCGCCCTTCTTCAAATCGCGCAGGAAGCGGAAATGGGTATCGCGGTGGGCCGCGATCACGGCGGTTCCGGACTGGCCAAGCCGTGCCCCGCCGGGCAGGAGCGTGGGGCCGAAAGCCAGCGCCTGACCTGAACCGCTGTCCAGCACCACACTCGAAGTCCCGAGGCCCGGAACCACCAGACGGGCCAGCGGGGTCATGTCGGCCCAGGGCCAGGGCTTGCGGGGGGCATGGTCGATGCGGCTGCGGTCGAAAGCACGCTCCAGCAGGACTTGCGCGACTGCCGCCTTGGCGGGGATGTAGAGCCCGCGTGCGATCTCCGCCGCGCCGGAGAAGCACAAGGCCAGAGCCAGCAGCGTAAGGAGGCCGCGCTTCTGCGCGACCTCCCGGATGCGGAGCGGCATCCGCAGGGCCGCCGCGTTCATGCCGCCCTCCGGCGCAGGACCAGCGCGAGGCCGGTCATGCCCGCCAGCAGCAGGGCCAGACCCTTGCCGACGAGGCCGAGGAAGCCGGTGGCGGTCTGCGGCAGTTCCAGCGCCTGGGCCTGCATGGCGGCAAGGTCGCCGGAGCCGTCCTTCGGTGCCTGCTGGACGGCATCCTGGCCGAACAGTGTGTCGAAATCCCAACCGGCGGGCAGGTTGATCGGTAGTTCCTCGCGCGTCAGTCGCGCGCCTGCCGGGCGGGAGGGCGTCTCGTCCACCGCGACGAGGCTGGTGCGGCTGGTGACGATGCCGCTCTCCATGCCGATCCGCTCGACTTCGGCATCGGCGCGGTCGTCCTCCAGCTTGCCGAGCGCGCGGTCGGCCTCGACATCGGTGATCTTGCGGTGCGCCCAGAGCTTCTCGATGGCCGGGCTGGGGAGGGCGGAGGCCAGATCGACCCGGCGCTCCCACGGCTTGTTGCCGATCCTGCCGCTGACGGTCAGCGTGCCCGCCAGCTTGTCGCTGCGGCCGACCAGCACCAGCGGGCGCCCGGCGTAGACATCGGGCAGGCGCGAAGGCGTCAGGTCGAGCGAGCCGCCCTCCACCCGCACCGAGAGATCGCGCACCGCCGGATGACTGAGCACGTCGAGCAGCGGCATCATCTTCGCCGCGACTTCACCCGGCGCGCCGACATGGGTGTAGACCCCGCCGCCGAGGGTGGACATCCGCTCCATCAGGAAGTCGTTCGGCGCGGAGCCGATGCCGACCATGAAGACATGGCTGCGTCCTCCATCTTCACCGATCGCGGCCATCATCTCGCGCTCGTTGGAGATTTCGCCATCGGTCAGGAACACGATCTGGCGCAGGATATCGGGATTATCGCCGCCGCCGGTTCCGGCATCTTCCAGCGCGGACTTGAGCGCGGGCAGCATCTCGGTGCCGCCCTGGGCCTCCAGCGATTCCGCGAAGCGGGTGGCCAGCGCCACCTGGTCCGGCGTGGCGGCGACGCTGTGCTCGAACAGGCGGGTCATCGTGTCGTCGAAGCGGATCACGTTGAAGTGGTCCTGCGGGCGCAGGGTGCCGAGCGCGTGGATCAGGCTGGCCTTGGCCTCATCCATCGAATCCCCGCCCATCGAGCCGCTGTTGTCGATCACGAAGACCATCTCGCGCGGGGGGCGGGGCAGGCCGTCGAGATTGGCGGGCGGGGCGATGGAGGCCATCACGTAGTCGCCCTTGGCGGTCTTCTGGGCGAAGAGGCCGAGCGTCGGATCGGCCGAGGCCGAGCGCCATTCGAGCACGAAGTCGCGGTTGGCGGGGACGGTTTTATCGGCGAGGCTGACGGTGCGGTCGTCGGTCGCGCCGGACACGTTGATCTTGTGGTAGCGGCTGACGAGGTTGGCGACATCGAAGCCGGGCGCGAGGTGGACCGCGATCGACGTCGGGTTGAGGCCGCTTCCGAGCCTGGGATCGAGCACCGGCGCGGCGGTAACGGCATTGGCGTCTTCCACGGCGGCGGCGGACGTCAGGGTATGGGGCGGCGTATAGCGCGGGCCGACGACCAGCGGCAGGCGCAGCGAGAAGGTGCCGTTCGCCTGCGCGACCGGCGCCTGGTATTCGATCGAGATCAGCACCGTCTCGCCGGGGCCGACATTGGCCACCGACGTGCTGAACATGTTGGGCCGCTGCTGTTCGACGAGGCCTGCCTTGCGGCCGCTGGCCTTGGCGGCCTCGTAAGTCTGGCGAGCCTTTTCGCGCGGCTGGATATGGCCGACGATCACGCGCTGGCCGACGACCATCTTCAGCGAGTCCACCGCGCCGTCCTGTGGCAGGGGGTAGAGATAGCTCGCCTCCATCCACTTGTCGGAGGTGTTGCGGAAGGCCTGCGTGACGCGCACCCGCGCGACCTGTCCGGTCACGGTGACGTCCATGTCGGTGCCGAGGCGCACGGCGGGAAGGCTCTTGGCGATACCCTGTCCGCGTAGCATCAGCGTGCCTGCTGCCGGACCGTCATCCGAGGCGGCATCCTCCGATGCGGTTTCGTCGGCGACGGCGGCCGTGGCGTGGACGGCGATGGCGACGGGCGCGCCCAGCGCCAGCACGATGGCGGGGATGAAGGCGCCGCGCAGCAGGGGCGGGCGGAAAGCGGGGGAAAGCGGCATGGCGAGGCTCCAGTTCAATCGGGAGCCTTTCCTCTATGCCCATGGCGTACCGCACAGCCACGAGCAGTCCTGGCCGGTTTTCGCCATGCTTGTGCGCAAATGCGCGGGCCTACGAAGCTATTGACGAAATGTGCGCATTTGTGCGGAAAGAGGCGGTGATGACATTGCCCCAGACCGACCCGACCCATTCCGAAGCGCTTTCGCCCGAAGGCGCCGAAACCGCGCGCCTCGTGCGCGAGGAGATCGCCCGCCGCCGCATCTCGCGTCAGGCGCTGGCGGACATGGCGCGGATCAGCCTTTCGACGCTGGAAAAGGCGCTGGCGGGCAAGCGCTCCTTCACGCTGGCGACCTTGCTGCGCATCGAGGAGGCATTGGGCGTCAATCTGCGCACGAACGGCGGCGCGCCCGCTGCCACCGCGACCGCAGGCGATATCGCGCCCGATACGATGGGCGCCTATGCCCGCGCGGCGGTGACGTGGATGGAAGGTCGCTATCTGACCCTGCGCCCCAGCTTCGGTACGCCGGGGGGCCTCTTCGCCTACCTCACCACGATCCGCTGGGTGCCGGAGAAGGCCTGCCTCGGATTCGCGGAATCCGGCCGCTCGGATTCCCGCTTCGAGCAGGCGGGGCACGTTTCCATGCCGAACCTGTCAGGGCACATCTATCTGGTGACGAACGAACAGGGCCAGTACCGCCTCGCCATCCTCTCGCGGCCGACCATCGACGGGCAGCTTTTCGGCATTCTCACGACGCTGGAAGTCGGCAGCGGATCGCAACTCGTACCCGCCGCGGCACCGGTCGCCCTGCGCAAGCTGGCGGAAGGGGAGGAAGCGCCGCTCGGCCTCGTCACGGCGGACATGCCGCATTTCGAGACGTACCGAGAGATGCTCGCCCGTTCGACCGGGGCCGACTTCGCCCGGCTGCATCTTCCCTGTTGAAGACGGCTCAGCGCCAGAAGCGCTTGGCGTCCACGAAGTTTTCGTAGGCTTCGGCGGCATGGTCGAGCAGCTTCGCCTTGTGCGCCTTTCCGAACAGGTCCGCCGCTTCCGGCATGTCGAGCAGGTCCAGTTCGGCCAGCAACCGGGGCGCCCCGGCAAGATCGTTGAGCGCGCCGAGCCGGTCCTGTAACTCTTCCAGCGCCGCGACGAAACGTTTGCGCCGTCGTTTTTCGCGCTTCTCCGGGAAGAGCGCGGCGAAGAAATCCACGGCATAGCGCAGCTTCTTCGCCGTCTTGCGGACCTCGTGCCGGTCGTGGTCGTCGAGCTTTTCGAGCTTGCGCCCGCTCTTCTTGACCTTGCGGCGGAAGCGGTCGAGCACGCCGGCGGCGAATTCGCGGGCCGGAATCTCGCGGATCTCGCGGTTGTCCGCGTCCGAGCGCCAGCCTCCGGTCGCGGTCCATTCCGCGATACGGAGCATCAGCAGACGGGTGCGGTGCGAATCCAGCGCCTCGATGGCCGCTTCATAGGCGCGATCCTGCGCGGCGAAGAGGCGGTCGCGCAGCACTCCCGGTGCTGCCCGCCCGATCAGCACGTCGAGCTCGCGAGCCTGTCCGAGCCGTCCGGCGAGCCAGCGCAGTTCCCCGTTGAGCGCCTTGCGCGTGCCTTCGTCCAGCATGGGCTTGAACAGGGTCATGGCGGAGCGCAGGCGCCGGATGGCGACGCGGACCTGATGCAGCGCCGCGCCGTCGCGATTGTCGAGGACGAGCGGTTCGTTGCGCCGGAAATGGTGGAGACAGTCCGCCGCGATCGCCTGAAACGCCTCGGCTGCGGTCATCTTGCTATCGAGCGCGATGCGGTGGGCCTTGGAGGCTGACGCAATCGGAGCGAGCAGGCGGTAGCCGCGCTCCGCCTTGCTGGCGATGCCGAGACGCACCGGCACGATCTCGGCGATGCGGTGGGCGAGGGCAAAGAGGGCCGAGGCGTCTCCATGCTTCAGTTCCAGTTCGATCTCGCAGAACGCAATCTCGCGTTCCGACGCGGCGATCCGGCTGCGGTCGAGGGTGATCTCGATCCCCTCGTGGAGCCAGACAAGGCGCGTGTTCTCCACCGTGAAGACCGGCGCTATGTCGCCCGGCGTGTCGCCCAGCAGGGCCGGGATCGGCGTCGTGTGGTCGATCACCGGGGTGTCGTCTGTAACCGGGCGCTCCCATTCCGGGCGGATGAAGAGACCTGCGGCTTGGCCGTCCACCTTGACGGTCTGCACGCGCCGGACGGCGTCTCCTTCGCCTGCCTTGCGGATGCGCAGCGAGAAACCGGCCTCCGACAGGGCGCGGCCCGGCGTATCGAAATAGATGGCATGCTGGCGGATCATACGCGGTTCGCCCGGGAACAATCCGGCAGCTTCAAGCCGGTCGGCGTCCTCGTGCGCGAGGTCCAGCTTCAGTTCGGCTTCCTGATCGGCACTTGCCGTCATCTCGATATCTACTCCGGTGCAAGACTGCAAACACGCCGCGCTGCGATTTGTTCGCGAAGGATAATTCGTCCGCGGTCGTTGTGCACGAGAGGAATGACCGGGGCGCTACAAAAGGCGGCGAAAGTTTGCCGCTTTACAGCACCCCTAATTGCGGATAAAAAATATCCGTATTAAGAGTCGATAATGAGGACGAAGCGAAATGACCCAGCGTATCGATTATGCGAAGCAGTCCCCCGAACTGGTCCGCAAGATGAACGAGCTTTCCATGGCCGTGAAGAACAGCGCGATCGAGCAGAGCACGCTCACGCTGGTCGATATCCGGTCCTCGCAGATCAACGGCTGCGCCTTCTGTCTCGACATGCACGTCAAGGAGGCGAAGATTCACGGCGAGCGCGAACTGCGCGTCCACCACGTCGCGATCTGGCAGGAATCCGGACTGTTCAGCCCCCGCGAGCGCGCGGCTCTGGCCTGGACCGAGGCCTTGACGACGCTGGCACCCGGCGGCGTGCCCGACCAGATCTACGCCCGCGTCCGCGAGGAGTTCTCGGAAAAGGAACTGGTCGACCTGACTTTCGCGGTGATGACGATCAATGCCTGGAACCGTCTGTCCATCTCGTTTCAGGCGGTGCCGGGTTCTGCGGACAAGCTCTATGGTCTCGAAAAGGCCGGGCTAGCCTGAACCCACGGCGATGACGAAAAAGGGCGGCTCCGCAAGGAGCCGCCCTTTCAGCCTGCGCGCTCCAGAAGCCAGTCGAAACTGCGCTTCAACATGTCCGGCGCGAGGTCTTCCGCAAGCATGTCCTGAAGATCGGCGAGCGTGACTTCCGCCAGCGACCGGCGCCAGGCTTCATCGGCCCGCCACATGATCCGGGCGACCGCGCAGGGCCTGTCGTCACAGGCGTTCGCCGGGCGGCAGGGGTTGTTGGCGCGGATTTCGCTGCACTGGAATGTCGACTTGCGCCCCTCCACGGCCTCGACGATGTCCAGGAACGTGATCTGTCCGACCTCGCGGGCCAGCCGGTAGCCGCCGCTCGGTCCCAGCGTCGTGAGCACCAGTCCCGCTTTGGAGAGGCCCTGAAGCGCCTTGCCCAGATATTCCTTGGGCACACCGTGGAACTCGGACAGGCTGCGCGTCGAAAGATAGCGCCCTTCCGGCAAGGAACTCATCAACGAGCAGCAGTGCAGCGCCCATTCGACCTGGTTCCTGAACTTCATGCGTGGGGCGCGCCAATCATGGACATTCCATATCCTAGATTGGCGCAGCCCCTTCGGCAACGGTGAAAGCGCTCAGTATTTCACCCCCAGCGTCACACCATACGTGATCGGCTCGGCCCAGACGCTGCCGATCCCGAGCGAGGCATAGTTCACGGCGGAGCGGTAGCGATGGTTGGTGACGTTCTCGCTGAACAGCGCGACCGAGATTGTCTCCGAGGGATCGACCCATTCCGCGCGCAGGCCCAGCAGGGCGTATTGGCTCTGCCTGAACTGCTCGGCAATGCCGAAGTAGAACGAGGACGTGTAATAGAGGTTGCTGGACAGGTTGAGCCGTCCGCCGCCCACGTCGATCCCGTAGGAGACCGCAAGGTTGCCGGTCAGTTCGGGCGTGCGCTGCATCTTGAAGCCGCTGGCGTCGGTAACGGTCTCGACCAGAGCGCCCGGTCCGAGGCCGCCGAGGCTGGTGGGCGTGCAGGCCACCGGCGAGGCACCGAACACGGCGCCGGGATCGCAGAACTGATAGAATGGCGCGTTGGGGAACGACTTGTAGCGGGCATGGGTCCAGGCGAGGCCGCCGCTCACCGTCAGGTCGCTGGTGATCCGGGCGCTCGCCTGGCCCTCGATGCCGTAGATTTCCGAGCTGGCGGCATTGGTGATGCGCGCGGTCCCGGCCTGGAAGCTGGAGACCTGGAGGTTGCTGTAGTCGTAGTAGAACCCGGAAAGCTCGGCGGTGAAGCGGCCGTCGCCGTACTTGTAGCCGAGTTCGTAGGCGTTGATCTTCTCCGGCTTGACCGGCCGGTAGGAATAGCCGCCGACATTGAGCAGCCCGGCTTTGTAGCCCTGCGTGAAGGAGGCGTAGAGGCTCGATTGCTCGCTCGGCTTATAGCGCAGCACCACGCGCGGCGTGACGCGGTTATTGGTCAGTTTCGGCACGTCGAAGCGGGTATAGAGCGGCGTCGCCGGGTCGAAGGGCACCGGATTGCCGTTTGCGTCCTCGTAGACCGAAGCGGTGAGGGCACGCTGGAAATAGGCCTGGTCGACCCAGTCGCGGCTGTAGCGGGCACCGGCGGTGAGGAAGAGCTGCGGCGTCACTTCGTAAGTCGCATCCCCGAACACCGCGATCGACTGCGACAGGGTGCCGGATGCGCCGTTGCGCACGAAGGGCGCGGTGCCGAGTTTTGCTGCGGTCGGCCAGGTGTCGCGATTGCGGAAATAATAGACGCCGGTGGTCCACTGGAGCGGCGATCCGGCCTTGGAGCTTAGCAGGACTTCCTGCGTGAAGGTCTTCGAGTTCGATCCGATGCCGATGGTGAAGATCGGCAGGGCGGTGGCGTCGAGGTCCTGAATGCTGGTGACGCGCTCGTCGCGGAACTGGGTGTAGGACGTGAGGTCGGCAAAGCCGAGATCGGCCTTGATAGTGCCCTGGATCACATCGGTATTGGTGCGCGCGCCGACGCCGTCGCCGGGATTGAGGGCGACCTCGTTGGGCTTGGTGGCGTAGAAACCGGGCGGCGTGAACTGGTAGATCCAGCGCGTGCCGTTCCCGTCGACGAAGGCATTGTGCATCAGTGCGGAAGGGTCGTCGGTCTCCGAATGGGTGTAGCGCAGCAGCAGGCTGACGTCCGGCGTGACATCCGCCTTCAGGCCGGTGCGGATCGACCAGCGGTTGTACTTGCCGACCTGATCGTTGCCGTCGACGATGTTGCGCTGGAAGTTGTCGCTCCGGCGGTAGAGGCCCTCGATATCGAAGGCCATGCCCTCAGTCAGGCGCGAGGTCGCGTAGGACTGGACTTCGACGGTATCGAAGCGGCCATAGGAAATCCGCAGTTCGCCGGATGGGTCTTCGCTGGGTTCCGCCGTCGAGACCAGGATCGCGCCGCCCGTGGTGTTGCGGCCGAACAAGGTCCCCTGCGGGCCTTTGAGCACCTGGATGTTCCGGACTTTCAGAAGCTGGAAATCGGTGGCCGCCGCGCTCGGCAGGAAGAAGCCGTCGACGTAAGTGGCGACATTGGGGCCGCCGCCGGAGGTGGCGATCGCGGTGCCGACACCGCGGATCGTCGGCTGGGTATAGACGCCCGACTTGTCGAAGCGCAGCGCGGGCACGACTTTCGACATGTCCGAAAGCTGGCGCACACCGGCATCGGTCAGGGTATCCTCGCTCAGGGTAGTGACCGTGATCGGCACGTCGAGCGAGCGTTCGGCGCGGCGCTGGGCGGTGACGATGATTTCGCCCGTCTCGGCAGGTACTGAGGAGATTGGCGAATTCCCTTCCTGCGCGGCGGCTTGACCACCGAGCAGGGCCGATGCCAGCGCTCCCGCTCCGGCGCCTGCCGAAATCAGGCCTTTCATCGATTTGCGCATTGCGTTTCCTCCCCTTGCCCTACCAATCCGGCTTGTTCGCCGGTTGGCCCCATTTTCCATGAACGGGCCGGCGACGAAATCGGCGGGGAGGCGATATCGCGGAGGCGTTGAGGCACCGCCTCGGCGACGGGCGCGACGGCTTCGGGCGGACGAAAATCCCATCTTCAAAGGAAATTTTCGAGGCAGGTTGAAATCCGGGTGGGACACTGTGCAGATAGCGCTTATGCGAATCATTAGCATCAAGGCGATTCTTTCATGACTTTCCCCACTCGGCGTGCGTTTTCCCGAATGTTGCGACACTCATCCGCTCTCGGCACGGCAGCGATCTTCTGCGCCGGCGTGCAGGCCCATGCGGCAGACGACGGGGCCGCATCCGGTGACGCGGCGGTCAAGCTCGGCTCGGTAAAGGTCGAGGATATCGCGCTCGGCGAGCAGCAGCAGGGCGTCGACCGCAATGCCGCAGGCAAGCCCGCCGTGCTCACCACGACGACTTCGGGCGAGACCCTGCGCGAGCGCATGGTCGACAACATCGCCGAATATGCCCGCCGCGTGGACGCCGGGGTGAACTTCAGCAGCAACAACCAGAGCATCAATATCCGCGGTCTCGATTCCAACCGCGTGCTGACGACCGTGGATGGCATCCGCCTGCCCTGGATGAACGACGGCGCGCGCGGCGTGCAGGGCGGTGTCGCCGCTTTCGACTTCAACTCGCTGAGCGCCATCGACGTGGTGAAGAGCGGCGATTCCAGCTACTTCGGGCAGGGCGCGCTGGGCGGCGTCTTCGCGGTGCGCACGCTCGATCCCGAAGACCTGCTGACCGACGGCAGGAAGCAGGGCGCGCTCGGCAAGGCGACCTATGACAGCGCCAGCGACAGCGTCTATCTGAACCAGGCAGCGGCCTTCCGCACCGGCGATACGCTGGTGCTGATCCAGGGCGGCTATCAGAACGGGCAAGAGACCGAGAACCAGGGCAAGACTTACGGCACCGGCACGATGCGGACCGCGAAGAATCCGGCCTCCTACGATCAGGAAAACCTGCTGGTCAAAGTCCACCAGTACCTTGGCGGCGGCCACCGCATCGGCCTGACCGGGGAGACCTTCAAGCGCAGCTATGACGAGGACACGCTCACCAGCGTCAACGCCACCTATTCTTCCTACGCGACGCTG
Source organism: Novosphingobium sp. (assembly GCA_017745295.1). Classification (GTDB taxonomy): domain Bacteria; phylum Pseudomonadota; class Alphaproteobacteria; order Sphingomonadales; family Sphingomonadaceae; genus Novosphingobium. Next base: position 91,151 of record JAGHZR010000009.1, read on the forward strand.
GAGCAGAACAAGCGCAAGCGGGTGGCGGGAACGTACGACTATCAGGCAGAAGGCGACGGCTTCGTGCAGGAAGCCCATCTGGTCGGCTACTGGCAGCGCCTCAACTTGCGCACCTACACGCGGGCGATGCGCACCACAGCCCCGATCGGCCAGTACGACCGTGACAGCGATCTCCAGGACGAATCCTGGGGCGCCAACGGCTCGATCGTCGGGCGGGTGACGACGGGCGCGGTGAGCCACGCGATCAGCCTGGGCGGCGAAGTCTACGCCACCAAGACCACGCAATATGCAGGGGGTGTCGACAATTGCACCCCGGCGACGCGGGCCTGCTCGTTCCTTCACGTGAACCAGTCCGACATGCCCGATGTCGACGGCGTGGACCTCGGCCTGTTCCTTCAGGACCGCATGACCTTCGGCAACTTCCACCTGACGCCGGGCCTGCGCTTCGACTGGTATCGCCGCAAACCGCAGGAAACCGCGACGTATACCGTTAATGCGGCCTATGAGGGCCTGTCTGCGCGGTCGAGCGATTCCCAGTTCTCGCCCAAGATCATGGCCGAGTACGATATCCTGCCGAACCTCACGGCCTATGCGCAGTATGCCCAGGCCTTCCGCGCGCCCTCGGCGACCGAACTCTACCTGACGTATGGCGGCACCGGCAGCTATGTCAGCATCGGCAATCCTGACCTCAAGCCCGAGACGAGCAAGGGCTACGAACTGGGCCTGAAGTTCGGCGACGCCAAGCGCGGCGCCAAGGTCAGCTTCTACGACAACTACTATCGCAACTTCATCGACACGATCACCACGACCGCATCCGAGGCAGGCCTCAGCGGCAGCTATCCCTTCGGTGTGTTCCAGTACGTCAACCGCGCCCATGTCCGCATCTACGGCATCGAGGCGAGCGCGCAGTGGGCGCTGACCGACAACTGGCGGGTCTGGGGTTCGATCGCCTATTCGCACGGCAAGGACACCGACGAGGACGTCTACCTGAACTCGATCCCGCCGCTGCGCGGCATCGCCGGGTTCGGCTATAGCCAGGAGCGCTTCGGGGCGGACCTTTCCGCCACCGTCGCGGCGAAGCGCAACAAGGTCGAGAACCCGACCTCGACGATCAACCAAACCCCGGGCTACGGCATCGTCGATTTCACGGCATGGGTCAAACCGGGCCTGTTCGACGGCCTGCGCCTTCAGGGCGGCGTATACAACCTGCTCGACAAGACCTATTACAACGCGCTCGACATTTCCGACAGCGCCACCGTCTCGCAGCGCTATTACAGCCAGCCGGGACGGACCTACAAGGTGTCGATGATACTGGCGTTCTGACGCATGGGGCCGGGGCGGCGGCATTGGCTGCCCCGGCTTCCTGTGATGCAATTGAAGAAGGAATAGTGATGGATACGACACTTCAGGCTCCGGCGGAGACCGGCCGCGCGAAGCGTCTCAAGGCCGCCACCACGGAAACCCACGACCGGCTCGACAAGCGCATCATGGCGGGCGAGCCTTTCGCGGCGGTGCCGAACTACGGCCGTTTCCTGGCGGTGCAGCATGCGTTTCACCGCGATATCGATGCGCTCTATGACGACGCGGCGCTGGCCGAGCTGGTGCCGGACCTCGCCGGGCGTCGGCGGTTCGAGCAGATCGGGCAGGACATGGCCGACCTTTCGCTGCCACTTTCCGAACCTGCCGATGCGCCCCGTTTCGCTGCCGGAGAGATCGACGTGCCGACCGCGCTCGGCTGGCTCTATGTTGCGGAAGGCTCCAACCTCGGCGCGGCGTTCCTGTTCAAGATGGCCCGGGCGCTGGGTCTCGACGAGAACCACGGCGCGCGCCATCTCGCCGGGCATCCGGATGGCCGCGCGCAGCACTGGCGCTCGTTCACCGGCGCGCTCGATCAGGTCGCGCTGGACGAGGCGGAAGAGCTGCGCGTGATCGACGGCGCCAATGCCGCCTTCCGCCGCGTTCATGCGCTGGTGGAGCAGCAGTACGGGTGAGGTCTGCAAGGAAACTTACCCTGATTTTGAACACAAAATAGCGTAAAAACCAACGTCATCCTGAACTTGTTTCAGGATCCATCTCGCCGAACGGGCTGCCGTTGATGGCCAGAAATGGATCCTGAAACAAGTTCAGGATGACGAGTAAAGGCGGCAGAGTTGTGGCCAGCAATGGCGCCTACGGTTGCATCAGCATCCGGCTGACGCTTCGCGAGACGAAAGGCAGCCTTGCCGCTGCCCGCAGCCCGGCATGGCGGGCTGCCCGCGCCGCCGGATGCTCGGCGGTGTAGAGGCCGACGATCAGGTTCGTGGCCGTGTAGATCGGGCGGCTCGCCATGCGGTGGGTCGCCTCGTAGCGGCGTAGCAGCAGAGACGCGCCGATGTCGCCGCCTTGCCGCGCCGCATCCGAGACCAGCTTGCCCAGCAGCCGGGCGCTCGCCAGCCCGAGATTGAAGCCATGCGCGGTCACGGGATGCATGCCCACCGCCGCATCGCCGATCAGCGCCGCGCGTGGTGCCGCAAAGTGACGGGCGTAAGTCGTCGCCAGCGGGTAGACATGTGCCTTGCCCACGATGTTCATCCGGCCCAACCGGCACTCGTAGCGGCGGGTCAGTTCCGCACCCAGCGCCTCTGCTTCGAGGGCGGCGAGCCGGGCGATGTCCTCGCTCGTCAGGGTCAGGACGGCGGAAGAGCGGCGGCCGTTCAGCGGCAGCATCGCGATCGTCTGGCCATGGTCGAACCACTCGGTTGCGATGCCCTCGTGGTCGCCGTCGTGCTCGACACGGCAGACGAGCATGGAGCGGCCGAGCCGGTTCACTTCCGCGCCGATGCCGAGTTGTTCGCGAACCCACGAGAAGCGCGAGTCCGCGCCGACCAGCAGGCGGGATTCGAGGCGGGTTCCATCGTCCAGCGCCATAGTTACGCCCCCGCTGTCGTTACGGAAGCTGGAGATGGAACGGCCCGCAAGGATCTCGATACCCGGCAGCGCGTCCACGAGTTCAAAAAGCGCACGGCGGATCAGGTGGTTGGATACGAGGTGTCCAAGTTGCTCCTCGCCGCTTGCGGCGGTGCCGAAAGCCAGCGCGAAAGGCGAGCCGCCGTTCAGCACGCGGGCTTCGCGCAAGGGCGCGGTGCCTTCTGCGGGAATGCGGTCCCACGCGCCGAGGGCCTGAAGTGCGCGCACCGAGCGGAGGGTAAGCGCGATCTCGCGTCCGTCTACCGGTGGAGCGGCGAGCACGGCGGCGGGCTGGCGCTCGATCACTGCCACGCGCAGTCGCGATCCGGTCAGCGAGGCGGCAAAGGCAAGCCCTGCCGGCCCTGCGCCCACTATCGCAACGTCATGCGTCATTGTCGGTCGTTCCATCATCGTGGCGCAATCCTGTCAGCGCGTTTCGGCGGGCGCCATGATCTCCGTCAATTCAGGCGGCTTCCTTGCGCGGTTCGTCGTCCTCGGCAGGGGCGTGGCCGCTGATTTCCGATCCGGCATCGGGTGCGAAGCGCAAGTTCCACAGCGTGGCGGTCAGCGAGATCGCCGTCACCACCCAGAAGGCGATCGAGAAATCGGTGAGCGTCGGCGCTTGGTGGCCGCCCGCCATCATCGCCAGATGGAGCGCCATCGCCGCCACGCAAATGCCCAGCGAGAGCATGAGTTGCTGGAACGTCGAATAGAACGCCGTGGCGCGGCTCATCTGCTTCTTGTCGATGCCGTCATAGGCGATGGTGTTGTAAGCGGTGAACTGGAACGACATGAAGAAGCCGGACAGCGCCAGCACGCAGAACATCGTCCAGACCGGCCAGCTCGGGCTGAACAGCCCGCAAATCGCATAGCCCGCCGTGGCGATCACGCCGTTCCACACGAGCGCGCGGCGGAAGCCGAAGCGGCGAAGCACGCGCGGGGCGAAGCTCTTCATGGCGAGCGAGCCGACTGCCGTCGCCACGGTGATCGTGCCGCTGCGCGCGGCGGAGAAGCCGAAGCCCACCTGCATCATCAGCGGCAGCAGGAATGGCTGCGCGCCCTGGGTAATGCGCGTGATCGAACCGGCGATGACCGAAAGGCGGAAGGTATTGTCGCGCATCAGCGAGAGGTCGAGGATCGCGCTCTCGCCCTTGTTCTCGCGCCTGCGGGCGTGGAGCACGTAGAACAGGCCGGTCACGAGGCCGATCGCGATCAGCGCCGAGGCGGTCAGGCCCTCGCCGGGGCGGCTCACCATCTCGAAACCGAACAGCAGGCAGCCGAGCGATAACCCGCTCAGCACGAAGCCGGGCGTATCGAAGCGGCCGGGGTCGTCCTCGCGGATATTGGCGATGAAGCGGCCGACCAGATAGAAGCCCAGCACGCCCATCGGCAGGTTGATGTAGAAGATCCAGCGCCAGTCGAGATAAGTCACGATCAGTCCGCCGAGCGGCGGGCCGATGATCGGGCCGATCAGGGCGGGCACCAGCAGCCAGGACATGGCATTGACCATGTCCTGCTTGGCGACCGAGCGCAGCAGCACCAGACGCCCCACCGGGATCATCATCGCGCCGCCCATGCCCTGGAGGAAGCGCGAGGCGACCATCATCTCCAGCGAAAGCGCCTGCCCGCAGGCCAGGCTGCCGAGCACGAACAGCAGGATGGCGGTGCGGAACACGGTGCGCGATCCGAAGCGGTCGGCGATCATGCCGGAGGCGGGAATGAAGATCGCCAGCGCCAGAAGGTAGGACGTCAGCGCGACGCTCATCTCCTGCGGGCGGACGCCGAAATCGCGCGCCATCGTCGGCAAGGCGGTGGCGAGCACCGTCGCGTCCACGAATTCCATGAAGAGGGCGGAGGCGATGATCAGCGCCACCAGCCGGTAGTTGGCGCCCGATGTCGCAGGTCCTTCGTCGCGCGTCTTGGCGAGCGAACCGGCGGCGGGCACGATGCCGTCACGAACTTCCGCATTGACCGAAGCCATGCCGCGACGACGCGGCCTCAACATGGGGCCTGCGTGGTGGGGAGGGGGGAGGACATGGGCAACTTTCGAATGCGCGGACGGGTAAAATCCCCTCCGTCAAAAGGCCGTCCATCTGTCATGCGGGCGTGCCGACTGAAGGGGGATGTAGGCGCATTGGTGCAAAAAAGAAACCTGCCGACCCCGCGGAAATGGCGGTTGGGGCGGGATTTGCAGTTGCAAAAACTGCGCAGTGACGTTCAGATTTCGTATTCGAGCTGCCAGTCGACGTGCGGCTGTGGCGATGGTTTTGCCGGTGCGGGAACGCGCGACTTGCGGTTCGTCATCTCGCCATGGAGCTTGCGGATCATGTTGCTGCCGGTGCGGGTCATCAGGCCGGGAATGAAGCCGTGAACGATCGCCCCCAGTCCCGCGAGGATGATCGACGAACAGTTTGCGGAACACGGGTTTCTCCTGAGCCTCCCCTGATTGAGTCCGGGGGAGCGATAGCGAAGGGTTACATCGCCGGGGAAGACCGTTGCAATCTCGAGCATTAAGTATACGATATATGAAACGGATGTGGCGCCAAGGCCCATCATCAAGGGGCTGAGACAAGTGCGACATGTTCTGGGTAGCTGCGCGATCGGCGCTCTCGTGGCCGGTGTTCTTCTGGCGGCGCCCGCGCGGGCTGAGAATGCGCAGTCCGAAAATGCTCTGGCCGAATGGGAGCAGCCGGAAGTGCTGCGTCAGGGCGCCGAGCCGATGCACACGACCTTCGACGGCTTCGAGACCCGCGCCGGTGCATTGTCCCGCGACGTGGCGAAATCGCGCTACCACCGCTCGCTGGACGGCGAGTGGAAATTCCACCTCTCGCCCACGCCGGAAAGCCGCCCGGCGGACTTCTTCAAGTCGGACTTCGACGTGCGCGGCTGGGGCACGATGAGAGTGCCCGGCATCCTTCAGGCCGAAGGGCATGGGCGCCCGGTCTTCGTGGGCAGCGGCTATCCGTTCCCGCGCAACCAGCCGTGGATCGACCATAGCCTCAACGAAGTCGGCTCCTACCGCCGCGAATTTACGGTTCCGGCCAGTTGGTCGGGCCGCAGGTTGCTGCTGACGGTCGGCGCGGCGGGCGCGGCCTATTACATCTGGGTCAACGGCCAGCGCGTGGGTTACTCCGAGGACTCCAAGCTGCCCGCCGAGTTCGACGTGACGCGCTATGCCCATGCGGGCACGAACACCGTCGCCATCGAACTCTACCGCTTTGCCGACGGCAGCTATCTGGAAGATCAAGACTTCTGGCGCGTCAACGGCATCGAGCGCAGCGTGACGCTCTACGCCGCACCCGCCACGCATATCCGCGACCTCACCGTCGATGCCGGGTTGGAGAACGACTACCGCGACGGCAAGCTCGGCCTGAAGGTCGACCTCGGCGGCCGGCCCGCCGCCATGCGTGTGCGGGCGACCGTGCTTGACGGCAAACGCGAAGTGCTGACGCGTGAGGGGGCTGCGCAAGGCAGCGCAGTGTCGCTGACGGCTTCCATTCCTACCGTGCGCACATGGTCCGCCGAAGACCCGCAGCTTTACACGCTGCTGGTCGAGCTGTTGGACGACAAGGGCAAGCTGGTCGAGGCGACCAGCCGCCGCATCGGCTTCCGCACGGTGGAGATCGCGGGCGGCGAAGTGCGCGTGAACGGCAAGCGCATCATGATCCGCGGCGTCAACCGCCACGAACACGATCCCAAGACCTTCCACGTCATGTCCGAAGCGACGATGCGCCGCGATATCGAGCTGATGAAGGCGGCCAACGTCAATGCCGTGCGCACTTCGCACTACCCGAACGACCCTCGCTTCTACGACCTTGCCGACGAATACGGTCTTTACGTCATGGACGAGGCCAATATCGAGAGCCACGGCTATCTCAGCCTCTCGCAGGAACACGGCAACGATCCCAAACACCTCCTTGGCAACGATCCCAAGTGGAAAGCGGCGCATCTCGACCGCGTCGAGCGCATGGTCCGGCGCGACCGCAACCACCCCTCGATCATCTTCTGGTCACTGGGCAACGAGACCGGCATCGGCGCCAATTTCGAGGCGGCTGGCAAGTGGGTGCGAGAGAACGATCCTACGCGGCTCATCAATTTCCTCGGCTGGAGCATGAGCAACTGGCGCCATCCGACCAACAGCTACGTCGATATCTTCGCGCCGATGTATGACGACGTGCCGAAGATGATCGACTATGCCAAGGACCCGAATTTCACCCAGCCGCTGATCCTTTGCGAATATGCGCACGCGATGGGCAACAGTCTGGGCGATCTTCAGGGCTACTGGGATGCCATGCGCGCCTATCCCAAGCTGCAGGGCGGCTTCATCTGGGACTGGGTGGACCAGACCATGGAACTGAAGGACAAGGACGGACGAACCTACTGGGGGCAGGGTCTGGACTACGATCCCGATCCCAAGGCACCCGGCGTCCATGGCGACGACAGCCCGGTGGGCGACGGCGTGATCCAGTCCGACCGCACGCCCGATCCCGAATATTACGAACTCGCCAAAGTCCAGGCGCCGATCGCCTTCACGCATGACGGGGGCGGCTACCGCGTCCTTAACCGCCACGACCATATCGACCTCTCGCGCTTCACGCTCGACTGGACGGTGATGGAGAACGGCAAGGATGTGGCCCATGGCGCGCTGACGGTGCTCGAGGTGGCCGCGGGAGCATCGGCGGCGCTCACCGTGCCGGTTCCGGCGGCCAAGGATCCGGCTGCCGAGCGCATCCTCGTGCTGCGCGCCCGCGCCAAGGCCGGCGCGGTGCCGACCCAGCCTGCCGGGCATGTCGTCGGCTGGGAGCAGTTCGCACTTTCCGCGCCTGCTGTGGTCCCGGTCGCTGCCGGTGCCGTCGCCCCGAGCGAGACCGGATCGTCCTTGCGCTTCGCCACGGGCGATGCGGTGCTGGAGATCGAAAAGGCCACCGGCCTCGTCACCCGCTACGAACGCGGCGGCAAGCTGCTGCTGACCGGCGGTGCGCCGAACTTCTGGCGCTCGCCCACCGACAACGACCTCGGCTCGGGCGTGCCCAAGAGCCATGCCATGTGGCAGTATTTCTCCGAGCACCGCAGGGTCGAGGCGATCGAGCGCGACGGCAACGCCATCGTCGTTCACCACGACATGGGCGTCGGCTCGGTGAAGACCGCGACGCGCTGGACGATGGCGGCGGACGGCAGCGTGGGCGTCACCGTCCACTTCGAACCGCTGCGCGATACGCTGCCCGATCCGCTGCGCGTGGGTCTGGCCTTCGAGACGCCGGGCATGCTCGATCAGGTCCGCTGGTTCGGGCGCGGGCCGCAGGAGACGTATGCTGACCGCAAGACGGGCGGCCTGATCGCCCAGTGGCAGGGCGCGCTGGCGGACCAGTTCCACGACTATGCCCGGCCGCAGGAATCCGGCAACAAGACCGACGTGCGCTGGATCGAACTGACCGGTGGGAAGACGGGCCCCAAAACGGGATTGCGCGTCACGGGTGCCCAGCCGCTCTCGGTCAACGCGCTGGCGTTTCCTTATGCCGATCTGGCGACCAAGCCGCCGTCGCAGGCGCATAGCTCGGACATTCGTCCGCACGGCAACGGCACGCTGCTGATCGATGCGGCGCAGGCGGGTGTGGGCGGCGATACCGGCTGGAACCTCGATGGCCGGGCGCATATGCCCTATCGCATTGCGCTCAAGCCGCTGACTTATTCGTTCACGATCGGGGCGGCGGGTGCCCGCTGAGGTTTTGATAGGTTGGAAACGCGTACCTTCCGTTTACCGCACTCGTCATCCTGAACTCGTTTCAGGATCCATTGCGGGGCCTCCTCCTGCGTTAGCGGGAAGGGCACGGCGATGGGGGATTGCCGATCGGACGGCGGGGCAGGCGGCATGATGGATCCTGAAACGAGTTCAGGATGACGTTGCGTGTTTAGGATGACTTGGTGAGCGTTCGGAACCTGAGGCGGAATGAAGCTTGGCGGCGCTTCAGGGCAAACCCGATCCATCCGCTAAAAACCGCAACTCGTCTTCGCTGAAGACGCGGCCGCGCGTCAGGAACCGCTGCTCGCGGCCGTTGTCGAGGCTGAACATGCCGCCCCGGCCGGACACGACGTCGAGGATCAACTGGGTATGCGCCCAAGCCTCGCCCTGCGCTCGGCCGATATAAACCGGCGCGCCGCCCACTTCGCCGAGCAGGATGTCGCCCTCGCCGATGCGAAATTCGCCCTGCGGATAGCACATCGGCGAGGAGCCGTCGCAGCAGCCGCCGGACTGGTGGAACAGCACCGGGCCGTATTCGGCGGTCAGCTCCGCGATCAGGGCAAGTGCCGCCGGGGTGGCGGCGACCCGTTCTACCTCATTCGTCACCCCGGCGAACTCCTCGGTCAACTGGCCATGTCGAGGACGATGCGGCCCTCGATCTGGCCCTTGTGCATGCGCTCGAAGATCGTGTTGATGTCCTCGATCCTCGCGGTCTCGACGGTGGCCTTGACCTTGCCCTGCGCGGCGAAATCGATCGACTCCTGCAAGTCGAGCCGGGTGCCGACGATCGAGCCGCGCACGGTGATGCCGTTCAGCACCATGCCGAAGATGTTGAGCGGGAAATCGCCCGGCGGCAAGCCATTGAGCGCCACCGTGCCGCCGCGCGCGACCACGCCCACCGCCTGCGCGAAGGCCTTCTCGCTCACTGCCGTTACCAGTGCGCCGTTGACGCCGCCGCCGGTCTCGCGCTTGATGATCGTCGCCGGGTCCTCGTTGCGGGCATTCACCGTGATCGTCGCGCCCAGCCTGCGGGCGAGGTCGAGCTTGGCATCATCGATGTCGATGGCCGCGACGTTCAGCCCCATGGCGACCGCATATTGCACCGCCATGTGGCCTAGCCCGCCGATGCCGCTGATCGCCACGTAGTCCCCGGGCTTGGTGTCGGTCATCTTCAGGCCCTTGTAGACCGTGACGCCCGCGCAGAGCACCGGCGCGATCTCGGTGAAGCTGATATTGCCGGGAAGATGACCCACGTAGTTGGGATCGGCGATCACATAATCGGCAAAGCCGCCGTTGACCGAATAGCCGGTGTTCTCCTGCGTCTCGCAGAGCGTTTCCCAGCCGCCGAGGCAATGGACGCAGTGGCCGCAGGCGCTGTAGAGCCAGGGCACGCCCACCCGATCGCCTTCCTTGACATGGGTGACGCCCGCGCCGACCTGGCTGACGAAGCCAACGCCCTCATGGCCGGGAATGAACGGCGGGTTGGGCTTGACCGGCCAGTCGCCCTCGGCGGCGTGGAGGTCGGTGTGGCAGACGCCCGAGGCCTGGATCGCCACCTGGATCTGGCCGGGGCCGACTTCGGGAACCGGCACTTCGTCGATGGTCAGCGGCTTGCCGAATTCACGCACGACGGCAGCCTTCATGGTCTTGGCCATTGCAACATTCCTCTCAGAGATGGTCAGGTGGTCGGGATGAGGAGGGCGCGCCCCGCTTACGGGAGAGAGCGGAGCGGGGCGCGCCGGGGAACGAAGCTCAGAAAAATCCGAGCTTCTTGGGACTGTAGCTCACCAGCATGTTCTTGGTCTGCTGGTAGTGATCGAGCATCATCTTGTGGGTCTCGCGGCCGATGCCGGACTGCTTGTAGCCGCCGAAGGCCGCATGGGCCGGATAGGCGTGATAGCAGTTGGTCCAGACGCGCCCGGCCTTGATCTCGCGGCCGAAGCGATAGCAGGTATTGGCATCGCGGCTCCACACGCCGGCGCCGAGGCCGTAGAGAGTGTCGTTTGCGATCGCGAGCGCCTCGTCGGCGTCCTTGAAGGTGGTGACGGAGACGACCGGGCCGAAGATTTCCTCCTGGAAGATCCGCATCTTGTTGTGGCCCTTGAACACGGTCGGCTTGACGTAATAGCCGCCCGCCAGTTCGCCCTCCAGTTCCGCTGCCTCGCCGCCGATCAGCACTTCCGCACCTTCCTGGCGGCCGATGTCGAAGTAGGAGAGGATTTTCTCGCGCTGCTCGGAGGAGGCCTGCGCGCCGATCATCGTCGCCGGATCGAGCGGGTTGCCCTGAACGATCGCGGCGACGCGCTGGAGGGCGCGTTCCATGAAGCGTTCGTAGATGCTCTCCTGGATCAGAGCGCGGCTGGGGCAGGTGCAGACTTCGCCCTGGTTGAGCGCGAACATCACGAAGCCCTCGATCGCCTTGTCGAAGAAATCGTCGTCCTTTTCGGCAACGTCCGCGAAGAAGATGTTGGGCGACTTGCCGCCGAGTTCCAGCGTCACCGGGATCAGGTTCTCGCTGGCATATTGCATGATGAGGCGGCCGGTCGTCGTCTCGCCGGTGAAGGCGATCTTGGCGATGCGGCTGGACGAGGCGAGCGGTTTGCCCGCTTCGAGGCCGAAACCGTTGACGATGTTGAGCGTGCCCGGCGGCAGCAGGTCGCCGACGATCTCGGCCCAGACCATGATCGAGGCGGGGGTCTGCTCGGCGGGCTTGAGCACCACGCAGTTGCCTGCCGCGAGCGCCGGGGCGAGCTTCCAGGCGGCCATCAGCAGCGGGAAGTTCCACGGGATGATCTGGGCGACGACGCCCAGCGGCTCATGGAAATGATAGGCGACGGTGTCCTGGTCGATCTCGCTGATCGAGCCTTCCTGTCCGCGGATCACGCCCGCGTAATAGCGGAAATGGTCGATGGCGAGCGGGACGTCGGCGGCGAGGGTCTCGCGGATCGGCTTGCCGTTGTCCCAGGTCTCGGCACTGGCGAGGCGTTCGAGGTTCTCCTCCATGCGGTCGGCGATGAGATTGAGCGCGCGCGAGCGCTCGGCCACCGAGGTCCTGCCCCAGGCGTCCTTGGCGGCATGGGCGGCATCCAGCGCGGCTTCGATGTCGGACGCGTCGGAGCGGGCGATCTGGCCGACAACTTTGCCGGTGATGGGAGACGTGTTGTCGAAATAGCGCCCGGCTTTCGGGGCGACCCAGGCGCCGCCGATGAAGTTGTCGTAGCGGGCGGCGAAGGGAGCCTTGAGTGCTGAAGGGCTGCGTGCGGCCCGGTCCTGAACAGGTGCGTCCACGGAAGTCTATCCTCTCTTGCGGCGCCTGATCTGGCGTCTCGTCGGAGAAGAGTGTTGCGCACTGGAATGGATTGCGAAAGCCGGGTGCGAGGGCTGCTTGCCCCCGGTTGTCTCACCCGCGAGACAGTTTTCTTCGCATTCGGCTGAACTAGCGGGAAAGCCCCGCCTTGGCCATGCGGCGGTAGAGCGTCGCCCGGCCGACGCCGAGGATGCGTGCCGCCTCGCTGGCATTGCCGCCCGCCTGCGCCAGCGCCTGTCGCAGCACGCTGCGGTCGCTGTCCTCGAACGAGGGGCCGGGGGAAGCCGCGCCCAGCACCTGATCGAGCGGGCGAGGCCGGGCGAGCAGGGCATCGGTCAGCCGCAGGCGGGTGCGCGCCCCCCGGCTGGCGCCGATGACGAGATCATCGCGGTCGGTCGCGAGCAGGGCGGTGCCGTGGACCGGATCGTCGGCCAGGAAAACGATGCGCGATCCGGCGAAATGACGGCAGAAATAGTCGCGCTCGATCCGCCGCGCCGCGTCGCGCACGAGGGCCGAGACAAGTTCGGCCATCGCCGGTCCATGGTCCTGTCGGTAGCTCGACACGTCGAGGGCGCCGGCCAGCCGACCGAAAGGATCGTGCAGCGGGGCGTCCATGCAACTGATGCCGACATTGCGACTGGCGAAGTGCTGGTCGCGGTGGATGACGACCGGCTGATCCTCGAACAGGCAGGTGCCGATGCCGTTGGTCCCTTCCTCGGCCTCGCTCCAGCGTCCACCCTCGACCAGGCCGACGGCGTCGAATTCGGGGGCATCGCCGTCGCTGACGCGGCGATCGAGGACGATCCCGGCCGGATCGCTGAGGATCACGCCGCAGCCGGACCGTCCGACTGAGCGGAACATCTGGTCGAGTACGGGGGCGGCGACGGCAAGGAGCGTCTCGTGCTCGGCGCGGTGATGACCGAGGGTGGAAAAATCGACGCGTGCACGCTTGGCACCGGTGCCGGGATCGAGGCCGTGGTGCAGCAGGGAGCGGCACCACGAAGCGGTGACTGAGGAAAACCCGGCGCTGCTCGGCGAGCGCACCGCGTCCATAACCACATCGATGTGGCGCAAACCTGCGCTGTTGCCGTTTCGACTCATCACATCTCCTGGGCAGGAAGATCACCCTGAAAGACGGATGAAGTCAAACACGGCCTGTTCTGGCCAAACCGTTCATGGTCGCAATCCGACAACCGGCGCCGAAATTCGCCGCGCTTTTCGGGCGTTGCGCTCGATAACGCATCTGGTAGGGATGACGCGCGGCGGGCATTCGGGGCGACGGACGGACTGTGCGTCGCTGTCAAAACCGCCAGAGTGCGTTCAGGGGCGTTAGCAGATGGTCGTTGGTCGCCGATGACGGCGGAAGAGGATATCGCAGGGATCGAGGAGACGCGCCGCTACCGCGCGTTTCTGAGCTATAGCCATGTCGACGAGCGCTTTGCCGGCAAGCTGCACCGCTGGCTGGAATCCTACCGTATCCCGGCGCGCCTGGTCGGCTCCGTCACCCGCTCGGGCGTCGTTCCGCGTCGGTTGACGCCGATCTTCCGCGACCGCGCCGAGCTTGCCGCGGCTTCCAGCCTCGATCAGGAAGTACGCCAGGCGCTCTCACAATCGGATGTCCTGCTGGTGCTCTGTTCTCCGGCTGCAAGGAATTCGCGCTGGGTCGATGCCGAGATCGAGCTGTTCCGCAGCCTCCATCCCGACCGCCCGGTCATCGCCGCGCTGCTGGAGGGCGAGCCGGAGGAGAGCTTCCCGGCTTCGCTGGTCGGCCCCGATGCCCAAGGCGTCACCCATGAGCCGATCGCGGCGGATTTCCGCGCCGATCACGACGGTCCGAAACTTGCCCGCCTGAAGATCGTCGCCGGGCTGACCGGCATCGCGCTCGACCAGATCATCCAGCGCGATGCGCAGCGACAATTGCGCCGCGTGATCGCCATCACGCTCCTTACCGTCCTGCTTACTCTATCGATGGCCCTGATGCTGATCTTTGCGCTGCGCGCGCAAATGGAAGCCGAGCACCAGAGACGGCAGGCCGAAGGATTGATCGAGTTCATGTTGACGGACCTCAGGCAGAGGCTGGAAGGCGTCGGCCGTCTCGATGTGCTGCGATCCGTGAACGAGCGGGCGCTCGGCTATTATGCGGACCAGTCCGATCTCGACGGGCTGCCGGTGGACTCGCTGGAACGCCGCGCCCGCATTCTCCATGCCATGGGCGAGGACGATCACAAGCGCGGTGACTATGCTGGTGCCGTGGCCAAGTTCGCCGAGGCGCACCGCGTCACCGGAACGTTGCTGGCCGCCGATCCCGGCGATGCCTCGCGCATATTCGCCCATGCCCAGAGCGAATTCTGGCTCGGTTACGTGGACTTCATCGCCGGGCGCTATGACAAGGCGCTGCCGCGCTTCATCGCCTATCGCGCTCTGGCCGAGCATCTGGTCCGCCTTGTGCCGGGCAACCAGGCCTACTGGCGAGAACTGGCTTATGCGGAGGGCAATATCTGCACCATCGCCGTCACGCGAAAGGGGCCACCGGACCAGCTTGCCGAGTGCGGCAATGCGCTGCGCACGATGGAGCGCGTCGCCCGGCTGGCACCGCAGGACCGCAGCGTCGATGCCGACATCGCCAACCGCCATGCCTGGATGGCCGATGCCCTGCGTGCGCAGGGCCGCGATGCCGAAGCCCTGCAGGAGCGGGCGCAGCAGGCGGCGATCATCCAGCGGCTCATCAGGGAAGACCCGAAGAACGTGACCTACCAGCAGGATTGGATGCTGGCGCGTTATTCGAACTCGCAATTGCTCTATAGTATAGGCGAGAAGGCGCAGGCCCGACGCATGAGAGAGGAAGCCCGGCAGGACGTCGCCCGGCTCATCGAATCCGATCCGGAAAACAACGATTGGCGTATGTGGCAGAGCAAACTGGCACGACCCTTCGAAAATTGAGGTAAAGGCATGTCTACACTAAACTATACGCAATACGGTCTCTCACCTTCCATCGAGCTGGGGCTTTCGGACGATGCCGAAGCGATCCCGTTCAAGGTCACTCTGGAGGTCGATAGCGGGCAGATTTCGCTGAACTACGGTGTCGTCGGCGAGGACGTGGATTACATCCCGGTCACCTGCAACACCAAGGTCGAAATCGAACTGGTCGGCGATCAGCTCTATTTCTCGAAAGAGTGGGATGCGATCACCACCAAGGAAGCCCTGTCTTCCTATTACGGCGGACTTGAGTACAGCAACTACGACAAGGAACTGGATCGTTACAAGACGGTGACCTTCCAGGCACGCTACAACCAGGGCGGCAAGCTGGGCACCAACCATCGTTTCAACATCAACGTGGACCTGCTGCAGGGCACCCGGTGCGAACCGAGGTGGATCGGCCTGACGATCGATCCCGACATCAAGAACCCGCCGCCGAACAAGTTCTGAACCCTGAATTTCAAGCTCCGCGTCCGGAGGTGCCAGCGTGACTCTTCCTGCTCTTGCCAGAATCCGGCAGATCGCGCGTGCGGGGGATACCTGGCGAGCGTGGCGGATGTTCGAGGATGCCGGGCTTTCGGCATCCTCGATGCCGGAGGCCTTGAGCCTCAAGGGCAGGATTCTGAAGGACCGGGGCCTTCAGGTGCAAGGTCGCGAGCGGGCGCAGCTGCTGGGAGAAGCGCAAAAGGCTTATCTCCAGGCGGCGGGCGATCGTCCGGCGACATATCCGCTCATCAACGCGGCCACGATCGCGTTCCTGAACGATCGGTCCGAGGAAGCACGGGGTATCGCCCGTCGCATTCTCGACATCCTTTCCAGCGGCGAGCACGAAGCGGAAACCCGCTACTGGCTCGCCGCCACCGAGGCCGAGGCGCGACTTCTGCTCGATGACAGGCAAGGAAGCCGCGCAGCACTGGAACGGGCGATGCAGGCCGCGCCGCAAGCCTGGGAGGACCACGCCGTCACTCTGCGGCAGTTCCGCCGGATACTGGATGGGCTGGGTCATGCGGCGGATTACTTCGACCACCTGCAACCACCGCCGAGCCTCTATTTTTCGGGGATCATCGGACTTCCGCAGGATGAGACCGAAGTGCGGGCGCGGCTCGACGAAGCGCTGGATGAAATCCGGCCGGGCGCGGTCTTCGGGGCCCTGGCTGCCGGGACCGATATTCTCGTGGCGGAAATGGCGCAGGCGCGGGGCGCGCATCTTCACGTCGTCCTGCCAACTCCGCTCACCCGTTTTCGCGAAGTTTCGGTGGCGGACTATGGTGCCTCCTGGGCCGAACGCTTCGATCGGCTGATCGAGCAGGCGGACGTGGTGGAAGCGCTCGATACCAATGCCGATCTTTCCAAAGCAGCGATCCTGAACGGTTCGCGGGTGGCCATGGGTCTTGCCCTGCGGCATGCTCGCAATCTGGCGACCCGTGCGGTCGCTCTGCACGTCTCGCGCTCGACCGATGCGGCAGGCTGTCCGGAAGCCGAATGGCGGGCGCGGGGCTTGCCGGTTCGGGAAGTGGTTCTGGCGGAATCTCTGCCTGCACGCAGCGGCTGTCTCAATCCGGCCCTGAACCGCGCGATCATCGCGTCGACGGAAGTCCTTCCGGTCATCCCCGGCAGCCGATCCGTTGCCGAAATCACCGTGGAAGGGGCGAGCATGCTGGCCTTCGACGACCTCGCGGCCGCATTGAAGCATGCGGTTTCGCTCTCGCGTGCGATACCGGACGTCCGGCTGGGTCTCGATCATCGTGCCGTGACGCCGGATGAAGATCTGGAGCTTTCGGGCGAACTGGCGATCCTGCTGGCCCGAGCGGCTCCGCCGGGAAGTATTTGCGCATCCTGGCCGCAGATTGCGGCCCTCGACCTGATTGCGCCGGATCATCGTTTCGAATCGGCGGGAGAGATCGTCACCACCCTGGGCGACGTTCCGATCGGGCTTTACTGCCCGCAATCCTCCCGATCGCGTTCCTGACCTTTCTTTTTCAGCAGATCATTTCGGCGAGCATGCGCGGGGCGTGAATGGTCAACTGCTCCTCGTCACGGCTGATGATTCCACGGCGGATAAGCGCGGCGATGGCGCGGGATGCGGTTTCGCGGGTGGTGTTGGCGCCCAAGGCCAGCGTCGTGACGCGCGGCGGAGGGGCGATGCGCTCGCACCCGTTGGCGAGCGCCATGAGTTCGGCATAAACCCGCCCTGCCGCGCTATAGGTCATCCGGGTGACCATGCGGTCGAGCGCACGGTCGAGCTGCCGGGCCAGCAGGCGCGCCATGCCGGCGGCGATCTGCACGTTTTCCGCCACCAGTTCGGCAATCTTGCCCGCTTCGGCGCAGAGCAACTGGCAGTCGAGCAAGGCGTTGATCTCGGCGCGGTGGACGGTCGGGGCCGGGTAGGCGCCGAAGAATTCGCCGGGACCGAACTGGGCGACTTGCTGGCGCTGTCCTTCCAATCCGTAAGTCTCGACTCGCAGGGCGCCGTCGATCACCAGCCAGCAGTAATGCGAAGGCTCTCCCTGGTGGGCGAGAACGTCCTTTGCGGAAAGGCGTTGGGGGATGAGGACGCGCGCGAGCGCTTCGGCAGAATGCCGATCGCAACGAAAAATCGCGGTTATCGCCTCAATCTGAACCTCGAAATCCAATGACTCTGCCCCCGAGCCGAGCGTTCACCTCGACAGACCGCCAATCGCCGGGCCGTCCCCATAACGGCCATCGTCGATGATGCGACTGCAGCCAGCCTAGCCAATTCTGGCATGGGATGGAATGCCGGGGTAGTCAAATCGCGGCGGGTGTGATCCCGGTCACACGATCTCACCATTTCGAAGTCTACAACCAAAGTGCGACCCGAAGGCGGCTCGTAACAGAGCAGCCCCATTCCTGGCCCGGAGGTCTTATGACCTTCGGGCCATTTTTACTGGTACTTTCCGGCTGTCATCCTTCAATCGAGGATGCTTCAGTCAAGGTGCGACCCGCAGGGAGGCGGGGGGACGGGTTCTTTTTCGTCGCCCCGAAAAATTGCCGCAGAAGGCCGGGTGCGACAAGTGAAAATGAAGTCATTGCGGTGATAACCCGAACGTAACCGTCGCGACCGGGCGGAAAGTAGTGACATCTGCATTCTTGTCGGTGTGCAGACAAATATACAACGAAGTCATTCTGTTGCATTCGAGGAGAAATTCGGCGCAATCGATAGGCTTTCGTCAGCGGAAAGAAGACCGGATCGGTCCTATCTTGGCGATGTTCCCTGTAGAAAGCCCTGTCCTGAAACGATTGCATCGCTTCAGGACAGGGTCATTACCAGAACTTGATCTTATTTACGCAATGCCGCAGATGCGTCGCGGGTGGCGCGGAACTCGCTGTCCTGCGACCAGTTCGGCCAGATATGGCTGTTCGCGATGCGGTCGCCAAGGTTGTAGAGCAGGGTCAGGTCGCCGGTCCAGCTGCTGGTGTTCCAGGAGGCATCGTACTCGTCGGCGGGCTGGTGATAGCGGTCGCGGGTGTAGATGTCGGCCAGTTCCTTGCCGCGCGCCGCGCCGCCGTTCACCAGTTCGCTGCCCGCATCGTAGGAAATCGCGGGAACGCCGCGCTTGGCCATCGGGAAGTGGTCGGAGCGGTAGAAGCTGCCCGCTTCCGGCCTTGCGTCCGGCGTGTAATGGCGCCCGAGCTTGCCGCCTTCCTCGGTCAGCAAAGTCAGCAGGTCCAGCTTGGCGGCGCCGGAAATGCTGAAGTCCAGGGTCTTTTCAGCCGCGAAGGGGCCGTCCATGTTGATGACCCCGGCGGTGGTCGCTAGCGGGCGGAGCGGATTGTCGGCATAGAATTCCGAGCCGAGCAGGCCCTTTTCCTCGGCCGTCACCGCCAGGAACAGCACCGAGCGCTCGGGCTTCGCCTTGGCAAAGGCGCGGGCGAGTTCGAGCAGGGCGGCGGTGCCGGAAGCATTGTCGAGCGCGCCGTTGTAGATGCGGTCGCCCTTGGCGTCGGGCAGGCCGATGCCGAGGTGGTCCCAGTGCGCCGAGTAGATCACCGTCTCGTCGGGATACTTCGAACCGCGCACGAGGCCCGCCACGTTGTGCGAGGTGATGATTTCCGACTTCACGCCGTAATTCGCGCTCATCGTTGCCTTGAGCGGGATCGGCTGGAAGTCCTTCTTGCGCGCGGCCGCCTTGGCGGCTTCGAAATCGACGCCGGAGGCCTTGAGCAACTGGGCGGCAAGGTCCTTCTGGATCCAGCCTTCCATCTGCGTATGCGCGGCCTTGGGATCGGCGCGGACGATGTCGAACATCGTATTGGTGTTGGAGTTCTTGACCGTCGCCCAGCCGTAGGAGGCGGGTTCGCTCTCGTGGACGACCAGCACGCCCGCGGCGCCCTGGCGCGCGGCTTCCTCGTACTTGTAGGTCCAGCGGCCGTAATAGGTCATCAGCTTGCCGCCGAAATCGCCCTCACCGCCCTCGAAATCGGGGTCGTTGACGAGGACGACCATGATCTTGCCCTTGAGGTCCACGCCCTTGAAGTCGTCCCAACCGCGTTCCGGGGCCTTCACGCCGTAGCCGACGAAGACCAGCGGCAGGTCCTTGAAATCGACCGAAGTCTGGCCCGTCTCGGCGGCGCGCACGGCGATCTGCTCGCCCTGCGACAGCGGAGTGGCGGCGCTGCCGATCTTCATGGACAGGGTGGGCGTGCCGACGATGTTCGACATGCGCAGCGGCACGTCCTGGAACCAGGTTCCCTTCTCTCCGGCAGGCTGGAGACCGGCGGCCTTCATCTGCGCGGCGATGTAGTCGATGGTCTTCTTCTCGGCCGGCGTGGCAGGGCCGCGTCCTTCGAATTCGTCGCTGGCCAGCGTCTTGATGTCGTTCGAGACACGCGCGATGTCGAACTTGGGCGCGGGGGCGGCGAGTGCTGCAGTAGAAGCGGAAAGCAATCCGCCAAGGGCCAGCGCGCGCAGCGTCTTGCGTGCAAAACGGGAGGTTGGGGAAGTCATCGGTACTCCTTTGCCGGTCGGCCGGAAGTTTATGGCATGCTGAATCGGTGCGATCCGCTGCCGCCGATGATGACGATCCCCGTCCGCTTGTCGATATGTATACTACGTGATTTCGACAGGTACGCGCATCGCGGGGACTTCGGGTTGCAGGGAAGCAACGAGTTCGCGGGCCAGTTTTGCCAGTTGTCCGGTCGGCCCTTCCAGTCCCGGCGCGGTCTGGAGGATGCAGGAGACGTTGGGAAGGTCGGGAAGCCCACCCTCCACCAGCGGAGCCTCGCGCAGGAACAGCGGAGTGCGGCAGGTCAGGCCGAGACCGGCATCGACGGCGGCGCGCAGGGCCGTAAGATTGGGCGTTTCCACCGAGATCCGGTATGGCCGTCCGGCATCCTCCAGCGCCCGGATCGCGGCTTCGCGAAAGCGGCAGGGCGGTTCCAGAACGGCGAGCTGGATCGTCTCCTGTTGCGCTAGTTCAGACTTGCCGTACCAGGCCATCGGCGTGCTGGCGATGGCGTTGGGATCGTTGTTGGCCGAAAAGCCCAGCACGATGTCGAGCTGGCGGGTTTCGAGCTGGCCGAGCAGTTCGGCGGTCCCGGCGACGCGCGAATAGAGCTGGGCTTCGGGATGCAATTCGGCGAAGCGCGCGAGCAGGCCCGAAAGCATCATTTCGGCGAAGTCCTGCACCATGCCGATCCGCGCGGGGCCGGTGAACTGCCCGGCGGTGACGGCGGCGACGGCCTCATCGTGCAGGTTGAGCACCTTGCGGGCATAGTCGAGCATGAGGTCGCCCGAGGGCGTCAAGGTCAGTCGCCGCCCTTCGCGGTGGAACAGGGTCTGCTGAAGCAGTTCCTCCAGTCGCTTGATCTGCAAACTGAGCGCGGACTGGCTCACGAAGACCCGCTCCGAAGCGTGAAGCATCGATCCGGTGTCAACGATGGCCACGAAGCTTCGCAGGAGATTGGTGGGCAGATTGACGGGCATGGCGGAATCTCTCGGAGCGGCGAACGAGGGAGGTATATGAGTCATTCTCAACTGAAACAGTAGAGAATATGTTTCTCGTCGCAAACCTTGTCTGCGCTTGCCGCACGCGCTCCGCCGTGCGCCGAGGGGATTTCGGCGCACGGGGAGGTCTTTTTGGTCGGTTTTTCGGGGCTTCGTCGTCAGGAGGCGGGTTGGAACGTCAAGCCCGCTTCGGCAAAGGTGCGGCCCAGCAGGGCGGCTTGTTCGGTCGTGTTCCAAGCGTGGAACGAAGCGCGCAGGCAGTTTCCGCGCAAGTCGTAATGGAAGCCGCCGGGGGCAAGCGCCGTGCGCAGGCCGTCGATATCGTCGAAAGTGAGGCACAGTGTGCCGCCGCGACCGTCCATGGCAACGGGGCGGCCTACCGCTTCGGCAAAAGCGTCGATACAGGCGCGATTGTGGCGCAGGATCTCGCTCTGGCCGATGCGCATGACGGTCTCGATTCCGGCGCGGGCGAGCGCGAAGGGGGCGATCGAGGGACTGCCACTCTGGAAGCGGCGGGCATCGGGTGCATGGCGGAAATGGCGGATGTCGAACTCGTAGGGATTCTCGTGCCCGAACCAGCCGAGATCGAGCGGTTCGAGCGTCGCGGTGAGGTTGCCGCGCAGCCAAAGCCAGGCCGCGCCGGGGCCGCCGCAGAGCCATTTCACGCTCGATCCGATCACCGCGTCGATACCCCATGCGCGCGGGGCTACCGGCAAGATGCCCGACGACTGGGCGACATCGACGATGGACAGCGCGCCGTGGCGGTGGGCCATCTCCGCGATTTCGGGAATGGGCGAGGTGACGCCGGTATTCGAATGGACATGCATGGCGACGACGGCGGCGACGCTGTCGTCGAAGTGCCGTTCCCAGTTTTCCGCGTCTCCGGGGGACTGCGCGGCGGGGATGAAGCGGGTTTCGAAGCCTAGCCGTTCCAGCCCTTGCGCGACGTAGCCGACGGTCGGGAAGGCCTGCTCGGACATCAATACCCGGTTTCGGCCCGGCGCCGGACGCAGCCCCGACAGCAGCGAGAACAGCGCGGAGGATACGCTCTGCTGGGGCGCGACTTCGGCAGCATCGGTGCCGATCAGCGCGGCGACGGCAGCACGGAACCGCTCGATCTCGTCCAGCCACGGCCCCCAGGCCGCACCGCCGGTCGATTGCCATGGCGCGAGATAGCTGCCCTCCAGCACCTCCCGCGCCTTGCGGGGCAGGCAGCCGACCGAATGGGTCAAAAGGTAGGGGCCGCCCTCGGGCACATGAAACAGGTCATGCATGAATTCAGTGTTCCGCCTTTTCCGCAATGCTGTCGCGAACGCGGCCATAGTCATGCCCCCATTCGTCGGTCATTTCCACGCGCACGTCCCAAAGTTCCGGGAAAAAGCGATGTTTTGCACCGGCTTGCAGAAGATCGACCGAACGCCCCTTGAGCGAGGCCGAACCCATGCCGATCGAGCGGTGGATCAGGAACAGGTGGTGCCAGCGGAACTTGCCGAAAAGCTCGTCCAGTTCGATCAGCGCCTCGGCCACGGCATAGGCTTCGTCGTGGGCATAGCCATGGTCGTAGATGTCGCGCAGGGTCCGCCCGGCGCCGGTGACATAGGCCTGATCGAAAGTCTCCCAGAGATCGGGAATGATCCGCAGCAGCACGCGGAAGCCCGGTGATTCCTGGCCGCTACCGTTGCCGAGTTGCAGGCGGATCTGTTGGTACTCCTTGGGCGACATCGTTTCCAGCAGGTCGAGCTGGTCGGTCATCATCCGCATGATGCGATGGCAGCGGCCGAGCAGCGTAACCACCCGGAAGGCCTGCTTCTCGCGCAAGTATTCGTCCACCGCGACGACCGTGTAGGCCATCAGCTTCATCCAGAGTTCCTCGACCTGATGGACGATCTGGAACTGGAGTTCGTCGGCATTGGCGAGGTCGTCGAAGGGCTTCTGGCAGGTCAGCAGCTTTTCGGTGTTGAGATAGAGCTCGTAGTCGAGCGCGGCGGGCGCTTCGAGCAGTTCGTAGACCTTGCGGCGTTCCATGTTGTCTCCCCGGGGATTGTGTGGGAGGACAATAGCACCGATAATACGGGACATTGGTCCCAATCGGTGGTCGATAGGCGCCTCATAGAGAACACATGGCGCGTGGAACGAATTTTTAGGGAACGATCGTTTCAATGTCCAGAGACCTGCCACTTGACGCCGCCGACAAGCGCATTCTCGCGGCGCTGGAGCATGATGCGCGGCTCAGTTTCGCGGGGCTGGGCGATGCGGCGGGGCTGTCCAAGACGCCGAGCTGGAAGCGGGTCCAGGCGATGGAGAAGGCCGGGGTCATCACCGGCTACCGGGCGGTGATCGATCCGGCGGCGATCGGTCTCGGCACGAGCGCTTTCGTCCATGTCTCGATCGAGTTCGACCGGCACGAGGCCTTCGAGCGCGCGGTCGCGGCGGAAGCGGCAGTGCTGACCTGCCATGCCGTCGTCGGCGATTTCGACTACATGCTCCACGTCATGACCGGCGGTGTGCCCGATCTCGACGACTTCCTGCGCAATCGCCTGCGCCGCCTTCCCGGCGTGCGCCATTTCAACACGACACTGGCGATGCGCGACGTGAAGCCGCGCGCCTACCTCACCGATGCGGCGAGACAGGCGCGCGATTGAGCGTCAGGCGTCCTCGACCTGATCGAGATAGGAGGCGTAACCTTCTGCCTCCATGTCCTCGCGTGGAACGAAGCGCAGCGAGGCGGAGTTGATGCAATAGCGCAGCCCGCCGCGATCGCGCGGGCCGTCCTCGAAGACATGGCCGAGGTGGCTGTCACCGTGCGCCGAGCGGACTTCGGTGCGGATCATGCCGTGGCTGCGGTCGACGATGTCGTTCACGTTGGCTGGTTCGATCGGCTTGGTGAAGCTGGGCCAGCCGCAGCCGGATTCGTACTTGTCCGAGGAGGCGAAGAGCGGCTCGCCCGAGACGATGTCGACGTAGATGCCGGGCTTCTTGTTGTAGAGGTATTCGCCGGTGCCGGGGCGTTCGGTGCCGCTGTTCTGGGTGACGTGGAACTGTTCGGGCGTCAGGCGGGCGATGGCCTCTTCGGTCTTTTCGTAAGTCGGCATGGTGTTCTCCTTGAGCGCGAACATGGGGATCGTTTCGTGCGGAGGAAAGAGCGGGGAGCCGCTTTCGGTGGATTTCAGCAACGGGAAGGACCGGGCAGCGCAGGTGGGGTCGGGGGAGGGGAATGACCTGCGCTGCCCGGCAAGGTGGAACCGGACTGATCCGGTTCGCGGCCGAAGTTCCTAGAAGAACCGCGGAATAGGTCCCCACTGCGGGGTCTGGTCGGGAAGATCGATCTCCACATCGTCGACATAGCACCAGCCCCAGCCCTCGGGCGGGTCGTAGCCCTCGATGATCGGGTGGTGCGTCTGGTGGAAATGGGCGCGCGCGTGGCGGTGCGGGCTGTCGTCGCAGCAGCCGACATGGCCGCAGCTTCGGCACAGGCGCAAGTGGACCCAGGGGCTGCCGATCTTCAGGCATTCCTCGCAGCCGCGCGCGCTGGGCGTGACTTCGTTGATCGTCGAACTGTGGCGGCAGGAGTTCATGGTGCGTCCTTCCGGGCGAAGAGGGCGTGGATTTGCGAGACGACGGCGGCGCCTTCGCCGACGGCGGCGGCGACCCGCTTGGTGGAACCGGCGCGCACGTCGCCGATGGCGAAGACACCGGGCATGGCGGTTTCCAGCGGCCGATCCGTGCCGCCGGTGACGACGAAGCCCTTGGGGTCCTTCTCGACCGGGGCCGGAAGCCAGTCGGAATTGGGATCGGCGCCGATGAACAGGAACATGTGGCGCAGCGGACGCTGCGTCACCTTGCCGTCGCGGCTGCGGATGCCGACGGTGGAAAGCGTGCCGTCCTCGTGCCCCTCCAGCGCGACGACTTCCGCGCCGACGTGGATTTCGACATTGGGCAGTTCGGCGATACGCTCGATCAGGTAGCGCGACATCGTTTCTTCGAGGCCGCGCCGCACGATAAGGTGGAGCTTCTTCACTTGCGGGGCGAGATAGACCACCGCCTGCCCGGCGGAATTGCCGCCGCCGACCAGCGCCACTTCCTCGCCCGCGCAGAGCCGTGCCTCGATGGGCGAGACCCAATAGGAGATGCCCGCGCCCTCGAAGCGTTCGAGGCCTTCGATCGCGAGGCGGCGATAGCGCGCGCCGGAGGCGATCACCACGCTCCGTGCTTTCACATGGCCTTCGCGGGCGAGGTCTATGCGCAAGTGATCGTCCTCGGGTTCGAGCGCGGTGACGGTGACCGGGATGGCGATCCGCGCGCCGAACTTGAGCGCCTGGTTGAAGGCGCGCCCGGCGAGTGCCTGTCCGGAAATGCCGGTGGGAAAGCCGAGGTAGTTCTCGATCCGCGCCGAAGCGCCCGCCTGTCCGCCCATGCTGCGCGCATCCAGCACGACGACCGACAGCCCTTCCGAGGCCGCATAGACCGCCGCGGCCAGCCCGGCGGGACCGGCGCCGACGATGGCCACGTCATGAAGCCTGTCGGGATCGAGATGCGAGGTGAGACCGAGGCAGGCGGCGAGTTCTTCTTCGCGCGGCCGCCGCAGGATCGAGCCGCTGGGGCAGACCACCAGCGGATACTGCGCAGGCTCGACGCCAAGCCGCTCGACGAGGGCCTTGCCTTCCTCGTCGCGGCTCACGTCGAGCACCAGCGAGGGATAGCCGCTGCGGCGCAGGAATTCCTGAAGCCGCACGACATCGGCGCTTTGCGGCACGCCGATGATGATCGGCCCGGCGCCGCCTTCCTCGATCAGGCCGACGCGGCGCAGGATCAGCGCGCGCATGACTTTCTCGCCCAGTTCGGCGGCGCCGATCATCAGGGCGCGCAGATGGGCGGCGTCGATGGGGAGCGCGGTGCAGCCTGCCGTTCCTGCGGTGCCGCCCGCGATCGAGGGACGGCCGGCAAGCTGGTTGATCTCGCCGCTGAACTGGCCGGGGCCGTGGGTGGTGACGCGGGCCTCGCGGCTGAGGCCGTCACGCCGCTCGACTTCGATCGATCCTTCCAAAACCAGCCAGGTCGGCGCCTCGCGGTCGCCGATGGCATAGACGCTTTCGCCGGGAGCGAAGCGGCGCTGCGGCCCGCTGGCGAAGCGCCGGGCAAGCGCGAGCTCCGGTGCCGAAAGCACCGGGAACATCTGGTATTGGCGCGTCTCGATCGTTGTCATGATGCCTCGTCTGGTGAGCGCGTTGCGCCAGGTGCCGTCTGTCGGAACCCTCCCGGCCCGGTCCGTCCTCCTTCATGTGATCGCTTCGGCGCGTCGCCGCCATCATACGCTGGTTTGGGGGGGCGTGATCGCCGGAACCCCCAACCCGAGCCTGTGAGAACCAAACCAGCGTATGATGGAAAATCGGGAAGCGCGGAGAGAAAAGGCGGCATTGCAAATGCTCCGCCCGCAGCCTGTCCCGGTCCGCCGAAAGCGACGGTTCCGGGCAGGGCCGATCCAGAAGGAATGCACGATGTCGATGGTCCAACGCTTGTCGAGCCGGGAAGGTCCCGGCAGCCGCGCCGTCCAGTCTTTCGGCTCGCGGGTATGCAGCGAGGAAATCGAGCGCGAAAGCGATCACCGCATCGCCAACAACCTGCAATTGCTCATGGCCATGGTCGCAGCGGAAAAGCGCGAGCTGTCGGACCCGGCTGCCGGTCTGGTGTTCGACCGCATGCTGGGCCGGATCGGTGCGATCGCGGGAGTGCACCGCCAGCTTACCCGGCAGCAGCAGACCGGGTTTGTCGACGCAGGCGGCTACCTGGGCACTCTGGTGAACCAGATCGAGACGGGATGCTGCGACGTGGCGGGGGGACGGAGGCTGACAGTGAGCGCCGATCTCGTTTCCGTGTCCGCGCATCTGGCGGGAGCGATGGGGCTGATTGTCTCGGAATGCGTCCTCAATGCCTGCAAATATGCTTATCCCGCGCAAAGACCCGGAGAGGTCCGGATCGAACTGCGGCTGGCCGGTCCTCATGCCCTGCGGTTGAGCGTGGAGGACGACGGCACCGGGCGATCGCAGGGTGAAGGCGGCTCCGGCGGCTTCGGTACGCATTTGATGGAAGCCCTTGCGGCAAGGATCGATGCAACCCTGGTCTGGGAAGACCTGCATCCGGGAACGCGCATCGTGCTGGCCGTGCCGCTCGCCTGAGCGCCGGAGCGCGGGGCTTACCTAAACGAAGGTTGTGGTTGCGGGCCACTCAACTCGGCGGCAGTCTGCCTCGCCGGTGTCGGGATCGGTTCCCGGCACGAGGAGGCAATGCGCGGCGAAGCCGGGGCAGGGGTGTTGGTGAACAGATTCTATGCCCTGGCGGGGGCGATACTGGCGCTGGGTATCTTCGCACTGGATGTCCTCAGCCCCCTTCAAGGTGCGGTGGCGGTGCTCTACACCACCGTGGTCGTGCTGGCCGGGCGGACTCATTCGCGCGGCGTGGTCCTTGCCGCTGCCGCTTATTGTGCGCTGCTTGTCTTTGCCGGTTACTGCCTGTCCCACTGGGATGCGCCGATGGGCGGGCCGGCCATGCGACTCGGCGTCAGCCTCGTCGCCCTGCTCGTCACGACTTTGCTGATCCTGCGCCAGCTTGCCGAAAGCGCCGAGCGCGAGCGGGCCGATGCACGCTACCGGACGATCTTCGCGGCAGCCGGCTTTCCGATATGGGAATCCGACTGGTCGGGCGCCTGGCGCCTGCTGCAGAACATGGGCGAGATCGACGAGCGCATGGTAGAGATGGCATTCGGCTCCGCGCGGGTCCGCAATGCCAACCATGCCGCCGCCCGGTTGTTCGGCCTGCGTGAGCGAGGCGAGCTGGTGGGCCGTACGATCGGCGATTTCGCCACGCCTGCGGTTTTCGAATCCCTTGCCCGCGTCTATGCCGGATTGCTCCGGGGCGAGGAGGCGGTCGAGGAAGAAACGCGGTTCTTCACCCGCACTGGGACGGAAGTCGACGTGCTGCTTCAGGTCTCGCTGCCGCCCGATCACGGCGGTTGGAAGCGCGTGCTGGTCATGGCCATCGATGTTACCGAGCGGAACCGCTCGCAGACCCGGCTGGCGCAGTCACAGGCGGATTTGACGCACATGTCCCGCGTGACGACGCTCGGCCAGCTTGCCGCATCCATCGCGCATGAAGTGAACCAGCCGCTCTCGGCGATCATCACTTATGCGCGCTCGGGGCGACGGTGGCTTGAAAAGGGGCTGGATCAGGGCCTCGACCGCGATGCTCCGGCGGCGAAGGAAGTTGCCGATTGCCTCGAACACATCACCAGCAACGGCACCCGCGCGGCGGACGTGATCGCGCGCATCCGCGAACTGGCGCGCAAGGCCGATCCCAAGCGCGAGGCGATTGCCTTCGCGCCGCTCGTGGAGGAAACCCTGGCCCTGCTGCGGCGCGATCTCCAGACCCACGGCGTGAACCTGCACGTCGCGATCGAGCCGGACTTTCCCGATCTGCTGGGAGACCGCGTGCAACTGCAACAGGTGCTGATGAACCTGCTCATGAACGGCGAGCAGGCCATGGCGGCTATTCCGCCGGACGAACGGGAACTGCACTTGCGGGCGACGCGCCGCTCGGGAGAGGACGTGATGATCGAGATCAGCGACCGGGGCAGCGGGATCGCGGGCGATCCGGAGGACCTGTTCCTGCCGTTCTTCACCACCAAGGGCGAGGGCATGGGCATGGGGCTGGCGATCTGCCGCTCCATCGTCGAACAGCACGGTGGCACCTTGACCGCCGCGAACGTAGCGGGCGGCGGGGCGGCTTTCCGGTTCTGCCTGCCGGTGCCGGTGGCAATGGTGCCGGCATGATGTCCTCGGAGACGAATTTCATGACCGGCGAGGAGCCGGAAGGCTGCGTCTGCGTGTTGGACGACGATGCCGACGTGCGCGGCAGCATCGGCAGCCTGTTGCGCGCCAGCGGCTTCGAGGTGGCCCTGTTCGCGACGACCGAGGCTTTCCTCGCCGCCGAATGGCCCGAGCAGGCCCGCTGTCTCGTGCTGGATATTCGCCTTGCGGGCGAAAGCGGACTCGATTTCCAGGAGCGGCTTGCCGCCGAAGGTATCGCGGTCCCGGTGATCCTGATCACCGGCCATGGCGATATTCCGATGACCGTTCGCGCGATGAAGGCGGGTGCCGTCGATTTCCTGCCCAAGCCGTTCGAGGAGGAACAGTTGCTGGCTGCCGTGCGAACGGGGCTGGCGGCGGATCGGGCGCGCCGGTCGGTCCATGCCGACAATGCCGCCTTGCGGCTCGCCTTCGCGACGCTGACTCCGCGCGAACGCGAGGTCATGGCATTGGTCGTGACCGGGCTGATGAACAAGCAGGTCGCCGCGCGGCTGGACTTGTCCGAGATCACCGTGAAGATCCATCGCGGCAATGTGATGCGCAAGATGGCGGCGCAGTCGCTGGCCGACCTCGTGCGCATGGCGGAGCAACTCGGCGTGCGGGACGAGAGCATCACCCGCTACCGGAACTGATCGCTCGGACAACGGGCCAGTGCTCCGGATCGCTCAGCCTTGCGCAGCCGCTCTTGCGTCTTTTCGCGATGCGGTCAGGCGGAGCACTGCATATCCCGCCAGCGCCGAAAGCATAGAGCCACCGAGGACGCCGATCTTGACCTCGTCGATCAGTGCCCGATCGCTGAAGGCCAGGCTACCCACGAACAGGCTCATCGTGAAGCCGATACCGCAGAGCAGGCACATACCGTAAGTCTGGAACCACGTCGCACCGCTCGGACGCCGGGCGATGCCGAAGCGCGCGCAGATCCAGAGCGCCAGGAACACGCCGATCTGCTTGCCGAGGAACAGCCCCCCGGCCACGCCCATCGGCAGCGGAGCGAACAGTTGCTCCGGGCCGAGCCCCGCCAGCGAGACCCCGGCATTGGCGAAGCCGAACAGCGGAACCACGCCATAGGCGACCCATCCGTGAAGGCCGTGTTCCAGCCGGTGGAGCGGCGATTCCGCGCTGTCCGGCGCGCCGGGGGTCGCGCGGATCGGGATCAGGCTGGCGGCCAGCACACCGGCGATGGTGGCATGGATTCCCGACAGCAGGACCGCCAGCCAGAGCGCGGCGGCGAGCACGAGATAGGGCCAGAGCCGCTTCACGCCGATCCGGTTGAGCACGAACATCACGCCCATGATGATCCCGGCGGCGAGCAGGGCGGCGCCTTTGATCTGGCTGGTATAGGCCAGCGCGATCACCGCGACCGCGCCCATGTCGTCGACGATGGCCACCGTCGTCAGGAACAGCTTGAGCGAGGCGGGCACCCGCTTGCCGAGAAGGGCCATGACGCCGATCGCGAAGGCGATGTCGGTGGCGGCGGGAATGGCCCAGCCGCGCGCGAGGCCGGGTGTCGAGCCGGCGATGGCCAGGTAGATCAGCGCCGGGAAAATCATGCCCGAGGTGGCGGCGATCGCAGGAAGCGCGCGGTCGGGCCAGTTCGACAGGTGGCCGTCGACGAACTCGCGTTTGATCTCCAGGCCGACGAGCAGGAAGAACAGGGCCATCAGGCCGTCGTTGATCCAGTGCGTCAGCGACAGGGAAAACCACGAGGGGCCGACCCTGAGGTGCAGGGCGTGAAAATAGCCTTCGGCCAGCGGACTGTTGGCCACGATCAGCGCCAGCGCCGCCGCGCCCATCAGCAGGATACCGCCGGAAGCCTCGCTGCGCAGAAAGGCGCGAAGTGCGGAACGGGGGCGCTTTGAAAGGATCATCGATCGGGTGCGGTCGCTCGGTAAGGTACTGGGGCCACGGCGGGAAGGTGCGAGGATACGGCTAGGCCCTGCCTAGACGCAATGGCAGGGCAATGCCACAGGGACCGGCCTCTCCCTTAACACCTGAGTATGATGGCATTGGCCTGCCGGGCTTGCCAATTGGAGTGAGGGTTGCATGGAACCACGGCTCTGCCCGAAGGTTTCGCCCGAGATAACTGGAGTATGCATTGGTCGCCCCCCTATATAATAGCCCGCTGACGCGGCCGCTCGTGGCCGTGGTGGATGATGATGCCGGGGTGCGCGGCAGTCTCGACAGTCTGCTTCGTTCGGAAGGGCTGACGAGCATCGGTTTCGCCCGCGCGGAGGACCTGCTGGCCAGCGACCTGCTGCGGCATGTCACGTCGATCGTCACCGACCTGCACATGCCGGGCATGACCGGGTTGGCGATGCAGGCGGAACTGCGGCGTCGCAATTGCCCGCAGCCGGTGATCGTGATGACCGGCTATCCAACCGACGCGGCGAGGGAGCAGGCCATGTCGGCCGGTGCCAGCGCCTTTCTCACCAAGCCGATTGATCCCGATGTCCTGCTTGCCGCGATCGGGGTGGGGCTGAACTGAAGCGGATGGAAAACGCCCGTCAGGGCGTCGTTACGGCAGGCGCTGCTTGGGCGGGCGCGGGTTGCGCCGTAGCGGCAGCGGTCGGCGCGGTCGGAGCCGGAACGGCGCCAGTCGGTTTTGCGCCAGTCGGTTCTGCGCCAGTCGGCTCTACGCCAGCCGGCTCTACGGGCGCCGCTTCGTTGCCTTCCGGTGCCTTGGTCTCGTCGGCCTTGCCGGGTGTCTTCAGGCCGGGGCCGTAGACCGGCACCACGTCCGGCACGATGCGCCCGTGAAGCGCTTCGATCTCTGCCTCGCGTTGCTTGAGATAGAGATCGCGGTAGGCGGCATAGGGCCGGTCTTCGTCCCGGATCTTGTTGATCTGTTCGTCGAAGGCGGCGCGTTCGCCAAGCTGGTTCATGATCGTCATCGGCAGGACGACGGCGGGCTTGGTGAAGGGTTTGCCGACGGCGGCGGGCAGCAGGAGCTTGTCCACCGTGTCGCCGATGATATCGCGCAGCGTCGTCGGGCCGACGATCGGCAGGTAGAAATAGGGTCCCGGGCCGACGCCGTAATAGCCCAGCACATTGGCAAGGCCGTTGGGGCGATAGGGCAGGTTGAACGGCTTCTTCTTCGCCACATCGACGAAACCGGCGACGCCCAGCGTAGTGTTGATGACGAAGCGGCCCGCGGTTTCGGCGGCCTTGCCCGGCTTGAACTGGAGCAGATAGGCGGCGAACACCACCGGCTCGCCGAGGTTGCTGAAGAAGTTGCGCAGCCCCTTGCGGACGGGGCGGGGCAGGCCCTTGTTGTAGGCCTTGGCCACGGGTTCGAGCACGGCCTTGTCGACTGCTTGCACGGCCTTGAAGGATTCGACGTTGAGGTGTTGCAGCGGGTCGCCGGGCGGTGCCGGTTCCGGGCGCGTGACGACGATGACCGACTCGGGACCCGCAGCCGGATCGTTCGCTTCGGGCGTCGCGGCGCTTGGTGCCGTGGTGGTCGTGTTACCTTCCGGAGCGGAGGGCGTCGGAACGGCGGGAGCGTCCGTCTGCGGTGCCGGAGCGGCCTGCGGATCCGGCGTCGTCGCGGTGATTCCAGCCGTCGTGGTTCCGACGACATCCTGCACCGCCATGTAGGCGGGGGCGTCGGGAACCGGCTGGCCCGTCATCAGGATCACGACGGCAGCGGCCGGCAAACTCATTCCAATGTCCTTAGCATAGCGCGGCCTCGGCTGCGAAGTCGATTTCGCGAAGGCGCAATATTTGGTATTCCTTCCCGGCGGCTAGGCCCGATTTCCCTATTCGTCAATTGTACCGGTGGGCCGATCGCGCGCTCCAGGTCACCCGTGCGGCGGGCCGGATAGCCAAATGGGGGCAGGGCGTTGCCAGAGCGCGCCAAACCGCCTATGGTCCTTTCCAGCATCAAGAGTTGGGGCGACGCCCAACGCCAACCTGCCGATCCGGGCAAGGTGGCACTCCGTGAAGGAGGATGTGGCCGACCGGGCAATCGAACGGATCAAGCCACCAGCGTCATCCCGGAATTGAGGACCGACGCGAAGTGCCGATCAAGATACCCGACGACTTGCCCGCCCGCTCCATCCTGGAGAACGAAGGCGTGGCCGTCATGCGCGAAAGCGATGCGGTGCGGCAGGATATCCGCCCGCTGCGGATCGGACTGCTCAACCTCATGCCCGACAAGGTCAGCACCGAGACCCAGCTCGCCCGCCTGCTCGGTGCGACGCCGCTCCAGATCGAACTGACCCTGGTGCGGATCAGCGATCACGTCGCCCGCAATACCTCGGCCGAGCACCTCGAGGCCTTCTACCGCCCCTGGCGCGATGTCGAGCACGAGCGGTTCGACGGTTTCATCATCACCGGCGCTCCGGTCGAGCGTCTCGCCTTCGACGAAGTGCGCTACTGGTCTGAACTGCGCCGCATCTTCGACTGGACGCGCACCCACGTCCATAGCTGCCTGACGATCTGCTGGGCGGCGCAGGCCTTCCTCCACCACTTCCACGGCGTGCCGAAGCACGAACTGCCCGCCAAGGCCTTCGGGGTCTATCCCCACCGCAACCTTGCGCCGAACTCGCCGTTCCTGCGCGGGATTTCCGACAGTTTCGCGGTGCCGGTCTCGCGCTGGACCCAGGTGCGCAAGGCGGATCTGCCGGAGAGCGGCAGTCTCCAGGTCCTGGCCGAAAGCGACGCGGCGGGCCTCTGCCTGCTCCACGACCCCGCCGACCGGGCAGTGCTGATGTTCAACCACCTCGAATACGACGCCGATACGCTCGGCAACGAATACCGCCGCGACGGCGGCCCGGTTCCGGTGAACTACTATCCCGAGGACGATCCCGCGCAGCCGCCCGTCAACGCCTGGCGCAGCCATGGACACTTGTTCTTCGGCAACTGGATCAACGAGATCTATCAGACTACGCCGTTCGACGCAGCAAGGATCGGTGGCGGACAGCGCCAGGAACGCGCGGCGGAACTCGATCCGGCCTGAGCCTGCGATTTATTTTTTTCTAAATAATATGAACGCCTTGTAAGTTTCTGTTGGGGAGATCGGCGGAGCGCGGTTCGCGCTCCCGCCGATGGGTGGCGGGTCGTCCTATAATGGCACTGCCCCCCTTTGTCCCAAAACAGGACTTTCATGCACTTCCTCCCTTCCGCCGGGCTTGCCCTGGCGTTGTTGCTTCTGCCTGTTGCCACCCATGCCGCTGAAGATACCTCCGAGTTCACGGTCTCGGGCGCGGCGACGATCATCAGCGACTATCGTTTCCGCGGCATTTCGCAGACCGGCAAGGACCCTGCCGTACAGGCGACGATCAATGTCGGCCACAGCAGCGGCGTCTATATCGGCACCTGGGCATCCTCGCTGGACACGAGTGATCGCTACGGCCACACCGAAGTCGATCTCTACGGCGGTTGGGCAGGGGCAGTTGCGCCCCGAACGACGCTCGACGTCATGCTGGCCTATTACAGCTATCCCGGCGGGGAAGGCTCGGGGAAGATCGAATATCTCGAAACGACCACGAAGCTGACCCATGATTTCGGCCCGCTCAGCGCCACGTTGAGCGCGGGCTACAGCTGGAAC
Organism: Novosphingobium sp.; assembly: GCA_017745295.1. GTDB lineage: Bacteria > Pseudomonadota > Alphaproteobacteria > Sphingomonadales > Sphingomonadaceae > Novosphingobium. Next base: position 125,495 of record JAGHZR010000009.1, read on the forward strand.
CAGGCCGCGATCGGCGGCGATCACCTCTACCTTTCCGGCGATACCGCCGTGCCGATCCCCGGCACGCCGCTGACCTTGCGCGCCCATGGCGGCCGCAGCAAGGGGGCGATCAGTCCGAAGCCGGGCGGCTACTACGACTGGTCGCTTGGCGGGGATGCCGCGCTGGGGCCGATCACGCTGGGCCTGTCCTATATCGACACCAATCTGCGCCGCAATCCGGCCGCTACTGCCGCCGCGCTCTTTTCGATCACCGCGGCCTTTTGATCTACCTTCCAGGAGCTGGAAAATGAGAGACTTGTTCAGTCGCATGCATATCGCAGGCAAGCTGATGACGGTCGCCGGTCTGGCGATCGCCGTTCTGCTGCTGCTCGGCTTCACCGCCGTCGTCTTTGAAACGGGTTCGGAGGTCGGCAAACTGTCCGA